>NZ_JAAEDL010000017.1 GCF_018129005.1 Neoroseomonas eburnea
GCCGGCCGGGGCTTCGGCGGGCGCGCTGCCCGGCCGCATGCGCGGCGCCGCGGCGGCGATCGCGATGGCGGTGGCGCTGCCGTCGCCCGAGGGCTCCACCGGCGCGAACAGGGAAGGCGTGCCGGCGAAGCTGCGCGGGCCGGGCAGGCGGCGCTCCATCTCCGACATGCGGACGAACTGCGCCGGCGCCATCGGCTCGAGCGTCAGGTGGCGCTGCGCCACCTGGCGCAGGCGGTCCGGCTCGTTCAGCAGCGCCCATTCGGCGCGCAGCACCTGGGTGCGCTCGCGCGCCTGCTCGGTGCGGCGGTTGATCTCGCGCAGCTCACGGTCGAGCTGCGATACCGAGTGCTTCACCTGGTAGAGGTAGAGCCCCGCGCCGGCGGCGGCGGCGAGGGTGACGAGGGTCAGGGGGCGGATCATGCGGCCTCCTCCAGTCGTTCGAGGGCACGCAGGCGGGCGGAGCGGGCGCGCGGGTTCGCCGACGTCTCGGCCGGGCCGGGACGCAGCGCGCGTGGGGTCAGCAGGCGGAAGCGCGGCGCGGCGCGCGCGGCGAGCGCGCCGGGATCGTGGCGGGAGGCGCCGCCGGTGCGCCCGGCGGCCTCCGCCATGAAGCGCTTGGCGATACGGTCTTCCAGCGAATGGAAGGCGACGACGACGAGGCGGCCGCCTGGCGCCAGCAGCCGCGCCGCGGCGGCGAGGCCGCGCTCCACCTCGCCGAGCTCGTCGTTCACCGCGAGGCGCAGCGCCTGGAAGGAGCGCGTCGCGCCGTCGATGCCGGAGGGATCGCGGGGCACCTTGGAGCGCACCAGCGCGGCGAGGTCGGCCGTCGTCTCGAAGCGCTGCTCCTTGCGGCGCTCGACGATGGCGCGGGCGATGCGGCGGGCGAAGCGTTCCTCGCCCAGGTGGAACAGGATGTCGGCCAGCTCGCTCTCGGGCAGCGTGTTCACGAGGTCCGCGGCGGAGGGGCCTTCCTTCTCCATGCGCATGTCGAGCGGGCCGTCGGCGCGGAAGGAGAAGCCGCGCTCCGCCTGGTCGAGCTGGAAGGAGGAGACGCCGAGATCCATCACCACGCCGTCGAGCGCGGTGATCCCGCGCGCGGCGAGATGTTCCAGCATGTCGCCGAAGCGGCCTTCGATGAGCTGCAGCCGCGGAGCGTATCGCGCCGCCAGCGCGGCGCCCCGGGCGATGGCGTCGGGGTCGCGGTCCATGGCGTAGAGCGTGCAGCGTGGCGCGGAGTCGAGGATAGCCCGCGCATAGCCGCCGCCGCCGAAAGTGCAGTCGAGATAGGTCGCGTCGTCACGCGGGGCGAGCGTGGCGACGACCTCGGCCAGCATGACGGGGAGGTGGCCGGTCATCGCGCTTCCCCCTGCGGTCGGGCGGCGGGGCTCGGCAGGGTCAGCTTGAAGTCGCGGGCGCGGGCGCGGGCGTCGCGGACATGGGCGATGGCGCGCTCGGTGTCCCAGATCTGGAAGCACTGGTTGGCGCCGATGAAGGAGACGCCTTCCGACAGGCCGGCTTCCGCCACCAGCTCCTCGGGCAGGACCAGGCGGCCCTCGCCGTCGGGGCGGGCGGGGTGGGCGGTGGCGAACAGGGCGGCGGCGAGGTTGTCGGCGGTGTCGGAGAAGATGTCGAGCTGCGTGTGGCCGGCCGACAGGGCGGCGAAGGCGGGCTGCGGCCAGACCTCGATGCAGGGATGACGGAAGGACGGGAAGAGCACGATGTCCGAGGTTCCAAGCGCTTCGAGGACCGCGCGGAACTGGGCCGGGACCGAGATGCGGCCCTTCTTGTCCAGCTTGCCCTTGTGCGTGCCCAGGAACTGGGTCATCGCCCCCCGCGTGCGGCCGCCGGGTGGCGCCGCTCCAAACTGCTGTTCCGCCCTGGATCAGCGGCCGGCGAGGCCCCCCGACCCCGCCGGCTCGCCCGACCATCCCGCTCCGTGTCCCGCTCGCCCCCCCGAGCGTTCTGGGACCCTCACGGGATGACATGGGATAACACGGGAAAATCCGGGACAGCAAGGGAGAAGAATCATTTCGCCGCGCGCATGTTGCCTGAAAAACACTGTGAATTCTGGCGCTTGGAAGAAGAGCCTGCATCGATTGTTCAGGGAAGGCGAAGGATTTTGACCGGGCCTGTCGCAGACCGGCCTGCAAGGCCGCTTTCGCCACCCTCTCCACCGCAGCGGTGGTCGCGCCGGACGTGCGCCGCCGGTGCCTCGGTCAGGTCGGGCGCGGCGCGCAGCGCACCCCGATGAAGCGGTGGCGCTGCGCCGCCGGCACCACCGTGCAGTCGCTGCGGCGGCCGAACCAGCGGTAGCGCCGCCGCGCGACGAAGCCATAGACGGCATCCCGCAACGGCCGGGGCAGCAGCCCCAGGACAACGAGCCATCGCCACGGTGTGCGCAGATGGCGCAGGACCGCGATCCCTGCATCGGAGCGTGCCAGCACTTGATCGCCGTGCAGAACCGGGAAGGTCTCATCGAGATCGGCGCGGGCGAAGCCGTGCCGCTCGGCCATCGCCAGCCCTTCTTCCGACCAGGCGCCGGCGAAGCGCAGGGTCGGTGCCTGCTCGTGGGCGGGGACGAACGACACCATCCCGCTGCACAGCGCATAGTCGGTGTCGAACACCACGATGGCGCCGCTCGCTGCCATGCGTGCACGGACAGCCCGGAAGCGGCCGGTGCGGAATCCGGAGGGCGGCAGCGCGCACGGGGCCTGCCCGGGATGTGCCCGGCATCGGACGAAGGCGGCGCCAGACGGCCTGTAAGCCGGGTTCTGTCTTGCCCGTCGCCGGGCATGGACGGCCATTCCTCTGGAGCCCGCATCGCTGCGGGCTTCGCGCGGCCAACCCGGGCGGAAGGGCGGGACCGCCCCTGCGTCAGCGCGTTGCCGCGCCTCGCCGTCCGCCCCTATTCGGCCTTGCTCCCGGTGGGGTTTGCCGTGCCGCCGCCGTTGCCGGAAGCGCGGTGCGCTCTTACCGCACCGTTTCACCCTTGCCGCGGAGTGTCGCCACGCCGCGGCGGTCTGTTCTCTGTGGCACTTTCCCTGGGGTCGCCCCCGCCGGTCGTTGACCGGCACCGTAGTCCCGTGGAGCCCGGACTTTCCTCCAGCCCGCGATCGCTCGCAGGCCAGCGGCCGCCCGGCCGTCTGACGCCGCGCCTCGTGTGCGCCCGCGCGGGGCGGCGCGTCAAGCGGGTGCTGCTGCTTGCGCGCGCATCCAATCCCACAGCACCTGTGCAGGCCGGCGCAGCGGGCCGACCGTCTTCGCCAGGTGGAAGGCGCGCGGCCCGGGGGCGACGAAGGGATGCGCATAGACCAGGCGGCCCGAGGCGATCTCGCGTTCCGCCAGGTCGCCGCGCGTCAGCGCCAGGCCGAGCCCCGCCGCCGCGGCTTCGAGCGTCAGCGTGAAATCGCTGAACACCAGGCCTTTGCTCGGTGCTTCCCCGCGCCAGCCGGCGGCGGCGAGCCAGCCCGCCCAATGGTCCCGGTTGACGTCGAAGATCAGCGGCAGCCGCTCGGCGATCGCCTTCAGGGATGGCGTGCCGCGCAGCCGGAACTGCGGCGAGCGCACCGGGCGCAGCGTCTCCGCCATCAGGAGCTCGGCCTCGAGGCCCGGCCAGGGCGGCAGCCCGTGGCGCACGAGGAAATCGAGCCCGTTGCGCTGCGGGTCCTGCAGTTCGGTGGTCGCCACCACGTCCACGCGGATTCCGGGATGCGCCTTGGTGAAGGCGGGCAGGCGCGGCAGCAGCCAGCGCGCGGCGAAGGTCGGCACCACGCCGACGCGCACCTCGCCCGCGTCGTCCTGCGCGCGCCGGCGGCCGCGCGCGGCGGCACGGCGCGTCGCTTCCTCGATCCTGGCGAGCAGAGGGGCGATCTCGGCATGGTAGCGGGTTCCTAGGGCGGTCGGTTCGGCCCCCCGCGGGCCGCGCTGGAACAGCGGCGCGCCGAGCATCTCCTCCAGCGCCGCGATGTGGCGGCTGATGGCGCCGTGCGTCAGGCCGAGCGCGGCGCCGCCGCGCCCGAAACTGCCGGCGCGCAGCGCGGCGTCGAGCGCGCGGAGCTGTTCCATGCTGGGCAGGCGGGTCGGGCGCATGGCAGTGAGTATTCCTCACGTCCGGCGTGAATGCGAGGCGCTTCCGCGAGCCATGCCATGCGCGCAAGGCTTCCCGGTACGGCGCGACACGCAACCCCGCGCCGATGGAGCCGACCATGTCCGTCGAACGCATCGCAACCACCCTCGGGACCGCAAGGCATCCCGCCGGGCACGACACGGTCGCCGGGCCAGGGCCGCTGATGCGCCTGTGGTTCAAGGCGGTCGATGCCATGGAACGCCGACGGGCCCGCCGGCTGATCGGCGAGATGGATGACCGGATCCTGCGCGACATCGGCATCGTCCGCAGCGAGGTCGAGCAGGCGATCCGGCACGGGCGCGAGGGCACCGGGCAGGTGCTGCCGTGGTGGAAGCACGGCAGGTGACGATGATGCGAGAGGGGCGCCGCCCCTCTCGCGCTCTCCCCGCCAAGGGCCGAAAGGCCCTTGGAATCCGTTATACCAGCGGCCGCTACTTGCGGCCGCTGGTATCCGGCTTTTCCTGCCCTCAGGCGCCGGGCGCAAACCTCCGGTTTGCTTGGCTTCGCCGGACCACCGGCGGGCCGCCTTCGCGGCCTCGGCACGAGGCAAGAACCCGTGCCGCTGGCATTACTCCGCCAGAAGGCGCAGGGCGGGCCAGCGGGTGGTCCAGGCCTTGGCGGCGATGCGGGCGAGCATCGCCGCCGGCTGCGCCCGATGCGCAGGCGTCGGGCGGGCGATCAGCGCAAACAGGTCCTCGAGGCCGTGGGGCGCGAGGATCTCCACGCCGCGGGGGCCGAGGCGCGCAGCCACGGCGGTCGCGGTCTCGGGCCAATGCGCCAGCGCCTCAGCCAGGTCGCGATAGGGCGCATGGCCGTTGCGGGCGTGCATGCGCGCCTGGTTCGCGACCGACCAGGGCAGGCCCGGCGCGGCAGCGGAGAGGGCCGCTTCCGCCGCCGCATCGCGCTCCGGCGAGGCATCCGCCGCGTCATGGAACACCACATCGAGATCGGCGGGCGGAATGGCATCCGGGTCGCGGCCGGTCAGCGCATCCCATACCGCGTTGCGCAGGAAGCCGGCACCGATCCAGGCGTGCGGCGGACCATGGGCGGCGACGGTGGCGAGCCGGTCGAGCATCGCCGGCCGGCCGGCGACGAAGCGGGCGAGGTCCGCGGCGTCGCGCATGCCGTCAGCGGCAGAGCGCGGCCACGGCGGCGAGGCGCGCGCGCGTCCCGGCATCCGCGATGCCATCGGTGCGCTGCGGCAGCCAGTGGCGCTGGAAGGCGGTGAGCAGCACGGAGAGCGGCAGGTCCGTGCGGTAGCCGATGGCGCCGAGCAGCGGCAGCGTCTCGCTGTCCGGCGGCGGCGGTGGATCGGCCTTCGGCCACAGCCCGACGCCGTTCGCAGCCAGGCCTTCCCAGTCAAAGAGCTCGCCCGGGTCCTGCTTGCGGTCCGGCGAGATGTCGCTGTGCCCGACGACGTTGCGGGCCGGGATCGGGTGCCGCGCCAGGATGTCGAGGCAGAGGTCGCAGACGGCGGCCATCTGCAGTGCGGGGAAGGGCCGGTAGCCCCATTCGTGGCCGGGATTGACGATCTCGATGCCGATGGAGCGCCCATTCAGCGCCGCATGCCCGCGCCAATGGGAGATGCCGGCATGGGCGGCGCGCCGGTCTTCGGCCACCAGGCGGAAAATCGTGCCGTCCTCCTCCACGACGTAATGCGAGGAGACCTTGGCCGCCGGGTCGCGCAGCCGGTCGATCGCCTCCTTTCCCGTGCGCATCCCCGTGTAGTGCAGCACGAGCATGTCGACCGGCGTGCCTTCCGGCCGCCCGTCCTGGTTGGGGCTCGGCGCGTCCCGGACATGGAGCGGCACCGCCGCGTGCATCGGCCCGGGTTCGGAAAGAAGGAGGGGGGATGCGGGGGGAGTTCGCTCCCCCCGACCTTTCGTCACAGCCCGCGTTCCCGCTTGATCCGGTCCCAGGCCGCGTTGATGTCGGCGACCTTCGACGTGGCGCGCTTGACGAATTCCTCCGGCACGCCGCGTGCGGCGAGGCTGTCCGGATGGTTCTCCCGCATAAGTTGCCGCCAGGCTGCCCGCACCTGTTCGTCGGAGGCTTCGCGCGTCAGCCCCAGCACCGGATAGGGATCCTCCATCTGCTGTGCCGGGGCGCCGCGCGGCGTGCCGCCCTTGGCGCGTTGCCAGGCCGCGGCGTCGAGCCCGAAGCGCGCATGGATGCCGCGCAGCATGTCGCCCTCGGACCTGGTGACCGGCCCGTCCGCGCGGGCGATGCGCACCAGGGCGGCGAGCACGTCCTCGAGCATCGCCTTGTTGTCGGCGAAGGCCTCGCCGAGCTTCTGGGCGAAGGGTTCCCATCCCTCGGCATCCTCGCGCGCCTGGTCGAACAGGCGTCCGACCTCGCGCAGCCCTTCCTCCGGCACGCGGAACATCTGCCGGAAGGCGTCGATCTCTGCCCGCTTCACCGGGCCGTCCACCTTGGCGAGCTTGGCCGCGAGCACGACGACGGCGAAGGAGAACAGGTTCTCCTTGCCGCCCAGCATGTGGACCATGTCGGCGGCGTTGGGCGGGATGCGCCCGGGGCCCGGCATGGCGCCGTGGTCGGCCGCGTGGCCAAGCGCGGCACCCACCATGGCGCCGACCGGCCCGCCCATGGCGAAGCCCGCCATGCTGCCCAGGATCTTTCCCCAGAAGCTCAAAGCGCATGCACCTCTCGGGTGAGTGCTAGCACAAAGCCGCCCGGGCGTCAGGCGCGCTGCCTTGCCGCCCGCGCGGCGCGTCTCTATTGCCAGGACGGGCCGCCGCGCGGCTGCGGGCCGGGCACGCGGCCCCGGGGCGGCGGGGCCGCGGATGAGGTGGATGCATGGCCGGCTGGCAGTTCTGGATCGATCGTGGCGGCACCTTCACGGACATCGTGGCGCGGGATCCGGAGGGGCGGCTGACGACGCGCAAGCTGCTGTCCGAGAATCCGGAGCGCTACCGTGACGCGGCGGTGGCCGGCATCCGGGAGACGCTCGGCGTGGCGCCGGGCGCGCCGGTGCCCGCCGGCGCCATCGAGGCGGTGAAGATGGGCACCACCGTCGCCACCAATGCGCTGCTGGAGCGCAAGGGCGAGCGGGTGCTGCTGATCGTCAACCGCGGCTTCGGCGACATGCTGCGCATCGGCAACCAGGCGCGGCCGCGCCTGTTCGACCTCGATGTGCGGCTGCCGGAACTGTTGCATGAGCGCGTCGCCGAGATCGGCGGCCGTGTCGCGGTGGACGGGGCGGAGATCGAGGCGCTGGACGAGGACGCCGCGCGTGCCGCGCTGAAGGCCGCCTTCGCCGAAGGCATCCGCGCCGTCGCCATCGTGCTGATGCATGCCTGGGCACATCCGGAGCATGAGCAGCGGATCGGCGCGATCGCGCGCGAGGAAGGCTTCACCCAGGTCTCGCTGAGCCACCAGGCGAGCCCGCTGCCGCGCATCGTGCCGCGCGGCGACACCACGGTGGTCGATGCGTATCTGTCGCCGGTGCTGCGGCGCTATGTCGACCAGGTGGCCTCCGAACTGCAGGCCGTCCGCTCGCCGGACGCCGCAGGCGGGAGGCGTGAATCGGCCGGCCCGGACAAGGGCGTGCGGCTGTACTTCATGCAGTCGAACGGCGGGTTGACCGAGGCCGGTAGCTTCCAGGGCAAGGATGCGATCCTGTCCGGCCCCGCCGGCGGCATCGTCGGTGCGGCGCGCACCGCCGGGATGGGCGGGTTCGATCGCATCATCGGCTTCGACATGGGGGGAACCAGCACCGACGTCGCCCTCTATGCCGGCGAGTTCGAGCGCGCCTTCGAAACCGAGGTCGCCGGCGTGCGCATGCGCGCGCCGATGATGGCGATCAACACGGTCGCGGCGGGCGGCGGCTCCATCCTGCATTTCGACGGCGCGCGCATGCGCGTCGGGCCGGATTCCGCGGGCGCGGTGCCGGGGCCGGCCTGCTACCGCCGTGGCGGGCCGCTTGCCGTGACGGATGCCAACGTCATGGTCGGCAAGATCCAGCCGCGGCATTTCCCGGCGATCTTCGGCCCGGATGGCGACCAGCCCCTGGATGCCGAGGTCGTCCGCGCGAAGTTCGCGGCGCTGGCCGAGGAGATCGCCGCAGCCACCGGCACGCCGCAGGATCCGCGCAAGGTCGCCGAGGGCTTCCTGCGCATCGCCGTCGCCAACATGGCGAACGCCATCAAGCAGGTGAGCATCCAGAAGGGCCACGACGCCACGCGCTTCGCCCTGCAGTGCTTCGGCGGCGCGGGCGGGCAGCACGCCTGCCTGGTCGCCGACGCGCTCGGCATGGAGACGGTGTTCATCCATCCCTTCGCCGGCGTGCTCTCCGCCTATGGCATGGGACTGGCGGATCAGGCGGCGATCCGCGAGGGCGCGGTGGAGGCGCCGCTGACGGCGGGCGGCATGGCCGACCTCGCCGCGCGGCTCGATGCGCTGGCCGAGGACGGCCGCGCGGAGCTGATCCGCCAGGGTGCCGACGCGGCGCGGCTCAAGGTCGCGCGCCGGCTGCACCTGCGCTACGCGGGCACCGATGCCTTCCTGCCGGTCGCCTTCGGCGCGCATGAGGAGGTGCTGGCCGCCTTCACCGAGGCGCATCGCCGCCGCTTCGGCTTCGCCACGCCGGAACGCCCGGTGGTGGTGGAAGCCTGCATCGCCGAGGTCACCATGCCCGGCGAGCAGGTCGACGAGGCCGCGCTGCCCGCGCGCCGGCCCGGCGAGGTGCCGGCCGCGATCGACACCGTGCCGCTCTTCACCGAGGGTACGGAGCACGCCGCCCCGGTCTATGACCGCGAGGCGCTGCATGCCGGCGACCGGCTCAAGGGCCCCGCGCTGATCCGCGAGGCCAATGCGACCACGGTCGTCGAGCCCGGCTGGACCGCGGAAGTCACCGGGCGCAACCACCTCGTCCTGCGCCGCACCGAGCAGCGCGAGGCCGCGCGCCTGGCCGATGCCTCGCGCCCCGACCCGGTGATGCTGGAGCTGTTCAACAACCTGTTCATGAACATCGCCGAGCAGGCGGGCGCGGTGCTGCAGAACACCTCGCTGTCCGTGAACATCAAGGAGCGGCTCGACTTCTCCTGCGCCATCTTCGACGCCGAGGGCTACCTGGTGGCGAACGCGCCGCATGTGCCGGTGCATCTGGGAGCGATGGGCGAGAGCGTGCGGACGGTGATCCGCTCGCGCCGGTCCACGCTGAAGCCCGGCGACGTGGTGGCGCTCAACAACCCGTCCAACGGCGGCACGCATCTGCCCGACATCACCGTCATCACCCCGGTCTTCGACGCGGCGGGGGCGGAGATCCTGTTCTTCGTCGGCAGCCGCGGCCACCACGCCGACATCGGCGGCCTGACGCCGGGCTCGACGCCGCCAGGGTCGAAGACGCTGGAGGAGGAAGGCGTCGTCATCGACGACTTCCTGCTGGTCGATGGCGGCACCATCCGCGAGGCCGAGTTCCGTGCGGTGCTGGCCGGGGCGAAGTACCCGGCGCGCAGCCCGGACGTGAACGTCGCCGACATCAAGGCGCAGGTCGCGTCCAACGAGAAGGCCGTGCAGGAACTCCAGCGCGCCGTCGCCGAGTTCGGCCTGCCTACCGTGCGCGCCTACATGAAGCACGTGATGGACAATGCGGAGGAATCCGTCCGCCGCGTGCTGGAACGCCTGCCGGATGGCGAGTTCGCCACCTTCATCGACGACGGCACGCCGCTGAAGGTCTCCGTCCGCGTCGACCACGCGCAGCGCCGCGCGGTGATCGACTTCACCGGCACCGGGCCGCAGCGGCCGGACAACTTCAATGCGCCTTCCGCCGTCTGCCGCGCCGTGGTGCTCTACTGCTTCCGCTGCCTGGTGGGCGAGGACATCCCGCTCAACGACGGCTGCCTCAAGCCGCTGGAGATCGTGATCCCCGACGGCACCTTCCTCAGCCCGCGGCCCGGCGCGGCGGTGGTCGCCGGCAACACCGAGGTCAGCCAGATGACCTGCAACGCGGTGCTGGCCGCGCTGGGCGCCTGTGCGTCGGCGCAGGCGACGATGAACAACCTTCTCTTCGGCGATGCCACCTACCAGTACTACGAGACGATCTGCGGCGGCACCGGCGCCGGCCCGGGATTCCACGGCACCGGCCCGGTGCAGACGCACATGACCAACACGCGCATGACCGACCCGGAGATCCTCGAACTCCGCTACCCGGTGCGGCTGGAGGAATTCTCCATCCGCCGCGGCTCGGGCGGTGCGGGGCGGTGGCATGGCGGCGACGGGTCCCGCCGCCGCATCCGCTTCCTGCGACCGATGGAGGCCGTCATCGTCGCCTCCCGTCGCACCGTCGCGCCGCACGGCCTCGAAGGGGGCCTGGACGGCGCCGCCGGGCGGCAATGGGTGGAGCGCGCCGACGGCAGCGTGCAGCCACTGAAGGGCAGCGACCGCGCCAGCCTGCAGCCGGGCGACATCTTCGGCCTCGAGACGCCGGGCGGCGGCGGCTGGGGGGTGCCCGCCGGGTGAGGAAGCGCCTCCTCCTCCTCGCCTTGCCGGCGGCGCTGCTGCTCGCCGCCTGGATCGGGCCGCGCCTGCTGGACTGGGAGGCGCAGCGGGACCGCGTGGCGGCGATCGCCAGCGCGCGGCTCGGCCGTCCGGTGACGCTGGAAGGGCCGCTCCGCCTGACGCTGCTGCCGCAGCCGATGGTCGAGGCCGAGGCCGTCCGCGTCGGCGGGACCGATGGCGCGGAGATCGGCGTCTCCGCGCGCGCACTGCATCTCCGTCTCGGCCTGCTGCCCTTGCTGGCGGGAAGGGTGGAGCCGCGCGACCTGGTGCTGGTCGGCGCCGATATCCACCTGCCCTGGCCGCCCGAGAGCATCGGCGCGCTGCGCCCGCCGCCCTGGCTGACCGGCTTCGACGCGCGCATCGAGGACAGCCGCGTCGCGGTCGGCGGCGCCGTGCTGGATGGGGTCGCCGCGCGCCTTGCCGTGCCGGGCCCGCTCGATGCCGTGCGCACCGAGGGCAGCTTCACCTGGCGCGGCGCTCCGGTGCGCTTCGAGGCGGTGATCGGCCGACCCGGCTTCGATGGCGTGGCGACGCTCGACCTCGCCATGGCCTCGCAGGGCGCGACGGCCACCGCCCGCGGCGTGCTGGTGGGGGAGGGCGGCTTCGAAGGCCGGGTCGAGGCCTCCGGCACCGACCTCGCCGCGCTCATCGCCTCCCCGGCCGGGTCGTTCCGCGCCAGCGGCCGGCTGACCGTCACGGCCGAGATCGCGGCGGCGGACGACCTTGCCCTCGACCTCGGTGGCGTGACCGGGCGAGGTGCCGCCACCTTCCGCTTCGCGCCCGCGCCGCGGCTCGACATCGCGCTGGCGCTGGCCCGGCTCGACCTCGATGCCTGGATCGCCGCGCTGCGCGGGGCGCAGCCGCCGCCCCTGCCGGTGGGGCTGGACCTCTCCGCCGAGGCGGCCTCCTTCCGTGGCCAGACGCTGCGCCGGCTGCGCGGCGGCGTGGTGCGGGAGAACGGGCGGCTGGTGCTCTCGGGCCTCTCCGCCCTGTTGCCGGGGGAAGCCCAGGTCGAGGCGGAGGGCACGGCTACGGGCGCGCGGCTGGAGCTCGCCCTGCGCTTCGCCGGACCGAGCCTGCGCGCGACGATCGCCGCCTTCGGCCTGCCGGTGGACCGCTACGATCCGGCCCGGCTGCGCGCCTTCGAAGGGCGCGCGCGGCTCGGGCTCGACCAGGCGCAGCTCGGCGTCCAGGACCTCGCGGCGGTGCTGGACGGGGCGCGGATCAGTGGTGCCGGGGTGCTGCGCTTCGGCGCCCGCCCGGCGCTCGGCCTCGGCCTGTCCTTCGATCGGCTGGACCTCGACGGGCTGCTGCCGGCGCCCGCCGCCTGGGCCGAGGCCCTGCGCGTCCCGCCGGGCTTCGACGCGAACCTGCGCATCGCAGCGGAAACCCTCGCCTGGCGAGGCATCGCCACCGAACGCGCGGCGCTCGATGCCGTGCTGGAGGGCGGGCGGATCGGCCTGCGGCGGCTCTCGGGACGGGTCGGCGGCGCGGATCTCTCCCTGGCGGGAAGCGTCACGCTCGGCAGCGCGCCGCGCTTCGCCGATCTCGGGCTGGAAGTGGCGGCTCCCGCGTTGGGGCCGCTCGCGGAGGCGCTGGCGCCGCCGGCAGCCTTGCCCGCGGGTCTGCGGCCGCTGCCGCTGCGGCTGCGGCTCACCGGGGGCGGGCCGGCCGAGGCCCTGGCGCTCGCCGCCGAGGGCGAGTTCGGCGAGTTGCGCTTCGAGGGCCAGGCCAATGCGAACCTGCCGCAGGGCCGCGCCGGCGGCTCGCTGACGCTGCGCCATCCCGGCGCGCCGCGCCTCGCGATGCTGCTTGGGGCGCAGGAGGCGCCGGCCTGGCTCGGGGAGGGCTCCTTCTCGCTGATCGCGACGCTCTCCGGCGGGCCGGCCGGCGTTGGCGCGGAGAGCCTGGAACTCGTCGCCGGCGGGCTGCGCGCGCGCGGGCAGCTCGCGCTGGCGCTCAACGGCGCGCGGCCGCGGCTGACCGGGCGCCTCGCCGCCGAGCGCCTGCCGTTGCCCGACCTGCCGCTGCGCGGGACCGAACCGCTCGATCTCGCGGCGCTCGGCCGCATGGACGCCGATATCGCGGTGACGGCGGTGGAGGTTGCCTCCCCTGACCTGCCGGCGTTGCGCGACGCGACGGCGCAGCTCCGGCTGGAGAGCGGGCGTCTCGGGCTGGACGAGCTGCGCGCCGGGCTCGGCGGCGGCGTGCTGGAGGGGCGGATCGCGCTCGATGCCTCGGCGCAGCCGCCGGTGCTGGAAGGTGCGCTCGGCGTGTCCGGAGTGACGCTGACCGGGCCGCTGTTCGGCCCGCCCTTCGATCTCGCCTCCGGCAGGCTGGAGGCGCAGGGGCGCTTTTCCGCCGCCGGCCACGCGCCCGCCGCCCTGCTGGCGACGCTCACGGGGGAGGGGCGCTTCGCGGTGGCCGACGGCGTGCTCGCCGGGGTGGCGCTGGGGGCCGCGGCGGGCGCCGCCGCCTTGGAGGACGCCGTGGCGGCGGAGGAGGGCGTGCGCGCCGCCCTGGACGGCGGCGCGACGGCGCTGGAACGGATGGAAGGCGGCTGGCGCGCCGCGGCGGGCGTGGTGACGCTCGAAGGCGTGCGAATCGCTGGGGAAGGCGGCATGACCGGCGGGATCGAGGGCAGCGTGGACCTGACGCGGGGGAACCTCGACCTGCGCTTCCTGGTGCGGCCGGGGCCGGCCGAGGCGCCGCCGATCGCGCTGCGCGTGACCGGGCCGGCGGAGACGCCACGGCGGCAGCCGGAGATCGCGCCCTGGGCGCGGTGGCGGGCGGAACGGTGAGGCGGGGGAGACGCCGTCTCCCCCGGACCCCCTCTGCCAAAGGCCGAAAGGCCTTTGGAAACCGGGACTTGGCGCCGGGCCGAATGGCGGCCGCGGCAGTCCATCGAGCTGCCTTGCCCTTCGGGCGTCCTCCAAGAACGAGCGTGCGTCCCTCGGGCCCTATCGCCCTGAACCATTGGTTTCCAAAGGCCTTTCGGCCTTTGGCGGGGAGAGTTTGAGAGGGGCGGAGGCCCTCTCATGCCGGTCGGCCCTTCCGCTGGTCCGGTAACGGAATCCTGGCATCGCGCGCGGTCGCCCCGCCAGCCCCGCGCGCCATGCCGCCATTTCCGCCCGGCTAGAGCAGATCCCGATCAGGTGGAATCACCTGATCGGGCAAAGATGCTCGCGAAAACAAAAGGCTGGAGTGGTTGCCGTGAGCCAAGGCGAACGGAAACCGCTCTAGACGCGCTGCGCGCGCAGCGCGAAGACCCGCAGCGTGCTGGCCAGTGGCGCGCCGTCGGCGGCCCGGCCGGCGTCGAGTTCCGCCACCAGCGCGGCGAGGCTCAGCCCGCGCGCCTTCGCCGCGGCGTCCAGCACCGCCCAGAATTCCGGCTCCAGCGCGACCGAGGTGCGGTGCCCGGCCAGCGAGAAGGAGCGCTTGGCCAGATGCGGCTTCACCCGCCGCCCTCCAGCGTGCCGCCGGGGCGCAGCATGTCCTCGGGCCGCACCCAGCGGTCGAAATCCTCCGGCGCGACATGGCCGAGACGGGCGGCGGCGTCCTTCAGCGTGAGATCCTCGGCGAGCGCCAGCTTCGCGATCTGCACCGCCTTATCGTAGCCGATGCGGGGATTGAGCGCGGTGACCAGCATCAGCGACTTCGCCACCTGGTCGGCGATGCGCGCGCGGTTGGGTTCCAGCTTCGCCACCATGTGCGTCGCGAAGGACCGCGCAGCGTCGCCGAGCAGCGTCGTGCTCTCCAGCACGGCCTGGATGATGACCGGCTTGAAGACGTTCAGTTCCAGATGCCCCTGGCTGCCTGCGAAGGTGACGGTGGTGTGGTTGCCCATGACGCGGGCGGCGACCATGGTCAGCGCCTCGCTCTGCGTCGGGTTGGTCTTGCCGGGCATGATGCTGGAGGAAAGCCCGTCCGCCGGGATGACCAGCTCGCCGATGCCGGCGCGCGGGCCGGAGCCGAGCAGGCGGATGTCGTTGGCGACCTTGGTCAGCGACACCGCCACCGTGTTCAGCGCGCCGTGCAGTTCGACGAAGGCGTCGTGCGCGGCCATGCCTTCGGACTTGTCGGGGTTGGGCGCGAAGGCCTCCCCGGTGCGCTCGG
Source organism: Neoroseomonas eburnea (assembly GCF_018129005.1). Taxonomy (GTDB): domain Bacteria; phylum Pseudomonadota; class Alphaproteobacteria; order Acetobacterales; family Acetobacteraceae; genus Neoroseomonas; species Neoroseomonas eburnea. The sequence goes on from NZ_JAAEDL010000017.1 coordinate 14,762, forward strand.
CGACGATGGCGCAGAAGGCGTCGTCGAAATCGGGATGGCGGTTGAGCCCGGTGCCCGCCGCCGTGCCGCCCTGGGGCAGCAGCAGCAGGCGCGGGATGGTGTCCGCCACGCGGGCGATGCCGTTCTCGACCTGGCGCGCCCAGGTGGCGAACTCGCCGCCGAGGGTGACCGGCACCGCATCCATCAGATGCGTGCGGCCGAGCTTCACGATGCCGGCATACTCCGCAGCCTTGGCGGTCAGCGCCGCGTGCAGCGCGGTCAGGCCCGGCAGCAGGCGGTGCCGCACGGCATGGACGGCGGCGAGGTGCATCACCGTCGGGAAGGAATCGTTCGACGACTGGCCGCGGTTGACGTGGTCGTTCGGGTGGACCGGCTTCCGGCTGCCCAGCTTCTGGCCGAGCATCTCGTTGGCGCGGTTGGAGATGACCTCGTTCGCGTTCATGTTGGTCTGGGTGCCCGAGCCGGTCTGCCAGACGGGCAGCGGGAAGTCGGCGTCGCGGGCGCCGGATTCCACCTCCGCCGCGGCGGCCTTGATCGGTTCGGCGATCGCCTCGGGCAGTTCGCCGAGGCGGCGGTTGGCCTCCGCCGAGGCCCATTTCTGCAGGCCGGTGGCGCGGATCACGCCGGGGTCGAGGCGCGCATCGCCGATGCGGAACAGCGCGCGGGCGCGTTCCGTCTGCGGTCCCCAGTAGCGGTCGGCGGGGATCTCGATGGTGCCGAGGGAATCGGTCTCGGTGCGGGTAGCTGTCATGCCGGGGCTCCGCTGCGGATTTTGGTGCCCGGCCTGCCGGGCGCAACGTTATCCTGTCGCCATCGAATCGAGATCACGGGAGGCCGCGCCGATGACCTACAGGATCGAGGAGATCGAGGGCATCGGGAAGGTCTATGGCGACAAGCTGCGCGCGGCCGGGGTGAAGGACACCGACGCGCTGCTGGCCCGATGCGCCACGCCGAAGGATCGCGCGACGCTCGCGGCCGCGACCGGCATCCCCGATGCGCTGGTGCTGAAATTCGCCAATCGTGCCGACCTGATGCGGGTGAAGGGCATCGGCGAGGAATATGCCGACCTGCTCGAGGCCGCCGGCGTGGACACCGTGCCCGAGCTGGCGCAGCGCAAGGCCGCCAACCTGTACGCCGCGATGGAGACCGTCAACGCCGCGAAGAAGCTGGTGCGCCAGGCGCCGGGCCTGGCCGCGGTCGAAGGCTGGATCGCCGCGGCGAAGGACCTGCCGCGCAAGCTGCAGTACTGAAGGCGCCGCCCGGCGCTTGACGGCGCGGCGCACATGCCGTCGGCCACCGAAGATGGCCGTCGGGATCAGTCGGGCTCGCCGTAGGTCGCGATCTCGATCAGGTTGCCGTCCGGATCGCGGCAATAGACGGAGGTGATGGGGCCGAGCGCCCCGTCCTTCGCCACCGGGCCGAGTTCCACCGCGACGCCGCAACGCTGGAGATGGGCAATGATCTGCTCCGCGCTGACCGTCACGATGAAGCAGAGATCCTCGGTCCCCGGCACGCCGCCCGCCGCGCCGGTCCACCATTCCTGCTGCGTGGATTCGACCGGCCGGAGGTTGATCTTCTGCCCGCCGAACTTCAGCGCGGTACGGCGATGGTGGCCGAATTCCTCGACCTCCATCCCGAGCACGCGCTGGTACCAGGAAGCGGAGATGGTCACGTCGCGGCAGGTGACGACCAGGTGGTCGAGGCGATCGACGGCGAAGCGCATGCGGGCTCAGGCCTTCTTCGGGAGGCGGGCGGTGACCTCGATCTCGATCTTCATCGCATCGGTCTGCAGCCCGGCATGGATCAGGGTGGAGGCAGGCCTCGCGCGGCCAAGGTATTTCTTCACCACCGGCCAGCAGGGTTCCCAGTCGGCGCGGTCCGGCACGATGAACAGCACGCGCACCACGTCGTCGAGCGTCGCCCCCGCCTGCGCCAGAGCCGCGGCGATGTTGCGGAAGGTCTGTTCGGCCTGCGCCGCCACATCCGGCTGGATGGTCATGGTCGTGTAGTCGTAGCCGGTGGTGCCGGAAACCCAGACATCGTCGCCGATCACGACGGCGCGGGAGTAGCCGATCTCCTCCTCGAACTTCGAGCCGGAGGAGATCAGGCGGCGTTCGGTCATGGGGCGTCTCCGGGGCTGGTCAGGCGGTGACCGGGCCGCCGCAGCGGTCCGGCCGGTGGATGCGGTCCTTCGAGGCGGGAAACGTCTCCAGCTTCGCCGCCGGGCGGATCGGCCGGCGCACCAGCTCCCCGCCGCAGTTCGGGCAGAGCCCGCCAGGCAGCTTGGTGCGGGCGCAGTCCACGCACCAGGTGCATTCGAAGGAGCAGATCAGCGCGTCGCGGCTCTCGGGCGACAGGTCGCGGCCGCAGCATTCGCAGTTCGGGCGGAGTTGGAGCATCGGTGTTCCTTCCTCGGGCCCCCATACTGTCATCGCGCGGGCGGCGCGACGAGGCGGCGCACGATCGGCAGCACGACCAGCAGGATGGGGGAGGCGACCGGCCACGACGTGGCCCGGTCGGCCGGGCTGGCAGTCGGGGCCTCGCCCAGGATGCCGGGCGCGAGCGCGGCGGATGCGCCCCAGACGATGCAGGTCACGATGACGAGGAGCCGCGGTGGCATGACGATCCCGGCAAAGCGTGCCGGCATGCGGGGGTGCGGGCCGGTGCCGGACACGAGAATGGGCCGAATGGCGCATTCTCAAGCGGGCTCTCATACCAATGGCCCGTTTGCCTGATCTGTGGAACCGAGAGGGGCCTTGCCCCTCTCGGGCTCTCCCCACCAAAGGCCCGAGGCCTTTGGAAACCGATACCTGGCGCCGTGCGCCACTGTCAGGATCAATGCCGAAACCCGCCCTTGCGCACGAAACGCGCCCGTAGCGATCGGACTGCCTGAACCGCGCGGCACCAGATGATGGTTTCCAAAGGCCTCGGGCCTTTGGCGGGGTGGCTTGGAGGGGCAGAGCCCCTCCAATTCCGCCCTCACCGGTCATTCCAAAGGGCCGTTGGTATCAGACCAGCGGCACGAGTTCTCGACTCGTGCCGAGGCCGCGGATGCGGCCCGCCGGTGGTCCGGCGAAGCCAAGCAAACCGGAGGTTTGCGCCCGGCGCCTGAGGGCAGGAAAAGCCGGATACCAGCGGTCGCAAATAGCGGCCGTTGGTATGAGACGCTGACGGCCGCCGGATGACGGCCGCGGCCGGAGGATCGGATCGGCAAAGGCGTGTGCCGGGCCATGTGGCGTCCCGGCGGGGCCGGACCTACTCCAGCCCCTCGTAGAAGTCGTTCCCCTTGTCGTCGACGACGATGAAGGCGGGGAAATCCTCGACCTCGATGCGCCAGACCGCCTCCATGCCGAGCTCGGGGTATTCCAGCACCTCGACCTTCCTGATGCAGTCCTGCGCGAGCCGTGCCGCCGGGCCACCGACCGAGCCGAGGTAGAAGCCGCCATACTTCCTGCAGGCGTTGAGCACCTGCTTGGAGCGGTTGCCCTTGGCCAGCATGACCAGCGAGCCGCCGGCGGCCTGGAAGGCCTCGACATAGGAATCCATCCGCCCCGCCGTGGTCGGGCCGAAGGAGCCGGTGGCGTAGCCCTGCGGAGTCTTGGCCGGCCCCGCGTAGTACACGGGATGGTCCTTGATGTACTGCGGCAGGCCCTGGCCGGCATCCAGCCGTTCCTGCAGCTTGGCGTGGGCGATGTCGCGCGCCACCACGATGGTGCCGGTGAGCGACACGCGCGTCTTCACCGGATACTGCGACAGCGTTGCGCGGATCTGGTCCATCGGCTGGTTGAGGTCGATCTTCACCACCTCGCCGCCGAGGATGTCCTCGGTGTGCTCGGGCAGGTAGTGCGCCGGCTCGTGCTCCAGTTCCTCGAGGAAGACGCCTTCGGGGGTGATCTTCGCCTTGATCTGGCGGTCGGCGGAGCAGGACACGCCGATGCCGATCGGCAGCGAAGCGCCGTGCCGCGCCATGCGGATCACGCGCACGTCGTGGCAGAAATACTTGCCGCCGAACTGCGCGCCGATGCCGAGGTTCTGCGTCAGCTTGTGGATCTCGGCTTCCAGTTCCGTGTCGCGGATCGCGTGGCCGGACTTGTCGCCCGTGGTCGGCAGCGCATCGAGCCACTTGGTCGAGCCGAGCTTCACCGTCTTGAGGTTCATCTCCGCCGAGGTGCCGCCGATCACGATGGACAGGTGATAGGGCGGGCAGGCCGAGGTGCCGAGGGTCTTGATCTTCTCCTCGATGAACGCCAGCAGCTTGGGCTTGTTCAGCACCGCACGGGTCTGCTGGTACAGGAAGGTCTTGTTGGCCGACCCCCCGCCCTTGAGGATGAACATCAGGTGCATCTCGTCGGCGTGGTGCTCGCCGGGCTGCGCCATGATGGAGAACTCGACCGGCAGGTTGTTGCCGGTGTTGGTCTCCTCGAAGGTCGAGAGCGGCGCCATCATCGAGTAGCGCAGGTTGGTCTCGGTGTAGGTGCGGGCGACGCCGTAGGACAGCGCCTCCTCCTCATCGCCTTCGACCCAGACGCGCTGGCCCTTCTTGCCGAAGACGATGGCGGTGCCGGTGTCCTGGCACATGGGCAGCACGCCGCCGGCGGCGATGTTCGCGTTCTTGAGCAGGTCGAGCGCGACGAAGCGGTCATTCGCCGACGCCTCGGGGTCCTTCAGGATGTTCGCGAGCTGCTGCAGATGCGCCGGGCGCAGCAGATGGGAGACCTCGTGGCAGGCGCGGAAGGCGAGCTCCGCCAGCGTCTCCGGCTTCACCTTGAGCACGCGCTTGCCCTCCACCTCGATCACCGAGACCCCCTCGATGTCGAGCTTGCGGTAGGGCGTCGTATCCTCGCCGAGGGGGAACATCGGCGCGTAGAGGAAGCCCTCGGGGCGGGGCGGCGCGGCGGCGTCGAGCGGCGGGGTCATGCGCAATCTCCGGTGCGCGCGAAAGGGTGCGCGCGGGGCGGGTCTAGAGCAGATCCCGTCCGGGTGGAATCACCCGGGCGGGTGAAGATGCTCGCTCAAACAAGGCTGGAGCGCTTCCACCTTCGGGGGAAGCGCATCTAGCGCAGGGCGGGGCCGGCCGCCAACCGGGACGGCGACACGAACGGCCCGCAGGCGGAAAGGGCAGGCGGGGGCGCTCCGCCCGGCCAAGGCAGCACCGGCGCGGGGCTGCCGGATCGGGCACCACGCCGGGCGGTTCGGACTTGCCTGCGCCTCGGCTGGATGACCCGCGGCGGGCTTGCGAAGACCGGGACGACGGCGCCTGCCGTCCCTGGCGCCTCGCGGCGCGGGTCAGGCGTCGCGCGCGGGCTTCCGCCGGAAGGCGTCGAGGCTGACCACCTGGGCCGGGGCCGCAGGCGCCGGCGGGGTGGCAGGGTCCTCGGCCGCCTCGGGCGCCGGCTCCTCCGGCACGTCCTCGAAGGCGGGCGGTTCCATGCCCGTGGCCGGGAAACGCAGGCCGAAGCGGACATGCGGGTCGTGGAACATGGTCAGCGCCCCGAAGGGCACCACCAGGCGGGAAGGCACGCCGCCGAAGAACAGCGTCACGCCGAAGCGGCCGGCCTGGCGGTCCACCTCCAGATCCTCGAACTGGTGCTGCAGGACGATGGTGATTTCCTGCGGGTAGCGGGCCTTGAGGTGGCCCGGCACCGTGGTGCCCGGATGGTCCGTGCGGAAGGTCAGGTAGTAGTGGTGTTCGCCCGGCAGGCCTTCGGCCGCGGCGTGCTCGAGCGCGCGGATCGCGACCTCGCGCAAGGCTTCCTCGGCCCAGGTGTCGTAGGGCAGCAGGCTTTCGGGCGGTGCGGCGTCGTCGCTCATGCGGGCCATCTAGTGCAGGAGGGGGACGGATGCCAAGGGAAGTGGGGGGCTTCTGTTGCCCGGTGCCCCCCGGACCGCGCTTACCTATTTAGGCAGCGAGCGCCACAGCCTCGCGGCTGTTGTCGTTGGCACTTGTGATTTGGTCCGATGACGGCGGTACCATGCCGGGCAAAAGACGTATCTTTACCGCGCGCGTCGAGCCTGTTTCGCCCCCAGAACCCGCTGACAAGGCGGGGTTGATGGTGGAGGCGCCGGGTACCGCCCCCGGGTCCGCAACGCTTATTCCATACGCCGTTTATCGCCATAGTCACCGAGGTGACACGGCTCATATAGGCGAGAGCGTCGCGGATTTCGAGGACAATCCGATCAGCCTTCGCGATCCTTAGGCAGGCCGCGTTCCACGATGCGGGCATAGAGCGCGGCACCATAGGGAATCGCCTCATCGTTGAAGGCGTAGCGCGGATTGTGCGGCATGGCGCCGTCGCCGTTGCCGACATGGATGTAGGCACCGGGGACCTTCTCCATCATGAAGGAGAAATCCTCCGAACCCATCCCGGGCGGGCTGTCGCGCGCCACGCGGTCGGCGCCGACCAGTTCCGCCGCCGCCTCGGCATAGGCCTCGGTCTGGGCGGGATCGTTGATGGTGGGGGCGAAGATCAGCCGCCAGTCCATCGTCGCGCTGGCGCCGAATCCGGCGGCCACGCCGTCCGCCACCCGGCGCATCGCCTCCTCGATCTGTTCGCCGACCGGCCGCGTGAAGAAGCGGGCGGTGCCGGAGATGGTCGCCGTTTCGGGGATGACGTTGTAGGCCTCCCCGCCCACCACCTTGGTCACGCTGACCACCGCCGGGTCGCGCGGGGAGAGGTTGCGCGAAACCACCGATTGCAGCGCCGCGGTGATGTGGCAGGCCGCCAGTACGGGGTCGATGCTGGCTTCGGGCCGCGCGCCATGGGCGCCCTTGCCGGAGACCTGGATGTCGAAGAAGGCGCCGCCGGCCGCGGTCGGGCCGGGGCGGATGCCGTACTCGCCCACCGGCAGGCCCGGGCGATTGTGCATGCCGAAGATCGCGTCGCAGGGGAAACGCTCGAACAGCCCGTCCTCGAGCATCGCCAGCGCGCCGCCGCAGCCTTCCTCCCCGGGCTGGAAGATGAAGTGGACGATGCCGTCGAAGGCGCGGGTCTCGGCCAGGTAGCGTGCGGCGCCCAGCAGCATGGTGGTGTGCCCGTCATGGCCGCAGGCATGCATCACGCCCTTGGTCCGGCTGGCGAAGGGCAGGCCGGTCAGCTCCTCGATCGGCAGGGCGTCCATGTCGGCGCGCAGCCCGATGGCGCGGTTGCCGGACCCGTTGCGCAGCACGCCGACCACCCCGGTGCCGCCGACGCCGCGATGCACCTCGATGCCCCAGGATTCGAGCTGCCGGGCGACCACCTCCGCCGTGCGGTGCTCGGCCATGCCGAGTTCGGGGTGCGCGTGCAGGTCGCGGCGGATGGCCGTGAGCTCGGGGTGGAAGGCGCGGATGGCGTCGAGGGCGGGCATGGCGGTTCCTGGGACGGACGAAGGCGCCATGCTGCATCGGTCCGGGGCGGCGGCCAACGGGCCCGCCCGCGAGGGGGGCTTGCCCCCTCGGGCTCCCCCACCAGGGGACACGGTCCCCTGGACCCGCGATCACTCAAGTATCGGTTTCCAAAGGCCCTTCGGCCTTTGGTGGGGAGAGCCCGAGAGGGGCGAGGCCCCTCTCGGTCCGCCTCCGCCGGCCTGCTATAGCCATGGTCCGTGACGCTCGGCGTCCGGAGTCGCAGAGGGGACCGGCATGGCGCTGACGGCCGAACAGCAGCAGGAGATCGACGCCGCGCGCGCCGCCGAGGGCAGCACGCGCCGCCCCACCGTGGCGTCGCTGGAGGCGATGCTCTTCCAGGCGATCCCCGTGCTCGACCACGGCTTCGTGCGCGTGGTGGACTACATGGGCGACGATGCGGCGATCGTGCAGGCGGCGCGCGTCTCCTACGGCCGCGGCACCCGGGCCGCCAACGAGGATCGCGGCCTGATCCGCTACCTGATGCGGCACCGCCACTCGACGCCCTTCGAGATGTGCGAGATCAAGTACCACGTGAAGCTGCCGATCTTCGTGGCGCGGCAATGGATCCGCCACCGCACGGCGAACGTGAACGAGTATTCGGCGCGCTACTCGATCCTCGACCGCGAGTTCTACATCCCCGCCCCCGACCACCTGGCGGCGCAGTCCGTGGTGAACCGCCAGGGCCGCGGCGACATCCTGCAGGGCGAGGAAGCCGCGCGCGTGCTCGACCTGCTGCGCGAGGACGCGACGCGCAACTACGACCACTACCTCGAGATGCTGAACGAGGACGACGACGGCAAGCCGCGCGACCCGGGCCGGCAGGGCCTGGCGCGCGAGCTGGCGCGGATGAACCTCACCCTCAACGCCTATACGCAATGGTACTGGAAGACGGATCTGCACAATCTGCTGCACTTCCTCTCCCTGCGCGCCGACACCCATGCCCAGTACGAGATCCGCGTCTATGCCGAGGCGATGCTGGACACCGTGCGGGCCTGGGTGCCGATGGCCTATGACGCCTTCCGCGACTACCGGCTCGGCGCCGTCACGCTGTCGGCGCAGATGATGGGCATCGTGAAGCGCATGCTGGCCGGCGAGGTCGTCACGCAGGAGGGCTCCGGCCTGTCGAAGCGCGAATGGCGCGAGCTGATGGAAACCCTCGGCCGCGATGCCGCCTGAGGGAGGCCAGGCGTGGCGGGCAGGGCGGCATCCGTGAGCGGCACGGCCAAGGGACGCGCGACGGCGCGGCCGCGGACGAAGAAGTCCGCCGGCCGCTGGGCCTCGCTCGGGCCTGCGGCGCGGCGCTGGATCTTCATCGGCGGCTTCACCCTGGCGCTGCTGGTCGGGCTGCCGCTCGCGCATGCGCTGCTGGGCGACGTGGGTGCCATCCTGCTCGGCACCTTCGCCTTCGGCTTCGTCGTCGGGCGCATGACGCTGAAGCGCTGAGGCTGCGCGCGTAGCGATCGGCGGCGCGGCGGCGACCCCCTCGCGCACCGTCCGAGGAGAGCGGCTACGACCCGCACCGACCGCATCCTGCGCCTGCTCGCCTGGCCCGCCGCGATCCGGATCGCCTACGAGTTCAACTGGTACCAGCAGTACAAGCTGACCGGGCATCCCGGCTCGGTGGACTACATCTTCCAGCCGCTCGCCGACTGGTTCGGCATCCCGGCCTACGAGAAGCCCTTCCGCCTGACCGTCGCGAGTCTCGAAATCGTCGCCTCGGTCCTGGTGCTGATCCCGCTGACCCGTGTCTGGGGTGCGCTGCTGACGATCGGGCTGATGAGCGGCGCGATCTTCTTCCACACCATCGGGCTGATCGGCATCGACCCCTATGGCGACGGCGGCAAGCTGTTCAAGGAAGCGATCTTTACCTCGGTGATGGGCGTCGTCGTCCTCTGCGCGCATCGCCAGGACGCATTCGCTGCCCTGGTACGCCTCGGGCTGCTCTGCGCCGCCTTCGCGCGCACGGCGTGACCGTCATGCCGTTTCGCGGGCGAGGTCCAGCACGCGGTCGTGCCTCGGCAGGCTGCGTGTTTGCCCGCGGCCGCGCCGCGCACGCAGGGTGAGGAACGCGACGGCCACCCAGCCGCCATGGAAGCAGAGCCCGGCGGCCAGCATGGCCTGGCCCGGGATCGGCCCGACCGCTGCCCGCTCCCACAATTCTGCGAAGCTTGCCAACGGCTCGGGATGGATCACGAGCTTGCCGGCATAGGCCGCGACCTGCATGGCGAAGATCCAGCCGTAGTTCTTGCGCAGCCTGCGCCCGAGCGCATCCCAGTAGCTGATGTGCAGCCGTGGCCGCCGGTAGTCCTCGTAGAGCACCTCGTTCCAGTGGTTCTCGGTCTGCACGCCACGGCCGAGCAGGATGGGCCCGAAGAACTGCGTTTCCAGGATATGCGCGCGCACCCGCCAGAAATCGAAGAAGCGGTAGCGCCGCGCCTCGATGTGCAGGAACACCGTGACCAGCAGGCCGACCAGCACCAGCGGCAGGGGAGAGGCTGCCGCACTGCTGAAGGTGAGCGACAGCGCGAGGCCGGTGGTCACCACCGCCCAGTTGGTCGTCGCGTCCAGGCGGGAACGCCAGACCGTGCTGCGATAGACCTCGCCGCGATAGAGGTGGGACAGCGCGCCGATCTCCGCCGCGCCGAACCCGAACGATTCGTGCCACTTCTGCCCGTTGCCCATGGCCGTTCCCTCCCGCGGCACTGCGGTGCGGTCGCTCCCGGCCGGCCGCGCGGGCCGGGGGTCACTCCATGACGATCGCCGGTCCCCCCGCCGCCTTCGCCCGCGCCTTCTCCCACACGCGGGCGGCGATGCGGCGGTAGGTCTCGGCCTCCTCGGTCTCCGGCCGCGCGGTGACGATCGGCGTGCCGGCATCCGACAGCTCGCGGATCGCGAGCTTCAGGGGCAGTTCGCCGAGGAACTCGACGCCGAGCCGCTCCGCCTCCCGCCGCGCGCCGCCATGGCCGAACAGATCGGCGCGATGGCCGCAGTTCGGACAGCAGTAGTAGGACATGTTCTCGACCAGCCCGAGCACGGGCACGTTCACCTTCTCGAACATCCGCACGCCGCGGCGGGCATCGAGCAGCGCGACGTCCTGCGGTGTGGAAACGATCACCGCACCGGCCAGCGGCACGCGCTGCGACATGGTGAGCTGCGCATCGCCCGTGCCCGGCGGCATGTCCACGATCATGATGTCGAGCGTGCCCCACTCGACCTGGCCCATCATCTGCTCGAGCGCGCCCATCACCATCGGGCCGCGCCAGATCATCGGCGTCTCCTCATCGACCAGGAAGCCGATCGACATCGCCTTCAGCCCCCAGCGCGACAGCGGCGTGATGCGCTGCCCGGTCGCACGGGGCTTCTCCCGCGTGCCGAGCATCTGCGGCAGGGACGGCCCGTAGATGTCGGCATCCAGCAGCCCGACCTTCAGCCCCTGCGCGGCGAGCGCGACGGCGAGGTTCACCGCGGTGGTGGACTTGCCGACCCCGCCCTTGCCCGAGGCGACGGCGACGATGGCGCCGACCTCCGGCAACAGCATCGGTCCCTGGCCGGAGGGGGCGCGCGCGGCCTGGCGCGGCGTCGCGGGCTGCGGCGCGGCCTCCCGGTGCGCGGTCAGGACCACGGTCGCGTTCAGCACGCCCGGCACGGCGGCGGCGGCCCTCTGCGCCGCGAGCCGCAACGGCTCGAGCTCCGCGGCGCGTTCGCGCGGAACCTGCAACGAGAACTGCACCATCCCGTCGCGCGCTGCGAGGCCCTGGACCATGCCGGCCGACACCACATCCCGACCCGTCGCCGGGTCCATCACGGCCCTCAGCGCGGCGGTCACCGCTTCCGCCAGAGTCTCAGCCATCGCTTGAAATGCCCTCATTCCTGGACAATATCGGCCCGGCCGGCGAGGGTGTCCTTCGATGAGGCGTCCCCGGCGCCCGGCCGGCGCCCATATGGTCGGGCGTCGCCCTTCCTGCACCCCTCAATGGCAGGCGCCGGGCAAGTCGTCACCACTGGTTGGAATACGGAGGCCCAGCGTCGAATGCCCTGGAACAACAGCGGCGGACAAAGTCCCTGGGGGAACCCGCGGCCGGGTGGGCCGTGGGGCTCGCCGCCCCCGCCCGGCGGCGGCGGCCCGGTCGGGCCGGGCGGCGGGCGAGGCCCCGACCTCGACGACATGATCCGCCAGGCGCAGGACGCGGTGCGCCGCTTCCTGCCGCGCGGCGGGGGCAAGGGCGTCGCGCTGCTGGGCATCGTGCTGGTGGCGGTCTGGGCCGCTTCGGGATTCTTCCGCGTGCAGCCCGACGAACAGGGCGTGGTGATGCGCTTCGGCGCCTTCGACCGTGTCGCCTTCCCCGGCCTCAACTATCACATTCCCTGGCCGGTCGAGACCGTGACGACGCCGCGCGTGACGCGCATCAATCGCGTCGATATCGGCTTCGTCGGCGCGCAGGAGGCGCCGGTGATCACCGGCCGCATCCAGCCGGCGCGCGATGTGCTCGCCGAATCGCTGATGCTGACGGGCGACGAGAACATCATCGACATCGACGTCGCCGTCTTCTGGCGCATCCGTGACGCGGGCGAATTCCTGTTCAACACCCGCAACCCGGAAAGCACGGTGAAGTCCGCCGCCGAATCGGTGATGCGGGAAGTGATCGGCCGCACGCCGATCCAGCCCGCCCTGACGGAAGCCCGCGCGCAGATCGAACAGGAAGTGCGCCGCGGCACCCAGGCGATCATGGACCAGTACGGCGCGGGCATCGAGATCGTGCAGGTGCAGCTGCAGAAGGTCGATCCGCCCAGCCAGGTCATCGATGCCTTCCGCGACGTGCAGCGCGCCAATGCCGACCGCGAGCGCGCCCGCAACGAGGCGGAATCCTTCCGCAACGACATCATCCCCCGTGCCCGCGGCGAGGCCGAGCGCCTGGTGCAGGAAGCGCAGGGTGCGCGCGAGAGCCAGATCGCCCGCGCCCGCGGCGAGGCGGCACGTTTCACCAGCGTGCTCACCGCCTACCAGTCCGCACAGGACGTGACCGTGCGGCGCCTCTACCTCGAGACGATGGAGGAGATCCTGCGGCGCAACCCGATGATCATCGTCGATGACCGGCTGCAGGGAATCGTGCCCTTCCTGCCGCTCGGCGAAGGGGCGGCGGTGCCGCGCCCGGCGCAGGGCGGCCTTCCGACCAACCGGCCCGCGCCGCTGCCCGCCCTGCCGCAGGGCCCGGGCGTGCAGGGCCGCAGCCAGGGGATGCCGCGATGAACCGCACCTTCGCGCTGCTCGCCGTCCTCGCCGTCATCATCGTGACGACGGCCTCGACGCTCTTCACCGTCCACCAGACCCAGCAGGTGCTGATCACGCAGTTCGGCGAGCCGATCCGCGTCATCGACAAGCCGGGCCTGCATGCGAAGATCCCGTTCATCCAGTCGGTCATCACCTTCGACCGCCGGCTGCTCGACTTCGACGCCCCGGGTGAGGAAGTCATCCTCGGCGACCAGCGCCGGCTGATCGTGGACAGCTTCACCCGCTACCGCATCACCGATCCGTTGGTGTTCTACCAGACGGTCGGCGCGACCGAGGGCGGAATCCGCGCGCGGCTGAACTCGATCGTCTCCTCCTCGCTGCGGCGCGTGCTGGGCAATGAGCCGCTGCTTTCGGTGCTCTCCACCGACCGCCCGCGGATCATGGGCGAGATCCGAGGCCAGGTGAACGCCGAGGCGCGGCAGTTCGGCATCGAGGTGGTGGATGTCCGCATCCGCCGCGCCGACCTGCCGGAGGAGAACACCCAGGCCATCCTCTCCCGCATGCAGTCCGAGCGCGAGCGCGTCGCCCGGGAAGCCCGCGCGGAAGGTGCGGAGGTGGCGCAGCGCGTGCGTGCCGGCGCCGAGCGCGAGCGCACCGTGCTGCTCGCCGAGGCGCAGGCCCAGTCCGACGTGCTGCGCGGCCAGGGTGAGCAGGAGGCGATCCGCATCGTCGCGGAGGCCTTCCAGCGCGATCTCGACTTCTTCCAGTTCTGGCGGTCCATGCAGGCCTATCGCGAGGCCTTCTCGGAGGGGAACACCCGCATGGTGATGACCCCCGATTCCGAGTTCTTCCGCTTCTTCCGGGAGAGCGGCGGACGGCCGCTGGCGCCGCTGCCGGGCGCTGCGACCCCGCAGTGACCCTGACGGACCTTCTCCAGGGCGTGGCGGTCGTCCTCGCCCTGGAGGGGATCGCCTACGCCCTGGCGCCCGGGGCCATGCGCCGGGCCCTCGCCCGGCTGGCCGAGGCGCCGGAGCATCGCCTGCGCGTCGGCGGGCTGGTGGCGGCGGCGATCGGTGTTGCGCTGGCCTGGCTGCTCAAGGGAATGTAACGCATCCAGGGAAGACTGCCCCCGTGCGGCGTTTCATTGCATGATGGCGGCTTCCGTCCCAGGTCCGGGCTCCCACATGCTGTCCCGACGACCCTGACATCGTATCTTCCCATGAGGTGCCCCACCGTGCGCTTCGCCGTTCTTGTCCTCGCCGCCCTTCTTGCGGTTCCCGCCCTCGCTCCCGTGGCGCTGGCGCAGCGCGCGCCGGAGACCTTCGCGCCGCTGGCGCGGCAATTGCTGCCCGCCGTGGTCAACATCTCGACCAGCCAGGCGGTGCAGGCGCGCCCCGGCCGCCCGGATGCCCCCGAGGTGCCGCAAGCCCCGCCGGGCAGCCCCTTCGAGGAGTTCTTCCGCGACTTCTTCAACCGCAACCGCCCGCCCGGCCAGGGCGAGGGCCCGCAGGCGCCGCAGCGGCCGCAGCGGCGCGGCCAGTCGCTGGGGTCCGGCTTCGTCATCGATGCGCAGGAAGGCATCGTCGTCACCAACAACCACGTCATCGACGGCGCCGACGAGATCAACGTCATCCTCTCCGACAACACCTCGATCCGCGCGGAGCTGCTCGGCACCGACCCGCGCACCGACATCGCGGTGCTGCGCATCCGCACCGACAGGCCGCTGACCGCGGTCAGCTTCGGCAATTCGGACGAGGCGCAGGTGGGCGACTGGGTGGTCGCCATCGGCAACCCCTTCGGCCTTGGCGGCTCGGTGACGGCGGGCATCGTCTCGGCCCGCGGGCGTGATATCCGCCAGGGGCTGTACGACGACTTCATCCAGACGGACGCCGCGATCAACCGCGGCAATTCCGGCGGGCCGCTGTTCAACCTGGCGGGCCAGGTGATCGGCATCAACACGGCCATCTACTCGCCCTCCGGCGGGTCGATCGGCATCGGCTTCGCCATCCCGTCGAACCTGGCGCAGCGCATCGTCGCGCAGCTGCGCGACGGCGGGCGCGTCCGCCGCGGCTGGCTCGGCGTGAACATCCAGCAGGTGACGGACGAGATCGCCGAGGCCCTGCGCCTGCCGGGCGGTGCCCGCGGCGCGCTGGTGGCGCGCGCGCAGGAAGACGGGCCGGCGGCCAAGGCCGGCATCCGCGCCGGCGACGTCATCCTGCGCTTCAACGGCGTGGATGTGCGGGAGATGCGCAACCTGCCGCGCATCGTCGCTGACAACATGGTGGGCGTCGAGGTGCCCGTCGTGATCTGGCGCGACGGCAAGGAGGAGACGGTCACCGTCACCCTAGGCGAGCTGCCGACCGAACAGGCGCAGGCCGGCGCCGCGCCCGCGCCCGCCCAGCCGGCGCAGCCGGTGGAACTCGCGGGCCTCGGCCTGCGCGTCATGGCCATCACCGACGAGCTGCGGCAGCGCTTCAACCTGCGCGCCGAACAGCGCGGCGTGGTGATCGTGGAGGTCGCGCCCAACAGCCCCGCGGCTGAACGCGAACTGCGCCCGGGCGACGTGATCGTCGAGGTGCAGCAGGAAAGGGTGGGCACGCCCGCCGAGGTGCAGGAACGCATCGCGCGGCTGCGGCAGCAGAACCGCGGGGTGGCGCTGTTCGCGGTGGAAGGCTCGGGCGGGCAGCGCTTCGTGCCGCTGCGGCTGCGCGGGGAACGCGGGGCGCCGGGCTGAGAAGGTCGGGGGAGGGGAACCTCCCCCGATCCCCCTCCCTTCTTTGTCCCTTGGGAACTCACTTCGGCTGTCAGTCCCCAGGTGCCAAAGAAGGTTGGGGGGTGCGGGGGGAAGTTCTCTTCCCCCCGACCTTCTTTTCCGCACCGCCATGCCCCCGGAGACTCGCCTCCCCGACCTGATCGGCGGCGCGGCCGCTGCCGCCCTTGGCCTCTTCGTCATCTATTCCGCCTTCGGCGGCTTCATCCTGCCGCCTGGTGACACGGGCTGGATGCTCTCGGGCCGCATCGGGCCGGACCCGGTGCAGTACTGGCTCGGCTGGACCGCCTTCGCGCGCGACGCCTGGCGCTGGCCGCCCGGGGCGAATCCGGGCCTCGGGATGGAGCTGGCCTCCTCGATCTTCTACTCGGACTCGATCCCGCTGCTGGCCTTCCTCTTCAAGGCGCTGCGGCCGCTCGTCGAGGTGAACCAGTATTGGGGCCTGTGGATCTATGCCTGCGGTGCCTTGCAGGCTTTGCTCGCCTGGCGGCTGATGGGTCTGGCCACGAGGGAGCCGCTGGCGCGGCTTTCGGTGGCCGGGCTGTTCGTGCTGCAGCCGCTGCTGCTGGGGCGGCTCGGCGGGCACTTCGCCCTCGGTGGCCAGTTCCTGCTGCTGATGGGGCTATGGCTCTGCATGGTGCCGGGGCAGGGCGGGCGGCGGGCGGTGGCCTGGGCAGCGCTGCTGGGCGCAGCCTCCCTCATCCAGGCCTATCTGCTGCCGATGGTGGGCGCGCTTTGGGCCGCGGACTGGCTGGCCCGGGCGTCGGATGCGGAACGGCGGGGCGGCGTGCGCATCGCGGTCGAGGCAGTGGCGGTGCCGGCATCGGGCGTGCTGGGTCTCTGGGCGGGCGGGTTCTTTCTGCTCGGCGGCGGCTTCGGCGGCACCTGGGGCGGCTACGGCCGGATGCAGCTCGACCTGCTGGGGCCCTTCGATGGTGGCTACTGGGGCGGGCTGCTGCCCGATTTCGAGACCGCAGACCATCTGGAGGCCGGGAATTCCTACCCTGGCCTCGGCGTGCTGGCGGTGCTGGCGCTGGGCGCGCTGGCGTGGCTGCTCGGCCCGCGGGGAAGGCTGCGCCGGCACTGGGCGCTGCTGCTGGTGCTGGCGGGGCTGCTGCTCCTCGCCGTGACGCATCGCGTGGCGATCGGCGGGCGGGAGTTCGAACTGATCCCCCTGCCGGACTGGCTGGTCGCGAAGGCCGATGCGCTGCGCGCCTCGGAGCGCTTCTTCTGGCCGGTGCTCTATGCGGCGCTGTTCGGCGCGGCGGTGGCGCTGGTGCGCGGGCTCGGCGGCCGGCGCGCGGGGCTGCTGCTGTTCGCCGCGCTGATGCTGCAGGCGGCCGATCTCCGTCCGGGCCTTGCGCGGCTGCACCACTATTTCGCGCCGCAGCCGCCGACCGTGCCGCTGCGCCTGTCCGATCCCTTCTGGCTGGAAGCGGCGCGGCGCTACACCTTCGTGCGTGTCGTACCGACCGGCATGCAGGCGACGAACTGGGAGGAGGTGGCGGTCTATGCCGCGACGCTCGGGCTGCAGACGGATGCGGTCTATCTGGCGCGGCTCGATCCGCGCGCGGTGGAGGCGTTGAATGCCGCCGTCGCGCGCCGCCTGGAACGTGGCGAGCACGAGCCGCGCACCTTCTACGTGCTGGGCGACGAGGCCGCGCTCGCCCGCGCCCGTGCCGGCATGGATCCGGCGCGCGACTTGCTGGAGCGGTTCGACGGCCGTTGGGTGCTGGTGCCGGGATGGCACCGGACGGGTGATTGATGCGGGCGGCGGATTGAGAGGGGCGCCGCCCCTCTCAAGCTCTCCCCGCCAAAGGCCGAAAGGCCTTTGGAAACCAAGACGCAAGTACTCGCGGGTGCAGGGGACCGTGTCCCCTGCTGGGGGAGTTCGAGGGGGCAAAGCCCCCTCGATCGGTCCTCCTCAGCTGCCGGCGAATTCCGCCGCGCGATAGCCCTGTGCGAAGAGCAGCGCGCGCAGGTCGCCATGATCCACCCGCGCCCGCGCCGCCGCGGCGACCACCGGCTTGGCGCGGAACGCCACGCCGAGCCCGGCCGCCTTGATCATGTCGAGGTCGTTGGCGCCGTCGCCAACCGCCAGCGTTTCCGCCAGCGCGAGCCCGTCCTCGGCGGCGAGCCGCTTCAGCGTCGCCAGCTTGGCGTTGCGCCCGAGGATGGGTTCGGCGACATGACCGGTCAGGCGGCCCTCCGCCTCGAGGAGCGTGTTCGAGTGGTGCTCGTGGAACCCGACCAGCGCGGCGACGCGGCCGGTGAAGTAGGTGAAGCCGCCGGAGACCAGCGCGCAGCGGGCGCCGGCGGCGCGCATGGTCGCGACCAGTTCCCGCGCGCCGGGCATCAGCTCGGTTTCTTCCCAGGTGCGTTCGAGCGCGGCGACTTCCAGCCCCTTCAGCATGCCGACGCGCTCGCGCAGCGCGCCCTCGAAGTCGAGCTCGCCGTTCATCGCGCGCTTGGTAATGGCGGCGATGCGGTCCTTGATCCCGGCCTGGCCGGCGAGTTCGTCCAGCGTCTCGGTGGTGACGATGGTGCTGTCCATGTCGGCGATCAGCATGCGCTTGCGCCGGCCGGCCGTGTCCTGGGCGATGATGTCCACCGCTTCCCCGGTCAGCGCGGCGCGCGCGGCGGCGTCGGCCTGGTCCGGCGACAGGCCGGCGAAGGGCAGGTCGGCCGCTTCCTCGGGCGCCAGCCAGTCCGGCGTGCCGGCGGCGGCGCCGAGGGCGGCCAGCGCCTCGCGCGCGCGGTGGAGCATCGCGGCGGAAAGCCCGCCACGGGGGGCGATCAGGGTCAGAACATGGTCCATGCGCGCCGGGGTATGCCCCTGCCATGACCACGGATCAACCGCCAGCCCTGCTGCTGGCCGGGCCGACCGCGAGCGGCAAGTCGGCATTGGCGCTCGCCATCGCCGAACGGCTCGGCGGCACGGTGATCAATGCCGACAGCATGCAGGTCTATCGCGAACTGCGCGTCATCACCGCCCGCCCGACGGAGGAGGAGGAGGCACGCGTGCCGCATCGCCTCTACGGCGTGCGCCCGGCGGCGGAGGCCGCAAGCGTCGCCTGGTGGCGGGGGGAGGCGCTGGCGGCGATGGAGGAGGCCCGTGCGGCCGGCCGGCTGCCGATCCTGTGTGGCGGGACGGGGATGTATTTTTCCTCCCTGACCCAGGGCCTGTCCGAGGTCCCGCCGGTGCCGGAGGCGGCGCGGGCCGAGGCGCGGCGCCTGCTGGCCGAGGAAGGCCCGGCGGCGCTGCATGCCCGCCTCGCGGCAGCCGACCCTGATACCGCGGCGCGGCTGCGCCCTTCCGACAGCCAGCGGCTCGCCCGCGCCTGGGAGGTCTGGCGGGGGACGGGAAGGGGACTTTCCGCCTGGCAGGCGGGCGGCGGCACCGGCCCGGCGCCCTGGCGCTTCGCGGCCATCCTGCTCGACCCGCCGCGGGAGGCGCTGCGCGCCGCCATCGCCGCGCGCTGGCAGGCGATGCTGGCCGGCGGCGCAATCGATGAGGTGCGCGCCCTGGCGGCCCAGGGCCTCGACCCCGCCCTGCCGGCGATGCGGGCGCATGGCGTGCCGGAACTGGCGGCCCACCTGGCCGGGCGGATGACGCTGGAGGAGGCGTCGCGGCGGGCGATCCTCAATACCGGGCAGTACACCAAGCGGCAGGCCACCTGGTTCCGCCATCACCCCCTGGCCGATCCGAGCCTGACGCATACGATCCATGCGCGGATCACGGGTGTTGCGCAATTATCGGAAAGAATGTTCGCCGAAGTCTTCACATTTGTTGACGGGGTGCGTTGACGCGCCGCAACAGCGGGTCTAAGGGAGCGGCCCCGCCCGCCGGAGCCTCCGCGCGGGGGTGCCGCATTGAAGGAAAGACAACCCCGATGTCCGCCGCCACCAAGCCCGCCAGCACCGCCGACGCCCTGACGATGTCGGGCGCGGAGGTCGTCCTGCGCGCGCTGAAGGACAACGGCGTCGAGGTCATCTTCGGCTATCCCGGCGGCGCGGTATTGCCGATCTACGACGCGATCTTCCAGCAGAACGCCATCCGCCACATCCTGGTGCGCCACGAGCAGGCCGCGGTGCATGCGGCCGAGGGCTATGCGCGCTCCACCGGCAAGGTGGGCTGCGTGCTGGTGACCTCCGGCCCCGGTGCGACCAATGCGGTCACGGGCCTGGTGGATGCGCTGATGGACAGCATTCCTATCGTGTGCCTGACCGGCCAGGTGCCGACGCACCTGATCGGCAACGACGCCTTCCAGGAAGCCGACACCACCGGCATCACGCGGCCGGCGACCAAGCACAACTACCTGGTCAAGAAGTCCGCCGACCTCGCCCGCGTGGTGCATGAGGCCTTCTACGTGGCGAAGTCCGGCCGTCCCGGCCCGGTCGTGGTCGACCTGCCGAAGGACATCCTGATCAACAAGGCGCCCTACACGGAGCCGCCGAGCACCGAGCACCGTTCCTACCGCCCGCAGACCGAGCCGGATGCCGAGCAGATCCGCAAGGCGGTGCGCCTGCTGAAGGCGGCGAAGCGTCCGATCGTCTATGCCGGCGGCGGCGTCATCAATGCGGGACCGGAGGCGTCCCGCCTGCTGACCGAGTTCGTGCGCATGACGGGCTTCCCCTGCACGAACACGCTGATGGGCCTCGGCGCCTTCCCGGCCGACGACCGGCAGTTCCTCGGCATGCTGGGGATGCACGGGACCTACGAGGCGAACCTCGCCATGCATGGCTGCGACGTCATGCTGAACATCGGCGCGCGCTTCGACGACCGGGTGACGGGGCGGCTCAATGCCTTCTCGCCGGACTCGAAGAAGATCCACGCGGACATCGACCCGTCCTCGATCAACAAGAACGTGCCGGTGGATGTTGCGATCGTCGGCGATGCGGGCCGCGTGCTCGCCGCGCTGATCGAGTGCTGGAAGAAGGAGGAAGCGCCGCAGGACAAGCACGTGCTGACCGCCTGGTGGCGCCAGATCGACGAATGGCGCGCCAAGGACTGCCTGCGCTACCGGCAGGAAGGCAGGATCATCAAGCCGCAGCACGCGGTGAAGCGGCTGTACGAGATCACGAAGGAACTCGGCCGCGAGACCTTCATCACCACCGAGGTCGGCCAGCACCAGATGTGGGCGGCCCAGTATTTCGGCTTCCAGCAGCCGAACCACTGGATGACGAGCGGTGGCCTGGGCACGATGGGCTACGGCCTGCCTTCGGCGATGGGCGTGCAGATCGCGCATCCGGACGCGCTGGTGATCGACATCGCCGGCGAGGCTTCCATCCTGATGAACATCCAGGAGATGGGGACGCTCGCGCAGTACCGCCTGCCGGTGAAGGTCTTCATCCTGAACAACGAGTACATGGGCATGGTCCGCCAGTGGCAGGAGCTGCTGCATGGCGGGCGGTATTCGGAATCCTACTCCGCTGCGCTGCCCGACTTCGTGAAGCTCGCGGAGAGCTTCCACGCCAAGGGCATCCGCGTGACCGAGGCCGATGACCTAGACGCCGGCATCCGCGAGATGATCGCCCATCCCGGCCCCGTGATCGCCGACATCGCCGTCGCGAAGGACGAGAACTGCTTCCCGATGATCCCCTCCGGCGCCGCGCACAACGAGATGATCCTCGGCGAGGAGCAGGAAGGTGGCGTCAAGGGCGTCACCGACGAAGGCAAGGTCCTGGTCTGAGGGGCGCGGAACATGTCGGAGAACGGAAACGCGCAGCGCGCGGCGACCATCGCCGTGCTGGTGGAGAACGAGGCCGGCGTGCTGGCCCGGGTCATCGGCCTGTTCTCGGGCCGCGGCTACAACATCGACAGCCTGACGGTCGCGCCGGTGGACGAGACGGGGCGGATCTCCCGCATCACCGTCGTGACCTCCGGCACCGAGATGGTGATCGAGCAGATCAAGGCGCAGCTCGACCGCCTGGTGCCGGTGCACAAGGTGTCGGACCTGACGCTGGAAGGCCCGCATCTGACGCGCGAGCTGGCGCTCATCAAGGTGGTGGGCAAGGGCGAGAACCGCGTCGAGGCGCTGCGGCTGGCGGATGCCTTCCGCGCCCGCGTGGTGGATGCGACCACCGGATCCTTCGTGTTCGAGATGACGGGCGCGGCGGAGAAGATCGACGCCTTTTGCGCGCTGATGCGGCCGATCGGGCTGGCGGAGGTGTCGCGGACGGGTGCGGTGGCGATCGCGCGCGGGCCGCGCGGCTTGATCTGAATTCTTTCGAGACCCCGTAGGGAAGGAGAGCGCGACGATGCGCGTCTATTACGACCGCGATGCGGATGTGAACCTGATCAAGGCCAGGAAGGTCGCGGTCATCGGCTTCGGCAGCCAGGGCCATGCGCATGCGATGAACATGCGCGATTCCGGCGTGAAGGACGTGGTCATCGGCGTGCGTCCCGGCGGGTCCTGGCAGAAGGCCGAGGCCGCCGGCTTCCAGGTGATGACCCCGGCGGATGCCGCCAAGTGGGCCGACGTCGTCATGGTGCTGACGCCGGACGAACTGCAGGGCGACCTCTACCGCGAGAGCCTGCACGCCAACCTGAAGCAGGGTGCGGCCATCGCCTTCGCGCACGGCCTCAACGTGCACTTCAACCTGCTCGACCCGCGCCCTGACCTCGACGTCTTCATGATCGCGCCGAAGGGCCCGGGCCACACCGTGCGTTCCGAGTACCAGAAGGGCGGCGGCGTGCCCTGCCTGGTCGCGGTGCACCAGAACCCGAGCGGCAATGCGCTCGAGATCGCGCTGTCCTACGCTTCCGCCATCGGCGGCGGCCGCTCGGGCGTGATCGAGACGACCTTCAAGGAGGAATGCGAGACCGACCTCTTCGGCGAGCAGACCGTGCTCTGCGGCGGCCTGGTCGAGCTCATCAAGGCCGGCTTCGAGACGCTGGTCGAGGCCGGCTACGCCCCCGAGATGGCGTATTTCGAGTGCCTCCACGAAGTGAAGCTGATCGTCGACCTCATCTATGAGGGCGGCATCGCCAACATGAACTACTCGATCTCCAACACCGCCGAATACGGCGAGTACGTCACCGGCCCGCGCATCATCACCGCCGAGACCAAGGCGGAGATGAAGCGCGTGCTGGAGGACATCCAGTCCGGCCGCTTCGCCCGCGACTGGATGCTCGAGAACAAGGTGAACCAGGCCTCCTTCAAGGCGACGCGGCGCCGCCTGGCCGAGCACCCGATCGAGGAAGTGGGCGAGAAGCTGCGCGGCATGATGCCGTGGATCAAGAAGAACGCCCTGGTGGACAAGGCGAAGAACTGATCCGGGCCGCCAGCGGCGGATCGAAGGGGCGCCGGGGGGAGATCTCCGGCGCCCTTTTCATGATCGCGTCATGCGGGAAGAGGTCGCCGCCGCCGCATCGTTGCGGTAGCATCCCGGTCCTCGCGGGGGCGAAGGAGCGACATCGATGGGGTTCGTGATCACGGAGGGCGAGCTGCGCGACATCGGCCGCACCAGCTACAACCCACGCGGGTATATCCTGCTGGAATGGGGCCGCAACAACCAGCACCACTTCCGCTTCGACCTTGAGAAGAACGACCGCGGCCGCTACCAGGAATTCAGCGGTTCTAGCACCGAATACCAGTACCGGATCGGCTCCATCCATCTGAAATACGACATCTATGACACCACAGAAGGTGACATGGATTATTCGTATTTCTACATCGTCTACATGGATGGCGGGGTGTGGCAGCCGGTCTGGACCTATGCAGCGCGGACGAACCAGCGCACCGGACAGAACACGCGCTTCACCAGCAGCGCCTCGGAGCAGTCGGAGGATTATCGACTGACGAACGACCTGCTGGACGACCTCGGCCGCGTGACGGGCACGACCCAGGCCCTGGCCTGCGGGCCGACGCTCGGTCCGAGCGACGTGCCGTCCTTCGTACCCCGCGGCTGATCCCGCGCGCTTGACGGCGGGCGGCGGCGGGCCGGAGGCTGTTGCCATGACAGAGACGCCGCATCTCCTCGCCGCCGATACGGACTACCCGCGCGACTTCCTGGGCTACGGCCCGACGCCGCCCGACCCGCAATGGCCGGGCGGGGCGAAGCTCGCCCTCTCCTTCGTGCTGAACTACGAGGAGGGCGGCGAGAACACGGTTCTGAACGGCGATGCCGGCAGCGAGCTCTATCTGCATGAGGTCCCCGGCGGCTCCCCCGTGCTCGGCGAACGCAACCGCACGGTGGAATCCCAGTTCGACTACGGTGCCCGGGCCGGCGTCTGGCGCGTGCTGCGCGCCTTCGCCGCGCACGGCCTGCCGCTGACCGTCTACGGCGTCGGCCGCGCATTGGAGCTGAACCCGGAGGCCGCCCGCGCCTTCGCCGCCGCGGGGCATGAGGTCGCCTCCCATGCCTGGCGCTGGATCGACTACCACGGCATGGACGAGGCGGCGGAGCGCGCCGAGATCGCCCGCTGCGTCGCGACCATCGAGCGCCTGACCGGCTCCCGCCCCGTCGGCTGGTACACCGGCCGCATCAGCCCGAACACGCGGCGGCTGGTCGCCGAGCACGGCGGCTTCCTCTATGATTCCGACGCCTATGACGACGACCTGCCGCACTACGTCACGGCGGCGGGGAAGCCGCACCTCGTCATCCCCTACACGCTCGACAACAACGACATGAAATACGCCGTGCCGCCGGGCTTCGCGGGGCCGGACGGGTGGGAGAGGCACGTCACCGACGCCTTCGAGGTGCTGCTCGCCGAAGGCCGGGCCGGGGCGCCGAAGATGATGTCGGTCGGGCTGCATTGCCGCCTCGTCGGCCGCCCCGGGCGCGCGGCGGCGCTGCAGCGCTTCCTCGCCCGCGTGGCGCGGGAGAAGGACGTCTGGGTCTGCCGCCGCGCCGACATCGCGCGCCACTGGTGGGCGACGCACCCGCCGGCGGCGTAGCATCGCTCCACGCGGCCGGACCGCCGCGCGGCACGGGTATTGCGTGCATCGCCGCCGGACCGGGCGCTCCGCCCGGGCGCCGGGATCCATGCTGGAGATGCCTTGATGACCACGCCTCGCCACCTCGCCGCCCCGGGCCGCCGCGCCGTCCTTGCCCTGCCGGCGATCGCCCTCGCGCGCGGCGCGCTGGCGCAGGCCGGCCGAACGCTCGAACTCATCGTTCCCTATCCGCCGGGCGGCGGGAACGACATCGGCGCGCGCGCCCTCGCACCCCTGCTCGAACGGGAACTCGGCGCGCCCGTGGTGGTGCTGAACCGCCCCGGCGCCGGCAGCCAGATCGGCATGGCGCAGGTCGCCCGCGCCCGGCCGGACGGGCTGACCATCGCCTACGGGCTCTGGCCGCAGACCACCACGCTCTACCTCGATCCGGCGCGGCAGGCCGGGTTCACGCGGGAGAGCTTCACGCCGCTCGCGCTCCACGTGACGGACCCCGGCGCCATCGTGGTGCGCGCCGACAGCCCGCTACGCAGCCTGGCGGACATGGTCGCAGCGGCGAAGGCCCGGCCGGATGATTTCCGCATGTCGGACAACGGGCAGCTCGGGCATGAGCACCTCGCCTCCATCCGCCTGCAGCGCCTGGCGGGCGTCAGCTTCAACCAGGTGCATTTCAACGGCGCGGGGCCGGCGCTGACGGCGCTGCTCGGGGGGCAGACGGAAGCGGCGATCTTCGCCGTCGGCACCGCCAGCGCGCAGATGCGGCAGGGGGCGGTGCGGGCGCTCGCGGTACTCTCCCCGCAGGAAAGTCCCTTCCTGCCGGGCGTGCCCACGGCGCGCGCGCAGGGCTACGACATCGTCGCCGGATCGACGCGCGCCTTCGTCGGCCCGGCGGGCCTGCCGCCCGATGTGCAGGCCCAGCTCGCTGGCGCCCTGGAGCGGGCCATCAGGGCACCCGAGCACGCCGAGCGCATGCGGCAGCTCAACATCCCCATCACCTTCCAGGGCCCCGAGGGCTTCGCCGCCTACTGGGCAAGGGAGGAAGCCGAGCTGCGCCCGCTGATCGCCGAGCTCGCGCGGGAGGGTCGCACGCAATGATCCGCCTGGCCGCCGCGCTGCTGTTCCTTTCGGCCGCGGCGGCCCGTGCCCAGGCGCAGGAAGGCTGCTTCCGCCACCAGGGGGAGTTCCCCGCCCTGATCGGCGGCAGCCCCGAAGCAGCACGTGCCGCGCTGGACCGTATGCCCGGCATCCGCACGATCCGCGTCGGCGGCCCGGAAACGCCGATGACGCGGGACTACCGCCCGGATCGCGCGACCGTCCTCGTCGAGGGCGGCGTGGTGCGCAGCATCACCTGCGGCTGATCCGCCGATCCCCGCTTGCGGGGGCGGGAAGGGCGCGGCTAAAGTCCCGTCCGCGATGACCATGCGCGCCATCCCGGCCGGCCTGATCCTGGGGCTCCCCGCCCCGGCCGCCGCGCGCGCGCCGCTCGGCCTCCTTCTCCTTCGACTTATCCGCCCCTGGGCGTGACGCCCGGCTGATCTCGGCCGGACACCGCTCAGGGGAACCTGGGACCGAACGCGCGCATCCACATCATCGCCAAACAGGAAACGCCTGACATGGCCATCACCCATCCCTCCTTCGGCAAGCTCGAAGACGACCGCATCATCATCTTCGACACCACCCTGCGCGACGGCGAGCAGTCGCCCGGCTTCTCCATGAACCTCGAGGAGAAGCTGCGCATGGCCGAGGCCCTGTGGGAACTCGGCATCGACGTGATGGAGGCCGGCTTCCCCATCGCCTCCCCCGGCGATTTCGAGAGCGTGCTGTCGATCGCGCAGCACTTCGCCAAGGACGGCCCGGTGGTCTGCGGCCTGTCCCGCACCGCACCCGCCGACATCCTGCGCGCCGCGGAAGCGGTGAAGCCCGCCGCGCGCAAGCGCATCCACACCTTCGTCTCGACCAGCCCGCTGCACATGCGGGTGAAGCTGCGGCTGGAGCCCGAGCAGGTGCTGGACCTGGTCACCAGCAGCGTCTCCCTGGCCCGCCAGCACACCGACGACGTGGAATGGTCGGCCGAGGACGGCACCCGCACCGACCCCGATTTCCTCTGCCGCTGCGTGGAGGCCGCCATCAAGGCCGGCGCCACCACCATCAACATCCCCGACACGGTCGGCTACGCCCTGCCGGAGGACATGCACCGCATCTTCACCATGGTGCGCGAACGTGTGCCCGGTGCGGACAGGGTCATCCTGTCCACCCACAACCACAATGACCTCGGCCTCGCGGTGGCCAACACCATCGCGGCGATCCGCGCCGGCGCCCGCCAGGTGGAAAGCACCATCAACGGCATCGGCGAACGCGCCGGCAATGCGAGCCTCGAGGAGATCGTCATGGCGCTGCGCACGCGCCACGACGCGATCGCCACGAAGAACAACATCGTCACCACCAACATCCTGCGCACCAGCCGGCTGCTCGCCACCATCACCGGCTTCGACGTGCAGCCCAACAAGGCGATCGTCGGCCGCAACGCCTTCGCGCATGAATCGGGCATCCACCAGGACGGCGTGCTGAAGGACAAGTCGACCTACGAGATCATGACGCCCGAGAGCGTCGGCTGGTCGAACACCTCCCTGGTGATGGGCAAGCATTCGGGCCGTGCGGCCTTCCGCGACAAGCTGAAGGCCATGGGCTACGATATCGGCGACAACCAGCTCAACGACGCCTTCCGCCGGTTCAAGGATCTCGCCGACCGCAAGAAGGTCGTCTACGACGAGGACATCGCCGCCCTGGTCGATGACGAGGTCGTCCGCGGCAACGACCGCATCCGGCTGACGGCGCTGACGGTCGCGACCGGCATGGCGACGAAGCCGACCGCCTCCATCACGCTCGAGGTGGATGGCGAGAGCCGCGACGGTGTCGCCGCCGGCGACGGCGCGGTGGACGCCACCTTCAACGCGCTGCGCAACGCCTTCCCGCATGATGTGAACCTCAAGCTCTACGCCGTGCAGTCGGTCACCGGCGGCACCGATGCCCAGGCGCGCGTGACCGTGCGGCTCGAGGAGGGCGGCAAGCTGGTGGACGGGCAGGGGGCGGATACCGACACCATCGTGGCCTCGGCCCGCGCCTACGTGCATGCGCTGAACAAGCTGCTGGTGAAACGGGAGCGGACGGAGCCGCCGGTGGTGCTCCGCGCGTGAGCCGCGGCGGGCGCCGGGCGGTGCTGGCGGCGACGCTGGTCCTGCCCGGCGCCGCGCGCGCCCAGCCGGCCGCGCCCTCGGCGGCGCCGATCGGCACGGCGCGCATGGAGCCCGACCGGACGATCGTGCTCGACCTGATCGCGCGGCAGGGCGGGGCGATGGGCGATGCCCGCCTGGCCTACCCGCCAGGTCATCGCGATTACGACATGATCCTGCGCCACCTCGGCGGCCTTCGACCCGGCGAGACGAAACCGCTCCCGCCCTTCCCCTGACCGGTTCCCGGCCAGGTTGGGGAATCCGGCTTGAGAGTCCTCTCACGCGGGGGTAAACGCCCCCATCCTCTCAAGCCCCCTCAGTCGCGACGGCGGCCCTGGCCCGCACCGCGGGCTGTGCGGCCCCGTCGGAAGGTCCGGTACGCATGTTCTCACGCCTGTTCGGCTTCCTGTCCGCCGACATGGCCATCGACCTCGGCACCGCGAACACGCTCGTGTACGTGAAAGGCCGGGGCATCGTGCTGAACGAGCCGAGCGTGGTCGCCATCTCCGACCAGCGCGGCCGCAAGCAGGTCCTGGCGGTGGGGGAGGAGGCCAAGCTCATGCTCGGCCGCACCCCTGGCAACATCGCCGCCATCCGCCCCCTCCGCGACGGCGTCATCGCCGACTTCGAGGTGGCGGAGGAGATGATCAAGCACTTCATCCGCAAGGTGCACAACCGGCGCTCCTTCGCGAGCCCGATGATCATCGTCTGCGTCCCCTCCGGCTCCACCGCGGTCGAGCGCCGCGCCATCCAGGAGAGCGCCGAATCCGCCGGCGCGCGGAAGGTGCTGCTGATCGAGGAACCGATGGCCGCCGCGATCGGCGCCGGCCTGCCGGTCACCGAGCCCTCCGGCTCGATGATCGTGGACATCGGCGGCGGGACGACCGAGGTTGCCGTCATCTCGCTCGGCGGCATCGTCTATGCGCGCAGCGTGCGCGTCGGCGGCGACAAGCTGGACGAGGCGATCATCTCCTACATCCGGCGCCAGTTTAACCTGCTGATCGGCGAGAGCACCGCCGAGCGCATCAAGATCGAGGTCGGCGCCGCCACCGCCCCCGACGACGGCGAGGAAGGCCCGCTCGCCGAGGTGAAGGGCCGCGACCTGATGAACGGCGTCCCGCGCGAGGTGGTGGTCAGCCAGCGCCAGATCGCGGAATCCCTGAACGAACCCGTCTCGCAGATCGTCGAGGCGGTGAAGGTCGCGCTGGAGAACACCCCGCCGGAACTTGCCGCCGACATCGTGGACAAGGGCATCGTGCTGACCGGCGGCGGCGCCCTGCTGTACCGGCTCGACCAGGTGCTGCGCGACGCCACCGGCCTGCCCGTGGTGGTGGCAGAGGATGCCCTTTCCTGCGTCGCCCTCGGCACCGGACGCGCGCTCGAGGACATCAAGCGTCTTCGCCACGTGCTGAGTTCGATGTATTGATGCTGCCCCCGGTCCGGCGCCCGTCGCGGGACCGGATCAGGGCTGGCAGGGGGAAGACAGGCGCGTGATCCGGCTGAGCATCCCGCTCCGTCAGGCGTTGGCGCGGCTATCGCTGCCGCTGATGATCGCGGCGGCCTTCGGCGTCATGCTGCTCGGCAAGGCGGATGCCCTGCTGGCGGAACGCCTGCGCAGCCACCTTTCCGATGCGCTTTCCCCCATCTACGCCGCGCTGGCCGAGCCGATGGGCGCGGTGCGCGCCGCGGTCGAGGAGGTGCAGGCGCTCGCCCGGCTGCGCGAGGAGAATGCGTCGCTGCGCGAGGAGAACGAACGCCTGCGCCGCTGGCATTCCGCCGCCCTTGCCCTCGAATCCGAGAACGACATGCTGCGCCGGCAGCTCAATTTCCTGCCCGAGGCCGCGCCCGCCTTCCTGACCGCCCGCGTGGTGGCCGATGGCGGCGGCACCTATGCCCGCGCCGTGCTGCTGGCCACCGGGCCGCAGCATTCCATCCGCAAGGGCCAGGTGGCGCTGGACGAGCGCGGCTTCGTCGGCCGCGTCACCGAGGTCGGCTCCCGCTCCGCCCGCGTGCTGCTGGCCACCGACATGAACAGCCGCATCCCCGTCACGCTGGAATCGAGCCGGGCGCGGGCCATCATGGCCGGCAGCAACGGCGCCCGGCCGCGCCTGTCGCACTGGCCGGAAGGCGTTGTGCCGATGGAAGGCGAACGGGTGGTGACCAACGCCGAGGCCGGCGCCTTCCCCGCCGGGCTGCCGGTGGGCATCGTCCGCCTCTCGGCGCAGGGCGCGCCGGAGGTTGAGCTCTTCGCCCGCCTCGACCGCCTCGATGCGGTGCGGCTCTTCGACTACGGGCTGCGCGGGATCCTGCCGCCTGAATCGGTGGCCCGGCCGGAGCCCCGGCAGGGCCGGCGGTGACCTGGCGCGCGCCATGGCAACCCCGCCCTTCCGCCGCCCCCATCATGGGCGCCCGGCCCCCGCACCGGGGCTGCTGCGGCGCATCGACGATTTCGCGCGGCTGGCCTTCCCCGGCTTCTCGACCGGCTTCCTGATGGTGCTGGCGGCCGCACCGATCAGCCTGCCATCCCCGGTGTTCGCGACCGCGCTGCCCTGCATCTTCTTCTGGTCGGTGTTCCGCCCGGCGGCGATGTCGCCGCCGGTGATCTTCCTGCTCGGCCTGCTGCTCGACCTGCTGACGCTGGCGCCGCTCGGCGCCGGGGTGCTGGTGCTGCTTGTTGTGCATGGCGTGGTGCAGCGCTTCCGCCGCTTCCTGGCGCGGCAATCCTTCCTCGCGGTGTGGCTCGCCTTCTGCGCCGCGGCGGTGGGGGCGGCGGCGCTGTTCTGGGCCCTGCAGGCGTTGCTGGCATTGCGGCTGCCGCCCTTCGCGCCGGCGCTCCACGCCGCGCTGCTCTCGGCCGGGCTTTACCCGGCGATCGCGCTGCTGCTGACCCGCGTGCACGAGGCGATGCGCCAGGCGGAGACCGCGCCATGACCGCCTGGCGCCCTTGGGGCGGCCCCGGTCTGCTCGGCGGTGAACGCAGCATCCGCAAGGAGGAGGAACGCCGGCGCGGCATCTTCACCCGCCGCGCCGCTGTGCTCGGCGCCATCCAGCTCGGCGCCTTCGGCTTCCTCGGCTCCCGGCTCTACCGGCTGCAGGTGGAGGAAGGGGCGCGCTATGCGACACTCGCCGAGGAGAACCGCGTCTCCGCCCGTCTCTTCGCCCCGCCGCGCGGCCGCATCCTCGACCGCAACGGCAAGGTGGTGGCCGGCAACCGGCTGAACTGGCGCGCCCTGCTGGTCGCCGAGCAGACCGCCGATGTCGGCGCCACGCTCGAGACCTTCTCGAAGATCGTCCCGCTCGCCGACCACGACAAGGCGCGCATCGAACGCGAGATCCGCCGCAACCGCCGCTTCGTCCCGGTCATCCTGCGCGAATTCCTGAGCTGGGAGGAGATGGCCCGCCTGGAGGTGAACGCGCCGGACCTGCCGGGCATCTCGGTGGACATGGGCACCACCCGCATCTACCCGGAGACGGAGCACCTCGCGCATGTGGTGGGCTATGTCGCGGCGCCGGCGGAACGCGACCTGGACGACGACCCGCTGCTCCAGCTTCCGGGCATCCG
Source organism: Neoroseomonas eburnea (assembly GCF_018129005.1). Classification (GTDB taxonomy): domain Bacteria; phylum Pseudomonadota; class Alphaproteobacteria; order Acetobacterales; family Acetobacteraceae; genus Neoroseomonas; species Neoroseomonas eburnea. The sequence continues at coordinate 45,841 of NZ_JAAEDL010000017.1, forward strand.
CGTCGGCCGCGCCGGGGTGGAGCGCCATCACGACCGCATCCTGCGCGGTCGTGCCGGCGCGGTGGAGGTGGAGGTCAACGCCGTCGGCCGCGTCATCCGCGAGCTCGACCGGCGGGAGGGCATTCCCGGCCAGGACGTGCAGATCAGCATCGACGCCGAGCTGCAGAAGGTGATCCGGGGCAAGATCGACGAAGGCACCACCGCCGTGCTGCTGGATGCGCGGAACGGCGAGGTGCTCGCCATGGCGACCAAGCCTTCCTTCGACCCGAACATCTTCAATGCCGGCGTTTCCGCCGCGCAGTGGCGGCAATGGACGGCGGCGCGCACCACGCCGCTGATCAACAAGGCGACCAACGGCCTCTACGCGCCGGGATCGACCTTCAAGATGATCGTCGCGTTGGCCGCGCTCGATGCCAAGGTGTGCCGGCCGGGCGACATCGTCTCCTGCCCCGGCCATCTCGATTTCGGCAACAACCGCTTCCATTGCCACAATCGCAACGGCCACGGCGGCATGAACATGCGCAGCGCCATCATGGCCTCCTGCGACGTCTACTTCTACGAGATGGCCCGCCGTGTCGGCATCGACCGCATCGCAGCCATGGCGAACAGGTTCGGCCTTGGCGTCGATCTCGACATCGAATTGCCGGGCACGCGGCGTGGGCTGGTGCCGACCCGCGGATGGCGCCAGGCTCAGGGCAAGCCCTGGTCGATCGGCGACACCATCGTCCATGGGATCGGCCAGGGCTTCTACCAGCTCACGCCGCTGTCGCTGGCGGTGATGACGGCGCGGCTCGCGACCGGGCGGGCGGTGCAGCCGCACCTGACGCGGACGATCGGCGGGCGACCGGCACGCGGCAGCCGGCCCGAGGACTGGCCGAGCCTGGGCGTCGCCGAGGCCGACCTGCGCCTGATCCGCGAAGCGATGTGGGGCGTGGTCAATGGCGGCGGGACCGCCGGCGTGGCGCGTATCCCGGGACAATATGGCCAGCTCGCCGGCAAGACCGGCACCACGCAGGTCCGCCGCGTGACGCGCGAGCAGCGCGAGCGCGGCTACAACGCCAATGCGGTACCGCGCGAATGGCGCCCGCATGCGCTGTTCGTCTGCTATGCGCCGCACGACAATCCGCTGTTCGCCCTGTCGGTGATCGTGGAGCACGGCACCAGCGGTTCCGGCGCCGCAGCACCGCTCGCCCGCGATATCATGGTCGAGGCCTTCCAGCGCCTTGGCCCCGCCCGCCCGGGGCAGCGGGTCGCGGAGGCGGGCCGATGATCTTCGAACGCCGTCTGCTCACCCGCGACCGCGGGACCGGCATCCTGGAGAAGCTCTGGCAGATCCCGTGGTCCTTCGTGCTGCTGCTCTGCGGCGTCGCGGCGGTGGGCTATGTGGCGCTGCTCTCGGCCGGCAGCGGCAATCCGGACCTCTATGCGCAGAAGCATGCCATCCGCTTCGGCTTCGGCCTGGTGATGATGCTCTGCATCGCGCTGGTCGACATCAGGGTGATCGCGCGCTTTGCCTGGCTCGGCTACCTCGGCGGTGTCGCGCTGCTCGTGCTCGTGCTGCTGCACGGGAACATCGGCAAGGGCGCGCAGCGCTGGATCGATGTCGGGCCGATCCAGCTCCAGCCTTCCGAGTTGATGAAGATCATGCTGGTGCTGGCGCTGGCCGCCTGGTTCCATCGCGCGTCCTGGGAGCGCATCGGCAACCCGCTCTTCCTCATCCCGCCGGCGATCGCGGTGCTGGTGCCGGTCGGGCTGATCCTGAAGCAGCCCAATCTCGGCACGGCGCTGATCACCTGCATGATCGGCGCGGCGGTGTTCTGGGCGGCGGGGATGCGTTGGTGGAAGTTCGCCATCGGCTTCGCCGCTGCGGCGGTGGCCGCGCCCATCGCCTATGACCGGCTGCACGACTACCAGCGGGCCCGTATCACCACCTTCCTCGACCCCGAGAGCGATCCGCTCGGCGCCGGCTACAACATCATCCAGTCCAAGATCGCGCTCGGGTCGGGCGGGATGTGGGGCAAGGGCTTCCTGCAGGGCACCCAGGGCCACCTGAACTTCCTGCCCGAGAAGCAGACCGACTTCATCTTCACCATGATCGCCGAGGAGTTCGGCCTGGTCGGGGCGCTGACGACGCTGGGGATGCTGCTGCTGATTGTGGCCTTCTGCTACCTGGTGGCCTTCCGCAGCCGGCACCAGTTCGGGCGGCTGCTGGCGATCGGGCTCGGCACCAACTACTTCCTCTATGTCTTCGTGAACGTGGCGATGGTCACCGGCTCGATCCCGGTGGGCGGGGTGCCGCTGCCGCTGATCAGCCACGGCGGATCGGCCATGCTGACGGTGATGCTGGGCTTCGGGCTGCTGCTCTCGGCCTATGTGCACCGCGATGCCGAGATGGGGCCCATGCGGGAGTGATGCGTGCCGGACATACAAAAGGGGCTGGACAAAACCGACGCGGGCTTTAGATAGCGCCTCCTCGGTTCCGGCGGCGACGCCGGGGTCCGGAGGGCGCATAGCTCAGTTGGTAGAGCAGCTGACTCTTAATCAGCGGGTCCAAGGTTCGAATCCTTGTGCGCCCACCATCATTTAGCCGAGTTACCCACAGGCCGGATTTTCCCTGCGGACCCCATGCGGACCCGGCAGACGAAAATTCCCTTCGCGATTGGTCCAAGCCGCCACGCATCGACGCAGGGGCGGGCGGCGCCGCGCTTGGCGGCGGCGGGATTATACCGCTAGCGTTGCGAGGCTCGTGGGGAGGAGGAAATGCGCGCCGTTGGCTTTGGGGTGGCGGTGGTGCTGGCGGGGTGCGGTGTCGCGGACCATTATCCGCCGAGCAGCCCCATGGACGCCCCCGCCATCGAATTTCGAAACGCTGCGGGGGAGGGGCGCTGGTGCACGTCACCAAGTGTGCCGCGCGCCTTCGCCGAGGCCCAATACCGCTCCTGTCGCGACAGTCTGCTTGCCGGTGGCTACCGCGAGATCGGCCCTTGGTGCGGTGCGCGAGCACCCACAGAGGGGGAAACGGCAACCTCAGTGGCCCTCAGCGCGCTGGGCGGCGGCATCCTGGGCGCGGTCAACGCAGGCCGGCTCGCCGATGTGCAGCGGATCCACTACGAAGAATGCCAGCGCCGCGCGGCCGCGCAGTAGCGGCAGGTTCCCGGCGGCGCGTGGACGCGCCGCGCGCGCACGGGGGGCGGCGATCTCCCAGAGGCGGGCGTAACCGCGCACGCGAGTTTCCGGCTCACGCCCGGGGAAGCGCAAACAGGCTCAATTGCCGCGCGTCGGGATGGCGCGGCTGCGACGGGCAGCGGCACGCTTGGGCGAGCAGCCGGCGGGCCTGGGCGGTGCGCTCGCGCTCGGCTGCCAGCAACGCCCGCAGATGCGCCACGCGGCGATGCAGGGCTGCGGCAGGGCAACCGGCGCAGGTGGTGGTGGCGAGGCGTCGCAGCCCGGCCAGCGCCTCGCTACGGGCCTCGTAGAACGCGGACGCGTCCCGCCAGTCCGGCCGCAGCCGCGCGACCACGGCGGCAATCTCGGCGGGCGTCACGTCCGCACCAGTCGCACCGCCTCGGCTGGCAGGTGTTCGGGCGGGTGGCAGGTGGCGCAGGCCCATCCGGTGAGGGCCTGCGGTTCGACCCACCAGAGCCGGCTGCCGCAGCCGCAGCGGTCGCCCTCGCGCGGCTCGTCCTCGATCTCGCACCAAGCGGTGGGGCGGGCGCAGGCGGCGGCCTCGACAGTCTCGCGCGCCTCGGGCAGCGGGGGGAGCAGGCCGGCCGCTGATAGCTGCGCGGCGACATGCGGCGCCGTGACGCTGCGGCGCCCATCAGGACGGATCAGCCGCAACCAGCCGTCAGGGTCGGCCTCACGCTCGGCGCCGTCCGCGAGCGCGGCGGCGATGGCGGCGGCGAGGTGGCGCAGCCAACCATCGGCAGGCGGGGCGGCAGGATCGGCGCTCGCCCGTTGCCGCCCCCCATTCTCCCCGCTCTCTATAGGGACACAATCGACACAATCGACACAAACCTCCCCGGCCTCGCCCCCCGCCGGGGGGATAGTGTCGATTGAGTGCTTGGACAGAGACGCAAACAGGGTGCCCCACCGGCTCATGGCAGCGCCTCCCACAGCGCCGGATTGACGACCCACGCGACGCGCGGACGGCCAGCACCTTCCGGGGCGGCCCTCGGCAGAAGCCAACCGTCATCGATCAGCACCGCCGCCGCCGCGTTGATGCTCTCCGCGTCCGACAGGCCGGGAAGGCGCACGTCGCGTTGCAGCGCGCGGCCATGCACCTCCCTTGGCTTCGTCGCGACGATCCAGCGGGCCAGCGTCGCGGCGTCCCGCTCAGGTTTCGGCGCCGTCGCATCGCCATAGGTCCGCTCGGCCATCGGCATTGCGTAGTCAGCGACAAACTCGGCCGCAGCCGCGAGCGCCCGCCGCGAAATCTCAGCCGGCGGTGGCCGCATTCCTTCGTCCGCACACCACCAGAGAAATTCGAAGATCAGGCTCAGTCGCAGCGCCAGGCCGCGCGCCTTGCCAAGCGCGGACGACATGAGCCCGCCCGCGAATTTCTGGCGTCCCTGCATCTCGCGGGCCAGATCACGCATGTCCGTCAGGGCGTCGGCAGCGAGAGGGACCATGATCGGCGCCGGCCCTTCCTGGGTCGCCAGCATCTGAAGCGTGTGTAGCCGCGTAAGTGCCGCGACCGCGAACGGCATGTCGGGCGCGCGCGCCGGCAGATTGAACGGCAGCGGATCCGGCCAGAACCACATGAACCGGGCCAACAGGCCATCGTCTGCGGCCTCCATGATCTCCTGAAGGCGGGCCGGCTGCGTGCCGCCCCACCACGCGCAGGCCAGGTGCGGGACGATGATCGGGACCGGGCTCTTCTTCCGGTCCACGCGGTATGGTCGCCCGCCGTAGGATTCCAGCCAGAATGCCCGCGCGCCGTCGTTGTAGGCCGTCATTCCGAGCAGGTGCCCCGCCAGTTCGTCGCGCACCATCAGCAGCCCCTTCGGCGCACCGCCGGCCAGGTGCTCGGAGACAACTTCAATTGTCGCGTCGTTGCTGCGCAACGCTGGGGCCTTCGGTGCCGGCGGCGCCTCCATGTCTCGAGGCGGCAGCGGTGGAGGGTTCCCGCTCTTCGCCGCGCGCTTCACGTCCGCTTCCCATGCCTCCTTCCGCGCCTTGGCGATCTCGGCCGCCGCCTGCCATTCGCGGAGACGGTCGGGAAAGTCGCGCTGCATCTCGCGCTCTATCGCCGGAACGATATGCTTCAGCACGGGGTCGGCGCCGGGGCTCTTGGAGCCGCCGGAATCGCCGACGCAGCCCACCCACAGGTGCGGCGGCTCGTCCCACCCCGGATATGCCTGAGCCCACCGGGCATTGCCGATGACGGCGGATGCCGCCGCAAGCAACGGCCCGGCCACGTAGTCCGGCGGGGCAGATGCCGCCTCGGCTGCGTCCCTGATCCAGGCGCCCCACCGCTCGTCGAACAGATGTAGCGGGAACGATGGGGGCGCCCGCCGATGCAGGTTGAGGGCGCGAAGGTCCGGCGCGGCCGGTTGCGCATCGCGCACAGTGAACCCGTCAGCCATTGGGCGCCTCCCGCGCCATGCGGGCGCGCCACAGATCGTTGAAATCCTCGCCGGGGTTGTCGGGCGTGGCGACGCGCACGCGCCGCCCCTGCGCCTGCCAGATCCGCGCAGCGGTCCACGCCTCGCGCTGCCCGGCTTCATCGGCGTCAGCGGCGATGACGATCTCGCTCGGCGCGGCCGGCGGCATGATGCGCGAGAGATTGCCCGCAGCGATGGCGGCCCAGGCCGGCGCGCTCATCAGGCGGCCGGCCGAAAGGCTGCTCTCGATGCCTTCGCCGATCACCAGCGGCGCGCCCGGCATCGGCGCGGACAGCATGATCGCACCGCCGGCAGTCGGTCCCTTGCTCGCCTTTGCGGGCTCGACGGCGGCCTTCCCCGAACCGTCTCGGCGCAGGTAGGTCCGATGGATCGCCACCGGCTCGCCCGTCTCGGTCGAGACCACCAGCGCGACAAGACAGGGGAAGCTGGCGGTCTCGTGCGGATGGCGCAGTGCCGGGTGGTAGCGCAGCGCCGTGGACGCCTCCCCCGGCAGGCCCCGCGCGGCGAGGTACATGGCGGCGAGCGTGCCAGGAAGCGGCACCGCCTCATCCCAGAGTGCCAGCGCCGCGCGTGTGCGCCCGGCATTGTCGGGGCCGCTCGCGAGCGGTGGGGCGGGCGGCGTCCAGTTGCCGCCGATCACGCCGCGCACCACCGCCGTAACCCCCCCGCGGTCCTGGCAGGACGCGCAACGCCAGAGCGTGCGGCCGTCCTTGGTGGTGACGGAGAAGGTGCCACGGTAGCCGCAGGCGGGGCAGTCGCCCCGCCAGTCGCGGCCGGCGCGCTTCAGGTGCAGCGCCTGGGCAATGTCGGTGGCGTTCATTGCAGCACCGCCCCGGCCGGACCCGCCTCGATGGGGTGGACGACGCCCGGCCTCGTGCGGATGAACAGCGCGGGCAGTTTCGGCGCGACGCGCTCACGCAAAGCAGCCCATTCGCCCTGCCGCGCCGTGGCCGTCTCGACCATCAACAGCCGGCGCTTGATCAGCGCAGCGCGCACCGCCTCGGCGTAATGCGCGGGCTCGCCGGCTGCACCATGGACGATCAGCGCGCCGGCCCAACGCATCAGCGCCTCGGCCTGCGGGATCGCGGACGGGCCGGCATGCGGGGGCATGTCCGCGCCAACCAGCACGACCAGCGGCACAGCCGCCTGCGACAGCATCGCCTCTGGCACGCGGTTGTGCGCAGTCAGGTGGATGACCGCCAGGTGCCGGGCCGCTGCGGCGCGGATTAGCGGCACGTGGTAGGTGACACCCCAAGCAGACATCCACGCGATCATCGCGGCGAGCTGCCCCGCGTGCGGGAGAGGGATGCATGCCCCTCCTGCGGCGACGGACCACGGGGGGATCGCGGAATCCTCAGTCATGTGCTCGGCCCTTCCAGGCTGGCCGACACGCGAGGGACGCTGGCATCGGGAGGCGCAGTGCCCTACAAGTCGGGCGTCCAAGTCCTGCGCGTAGTTCCCGCCGCCCGGTCGCACCTCACGCGCCGGGCGGTTTCAGTCGATGGGGATGCTGCGGTGCCGGTAGGACTGCACCGCAATCGGGATGCTGACCATCGCTCAGCCCCCCGACACGTCTCCGCCGGCCTGCGCGATGCCGGCGTAGTAGCCCGACCAGTCCTCTGCGTTCCGCATATCGGGCCGGATGTCCGCGTAATTCCCCGCCTCCCGCTGGCCCGCGAGCAGCGACAGCAGGTTGGTCTGCTGATTGACCCAATCGCCGATCACGCCCCGCCGGTCGGCGAGCGCCGCATCGAACGATGTCCCCGGCGAGTAGAGCCCGTACCCGGCGCCGAGCGTCTGCCCGAAATAGTCCATGCCTGGCCCGGCCTGCCCGCCCGGCGTGTAGACCCCGCGCGCGACCAGGTCGGCGAGGACGTTCGACGTGAACGCCCTGGCCTGCTCCGGCCCGTACACCTGCGACGGGTCCCACCCCGAGAAGAACGGCGTGTTCTGCGTGGCCCGCAGCGCGTAGTTCTCCGGCGACCCGCCGAAGCCCTGGCCCGGTCCCGCGACGTCGTAGAAGAACCCGCTTGGTCCATTGGTGCCGCGCGTGGCGTTGTCGTAGCCGCCGACGCGGATCTGAACGCCCTGCATGTTCGGGTTGAACCCGTAGCCGTGCGCTGCGGCCTCCTGCGCGAGCGCGTTGCCGAACCAGTCGGACATGCCCTGCGCGTCGGCGGCGGTGCCGCCGTTGTCGCCGCCCATCGTGCCCCATCCGATGCCGCCGGACGGATCGAACGTGCCGAAGCTGCTGTAGTTCCGGCCCACGGTCGGATTGGGGCCGATCTGCCCGCCGCCGCCACTGCCGATGAGGCCGCCGAGGGCAGCGCCTACCGGCGCGAGGCCGAATGGCGCGGCGATCAGGCCGCCGATGGTAGCGCCTGCCGCGCCACCGATGCCGGCGCCGACCTCGCCGCCGGGACGCGCCAGCGTGGAGCCTGCATAGCTGCCGAACGCGCCCGCGCCAGCCGAGGCCAGCGCGTTCGCGATATCCACGCCGCCGAGCGCGCCGAGCCCCGTGATGGGGTTTTCCACGGTCGGAATGCCGAACAGCCCATACCACGACGCGCCCGCCGTGCCTGGCGCGGCTGCCGCGCTCTGTATCGCCTGTGGTGATACGCCAACAGCCGGGACCGATGTTGCGCCGAGGTCGCCCGGATGCACCCATCCGCCGCCGACCGCTGCGCCAGTGTCCCCGAAGCTCGGCGTCTGCGGCGACCAGATGACGCCGGACGTGTCGGGGGCGGACCACGACGAGGCACCGGGCGGCACATAGCCGAAGGATTGACCGCCGAACGGCACCACCGGCATATTGTACGGCCCAACGGTCGCGTCGGACGCCAATCCCGCTTCCGATGCGCGCGAGGCGTCGAACGCCTGCTCGGGCGTCAGATACTCCGGCGGCGTCGGAAGCGTCTCTCCAGGCGCGGCGGCGGCGGCGTCGCCCGCGCCGAACAGATCCCGTGCCGCCGTGTACGCCTGCGGCAGGTACGGCGCCATGGACAGCAGCAGGCTCGTGAGCATCATCAGATTGTCGGAGCCGCCGCCCTCGCCGCCGGCGGCGGGCGTCACCGTGCCGGCTTCCGGCCGCACCGCAATGCCGCTGGCGTCGGTCTGGCCCCTGGTGGGGACCGTCAGGACGGGCGCATCCGTGCCCCCCGTGATCCTGTCCACGGTCGGCAGGCGCCCATAGCGCCCCACGCCCATGCTCGGGTCGTACAGGAGGCCGGTTTGATACCGGGGAGCAACGCTGCCGCTCATCACGCGGCCCTCGCGGCGAGCTCGGCGGCGCGGTGCGGATAGGTCCGCGCGGCGGCCCATGCCGTCAGGGCGGCGCGCGGGTACAGCACGCGACGCAGCCCGGCGCGGACCCACGCGGGACCGTCGCCGGTGGTGCGCCAGCGTTCCAGGCTGCGGCGGCCGACGCGCAGCAGCTCGGCAGCCTCGGCTTCGGTCAGAAATTCCTCGGGAGTGTCCGGCATTGAATGGCTCCTTGCCATCGGCCCCCACGGGCCGCCGAACGCGGAAGCTAAGCGCCACCATAGGGCGGCACTAAAGCTTTAAAGCCCCCCACCTTCTGGCAGTTACGCGGTGCACCCTGACGCGGGTCATTTGCGCCCGTGCCCGAATGGCTTCTCTCGCAGGAATTGCCGCCTCAGTTCTTTTTCTGCGCGCAGCACGCGATCGCGCGCGGTGCCTTCGTCAACACCGCGAATCTTGACGAGGTACGCGATAGCCTCTGGCAGTGTGGCTTCTGGGGAAAGGTCGGAGAGCCAGAGAGCGTCCTGCCGAGCCGTGATCGTATGCTTCGGCCGCCCCGGTGGCGGTTTGAAACCGAGTGCGAGCCGCGCCGTAATTGCGACGATGGCGTCATTCACTTCGTTCTCGTCGTGGTCGGGGTTTCCGTAGGTTTGCCGCGCAGCACTCAAGAGCAAACTAACCAGATGGGCGACACTAGAATCCCATTCGCGCTGGGTATTAGCCACGTCGATGTCGTGCAGCGCCATCGTTGCGGCGCGGTGCTTCGGAAGGATGTCTGGTACCCCCGCGCCCTTTGCCCACGGTTTAATCATCGCTACGCGCGTAATCGCGCCGTCTTTGGGGGATGGTGCCGACCGCGACATTCCTGCGCTCCGCGCGCTCCTCGTGTCAGGCAGCCTCGCGGGTGGGGATGCCTTCGACCGTCTCGGCCAGCCGTTCGGACGCTTCCCACAGGTCGCGCTCGCGCTGCATCGCCAGCCACAGATGCGGGCCGTTGCCGCACCACTTGCCTAGCCGCACCGCCATGTCCGGCGTCACCGGAGCCCGCTCGGCCAGGATCGCGTGCAGGGTCTGCCGCGAAATGCCGAGCTCCCGCGCGGCTTCCGTCACGCTCACGGCCAGCGCCGGCAGAACATCGTCGCGCAGCACCGCCCCAGGATGTGCCGGGCGCATCTTCGACGGATGCCGGGCCGGATACTCGCGCTTCATGGTCTCAGCCCTCCTAATGGTATTGCTCCAAGTCCACCCGCTCCGGGCCGCGCGCGCCCCATTCGAACGTGATGCGCCACGGGCCGTTGACTGCGAGCGCCCAACGCACGGGCTTTCCGTGCAGCCGGTGCAGGCGCCAGCCCGGCAAGTTCAGCTCGTCCACCGCCTTTGCCGCGTTCAGCGCCGAAAGCCGGGACCGCACCCGCTCAACCAAGTCCGGGCGGACGCCCGCCGGATCGTCCCTTTCGAAGAACGCCCGAAGGCCACGATGACGAAAGCTGACGATCACGGCATCAAATCTGTCATATGATGCCTTACACTGTCAAGCGACGCCTTACGTCGCCATGGCCGGCAACGGCGGGGCAGCCCGGCGTGGAGGGGCCGGGCGTTCGGGGGCCAGCCTAGCCCCGCCGATTAGCAAATCAGCAGCTTTAGCAGGGGGCACCCTGCGAAACTGCAATGCACAGGCTCATGTGCGCCGCGCCCGTCCCGCTGCGGTGCTGCCCCCTTCGGCGGGCATGAGAGGCGCGCCGTGGAAGGCGACCTTCCATTGCTCCAACGCCTGGGCGGCGTCGTCCAGGCAGTCGAAGATCAAGACTTGCAGCCCTTCCCCGCCGCTCACGTCCGCGCCGTCGAACGCATCGGAAATGAATTGCAGGCGGGCCGGCACGTTCCGCAACGGCCCTTCCATCTGCACCAGGGCGTCGCGGCCCGGTTCCGCGCTCATGCTGGCACGTTCCCGGCGGCAGCGGAGAACGTGACGGCGACGGCGGCGGCATCGGCTTTGATCGCGGCGATGGCGGCGGCATCCACCGCGTCCGACATGGTCCCGTCCTCGATGCGCCCGGCCAGGTGGCGCACCTTCACCACGAAGTCCTCGGCCGTCTCGGGCTGCCGGCGAGTGATTTCGTACGAGAGAAAATCATCAAATGTGATGAACGCATCCATCTCGGCGTCGGAGAAGCGCCCGCCGTCCATATGGATCGCGGCGTAGAAAATGCGCGCGCAGGCAACCAAGTCGCGCATGGAGGCAGCCGCAAAGTCAGCGGCATGCTCTCGGGTCGCGGGCGTTGGGGCGCCTTCCGCCGCCGTGCTACGGGTCGTCTCAGCCTCGGTCATGGGGATGATCCCTCCATGTTCGGGGTCAGTCCCGCCCGGTGGTGGTGACACCGGGACGGGGCGCCCCTTGTGCCGGGGACCGCCCGGCGCGGATTAGCGGGATTAGCAGCCCCACCCCGCGAAATCTGAAATCACCGCGCACCGCGCGCGCCTCCCTCCGATTGTGTCGATTGTGTCGATTGTGTCCTTAAGGGGAGGGAGAGAGAGGGAGATCACGTCGCACCACGCGCGGCCCGATGCGTAGCGAGGTCCGCGACGTTCTCGGCTGTGTTGTCCTTCCCGCTCGCGCAGCGTGCGACGTGTTCCGCCCATGCCTTCAAGGCAGCCTCGCGCTCGGCGGCGAAGTCATGCCTCTGGTAAACGCGGGCAACGGTGGACAGGCGCGCCGGCTGGTGCGCCAGAAGCATGTCGGCCACCACCGGGTTGAACCCCATGGCGGCCAGCGCCGAGACACCCGTGCGGCGTATGTCGTGAAGCCGCCAGCCCTTCACCTTGGCTGCCTTGTCCAGCGCCGCCTTCGCCTTGGTGAACCCGCTCACGGGCGTCCTGCCAGTGGTGCTGAAAACGAGGTCCCGGCCCTTGATGCGCTTCACCGCGCGCAGGGCTTCGCGGGCCGCTTCGGGCAGCGCCACCACGTGCGCATCGCCCCGCTTCATCCGTTCGCCGGGAATGGTCCATGTGGCGAGGTCATCAGAGAGTTCCGACCACCGCATCCCCGCGACTTCATCGCGCCGCGCCAGCGTCAGCAGCAGGACACGGAACAGCGGCCCCCAGGGCTCGCCCATGGCGGCGGCTGCATTCCACACGGCTCCGACTTCCTCGGGCGTCAAGACGCGCTCCCGCTTCACGATGCCCGCACCGATGGGGATGCCCTCGAACGGGTTCCCGGCCACCTTCCCGCGCTTCTCTGCCCACGCGTAGCAGGCGCGGGCATAGGCGAGGGTGCGGCCCGCCATCGCGGCGCTGCCGTCCTTCAGGAGGTCATCCAGCACCCCCACCGCCTCGCCCTTTGAGAGGCGCGCGGCCGGCCGCTTCAGGTGCTCGGTGAAAGCATGCTTGATCGCCCGCACCGCCTCGGCGGCGTAGCGCGGGCGCTTCCCCGCCAGATGCAGGGCCGCCCAATCGTTGACAAGGGCTTCCAGCGTCAGCGCGGCCTCGGCCTTCGCCTTGATCGCGGCCTCTCGCTTTTCCAGGCGTACGGCGCGCGGATCAATGCCCTTCGCGACATCGCCAAGCCGGGCGCGGGCCGCCTCGCGCGCCTTTTCGGTGGTGAGGCTACCCCACACGCCAAGCCGCTCCCTGCGCTTCTGCTTCGTCGCCGGGTCGGTCCACTGGACGATGAAGGTCTTGGTGCCGGCCGCCGTTGCGCGCACGCCCAGGCCCGGACATTCGGTGTCGAAGGCCAGCCGGTCCTTGCTGCCCGCCCCGGGCGCGAAGTCCTTCAGGAAGCGGTCGGTCAGTTTCGGCACGGCGCGGACCCCGGATTTGCGGACCTCACGCGGACCTGACAGTTAGGTCCGCACCGGGTCCGCATGGCGGTTTACGGCGGCCATCTTATGAGCGGACCCTATGGATTGCAAGGTATTTGGCGGGTTATGGCATGGCGTGGCGGAGAGTTATCGCTTACTCTTAATCAGCGGGTCCAAGGTTCGAATCCTTGTGCGCCCACCACCCGCAAGCTCCTGACATTGTTCGTATATTCGATGGTGCCCGAGGGCTCTGCCTGAGCGGGGCGGCGAGCGCCGGTCTTCCGCGCGGCGAAGGGCTGCCGCCGTGGCCGGGCTCATTGTCCGATTGCTGCGTGTCCCGCGTCTCACGCAGATCCCGGGCGGCGATCGGCATGCCTGGCCGGGCGAGAGCGGCCGGCAGGCGCCAAGCCCGTCCCCCCTCGCATCGACGCGCGGCGATCACCCAGGGCATTTGTCGTTGCGAGCAGCTGTGGCCGATCAAAGCGGTCCGCCCGATCGGTATCCGCTCCAGCCGCCGCCTCCGGCACGGTCGCCTCGTTCATCGCGGCCGAGGCCCGTGGCATGCGTCGAGCACGCGACATTCCCTGCGCCGCCGTCGCCGCGAGGCAGCGTGCGAGCCCGTTGGGCGGCGCGCCAGCGGACCCGGCGGAGATGCGCGTCGCATCGCGCAACCGCCGCGCGCCAAGGTGTCGCGGCGGCCAGATCCAACCAAGCTTCGCTTGCTCCCGCCGCGGGCAGTCAGCGGCGATTGTCGCGCCATGTCGAGGCTGGGTGCCGGATGAGAGGTGGAGATAGGGTCTGGCGCTCAGGCCTCATGAAGCTGCAATCTGCCGGCTTGGGCCGAACAAGACGCCGCACGGCGACGACTGGGAGCTGATGACATGACAGAGAATGATCTCCGACGCCTTCTCGCACGCGTGAAGGAAGGTACGCTGTCACGGCGCGGCTTCGTGAAGCGCATGGCCGCCGTGGGCTTCACGGCACCGATGGCGACCCAGCTGCTGGCCATCACGGGGGCCGCGCCGGCGGCGGCGCAGTCGGTGCCGGAATACAAGCCGACCCGGCGTGGCGGCGGCGGCGCGCTGAAGATCCTGTACTGGCAGGCGGCGACCCTGCTGAATCCTCATTTCGCGGTCGGAACCACAAACCAGGAAGCGAGCCGCGTCTTCTACGAGCCGCTGGCCGGCTGGGCGGCGGACGGCACTCTGTATCCGATCCTCGCCGCGGAAATCCCGTCGGTGGAGAATCGCGGCCTCGCGGAGGATGGCCGTTCCGTCACCTGGAAGCTCAAGCGTGGCGTGAAGTGGCATGACGGCCAGGACTTCTCGGCCGACGATGTCGTATTCAACTGGGAATACGCGCGCAACCCGGCGGTCGCCGGCGTGTCCATCGGCAGCTATCGCGACGTCAACGTCGTCAAGGTGGACGACTACACGGTGCGCGTGGAATTCCAGAAGCCGACGCCCTTCTGGGCCGATGCCTTCGTCGCTTCGCGCGGCCTGATCATCCCGAAGCACCTGTTCAAGGACTATGCCGGGTCCAATGCGCGGGACGCGCCGACCAACCTGCGCCCTGTCGGCACCGGTGCCTACCGGTATGTCAGCTTCGCGCCGGGCGACATGCTGCGCGCCGAGCTCAACCCCAACTACCATCGCGAGAACCGGCCCTATTTCGACACGCTCGAGATCAAGGGTGGCGGCGATGCCGTCTCGGCGGCGCGCGCCGTGCTGCAGACGGGTGATTTCGACTACGCCTGGAACCTCGCGGTGGAGGACGAGATCCTCAAGCGCCTGGAGGCCGCGGGCCGGGGCAAGGTGAACATCGTCGAGGGCGGCGGCATCGAATTCATCCAGCTCAACGCCACCGATCCCAACCAGGAAGTGGACGGCGAGCGCGCCTCCATCAGGACCGAGCATCCGGCCTTCCGCGATCCGGCCGTGCGCCAGGCGATGTCCTACCTCGTGGACCGCAACGCACTCGAGCAGTTCATCTACGGCCGCGGCGGCCCGGCGACCGCCAATTTCCTCAACAACCCGCCGCGCTTCCGCTCCACCAACATGCGCTGGGAGTTCAGCATCCAGAAGGCGAACGAGGTGCTCGACGCCGCCGGCTGGGCGCGCGGGCGCGATGGCATCCGCGCCAAGAACGGCACTCGGCTGAAGTTCGTCTTCCAGACCTCGGTGAACGCACCGCGCCAGCGCACCCAGGCCATCGTCAAGCAGGCGGCGCAGCGCGCGGGCATCGACATCGAGCTGAAGTCGGTCACCGCCTCGGTGTTCTTCTCCGCCGATGTCGCGAACCCGGACACCTACACCAAGTTCTTCGCCGACATGCAGATGTACACGACGACGATGCCGCAGGCGGACCCGCAGCTCTTCATGAACCAGTACGTGTCCTGGGAGATTTCTTCCAAGGCGAACAACTGGCAGGGCCGCAACATCGTCCGTTGGCGCAACGAGGAATACGACCGCGTCTATCGCGAGGCCGAGGGCGAACTCGACCCGGTCAAGCGCGCGGCGCTGTTCATCCGCATGAACGACCTGATCGTGGGCAGCAACCACGTCATCCCGCTGGTCAAGCGGCCGACGGTCAGCGGCAGCCTCAACAATCTCCGCCATATCCTGAGCGGCTGGGACAATACCCACTGGCTGCTCAGCGACTGGTACCGCGAGACCTGATCCTTCCCGCGTGTTCCAGTACCTCATCCGCCGCCTGCTCATCGCGATCCCGAGCCTGCTCGGGATCAGCGTGATCCTCTTCACCGTGCTCGCCCTCGCTCCGGGCGATCCGTTCGAGGAACTGGCGACCAACCCCGCCATCCCGCCCGAGGTGCGCGCGAATCTCCGCGCGAGCCTCGGCATGGATGATCCGATCCATCTCCGCTACGTCGCCTGGCTCACCTCGATGCTGCGCGGCGAATGGGGCTTTTCCTTCGTCAGCCGCATCCCGGTCGATCAGCTCATCCTGCAGCGGCTGCCGACCACGATCATCGTGATCGGCGCCTCGCAGGTCCTGGCGCTGGCCATCGCCATGCCGGTCGGCGTCTATGCCGCGACGCGTCCCTATTCGCTGTTCGACAAGGTCGCGAACACGCTGGCCTTCGTCGGCTTCTCGCTGCCGACCTTCTTCACCGGCCTGCTGCTGATCATGCTGTTTTCCATCCAGCTCGGCTGGCTGCCCTTCGTGTTCCGCACGGACATCGAGGCGACCGGCTGGCGCTGGTGGTGGGAGATGTTCCGCCAGTCGATCATGCCCATCATGGTGCTGGGCCTGTTCCAGGGCGCGGCCTGGACGCGCTTCGTGCGTTCCGCCGTGCTCGACGTGATCCGGCTCGACCACGTGACGACGGCGCGATCGAAGGGCCTGCCGGAATCGGTCATCACGCTGAAGCACGTCGTGCGCAACGCGATGATCCCGGTGGTCACGCTGGTCGCGCTGCAGATGCCGGTGGTGTTCGGCGGAGCCATCGTGACCGAGCAGATCTTCCGCGTGCCCGGCATCGGCTCGCTGCTGATCAGCGCCATCCTCGCCAACGACACGCCGGTGATCATGGCGGTCACCTTCGTCTTCGCGACGCTGGTCATCTTCTTCAACCTGCTGGCGGATATCCTCTATGGCTGGCTCGACCCTCGCATCAGCTACCGTTAGCGCCATCCCCGCCGCCGCGCCTCGGGTCGGGCCGTGGCGGGAGGCCTGGCGGCGGTTCCGCAAGCATCGGCTCGCGGTGCTCAGCGCGGTGATCCTCGGCCTGCTCGTGCTCGCGGTGCTGATCGGCCCGCTGGTGTGGCAGGTGCCGATCGACGAGATCGACTTCTCGGCGCGGCTGCAGGGGCCTTCCTGGGAGCATCCGCTCGGCACCGACGACCTCGGCCAGGACCTGCTCGCGCGCATCCTCTATGGCGGGCGCATCTCGCTCGCGGTCGGCTTCGCGGCGATGGCGGTGGCGATCTTCGTCGGCGTGCTGGTCGGCGCCGTCGCCGGCATGGCGGGCGGCAAGGTGGACACGGCGCTGATGTGGCTGACCGACCTCTTCCTGTCCCTGCCAGAGCTGCCGTTGCTGCTGCTGATCATCTACCTGTTCCGCGACACGCTGACCGGGCTCGTGGGGCTCGAACTCGGGGTCTTCATCCTGATCGTCTCGGTGATCGGGGGATTCCGCTGGATGCCGGTCGCGCGCCTGGTCCGCGCGCAGTTCTTCTCCCTGCGGGAGAAGGAATTCGTCGAGGCCGCGCGCGCGCTCGGCGCCTCCCGTCCCCGCCTGGTCATGCGCCACATCCTGCCCAATGCGCTCGGGCCGGTGATCGTGGCGGCGAGCATCGACGTCGCCGCCGCGATCATCGCGGAATCCACCCTGTCCTTCCTCGGTCTCGGCTTCCCGCCGGATGTGCCGACCTGGGGCAGGCTGCTGTTCGACGCCAAGGACAACCTCGATTTCGCGCCGCATTGGGCGCTGTTCCCCGGGGCCGCGATCTTCCTCACCGTGCTGTCCATCAACTTCATTGGCGACGGGCTGCGCGACGCGCTCGATCCGCGCCGGATCATCTCCGCATGAATGCCGTCGCGGCCGACCCGCTGCTCGCCATCCGCGATCTCAAGGTCCATTTCTCCACCGACGACGGCATGGTGCGCGCCGTGGACGGCGTGAACATCGAAGTCGGCCGCGGCGAGACGGTCTGCGTCGTCGGCGAATCCGGCTGCGGCAAGACGGTCACGGCGATGACGGTGCTGAAGCTCATCGCCATGCCGCCGGGCCGTATCGCCGGCGGGCAGATCCTGTGGCAGGGGCGGGACCTGGTGCCGCTCAAGACCGAGGCGATGCGCTCCATCCGCGCCAAGGAGATCGCGATCGTCTTCCAGGAGCCGATGACCTCGCTCAACCCCGTCTACACGGTGGGCGACCAGATCGCGGAAGTCGTCCGCCAGCAGGAGAAGCTCGGCAAGCGGGCGGCGATGGACCGCGCCATCGAGATGCTGCGCCTCGTGCATATCCCGAATCCGCAGCGCCGGGTGCACGACTACCCGCACCAGTTCTCGGGCGGCATGCGCCAGCGCGTGATGATCGCCATGGCGCTGTCGTGCAATCCGAAACTGCTGATCGCTGACGAACCCACCACCGCGCTCGACGTCACCATCCAGGCGCAGATCCTCGACCTGCTGGCCGAGATGAAGGAGCGGCTCGGCATGGCGGTGATGCTCATCACCCATGCCATGGGGGTGGTGGCGGAGGTCGCCCAGCGCGTCGTGGTCATGTACGCCGGCAAGGTGGTGGAGGAGGCGCCCGTCCGCGAGCTGTTCGGCAATCCGCGCCACCCCTACACCCAGGGGCTGATCCGCTCGATTCCGCGCCTCGACCTCGCGGCGACGGAGCACCATCGCCTGGAAGCCATCCCCGGCACGGTGCCGAGCCTCCTGAACCCGCCGCCCGGCTGCCGCTTCGCCGCGCGCTGCCGCTACGCGACCGACGAATGCCGCGCCGCCGAGCCGCCCCTGCGCGAGGTCGCGCCCGGCCACAAGGCGGCCTGCATCCTGTGAGCGCCGCGAAGGAACCGACGATGGCGACGCCGCTTCTCACCGTCCGCGACCTGGTGAAGCAGTTCCCCGTGCGCGGTGGCATCCTGCGTCGCGTGGTCGACCACGTGCATGCGGTGGACGGCGTGGGCTTCGAGCTCGGCGCGGGGGAGACGCTCGGCCTGGTGGGCGAATCGGGCTGCGGCAAGTCGACCACCGGCCGCTGCATCCTGCGCCTGATCGAGCCGACCTCCGGCGAGGTGCGCTTCGAAGGCCGCGACGTGCGCGCGCTGGACGGCAAGGAGCTCGCGGCGATCCGCCGCGACATGCAGATCATCTTCCAGGACCCCTTCGCGTCCCTGAACCCGCGCATGACGGTCGGCGCCATCATCGGCGAGGCGCTGGAGATCCATCGCCTCGCGAAGAACCGCCGGGAGCGGGAGGAGAAGGTCGCGGAGCTGCTGGAGACCGTCGGCCTGCGCCCCGACCACATGTCGCGCTTCCCGCACGAATTCTCGGGCGGGCAGCGCCAGCGCATCGGCATCGCCCGGGCGCTCGCGGTCTCCCCGAAGCTGATCATCTGCGACGAGCCGGTTTCCGCGCTCGACGTCTCGATCCAGGCGCAGGTGATCAACCTGCTCGAGGATCTCCAGGAGAAGTTCGGGCTCTCCTACCTGTTCATCGCGCACGACCTGTCGGTGGTGGAGCACATCAGCGACCGCGTCGCGGTGATGTATCTCGGGCGCATCGTGGAGATCGCGCCGTCGCGCGAGCTCTACACCGATCCGCTGCATCCCTACACGGAGGCACTGCTCTCGGCGGTGCCGATTCCGGACCCGACGCTGAAGCGCGAACGCATCCGGCTGGAAGGGGACATCCCGAGTCCGCTCAACCCGCCGTCGGGCTGCCGGTTCCACACGCGCTGCCCGATCGCGGAGAAGGGGCTGTGCGATACCGCAACCCCGGAGTTCCGCGAGGTGAAGGCGGGCCATTGGGTGGCCTGCCACAAGCGCGGGTGAACCGCCGGGGGGGCGGCATCGCGCCTCTCGCGGGCGAGGCAGTGCCTCGTCCCTCACCGCAGCCCGGAAGGCCAACGGGCAGCTTGGGTTGGCGGTCGGAGACAGGGGAGGGATGCGGCCGCCGGCCGAGAAGTGCCTTGCTCCGACCGGCCATGCAGGGGGCTCCAAGGGCCTTTCGGCTCCATGATGGCCCCGGCGGGGGGGGCCGGAGAGGCAGCGCCCCTCCGGCAGCAAGCTCAGCCCCGCTCGCTCATCGCCACGAAGTCGCGCGCCGGCGCGCCGGTGTAGATCTGCCGCGGCCGCCCGATGCGCTGCGACGGATCCTCGATCAGCTCCTTCCACTGGCTGACCCAGCCGACGGTCCGCGCCACCGCGAACAGCACGGTGAACATCGAGGTCGGGATGCCCATCGCCTTGAGGATGATGCCCGAATAGAAATCCACGTTCGGGTAGAGCTTGCGGCTGATGAAGTAGTCGTCGGACAGCGCGATCCGCTCCATCTCCATCGCCATGTCGAGCAGCGGCTCGTCCTTGATGCCGAGCTCGGCGAGAACCTCGTGGCAGGTCTCCTTCATGATCTTCGCGCGCGGGTCGAAGTTCTTGTAGACCCGGTGGCCGAAGCCCATGAGCTTGGTGTGGGAGTTCTTGTCCTTCACCTCGCTGATGAACTGCGGGATGTTCTCCGGGCTGCCGATCTCCGCGAGCATCTTCAGCACCGCCTCGTTGGCGCCGCCATGCGCCGGACCCCACAGGGCCGCGATCCCGGCGGCGATGCAGGCGAAGGGGTTCGCACCCGTCGACCCCGCCAGGCGCACCGTGGAGGTCGAGGCGTTCTGCTCGTGGTCCGCGTGCAGGATCAGGATGCGGTCCATCGCGCGGGACAGGATCGGGTTGTTGACGTACGGCTCCGCCGGAACGCCGTTCAGCATGTAGAGGAAGTTCTCGGCGTAGCCGAGGTCGTTGCGCGGATACATGAAGGGCTGGCCGATCGAGTACTTGTAGGCCCAGGCGGCGATGGTCGGCACCTTGGCGATCAGGCGGAAGGCCGCGATCTCGCGCTGCCGCGCGTCGTTGATGTCGAGGTTGTCGTGGTAGAAGGCGGCCATCGCGCCGACCACGCCGCACATCACCGCCATCGGGTGGGCGTCGCGGCGGAAGCCCTCGAAGAAGCGGCGGAGCTGCTCGTGCAGCATGGTGTGCCGCGTCACGCCCTTGTCGAACTCGGCATACTGCGCCGCGTTCGGCAATTCGCCGTTCAGCAGCAGGTACGCCACTTCGAGGAAGGACGACTTCTCGGCGAGCTGTTCGATCGGGTAGCCGCGATACAGCAGCACGCCCTCGTCGCCGTCGATGTAGGTGATGGTGCTCTCGCAGGATGCGGTCGCGCCGTAACCGGGATCATAGGTGAAGATGCCGAGCTCGCCGTAGAGCTTGCGGATGTCGGCGACCTGCGGGCCCAGCGTGCCGCCGAGCAGGGGCAGGTTCGCGCTCTTGTTGGATCCCTCCATCGTGACGGTGATGGAGCCGGTGGCCTTGCTGCTCATGCGGGAACGTCCTCGGATAGGTCGCGCGGGCGGCGGTATGGCGCTCCCGCTGGTCTTGGTGCGGTGCAAGATAGGGTCGGGCAGGCGGGCTGGCAAACCTGCCCGGCGGCCGGGCTAGTTCCTGGTCCGCCAGTCGGCGGGGGCGCCGGCGGGATGCGCCCAGAGGCCCTGGCCCGCATCGCGCGCGGCCGTCTCGGCCGGGCGCAGCGTGGCGGCGGTCGCCACCGCGAAGCCGTTGCCGACCAGCGTACGGCCGAGATCGGTGCCGCCGGACTCGCATTGCCCGAGGCCGCGGCCGAAGCCGTCCTGGCCGACGATGCGGCAGGAAACGGGGCGGCCGGTGACGAGGCGCGTCAGCGCCGCTGTCGCCGCACCGCCACAGTCGAAGGTCTCGCCTGCGCGGTTGCGGCAGGCGTCCCCGCGCGCCGGCGCGGCGATCCCCGCCAGCCGCACGATCCGCTCGCCGAGGCCGAGGGTCTCCCCGTCCACGATCCGCACCTCGCTCGCCGCGGCCTGCCACTCGCGGTCGGTCGGCGCGGAGCCGAAGAGGCTGGCCGGCAGTGCCAGCGCCAGGAGCAGCGGCGCCGCGACCGCGGCGGAAACGAGCAGCGCCGCCCCGCTCACGCGGGGGCGGGTTCTGCGTCCCTTGAAGATGCGCCGTCTCTCAAGCACGACCGATCGTTAGACCGAGCTTGCCCCGGCCTGCAACCGGGCCGGTTGACGAAATCGACATCGCGCTGCGAGGCGCTCGCAATATCGTGCGAAGAACCGCATCTAGGCGTCTGACCAGAAACGATCCTTGCCGCTGAGGCGGTCCCAGGCGGCGAAAGCGTCCCCGCGATGCACGGCGACGCGTGCCTCGCACCACCCCTCAAGCACGCCGACCGCCCAGGCCCGGGCGCCGTTGCCCGGCACCGTCAGGCTGCGCGCCAGGCCGCGCGCCACCGCCGCGTCGTTGGCGACGCCAAGCCCCTCCTGCAGCGCGGCCACGCGCCGCAGGAAGCGCCGTCCGGCCTTGGCGCCGAAGATCGGCGCGAAGACCTCGGCCGCGTAGCGCAGGCGCTTGCCGTCGAGGCGCAGCTCGTGGAGTTCCTCGGCCGAAAGCGTCTCGAACTCCTCGCCCGCGCGGCGCAGCCGGCTCCAGCGGCGGTCGAGGATGCCGCGGCCGAATTCCCGCACCGGCTCGTCGAGCGCGGCCAGCCCTTCCACCGTCGCCTCGGCGCGCCAGGCGCGCGTCAGCAGGGTGCCGAGCGCGTCGAGCAGCAGCAGGCGCCAGGGCTGGCCTTCAAGCATCGCCATCACGGCGGCGTAGGCCTCCCGCCGGCGGGCCTCGGCGGCACGGAGCAGGGCGGCGATGCGCTTCTCCTCGGGGAAGGCGGCGGCGACGTCGCGGCCGACGCCGGCGACGAAGACATCCCAGTCGCGTGCGGGGCCGAGCACCGCCAGCACTTCCCGGAAGCGTGCATCGATGCCGCGCAGCGCCGGCCCGTCCGTTGCCGCGCGGAAAACGCGGAAGACCGAGCGCAGCCGGCGCAGCGCGACGCGGGTCTGGTGCACGCCCTCGGGACCGGCATCGGGGCCGATGCGGGCCGATTGCTGGCGCACCACCTCGAGCAGGTGGCCGTAGGCGCGCAGGAAGGCGTCCTCGACCGTGGTGGCGCCGGAAGTGTCGGGCGCGCCGAGCCGGTGCGGCCGCGCCGGCGTGCCGGTGGCGAGCGCGCGCGCCTCCTCGGCGAGCGGCGTCAGCGGCGGCAGCAGCGGCACCTGGGCCGAGAGCCCCTGGGCGGCGGCGAGCAACGCTGGCAGCGGCCCGGACAGGCTGAGCCTTGCCGTCGGCGATTCCGCCGCCACGGCGCGCAGCCGGCCGTTCAGCAGTTCGGCCGCGACCTCGCCCTCGGGCAGGGCGAGACGGAAGGACAGGCGCCGCCCGGTGAAGGCGGCGATCGCCACCAGCGGCGCTCCGCCGGCTTCCTCCGGCGCTTCGCCCTCCGGCAGGGTGGCGATCTCGGCAGGCGGCTGGCACGGGTGCCAGGGCGCCTCTGGCGGCGGCAGGGTGCGGAGCAGGGTCCGCGCGCCGCGCCGGCCCGACTGCAGCGTCAGCCCCTGTGCCGCCAGGGCGCCTTCGGCGGTGTCGAACCAGAGGATGTCGGCCGATGCGCCGCGGGTCCGGCCGCTGCGATGCGCCTGCACGACCGGCGCGCGCGCCAGCCGCGATGCCGCCTCGGGCGTCAGGGCGAAGTCGAGTCGGGGCAGCGGCGCTGGCGGTGCCTCGGCCGCCGGGACGGGCGGCAACTCCACCGTTTCGGCCTCTCCCTCGGCGCCAGGCTGGCGCGCGGACCGTCCCGCCCCGGTCGACATGGTCACAGCGCCATTTCGGGGAGGTCGGCCGGCACCAGGAAGCGGATCAGGCGGCCGCCGCCCTCCGCCAGGTCCTGCCATGGCGTCGCGATGCCGAACTCCGCCAGCGCGCAGGTCGGGAAGCCCTCGGCCATGCGGCGCGCCGCTCCGGCGGGGCCGCCGCTCATGCCAGCGGCGCCGACGAGCGCCAGAGCCAGGTCCTGCAGGCCGGGATTGTGGCCGATCAGCATGACGCTGCGCGCCGTCTCCGGCGCGCGGCGCAGGATGTCGAGCAGGCGCGGCCAGGGCGCGAGGTAGATGTCGTCCATCGGCTCGATGAGCGGGCTGTCGGGGAAGGGCGACACCGCCTCGAGCGTCTGCAGCGTGCGTCGCGCCGAGGAGACGAACACCACGTCCGGCGACAGGCCGAGATCGTGCATCGCCGCGGCCATGGCGCGCGCGGCACGGCGGCCGCGGGCGTTCAGCGGCCGCGCATGGTCGGGCAGGGACGGGTCGTCCCAGGAGGATTTCGCGTGCCGCAGCAGAAGGAGTTGGCGCATCTCGCCGCGCATACTGCCACGGGCCGCGGCGTCTGTCGCGGCCGGCGGCCGTCCCTTCGCGCATCTTGGCCTGCCGGACTCCGCGGCCGCCGCACGGACTCGCGCCGCCGGCGCCGCCGTTCCATCCTGCCCGCCACGCCGCACGCAGGAGACCCACATGGCCGCCGATACCGAGATCGAATGGATGAAGCTGACCGCGCCGGAGTTGAATGCCCGCGCCGAGGCCGGCGCCCTGGTCATCGTTCCGGTCGCCTCGCTGGAACAGCACGGCCCGCACCTCGCCACCGGCGTCGACATCGTCTGCGCCACCGGCGTCGCGCTGGGCGTCGCGCGCAAGCTTGCTTCCGCCGGCCGGCCCGTGGTGGTCATGCCCTGCGTCTGGACCGGCCTCGCCGAGCATCATGTCGCCTTCGGCGGCACCGTGACACTGGATTTCGCCGCCTTCTCCGCCGTGCTGAAGGGCGTCGTGCGCTCCGCCATGCGCGCGGGGTTCAAGCGCGTGATGCTGCTCAACGGCCATGGCGGCAATGCGGAGGCGGTCGCGGTGGTCGGCGGCGAATGCCAGAACGAGTTCGGCATCGCGGTCGCCGCCGGCACCTACTGGCACCTGGTGGGCGATGCCTTCGCGCCGATTCTCGACCGCCAGTCCAACGTCATGCACGCCTGCGAGGCCGAGACCTCGATGATGATGGCGTTGCTGCCCGAAGCCGTGCGGGCGGACCGCCTGCCCGAGGCCCATGGCCCGCATTCGACCCGCCCGGAAGGCCAGCCGGCGGCGATGATCCGCCGCCGCTCCTTCAAGGAGATCTCGCCCTCCGGCGTGATCGGCGACGCCCGCGCGGCGAGCGCCGCCAAGGGCGAGGCCCTGGTCGAGACCGCCAGTACCATCATCGCCGAGGAACTGACGAACGCCCGGCTCTGGGCCTGATCACGTCGCCGGCAGGACGCCCAGGACCACCGCCGCGAAATGGCAGGTCGCGGCGGCGACCACGCAGGCATGCCAGGCCTCGTTCTGGAAGGGCATGCGCCGCGCGACGTGGAAGGCGACGCCGGCGCTGTAGAGCACGCCGCCGGTGGCGAGCAGGATCAGCGCACTGGTCGGCACGTGCTCCAGCATCGGCGGCACCGCGGCAAGCACGGCCCAGCCCAGCACCAGGTAGGCGACGACGGAACTCCGCTCGAAACGGTGCGGCCAGCCGAGCTTCAGCACCATGCCGGCGAGCGCCCCCGCCCAGACGAAGCCGATCAGCGTCCAGCCCCAGGTGCCGCCGATCGTCACCACCGCGAAGGGCGTGTAGGTGCCGGCGATCATCAGGAAGATGGCGGCGTGGTCGAGCCGGCGCAGGATGGCGCGGGCCCGCGGCGCGCGCGCCACGTTGTAGGCCAGCGCGAAGCTCAGCATGGCGACCAGCGCGGTGCAGTAGAAGCCGAGCGCGGCAATCGACCCCGCCCGCGCTTCCGGCGGCAGGGTCAGCGCCAGCGCCAGGCAGCCGATGATCGCCGCCGCCAGCCCGCCGCCCAGGATCGCGGCATCGAGCCGGCGTTCGGCCCGGGTGTCGGCGCGGCCCGCCCTGACCGGAAGGGCGGCGCGAGGCTTGTTCGCCTGCTGCATGGTTCGAGAATCCTGCGGTCGCGGCTGTTCATGACGTTCGATCATCCCTGACCTCCGCCCGCATCGGGCTGCGGGATCGATTCGCCCAGGGCGCGGCTTGGCGTCGTATCACCTCAAGGCTCGGCGAGCTCGAGCGGAAAATCCTGCCAGGCGAGCGCACCGCCCTTGCCCGCGCCGGTGTCGAGGAACAGCGCCCGTCCGCCCTGCGCACCGCTGATCACCGCGGGCCTGCCGTCGCGCGAACGGTTGTCGTGGCCGACCAGCACCGTCATCCCCTCGGGGATGCGGTCCACCCAGTTGGTCAGGCGGATGGGGAAGCCATCCTGGCCGCGGCGGCCGGTGACCTGGCCGAAGATGGCGCGGCCGACCAGGCCTTCCGGGCGCGCGATGCCGGCATCGGGCGGGGAGGGGTGGTGCAGCATGCCGTCGTGGAAGGCGGCATGGACGCAGAACAGCCGCCCGAACCGCAGCCAGGCGGGCGCGCAGCCGATCTCCTCGATCGCCCGGGCGCGCAGCATCGCGCTGTCGGGCGCCGCGGCGATCTGGTCGAGCGTGCGGCCGAGGCCGGCGCCGTCGATGCGCAGCGACTCGCCGAGCAGCGCGCGCCGCAGCTTGTGGTCGTGGTTGCCGAGCAGGAACAGGCCACGCCCGGCATCGAGCAGCGCGAAGATCGTCCGCAGCACGGCCGGGCTGTCGGGCCCGCTGTCCGTCAGGTCGCCGAGCTGGACCAGGAACAGCCCCGCGGCTTCCGCCCCCGCCGCCGCGGCGGCGAAGCCCCTGGCGTCGCCATGCACGTCGCCCACCACGCGCAGGCCGCGGAATCCGGCCTGGCGGAGGCTTTCGAGGGTCGGGATCACGCGGCCTCGGTGCCTTTCACGGTGGCGAAGGCCGCGAGCGCCCGGGCGCGGCCCTCGGCGAGGCCGATGAGCGGCGCCGGGTAGTCGCGGCCGAGCTTCACTCCGGCGCCGTGCAGCACGGTGTCGGGGGCTTCGTGCGGGCGATGGATGAAGCGGTCGGGCAGGCGCGCGAGCTCCGGGCACCAGCGCCGGACATAGGTGCCGGCCGGATCGAAGGTCTCACCCTGCAGCACCGGGTTGAAGACGCGGAAATAGGGCGCGGCATCCGCCCCGCAGCCGGCCACCCATTGCCAGGAGGCGCTGTTGGCCGCGAGGTCGGCATCGACCAGCGTGTCGCGGAACCAGGCCGCGCCGTCCTGCCAGGGCTGCAGCAGGTGCTTCACGAGGAAGGAAGCCGCGATCATCCGCACCCGGTTGTGCATCCATCCCGTGCGCCAGAGCTGGCGCATGCCGGCATCGACGATCGGATAGCCGGTCCGCCCGCGTTGCCATGCACGCAGCAGGGCGGCGTCGCGCTGCCAGGGAAAGGCGGCGAATTCCGGCCTCAGCGGCGTGTCCGGCATCTCCGGCCGGTGCCACAGCAGGTGGTGGGAGAATTCGCGCCAGACCAGCTCCTTGAGGAAACTCTCGCGCCCCCTGCCGCCCTTGGCCCGCGCCGCGTGCCAGACCTGGCGGGGCGAGATCTCCCCGAGATGGAGGTGCGGCGAGAGGCCGGAGGTCCCCCAGGCCGCGGCCGGTTCATTGCGGCGTGCCGCGTAGCCGTCGAGGCCATGCTCCAGGAAGGTGGCGAGGCGGGCCGCGGCGCCGTTCTCCCCGGGTGTCCAATGCGCGTGGAATTCCGCCGCCCAATCCGGCTCCGGCGGCTTCGGCAGCAGGCCGAGGGCTTCCAGCGGCAATCCTTCCGGCGCGCCGGGGGCGGCCTGCAGCCGGTCGGGCGCGGGCAGGGGCGGGGGCAGGCCCTCCAGCAGCGTGAAGACGGCGCGGGAGAAGGGCGTATAGACGGAGAACGGCTTGCCGGCGCCGGTGCGAACCAGGTGGGGTTCGTGCAGCAGCGCCGTCCGGTGCAGGACCAGGCGCCGGCCGGCGGCCTCCAGAGCCGCGTGGGTCTCGGCGTCGCGCCGGCGGGCGGCGGGTTCGGTCTGCCGGCCGGCATGGACCTCGGCCGCGCCGATCCGTTCCGCCAGTTCCGGGATCAGTCGCCGCGGGTCGCCGCGCAGCAGCAGCAGGGGCGCGCCGCGTTCCGCCAGGGCGCGACCGAGCGCCGACAGGCTGTGGTGCAGCCACCACGCCGCCGCGCCGCCTGGCGCATCGGGACCGTCTTCCAGGACATGGACAGGCAGGACGGGGCGCCCTTCCAGGGCGGCGACGGCGGCATGGTCCGCGAGGCGCAGGTCCTGACGGAACCAGAGGAGCGCGGGAATCGGCATGCATCAAATGTGGGGTGTCCGCCGGCAGCGTCACGAGGAAATTCGTACTTGTAAGATTAGTATATGCGCATATACTAACGCATACCGGCCGCTCGGCCGCCGTATCCGAAAGGACCCGTCCCATGCCCCGCCTCACGGACAAGGCCTGGTCGCCCTATGTCGCGGGCGCGCTGATCGGCCTGCTGCAGATCCCGGCCTTCCTCTTCCTCGGCACCGCTCTCGGGGCCTCCTCCTCCTTCGTCACCGTCGGCGCGTCGGTGGCGGAAGTCTTCGATCCGGGCATCCGCGCCATCCGCTACGCCGCCGGGCACCTCGACGGCGCCAAGAACTGGTGGCAGGTCGCCCTCGTCATCGGCATCGCGCTCGGCGCCTTTGCCTCCTCGCGGCTGTCGGGCGCGGTGCGGCGCGGCGTTGCGCCGGTCTGGCAGCGCGCGACCGACCTGTCCCGTGGCGGCCGCTTCGTCCTGGCCTTCTTCGCCGGCTTCCTGATGCTGATGGGCGCGCGCATTGCCGATGGCTGCACCTCGGGCCATGGCCTGTCGGGCATGGCGCAGCTCTCGCTCGGTTCCTTCGCGGCGGTCACCGCCATGTTCGTCGGCGGCATCCTGACCGCGACGCTGCTGTTCCGCCCCGTGCGCTGAGATCGGAGGAAACGATCATGTCCATCGTCACCGCCATCCTCCTCGGCCTCGCCATGGGCGTGGCCTTCGGCTTCTTCCTCGAGAAGGCGCGGGTCTTCGAGCCCGCCGTCATCCTCGGCCAGTTCCAGTTCCGGTCCTTCCTGATGCTGCGGGTGTTCCTCGCCGGCGTCGCGGCAGGGCTGGTCG
Source organism: Neoroseomonas eburnea (assembly GCF_018129005.1). Lineage (GTDB taxonomy): Bacteria > Pseudomonadota > Alphaproteobacteria > Acetobacterales > Acetobacteraceae > Neoroseomonas > Neoroseomonas eburnea. Next base: position 74,217 of record NZ_JAAEDL010000017.1, read on the forward strand.
TGCTCGCAGTGCTGACCGGCTTCGGCTGGGCGAAGCTCTCGCCCAAGGCGCTGTTGCCGATGGCCGACATCGCCGGCGGCCTGGTCCTCGGCGCCGGCATCGCGCTGGCCGGCGCCTGCCCGGGCACGGTGCTGGCGCAGATCGGCGCGGGCTACAAGGACGCCTGGTTCACCCTCGCCGGCGGCATCCTCGGCGCGCTCGCCTTCACCTATGCCGAGCCGCACCTCGCCCCGGTGCTGCAGGTCGCGGGGCAGGGGAAGCTGACCCTGGACATGGTGACGGGGGTGCCGTTCTGGATGCTCGCCCTTGGCTTCGCGGTGGTGCTGGTGCTGGCGCTGGTCGGGCTGGAACGCTGGCGGCCGTGGCGGCAGGAGATCGGCGAGAACGCCGACGGGCTGATGCCGCCGAGGCAGGCCACGCCGCCGGCGCATGCGGTGCCTGCGGAGTAGAAGGCCGGGGGAGGGGAACCTCCCCCGGACCCCCTCCCTTCTTTGTCTGTCAGCCGGGAGTACCTGGCGCGCCGGCCCCGCCCATCCAGGTGATCAGAAAGGGAGGGGGGGATCGGGGGGAGTTCACTCCCCCCGACCTTCCAACGCCGAACGCAGGCTCGCCATCAGCCCCTTGCGCGCCTCCTCATCCGGCGCGCGTTCGATCGCATCCTCGATCGCCAGCAGCAGCGCCGCCCGCGCATTGTGCCAGTCCGGCCGCCCTGCCGAAGCCGGGTCCGGCCTCCGGTGCGGCGCCTCTCGCTTCAGCGGCGCCAGCCCCGCCGGCAGCAGGAAGGCGTCGTCGAGCGTCGGCATCAGCACCTGCCTCGGCTTCGCGATGCCTTCGCCGGTGAGCCGCCGTTCCAGCGCCTCCATCGCCGGCGGCTCCCCGTGCACCAGGAAGACGCCGCCGCGCACCGGCCCGCGTTCCTTCAGCCAGGCGGTGAGCTCCGGCGCATCGGCATGGCCTGAATAGTCCCGGATCTCGCGGATCCTCGCCTGCACGCGGATGGTCTCGCCCTGGATGCGCACCTCCTCGCGCCCTTCCAGCAGCAGCCGGCCGAGCGTGCCCTCGGCCTGGAAGCCGGTCAGCAGCACCGTCGCCTCCGGCGCCCAGAGCCAGCGCTTGAGGTGGTGACGGATCCGCCCCGCATCGCACATGCCGGACCCGGCGATGATGATGTGGAAGCCTTCCATCTCGGCGATGCGGCGGGACTGCTCGCCGCTTTCGGTGAAGGTCAGCAGCGGGGAGCGCAGGGCGCGCTTCACCGAGCGCCCTTCCTCCAGCTCGTGCGCGTGCTCGAGGAAGACCTCGGTGGCGCGGATGGCGAGCGGGCTGTCCACCGCGATCGGCGCCATCGGGATGCGCCCGGCCTGCATCAGCGTGACGAGATCCCAGCAGATCTCCTGCGTGCGCTCCACCGCGAAGGCCGGGATCAGCAGCGCGCCGTCGGGGTGGTGCGCCTCCTTCACCAGCGCCTCGAGCCGGTTGCGGCGCTCCTCATGGTCCACGCAGGGCTTGTCCTCGTCGCCATAGGTGCTCTCGAGGAACACGTGGTCCACGGCTTCGGGCCCCTCCGGGTCCCGGTGGAACACGGCGCAGTCGGGGCCAAGGTCGCCGGAGACCAGCACGCGGACCGGCGCTTCCCCCGGTTCGGCGATCTCCAGTTCGATCGACGCCGAGCCCAGCATGTGCCCGGCATTCCACCAGCGCGCGCGCACGCCGGGCAGCGGTTCCAGCCAGCGGTCCATCGGCACGGCGCGGAAGGAACGCATCGCCGCAAGCGCGTCGGCCGAGGTGTAGATCGGCTCCACCTCCCCCCGCCCGCGCCGCCGGTTGCGGCGGTTGAGCTGCTGCACCTCCATCTCCTGCACATGGCCGGAGTCCGGCAGCATGACGGCGCAGAGATCCCCGGTCGGCCCGCTGGCGTGGATGGGGCCGCGGAAGCCTTCCTTCACCAGGCGCGGCAGCAGGCCGGAATGGTCGATATGCGCATGTGTCAGCAGCACCGCGTCGATGTCGCGCGGCACGTAGGGGAAGGGCTCCCAGTTCAGCGCCTTCAGCGTCTTGGGCCCCTGGAACAGGCCGCAATCGACCAGGAACCTGGCGCGGGAGGTCTCGAACAGCAGCGACAGGCCGGTGACGGTGCGCGCCGCGCCGCAGGTGCGAAGGATCACGGGCACGGCGCCTACTCCGCCGTCACGCCGCCATCGACCGGCATGGCGATGCCGGTGATGCCGGAAGCGGCGTTGGAGAGCAGGAATACCGTGGGCCCGGCGATGTCCTCCGGCTCCAGGATGCGCCCCATCGGGATGCGCGCGCGCGCCGCCGCGACGAAGGCGGCATCCGCCATCAGGTCGGCGGCGAGCGGCGTGTTCACCAGCCCCGGGCAGACCGCGTTCACGCGGATGCCGCGCGGCGCGAGTTCCAGCGCCATCACCTTCGTCAGCCCGACCACCGCGTGCTTGGTCGCGGCATAGAGGCTGCGGTTGCGCGAACCCACCAGCCCGGCGATGGAGGCGATGTTGACGATCGCTCCGCCGCCGATCTTCGCCATGCCGCGCGCCACTTCCTGCGCGACGATCGTCGCCCCTTTCACGTTGAGTGCGAGCACGCGGTCCATCTCGGCCTCGGTCGCCTCCAGGAAGGGTTCGCGCGTGACGCTCCCGGCATTGTTGACCAGCCCGTCGAGCTCGCCGGCCCGGGCGATGGCGGCACGGATCGCTGCCGGATCGGCGGCGTCGAAGGGCAGCACCGAGGCGCGTCCGCCGGCGGCGGCGATGAGGCCCGCCACTTCCTCGAGCCCCGGACGCCCACGCGCGGCCAGCACCACCTCCGCCCCCGCCGCGGCGACGGCGAGGGCGATCGCGCGCCCGATGCCGAGGGAAGCGCCGGTGACGAGCACCCTGCGGCCATCGAGGCGGAAATCGGGTGCGGCAAAGGTCATGGAACTCTCCTCGCGGGGCGGCACATGGCGCCGCGACATGCGGGACAGTCTCGCCGGACCGCGCTTCGGCGCAAGCGCGCCACCGGGTCCTGCCAGGGCGTCCGGGAGCGGCCGAACGGGAGCGTGGCTGCCATGCAAGCCAAGCCTGCCGCCGTTCATGCGTTTGTTGTTGATCTATCGCAAGACTGCTAGGAGACTGTCTCCGCTCGTCTTGGAGCGTGGGGAGACCACGGTCACAACGGTCGCCCCGACCTTGGCGGCCCTACGGCAGGTGAAGGCGCATGATGCATCCACTCGACGCCACGCGCGCCCTGATGGACGGCCTTGGCTCGGAGGCCAATGTCTGCATGAAGTGCGGTGCTCGCTCTGTCGGTCTCTGCGCGCCGCTCGACGTCGCCGCGCTTGACGACATGGCGGGTGAGAGCGAGCGGCTGGCGGTCGAGCCACGCGAATCCGTCTTCCACCAGGGCGATCCAGCCCGTTTCGTCTACACGCTGACCGAGGGGATGGCGCGGCTGACGCGCGTGCTGCCCGACGGTCGCCAGGCGGTGATCGGCTTTCGCTTCCCGGGTGACATCCTCGGCTTCACCCCGAGCGAGGAACACGCCTTCGGCGCCGAGATGCTGACCCGCGGCAATGTCTGCCGGCTGGACCGCCGGCGGCTGGAACAGCTCTTCCGCCGCTACCCGGTGATGGAGCGGCGCTTCCTCGACCTCTGCATGAAGGAACTGGCGGCCAGCCAGGATCACATCCTCGCGCTCGGCCGCTTCAGCGCGGAGGAGCGGGTGGCCGCCTTCCTCGTCTCGCTCGCCGAGGCGCAGGAGCGCCGGGGACACGTTGGCCCGGTCTTCGACCTGCCGGCGACACGCGCGGATATGGGCGAGTTCCTCGGCCTGACGCTGGAAACCGTGAGCCGCGCCGTCTCCGCCTTCCGCAAGCGCGGCTGGATCCGGCTGCATGGGCATTCGGGCATCGAACTCATCGACCGTCCGGCGCTGATCGGGCTCGGCACGGGCGAGGGCGCGCACGCGGCCTGATACCCGCCAGCGCATCGGCTGACCCGGTATCAGAACCTTGGTTTCGCGCGCGGCCGCCCCACCGGCCCCGCGCGCCACACCACCTCGCCTTGGCGATGCCGCATGATCCCAGCGGCACGAGTTCCTGACTCGTGCCGAGGCCGCGACGGGCACGAAAAGGCTGATGCCAGCGGTCGCGAATGGCGGCCGTTGGTATGAGAGGTCGGATCGAGGGGGCGTGACCCCCTCAAGCTTCCCCGGCACGGGATACGGTCCCCTGCACCCACAATGACCCGGGTATAGGCTTCCGAAGGCCTTTCGGCCTTTGGCGGGACAAGTCCGAGAGGGGCGGCGCCGCTCTCGGAAAGCCAATCCTGGAGCAGGTCGCCGGCAGCGTCGGCGCTACATTCGCCGCCAATAGGTCACGGTGCAGCGCAGCCAGTCTATGGCGCCCGCCTCGCCCGCCTTCGGCACGACCAGTGTCACCGCCCCGCCGAGGATCGGCGCCCGTATGAAGGGCATGCCGCGCCGCGTCGCGAGACTCTCGAGCGCGGCGCAGGGAGTGAGCACCCGTTCGCGCAGCAGCGGATACAGGACGAGCGCCCCGCAGGCGATGCCCACGCCCGCGAAGATGAGGCGGATGACGTGGTGCAGGGTCGGCCTCGACGCGCCGGGCATCCCGGCTTCCGCCGGCCGCGCCTGCGGCACGAGGTCGCTGACCTTCCACCGGCGCGGCGCCTCGGCGCGCTGCTGCGTGGAATACTGATCCCGTCTCACCTCGCCCTCGCTGTCCAATGTTCCGGGAACAATCCGGATTCATAGCCGAAAGCATGGGGTGGACGACAACAATCGATTGCGATCCCCCCTGGCGACAGGCCTCGCGCGCCGTGGCAGATTGGCGGCGGGACACAACCTTGGCCCGTATGACCGCCCTTCCCAGCCCGCAGCAGCTCCGCTACCTCGTCGCCCTCGCCGAGCACGGCCATTTCGGCCGCGCCGCGACCGCATGCGCCGTCACGCAATCCACCCTCTCGGCCGGCATCCTGGCGCTGGAACGTCAGCTCGACGCCGCGCTGCTCGAACGCACCGGCGGCAAGCGGCCGGTCTTCACGCCGCTCGGAAGGGAACTCGTCGGGCGCGCACGCAGCGCGCTCGCCTCGCTCACCGCCTTCGTCGAGACGGTGGCGGCTGCGCGTGATCCGCTGACCGGCCCCCTTCGCCTCGGCACCATCCCGACCATCGGGCCCTTTCTGCTGCCCCGGCTGATGCCGCAGCTCCGCGCGGCGTTTCCGCGTCTGCGGCTATGGCTGCGGGAGGACCTGACCGATCGCCTGATCGAGGGGCTGGACGGCGGGCGGCTCGACCTGCTGCTGCTCGCGCTGCCCTGCGACTGCGGCGATGCCGAGACCATGACCATCGCCGAGGATCCCTTCTCCGTCGCCGTCCCGCCCGGCCATCCGCTCGCGCTGCGCAGCGAGGTGCCGACCGGCGCGCTGACCGGCGAAAGGCTGATGCTGCTGGAGGACGGCCATTGCCTGCGGGAACACGCCTTGTCGGCCTGCGGGCTGCCTGGGGCGGCGGCTTCGCAGGAATTCGCCGCCACGTCGCTGCACACGCTGGTGCAGATGGTGGCCGGCGGGCTCGGCGTGACGCTGCTGCCGCGGCTGGCGATCGCCGGCGGCGTGACGGCGGGGGCGGATGTCGCCGTGCGGCCCCTGGCGGGCACCTTCGGCCGCCGGATCGGCCTGGCGTGGCGGGCGCGCAGCCCGCGCGCGGCGGAATTCCGGGCGCTCGCACCATCCATTGCCGCGGCGCTGTCCGGCCTGTAGCAGAGGCGCACCAGCGAAGGGTAAGGGGTCATGGCGCAGTTCGACCTCGGCAATGTGCTTGGTGCCGTACTTGGCGGCGGAACGCCGATGCGCGGGACGCGGCGGCGGAGCGCCCCGCGCGGACACCAGGATCTCGGCCGTGCCCTGGCCATGCTCGCGGGCGTCGCCATCGAAGCGATGACCAAGGCGCAGCAGCAGCCCGCCCCGGCGCCACCGCCGGCGCGCGGCAAGCCCCGTGGCGCGACCCGCGGCGCGACCGGTTCCTGGGGTGATGCGCCTTCCGCCAAGCCGGCACCGATGCCGGGCGGCGCGAAGACCGCGCCGACGCCCGGCGGCCGCGGCAGCGTGCCGGCCACCGGCCCCTGGGGCGCCGCCCCCGCCGGCAAGCCCGCACCGGAAGGCTGGGCGCCCGTGCCCGGCGTGCCGCCGCCGCCATCGGTCTCGGCCGAGGACCGCGAGGGGCTGCTGATGCTCCGCGCCATGATCGCCGCCGCCAAGGCCGACGGGCATGTCGATTCCTCCGAGCGCGAGCGCATCGCCGACCAGCTCGCCGCCGCCGGCCTCGGTACCGCCGCGCGCGACGCGGCGCTGGCGGAATTCGACCGCGCCGCCGCCCCCGAGGAGCTGGCGCGGGAAGCCCGGGACCCGATGCTCGCCGCGCAGCTCTACGCCGCGGCCGTCGCCGGCGCCGCATCGATCGAGGGCGCCGAACGCGCCTGGCTGGATGGCTTCGCCAAGGCGCTCCGCCTGGACCGCGCCGCGACGGAGGCGATCGAACGCCGCATCAGGGGAGGATAAGAACATGCACGGCCTGACCGAGGCGGAAGCGCGGCTGCGCGACCGTGCCCGCGAAGTGGCGCAGGAGGCCGCCGCCCAGGCCGCCGCGACCGACCGCTCCGAGCAATACCCCTGGCCGATGGTCCGCCGCATGACCGAGGCCGGCTTCCTCGGCCTGACCGTGCCGAAGGAGTGGGGCGGCGCGGGTGGTTCCTATTTCGACGCCGTGCTGGTCATCGAGGAATTCGCCAAGGCCTGTGCCGTCTGCGGCCGCATCGCGGTCGAGGCGAACATGGGCGCGATCGGCGCCATCATGGCCTACGGCACCGAGGCGCAGAAGCGCATCGCCGCGGAGCTCGTGCTCGCCGGCGACAAGCCCGCCATCCTGATCACCGAGCCCGAGGCAGGCTCCGCCGCCACCGAGATGCGCACCCGCGCGGTGCGGCGTGGCGACGAGTGGGTGATCGACGGCGACAAGACCTGGATCACCGGCGGCGGCGTCTCCCGCCTCCACCTGATCTTCGCCCGCGCGGTCGAGGACGGGGAGGAGAAGGGCATCGGCGGCTTCATCGTCGTGCGCGACGGGGAGGGCATGCCGGCGGGCATGACCGCCGAGCGCATTCCCTCGATGGGCCTGCGCGGCATGCCGGAGGCGAACGTCGCCATGCGCGGCCTGGTGGTGCCCGATGCGATGGTGCTGCGCCCGCCCGGCGGCTGGGCGCGCGGCTTCGGGCGGCTGATGGACGCCTACAACGGCCAGCGGGTCGGCGCGGCGACTGTGGCGCTCGGCCTCGCGGCCGGGGCCTACGGCCATGCGCTGGAACGCGCGCAGACGCGCCGGCAGTTCGGCCGGCCGATCGCGGAGTTCCAGGGCCTCGCCTGGATGCTGGCGGACATGTCGATCGAGATCGAGGCGTCCCGTGCCCTGGTCTGGCGTGCCGCGCGCAGCGCCGGGCCGAACGGCTTCCCGGACCGGCTGGCGGCCGCGCAGGCCAAGGTGATGGCCGCCGACATGGCGATCCGCGTCACCAACAACGCCCTGCAGGTCTGGGGTGCGGCGGGGTATTCGCGCGACAACCCGATGGAACGCTACGTGCGCGATGCGCGCATGTTCGCGATCGCCGGCGGCACGGCGCAGGTGCTGCGGACGCAGGTGGCGGAACAGATCCTGGGCCGCAAGCTGCCGCAGACGCGCGACGGCTTCATGCGGCTCGCCGCCGAGCAGGCGCGCGCCGCGGCGGAGTAGGAAACCTCCTTAACTTCGGCGATCGGCGCGTGTAGGGGGCAGGCCATGCCCGACCTTCCCCCTTCCCGCTCCCTGCTCGAGGCGACGCTGAGCCAAGCCGTCCGGGACAAGGCCACGGTGTCGTCGCAGGGTGTCCCGCTGCGCCGCCTCACCCACGGCGTCACCCTCCGTCGCCTGCCGACCCATGCCGACGACCGCGGCACGGTGACCGAACTGTTCGATCCGCGCTGGGGCTTCCACCCCGATCCGCTGGTCCATGCCTATACCTTCACCATCCGGCCGGGGGTGGCGAAGGGCTGGAACCTCCATCAGCGGCACGAGGACCGCTACGCCCTGCTGCAGGGCGAGATGGAGCTGGTCCTGTTCGACCCGCGGCCGGGCAGCCCGACGGAAGGCGAGGTCTGCCGCATCGTCCTGTCGGAGCACGACCGCTGCATCGTCAACGTGCCGGTCAATGTCTGGCACGCGGACCGCAACATCGGGACCCGCGACGTGGTGGTGGTGAACTTCCCGACCATCCAGTACGACCACGCGGCGCCGGACAAGTTCCGGCTGCCGCTCGACACGTCGCTGATCCCCCATCGCTTCCCCGAGGGGACCCGCGGCTGGTGAGTGCCTCCGCACCTCGCTTCTCGGTGCTGATGCCCACGCACAACCGGGCGGATGTGCTGGGCTTCGCGATCGCTTCGGTGCTCGCCCAGACCGAGGCTGATTTCGAGCTGCTGGTGGTGGCCGATGGATGCACCGACACGACGCGCGAGGTCGTCGCCTCCTTCGTCGATTCGCGCATCCGCTTCTTCGACCTGCCGAAGGCGCCGCATTTCGGCTACGCCAACAGGAACATCGCGCTGCGCGAGGCGCGCGGCCGTCTCATCGCCTTCGCCGCGCATGACGACCTCATGCTGCCGGACCATCTCGCGCTGATGGGCGATCTGCTCGACCGTAGCGGCGCGGCCTGGGGCTACAGCCGGCCGCTCTGGGTCTCGACCGACGGCATCGCCGTGCCCTTCTGCACCAATCTCGCGCTCGCCGACGAGCTGCGGGAGTTCCTCGATCGGGGGAACACCATTCCCGCCGGCTGCATCGTGCATACGCGGGACGCGCTGGAGCAGGCCGGATACTGGCCGGAGGACGTGCCCGCCGCGGCCGACTGGGTGCTGTGGCGCCGGATGATCGGCAGCGGCAGCGGCATCGCCCATCACCGCTGGCCGACCTGCCTGCATTTCAGCGCGGTCTGGAAGCAGTCCCGCTTCTCCGCCTCGGAAGAGGTCCGGCGCCTGGTGCTGATGGCGGAGGAGGCCGCCTGGTGGCCCTCCGTCCTGCGCTTCACCGTGGCATCGGAGACCGAGCAGGCGGCGGCCTGGCGCGCCGTGCGCGCGGGTGGCCTGCCCTGGGCCGAGGCCGCGCGGGCCGCGACCGACACGGTGCTGGACCGGCTCGCCTGGACGTCGGTGCGCCGTACTCTTCCGGAGCTCGAAGCGGCGCGCCTCGCCCAGGCCGGTGCAGAGCAGGCGCGCGGCGCCGCCGAGGCCGAGCGCGACCAGGCCCGCGGCGCCGCCGAGGCGGAACGGGAGCAGGCCCGTGCTGCGGTGCTGGCCGCGCAGGCGGAGGCCGCGGCCGCATCTTCGCAAGCCGCCGCGACGCTCGCGGCGCTGGAGGCGGATGCCGAGGCTGCCCGCGCCATGATCGCCGCCCTGCGGGCGGAGGCCGACGGCGCCCGGCGCGAAGCGGCAGCGGCCCGGGCCGAATCCGCCGCGATGCGGGCGAGCACCTCCTGGCGGGTGACCGCGCCGCTGCGGGCGGCGAAGCAGGCAGTTGCAGGCCGTTTCCGGCCCGGTCCGCAGGTGCCGGGGTGAACAGGGCGCGGCGCGCGCCCCGATGGGTGGCCCGGCATTGACTTGGCCGCCACCGCCCCCTAGAAGCGCGCCTCCACGAGGTTTGCCATGAAGATCCGCAATTCCCTGAAGACTGCGAAGACCCGCGACAAGAACTGCGTGCTGGTGCGCCGCCGCGGTCGCGTCTACGTGATCAACAAGAAGAATCCGCGCCTGAAGGCCCGTCAGGGCTGACGCGCTGCCGGGGCCTTGCGTCCCGGCCTGTAGCGTTGCGCGAAGGGGGGCTCGGCCCCCCTTGCTATTTGCGGGGTGCGGCGCCGCCGCTGCCGGACGGCGTCAGGGTTTCGAACCCGGTGCCGCCGCCGACCCCTTGCGTCCAGGTCCCGCGCAGCCGGCCGTCCGGCTCGACGGCATAGGCGACCACGCCGACCTCCTGCCCTGCCATCACGTAGCCGACGACGAAGAGCGGTCCTTCCGGGATCAGCAGGCCGACGCCGTTGGCGGTGTCCTGTCCGACGCGCCAGGTGACCTGCCAGGTGTTCTGGCCGGTCGGCGCCAGCGTGGCGATGCCGTCGTAGCGCTGCCCGTTCGGGGCCTGGCCGTCCACGGCGTAGCTCCCCTGGCGCTGGGCCAGGGCGGGCGAGGCGATGGCCGCCAGCAGGGCGGCGGCAAGCAGGGGTCTGCGCATCGGTCCGGGTCTCCGCGGCCAGTCTTCGTGCCGGTAGCGGCATGGAGACTGCGCGGCGCGGCGCGCCAGTGCAACGCCATGCTTGCCGGGGGCACGGGCGATGCGCATCTTCCCCGCATCGAGAGGAAAGCCGCCGTGATCGCGCTGCCCGCCCCCAAGCCCGAGATCCTCGCCCGCCGGGAGGAGATCGTTGCCGCCCTTCGCGCCCTGGTGCCGGGGGATGGCGTCATCAGCGACGCGACGCGCCTCAAGCCCTACGAGACGGACGGGCTGGCCGCCTACCGCCAGGTGCCGCTCGCCGTCGTGCTGCCGCGCACGACGGAGCAGGTCGCCGCCGTGCTGCGCTACTGCCACGGGAACGGCGTGCGGGTGGTGCCGCGCGGGGCAGGGACCTCGCTGTCGGGCGGCGCGCTGCCGATGGCCGATGCGGTGGTGGTCGGGCTGATGCGGATGAACCGCATCATCGACATCGACCTGGACGACCGCTTCGCCGTGGTGGAGGCGGGCGTCACCAACATCGGCATCACCAACGCCGTCTCCGGCGACGGCTTCTTCTACGCCCCCGATCCGTCATCCCAGCTCGCCTGCATGATCGGCGGCAACGTGATGATGAATTCGGGCGGCGCGCATTGCCTGAAATACGGCGTCACCGCGAACAACCTGCTCGGCGTGAAGTTCGTCACCATCGAGGGCGAGGTGATCGACATCGGCGGCGCGCATCTCGATGCCGCGGGCTATGACTGGCTCGGCCTGATCACCGGTTCCGAGGGGCAGCTCGGCATGGTCACCGAAGTGACCGTGCGCATCCTGCGCGGGCCGGAAGGCGCGCGCGCCATGCTCGCCGCCTTCAAGGGGACCGAGATCGCCGGCGCGGCGGTGGATGCCATCATCGCGTCCGGCATCATCCCGGTGGCGCTCGAATTCATGGACAAGCCCTGCATCCATGCCTGCGAGGCCTTCGCCCATGCCGGCTATCCGCTCGATGCCGAGGCGATGCTGATCATCGAGGTGGAAGGCAGCACCGAGGAGCAGGACGAGCTGCTGGCCCGCATCAAGGCGATCTGCGAGCGCTTCGACCCGATCAGCCTGAAGGTCGCCGAATCCGCCGAGCAGTCGCTCGCCATCTGGAAGGGCCGCAAGGGCGCCTTCGGCGCGGTGGGGCGCATCAGCCCCGACTACCTCTGCATGGACGGCACCATCCCGACCTCCGAACTGCCCTTCGTGCTGAAGCGCATCGGGGAGATGAGCACGCAATACGGCCTCGCCGTCGCCAATGTCTTCCACGCCGGCGACGGCAACCTGCACCCGCTGATCATGTTCGACGCCAACGACCCGGACAGCTTCCGCCGCGCCGAGTCCTTCGGTGCCGACATCCTCAGGCTCTGCGTCGAGGTCGGCGGCTGCCTGACCGGCGAGCACGGCGTCGGCGTCGAGAAGCGCGACCTGATGAATGTGCAGTTCACCGCGCGCGAGCTCGACCAGCAGCGCGCGATCAAGACCGCCTTCGATCCGCAATGGCTGCTCAATCCGTCGAAGGTGTTTCCCCTGGAGGGCGACCCGGTGCCGCAGGCGGCGGAATGAGGCGGCGTCACGCGCCGGCGAATCCGGGGACCGCGGCGTGACCGGCAACGCCGAGACCATGCTCGCGCCGCCCGACGAGGCCGGCATAGCCGCCGCCGTCAGCGCCGCTCATGCGGCGCGGGAGCCGATCGCCGTCGAGGGCAACGGCTCCAAGCGCGGCCTGCTGCGGCCGGTGCAGGCGGCGCGCACGCTCTCCACGCGCGGGCTGACCGGCATCACGCTGTACCGCCCGGCGGAACTCGTCCTGTCGGCCCGCGCCGGCACGCCGATTCCGGAGATCGAGGCCGCGCTCGCCGAGAAGGGCCAGCACCTGATCGCCGAGCCGCCCGACACGCGCGCGCTGTTCGGCTCGGATCGGCCCGCCACGCTCGGCGGCATCGTCGCGGCCAACCTCTCGGGGCCGCGGCGCATCGCCTGGGGGGCGATGCGCGACCATGTGCTCGGCATACGCTTCGTGAATGGGGCAGGGGAGGTGCTGCGCTCCGGCGGACGCGTGCTGAAGAACGTGACCGGGCTCGACCTCTGCAAGCTGCTCGCCGGGTCCTACGGCACGCTCGGCGTGATGACGGAGGTCACGCTGAAGGTCCTGCCGGCGCCCCAGACGCAGGCGACGATCGGCGTGCGCGTGGCGGATGTGGCGGCGGGGGTGCGGGCGCTCGCCGCCGGCCTCGGCAGCCCCTACGGCGTCTCCGGCGCGGCTTTGGTTCCCGCCGGCGCCTCGCCCGGCGGCCCGGCGGAAACCGTGGCTTTCCTCCGCATCGCGGATTTCGCGCCCTCCGTCGCCTACCGCACGGCGCGGCTCGCCGAGGACCTCGCCCCGCATGGCGAGGTGCGGATCGCCGAGGAAGCGGAGTCCCGCGCCCTCTGGGCCGCGATCCGCGACGCCCTGCCGCTCGGCCCGTCGGCGGAGGAGGCGGTCTGGCGCGTCTCCGTCCGCCCCTCGGCCGGGCCGGGCGTGGTGGAGGCGGCACGGGCGATCGGCGGGCGGGCCTTCCTCGACTGGGGCGGCGGCCTCGCCTGGGTGGCCGGCCCCGCGCGGGCCGAGGCGCACGACGCCATCGCCGCGGCGGCCGCTGCCTCGGGCGGCACCTGCACGCTGTTCCGCGCGCCCGAATCGCTTCGCCTCGCCGTGGCCGTGCTGCCGGAGGAAGCGCCGCCGCTCGCCGCCATCGCGCGGCGCGTGAAGGCGGCGCTCGATCCGGCGGGAATCCTCAACCCGGGGCGGATGCGCGCGGGTTTCTGAAGGCAGCGCCGTGGACCTTCCTCCCGCGCGTCGTTGGCTTCAGGGCCCTGGCGTCGCGCGCATCCGCCCCGCCGATCCCGTGCGCCACACCCGATCCAGCCTGCCGGGCGGGCATGGAAGGCCGGACCCGGACGCAGCCCGTCCCGCGAGTGGCACTCGGCAATGCCAGCGGCCGTTGGGACCGACCGGTGGCCAGCGCAGCAGGCCGAGGCCGCAACGGGCGCCCGGAAGGCAGCCCGGCGCCAGGGGGCGCAGGAACGAATGCCAATGGCCAATGAAAGTGACCGTTGGCAAAACTCGAACGTGTAGGATCGCCGGATCATGCAGCCGCCCATGCGAGCCCCCCGCCCGTTCCGCATGCGGGCAGCGGCCGCCGCCCTCGCATTGCTGAGCACTGGCGCAGCCCGCGCCCAGTTCGCCGCCGACCACATCGACATCACCGCGGTGACGGTCGAGGGCGCGAACGCCGAACAATGCACCGAGCGGACGACGCGCCTCGCCGAGCAGTCCCGTGCGCTGTCCCTCGCCACCTCGCCGCCGATCGATCTGGTGGAGGGGCTGCGCACCTTCTACGACCATGTGCTGCGGCTCGATGCGAACGGCGAACTCTCCTCGACCGCGCAGCTCAGCACGGTCTACGTCATCGGCCACACCGGGGCGGGTGCGCGCATCCTGCGCGCCGCGACGCCCTTCATCCGGGTCGAGGTCTCCCGGCCGGAGGGCACGCCGGCCGGCTCGCCTTCGCGCCTGTCGATCTCGTGGCTCTGGCTGCAGCGCCTGGCGCACAGCACCGATGCCCATGGGCGGGTGGTCGAGCGGCCCTCCCTGCATCGCTTCGACTTCGTGGGGGAGGTCGTCACCACCTACGGCACCTGGGGCCACGCGATCGCTCCCTGCCGCGTGGGCACGGACGGGCTCTGGTACGGCGCCGTGGCGGTCTGGAGCTACCTGCCGCCGTGAGGTTCAGCCCGCCTCGCGCAGCGCGAAGCGGGCCTTGCCCTCGGCTTCCAGCGCCGCGCGGCGGGCATCGACCTGCCGTTGCACGGCATCGCGGTCGCTGCGGCTGTAGCGGTAGCGCCGGCAGGAGGCGTTCCACTCCGATACCGCCGCGTTGAAGGCCTGGATCTGCCCCTGCTTGGCGCCGCGCATGTCGGCGCGCGCGGCCTCGATGCGGATGTCGTTGAACATGCACCAGCGGAGCTCGGCGCGGCTGAGCGTGCGTTCGCCGCCGCCTTCGGCCGGCCGGGTCTCGGTGAGATCCTCGGAGCAGGCGGCGAGCGCGAGGCCGAGGAACAGGACGGCGGCGCGGCGGTATCGCATCGGCGGCGTCTCCCTCCGCCGGGGCGTCCTGCCCGGCGGGACCCCGCCATCATGCCATGCCGGCAGCGCTTCCGCGCGGTGACCTTGCGCTCATCCCGCGCGCCCTTACGGTGCGCGCCGCATGTCAGGAGGCGCCCATGGCCCAGCGCAAGCACCGCATCGCCGTCATTCCCGGCGACGGCATCGGCAAGGAAACCACGCCCGAGGGGCTGCGCGTGCTGGATGCCGCCGCGCGCCGCTTCGGCTTCGACCTGGAGCTGACGCATTACGACTGGTCCTGCGAGACCTACGCCGCCACCGGCAAGATGATGCCCGATGACGGCATGGACCGGCTGAAGGACAGCGACTCGATCTTTCTCGGCGCCGTCGGCTGGCCGGGGGTGCCGGACCATGTCTCGCTCTGGGGCCTGCTGATCCCGATCCGCCGCGGCTTCGACCAGTATGTGAACCTGCGCCCCTGCAAGCTGCTGCCGGGTTCGAAGTCCCCGCTCGCCAACCGCGGCCCGGAGGACATCGACTTCTACGTGGTGCGCGAGAACACCGAGGGCGAATACAGCTCCGTCGGCGGGCGGATGTTCCCGGGCACCGACCGCGAATTCGTCTCCCAGCAATCCATCCTGACGCGCATCGGCTGCGACCGGGTGATGAAATACGCCTTCGAACTCGCCATGACGCGCAAGCGCCGGAAGGTGACCTCGGCCACCAAGTCCAACGGCATCACCTTCACCATGCCGTACTGGGACGAGCGCTTCGCCGAGATGGCGAAGAACTACCCGGAAGTGACGACGGACCAGTTCCACATCGACATCCTCTGCGCCCATTTCGTGCAGCACCCGGACTGGTTCGACGTGGTGGTGGGAACCAACCTGTTCGGCGACATCCTCTCCGACCTCGGCCCGGCGGTGGCGGGGTCGATCGGCATCGCCGCGAGCGCCAACATCAACCCGGAGAAGACCGCCCCCTCGATGTTCGAGCCGGTGCACGGCTCCGCCCCGGACATCGCCGGCAAGTGGATCGCCAATCCGATCGGGCAGATCTGGTCCGGGGCGATGATGCTCGAGCATCTCGGCGAGAAGGAGGCCGCGGACTGCATCGTGCAGACCATCGAGAAGCTGCTCGCCGAGGGCGGTCCGCGCACCCGCGACATGGGCGGCCAGGCCGGCACGGTGGATGTCGGCAAGGCGATCGCCGAGGCGGTGGCGCGCGGCTGATCTGCCCGGCCGCCGGGCGAATCCCCGCCTGGCGGCCCTGCGCGCATCCGCCGTCGCGAAGCTGCCCGCAGGAAGGCGCCGCGACGGGGCCGGCCTGCATTCACAATGCGGCTCGCGTGCCCGGGGACACTTGAGCCGGGGTTCAACTATCGCTACGCTGATCTAGCAATTGCGAGTGATTCTCAATTGGGTTTCGGAGGGCAGGCGATGGGCCACGACTTCAGCCATATCGCGCGGCGCTGTGAGCGTGCTGTGGTGACCGCCTATCGCGAGCTGCGCGAGCAGGGCTCGGGCGATTTCAGTGCCTTCGGGGCCTGCACGGCCCTGTATCGCATCCATCATCCGGAAGCCTCGGTGAACGAGGCGCGGCGTCTGGTGGCGGAATGGATCGACCATCACATCGTCCGCGGTGATGAGGGCCCGACGCCCGGTTGCGATTGCGATTGATTCGCAGAAATTCCTGACGCCGGCCTTGCGCCAGCGCAAACGGCACGGGCAGCAGTCCGGGAATGGGCGCCGGCGGGCGGCGCCCGCCGTCACGCTGCCGGCTTCGCCCAGGCAATGCACGCGCGGGCCAGGGCGTCGATGGTGTCCGCCACCGGGAAGGGCAAGGCGGGCCCTGCGCCGATCCCGAGCGGGATCTCCGTGCACCCCAGCACCACCGCCTTCGCGCCGCGCATGATCAGGCGCCGCGCGGCTTCGGCCAGCGGCGCATAGGCCGCCGCGACCTTGTTCGCCTTCACGAGGTCGATCGCCGGCATCACCGCGCGGTCCATCTCCTCCTCCGGCGGCACCAGGCAGTCGTAGCCGCGGTCTTCCAGCCGTTCCTGGTACAGCCGCATGGCAAGCGTCCCCTTGGTCGCCAGCAGCCCGATCGGACCGGCGGCGACGCCGAGGCGCAGCAACTCGTCGGCGGCCGCTTCGACGATGTGCAGGATGGGCAGGCGCGTCGCGGCCTGCATGGCCTCGAACCAGCCATGGGCGGTGTTGCACGGGATGGCGATGGCGCCGCAGCCGGCGGCCTCCAGCCCGCGGATGCCGCGCAGCAGGGCGGGCAGCGGGTCCTCCCCGCCGGCCAGACGCGCCGCGGTGCGGTCGGGCACGCGCGGGTCGGACCAGAGGATCGCCGGGATGTGGTCCTGGTCCTTCTCCGCCGGCGTCAGCAGCGTCAGCCGCTGCATGAAGGTTGCCCCGGCCAGCGGCCCCATGCCGCCGAGCACGCCCAGCACACGCGATTCCTTCATCCGCCGAACACCCCGTCCCATGTCAGCTTCGCGCCCGTCGCGAGCAGCAGAAGGTAGAGCACCCGGTAGAACAGCGCGTCGGAAACGTGCCTCTGCATCCAGATGCCGAGATGGACGCCGACCGGCGCGAGCGGCAGCAGAACCGCGCTTGTCGCGAGATTCCCCACCGAGAGATTCCCCAGGAAGAAATACGGAACCAGCTTCACGTAGTTCATCACCCCGAAGAAGACGACGGTGGTCGCCGCCATCACCTGGCGGTCGAGCCGCCGCGGGTACAGGTACAGCGCGAGCGGCGGCGACCCGGCATGGGCGATGGTGCTGGTGAAGCCCGAGGCCGCGGCGCAGATCCCGCCCTTCAGCGGATCGTGCGGCGCCGGCGGCGGCGGTTCCCGGCGGCGCGAGAGCCACAGCGTGCGCGCGAGGAACAGCAGCGTGGTGACGCCCACCATGGCGAGGATGGCGCGATCCGACATCAGCCGGAAGCTCAGCGCGCCGAGCAGGATGCCGAGCAGCGCGCCGGGGATCAGCACGCGCATCTCGCGCTGGTCCCACTTTCCCCACCAGGCCTTCACGCCGGAGATGTCCATGGCGCAGAGCAGCGGCAAGGCGATGCCGGCGGCGACCGGCGCGGGCACGCTCAACGCCATCAGCGGCACCAGCAGGTTGCCCGCGCCCGAGGCGAAGCCGCCCTTGCTGATGCCGGTCAGCAGCACCGCGGGGACGGCCAGGGCGTAGAACCAGGGATCGGTGACGAAGGGCAAGGCGGGGTGACGCTGGATGGGTCAGCGTGTATGCCACACGCCCTTGCCCGCGCCCATCCCGGACCTTGCCGCCATGGAACATCTCAACGATCCCGTCTGGCTGCTCGGCCTCGCTGCCGCGATGGCGGCGACGGGGCTGGTCTCCGGCACGCTGGCGGGGCTGCTCGGCGTCGGCGGCGGCATCGTCATCGTGCCGCTGCTGTTCAACGTGTTTCCGCTCTTCGGCATTCCCGAGAGCATCCAGATGAAGGTGGCGGTGGCGACCTCGCTGGCGACCATCATCCCGACCTCGATCCAGTCGGCCCGCAAGCACTACGCCCGCGGCGCGATGGACGTGCCGCTGCTGCGCTCGATCTGGCCGTCGATGCTGCTGGGCGTCGCGCTCGGCACCTTCCTTGCCGTCTATGTGCGGGGGGAGGGGCTGACGGCGGTGTTCGCCGTGGTCTCGCTGCTGGTCGCGCTGAACATGGGCTTCACCGGCGTCGAGTTCAAAATCACCGAGACCGTGCCGGAAGGCCCGCCGCGCCAGGCGCTCGGCATCGGCATCGGTTCGGTCAGCGCCATGATGGGGATCGGCGGCGGCACGCTCGGCGTGCCGATCCTGTCGATGTGCGGCGCGCCGATCCGTTCCGCGGTGGCGACGGCGAGCGCCTTCGGCCTGATCATCTCCATCCCGGCGACGATCGGCTTCGTCTGGGGCGGCTGGAACGATCCGCTGACGCCGCCCTTCTCGCTCGGCTACGTGAATCTGATCGGCTTCGCGCTGATCGCGCCGAGCTCGATCCTGGCCACGCCCTGGGGCGTGCATCTCGCGCACACCATCCCGCCGCTGTGGCTGAAGCGGGCCTTCGCGGTGTTCCTGGCGATCACCAGCCTCAGGATGTTCTGGTCGCTGTTCACCTGATCGCGGCGAAGAAGCGCCAGATCTCCCGGGTCGCGTCGGGCGCGGCGGCGCCGCCCGGCCCGCCGGGCCAGGCATGGCCGCCACCGGGGATGGTCCAGAACACCGCCTCGGCGCCGCCGCAGGCGAAGCGCTCCACCCGCGCCCCGCCGCTTGCCGGCAGCGCCTGCGGCGCGGCGCGACAGCCGGGGCCGGAGCCCCAGGCGGCGGCGAAGTCGCGCACCGGCATCATCTGGCGGCGGCCCTCGATCGGCAGCATCGTGTCGGCTGTGCCGTTGAACAGGATGGCCCGCGCCCGGGGGCTGTTGCGGCAGGGCGAGACATACCCGCCCGAGACCAGCCCGACCCCCGCGACCAGGTCCGGTGCGAAGCAGCCCAGCGCGGCGGCCATCATCGCCCCGTTGGAGATCCCTGCCGCATGGATCCGTCGCCGGTCGATCGGCGTGCGCCGGGCGATGTCCTCGACCACCGCGCGGACGAAGGCGATTTCGGTGCGCGGGTCGCGCAGCACGCGCCACATGCCTTCCGCCCCGTCGGGATAGGCGATGACGAGGCCGGCCTCCTCGCCCAGCGTCGAGAAGCGCGACAGCCGCTCCACGATCGCTCCCTGCCCGCCGAGGCCATGGAACACCAGCACCAGCGGCTGCGGCCCGGCAGTGGCCTCGCGCGGCAGGTGCAGCAGGTAGCTGCGCGCGGCGCCGTCGACCGTCAGGCTGATCCGCTGCGTCCCGGGCAGGGGGGCGATCTGCGCGGTCTCCGCATGGCGGCGCGCGATCCGCTCGCGCAGCCTGTCCTGCGCGGCGGCGGGGGCCGCGAGCAGCAGCAGTGCGAACAGGACGGACAGGCGCGTCACGATCGGCTCCAACACGGATGGTGCAGCGCCAGCCTGCCACGCCGCCGCGCAACCCGATGCAACGAAGCGCAACCACCGGCGGCGCCTGCCGGGGCGGCTTCCGTGCGCCCCGGCTCACGGCGGCCACTCCGGCCATTTTCCTTCGCGAGCATCTTCACCTGATCGGGCGACACCGCCCGATCGGGATCTGCTCCACGAGTCTGCTTGGAAAAGCGCCGTGCGGCGCCTTTCCATATCCGGCACCGGCCCGCACCCCCCGGCCACCCACGTCAGTATGCCGGAATGGGTGGCCGTGGGGTGCGGGCCGGTGCCGGACTTCTCAAACGGTCTCTAAGCCGCCGGCCGGTGGTCCTTGAACATCTCCCGCAGCCTCGTCTTCAGGATCTTGCCCGTCGCCGTGTGCGGGATCTCGTCCAACACCACGAGGTCGTCGGGCAGCCACCACTTCGCCACCTTGTCCGCGAGGAAGTCCCGCATCTGCGTGAGGTTCGGGGAGAGCACCCCGGGCTTCATCACCAGGATGAGCAGCGGCCGCTCATCCCATTTCGCGTCTTTCATCGAGACCACCGCGGCCTCCGCCACGCCCGGGTAGCCGACGGCCGCGTTCTCGAGCGTGATGGAGGAGATCCACTCGCCGCCCGACTTGATCACGTCCTTCGAGCGGTCGGTGATCTCCATGTAGCCGTTCTCGTCCATGGTCGCGACGTCGCCGGTGTCGAAGAAGCCGTTCTCGTCCAGCACCTCCTCCTCCTCGCGGCGGAAGTAGCGGCGGGTGATGGCCGGGCCCTTCACCTTCAGCCGCCCGAAGGTGGTGCCGTCCCATGGCAGTTCCCTGCCGTCGTCGTCGGTGATCTTCATCTCCACCGTATAGGGGGGGGTGCCCTGCTTGGCCTGCAGGCGGAGCATGTCGTCGCCGGTCAGGTGCGCGACCTCCGGCTTCACGGCGAAGAGCGTGCCGACCGGCGAAAGCTCCGTCATCCCCCAGGCGTGGATCACCCGCACGCCGTACTTCTCCTGATAGGCCCTGGTGATCGCCGGCGGGCAGGCGGAGCCGCCGATCGCCACGCGGTTCATCGAACCGATGCGCGCGCCGGTCGCCTCCAGGTGCTGCAGCAGCATCATCCACACCGTCGGCACGGCGGCGGAGAAGGTGACGCGCTCGCGCTCGATCACCTCATGCACCGAGGCGCCGTCGAGCTTCGCGCCGGGCATCACCAGCGCCGCCCCGACCATCGGCGCGGAGAGCGCGAGCGACCAGCCATTGGCGTGGAACATCGGCACCACCGGCATCACCCGGTCCGCGGCGCCGAGCCCGAAGGCGTCCACCTGCGTGCAGATCATGGCGTGGATCACGTTGGAGCGGTGCGAATAGACCACGCCCTTCGGATCCCCCGTGGTGCCGGAGGTGTAGCAGATGCCCGCCGCCGCATTCTCCTCGACCCGCACCCAGGCGAAGTCGCCATCCGCCTCGGCGAGCCATTCCTCGTAGGGGACTGCGTTGCGCAGCGAGGTCTGCGGCATGTGCGCGGCATCGGTCAGGATGACGAAGCGCTCGACCAGCGGCAGCTTGTCGGCCATCGCCTGCACCAGCGGCACGAAGGTCAGGTCGAGCATCAGAATGCGCGACCCGGCGTGGTTCATGATCCAGGCGATCTGCTCGGGGAACAGCCGCGGATTGACGGTGTGGTAGACGGCGCCGGCGCCGGCGATGCCGTACCAGGCCTCCAGGTGCCGCCAGGTGTTCCAGGCGAGCGTCGCGACGCGGTCGCCCTGGCGGATGCCGTCCTTCATCAGCCGCTGCGCGACCTTCAGCGCGCGGCCGCGGATCGTCGCGTAGTCGGTGCGGTGGAAAGGCCCCTCGACGGAGCGGCTGACGACATCCCGGTGCGGGTGCTGGATGGCCGCGTGGTCGAGCACCGTGTGCATCAGCAGCGGCCAGTCCTGCATCAAGCCAAGCATGAATTTCCTCCCATGCGCGTTCCGTCCTGCCCGGTACGGGGGCGGCGGTCCTGCGGATGCGGGAAGGCTACACGAAATCACCACCCCGCAAGCAAGGATGGGGGTTCATACCAGGTGGCCAAAGGCTCGATCTTTGGCCACCCGGTATGGCGCGCGGGGCTGGTGGGGCAGTCGCGCGCGAAACCAAAGGCTGATACCGGGGCGACAAGGGATTGACCTTTGTCGCCCCGGTATCAGCGCGTCAGGTCGCGCGTCAGCAGCAGGGCGGGAATCGCCGCCAGCGCCCCCACCAGGCCCGCGCCCGGCAGCCCGAGCAGCGCGATGCCGAGCCCGCCCAGCGCCGCCCCGCCCGCCTGGCCGAGGAAGATCGAGGACCCGTTGCAGGCCATCACGAGAGCGCGCGCCTCGGGCGCCAGCATTCCGAGCCGCGCCGCGACCACGGTGGCAAGCGCGAAGAGGCAGCCCGCCGAGAGCAGCACCGCGGCCGCCTGCAGCGGCAGCCCCATCCCTGTCCCGTCCGCCACGCCCGTCAGCAGCCCTGCCTGCAGCAGATTCGCCGCCAGCACGCCGATGGGCAGCAGCACCGCCGCCCGTGCCCCGCGATCGGCCAGTGCCGCGCCCACCGGCAAGCCGGCGAGGGAGGCGACGCCGATCAGCGCCTGCATCACCCCCACGCCGCCGCCGGCCAGGCCGGAGATGCGGTTGGTCACCGGCCCGATATAGGCCGAGATGGCGAAGACCGCGGTGAAGGTCGTGAAGTTCAGCGCCAGCATGCCGGCGACGCCCGGGATGCGCAGCGCCGCGGCGCGGCCGTGCGCACCCCCGGCATCGCCCGGCACGCGCGGCACCAGCAGCCTGATGGCGATCGCCGCGGCGACCGCGGTGCAGCCGGCGAAGGCGAAGCAGCCGCGCCAGCCGAACACCTGCCCCACCACCGAGCCGAGCGGAATGCCGAGCAGGAAGGCCGTCGTCGTGCCGCCGATCACCATCGCGACGGCCCGCCCGCGCCGTTCCGGCGGGGCCAGCGCGAAGGCGGCGGCCGAGGCCGCCGGGATCACCCCCGCCGCGGCGATGCCGGCGGCGGCGCGCAGCCCGAGCAGCGCCGGGAAGGAGCTCACGATCACGATCAGCAGGTTGAGCGCCGCCAGCACCAGCAGCGCGCCGACCATCGTCGCCCGCCTCTCCCGCCGCCCCAGCAGCGCGGCGACGAAGGGCGCGGAGAGCCCGAAGGCCAGCGCGAAGGCCGTGGCGAGCTGCCCCGCCTGCGCCACCGGCACGGTGAGGTCGGCCGCCATCTCGGCCAGCAGCCCGGCGAAGACGAAGGATTGCGTCGCGGTGGCGAAGGACGCCGCCGCGAGGACGGGAATGCGGGACGCGCCCGCGTGTGGAGAGGTCATGCGACCCGAGATGGCCCGCTATTCCGCCGGCGCCAGGGCGGCGTCGGATGCTGTTCCCGCGTGTCGCCGCCAGGGCAGGGCAAGCGCATGCAGCGCCGGCACCACCAGCAGCGTCGCCAGAGTCGCGAGCGTCAGCCCGCCGATCATGGCGATCGCCATCGGCCCCCAGAAGACCGACAGCGTCAGCGGGATGAAGGCGAGCACCGCGGCGAGCGCCGTCAGCAGCACCGGCCGCGTGCGGCGCACCGTGCTCTCGATGATCGCCTGGCGCAGCGGCAGTCCGGCCTCGAGGTCCTGCCGCACCTGGTCCACCAGGATCTGCGTATTGCGCATCACCATGCCGGCCAGTGCGATGACGCCGAGCAGCGCCACGAAGCCGAAGGGCGCGCCCATCGCCAGCAGCGCGAAGGCCGCGCCCGGAATGCCGAGCGGCGCGGTGGCCAGCACCAGCGCCGTGCGCCCGAAATGCCGGAGCTGCGCCATCAGCAGCACCAGCATCACCGCGATCATGATGGGAAACAGCGCGAAGAGCGCGGCATTCGCCTTGCCGGATTCCTCCGCCGCGCCGCCGGCCTCGATGCGCAGGCCGACGGGCAGGGAGTCGATCACCGGCGCGAGGCGCGCGCGCACCGCCGCCGTCACGTCCGGCCCCTGCAGCCCGTCCGCGACATCCGCGCGCACGGTGATGTAGGCCTCGCGGTTGCGGCGGAACAGGATGGGCTCCTCGGCATCCGGCACCAGCCGCGCCACCTGCGACAGCGGCACCGGCCCCGACGGCGTCGCCAGCGAGAGGTCGGCCAGCGTCTCCATCGTCCGGCGTTCGGTCGCCGGTGCGCGCAGCACCACGTCCACCAGCCGGTTGCCCTCGCGGTGCTGCGTCGCCGTCACGCCGCTCAGCAGCAATTGCAGGGAGGAGGCGACCTGCGCCGGAGACAGCCCGAGCTCGGCCACCCGCGCGCGGTCCAGCTCCAGCCGCAGGTTCGGCGCGCGCTCGCCCCAGGAGAGCTGGACGTCGCGCGTGCCGGGCGTGGCGCGCATCACCGCCATCACCTCCTCGCCGGCCTGGCGCAGCGCGGCGGGGTCGTCGCCGTGCACGCGGAACTGCACCGGGAAGCCGACCGGCGGGCCGAAATCCAGCCGCGAGACGCGGACCCGCGCCTCCGGCACCAGTCCCTCGGCGATCAGCGTGTTGAGCCGCGCGCGCAGCCTCTCCCGCGCCGGCACGTCGCGCGTCTGCACCACCAGCTTGGCGAAGGCCTCGTTCGGCAGGTCCGGGTTCAGGGCGAGGAAGAAGCGCGGGCTGCCCTGGCCGACATAGGTGGTGACCAGCCGCGCATCGGGATCGCCCTCGATCGCTTCCTCGATCCGCCGCGCCGCGGCGAGCGTCGCCGCATGGCCGGCGCCCTGGCGCAGCGTCACGTCCACCAGCAGTTCGAGCCGCGCCGAGGTCGGGAAGAACTGCTTCCTCACCTTGCCCATGGCCGCGAAACCGCCGACCAGCACCAGCAGCGTCGCGCCGATGACGAGCAGCCGATGGTCCACGCACCAGGCGACGACGCGCCGCAGCGCGCGGTAGCCGCGCCCGTCATGCGCGCCGTGATGCTCGGCGCGCGTCGGCGCCGGCAGCAGCTTCACCCCGAGCCAGGGCGTGAACAGCACCGCGACGAACCAGGAGGCGACGAGCGCGATGCCGACCACCCAGAAGATGCCGCCCGCATACTCGCCCGCCGTCGAGCGCGCGAACCCCACGGGCAGGAAGCCCGCCACCGTCACCAGCGTCCCCGAGAGCATCGGTCCCGCGGTCGAGGTCCAGGCGAAGGTCGCGGCGCGGGCGCGCGTCCAGCCTTCCTCGAGCTTCACCACCATCGCCTCGATGGCGATGATCGCGTCGTCCACCAGCAGGCCGAGGGAGAGGATCAGCGCGCCGAGCGTCACGCGTTCCAGCTCCATCCCCGTCGCCAGCATCACCAGGAAGACGATGGCGAGCGTCAGCGGCACCGAGAGCGCGACGATGATCCCCGCGCGGAAGCCGAGCGAGAGGAAGGACACCACCATCACCACGCCGAGCGCGGCGACGAACTTCAGCAGGAATTCCGAGACGCTCTCCTGCACCACATGCGCCTGGTCGACGATCTGCGTGATCTCGACGCCCATCGGGGTGATCTGCCGCTGCGCCGCCATCGCGGCGGCGAGGTCGGCGCCGAGGGTCAGCACGTTCACCCCGGGCTGCTTCGCCACCGCCAGCAGCACCGCCGGGGAGCCGGCCTGGCGGATACCGGTCGAGGGCGGGTCGGCAGTGCCGCGCGTCACCTCGGCAATGTCGCCGAGGCGCAGCGACCGCCCGCCGGCCGCCACCGGCACGTCGCGGATCGCCGCCAGCCCGTCGAAGCCGCCATCGACGCGCAGGTGCAGCCGGGTGGCGGACCCCTCCACCACGCCGGCGGGCGTCACGGGGTTGTGCCGGGCCAGCGCGTCGAGGATCGCCTGCGGTTGCAACCCGAGCGAGGCGAGCCGCGCATGCGCCACCTCGACATGGATGCGTTGCGGCTGCTCGCCGAAGATCTTCACCTTGTCGACGCCGGGCACGCGCAGCAGGCGGGCGCGGATGCGCTCGGCCTGGCGGACCAGCTCGGCATTGTCGGCGCCGGTCACGGCGTAGATCGCGGACCAGACGTCGGAATACTCGTCGTCGAAGAAGGGGCCCTGCACGCCGGCGGGCAGGGCGTGGCGGATGTCGCCCACCTTCTTGCGCACCTGGTACCAGAGGTTCTGCACCTCCCGCGGCGGCGTGGTGTCGCGCAGCACCACCGTCATCACCGCCTGGCCGGGACGGGTGAAGGTTTCCACGCGGTCGAGGTAGGGCAGGTCCTGCAGCCGGCTCTCGATCGGGTCGGCGACCTGGGTCTGCATCTCCTCGGCCGTGGCGCCCGGCCACTGCGCCGTCACCACCATCACCTTGATGGTGAAGCCCGGATCCTCCGCGCGGCCGAGGCGCAGATAGGCCATCGCCCCCGCCGCCCCGAGCATGAGGATGAGGAAGAAGGTGAGGGCGCCGTTGCGCACCCCCCAGTCGGAGAGGTTGAAGCCCATCGAGGCGCCCTCGGTTCAGCGCAGAGTGGCGGCGGCGCGCGTCTGCACCACGCGCACGCTGCTGCCCGGATCGAGCAGTTGCGGGCCGAGCGCCACCACCTTGTCCCCTTCGGCGAGCGCGCCGCGCAGCGCGACCTGCGTTTCGCCGAGGCGTGCGACTTCCACCGGCACGGCGGTGACGCGGGTGCCTTCCACCTTCCACACCATCGGCCCCTGGCCGCGGTCGTGCAGGGCGGAGGCCGGCAGCAGCGCGACCGGGGCGGATTCGGCGCGCAGCCGCACCGTGCCCGTCATGCCGAGGGCTGCCCAGTCCGGCGCCTCGGGCAGGGCGAAGCGCACGGCATAGGTGCGCAGCATCGGGTCGGCCTGCGGCGCCACCTCCCGCAGCCGCGCGACGACGGTCTCCCCGGGGCGGGCCCAGAGCACCGCCTCGGCGTAGGCGCGGGCGAGGTCGGGCAGGGCGCCTTCCGGCACCTGGACCATCAGCTCGCGCTCGGTCGGGTCGGCCATGCGCATGACCGCCTGGCCCTCGGCGACGACCTGGCCGGCCTCGGCGATCAGCGCGGTCACCACGCCATCGGCAGGCGCGCGGAGGATGGTATGGTCCAGGCGATTGCGCGCCATGGCGAGATTGGCGCGCGCCGCGGCGCAGCGCTCCTCGGCGCTGCGGGCCGTGGCCTGGCGCTGCTCGTCATAGGCGGCGGCGACATGGCCTGCGGCGCGCAGGGCGGCGGAGCGGGCGGCATCCGCGGCGGCACGGCCGGACTCCGCTTCGGCGGCCGCCAGTTCGGCCTCCGCTGCGCGGACGGCCAGCGCGATGTCGGCGGGATCCAGGCGCGCCAATTCGTCCCCCGCCCGCACATGGGCGCCGACATCGACCAGCCGCATGGCGATCCGCCCGCCGGCGCGGAAGCCGATATCGGCCTCCCGCCGCGGTTTCACCACGCCGGCGAAGGCGCGCGGCTGCTCGGCCGGGGCGAAGCGGATCTCGGCCACCTGGACGGGCTTCGGGGGTTCCGCTCCGGCGGCCTGCGGTCCGTTGTCGCGGCAGGCCGGAAGCAAGGCGAGGGCGGCGAGGGCAGGGAGGGCAGCACGCATGGCTCGGCTCCTGGGTCGAGCGAGCCTATCTGTTTCGATTGATGAAAGTCAACAATCGTCAGGAATCAACCCTCAGCCCCCGAAGCAGGAGGTCGAGCATCTCCTCCAGCTCGGCCGCCATCTGCCCTTCGTCCGACACCCGCTTCTCCAGGCAGTCGGCGATCAGCACGGGATGGGTCCAGAGGAAGGTCGCCTGCTTGAGCTGCCGTGCCGCCACCGCCGGATCGAGCGGCGCGAATTCCCCGCGGGCGACCCCGTCGGCGAGAACGCGGGCGAAGGCCGCCTCGATCCGGCCGATGAAGGCGGCAATGACGCCCCAATGCTCGCTCATCGCCGCCGAGACCATGTCGTGCATGCGCTTTTCCCGGAAGAAGAGCGCGAGGTGCCTCGCATGCAGCAGGCGGAGCATGTCGCGCAGCCGATCCGCCGCCGGGCCGCGGCCGTCGGCGACGGCGTCGAGCTCGCCGGCCACGCCGGACAGCAGCCGCTCCGCGATGGCTTCGTTGATGGCGCTCTTCGAGGGGAAGAAGCGGTAGACATTGGCCGGCGACATGCCGAGTTCGCGGGCGATGTCGGCGACCGCGGTCTTCTGGTAGCCGATGCTGCGGAACAGCGCCTCGGCGACCTCCAGGATGCGGCGCCGTGTCGCGGTCGCGCGGTCCTCCTGGACGATGGGGGCCGGGCTTGTCATGCGCTGATGAAATCCGTCAGTCGTATTGACGCCTTCTACGGCAGGCGGGGCTCACATGCCAGCGGGACGGTTGCTCCGCGTGCCGCGGCGCACCAATGTCAAGGCTTCGCGCGGGAATGAGGAAGACTGTCGTGACAGGCGTGCCGGATGTGAGCCCGAAGGAGACGTGGGACGCGCTGCGGAACGATCCGCAGGCCGCGCTCGTGGACGTGCGCACCGATGCGGAATGGAATTTCGTCGGCCTGCCCGACCTGAATTCCATCGCCAAGCAGACGGTGCTCATCCCGTGGCAGATCTACCCCACCATGCAGGTGAACGGGCATTTCGCGGACCAGCTGCACAAGGCGGGGCTGACGCCGCTGCACAAGCTCTACTTCATCTGCCGGTCCGGGGCGCGCTCGCTCGCTGCCGGCCAGGCCGCGCAGGCGGCGGGCTTCCCGCACGCCTTCAATGTCGCCGACGGTTTCGAAGGGCCGGTCGATGCCGAGGGTCATCGCGGCATGGTGGCCGGCTGGAAGGCCTCCGGCCTGCCCTGGCGGCAACGCTGAGGCGCGGGCATTCTCCCTCCGTCATCCGATAGGGGAGAACGCCATGACGCCACTGCCGCTGAACTCCGAATTCCTGTTCCGCATCGTCCTGTCCGTGGGCACGCCGCAGATGGTCGGCACCGCGCGGAACGGGGAGCTGCGCATCATTCCCGTCACCGGCGGCACCGCCGAGGGCCCGCGCTTCAAGGGCGAGGTGCTGCCCGGCAGCGCCGCCGACTGGCTGCGCGTCGACCCGGACGGCACGGCGCACATGGATGTGCGGCTGACGCTGAAGTCGGAGTCCGGCGGCGTCGTGTACATGCACTACACGGGCGTGCGCACCGGCTCGCCGGAGGTTCTGGCGCGGCTCAATGCAGGCCAGACGGTGGAGCCGTCGGAGTACTATTTCCGGACCGCGGTGCGCTTCGAGACGGGGGCGCCGGACCTTGCCTGGATGAACAGGATCATCGCCGTCGGCGTCGGGCAGCGGCCGCCGAGCGGGCCGACCTACGATGTCTATGCGATCGCGTAGAAAGCCGGGGGGGAGGGAACTCCCCCCGATCCCCTCTCCTTTTTTGATCACCTGATGGGAGCACCCGGCGCGCCGGGTGCTCCTGGCTGATACGAGCGGCACGAGTTCTTGCCTCGTGCCGAGGCCGCGTATGCGGCCCGCCGGTGGTGCGGCGAAGCCAAGCAAGCCGGAGGTTTGCGCCCGGCGCCTGAGGGCAGGAAACGGCCGATGCCAGCGGTCGCGAATAGCGGCCGTCGGTATCAGTTCCTCGGCACGTCCAGCCTGCTGAGGATCGGCCGCCAGGCCTGGTCCGACCGCTGCAGGAAGTTCGCAAAATCCTGCGGTGTCCCGCCCGCGAGGAACTGCCCCTCCGTGGTCAGCCTCTCGCGGATGCGGGCATCCTGCAGCGCATCGTTCGCCGCCGCGTTCACCCGCTGCGCCATCTCCGGCGGCGTGCGCGCCGGCGCCAGCAGCCCGAACCAGGACAGCACTTCGAGCCCCGGCGCGAATTCGGAGATGGCCGGCACGTCCGGGGTGGATTCGACACGCCGCGAACTGGTCCAGGCGATCAGCCGCCCCTGCCGGTTGCGGTGCACCGGCTGCGCCGTGCCGCCGGCGACGATCAGCATGTCGAGGTCGCCGGCGAGGAACGCGGCGAGCTGCGCCGAATCCCCGCGGTAGGTCACGTCCTGCATGGTGATGCCGAGCCGTTCCATCACCATCATCATCGCGACATTGGTGAGCGTGGTCGGCCCGTTGGTGCCGTAGGTCATCTGCCCCGGCCGCGCCTTGGCCGCCGCCACCCAGGCCGGCACGTCCACCGGCCCGCCCTGCAGGCGCGTGATGATGCCGAAGGGGAAGGTGGTGGCCAGCATGATCGGCGCGAAATCCTCCAGCTTGTACGAGAGGTTCGGGATGATCACCGGGTTGATGGTCAGCGTCGTGCCGGCGGCCATCAGCAGCGTCTGGCCGTCCGGGCGGGACCGGGCGACGTATTCCGCGCCGATGATGGTGTTGGCGCCGGGGCGGTTCTCCACCTGCACGGTCTGGCCGAGGGTGGCGGTCATGCGTTCCGCCATCAGGCGGCTGACGATGTCGGTGCTGCCGCCCGGGGCGAAGGGCACGATGATGGTGATGGGCCGGGCCTGGGTGCTGCCCTGCGCGAAGGCGGGCCGCGCCAGGCCGGCCGCGGCGAGGCCGCTGAGCAGCGGGCGGCGGGTGATCCTGATGGTCATGGGGTCCTCATTCCTGGCATTTCGCGAGCCGCGCTCTCGGGGCGCGGTCCCGTGCGGCAGTCTCGCCCGGCTGGCGCCGGCGCGCTACTGCCGGCCGGCGAGCTGCCGGTTCTCCAGCCTGGACAGCAGCCGGACAACCGGCCAGAGGAGGACGAAGTAGGCGACCGCGGCGGCCATGATCGGCGTCGCGTTGTAGGTGACGCTCTGCGCCTGACGCGCCTGGAACAGCAGTTCCGGCAGCGCGACGACAGAGGCGATGGAGGTCAGCTTCACCACCTCCAGCGTGTTGGAGATCAGGTCCGGCAGCACGTTCCTGACCGCCTGCGGCAGCACGACATAGGCCATGGTCTGCCCGCGGGTGAGGCCGGTGGAGCGTGCGGCTTCGAGCTGCCCGCGCGGCACGCTCTCGATGCCGGCGCGCAGGATCTCGCCGTAGTAGGCACCGGTGTTGAGGAAGAAGCCGATCGCCACTGCCCCCCAGGCGCCGACATCGATGCCGATGAAGGGCAGGCCGGCGAAGATGAAGACCAGCAGCACCAGCGGCGGCAGGGCGCGGAAGGTGTCCACCCAGACCCGCAGCGGCCACTTCACCCAGGGCGAGTGCACGGTGGCGAGCACCGCGAGGATGATGCCGCCGGCCACGCCGATCGGCACCACCAGCGCCGAGAGCAGCAAGGTCGCCTGCAGGCCCTGCCATAGGATGGGCCAAGCTTCCTGGACGATCTGCCAGTTGAAGAAGGTGTCGAGAAAAATGTCCATCGGGATCAGCGCTTCCACGCGAAGCGCGTCTCGATCCAGCGGCCGAGGACGACGACGGGGAAGAACAGCACCAGGTAGGCGATCGCGCCGAGGGTGAGCGGGGAGGGGTTGAAGGAGAAGGACACCCCCGCATTCGCCGCCCCCAGGATGTCCGGCACCGCGACGACGGAGGCGAGCGCCGTGCCCTTGGTGATGGCGATGGTGCGGTTGGTCAGCGGCGGGATGGTGATGCGCAGCGCCTGCGGCAGCACGACATGGCCGAGCGTCTGCACGAAGCCGAGCCCGGTCGACCGCGCCGCTTCCCACTGCCCCTTCGGCACGGAGGTGATGCCGGCCCAGAAGATCTCCTCGGAGAAGGCCATCAGCACCAGCGTCAGCGACAGCCAGGAGGCGACGAAGCCGGACAGCTCGATGCCCGCATTGGGCAGGCCGAAGAACAGCAGCACGATGATGACCAGCGGCGGCAGGGCGCGGAACAGGTCCACCGTGAAGATGATCAGCCAGTTGAGCGGCCTGATGCCGAAGGCGCGCAGCAGCGCGAGCAGCAGCCCGAGCGCCAGCCCCGCCGCGATGATGAGCAGCGCCAGCACCACGGTCAGCCCGAACCCCTCGATGATCTTGGGCAGGTACTGCGCCATCACGCGGGCGTTGAAGAAGCTGTCGACGAACCTTTCCCAGCCGCTCATGGCGCGCGCCTCGCGCGCGGGGCTGCGCTATCCTGGCGCCGCCGGGCGTGCGGTGCCCGGCTGCCGATGAAGGGACGCACCGGATGCAGCGACCGACCACCCCCGTTCTCGCCGTGCTGGCCCTGCTCTGCGCCGCGGCGGGCCCGCCGCCCGAGGCGGAGCGCCTGGTGCCCGGCGGGCAGGGGGGCTTCGTCAGCGACGGGGCGGGCGGCTGCTGGCTCTGGGCGAGCGGCATCCGTGCCGGCGCCGAGGGGCTCACCGCGAGCTGGACCGGCCCCTGCCCGGATGGCCCGGCGGAAGGCGAAGGGCGTGGCGAGGTCCGCTGGCGGGAAGACGGCGGCGAGCGCGCCATGATCTACGAAGGCGCGATGCGCCGCGGCCGGAACGAGGGCGAGGGGCGGCTGACCATCACCGCGGGCAAGGAGATCCGGGTGGTCCAGCAGGGCATCTTCCGCGACGACCTGTTCGTCTCGGGCCGCGTCGAGCTGCCGCGGGCCGGCATCGTCTACGAAGGCGGCTGGAGCCGGTCCCATCCGCAGGGGCGCGGCCGGCTGGTGCTCAACGGCCGCGTCATCGAAGGCGACTGGGCGCAGGGCTGCCTGCGCGTGCCGCAGGGCTGGTTCTCCTTCACCCGCCCCGCCCGCGAATGCGAGGGCGCCGACACCTGAGCGCGGCATCAATGCCGCTCGATCTGCGAGATGAAGGCGCGGGTCCGGTCATGCCTGGGGGCGGCGAAGATCTCCGCCGGCACGCCCTGCTCGACGATGGCGCCGTCGGCCATGAACACCACCCGGTCGGCGGCCGCCTTGGCGAAGCCCATCTCGTGGCTGACCACCACCATCGTCATGCCGTCCTCGCGCAGCTCGCGCATCACGGCCAGCACGCCGCCCACCAGCTCGGGGTCGAGCGCGCTGGTCGGCTCGTCGAACAGCATGACGCGGGGTTCGAGCGCGATGGCCCGCGCGATCGCCACGCGCTGCTGCTGCCCGCCGGAGAGCTGCAGCGGGTAGTGGTCCGCCCGGTCGGCCAGGTGCACGCGGTCCAGCGCCGCGCGCGCCTTGGCCTCGGCTGCCGCCTTGCCCAGCCCCTGCACCTTGCGCAGCGCCAGCGCGACGTTCCCGAGCGCCGTCATGTGCGGGTAGAGGTTGAAGGACTGGAACACCATGCCGATGCGCTGGCGGGCCTTGTTGATGTCCGTGCGGGCATCGAGCATGTCGATGCCATCCACGATCACCGAGCCCGAGGTCGGTTCCTCCAGCCGGTTCAGGCAGCGCAGCAGGGTGGACTTGCCGGAGCCTGAGGGGCCGATCAGGAAGACCAGCTCCTTCTCCGCCACCTGCAGGTCGACCCCCTTCAGGACGTGAAGGTGGCCGAAGTGCTTGTGAATCGCGCGGGCATCCACGATCGGGGCGTGGGCGCTCATGCGCCCCGCCCGCGCTTCGCCGCGAAGGGCATCAGCCGCAGGTCGGGTTCTGCGGCGTCGGGTCGAAGCCCGGCAGGTCGGGCACGCCGTAGCCCGGGAACTCGATGCGTTCCGCCTGGTCGGGGCCGGGGGCACTGCCGAACCAGCGCTCGGACAGGCGCGCCACCGTGCCGTCGCGCTTCATGCAGGTGATGATGTCCTCGACCTGGTTGCGCATCGCGCCGGAATCGCGGCGGAACGGCGTGCCCCAGTGGAAGCGCGTGCCGGGCAGCACGAAATCCGCCACGTATTGCGGCGAGCGGGAGGCCGAATACCGCACCACCGTATTGCCCGAGAGGTTCGCATAGGCGCGGCCCTGGATCACCGCCTGCGCCGCGTCCGCCTGGCTGTCGAAGGCGAGCAGCGTCAGGTTCAGCCGCTCCCGGTTGTTGTTCACCCACTGCTCGTAGGGCGTGCCCTTGTTCACGCTGATGGTCTTGCCGCGCAGGTCCTCCACCGAGCGGATCGGCGGCGTGCCGCGGCGGATGCCGAACTGCAGCTCGGTCCAGAGGTAGCCCTCGGTGAAGAGCAGCGCCTCGGCGCGCTCCGGCGTCACCGTCGTCGGCGCGCAGAGGAAGTCGTAGCGCCCGGCGTTCAGCGCGGGGATGAGGCCGGAGAAGGCGGCGGAGTCGATCACGATCTCCCGGCCCATCCGGCGCGCGACCTCGCGGAACAGGTCGATCTGGAAGCCCTGCACGCCGCCCTGGAGGGAGGGGAAGGCGTGCGGCGCGAAGGTGCCGTCCACGGCGCAGCGCAGCGGCGGCTGCCCCTGGGCGAGGGCGGGCCCCGCAGCGACGGCCGAAATGAGAGCGGCGGCGAGCAGCCTGCGCATCGTGAAGCCTCCGTGAGTCGCGTTGTGCCCTGCAACATTTCCAGATGGCTGCCCCGCTGTCCATGCGGGGGCCGCCACAAAACTGCCTTGTGGGCGTCCCGGTGGCGCCGCGCCGGGGGGGTCAACTCCGGATGAACGGAGCCCCCCAATGCCTGTCATCCCTCTTACCATGA
This sequence comes from Neoroseomonas eburnea, assembly GCF_018129005.1. GTDB lineage: Bacteria > Pseudomonadota > Alphaproteobacteria > Acetobacterales > Acetobacteraceae > Neoroseomonas > Neoroseomonas eburnea. The sequence continues at coordinate 108,077 of NZ_JAAEDL010000017.1, forward strand.
TCGCCGCCGGACTGGTCGGGAACCTGCTGCTCGTCGTGATGCTGCTCGGCGACGCGACCGCGCCGGGACGCATCCCGCTGATGGTCGCGGCGCTGCTGGCGCTCGGCGGCGCGGCGCTGATGCTGGGCGGGCTGATGATGCTGGAGCCGCGGCGCGGCGGCCCGGCCGATCACCGTTCCTGATGGCGGTTGTCCATCCCGCGGAAGACCACCAGCGCGCGGGTTGAGCGCGCCCGCGCGGACATCTCCAGCCAGGCCAGGAATTCCACCAGCACCTTGCCGGTGATGTCGGCGACATGGTGGCGGTGCGCCGCCTCCGGCGTGTACCAGTCGAGGCGCTCCAGCTCCCCGGACCCGGCGATCTCGCCATGCACCGCCTCGGCGGGGGCGGCGAGGAAGCGGGCGTTGAAGCGGATCGGCCGGCCGCCCGGCGTCACCGCGCGGCAGACATAGTGCAGCGCCGCGAGGTCTGCGGCGACCGCCTCCCCCCGCTTCTCGCCCAGCACCAGGCCGGTTTCCTCGAACAATTCGCGCGCGGCGGCGATGCCGATGGCGCGCGCACGCGCCGGCGTGGCGCGGCGTTCCAGCATGCGGCGCGCGGTGGCGCCGAGCTCGCTGACGGCGGGCTGGCGATGGTCGTCCGCATCGACCCGCCCGCCGGGGAAGACCATGACGTCGGGCATGAAGCGATGGCGGGAATGCCTCTTGCCCATCAGCACCTCCGGCCCGGCGGGTCCCAGGCGCCAGAGGATCAGGCTGGCGGCATCGCGCGGCCGCACGACGCGGCGCACATGGCCTTCGGCATCCGCGCCGCCGGGATTGTCGGCGGTGGGGTCGGGGTGGCGGGAGTCAGTCAAGCGCGAAGCCCCTCAGGCGCAGCCAGGCCCGGAAGCCGAAGCGCTCCGGCACCGAGAGCTGCCGCGCCGCGTTCTCCGACCAGGTGCAGCCTTCGGGGGCCGGACCGTGGACCTCCGGGTAGCGCGGCTTCTGCCTCGGCCGCAGCGCGTCGTAGGCCGCGAAGGCCTCGCCCAGCCCTGTATCGTCGTAGGTTTCCCGGTGCACCACCACGGAAGGCGGCAGGCGCGGCGTCACCTCGTTGCGCGCCGCCGGCCAGCCGAGGGTGAGCCCGGCCACCGGATAGACCCCCTCCGGCAGGCCGAAGAGCGGCCCGACCTTCTCGATATGGCTGCGCACGTAGGAGATCGGGCAGGTCCCGAGCCCCGCCGCATCCGCCGCCGCGACCGCCATTCCCATCGCCAGCGCAGCATCCACGGCGGTGTTGAGGAAGGTGTCCATGTTGTTGTTGGCGTGCGCCCGCCCATGCGCCGCGCAGGCCGCCTGGCCGCGCCGCATGTCGCCGCAGAACAGCAGGAAGACCGGCGCGTCCTTGATCCAGGGCATGGTGCCGATCCAGTCGGCCACCTTGGCGATCTTCGCCGCGTCCCGCGTCACGACGACGGAATACTGCTGCAGGTCGGACTTGGAGGGCGCCGACTGCGCGGCGGCGAGCACGGTGTCGAGCAGCGGGTCCGGCACCTCCTCGGCCCGGTAGCGCCGCGTCACGCGGCGGTCGAGCAGGGCGGCCAGCGCCGGCGGGATCTCCGCCGGCGGGTCGAAGGGCAGGGCGCCGTAGCGCGCTTGGATCAGGTCTTGGACGGGCATGGCGTCAGCGTGGCACCCCGGCGGCGCGGCGGGAAGGTCATGGGTCCGGTGTCGGCCAGACCAGGCGGAAGCGCTCGAACACCGTCGGTTCGGCATCGGTGAGCACGAAGCCCTCGCGGACGGCCTGGCGCGCGAAGTAGGTCCGGTGTGCGTCGAGCCAGAAGGCCCGGCTGCGGTCGCCCTCGCCCTCATCCCAGGCGAAGGCGTCGTCCACCGCGATCAGCGGCTTCACCGTGGCCTCGGTGGTGCGCCAGATGCAGCGCGGCACGCCGCCGGCGTCGGTCACCACCACGTGGTCGCCGGCGGCCGGCAAGGGCGCGCGCCCTTCGCCGTAGTCCCGCGCGAGGGAGGCCGTGGCGCGCTTCGGGCCGGCCAGAATCAACGCGAGGAGTTCATCCGCCAGTTCCGGCGAATCCCCCATGGCGACCACGTCGTAGCGGTCATGGCCGACCCCCGAGGCCGTCCGGTAGGCGGCCCAGAAGGCCTCGACCGCGGGCGTGCGATCAGCCACGGACCACCCAGGCATCGGCGACCGTCACGCCCTGGCCCTCGGCATGGACGATCAGGGGGTTGATCTCGGCCTCCGAGACCTCCTGCACGGCGGCCAGGCGGGCGACGGCGACGATCGCCGCCGCCAGCGCCTCCAGGTCCCCCTTCGGCAATCCGCGCCAGCCGGCCAGCGGCTTCAGGCCCTTCACCTCGGCGATCATGGCGCGGGCTTCCTCCAGCCCGACCGGGGCGCAGCGCAGCGCCGTATCGCGGTGCAGCTCTGCCATCACGCCGCCGGCACCGACCAGCACCACCGGCCCGCTCTCGGGGTCCCGCCGGAAGCCGAGGATCGCCTCGGCCAGCCCCTTGGCCATGGGCTGGACGAGGAAGCCGGTGATCGTGGCATCCGGCGCCCTGGCCGCCACCCGCGCCAGCATCTCCCTCGCGGCCAGCTTCAGCGCGGCCGCATCGGCGATGTTCAGCGCGACGCCGCCGACCTCGGTCTTGTGCGCGAGGTCGGGCGAGAGGATCTTCAGCGCCACCGGGTAGCGCAGGCCCTCCGGCACCGCCTCGGGCGTCGCCATCACCGCGATGCCGGTCTCGAGGCCGAGCGCGCCGAACAGCCGCCGCGCATCGGCCTCGTCGGGCCGTGCCGGCAGGGCATGGGCAACGGCCGGGGCCTCCGGCACGGCGCGCGGCGCCTGCCAGTCCAGGAAGGCGCGGATCGCGTCGGCGCAGGATTCCGGCGTGCGGAAGGCGGGGATGCCGGCTTCGCCCAGCATGCGCAGGGAGACATCCGCCTGCGGCACCAGGAAGGCCGCGACCGGCTTGCCCAGCCCCGCCTGCGCCGCGCCCAGGATGCCGGCGACCGCATCCGCCGGCCGGAACTGCGCGGAGGACCCGATGACCGACAGCGCCAGGTCGGTGTGCGGGTCGGCCGACAGCGCCGACAGCGCCGCCTTCACCTTGTCCGCCCGCGTGCCGGCGAGCGTCACGTCGATCATCCGCCCGTGATGCGGCAGGCCGGCGGCCTTCAGGCCCTCCACCGCCACGGCATCCGGCGCGCGCGTCTCGATCCCGGCGACGCCGAGCGCATCCACCGCCATCGCCCCGCCGCCGCCGGTCGTCGTCATCACCGAGACGGCCCGCTTCGGCGCCGCCAGCGGCTTCCGCCCGATGAACAGGGCCGGGGCCTCCAGCAGCGCCTCGATCATGGTGACGCGCGCGATGCCGTTGGCGCGGAAGAAGGCGTCCGCCGCGGCGTCGGACCCCGCCAGCGCGCCGGTGTGGCTGTTGGCGAGTTCCGCCCCGAAGGAGGACCGCCCGAGCTTGAAGGCGATGATCGGCTTGCCCGCCGCATGCGCCCGCCGCGCCGCCTCCGCCAGCAGGTCGGCGCGGCGGATCGCTTCGAGGAAGAGCAGGATGGCGTCCACCTGCGGGTCGTCCACCAGCAGGCCGGCGATCTCGCTGGCCGTCAGGTCGGCCTCGTTGCCGGTGCTGATCAGGTGCGAGAAGCCGAGCCCCCGCGCCGCCCCGCGCGCCATGATCGCGCCCAGCATGGAGCCCGACTGCGACACCAGCGCGAGCCGCCCGGCCGGCAGGCTCTCCGCCTCCAGCGCCGCGTTCACGGAACAGGCGGTACGCGCGTTCAGGTTGATCAGCCCCATCGAGTTCGGCCCGAGGATGCGCACGCCCGCCGCGCGCGCCGTCGCCAGCAGCCGCGCCTGCCGTGCCTGGCCTTCGGGCCCGGCCTCGGCGAAGCCATCGGCGAGGATCGCCGCGACCGGAATCCCCTTCGCCGCCACATCGGCGATCGCGCCTTCCACATGCTCGGTGCCGAGCAGCAGATAGGCGAGGTCCACCGGCCCCGGGACGTCCGCGAGGGTCGGATAGGCACGTTCCCCGAGCACGGTCTCCGCCCGCGGGTTCACCGGATAGAGCGCGCCGTCGAAGCCGTGCCTGCGCAGATAGACCTGCGCGCGCGCCGTCAGCCGCGTCGGATCGGCGGAGGCGCCGACCAGCGCGATCCGGCGGGGGTTCAGCAGGGCGGGGGCGAGGGCGTTCATGGACGGAGCTTCCGGTTCAGCGCGGACCTGGCGCGATGCAGCCTTCCGGGGGCGTCGCGGCCGGGGCGATGTGAAGGGCGAGGAAGGCCGGCGCCGGGGCGTCCGCGGGCAGCAGCGAGAGGTCGGACGCATGCAGCGTGACATCGCCCTCGGCGATGCGGGCGCGCGTCGCGGCGCGGGCCATCAGCTCGCGCGTCGGCCGCACCAGGGCCGCACGGTCGCCCGGCGCCAGGCCGGGCAGCCCGTCGAACAGCAGCACCGCCGCCGGGCGGGCCCAGGGCAGGTTCGACGGCAGGGGAGCGAGATGCCGCGCGGCTTCGGAGAAGGCGCAGGGGGCAGCCCGCAGCAGGGCCTCCAGCGCCGGGATGGGCGGCAGGCGCATCGCGGCGTCCTGCGCCTCCCGGGTCTGGGCGGCCGCCATGGCGGGCAGGGCGACAGCGAGCACCGCCACCACCGCCCGCCGCACAGGGAAGCTCAGATCGGATCCCAGCAGAACACGTCGCCGGACCGCTCGAGCTTCGAGAAGCCCTGGGCGAGCGACGGCAGCGCGTATTCGGCGATCGCTTCCGGCGTCCAGCCGTTCTCGCGGTGCACCGACTTGATCGGGCGGATCTGGCTGTAGACGAACAGCTCGTTCATGCGCGGGGAGAAGATCTGCCCGGTCACGTCCTTCGCCGCGTCGGAGGCCAGGAAGACCGCCAGCGGCGCGTTCTTGTCCGGCGTCATCTGCATGATGCGCTCGACGCGGCGCTTCTGCTCCGGGGTTTCCGCCGGGATGGTGCCGGTCATGCGGCTCCAGGCGAAGGGCGCGATGCAGTTCGACCGCACGTTGAAGCGCGCCATGTCGAGCGCGATCGACTTCGACAGCCCGACGATGCCGAGCTTCGCCGCCGAGTAGTTCGCCTGGCCGAAATTGCCGATCAGGCCCGAGGTCGAGGACATGTGCACATAGGCGCCGGACTGCTGCTGGCGGAAATGCGTCGCGGCGGCGCGGGAGACGTAGAAGGACCCGTTGAGGTGCACCGCGATGACCGCATCCCATTCCTCGACCGTCATGCGGTGGAAGATCTGGTCGCGCAGGATGCCGGCATTGTTCACGACGATGTCGATGCGGCCGAAATGATCCAGCGCCGCCTGCACGATCTTCTGCGCCGAGGCCCAGGAGGAGACGCTGTCGGTCGAGATCTCGGCCGTGCCGCCGTTCTGGGCGATGATCGCCTTGGTCTGCTGGGCCGGCGTCGCGTCCTGGCCCTCACCGGAGACCGAGGCGCCGATGTCGTTGATGATGACCTTCGCGCCCTGCGCGGCCATCATGATGGCGATCTCGCGCCCGATCCCGTTGCCACCCCCGGTGACGATCGCGACCTTGCCCTCGAGCATGTTCGGCATCTGGCGTATCCCTCCTAGGTCCTTAGCCAGCTAAGCTTCTAGACCCGGCTTGCCGGGCCGTGAAGCCGGGTTGCCCCGGCCGGCGCCCGCCCGTAGATGCGGCCCCGGACATGGCAGGCAGGAGCGGACAGCATGGGCAGGGGTGATCGCCGGATCGCGGCACTGCGCCGCTTCGCGGAGCATGTGGCCGAATTGGCCCCGCTCGACCTGTCCGTCCGCCTCTGGGACGGGACGGTGCTGCCGCTGGCCCCCGGTGCGCGCGGCGATCTCACGGTCGCGATCGCGACCCCGGCCGCGCTCACGCGCCTGGTGCGCCGGCCGCGCCTGCCGACGGTGGTGGAGTTGATCGCCGAGGGCGCGGTCGATCTGGAAGGCGGGACGCTGCTCGACCTCGCGGCGCGCGCCGGGTCGGGGTCCACCCGCGGCATCGCGAAGCGGCTGGACAAGGGGCTCGCGCTGCGGGCCTTCCTGCCCTTCCTGTTCGGGCCGGGCGGCGGCGGGGCGGGGCACGCCTATGCCGGCACCCAGGCGGCGAAGCACGGGGCGGGGCGCGACGACCGCGCCCAGGTGCAGTTCCACTACGACCTGTCGAACGATTTCTACGCGCTCTTCCTCGATCCCGAGATGGTCTATTCCTGCGCCTACTTCCCGGACTGGGAGGCGGACCTCGCCACCGCGCAGCGCGCCAAGCTGGAGATGATCTGCCGCAAGCTGCGCCTCGGGCCCGGCGAGCGCATGCTCGACATCGGCTGCGGCTGGGGCGGGCTGGTCTGCCACGCGGCGCAGCACCACGGCGTCCATGCCCATGGCGTGACGCTCTCCCAGGCGCAGTTCGACTTCGCGACGGAGAAGGTGAGGCGGCTCGGCCTGCAGGATCGCGTCACCATCGAGCTGCGCGACTTCCGCGACCTGAAGGAGATGGAATTCGACAAGGTCGCCTCGATCGGCATGTTCGAGCATGTCGGGCTCGACAACCGCGACGGCTATTTCCGCCACATCCGGTCGCTGCTGAAGCCGCGCGGCATCTACCTGCACCACGCGATCGCACGGCCGATGAAGGCGACCGAGAAGAAGTTCCGCCGCGCCAACCCGGAATTCCGCACGCTGGTGAACTACATCTTCCCCGGCGGCGAGCTCGACCACATCGGCGGCACCACCGACGCGATGGAGCGCAACGGCTTCGAGATCCACGACACCGAGGGCTGGCGCGAGCATTACGGGCGCACCTGCCGGCTGTGGACGGAACGGCTGCATGCCAGCCGCGAAGCGGCGTATCGCGAGGCCGGCGAGGCCAAGACGAAGATCTGGCTGCTCTATCTTGCCGGCTGCGCGCTGGCCTTCGAGCGCGGCACGGTGGGCATCTTCCAGACGGTGGCGACGAAGCGCACCCGCGGCGCATCCGGCCTGCCGCCGACGCGCGCCGACCTTTACGCGTGAGCGAGCCGGTCTTCCGCCGCGCCACGGCAGCCGACCTGCCGGCGATCGTCGCGCTGCTCGCCGACGACGTGCTGGGGGCGGCGCGGGAGCAGCCGGGCCATCCCGCCTATGACGCGGCCTTCGCGGCGATCGGGGCCGATGCCAACCAGCTCCTCGCCGTAGCCGAGGAGGAGGCGCGGATCGTCGGCTGCCTCCAGATCTCCTTCGTCCCCGGCCTGTCGCGCCTGGGGATGTGGCGCGGGCAGATCGAGAGCGTGCGCGTCGCCGCGAGCCACCGCGGCGCGGGGCTCGGGCGGCGCATGTTCGACTGGGCGATCGAGCAGTGCCGCGCCCGCGGCTGTGGCCTGGTGCAGCTGACCACGGACAAGGCGCGGCCGGATGCGCGGCGCTTCTATGAAGCGCTGGGCTTTGTCGCGAGCCACGAAGGAATGAAGCTGAAGCTCTGACGCCGAGAGGGGTTTCCGTTCGCCTCGGCTCACGGCAACCGCTCTAGCCTTTTGTTTTTGCGAGCATCTTCACCCGACCAGGTGGTTCCACCTGGTCGGGATCCGCTCTGGTGTCCTGATACGAGCGGCACGAGTTCTTGCCTCGTGCCGAGGCCGCGAATGCGGCCCGCCGGTGGTCCGGCGAAGCCAAGCCAACCGGAGGTTTGCGTCCGGCGTCGGAGGGCTCGAAAAGCCTCATGCCAACGGTCGCGAATGGCGGCCGCTGGTATGATTCCGAGGTCCCGCGGACTTCGCACTCTGGCCACGAGCCATTCTCTTCAGTGGCCTGCTTGTCCGCTCCGTTCGCTGGAGATCCAGCGCACTTCACGGGCAGGACGCCAGCGGCGTCAGCTCTTGGCCGCGATGATGGCCCCGCTCAGGCTGTCGGGGATGCGCCGTTTCCATGCCCCCGCATCCACCTGCGTCACGAAGTCCAGCACCGCCCGGTTGAAGGCGTCCGGGTATTCCAGGTTCATGGTGTGCCCGCATTTCGGCAGCACCATCAGCGCGCTCGTCGGGATGGTGCGCTTGAGGTAGAGCGCCGGTTCGAGCGTCGGGTCATCCTCGTCGCCGGCAATCACCAGGGTCGGCGTCGTGTAGCCCCGGAACCCGTCGGCAAGATCGAAGAGGGACGGCCTTTCGCGCTGCACGCCCTGCATGGTCAGCGCGGAGCCTTCCGTCGAATGCTCGCTGAGTTGGGCCTGGAACTCCGCGTAGCCGCGCGGGTCGGTCTCCTCGAAGACCAGGCGGGTCGGGCCGCGGCTGTAGGATCTGCCGAACACCGCCATGCCCTCCGCCCGCAGACGCGCGATGGCGAGGTCGGTTTCGGCGCGGAACTGCTCGCGCTTGTCGGGCGCGGCGCCATAGCCGACGCCCGCCGCGACCAGGCTGCGCGCCAGCCCCGGATAGCGCAGGCCGAGATGCAACGCCGCGAAGGCCCCCATGGACAGCCCGACGACATGCGCCTGGCCGAGCCCCAGCCCCTTGATCACCGCGGCGATGTCGTCCGTCGCGCGGTCCTGCGAATAGGCCTTCGGGTCGGCCGGCACGGCGGAGGGCGGATAGCCCCGCGCGTTGTAGGCGATGCAACGGTAGCGGCGGGAGAAGAACCGCATCTGCGGCTCCCAGGACCGGGCGTCGCCGGCGAATTCGTGCACGAACACCATCGGGATGCCTGTGCCGGCTTCCTGGTAGTGCAGTTCCACGCCGTCATCCGTCCGCAGCCTCGGCATGCCGTTCTCCTCCTCCCGTTTCGCCGGCCGGCAGCATGTGCGGCAGTGCCTTGCCCGTCCAGGCGCCTTGACACCGACGGAGTGCGGGCGCATCTGCAATCCGGACCATTTGGGTCCTGATTGCTGGAGGCGAACGGCCGTGTTGCGGCTGTCGAAAATGACCGATTACGCCGTGGTGGTGCTGACCAGGCTGGAAGACGCCGAGGAAGGGAGCGTGATGACCGCGCCCGGCCTTGCCGCGACCACCGGCCTTGCGGAGCCCACGGTATCGAAGGTCCTCAAGATCCTCTCCCATGCCGGCCTGGTCGAGGGGCGCCGCGGCGCTTCCGGCGGATACCTGCTGACCCGCCCGCTGGTCGAGATGCGATTGACCGACGTGATCACCGCGATAGACGGTCCCATCGCGCTGACGGCCTGCGTGGACAATTCCTTCGGCCTTTGCGATGCGGAGGCCAGGTGTCCCGTCCGGGGCCGCTGGGACCCCGTGAACGAAGCCATCCGCCGGGCGCTGTCCGGCATATCCATTGCCGACCTCGCGCGCGTGCCGGCCGTCGTGCCGCACCGCCAGACCGCCGCCGCCGAATAGGACGGAGAAGACCAATGCCCGCCGTCACGGAAACCCTCGAAACCGTCCAGTCCGTCACCGAGTCCGGCTACAAGTGGGGCTTCGAGACCGACATCGAGATGGAGTTCGCCCCCAAGGGGCTGAACGAGGAGATCGTCCGCTTCATCAGCGCGAAGAAGAACGAGCCCGAATGGCTGCTCGAATGGCGCCTGCGCGCCTTCACCGCCTGGAAGTCGATGGAGGAGCCGCGCTGGGCGGCGGTGAAGTATCCGCCGATCGACTACCAGGAAAGCTACTACTACGCCGCGCCGAAGCAGAAGGTGGCGCCGAAGTCGCTCGACGAGGTCGATCCCGAGCTGCTGAAGACCTACGCCAAGCTCGGCATCCCGCTGCGCGAGCAGGAGATCCTGGCCGGCGTCGAGGGCGCCGGCAGCGCGCCGGCCGATGGCCGCATGCCCGTCGCGGTGGATGCGGTGTTCGACAGCGTTTCCGTCGCGACAACCTTCAAGGACCGGCTCGAGAAGGAAGGCATCATCTTCTGCTCGATCAGCGAGGCGGTGCAGAACCACCCGGATCTGGTGCGGAAGTATCTCGGCACCGTGGTGCCGCAGGGCGACAACTTCTTCGCCGCGCTGAACAGCGCGGTCTTCACCGATGGCAGCTTCGTCTACATCCCGAAGGGCGTGCGCTGCCCGATGGAGCTGTCCACCTATTTCCGCATCAACGCCAAGAGCACGGGCCAGTTCGAGCGTACGCTGATCATCGCCGACGAGGGCGCCTACGTCTCGTATCTGGAAGGCTGCACGGCCCCGATGCGCGACGAGAACCAGCTCCACGCCGCGGTGGTCGAGCTCGTCGCGCTGGATGACGCGACCATCAAGTATTCCACCGTGCAGAACTGGTACCCCGGCGACGCCGAGGGCCGCGGCGGCATCTACAACTTCGTCACCAAGCGCGGCGCCTGCCGCGGGGCGCGGTCCAAGATCTCCTGGACCCAGGTGGAGACGGGTTCGGCCATCACCTGGAAGTACCCGTCCTGCATCCTGCAGGGGGCGGACAGCGTCGGCGAGTTCTACTCCGTCGCCATCACCAACAACTACCAGCAGGCCGACACCGGCACGAAGATGTTCCACATCGGCCCGCGCACGAAGTCGACCATCGTGTCCAAGGGCATCAGCGCCGGGCACGGCCAGAACACCTATCGCGGCCTGGTGCGCATCGGCGCCAAGGCGAGCGGCGCGCGCAACTTCACCCAGTGCGACAGCCTGCTGATCGGCGACCTGTGTGGCGCGCACACCGTGCCCTACATCGAGAACCGCTGTGTCACGGCCAAGGTGGAGCACGAGGCGACCACCAGCCGCATCGCCGAGGACCAGCTCTTCTACTGCCGCCAGCGCGGGCTGACGGAGGAGGAGGCGGTGGGCCTCATCGTCAATGGCTTCTGCCGCGAGGTGCTGAAGGAGCTGCCGATGGAGTTCGCGGTGGAAGCCCAGAAGCTGCTGCAGATTTCGCTCGAAGGGAGCGTCGGTTGATGTTGCGTATCGAAGGTCTGACCGCCGAGGTCGAGGGCAAGGAGATCCTGAAGGGGATCGACCTCGAGGTGCCCAAGGGCGAGGTGCACGCCATCATGGGGCCGAACGGTTCCGGCAAGTCCACCCTCTCCTACGTGCTGGCGGGGCGCGAGGGCTATGACGTGACCGGCGGGTCCGCCACCTTCAACGGCGTCGACATCCTGGCGATGGAACCCGAGGAACGCGCGGCGTCCGGCCTGTTCCTGGCCTTCCAGTATCCGGTGGAACTCCCTGGCGTCGGCAACGCCACCTTCCTGCGCACGGCGCTGAATGCGCTGCGCCGCGCGAAGGGCGAGGGCGAGCTCGACGCCATGCAGTTCCTCAAGGTCGCGCGCGAACGCATGAGGGCGCTGTCGATGCCCGAGGACATGCTGAAGCGCGGCGTCAATGTCGGCTTCTCCGGCGGCGAGAAGAAGCGCAACGAGATCCTGCAGATGGCGCTGCTGCAGCCGTCGCTCGCGATCCTCGACGAGACCGATTCCGGCCTCGACATCGACGCGCTGAAGATCGTCGCCGATGGCGTGAACGCCATGCGTGGGCCCGATTTCTCCGCGCTGGTGATCACCCACTACCAGCGCCTGCTCGACTACATCGTGCCGGACCGCGTGCATGTGCTGATCAACGGCCGCATCGTGAAGTCGGGCGGTCCGGACCTGGCGAAGGAGCTGGAGGCGCAGGGCTACGGCGCCATCCAGGCCGCGGCATGACGGCACAGGTCGCCACTGGTGCCGCCGGCTTCCTCGCCCGCTACGAAGGGCTGAAGGACCACCTGCCCGGCGCCCGCAAGCCCTGGCTCAACACGCTGCGCGCCGACGCCGCCGTGCATTTCGCCGCGCGCGGCTTCCCGACGCGGCGCGTGGAGCAATGGAAGTACACCGACCTCGGCCCCGTCGCGCAGGCGACCTTCGCCGAGCCGCTGACGATGGTCGAGGGCGCGCTGGCCCTGCCGCCCCCGAACGCGGCCAGCCGCGCGGTGTTCGTCGATGGCCGCTTCCGCCCGGATCTCTCGACGCTGGGGGGCCTCCCCTTCCGCGCCACGGGGCTGGCGCAGGACCTCAACGACGCCGAGCCCTGGCTCGGCGCGCTGGCCAAGCCGGAGGCCGAGCCGCTCGCCGCGCTGAACACCATGCTGTTCGAGGACGGGCTGTTCCTCGACCTGCCGGACGGCGTCGATGCCGGGCTGCTGGAACTGGTGTCCATCGCCGTCGATCCGGGTCGGCCCTTCGCCTTCCATCCGCGGCACCTCATCCGACTCGGCGCCGGGGCGAAGCTGACGCTGATCGAGACCGCGACCGGCCGCGGCCAGTGCCTGCATAATCCGGTCTTCGAGATCGAGGTCGCCGAAGGCGCGACGCTGACGCATGGCCGCATGCTGCAGGAGGAAGCGACCGTCTTCCACCTGTCCACCATCTACGCGACCATCGCCGCCGGTGGCACCTACGACAACTTCACCGTCGCCGCCGGCCCGCGGCTGACGCGCAACGAGATCCACGCGGTGCTGACCGGCCCGAAGGCCGCCTGCCACATGAACGGGGCGCAGATGGCGGCCGACGGCCAGCATGTGGACACCACCACGGCGCTCGATCACGCCGCGCCCGACTGCGCCAGCCGGCAGACCTACAAGACGGTGCTGGCCGGCCGTTCCCGCGGCGTCTTCCAGGGCAAGATCCTGGTCCGCCAGGTCGCGCAGAAGACCGATGGCTACCAGATGAACCAGGCGCTGCTGCTCTCGGAGGAAGCCGAGATCGACAGCAAGCCGCAGCTCGAGATCTACGCCGACGACGTGAAGTGCAGCCACGGCGCGACGGTCGGCGCGCTGGATGCGGACAGCCTCTTCTATCTCCGCACCCGAGGCATTCCCGAGAGCCAGGCCAAGGCCATGCTGGTCGAAGCCTTCCTGCACGAGGCGGTGGAGACCGTGACCGACGACACGCTGCGCACCGCGCTGACGCGGGCGCTCGACAATTGGTGGGCCCGACAGGGGGCGGCTGCTTGATGGATACGCTGGCACCGGTCGCATTCGACGTCGCGCGCATCCGGCAGGACTTCCCGATCCTGTCGCAGCCGCAGGCGCGCGGCCGGCCGCTGGTGTTCCTCGATTCCGGGGCCTCGGCGCAGAAGCCGCGCGCTGTCATCGACGCCATGGTCCGCTGCATGGAAACGGCCTACGCCAACGTCCATCGCGGCGCCTATCGCCTGTCCGAGCTCGCCACGGAATCCTATGAGGCCGCGCGCGCCGCCACCGCGCGCTTCGTCCATGCCGCCGACCCGCGCGAGATCGTCTTCACCCGCAACAGCACCGAGGCGATGAACCTCGTCGCGCATTCCTGGGGCCGCGGCGTGATGGAGCCCGGCCAGGCGGTGCTGATCAGCGAGCTCGAACACCACGCCAACATCGTGCCATGGCAGATGCTGCGCGACGACAAGGGCAACGAGTTGCGCGTCTGCCGCGTGACGGACAGCGGCGAACTCGACATGGACGACCTCGGGCGCAAGCTTGCCGACGGCAAGGTCGGGCTGGTCGCGCTCGCGCACATGTCGAACGTGCTCGGCACCGTCACGCCGGTGGAGCGCATCGTCGCCCTGGCCCACGCGCATGGCGCCAGGGTGCTGCTCGACGGCTCCCAGGCCGCGGTGCACCGCAGCGTGGACGTGCAGGCGATCGGCTGCGACTTCTACTGCTTCACCGGCCACAAGCTGTACGGACCCACCGGCATCGGCATCCTGTGGGCGAAGCTGGAACACCTCGACCGCATGCCACCCTTCCTCGGCGGCGGCGACATGATCTCTTCCGTCACCTTCGAGAAGTCGGAATGGGCGCCGGCGCCCGCGAAGTTCGAGGCCGGCACACCGCCGATCATCGAGGCCGTCGGCCTGCACGCCGCCATCGACTACGTGACGGCCATCGGCATGCCGGCGATCGAGGCGCATGAGCGCAGCCTCGTGGATCACGCCATGGGCGCGCTGTCCGAGGTGCCTGGCCTGATGCTGCTCGGCCGGGCGCAGGACCGTGGCGGGGTCTTCGCCTTCGCGCTCGATGCCGCGCATCCGCACGACCTCGCGACGCTGCTCGATCGCGCGGGCATCGCCGTGCGCGCCGGCCGCCATTGCGCAGAGCCGTTGCATGCCCGCTTCGGGCTGGAGAACGGCACGACGCGCGCCTCCTTCGGCCTCTATACGACGAAGGAGGAGATCGACCTCCTCGCGCGTGCCCTGACCGAGGCGCGGGAGTTCTTCAGATGAGCGGCCTCTTCGACGACCTGCGCGACCTCTACCAGGAAGTCATCCTGGATCACGGCCGCAAGCCGCGGAACTTCCGCCGGCTGGAGGATGCGGACGCGACGGCGCGCGGCGACAACCCGATGTGCGGCGACCGCATCGAGCTCTTCGTCAAGATGACGCCGGACGGGCACATCGCCGACGCCGCCTTCCAGGGCCGCGGCTGCGCCATCTCCACCGCCTCCGCCTCCCTGATGACGGAGACGGTGAAGGGCAAGACGGCGGAGGAGGCGAAGGAGCTTGGCGCGAGGTTCCGCGAACTCGCGATGACCGGCACCTGCCCGGACTGCGGCGCTGGGCTGGCGGAGGAGATGGAGCGCCTCGCGCCGCTCTCCGGCGTGCATGAATTTCCGTCCCGCGTGAAATGCGCGACGCTCGCCTGGCATACGCTGAACGCCGCGCTCGACGGGACCAAGGAGGCGAGCAGTGAGTGAACCCGCCACCACCGAGACCCGCGCCGCCTGGACGCCCGATGGCGAGATCAGGCCCCCCGCGCCGAAGGTGAACGAGGATGCGGTGATCGCTGCGATCTCCACCGTCTATGACCCGGAGATCCCGGTCGACATCTACCAGCTCGGCCTGGTCTACGCGATCGAGATCGCCGACGACGGCAAGGTGAAGGTCGAGATGACGCTCACCACCCCGTCCTGCCCCTCGGCCCAGGAACTGCCGAGCCAGGTGGAGGAGGCGGTGCGCGCCGTCGAGGGCGTGACCGATGTCGAGGTCGAGGTCGTCTGGGACCCGCCCTGGGACCAGTCCCGCATGAGCGAGGATGCCCGCCTCGCCCTGAACATGTTCTGAGGCCAGCGATGAGTGTCACCGCGACCCCGCCCGCCCCGCCGCGCCGCGCCCTGCCGCCGGTCATGTCCCTGACCGACACGGCGGCGGACCGCCTGCGCGCCCTCTACGCCAAGGGGGAGAACGGCAGGCTGCTGCGCATCAGCGTGAAGACCAAGGGCTGCTCGGGTCTGTCCTACGACCTGTCCTGGACGGACGAAGCCGCGCCGAGCGACGAGGTCATCACCGACAAGGGCGTGACCGTGCTGATCGACCGCAAGGCGACGCTGTTCCTGATCGGCACGGTGATGGACTACGAGGTGAAGGCGATGACCGCCGGGTTCACCTTCACCAACCCGAACGAGAAGGGCCGCTGCGGCTGCGGCGAATCCTTCCACGTCTGATCGGGCCCGCCCCGCCGGCCGCAAGCCGGAGGCGGCGACCCCGACAGGAAAAGGTCAAGCCAGCGGGAGGGCATCGATGAGCCAGCATCCTCGCCACCGTCGCCAGGTCGCGGCAGGCCTCGCCATGCTCCTGGCGGGCAGTTCCGCCGCCGTCGCCCATCACGGCTGGTCCTGGGCGGAGGAGGAGCAGGTGGAACTCCGCGGCATCGTCCGGGAGGTCTATGTCGGCCAGCCGCATCCGACGCTGCGCGTGCAGACCACCGACAATGAGGTGTGGATCGTCGAGCTCGGCAACCCGCGGCAGACGGCGCGCGCCGGCTTCACCGCCGCATCGGCGGCGCCCGGCGTGCAGGTCGTCGCCATCGGCCATCGCTCCCGCGCCCAGGGCGAGCTTCGGTTGAAGGCCGTCCGCCTCAGGATCGGCGAGAGGACCTACGACATCTACCCGGACCGCATCACGCGCAACTGACGGCGCCGAGGTGGACCTGCTCCGCGCCCTGTCCGACATGCCGGTCGTAGCCGTAGTGCGGGATTCGGCCGTCGTCTATCCGTTGGTGAACGCGGCGCATGTCGCCGCCATCGGGGTGCTGCTCGGCTCCATCGTCACGCTGGACCTGCGGCTGATGGGGCTGTTCCGGACGCATCCCGTCGCGCATCTCGCGGTGCCGCTCACGCGCATGGCGGTGGTGGGCCTTCTCCTCGCCGCGCCGACGGGTCTCCTGCTCTTCCTCACGCGGCCGTCTGCCTATCTCGAGAACCCGGCCTTCCTGGCCAAGCTCGGCATCCTTTCGCTGGGGCTGCTGAATGCGCTGGTGCTGCGGTTCAATCCCGGATGGCTGATCTGCCTGGAGACAGGACGCCTGTCCTGGTCCGTGCGCGCCGCCGCGCTGTTCTCGCTGCTCGTCTGGCTGGCCGCCGTGGTGGCCGGGCGCTGGATCGGCTTCCTGCAATAGAGGCCGGATCATACCATCGGCCGCTATACGCGGCCGCTGGTATGAGGCTGTTCGTGCCCTCAGACGCCGGGCGCAAACCTCCGGTTTGCTTGGCTTCGCCGGACTGCCGGCGGGCCGCATTCGCGGCCTCGGCACGAGTCAAAGACTCGTGCCGGCGGTATCAGTCCAGCGTCTGCCGATACCGCGCAATGGCAAGCACAGTCGCGCCGAGCAGGAACACCATCATCGGCCAGATATCCGGCCAGACCTCGGCCAGCGAGTTCCCCTTCAGCATCACCCCGCGCACCACGCGCAGGAAATGCGTCAGCGGCAGCGCCTCGCCGATCGCCTGCGCCCAGTCCGGCATGCCGCGGAAGGGGAACATGAAGCCCGACATCAGGATCGAGGGCAGGAAGAAGAAGAAGCTCATCTGCATCGCCTGGAGCTGGTTGCGCGCGATGGTCGAGAACAGGAACCCGACCGCCAGGTTGGCGACGATGAACACCAGCAGCCCCACCGCCAGCACGCCGGGCTCGCCCACCATCGGCACGCCGAACAGCGTCGTCGCCGCGCCGAGGATCACCGCCACCTGGATCGCACCCACGAGGATGAAGGGCGCGAGCTTGCCGAACATCACCTCGGTCGGCCGCACCGGCATCGCCAGCAGGTTCTCCATCGTGCCGCGCTCGCGTTCCCGCGTCATGGCGAGCGCGGTCATGATGATCATCGTCATCGTCAGGATGGTGCCCATCAGCCCGGGCACGATGTTGTACTGGGTGATGCCCTCCGGATTGTAGCGGCGCTGGATGCGCAGATCGACCGCCGGCGCTCCGCGCGCGAAGGCCGCGAGCGGCCCGTCCAGCAGCGGCGCCATGGCGCCGTCCACGACGCGCTCGAGCGCGCCCACCGCATTGCCGGTCGCCGCCGGGTCGGTAGCGTCCGCCATCACCAGCAGGGCGGGGCGGTCGCCGCGCATCAGGTTGCGTCCGAAGCCGGTCGGGATCTCGACGGCGAACTGCACCTCCCCGCGTGCGAGCATCGCATCGAGTTCCTCTGCGTCCTGCGCCAGCACCGTCACGCGGAAATAGCTGCTGCTCTGCAGCGCGGTGACGATGGCGCGGCTGAAGGCGCTGTTGTCCTGGCTCAGCACCGCGGTCGGCAGGTTGCGCGGATCGGAATTGATCGCGTAGCCGAACAGCAGAAGCTGGATGATCGGGATGCCGACGATCATGGCGAAGGTCAGCCGGTCCCGCCGCATCTGGATGAATTCCTTCACCACCACGGCGACCAGGCGATGCCAGGCGAAGCGTGGCCGCGTCATGCGCCGTTGCCGCGCCGGTCGTCATCCGCCCTGGTCATCAGGTGGATGAAGGCGTCCTCCAGCGTCGGCGTGCCGCGGCTCCAGGCAAGATCGGCCTCCTCGCGGAACGGCGCCACCGCGGCGTCCAGCGCCGCCGCATCCGGCCCGCTGACATGCAGCGTCGCGCCGAAGGGCGCCACCATCGCCACCCCGGGCCGGCGGGCCAGCTCCTCCACCAGCCGCGTGATCCGCCGCTCGGGCCCGGTGACGTGCCAGGTCGAGAGGCCCGATCCGGCCACCACCTCCTCGACCGTGCCGGTCGCCAGCAGCTTGCCGTAGGCGAGGTAGGCGATCCGGTGGCAGCGTTCCGCCTCGTCCATGTAGTGGGTGCTGACCAGCACGGTCATGCCGCCGGCGGCGAGGGCATGGATCTCGTCCCAGAATTCCCGCCGCGCCTTGGGGTCGACGCCGGCGGTGGGCTCGTCGAGCAGCAGCAGGTCCGGCGCGTGCAGCACGCAGGCGGCAAGCGCCAGCCGCTGCTTCCACCCGCCCGAGAGCGTACCCGCGAGCTGCTCCTTCCGTCCGGCCAGCCCCAGCCGCTTCAGCGCCTCCGCCACCTTCGCCTGCCGCTCCGGCAGCCCATGCAGCCGCGCGACGAAGTCGAGGTTCTCGCGGATCGTCAGGTCCTCGTAGAGGCTGAAGCGCTGCGTCATGTAGCCGACGCGCTGCTTGATCGCCCAGCTCCCGGTGCGGATGTCGTGGCCGAGGCAGCTCCCTTCCCCGCCATCCGGCACCAGCAGCCCGCAGAGCATGCGGATCACCGTCGTCTTGCCGCTGCCATTGGGCCCGAGGAAGCCCATGATCTGCCCACGCGCGACCTGGAGGTCGAAGCGGTCCACCACGGTGCGGTCGCCGAAGCGCTTGGTCAGGCCGCGCACTTCGATCACCGGGCTCACGGCGCGGCCCGCACCGTCACCGGCTGGCCAGGCGTCGGCGCGCCGGGCACGGCGTCGATCACCGCCTCCATGCGCCAGACCAGCTTCGCCCGCGTCTCCCGGCTGTAGATGACGGGCGGCGTGTATTCGGCCTCCGAGGCGATACGGCTGATCCGGGCGATGAGCCCGTCCGGGCAGCCGGTGCAGGCGAGAGCGACGCGGTCGCCCTGGTGCAGCGTGGCGCGCCGCGCCTCGGGCACGAAGAAGACCACCTTGGTCGCATCGGGCGGCAGCAGGCTGATCACGATGCCGCTCGCCGGCACCCATTCGCCGGGCCGGCGCAGCACGTCGTCGATCAGCCCGGCGGCCGGGCTGGCCACGCTGCGCTGCGCCAGCCGCCATTCCGCCTGGGCGAGCGCGGCCTCGGCCATCTCCACCGCCGCGCGCGCGGTGGCGACGCGGTCCTCCCGCGCCGGCAGCCGGGCGACGGCGAGCTCGGCGCGGATGCGGTCGCGCCGCGCCTGGGCCTGCTCCGCCGCGGCGCGCGCCTCGTCGAGCCGCGCGACGGCGGCGACCTGGGCGCGGGCCAATGCCTCCTGCCGTTCCAGCGTGAGCCTGGCGAGGACGAGGGTCGCCTCCGCCTCGGCGAGCTGCGCCTCGATGGCGGCGATCTCCTCCGGGCGGGATCCCTTCTCGCGGTCGGCGAGCTCGCTGCGCGCCTGGGCGAGGCTCGCGCGCGCCTCCTCCGCCGCGGCGGTCTCGCGCGTCGCATCGAGCGTGAAGAGCGGCGCACCCGCCGCCACCCGCGCGCCCTTGGCGACCGCGATGCCGGTGATCCAGCCGGCCTCCGGCGCGGCGATGCGCAGGTACTCGGCATCGACATAGCCCTGGAATTCGTCCGCCCGCTTGCCGTCGCAGCCGAGCAGGACAAGGGCGAGCAGCAAGGCCGGCCGGACTGCGCGCCTCATGGCTGGGCCTCCGCGGCGATGCCGCGCAGGAACAGGTCGAGATGCAGGTCGAGCATCGCGCCCGATGGCAGCGGCGTCTCCTCGATGGCGCCGAAGGTGCTGCGCCACAGCGCGGCGAGCATGACCGGCCCGATGAAGAGCCGGGCCGCGAGCCCCGCATCGACCTGCCGGAATTCCCCGCGCCGCATGCCTTCCTCCAGCAGCCCGGCGACCATGGCGAGGCCGCGGGCCACCACCTCCTGCCGGTAGAAGCGCGCGAGCTCCGGGAAGTTCCCCGCCTCGGTGAGCACGAGCTTCGGGATGGCGAAGATCCGCGCATCCGCCGTCGCCTCAGCCAGGCTGCGCACGAACAGGCGCAGGCGATCGGCGCAGCTCCCGCTGGCAGCGGCCTGGATCGCCTCCAGCCGTGCGAGGTTGGGCAGGATGCTCTCCCGCACCAGGGCTTCGAAGACCGCCTGCTTGGAGGGGTAGTAGAGGTAGATGGTGCCCTTCGACACGCCGGCGCGGGCCGCGATGTCCTCCATGCGCGTGGTGGCGAAGCCCTTGTCGCGGAAGGTGTCGAGCGCGGCGGCGAGCAGTTCCGCCGGGCGGGCCTGCTTGCGGCGGCGGCGTGGGTTGGTGGTGTCCATGGCGCCGTTAATGACTGACCGGACAGTCAGTAAGTTCTTGCAGCCAGCCCGTCAAGATGTTCCGCCATTGCTTCGTTCGTATGCGGGCCGGGCAGGCGGGATGGCGCGCCGCGATCCGCCGTGGCGTCGGACAAGGGGGGCAGGCCAGGTGACGCAATCGCCTCGCCGCGCTCGCCCCCGACAGGAGGAGGCGATCTCGGAACCGCAACCCGGCCGAAGCGTGGCGGCAGAGCCGGCGGGCAGCACTGGACATCGGGCGAAGGTCCGGCGGCGGGCCCACCACGGCGCTGTTCCGTAGGCTGGCCCGCGCGGTGCAGCCCGGGCGGGAGGGCCTTCCCGCCCTGCCGCTTGCGGTGTCATGCAGCCGAACCTTGCCGACGACCTTGTCGGCAAGCCTCAGGGGTTCGGCGCGCGGCGCTGGTGGGGGGGCGCGCGACGCCACGATGCGGATACCGAGCCAGCCGGAAGGCTGGCTCGTACCATACCGGCGGCACGAGTTCTTGACTCGTGCCGAGGCCGCGACGGGCAGCCGGTCACCTTGCCTTGCAACGTGACCGGGGATCCGGAATGCGGCCCGCCGGTGGTCCGGCGAAGCCGGGCAAACCGGAGGTTTGCGCCCGGCGCCCGAGGGCACGAAGCGGCCGATGTCAGCGGTCGCGAAGAGCGGCCGTCGGTATCAGACGGCGCTCGACCAGTCGGCCGGCACGAAGCGGAAGCCGCTGCCGGCGCGCGCGACATGGCCATTGGCCGGGAAGGGATAGTGATAGCCCGTCACGCGGATGCGGTCGGTCGCGACCATGTCGAGCACGCGTCGCCGGGTCGCCGCCGCCGCATCGCCATCGAAGTCGAAGACGATCTGCCAGTCCGGATGCGCCATCAGGACCTCCGGCCGGTTGGTGACATCGGCAAGGAAGATGAACTGCTCGCTGCCGTCGGCGACGCGGAAGATCGTGTGGCCCGGCGTATGGCCGTAGGCGGCGATCGAGGTGATGCCAGGGATCACCTCCGCTCCCGGCTGGAAGCTGCGCACGCGGTCGCGATAGGGCGCGAAGCGGCGCGCGACATTGGCGAAGGTGCCCCGCTGGCCCTCCGGGCTGCGGGCCTGGTTGGCCTCATCGGTCCACCAGTCCCATTCGGGGGCGGGGACCAGCACCTCGGCGTTCGGGAAGGCGCGGCCGCCCTCCGCATTGAGCAATCCGTTGATGTGGTCGCCGTGGAAGTGGCTATGGATGACATGCGTCACCCGCATGGGGTCGATCCCGGCGGCGGCCATGTTGGCGATCATCCGCCCGGCGGTGGCGCCGGACGGCGTCACGCCG
This sequence comes from Neoroseomonas eburnea, assembly GCF_018129005.1. Taxonomy (GTDB): domain Bacteria; phylum Pseudomonadota; class Alphaproteobacteria; order Acetobacterales; family Acetobacteraceae; genus Neoroseomonas; species Neoroseomonas eburnea. The sequence goes on from NZ_JAAEDL010000017.1 coordinate 129,515, forward strand.
TTGCCGACATCGAATGCCACCAGGGTCTCCCCCCGCTGCACGAAGGTGACGGTGAAGGGAATGAAGGCGCGGTCGGTCGGCAGGAAGGCGTCGCGAAACGCAGCCTGCACCTCGGGCAGCGGGGCGTTGCGCACGAAGCGGTCGATGGGCAGGGAGAAGAACCCGTCATGCACCGTCGTGACGGCGAGGCTCCCGACCATGAAGCGATAGAAGCCGGGCGCCTGCGGCGTGGCCGGGGCGGCGGCGGGACCCTGTGCCCGCGCGGGGCGCAGCAGGGCCGGGGCGGGGATCGCTCCCCCGGCGGCAAGCAGGGCAAGGCGTCGATGGATCATGCGTGCGGTCTCCCGGTGCGGCAGGAGGGTGGGATGCCGCGCCGCCGGGTCAAGCCCCCGGCGCAGATTGCCGGGTTGCAACGCGGCGCGCCTGATGGGAATCTGCCGGCCGGGGACGACCGACACTTCTCACTCACCTGCTGGCCCAAGGAACGCCGGTGCCCAAGGACGAAATGCAGATTCCGACGCCGGCGCGCGCGCGGCCCGGCCTCGTGCCCCGCTTCATCTCTTGGCTTTTCGGTACGGGTGATGGCGGGCGCAGCGCCGCGCACGGCACCCATATGGAGTTGTTCCGCATCCGCGGCGAACTGGCGGTGCTGCGCGCGGAGATCGAGGCGATGCACGCCGCCGTCGGCCGCCGCGACATCGCGACGCTCGAGGAACTGCTGCGCGGCGGCAATCGCCGCCAGATCGAGGCGCTGATCCGCGACCGCACCCAGATCGTGCCCCTGCCGGACGGCAGCGTGCTCTGCCGCGCCCTCGGCCGCTTCAAGATGTTCACCGACGCGGCGGATGGCGGCATGGCGCCGCACCTGCTGCTCGACGGCTACTGGGAATACTGGGTCACCGAATTCCTTTGCCGCAACCTCGCCCGCGGCGAGACCGCCTACGACATCGGCGCGATCTACGGCTACTACACCATCCTGCTCGCCGACCTGGTGGGGCCGGAAGGCCGTGTCGTCTCGCTGGAGCCCAATCCCTGGCTGCATTGGCTGCTCCGCCGCAACATCGCGGTGAACGGCCTTGGCGGCATCGTCACGCCCCACCGGCTCGCGGCGGCCGAGGCGAAACACGAATCCGTGCGTGTGCCGGCGCTGCTGGTCGGCCCCTTCGCCGGCCCCTTCGCCAACTGGTTCACCTTCGAGGAAGGCCGCGCCGGCTGCCCGGCGCCCGCCGTCGCGCTGCAGGACCTCGAACCGGGCAGCGTCGATTTCCTGCGGATCGGCGTCGCCTCCGCCGCCGACCGCGTGGTCGCCGGCATGGCCGGGCTGATGGACCGCAGCCCGGGGCTGCGCATACTGCTCGAATTCGACGCCAACCGCTGCAAGGAGGCGCCGGCACTGCTCGCCGCGCTGTCGGGACGCTACCCGCTGCGCTTCATCGACGGCGACAGCCTGGCGAAACCCTGCACGGCCGAGGAACTGCTGACGCAGCGGCGGGTCGCGACGCTGTATCTTTCGAAGATGGAGCCGCGATAGGGCGGATCCCGGGCAGGTGGAACCACCCGATCGGGCCAAGATGCTCGCAAGGACAATGGGCCGGAGTGGTTGCTGCGAGCCGAGGCGTACGGGAACTGCTTCAGCGGGCGAGACTCCGCCTCGCGCTCCGTTCGGGGGCGCCGCCCCCGACACCCCCGTCAGGTGGCCGGGCCACCTGGACGGCCGGTTGCGTTCAGGTCCTGCCGGGCAAGCGACGTGACGGGCCGGGAGAAGCCGCTCGGCCGGGGGTGAAGGCGATGACCGCCTCGACCTGGGCGGAATGGACGAACTGGTCGATGGGGGTAGCCGCCGTGACGCGCCAGCCGGCGGCGGCGAAGGCGCGCGCATCGCGCGACAGAGCCGCCGGGTTGCAGGAGACATAGACCACCACGGGCACCTGGCTGCGCGCCAGCAGCGCGACCTGTTCCGCCGCGCCGGCGAAGGGCGGGTCCAGCACCACGGCGGCGAAGGGCGCGAGTTCCGTCGCCGTCAGCGGCTGCCGCGCCAGGTCGCGGCGCGTCGCCGTCACCGACAGGCCGGAGCGCCCGGCGGCGGCCGAGAGCGCGGCGATCGCCGCCGCATCGCCCTCGAAGGCGGTGACGCGCCCGCGTGCGGCGAGCGGGAAGGACAGCGTGCCGAGCCCCGCATGGAGGTCGGCGATCCGCCCGCGGCCCGACAGCTTCGCCGGCAGGGCGGCCAGCACCGCGGCGATGATGGCCGCCTCGCCCTCGGGGCTCGCCTGCAGGAAGGCGCCGGGCGCCGGTGCGACCTCGACGCCGGACAGCGCAATGGTGGCGGGGCCGAGCTGCGCGGCCGCTTCCGCCGCGCCGTCCTTCGGCGCCCAGGCGATGCGCGGCAGTCCCTGCCGCTCGCCGAAGCCTGCCAGGGCGACGCGGTCCTCGGCCGTCAGGGTGCCATCGGTGCGCAGCAACAGGTCGGGCCCGGTGTCGAGCAGGTTGACCACCGCCGAACCTTCCCGCCGCAGCGCGCGCACCCCGCGCAGCAGCCCCCGCAGCGCCGGCAGCAGCGCAACGATGCGCGGGTCCAGCACCGTGCAGGCGGAGAGGTCCAGCACCTCGCCGCTGCCTGCCGCATGGAAGCCGATGCGGATGGCTGGTCCGGCGCGGCGGAGGGCGAAATCCGCGCGGCGGCGGCGGCCTGCGGGCGTCGTCACCGTCGGCGCGACAGGCACGTCCCGGAAGCCGGCACGGGACAGGGCCTCGGCCACCTGCGCCTGCTTCCAAGCCGCCTGGGCGTCCGGCGCCCAGTGCTGCACCGCGCAGCCGCCGCAGCCTTCGACGAAATGGGGGCAGGGGGGCGCCACCCGGTCGGGGCTGGGTTCCAGGATCTCGACGAGCGTCGCCGCGCAGCCCTCCCGCCGCCGGGCGCCGGGCAGCGCGCGCACGCTTTCGCCCGGCAGGGCGCGGGCGACGAAGCAGGGCGTGCCGTCGGGCAGAACGGACAGGCCATCCCCGGCCGCGCCCATGCCGGTGATGCGCAGCGTCGGGGCGGCCCCGCTCACCGGTCGTGGCGCAACGGCAGGTTGCGGGAGTTGAGCAGCACCTCGCACAGGAAGAAAACCAGGGATGCGGTGAGGAAAAGCATCGCCGCCAGGAGCAGGAAGGCGACATGGCCGCCCACGGTCACCCCGGCCAGAGGCTCGATGAAGGCGGCGATCACCAGGATGCAGAGCAGCACGGCCGCGACGATCGCGCAGGTGATGGCGCGATAGGCAAGCCGCGCGCGCCGCACCAGCAGGCGGAGGTCGTGCAGCGGGGAGTCCGCCCCCTGGCGGCTCTCCTCATACAGTTCCGCCAGGCGCTGCAGCCGCCCCGTGAGGAGCGCCAACAGGGCCATGATGCCACCGAGGATGAAGGCGGGCGCGATGGCGAGCTGCAGGGTCCGCTCGATCGTCTGCAGGTCCAGGCCGGTCAGCATGGCGCCCGCCCTCCAGGGGGGTGTCGTCAGCCGAAGGCGTTCAGCCCCGTCTGCGCGCGGCCGAGGATCAGCGCATGCACGTCGTGCGTGCCCTCGTAGGTGTTCACCGTCTCGAGGTTCATGACGTGGCGGATCACGTGGTACTCGTCCACGATCCCGTTGCCGCCGTGCATGTCACGCGCCATGCGCGCGATGTCGAGCGCCTTGCCGCAATTGTTGCGCTTGACCAGGGAGATCATCTCCGGCGCCACCTTGTGCTCGTCGAACAGCCGCCCGACGCGCAGCACGGCGTGCAGGCCGAGCGTGATCTCGGTCTGCATGTCCGCCAGCTTCTTCTGGATGAGCTGTGTCTGCGCCAGCGGCTTGCCGAACATCTTGCGGTTCAGCGTGTAGTCGCGCGCGCGGTGCCAGCAATCCTCGGCCGCGCCCAGCGCGCCCCAGGCGATGCCGTAGCGCGCGCGGTTGAGGCACTGGAACGGCCCGGCGAGCGACTTCACGCCCGGCAGGCGGTTCTCTTCCGGGACGAAGACCTCGTCCATCATGATCATGCCGGTGACCGAGGCGCGCAGGGAGAACTTGCCCTCGATCTTCGGGAAGGACAGCCCCTTCATCCCGCGTTCGAGGATGAAGCCGCGCAGGATGCCCTCGTCATCCTTCGCCCAGACCACGGCGACGTCGGCGATCGGGGAGTTGGTGATCCAGGTCTTGGAACCCGAGAGCAGGTAGCCGCCATCGACCTTCTTCGCGCGGGTGCGCATGGAATTGGGGTCGGAACCGGCATCGGGCTCGGTCAGGCCGAAGCAGCCGACCCACTCCCCGGTGCGCAGCTTGGGCAGGAACTTGTCCTTCTGCGCCTCCGACCCGAAGGCGTGGATCGGGAACATCACCAGCGAGGACTGCACGGAGAACGCCGAGCGGTAGCCGGAATCGACGCGCTCCACCTCGCGCGCCATGAGGCCATAGGCGACATAGCCGACGCCGGCGCAGCCATGGCTGTCGAGCGTCGCGCCGAGGAAGCCCATCGCGCCGAACTCGTTCATGATCTCGCGGTGGAAGTGTTCCTTGCGGAAGGCTTCCTGCACGCGGGGCAGCAGCTTCTCCTGGCAGAACTCGCGCGCGCTGTCGCGGATCATGCGCTCGTCTTCGGTGAGCGCGTCTTCGAGCAGCAGCGGGTCGTCCCAGACGAACTGCGTGCGGGCGGCTTTGCTGACCACGTTCATGGGGGCCTTCCTCCGGCATCGGGCCGGCAGGATGCGATCCGGCCGGCGGTCGGGCAATCATGAAAGCCGGGCGCTGGGCGCCCGGCGGAGCTCAGGCGGCTTCGGTCTCGGGCGTGCCCGGCTTCTCCGCGCGCGGGCGCGGCAGCGGGATGAGCATGAAGGCGGGCACGGCATCGCCGAAACCCTTCACCGCCGGGCCGAGATCCTCCTGGCGGTAGCGGCGCTCGCCGCGCGGCTCGCGCTCGCGGCGCGGCTCGCGTTCGGCGCGGGGCTCGGCGGTCTCGCGCTCGATCCGCGCGCTGCGGTCGCGGTCGCGCTCGCGGCGCGGCGC
>NZ_JAAEDL010000018.1 GCF_018129005.1 Neoroseomonas eburnea
AGAACCGGCGCGTGGAAATCGTCCTCCGCTGATCCTGCGCTTCCGCGCAAGGTCCACACGGGAAGGGGCGCCGAAAGGCGCCCCTTTCTGCGTTGCGGTGCCCTGGTCGCTCGGCCACACTCCTTTCGCCCGCATGTGATAAGCTCAGACTTCAATGCCGCCTGCCATCCGCTGCCGTCGCCTTCCCTGCGCGATCCTCCTCGCTGCCGCCCCCTTTGCCGCAGATCCGCGGCCGGCGGCCGCGCAATTCCCGGAAGGCCCCTACATCGCCGGCGGTGCCGGCGTGAACCTGGTGCCCAACACCGACCTCAACCTCGACCAGACGACCCGACTCGGACTCGGGCAGGCCGGCTATGGCGGCTCCAGCTCGGTCGGCTTCACCACCGGATTCGCCGGCGTGCTGAGCCTCGGCTGGGGCTTCGGCAACGGGCTGCGCGCCGAGATCGAGGGCTCCTGGCGCAGCAACGACCTGAACAGCGCCTCCGGTCTCGCCGGCTGGGCGAGTGCGGGCGAGCCCGGCGGCCGCCAGGAAAGCTGGGGCGTCATGGGCAACCTGCTGCTCGACCTCGGCGTGATCGGCCCGGTCGTGCCCTATGTCGGCCTCGGCGCCGGCTACATCGTGACCGACTGGTCGGGCGTGCGGGGCATCGGGCACAACGGCACCCTGCGCATGACGGTCGACGACAGCGACGGCCGCTTCGCCTACCAGGGCATCGCCGGCCTCGCCTTCCCGCTCAATTTCGCGCCGGGCCTCTCGGTCACCGCCGAGTACCGCTTCCTCGGCACGCTGCAGCCGCAATTGCGGGCACGCTTCGACAATCCGACGACTGGCGCCGCGGTCGCGACCGGAACGGTGGAACCGGACAACTTCAACCACTCGCTGATGCTCGGCCTGCGCTACTCCTTCGCGCGGCCGTCCGTCGCCCCCGCGCCGGCGCCGGCCGCCGCTCCACAGGCGCAGCGGACCTTCCTCGTCTTCTTCGACTGGAACCGCGCCGATCTTACCGACCGCGCGCGCCAGATCATCGGCGAGGCGGTGCAGCACGCCCGCACGCAGCGCAGCACGCGGATCGAGGTCGCCGGGCATGCCGACCGCTCCGGCACCGTGCAGTACAACCAGGCGCTGTCGCGCCGCCGGGCGGAAACCGTCGCGGCCGAACTCGTCCGCCAGGGCGTGGCGCGGGAGGAGATCTTCGTCACCGCGCTCGGCGAGACGCAGCCGCTGGTCCCCACAGCCGACGGGGCCCGCGAACCGCAGAACCGCCGCGTCGAGATCGTGCTGCGCTGAAGGCCGGCACCGCCCCGCAACGCGCCGGACCGGAGCATTCCGCATCCGCGCCGGCTCACGGGGCGACCGCTCCGGTCGGCGGGTCCTGACGGGCAGCCTGGCGCGATCCGCCCTCTCTGCCGGGAAGGCAGGCGATCGCCGCGCAGACCCGGCGCCTCGCCGCCGGATCTCCGCCGGGCGGTGCCGCTGCCGATCCGACCCGGAGGCGAGGCTCGCGACCGGCAGCCGGGCGCGTCATGCCCTCACCCGATACCAAGCGCGGCTGTTCGCGACCGCCGGGATCCGGCTTTTCCGCCCTCGGACGCCGGGCGCAAACCTTCGGCTTGCCTGGCTTCGCCGGACTGCCGGCGGGCCGCATTCCGGATCCCCGGTCGCGGCCTCGGCACGGGTCAGGAACTCATGCCGCTGGCAGGAGGTGACCGGGCATGGCGCAGGGCGTGCCACACGCAGGACAGGCGCGAAGACCGCATCGCGAAGGCGACGCTCTCCCGCGAAGGCCACGCTCTCCTACGAATGCTCTCCCGCACAGCCCAGCCCTTCGGCTGGCCCGGGCTCGGAGTCCTGGCCTCGCGGTCGGCCGCCCCGCCGGCCCCGCGCAACGCACGGCCGAGCCTCGCCCACGAGGCAGCCGGCAAGGCTCGCCGGTATCAGTAGCCCGCGCCGAGCCCGTCGGTGATCGCGCCGGGCGCGCCGGCCTGCCACCAGTTCCCCGCCCCGGCCCAGCCGCGGTCGAGATCGAGCCGCCGCACCTCCCGCGCCAGCGCCGCCATGGCCTGCTCCGCGGCCGGCAGCGGGCCGAGATCGCCGAGACGATCAAGCGTCGGCGCCCCTCCGGGCTCGAAGATCGGCGCCGCGAGCGCCGCCTCCGCCCCCGCACGGTCCCCCGCCCGCAGGCGCGCCGCCGTGGCGGAGAGCGCCCGTACGACATCCGCCCCCGCCGCGCTCCGCGCCGCCCCGAGCGCGGCACGGTTCTCGTCCCGCGCCGTGCGCATCGCGAAACCGATGGAGGGCGACAGCGAGGGCCAGGCGCGGCCGTTGGTGACCTCCATCTCCAGCGCCTCGAGCCGCGCGAGGGCGAGCGCGGCCTCGGCCGGGTGGCCGGCCAGCGCCGCACCCTCTCGGGCGAAGGCAGCCGCCGTCGCCTGCACCGCCGCGCGCAGCGGTGCACCGGCCTGCGGCGCGCCGGCGAGCACCGCGGGCGGCGGCGCGGCCGGCGTGCGCAGTTCCTCGCAGGCGGCGGCAAGCAGGGGCGTGAGGAGAAGCAAGCGACGAGATGTCATAGCCAAGGCCGATTCCTCGAATCCTGCCTCTGGATACGCCACATCTCCTGCATTGCCATCTGCGAGGCCCAGGCGGTCCTCGGTAGAGGCGGCAGTTCCGCCAGCCGTTGCAGGCTGGCCGCCCCGCCCGGCGCGACGACCGGCGGCCGCAAGGCGGCCGCGGCGCCCGGCGGGTTCTGCGCGGCGAGGGCGAGGCGCACCGCCGTCATGGCATCGATCACCGCCTGCGGTGCCGCCTCCGGGGCGATGCCCAGCGCGCCGCGCCATTCCTCCCGCGCCTGGGCGAAGGCCATCGGCACCAGCGGCGACATCTCGACCCAGCGTGGCCCGTAGCGCAGCTCGACGGCGAGATGCTCGGCCTCCGAGATCGCCTGCGCCGCCTCGACCGGATTGCCGCGCAGCGAGGCCGGCTGCGGGAACACGTAGGACGCGTGGATGATCGCCTGCCGCGTCGGGTCGGCGAAGCCGAGCGTCGGGTCCACCGGCAGCCGCGTCACCGGCGGCTGCGGCAGCCCCGTGCATCCCGCGGCCAGGCCGCATAGCGCCAGCGACACCGCCCGCCGACCGAAGCCCGAAGAGTTCACCATGGCCGGTTCCTCCCGGCCCGCATCTGGCCCTTCCGCGAGGATGCCGCAACGCCTCACGGCTCGACGTCGATCTGCACCGACTCGCGCCACATCTCGGACTCGGCGTCCGACGCCGCGCGCGCGGCGAGCGGCAGCGGCGGCAGGGCGGCGAGGCGCTGAACCGCGCCCTCCCCTCCGCCGGGAACGGTCGTCGGCGACAGCGCCGCGATCGCCGCGCGCCGGTCGCCGGCGAGCAGCGCGCCACGTGTCGCGAACAGCGCGTCGATCACCGCCTGCGGCGGCGCCTCGGGCGCAATGCCGATGACCCCGCGCCATTCGCGCCGCGCCGCCGCGAATTCCTGCGCCACGTACGGCGCGAAGCCGATCCAGCGCTGCCCGGTGGCGAGTTCCACCGCGAGGAATTCCGCCTGCCCGATCACCCTGGCGGCTTCCGCCGGCTGTCCCGCCAGGGAGGAGGGCCGGCCGAAACTGTAGGCGGTGACGATGATCGCCTGCCGCGCCGGATCGGCGAAGCCGACCGTCGCCTCCGGCGGCAGCGCGACCGGCGGCGCCACGGACCCGCCGCAGGCGGCGAGCGACAGCAAGGCCGCCATGGCCCAGCCCCGGCGCCGCGCGAAGCTCATGGCAGGCACCCCGCCGCCCGCGCCCGCGCGCGCACCAGCGCGAGCACGGTCCGGCAGGTCGGCGCTGCCTCCCCGACCAGCTCCGCCAGTTCCACCACGGCGCCGAGCAGCGCCTCGATCTCCATCGGCCGCCCGCGTTCGAGGTCCTGCAGCATCGAGGTCCTGTGCGCGCCGACCTCCGCCGCGCCGGCGATGCGCCTGTCCACGTCGATGGCGAAGCGCACGCCGAGCGCCTCCGCCACGCGCTGGCCTTCCAGCATCATCGCGCGCGCCACGCCGCGCTGCCCGTCGTCGTTGACCAGCACGTCGAGCGTCGCGGTGGTCAGCGCCGAGATCGGGTTGAAGGCCATGTTGCCCCACAGCTTGACCCAGAGCTCGTCGCGGATGCGCGGCCGCACCGGCGCCTTGAAGCCGGCGGCGATCAGCGCCTGGGAGAGCCGCTGCGCGCGCGGGCTGCGCGAGCCGTCCGGCTCGCCGAGGGAGAAGCGGTCGCCATAGCCGTGCTCGATGACACCGGGCTCGACCACCTCCGCCGCCGGGTAGACGATGCAGCCGATCGCACGCGACGGCGGCAGCAGGCGGGAGACGATGCCGCCGGGATCGACGCTCTCGACGATGCGGCCCTCATGCGCGCCGCCGATGCCGTGGAAATACCACCAGGGCACGCCGTTGACGGCGCTGACCACCGCCGTCTCCGGCCCGAGCAGCGGCTGCATCTGCGCCGCTGCCCCGGGCAGCGAATGCGCCTTCAGCGTGACGAGGACGTAGTCCTGCGGGCCGGCTTCCCCGGCGCTGGCGACGCAGCGCGGGCGGGCGACGATCTCCCGGCCCTCGCTGACCAGGCGCAGCCCGTCCGCCTGCATGGCGGCGAGGTGGGGGCCGCGCGCGATGACGGTGACCTCGGCCTCGCCGCGAAGCGCCAGCTTCGCCGCCATGAGACCGCCTATGGCGCCGGCGCCGAAGACGCAGATCCTCATCTTCCGGTCATCCGCTTCACATTCCGCTTCCCGCACCGCGCGCCGCTGCGCTCCACCGGCGTCCTGATTCCGAAGTCCGGCGGACGTCGCTCCCACGCCGCTGGCCATGGCTTGCAGTGGCCTGCTCCTCCGCTTCGCTCGCTGGCGATCCGGCGAACTTCGCGGGCACGACACTCGGCATCGTCATGCCGTCAGCCCCAGCTTCTCGGCGAGCCCGATGCGCATCAGCTTGCCCGTCGCGCCCTTCGGGATCTCCTCCAGGAAGACCACCCTCCGCGGCACCTTGAAGTCGGCAAGGTGGCGGGCGGCGAATTCGCGCAGTTCGCGTTCGGTGCAACCCATGCCGTCGCGCAGCACCACCGCCGCGCCGACCTCCTCGCCGAGCTTGACGTGCGGGATGGCGAAGGTCAGCGCCTGCGCCACCGCCGGGTGGCCGGAGAGCACGCCGTCCACCTCCAGCGGGCTGACCTTCTCCCCACCGCGGTTGATCAGCTCCTTGAGCCGGCCGGTCAGGGTGAGGAAGCCGTCGGCGTCGAAGGCGCCCTGGTCGCCGGTGCGGAACCAGCCATTCGTGAAGGCCTTGGCGTTGGCCTCGGGGTTCGCCTCGTAGCCGGCGGTGACGTTGGGGCCGCGGATGACGACCTCGCCGATCGCGCCCGGCGGCAGCAGCGCGCCGTCCTCGTCCATGATGGCGACCTCCGGCCCCGCCGGCTGTCCGACCGAGCCCGGCTTGCGCGGCCCCGCCAGCGGGTTGGAGCACATCTGGTGGGCGGCCTCGGTCATGCCGTAGCTCTCGACCAGCGGGGCGGAGAAGACCTCCTCCAGTTGCCGCATCACCGGCCCGGGCAGGGACGCCGAGGATGACCGCAGGAAGCGCAGCCGCGCGCGCCGGATGATGTCGGCATTGCGCTCGGCGCGGGCGAGGATCGCCTGGTGCATGGTCGGCACCGCCGTCACCCAGGATGGCCGTTCCTCGTCCAGCCAGCGGAAGAAGCGCAGCGCGTCGAATCCCGGCGTGCAGACCACCGCCCCGCCCGCGCCCACCGAGGCCAGCACCGCGGCCATCAGCCCGTGGATGTGGAACAGCGGCATGATGTTGAGGCAGGCATCGTCCGGCCCGAGTTCCAGCGTGCGCGCGATGTTGCGCGCCGAGGCGCAGATGTTCGCCTGGGTCAGCGGCACGATCTTGGGCCGTGCCGTGGTGCCGGAGGTGTGCAGCACCAGCGCAGCGTCCTCGGGCCAGGCCAGGCCGGGCTTCGCCGCATTGCCGGGGGCCCCACCTTCCAGCGTGAAGTCGCCGGCCGCCACGCCCGGCACCAGGTCGAGCACCGGGATGGAGAGCCGCGCCGCCACCTCCCGCGCATCGCTCGCCATGCCGTGCAGGATGACCAGCGCCCGGGCCTCGAGGTCGGTCAGGTAGAAGGTGAATTCCTCCGCGCGGTAGGCCGGGTTGAGCGGCGCGGTGGTGGCCCCCGCGCCGACCGCCAGGAAGGCGGCGGCCATCTCCGGGCCGTTGGGCAGCACGATCGCCACACGGTCCCCGCGCCCGATGCCGAGCCGGTTGAGCGTGGCGACCGTCCGCCCGCACAACTCGCGCAAGGCGCCGAAGCTCATCGCCGGCCGGTCGTTGGTGCCGCGGATCGCGGCGGCGCCGGCGGCACCACCCGCCAACAGGCGGGATATCGTCTCGGTCATGGGCGTTCCTCTCCCGGAGACGGGCGCGACTATGGGATCGGCGCGAGGCCGCGTCAGCCCCCCGCGTGCGCGACCGCGCTTCCCCGGGGCGGCCCGCCCATGGCAGGCTGCCACGGCCTTCAGGATCCGGACACGCACCGATGCGACGCCTGGTCCTCCTGCTCGTTGCCGCCATGCTGTCCGCCACCGCGCCCGCGGCGGCGGAGCGCGTGGCACTCGTCATCGGCGTCGGCGGCTACCGGCATGTCCCGCCCCTCGCCAACCCGCCCAACGATGCGGAGGACGTGGCGGCGGCGCTCACGCGGCTCGGCTTCCGCACGGATCTCGTGACCGACCCCGACCGTGCGCAATTGGAACAGGCGGTGCGACGGCTCGGCCAGGCGGCGCGCGGGGCGGAGGCGGCCATCTTCTTCTACGCCGGCCATGCGCTGGAAGCCGGCGGGCGCAACTGGCTGCTGCCGGTCGGCGCGAATATCGGCAGCGAGCGCGACCTGCGCTTCGAGGCGCTCGACATGGACATCGTCACCGAGCAGCTCGACGGCATCGCGCGGCTGTCGATCGTGCTGCTCGATGCCTGCCGGGACAATCCCTTCCGCCTGCGGCTCGCGGCCGGGACGCGCAGCGGCGCGACGGGGATGGGCCTCGGCCGGGTGCATGCGGCGGTGGGCACGCTGGTCGCCTTCTCCACCGCGCCCGGCACCGTCGCCGCCGACGGCAGCGGGCGCAACAGTCCCTTCACCGCCGCCCTGCTCCGCCGCATCGGCACGCCGGGGCTCGAGTTGCGGCAGATGCTCGCCGAGGTGCGCCGCGACGTGCGGGAGGCGACCGGCGGCCAGCAGGTGCCCTGGGAGCATTCGGCACTGGAGGGCAGCTTCTATTTCTCGGGCGGCCCGCCGGCCATCGGCGTGGAGCAGGTCTTCTGGGAGAGCGTGCGCGGCAGCGCCGACCGGCGCGACCTCGAAGCCTACCTCGCCCGCTATCCGCAGGGCGCCTTCGTCGACCTGGCGCGCAACCGGCTGCGCGCCATGGCCGCGCCGACCTCCCCGCAGGGCATCGTGCTGACGGAGGACACGCTCGCCGCCGCGCTCGCGACGCAACTGCCGCTGGATACCGCGCGCCGGATCGCCGCCGCCTACCTCTCGGAACGCGGGCCGGCCAAGGCCATTGCCATCAATCCCGCCCGGCGCCGCAGCTTCCGCGTGACCGCCGCGGCGGAAGGCAGCGACGTGGCGGAAATGGTGCTCGAACGCTGCCAGCTCTTCTACGGTTCGCCGTGCCAACTGGTCGGCCTGGACGAGGAGCTGACGCCCGGGCGCCGGCCGGAACCCATGCCGCGCCTCGCCCATGCCGGGGCCTTCGACCCCGCGCAGGTGCCGGGCCAGCCGGCCTCGCGGCGCGGGCCGGACTCCGACCTGCTGCGCTACGCCGCGGGGCGGGAGCACAAGGCGATGGCGATCCACGGCACCGGCCGGCTCTACTGGCGCACCGGCGCCGCCAGCGACGAGGAGGCGCAGGAGGCCGCGCTGCGCGCCTGCACCGAGGCGAACGAGCGCGCCAACCGCGAAGGCCCCTGCCTGCTCTATGCCGTCGGCGACCGTGTGGTGCTGGCCGAAAGGCGGCGCGGCATCCGCCGCTGAGGCTCATGCCGCCGGCCGCTATTCGCGGCCGGTGGCATGAGCTTTTCCGTGCCCTCGGACGCCGGGCGCAAACCTCCGGTTTGCTGGGCTTCGCCGGACTGCCGGCGGGCCGCATTCGCGGCCTCGGCACGAGTCAAAGACCCGCGCCGCCCGTATCGTACCGCCGGCCGCTACTCGCGGCCGGTGGCATCCGCCTTTTTCGTGCCCTCGGTCGCCGGGCGCGAACCTCCGGTTCGCCTGGCTTCGCGCGACTGCCGGCGGGCCGCTTTCGCGGCCTCGGCGTGAGTCAGGGCCTCATGCCGCGGGTCTGATGCCCGTCAGCAGAAAGGCTGACCGGGATCAGCCACCGAGGGAACGGCGGTGCCGCCCGGACAGTTCCACGTAGTGCGGCGCCGTGCGGTCGAAGCCGGCGCGATGTTCCGGCGTCAGCACCCGCACCAGCTTGGCGGGGTTGCCCATCCAGAGCTCCAACGCGCCGATCTTCTTGCCCGGCGGCAGCACGGAGCCGGCGGCGAGCACGCCGCCTTCCTCGATCACCGCCTCGTCCAGCACGGTCGCGCCCATGCCGACGAAGGCGCGGTTCATCAGCGTGCAGGCGTGGATGATGGCGGCGTGGCCGACCGTCACGTCGTCGCCGATCGTGGTGCACTGGCGGCCGGCATTCACGTGGATGATGGTGCCGTCCTGGATGTTGCTGCCGCGGCCGATGGTGATGGTGTTGGTGTCGCCGCGCAGGACGCAATGATACCAGATGTTCGACCCCTCCCCGATCGTCACCTGGCCGATCACGGCCGCGGTCGGCGCCACGAAGGCCGAGGGATGCACGACCGGCCGGTGCCCTTCGAAGACATAGAGCGGCGGCGCGGTCAGGGTCTGGTTGGTGTCCATGGCGGGTTCCTCCCGGTCGTTCGGGTGCAGGATGCGCCGACGGGCGGGGCAGCGGAAGGCCGCCCCGCCCGGTTGGTCACTCGGCGGCGCGCGGCGCCGCGATCGGCAGGTCGGCATTCACCGGAATGCCGAGCATCAGCCCGAGGTTCTGCACCGCCGCGCCGGACGCGCCCTTGCCGAGGTTGTCGAAGCGCGCCACCAGCACCGCCTGGCCGAGCGCCGCATCGCCATAGACGCGGATCTCGAGCGCATTGGTGCCGTTCAGCGCCTGCGGCTCGATCTTGCCGTTGCCCTCGGCCGGCACGACGCGGACGTATTCGCTGCCCGCGTAGCGCTCGCGCAGCAGCGTCTCGATCTCCGCCGGGCTGACCTTGCGCTGCAGCGTGTCGAGATGCAGCGGGATCGCGTCCAGCATGCCCTGCGCGTAGTCCGCCACCGCCGGCACGAAGATCGGCCGGCGCGTCAGCAGCGAATAGGCCTGGAGTTCCGGCAGGTGCTTGTGATGCAGGCCGAGGCCGTACATCTCGAAATCCGGCGCGGTGCGGGCCTCATAGGCGGCGACCATGGACTTGCCGCCGCCGGTGTAGCCGGAGACCGCATTGACCGTGACCGGATGGTCGGCGGCCATGATCCCGGCCTCGACCAGCGGGCGCAGCATCAGGATCGCGCCCGTCGGGTAGCAGCCCGGATTGGACACGCGCTGCGCCGCCGCGATCGCCGCCGGCTGGTCGGGCGTCAGCTCCGCCAGGCCATAGACCCAGTCGGGATCGACGCGGTGCGCCGTGGAGGCATCGAGCAGCTTCGGCGCCCTGGCCCCCAGCGAGGCGGCGAGCTCCGCGCTTTCCTTCGCCGCGTCGTCCGGCAGGCAGAGGATGACGAGATCCACCTCCTCCATCAGCTCGCGCCGCGCCCCGGGGTCCTTGCGGCGGTCGGCGGCGATCGATCGCAGCGCGACATGCGGGTTCGCCGCCAGACGCTCGCGGATCTGCAGGCCGGTCGTGCCGGCCTCGCCGTCGATGAACACCGTGGGGGTCTTGGCCATGGGATGGACCTCCGTTGTCTGGCCATTTGCCGCGAATTGCGGCCCGAAATGCAAGAGGGGCGGACCCTCGCGGATCCACCCCTCCTGCATGACAGTCCTGCGTAGAACGGACCGGCGCCGGACGCCGATCCGCTGGCGTCAGCGCTTGCTGAACTGGAAGGAACGTCGCGCCTTCGCCTTGCCGTACTTCTTGCGCTCCACGACGCGGGGGTCGCGGGTCAGGAAGCCGGCCTTCTTCAGGATGGCGCGCAGCTCGGGTTCGAAGTTGCAGAGCGCGCGGGAGATGCCGTGGCGGACCGCGCCGGCCTGGCCCGAAAGCCCGCCGCCATTCACCGAGCAGAACACGTCGAACTGCTGGTAGCGGTCGGCCACCAGGAAGGGCTGCGTGATCAGCATGCGAAGCACGGGACGGGCGAAATAGCGCGCCGCCGGCTTGTCGTTGATCAGGATCTGGCCCTTGCCGGGCTTCACCCACACGCGGGCCACGGCGTCCTTGCGGCGGCCGGTGGCATAGGCGCGGCCGAAGGCATCGCGCTTCGGTTCGCGCTTCGGGGCGGCCTCGGGCGCCGCCGGCGTGCCGGCGACGAGTTCCTTGAGGTCCGCGAGGGTACGGGTCTCGCTCATCGCCTCAGGCCACCTTCTTCACGAGCACGGAGTTCTTGCGGTTCAGCGCCGCGACGTCGAGCGCCTGCGGCTGCTGGCCGGCATGCGGATGCTCGGCGCCCGCATAGACGTGCAGGTTGCGCATCTGCTGGCGACCCAGCGGGCCGCGCGTGATCATGCGCTCCACCGCCTTCTCGATCACCCGCTCCGGGTACTTGCTCTCAAGCCGCTCGCGCACGGTGCGCTGCTTGATGCCGCCCGGGTAGCCGGTGTGCCAGTAGAACACCTTCTGCTCCGCCTTCGCGCCGGTGACGCGGATCTTGCGGGCATTGATGATGACGACGTGGTCGCCGCAATCGACATGCGGGGTGAACTGCGGCTTGTGCTTGCCGCGAAGGCGATTGGCCACGAGCGTCGCGAGGCGGCCGAGCACGAGCCCGTCCGCATCGATCAGCACCCAGCCCTTCTTCACCTCCGCCGGCTTCAGCGAGGTGGTCTGTCTCGTGAGCATCGGTTTTCCAAGTGTCAGGCGTGTTCAGTGGCGCGGCTTATCGCGGTCGGGGGCCGGAAAGTCAAGCCGGAAGCGGGATTTGCGGTTGCGGTATCATGATACCGTCATTCCCGATCGGCCCTCTTCCCCTCCGTCCGGGCGCCTGCGAGGCTGGTCCCAAGCGCGCCCGAAGGCGCAACAGCATTGCTTGGGGAAACGCCATGACCCGTCTCGACCGCCGCGCCTTCTTCGCCGCCACCGGGCTTCTCGCCGCGCCGCGCCTCGTCCGCGCCCAGGGCAACTGGCCGCAGGGCCAGACCACCAGCCTGGTCATCCCCTATGCGGCGGGTGGCTCGCCGGACGTGCTCGGGCGGATCATCACCCAGGGCTTCGCCGAGCGGACCGGCGCGACCTTCATCATGGACCACAAGCCGGGAGCCTCCACCACGCTCGCCGCCCGCCACGTCGCCCGCGCGCGACCGGACGGCGCGACCCTGCTGATGGGCACCATCGTGACCTTCACCATGGCGCCCTATGCGCTGCGCAACCTCGGCTACGACCCGGTGGGCGACTTCGCCCACATCACCCAGATCGCCGAGACGCTCTTCGTCATGGTGGCCCATCCGCGGTGGGAGAGCCTCGATCATGTCCTCGCCGAGGCGCGGCGCCGCCCGGGGCAGCTCACCTACGCCACCTGGGGCGTCGGCAGCACCTCCCATCTCGGCATGGTCGACCTGATGCAGCGGACGGGCACGGAGCTGCTGCACGTCCCCTTCAACGGCACGCCGCCGGCGCTGACCGAAACCATCGCCGGGCGGACGGACGTGATGATCTCCACCTTCGCCCCGGCCAAGCCGCATGTGGAAAGCGGCCGGCTGCGCGCGCTCGGCATGGTCTCGGCCGCGCGGACCCCGGCCCTGCCGGACGTGCCGACCATGACGGAACTCGGACAGAGGGATTTCGTCGTCGGCGGCTGGTTCAGCCTGCAGGCGCCGGCGGGCACGCCGAAGCCCATCCTCGACCGCGTCAACGACCTGGCGAAGGAGGCCTTCGGCACGCCGGCCGCGGCCGAGACCTTCGCCCGTCTCGGCTTCGCCGCCGCGGAACCGGGCCCCGAGGCGCTGATCGCGCGCATCCGGCGGGAGCTCGACCAGAACCGCGAGCTGATGCGCCGCGCCGGCATCCAGCCGGAATAGCGCCACCCGCCGATCCGCAACCCGGATCAACGCCGCCGCGCTAGCCTGCCGGCGCGGCGGAGGAGGCCGCTCCCGATGTACAGCCATGTCACCCTCGGCACGAACGACATCCGCCGCGCCGTCGCCTTCTACGACCCCCTGCTGGCGGATCTCGGCCTGCAGCGGCAGGAGTCGGACCTGGATCGCGGCTATGCCGGCTACGCGGCGAAGCCCGAGACGACGCCGCAGTTCTGGGTCACCACCCCGCTCGACCGCAGGCCGGCCACCGTCGGCAACGGCGTGACCATCGCCTTCGAGGCCCCCGACCGCGCCACGGTGGACCGCTTCCACGCCGCCGCCCTGGCCGGGGGAGGGACGGATGAGGGCAAGCCCGGCCTGCGCCCGCACTACCACCCCGACTACTACGGTGCTTATGTGCGCGACCCTGACGGCAACAAGATCTGCTGCGTCTGCCACCGCCCCGCCTGAGGGCCGGGGGCCGCGGCGGCGGGACAAAGGACGCCCATGACCGACAAGCCCCACGGCCTCGGCCGCAACGCCTCGAACTACGGCGACCCCGCCTTCGCGCTGTATCTGCGGCGCTCCTTCGCCAAGTCCATGGGCTATTCGCAGGCGATGCTCGACAAGCCGGTGGTCGGCATCGCCGACACCGCGAGCGACTACAACAACTGCCACCGCACGGTCCCGGAACTGATCGAGGCGGTGAAGCGCGGCGTGCTCGCCGCCGGCGGGCTGCCCCTCGCCTTCCCGACCATCAGCATCTGCGAGCCCTCGCTCTCGCCGTGTTCCATGCACTACCGCAACCTGATGGCGCTCGACACCGAGACGATGCTGGCGAACCAGCCGATGGATGCGGCGGTGCTGGTGGGCGGCTGCGACAAGACGGTGCCGGCGCAGCTCATGGGCGCGATCAGCTCGGGCACGCCGTCGGTGATGCTGGTGGTCGGCCCGATGCTGGCGCAGGCCTTCGAGGGCGAGCGCCTGTCCGCCTGCACCGATTGCCGCCGCTACTGGGCGCGCTACCGCGCCGGCGAGGTCTCGGACGAGAAGATCAGCACGCTGGAGGGCAAGCTCGCCACCACCGCGGGCACCTGCGGCGTGATGGGCACGGCCTCCACCATGGCCTGTCTCGCCGCGACGCTCGGCTTCATGCCGCTCGATGCGGCCTCGGCGCCTGCGGTGCATGCCGACCGGCTGCGCATCGCCGAGGAAGCCGGCGCGCAGGCGGTGCGGCTGATCCGCAACCCGGTCGCGCCGCTCTCGCTGATGACGCAGGGCAATCTCGACAATGCGGTGCGCGTGCTGCTGGCGCTCGGCGGGTCGACCAATGCCATCGTCCACCTCGCGGCCATCGCCGGGCGCGCGGGGCTGGCGCTCGACCTGAAGCGGCTCGATGCGCTGTCCGAGACCACGCCGGTGCTGGTGGACCTCAAGCCCACCGGCGAAGGCTACATGGAGGACTTCCACAGTGCCGGCGGCATGCGCGCCCTGCTGTGGGAATTGCGCGACCTGCTCGACCTGACGGCGAAGGACCTCGACGGCGTCTCGCTTGCCGACCGCATCGGCGACGGCAAGCATTTCGTCGACCGTCGCATCATCCGCGCGCGCGGCGAGCCGGTCTCGCCGGTCGGCGGGCTGGTGGCGCTGTTCGGCTCGCTGGCGCCGGACGGCGCGATCCTCAAGCGCAGCGCGGCGACGCCCTCGCTCTTCGAGACCGAGGCGCGCTGCCTGGTCTTCGACGGGCTGAAGGACCTGTCGGACCGCATCGACGACCCGGATCTCGACGTCACGCCGCAGGACATCCTGGTGCTGAAGAACGCCGGTCCGCGCAGCCCGGCGGGCATGCCGGAGGCGGGCTACCTGCCCATCCCGAAGAAGCTCGCGCGCCAGGGCGTGAAGGACATGGTGCGCATGAGCGACTGCCGCATGTCCGGCACCGCCTTCGGCACCATCGTCCTGCACATCGCGCCGGAAGCCTCGGTCGGCGGCCCGCTCGCGCTGGTGGAGACCGGCGACCGCATCCGGCTGTCGGTGAAGAACCGCAGCCTGGACCTGCTGGTGGACGAGGCGGTGCTGGCGAAGCGCCGCGCCGCCTGGACGCCGGCGCCGGCGCCGGCACGCGGCTGGGACCGCCTGGTGCATGAGCAGGTGACGCAGGCGCCGCTCGGCGCCGACCTCGCCTTCCTGCGCGCAGCACCTTGATCGCGCTGGTCGGCGCCAGCGGGCGCTCCGGCGCCGCGCTGGCGCGGGCGCTGGCGGCGCATGGCATGCCCTTCGTCCCGGTGGTCCGCAGCGCCGCGAAATGGACGGCGCTCGGCCTGGCGGGCGAGCCGCGGGTGGCCGACCTGCGCGACGCCGCGGCCCTGCGCCGCGCCCTGGCCGGAGCGGATCGCGTGGTCAGCACGGTGCATGCCCGCTGGGCGCCGGCCCTGCTCGCCGCCGCGGAGCCCGCCGCATCCTGGGTGCTGATGGGCTCCACCCGCCGCTTCTCGCAATGGCCCGATGCCCATGGCGACGGCGTGCGGGCGGGCGAGGCCGCCTTCCTGGCCGCCGGCCGCCCCGGGGTCATGCTGCACCCGACGATGATCTACGGGGCGCAGGGCGAGGACAACGTCCAGCGCCTCGCCGCCCTGCTGGCGAAGCTGCCCGTCGCGCCGCTGCCGGGCGGCGGCCGCGCGCTGGTCCAGCCGATCCACCAGGACGACGTGACGCGCTGCCTGATCGCCGCGATCCGGCACGGCTGGACGAAGCCGGAGACGATCGTCATCGCCGGGCCTTCCCCGCTCGCCTACCGCGACTTCCTGCGCGCCGTCGCGGCGGCGGCCGGGCTGCGCGCCCCGCCGATCCTGCCCATCCCGGCCCTGCCGCTGCGCCTGCTGGCGCCGCTGGCGCGCATCATTCCGGGCCTGCCGCGCATCGGCGGCGACGAGATCCGCCGGCTGACCGAGGACAAGGCCTTCGACATCGGCCCCATGCGCCGGATCCTGGGGGTCGAGCCGATTCCGCTCGATCAGGGTCTTGCCCTCACCTTCCGGCGGGACCAAACCTCGGCCTGAAGGATCTTCCGGGACTGCGCCGAACGACGCATTCCCGATGCGGCACCGGCCCGCACCCCCATTTGGCGCCCCTTCCGGACGACGATCGCCGGATGCCTCGTGGGGATGCGGGCCGGTGCCGGCATTCTCCACCAGCCTCTGACACGCCCCGGAGCCGCCTCATGCCTGTCAACAACCGCATCGCCGATTTCCACGCCGAGATGACCGCCTGGCGGCGGGACTTCCACGAACACCCCGAGCTCGCCTTCGAGGAGGTCCGCACCTCCCGCATCGTCGCCGAGAAGCTGCGCGAATTCGGCTGCGACGAGGTGGTGACCGGCATCGCGAGGACCGGCGTGGTCGGCGTGATCCGTGGCAACAACGCCGCCTCCGGCCGCGCCATCGGGCTGCGCGCGGACATGGACGCGCTGCCGATCCTCGAGGACACCGGCCTGCCGCACGCGTCCAAGACGCCCGGCAAGATGCACGCCTGCGGCCATGACGGGCACACCACCATGCTGCTCGGCGCGGCGAAGTACCTCGCGGAGACGCGCAACTTCGACGGCACCGTCTACGTCATCTTCCAGCCCGCCGAGGAGAATTTCGGCGGCGGCGAGGTGATGGTGAAGGAGGGCCTGTTCGAGCGCTTCCCGATGGAGCGCGTCTTCGGACTGCACAACTGGCCCGCCCTGCCGGCCGGCACCTTCGCCTGGCGGGAAGGCCCGGTGATGGCCGCCGTCGCCAACCTGGAAGTCACCATCACCGGCAAGGGCGCGCACGGCGCCATGCCGCACAACGGCAACGACCCGATCGTGATCGCCGCCGCCATCGTGCAGGCGCTGCAATCCATCGTCGCGCGCAACGTCGAACCGGTCGATGCCGGCGTCATCACCATCGGCCACATCACCGGCGGCCACACCTACAACGTGATCCCGCAGACGGTGCAGATGCTCGGCACCGCGCGGTGGTTCGCCAAGGAGGTCGGCGACCTGCTGGAGAAGCGCTTCCTCGAGACCGTCACCGGCATCGCCGCGGCCTTCGGCGCCACGGCGGAGGCGAAGTTCATCCGCCTCTACCCCGCCACGATCAACGAGGTGACGAGCGTGCACCTCGCCGCCGATGCCGCGCGCGCGGTGCAGGGCGAGGCGCGCGTCATCACGATGCCCAAGCCGACCATGGGCGGGGAGGATTTCTCCTTCATGCTCAACGCCAAGGACGGCGCCTACCTGATGCTCGGCGGCGGGCGCTCGGAGCAGGACGCCAACGTCCACCATCCGAAATACGACTTCAACGACGAGATCCTGCCGGTCGGCGCCTCCTGGTGGGCGGCGCTGGCGGAGCGGCTCCTGCCGCGCCAGGATTGATCCGGCGGCGTTAGCAGGGCCGAAACCATGGGCGGATGAAGGTGGCGCAGGCATGACCCCGCGACCGGAACCCGCCCATGGCCCGTCCGACCCCCGCCTTCGACCCCTGGCCGCTGCTGCCGCGCCCGGCCGGCGGCCGCCCGCGGCCCGAGGATGACCCGGCGCGCGCGGCGGTCGCGGCCTGCATCGGCCTCGCGGCGCTGCTGCTGCCGCTCCGCCTCGCGCTGCCGGGAAGCGGGCTGGGGCCGGAACTGGCCAAGCTCGTCGCGCTGGTCGGCTGCAGCGGCGGATTCGCGCTGCTGCTGGCGCTGGTCGCGATGCTCGTCGGCGTCGCCGTGGTCACGCCGGTCCTCACCCTGCCGGCACCGATGCGCCAGGCCGCGCTGCGCGCCTTCGACAACGCCGTCCATCTCGCCTTCGTGCTGAGCGTGACCGGCGTGCTCGGCATCATCGTGCTGCACGAAAGGGTGCCGCCGGTGGCGATCTGGTTCACCGGCCAGGCGGCGCTGCTCTGGGCCTGCCACCGCACGCGGCTCTGGCTCGCCGGGCCGAGCATCGCCTGACGGGCGGGAAAGTCCTCCCCGCCGCGGGCAGCGCAACAGCACGGCCTGCTCCGCGCGCGCCGCGCCGGAGCAGCGCATCGCTATTTTCGCGGCCCGCTTGCGGTGGCGCGCGGAAAGGCCTCCTTCCCTGGGCAGGACACCCCTGCCGAGGACCCGCGCCATGCCCCATGACGGCCACGACCATCCCTCCATCCCCGAGGATGGCTGGAAGCACACCGGCGTCCGCGTCATTCCCGGCGACAGCCTGGACACCAACACGGCGCAGACGCCCGGCATGAACCGCGCCGCCGCGATCAATGCGGCGCGCGTCGGCGCGCAGAAGATCTGGGCGGGCACGGTGCACATCCACCCCGATGCCAAGACCGGCGCGCACCATCACGGCCATCTGGAAAGCGTGATCTACGTGGTGCGGGGCAAGGCCCGCATGCGCTGGGGCGAAAGGCTCGAATTCGTCGCCGAGGCCGGCCCCGGCGACTTCATCTACGTGCCGCCCTACGTGCCGCACCAGGAGATCAACGCCTCCGCCGACGAGACGCTGGAATGCGTGCTGGTGCGCAGCGACAACGAGGCGGTCGCCATCAACATCGACATCGAGCCGGTGGAGAAGCCGGAAACCGTGCTCTGGGTGGACCCCATCCACCGCGCGCCAGGCGGCTGACCCCGGCCGGCCTGTCGGTTGACGTGGCATCATGCCGGCGGCACGCGTTCCTCACTCGTGCCGAGGCGCGAATGCGGCCTAGGGTCATCCGGCGAAGCCGGGCAAACCGGAAGCCCCCGCCAAGTGTCCCAAGGCAGGAAAAGCGAGAGCAGATCCTGATCGGGTGGAGATGCTCGCGACAACGCAAGGCGAGAGTGGTTGCCGTGAGCCAGGTCGAACGGAAGCCGCCCTGAAACCGGCAGTCGCGAATGGCGGCTGCTGGCATCAAGATCCTGTTTCGCGCTCGGCCACCCCAGCAGCGCGGATGAGGTCATCGGCAAGGCTCGGCGGCATGATCGCGAAGCGCGAGGGCTCGCCCCCCGGCAGGGTCCCGGCGCGCCGGGCCGGCGTGGCGACCGCCCGCGCAGCAGGGGCTTTCCTGCCGGACCGGCCTGCGCCATCCGCGGCGCGGTCACCGCGCGGCGCTGTCCACCACGATCAGCATCCGCCCGGCGATCGCCGTCGGCGTCCGGTCGGGGGCAAGCAGCGCGGCCATGCGCGGGCTCTCGGCCGCGATACGCTCGGCATCGGCGTCGATGACGCCGTGGCGGTCGAGGAAGATGTTCATCGCCCCGCCGATGCGCACGCAGCCCTGCGATCCCGGCTCGCCGAGGCGCGGCTCGAAATGGTCGGGGTCGGTGGCGTGGAGGAGGAAGCGGATGGGCGCCTCGCTGCCGTCCTCCGTCCAGCCGCGCGGTGCCCAGACCCAGCCGAAATCCCAGGCCCGCATGCCCTGCGCGCCAAGGCCGCGGATGCCTTCGCGATTGGGCGTGCCGAGCGCGCGATAGCCCATGATGCCGCCATCGTTCACGAAGACGCCGGTCGGGGTGACGAAATAGCCGCGCCGGCCGGTGATGCCGGTCGAGGCCGGTGCGGTGGCCAGCACCTCCCAAGGGCCTTCGGCGCGCAGCAGCAGCAGGCCGATGCGCTGCACGGCGGGCGCGCGGTCCACCAGGAGCGCCAGTTCCGTGCCCTGCGGCAGGCGGCCGGCCGCGTCCAGCGCGCTGCGCGCAAGGGCGATCCAGCGCGCCGCCTGCGCCGGATCCGGCACCGCGGCGCCGGGCACGTCGGCGAGCATGATGGCGCGCAGGCGTTGGGCCTCCGCGCCGGCGGCATCGGGCGGCGGCGGGGCGGCCGGCCGGCGGGCGGCGCAGGCGGCGACGGAGGCCGCGGCGAGGACGAGCCAGCCGCGACGGGCACAGCCGCGTCGCGGCGCGTCGCCACGGCTGCGGCCTGCACGGGTCCCATCGCATCTGGGCATCGGTACGCTCCGCCTGCGCAATCTGGGCCCCGGGGAATTCTAGGACGCATCGATGCCGCCGGGAAACCGTGCGCGTGCCGCCGCGCGCAGGGTCGGCCGCGATCGAGGGCTTGCGCACCGTGCCGGACGGCCCCATCCGTGTGCGGGGCCTCAACGGCACCGGGGGAATGGGAACGACCATGACGGAAACGATGCGCGCGGCTGTCGTCACGGCGGAGGGCGTGCGGGTGCAGGACATGCCCCGCCCCGCCCCGGGGCCCGAGGAGGTGCTGGTCCGCGTCCGCGCCGCGACGCTGAACCGCGCCGATCTCGGCGTTGCCGCCGGGCATGCGCATGGCGCGATGGGCGGGCCGGGGACCATCCTCGGCCTCGATTTCGCCGGCGAGGTCGCCGCGGTCGGCAGCGCCGTCACGGGGATCAGGCCGGGCGACCGCGTGACCGCCTCCGGCGCCGGCGGCTATGCCGAATACGCGATCGCGGACATGGGCCGCGTGCTGCCGGTGCCGGACCGCAACCTCTCCTGGGAACAGGCGGCGACGCTGCCGGTGGCGCTCGCCACCATGCACGACGCGCTGGTGGTGAACGGGCGGCTGGCGAAGGGCGAGAGCGTGATGATCCTCGGCGCCTCCTCCGGCGTCGGGCTGATGGCGATGCAGATCGCGAAGTTCATGGGGGCGGGCTTCGTCGCCGGCACTTCGACCGATGCGGCGCGGCGGGGGAGGCTCGCCGAGTTCGGCGCCGACCTCGCGGTGGACACCGGGGATGCCGGCTGGCCGGATGCCGTGCTGGCGGCGACCGGCGGCAAGGGCGCGGACCTGGTGGTGGACCAGGTCAGCGGGCCCACCATCAACGCGGCGATGCGCTGCACCGCGATCACCGGCCGCATCGTCAATGTCGGGCGGCTCGGCGGCAGCAGGGGCGAGTTCGACTTCGACCTGCATGCCAACCGCCGCATCGCCTATATCGGCGTCACGCACCGCACGCGGTCCCGCGACGAGATCCGCGCCGAATACGCCGCGATGAAGCGCGACCTGTGGGGCGCCGTGCAGGAAGGCCGCTTCAGCCTGCCGATCGACAAGGTCTTCCCGCTGGACCAGGCGGTCGAGGCGCTGGCCCACATGAAGGCCAACCGGCACTTCGGCAAGATCGTGCTCTCGGTCTGAAGGAAGCGCAGCATGCACGACCTGGTCATCCGCGGCGGCACCGTGGTGGACGGCACCGGCGCCGCGCCGTTCGAGGCCGATGTCGCGGTGCAGGGCTCCCGCATCGTCGAGGTCGGCCGCGTCGCCGGCCGCGGCGTGGAGGAGATCGACGCCAAGGGCCTGCTCGTCACGCCCGGCTTCATCGACATCCACACCCACTACGACGCGCAGGCGACCTGGAGCAGCCAGCTCCTCTCCTCCTCCATCAACGGCGTCACCACCGCGCTGATCGGCAATTGCGGCGTCGGCTTCGCGCCCTGCCGGCCGGAACGGCGCGACATGCTGGTGAAGCTGATGGAGGGTGTGGAGGACCTGCCCGAGGTCGTGCTGACGGAAGGCCTGCCCTGGTGCTGGGAATCCTTCCCCGACTACCTGAACTTCCTCGGCGGCCGCCGCTACGACACCGACATCGCGGCGATGGTCACGCACGCTCCGCTGCGCGTGCATGTGATGGGCGAACGCGCGGAAGCCCATGCCGAGGCGACCGAAGCCGAATGCCTGGAGATGGCGCGGCTGGCGGCGGAGGGCCTGGCGGCGGGTGCAGTGGGCATCTCAACGTCCCGCGCGCTGGCGCATCGCACGCTGGACGGGCGGCACATCCCCACCCTCGGCGCGCCCGAGGCCGAACTCGAAGCCCTGGCCCGCGCGCTGCGCAACCACGGCGGCGGCTGGCTGCAGGTGATCTCCGACTTCGACGACCCGGCCGAGGAGGAATTCGCCCGCCTGCGCCGCGTCGCCGCGGTGGCGGGGCGGCCGCTCACCTTCTCCCTGTTGCAGCGGGAATCGAAGCCCGCCTTCTGGCGCTGGCTGCTCGACCGGGTCGAGGACGCCAATGCCGATGGCGTGACGATGTTCGGCCAGGTCATGGGCCGCCCGGTCGGGCTGATGTTCGGCTTCGAACTCTCGCAGCACCCTTTCCTGACGCGGCCGTCCTATCGCGAGGTCGCGCATCTGCCGCTGCCCGAGCGCGTCGCCATGCTGCGCGACCCGGCGCGGCGCGCGCGCATCCTGGCGGAGCCGACCGACGACAGCGCGCTGAAGGTACGGCTGAACAACTGGGACAAGATCTTCCCGCTCGGCGACCCGCCCGACTACGAACCGCCGCCCGAGCGTTCCGTCGCCGCCATGGCCGCCGCGCGCGGCATGGCGGCCGAGGCGCTGTGCTACGACCTGATGCTGGAACGCGACGGGCGCGCCATCCTGAACCGGCCGCTGCTGAACTACGCCGATGGCGACCTCGCCGCGATCCGCGAGATGATGACGCATCCGCACACGCTGATGGGCCTCGGCGATGGCGGGGCCCATGTCGGCTACATCTGCGATGCGTCCTGCATGACGCATATGCTGGTGCATTGGGCGCGCGACCGCACGCGCGGGCCGCGGCTGCCGCTGGAGCAGGCGGTGAAGCGCATCAGCCACGACAATGCGGTGGCGATGGGGCTGGCGGATCGCGGCGTGGTGGCGGCCGGGCGCAAGGCCGACATCAACGTCATCGACTTCGCGCGGCTGCGGATGCGCCCGCCCGAGATGCGCTATGACCTTCCCGCCGGCGGCAAGCGGCTGGTGCAGGAGGCGGAAGGCTATGTCGCGACGGTGCTGTCCGGCGCGATCACCTATCGCGAGGGCGAGGCGACGGGGGCGCTGCCCGGCCGCCTCGTGCGTGGGCCGCAGGCCGTCGCCTAGAGCGGCTTCCGTTCGCCTTGGCTCACGGCAACCGCTCCAGCCTTTTGTTTTCGCGAGCATCTTTGCCCGATCAGCTGATTCCACCTGATCGGGATCTGCTCTAGGACCAGACCTGCCCGGGCGTCAGGGGCCTGGAGATCAGCCCCTGCTCCGCGCAGAAGCGGCCGGCGAGCGCGATGGCCGGCGCCAGCGCCTCGGGCGTCGTCAGCGATGCCGCGAAGGCGTGCCGCAGCCCCTCCATCACCGCCGCGTCGCGCGCCAGTTCCGACTTCACCACCACCAGGTGGTTCACCGGCTTGAAGCCGTAGCGCGCCTGGAAGTCGCGCCCGGCGGCGGCGGGATCGGGGAAGACCGTCCGCATGTCCTCGGGCACCTCGAAGCCGAAGATCGCGGCGTCCAGCTCGCCGGCGCGCAGCATGCCCGCAATGTCGCTGCCCGGTGCCGCGCGCGTCACGAAGGGCGGGTCGCGAAAGGTGGGCACATGCGCGTCCTCGAAGGTCGTCCAGGCGATGGATTCCGGCGGGACGCCGTGGCTGTCCGCCAGCACGCCGCGCAGCCACATCCCCGTCGTCTGGCTGTAGGCGCGCACGCCGACGCGCCTTCCCTTCAGATCGGCGGGACCCCGGATCGGGCTGTCCTTCGGGCAGACCAGCGCGCCTTCCTGGTAGCGTTCGGCCATCACCACCGGCAGCAGGGTGATGGGGATGCCGGCCTCCTTCGCCATCAGGAAGGTGGCGATGGCCATTTCGCAGACGTCGAAGCGCAAGTCGCGCACCATCGGCGCGAAGGCCATGTTGATGGGCGTGATCGAGACACGATCGAGCCGCAGCGCCGGTGTGTCGGCAAGGGCTGCGGTGTGCGGGTAGTCGCCGATCGCCGCGGTCAGCACGCGCTGCGTCATGCGCCGACCTCCGCGAAGAAGGCATCCACCTTGGCGTTGAAGGCCGCGGCATGCTCGAAGTGACCGGAATGCCCCGCCTTCGGCAGCGGCGAGACGCGCGCGCCCGGGATCACCGGCGCCATCCCCGCCGGCGCGAAGGGCGGGATGACCACGTCCTCCTCACAGGGCACGAACATCACCGGGGTGTTCGCGGCCGCGAAATCCTCCGGCCGCCGCGTCCGGGCCGCATGCAGCTTCGCGCGCACCGCCTCCCGGTCGAAGCCCTGCGACAACCCGTTGATGTGGGTGTAGAGCTGGTGCAGCGCCGGCTGTTCCTCCGCCATGCGCGCGCCCGAGGCCGGCAGCATGTTGCGCGCCAGCAGGTCCGACCGCGCCTCCGCGCTCTCCCTGCTCCAGGTCGCGAGGCGCGAGCGTTCCGGCTCCCGCATCTGCCGCGGGTCGAGCGAACCCGTCGTCGCCGCCAGCACCAGCGCCTTCACCCGTCCCGGCCGCATCAGCGCGTATTCCACCCCGCTCCAGCCGCCCATGGACTGGCAGACCATCCGGATGTCGCCCAGGCGCAGCTCGTCGACCAGCGCCGCCACATCCCCCGCATACTCCGCCGGATCGGGCCCGGCGGCCGGCGCCGTCGAGGGGAAGAACCCGCGATGGGAGAAGGCCACGCAGGTGTAGCGCGGCGCGAAATGCGCCACCTGCTGCCACCAGGAGAGCAGGCAGCCGCCGAGGCCGTGCGCGAAGACGAGCGCCGGCCCCTGCCCCGTCACCTCGTAGCGGATGCGCGCATCCGGCCGCTCGATCCAGCCCGCGCGGCGGGGCGGGGCGATGAAGCCGGCAGCCGCTTCTGCCAGGGCTGTCTTGGTCATGCGATTCCTCCGGATGCTCGCCGAGGGGGCGGAGCATGGCGCAGCCCGCCGGCGCTGTCGCCGTCTGGCGGGACGCTGGCGGCGCGCCTAGGCTGGCCCGCCACGGCAGGGAGAGTCGCGTCCAGATGGCCAGCACGCCCGACACCTTCGACTACGTCATCGTCGGCGCCGGCGCCGCGGGGTCGATCCTCGCCGCGCGCCTCACCGAGGATCCGGGCGTGACCGTCTGCGTGCTGGAAGCGGGCCCGCCGGACCGCAACCCCTGGATCCACATCCCGGCCGGCTTCATCAAGACGCTGGTCGACCCTTCCGTCACCTGGCAGTTCAAGACCGCGCCGACCGAGCGCACCGGCGGCCGCGGCATCGCCACGACGCAGGGCCGGACGCTCGGCGGCTCCTCCTCGGTCAACGGCATGATCTACAATCGCGGCCAGCCGGGGGACCTGAATTCCTGGGCGCAGCGCGGCAACCGCGGCTGGGGCTACGAGGATTGCCTGCCCTACTACATGCGCACCGAGCGCCGCATCGGCTTCGGCCGCGACGACCGCCGCGGCAAGCAGGGGTCCCTGCCCGTCACCGACATGGACTGGATCCACCCGCTCTCGGAAGCCTTCATCGAAGGCTGCGTGGCGGCGGGCCTGCCGCGCAACCCGGACTACAACAGCGGCGACCAGGCCGGTGTGGGGTATTTCCAGCGCGGCATCCAGAAAGGCTGGCGGGTCTCCGCCGCGCGCGCCTTCCTCAGGCCGGCGATGGCGCGGAAGGAACTGGACGTCCGCACCAATGCCCGCGCCTGCGGCATCGTCTTCGAGGGCCGGCGCGCGGTCGGCATCCGCTACCTGACGCAGCGCAACGGCACGCCCATGGAGGTGCGCGCGCGGCGCGAGGTGATCATCTCCGCCGGCACGGTGAACACGGCGCGGCTGCTGCAGGTCTCGGGCATCGGCCCGGCCGCGACGCTGGCGCGCATCGGCGTGCCGGTCTTCCACGAATTGCCGGTGGGGGAGAATTTCCGCGACCACTACGCGTCCCGCATCGTCATGCGCGCGAAGGACGGGGTGGAGACGCTGAACCAGCTCGCCAAGGGATTCAAGCTCGCGCAGCAGGTGGCGCGCTGGGCGATGGGCAGGCCGTCCATCCTCGCCACCGCGCCATCGCACGTGCACATCTTCTGGAAGTCCTTCGAGGGGCTGGACGAGCCCGACCTGCAGGGCGTCTTCACCCCCGGCTCCTATGCCGAGGGCAAGGTCTACGTGCTGGACGACTATCCCGGCTGCACCGCCGGCGCCTGGCAGCACCGCCCCGAAAGCACCGGCTGGGTCCGCGCGAGGAGCGCCGATGTCTTCGAGGATCCCGAGATCCAGCCCAACTACCTGGCCGACGAGATGGACCGCCGCGTCCACCTCGGCGGCATCCGCCTGATCCGCCGCCTGCTCAACACGCCGCAGATGGCGAAGCTGTTGGACAGCGAGGTGCTCCCCGGCGTGAATGTCGAGCGCGACGACGAGCTGCTCGACTTCGCCTACCGCAACGGCTCGACCACCTACCACCTGATCGGCACCTGCCGCATGGGTACGGCCGAGGACAGCACCGCCGTCGTCAACGACCGGCTGCAGGTGCACGGGCTGGAGGCGCTGCGGGTGGTCGATGCCTCGATCATGCCGTCCATGACCTCGGCCAACACCTATGCGACGACGATGATGATCGCCGAGCGCGGCAGCGACTTCATCCGCGGCCGGCCGCCGCTCTCATCCGTGGCATAGTACCGCCGGGCCTTGCCGGTGACCCGGTCATCGGCAAGGCGAACGGCATGGCGCGCCGGGCCGGTGGGGCGGCTGCGCGCGAAGCAGGGCCCCCGATACGGGGCCAGCCGAGGGGCTGGCCGGCACAAGGCGCCGGTCAGGCCCCGTCGTGCTCCATGTGCCGGCGCAGGCGCCGCATGCCGGCAAAGACCGCTGCCGCGACCACCGGCACCGCGATACCCACGACGAGTCCGGGCTGCACGGCGAGCCCGCCATCGGCCAGCGCCTTGGCCACATAGGCGATGAGACCGACGACGTAGTAGGTGATCGCGGCGACCGAAAGCCCCTCCACCGTCTGCTGCAGGCGGAGCTGCAGCTGCGCACGCCGGTCCATCGAGGCGAGCAGGGCCTGGTTCTGTCGCTCGCGCGTCAGGTCCACGCGGGTCGACAGCAGCTGCGTCGCCCTGGCGACGCGCTGGCTGAGCAATTCCTGCCGGCGCGCCACGTCGCGCACGGTGTTCATGGCGGGCGCAAGGCGCCGCTCGGTGAATTCGCGCATCGTCTGCAAGCCCTCGATGCGGCCTTCGCGCACGTCGTCGATGCGGCGCTGGACGAGCTCGTAATAGGCGCGGGCGGCCGAGAAGCGGTAGCGGTTGCGCGCCTCGGCGCTTTCGATCTCGGCCGCCAGGCGGGTCAGCCGATCAAGCAGCACCGGCTCGTCATTCTCGGCGCAGGCGACGAGCGCGCCGGTGACGTCGGCCAGTTCGCGTTCCTGGGCCGAAAGCAGGGGCGAGAGAGCGCGCGCCACCGGCAGGGCGAGCAGCGCCATGATGCGGTAGGTGTCGACCTCCAGCAGCCGCTGCAGGACGCGGCCGGCCTGGCGCCGGCCCATGCCGCGGTCGAGCAGCATGAAGCGGCTGAAACCGTCGCCATGGATCCGGAAGTCGGTGATGGCGGTGGCGCGGCCGCCACTCACCTCGGCCCCGACCAGGTCGTTGCCCGCGAAGCAGCGCTCGGCAATCCCGGCAAGGTCGAGCGGCGCGCCGTCATCGTGCAGAAGCGCGGCATGCGCGGCGACGATCACCCGCCCGGGCAGCGCCGCCACCCAGTCGGCGGGAACCGCATCCATCGCCGTGCGCGCGAAAGGGTCGGGCGCGACGCCCGGGACGATGACCATGAAGCGGCTGAACTCGGTGTGCCGCTCCCATTTCAGCCGGAAGGCCCCGAGATCGGTGCTGTAGTGGCTCGCGCCCGGCGCCGGCGCGGGACCGCCGACGCGGCGCACGAGGTCGCGCACGGCATCGAGCGACTGGTCGCTCGGCGCGCCCTCGGGCGGGATCAGCGCGAGGTATGAGATCGAGGCCGGCGCCACCAGCGCCTCGGGCGGACGCGCATGCACCTCGTCGTTCAGCTCGACCCGCTGCGCGTGCCAGGCCGGCAGATGGAAGCGCGCGCTCATCGGTGCGCCGGCGACGAGGCCCCGCCCGATGGCGCCGTCCGGGCCAGGACGCGGCGCCGCACCGGCATTACGCGGCGCGCTTCAGGCTGAAGCGCGCCCACACATCCCCGAGAGCCGCGACCAGCCGGTCGATGTCGGCATCGGAATGCACCGGGGACGGCGTGATGCGCAGCCGCTCCGTCCCGCGCGGCACGGTCGGGTAGTTGATCGGCTGCACGTAGATGCCGTGCTCGTCGAGCAGCAGGTCGCTGACCGTCTTGCACAGCACCGCGTCGCCGACCATCACCGGCACAATGTGGCTCGTGTTCGGCAGATGCGGCACGCCGATCGCATCGAGGCGGCTGCGCAGCGTCGCGGCGCGC
Organism: Neoroseomonas eburnea; assembly: GCF_018129005.1. Taxonomy (GTDB): domain Bacteria; phylum Pseudomonadota; class Alphaproteobacteria; order Acetobacterales; family Acetobacteraceae; genus Neoroseomonas; species Neoroseomonas eburnea. The sequence goes on from NZ_JAAEDL010000018.1 coordinate 27,439, forward strand.
TCGTGCAGCCTGTCGCGCTCCGCGCCGCTCTCGCGCAGATGCGCGATCGCCGCCCGCGCGCCCGCCGCGACCGCCGGCGGCAGCGCGGTCGAGAAGATGAAGCCCGAGGCGAAGGAGCGCACGAAATCCACCATCGCCGCCGAGCCCGCGATGTAGCCGCCGATCACGCCGAAGGCCTTGGCGAGGGTGCCCTCGATCACCGTCAGCCGATGCGCGACGCCGTCGCGTTCGGTGATGCCGCCGCCGGTCGGGCCATAGAGGCCGACGCCATGCACCTCGTCGCAATAGGTCATGGCGCCATGGGCATCCGCGACGTCGCAGATGTCGGCGATCGGCGCGATGTCGCCGTCCATCGAGTAGACGCTCTCGAAGGCCACGAGCTTCGGCAGGGCGGGGTCGAGCTCCGCCAGCAGGCGGCGCAGGTCGGCGACGTCGTTGTGCCGGAAGACGCGCCGATCGGCGCGCGAATGGCGCATGCCCTCGATCATCGAGGCATGGTTCATCTCGTCCGAGACGATGACGCAGCCGGGGATGCGCGAGGCCAGCGTCGACAGCGACGCCCAGTTCGACATGTAGCCGGAGTTGAACAGCAGCGCCGCCTCGGTGCCGTGCAGCGCGGCGAGGTCGCGTTCCAGCAGCACATGCTCGTGGTTGGTGCCGGAGATGTTGCGCGTGCCGCCGGCGCCGGCGCCGTAGCGGTCGAGCGCCGCATGCATCGCCGCCAGCACCTTCGGATGCTGCCCCATGCCGAGATAGTCGTTGGAGCACCAGACGGTGACCTCGCGGAGCTGCCCGCCCAGGTGGCGCATCGCGCGCGGGAAGCCGCCGGCGCAGCGTTCGATGTCGGCGAAGACGCGGTAGCGGCCCTCCCGCCGGAGGTCGTCGATCCGCGCCCGGAAATAGGCTTCGTAGTCCATCGCTGCTCCCTCGGCGGCGCTGGGCCACCCGCCAGGTCGCGCAGCAAATCAGAGGCTTGGCGCGATGGCGTTGACATGGATCATGCGGCCGGCGGCACCCGGCCCTCGCGTGCCGGCCGATGGAGGCTGGGAATGGCGCAGGTTGCAGCCCTTCGCAAGGGCGAACAGCCCCGTCCGCGGCCCGGCGCTTTCGCCTTGCAAGATCGGCACGGCGGGCCCATTCCGCCTCAGGGGTTGGTCGAGCGAAGCGCCGAGGCACGCCGGCGCGACGCGACGTCAGCCCGGCGCGAACCCGTCGAAAGGAGTTGCCCATGCGACGAGTGATGGTGGCGATGGTGATGGCAGCCGCGGTGGCGATGCCGGGGACGGGCTTCGCCCAGTCCGGCGACGCGGCCGCCGGCCAGCGCGTATTCAACCAGTGCCGCGCCTGCCACACCATTGACCAGGGCGGCCGCAACGGCGTCGGCCCCAACCTGTGGGGCATCGTCGGCCGCCGTGCCGGCGCCGTCGAGGGCTTCCGCTACTCCGCCAACATGCGCAGCCTGGCGGAAGGCGGCCTGACCTGGACCGAGGACCGCCTGCGCGCCTACGTCCAGAATCCGAAATCCGTCGTGCCGACCGGCAGCATGTCCTTCCCCGGCCTGCGCAACGAGACGCAGATCAACGACCTGATGGCGTATATCGCGGCGCAGAGATAGCCGCGGCGGGCGGGCGATCGCCCGCCGGAAGCGTCGAAGGGTGGCGGGGCCGCGATGGCCCCGCCCCCTCACACCCGCCGCAGGAACCGCGGCCCGAGTTCCGCCATCGAGTTCGCCCCGATCAGCGCGAGGTCGCGGTGGATCTCTTCCTTCAGCAGGTCGATCGCGCGTTCCACGCCGGGCTGCCCGCGCACCGCCGCGGCGCAGAGCATCGGCCGGCCGACGAAGACGAAGGCCGCGCCGAGCGCATAGGCCTTCAGCACGTCCGTCCCGCGCCGCACGCCGCCGTCGTAGATCACCGGCAATCCGCCGGCGACCTGCACGATCTCCGGCAGCATGCGCAGGCCCGACACCGCGCCGTCGAGCTGCCGCCCGCCATGGTTCGAGACCATGAAGCCGTCCACCCCGATCTCCCTCGCGCGCACCACGTCGTCCGGGTGCAGCACGCCCTTGATCAGCAGCTTGCCGGGGAAGCGCCTGCGGATGAGTTCGAGATGCGGCCAGGACAGCCCGTCGCGCGCGCCGAAGGCGCGTTCGAGCTCGCGCGAGAGGATCGGCGGGCCGCGCCCGGCATCCATGTTCTCGAAATACGGCATGCCGTGGTTCTTCAGCGTGCGGAACCACGTGCCGAAGGACCAGCGTGGATGCGTCGCCCCCTGCCAGAACAGCCGCAGGGAGGGCTTCAGCGGGATGGAATAGCCGTTGCGGATGTTGTTCTCGCGGTTGGACGAAACCTGCACGTCCACGGTCAGCACGAAGGTCTGGAAGCCCGCGGCGACGACGCGGTCCACCAGCGGCTCGATGCGCTCGGGCTCGCCCGGCAGGTAGGCCTGGTACCAGGCATCCGGATTGGCCTTCGCCACCTCCTCCAGCCTGATCAGCGAGGAGGCCGACATGATCATCGGGATGCGCTTCGCACGCGCCGCCTGGGCCAGCACCAGGTCGCCGCGATAGGCGATCAGCGCCGAGGACCCCATCGGCGGAATGCCGAAGGGCGCGTCGTACTCCTTGCCGAACAGCGTGGCGGCCGTGCTGCGCGCGCGGGCATCGACCAGGCAGCGCGGGATGAAGCCCCATTCGGCGAAGGCGCGACGGTTGTCCTCCAGCGACCAGTCCGTCTCGACGCCGCCGGCGAGGTAGCCGTGCAGCATCCTCGGCAGGTGCTTCTGCGCCGCCGCCTCGAAATCGTTGAGCGACAGGAACTTCTGCAGGTTCGGCGGCACCGGCGGCGCGGCGCGCTTCTGGGACAGGGCCTGCGCCGGCGTGGGCGCGCGGGACTCTGCGGGGCCTTCGGCGGTCATTGAGGTTCCACCCGGGATGTTTCCGATCAATGATGACCAGGGTGGGCGAAGGAGGCCAGACCCCACCCGCGCGGGGCTGCCGTGCGGTTCGCGGGTTTCTGGGAATCCGTTGATTCCGGCGGATCCCGCTTCGCCGGCGCGGACGCGCCGCCACCGATCCCGTGCCGGGCGGCCGCGCGCGAAGCCAGGATCCGGATACCGGGCCAGCCGAACGGCCGGCCGCGATCAGCCGCGCCGCAGTCCCCGCAGGTCCCGCACCGCGCCCCTGGCCGCGCTCGTCGCCATCGCGGCGTAGGCCCGCAGCGCCGTGCTGACATTGCGCGCACGGGGCGCGGCGGGCTGCCAGGCGGCCTCGCCCTTCGCCTCCATCGCCGCCCGGCGGCGGGCCAGCTCGTCCTCCGCCACCGCGAGGCGGATGCTGCGGCCGGGGATGTCGATCTCGATCCGGTCGCCGTCCTCGACCAGGCCGACCAGCCCGCCCTCCGCCGCCTCCGGCGAGAGATGCCCGATCGACAGGCCCGAGGACCCGCCCGAGAAGCGTCCATCCGTCACCAGCGCGCATTGCTTCCCGAGGCCCTTCGACTTCAGGTAGCTGGTCGGGTACAGCATCTCCTGCATGCCGGGCCCGCCGCGCGGCCCCTCATAGCGCACCACGACGACGTCGCCGGCCTTCACCGCACCGCCGAGGATGCCCTCAACCGCCGCATCCTGGCTCTCGAAGACGCGGGCCGGGCCGGAGAAGACCAGGATGGAGGCATCCACCCCCGCCGTCTTCACGATGCAGCCGTGCTCGGCGAGGTTGCCGTGGAGCACCGCCAGCCCGCCATCGGCCGAGAAGGCATGCGGGACGTCGCGGATGACGCCCCCTTCGCGGTCGAGATCGAGATCCTCCCATCGCTCGGCCTGGCTGAAGGCCTCGATGCTCGGCACGCCGCCGGGGGCGGCGCGGAAGAATTCGCGCACCTTGTCGTCGGCGGTGCGGCGCACGTCCCAGCGCTGCAGCGCCTCGGCGAGGCTCGGCGCATCGACGCGGGAGACCGAGGTGTCGAGCAGCCCGGCGCGGTCGAGCTCGCCCAGGATGCCCATGATGCCGCCGGCGCGGTGGACGTCCTCGACATGCACATTGGCGACCGAGGGCGCGACCTTGCACAGCACCGGCACGCGGCGGGACAGCCGGTCGATGTCCTGCATGCCGAAGGCGACGCCGCCTTCATGCGCCGCGGCCAGCAGGTGCAGCACCGTGTTGGTCGACCCGCCCATGGCGATGTCGAGCGTCATCGCGTTCTCGAACGCCGCGACGGTCGCGATGCTGCGCGGCAGCACGGACATGTCGTCGGTCTCGTAGTGCTGGCGCGTGATCTCGACGATGCGGCGGCCGGCTTCGAGAAACAGCCGCTTGCGGTCGGCATGCGTCGCGACGACGGTGCCGTTGCCGGGCAGCGCGAGGCCCAGCGCCTCGGTCAGGCAGTTCATCGAATTGGCGGTGAACATGCCCGAGCAGGACCCGCAGGTCGGGCAGGCCGAGCGCTCGATGACCTGCACCTCGGCATCGGTGACGCTGCTGTCGGCGGCGACGATCATCGCATCGATCAGGTCGACGCTGCGCTTCTGGCCGCGATGGACCACCTTGCCGGCCTCCATCGGCCCGCCGGAGACGAAGATCGTCGGGATGTTGAGCCGCATCGCGGCCATCAGCATGCCCGGCGTGATCTTGTCGCAGTTGGAGATGCAGACCATCGCGTCGGCGCAATGCGCGTTGACCATGTATTCGACGCTGTCGGCGATCAGGTCGCGCGAGGGCAGGCTGTAGAGCATGCCGTCATGGCCCATGGCGATGCCGTCATCCACCGCGATGGTGTTGAATTCCTTCGCCACGCCGCCGGCGGCCTCGATCTCCCGCGCCACCAGCTGGCCGAGGTCCTTCAGGTGGACATGGCCGGGCACGAACTGGGTGAAGCTGTTGGCCACGGCGATGATGGGCTTGCCGAAATCGCCGTCCTTCATCCCGGTCGCGCGCCACAGGCCACGGGCGCCGGCCATGTTGCGGCCATGGGTGGTGGTGCGCGAACGGTACTGGGGCATGTGCGGACGGTCCTGCGGCAGGGATGCGGCCGGGCGCCTGGGCGGCGCACCGGCCGGGGGTTGCGCATGGTCTAACGCCTTCGGGCAGGCGCGGCCAGCCCGCCCGGCGCGGCTTCGTTACGGTGCCGCCGCGCCGCCCTGGCCCAGCGCGGCCAGCACCGCGCGGTGGAAGGCCCTGCGCTCGGCCCCGAAATCGATGCCGTAGGCGGCGGCGTAGGGCGGCTGGGGCCAGCAGGCGAGCGTGACGATGACCACCCCCGCCGCCCGGTTGACGTAGATGCTCTGCCCGGCGAAGCCGACCGCGACCATCGCCCCGTCCGGATCGATCCACCAGCTGTAGCCGTAGCCGACCGCGCCATAGCTGTTGGTCGCGGGATCGAGGTCGAAGTGGCGGCTGCCGGCATCCGCGACCCAGCCCTGCGGCAGGATGCGGCGGCCATCCACGATGCCGTCGTCGAGGATGAACTGGCCGAAGCGGGCGAAGTCGCGCAGCGCGATGCCGGCGCGGCTGCCGCCGATCTCCTGCCCGCCATCGGATTCCAGCGTGTAGTAGGCGTCGAATTCCATGCCGGCCGGCGCCCAGATGCTGCGCGACATGGTCTCGGCCAGGGGCTCCCCCATCGCGGCGGAGACCAGGCAGCCGAGCACATAGGTATCCCCGGTGCAGTAGCTGAAGCGGGTGCCCGGCGGCGCCTCCGGCGGCAGCGAGCGCATCAGCGCCAGCACCCCGCCCGGCACCTTGTCGCCCAGGGACTTGCTGTAGCGGTTCACGTCCGAATTGCGGTCCGTGTAGTCCTCGCTCCAGCGCACGCCGGAGGACATGGTGAGCAGGTGGCGCACCTTCACCGCGTCATAGGCCGACCCCCGCAAGGCCGGCAGGTAGCCGGCGACGCTGTCCTCGAGGCTGCCGATCCGCCCCTGCCGCAGCGCCACGCCCACCAGGGTCGAGGTCAGCGACTTGACCGTGGACATGGTCGACCAGCGCGTCGCTTCCGTCAGCCCCAGCCCATAGCGTTCGAGGACGATCTGCCCCTCACTGAGCACGATCAGCCCGGCGACGTTGGCGCGCCGCATGTAGTCCGCGATGCCGAGGTCGCGCCCGCCCACGCGGTAGCGCGCGACGATCTCCGCCCCGCGCGGCAGGGCGCGCATGCGCGGGCCGCGCAGGATGGGGCGGGTCGCGAAGATGCGGTCCACATTCGCATAGGCATGCGGCTGCTGGGACGGCGGCAGGAGGAGGAAATCCTCGCCGGCCGGCAGGCACGCGACGGGCCGGGCGATGGCATCGCTCATGCGCGCGGGCCTCGGTCGGAAGGCGGCAACCCGCGCTGCATGTCCATCATCGTCCCATGGCACTCGAAGGCCCCGGTGTACGGAAGCACGGCGAGAGCCTCAAGCCGCGGCGGGAGGCCCGCAGGCCCCTCCCCGGTACACGGCCTTCCGCGGGCGTGGCGCAGGCTCACGCGCCGCGCGCCGATTCCAGCAGGAAGTTCCGCAGCAGGAGCACATGCGGATCCCGCGCCAAGCCCGGCCGGTTGTGCAGGGCGAAGACCCAGGATCCCGGCAGTTCGTGCGGCGCGAACAGCCGCACCAATCGCCCCGAGGCGAGTTCGGCATCCAGCATCGGGACGCGCCCGAGCGCGACGCCGGCACCGGCGATCGCCGCCGCGATCACCTGGTTGAAACTGCTGAACCGGACGATCCGGCGCGACGCCGTCGGCAGGCCGAGCAGGCCCAGCCAATGGCGCCAATCCTTCTCGGGGCTCTCGTTGTGCGATTCCTCCAGCAGGCTGTGGCGCAGCAGCCCGTCAGGCCGTTCCAGCCCGGCAAGCGCCGGGCTGCAGACCGGAAAGATGGTCTCCTCGAACAGGAGCTGGTCCGGGGGACGCACCGCCCCGGCCCGCACGCGCAGGATGGCGAGGTCGATCCCCTCCCGCATCATGTCGGGCCGGTCCTCCTCGACCGCCCGCATGGTCCAGGCCGTGCTCGGATGCTGGCCGGCGAAGGTCGCGAGCCGCGGCGCCAGCCACAGCGAGGCGAAGGACCCGTTGGCCGCCACCGTCAGATGGGGGCGCGCCCGCCGGGCCTGGCCGCGGATGGCGTCGCAGGCATCGCCGAGCCGTGTCAGCGCCTCCTCCACCGCCACCAACAGCTCGGCGCCGGCCGGGGTCGGCTCGGTGCGGCTGTGCCCGGCGCCGTTGCGCGCACGGGTCAGCAGCGGGGTGCGCAGTTCCGCCTCCAGCGCGCGGATCTGGTGGCTGACGGCGCTGGTGCTGACGTGCAGCGAGGCGGCGGCGCGGGCGAAGCTGCCCTGGCGGGCGACGGCGGCAAAGGCGCGGAGCGCGGCCAGTGGAGGAAGATGGGCATTCATCGCCGTTCAATATAGCTCAACAGCAGATGAATAACCTGCGTTTGCGGAACCATCGGCTGGCGGCCAGCCTGGAGGACAAGCCTACCGCCGAATCCTCGCGCAGCCAGGAGCGCCCAGCATGTATTTCGACCTTCGCCTCTGGCGCCTGACGGCCGGGCTGCGGCTCGCCATGGCGGGGGGCGTGCTGCTGGGCCTGCTCGCGCTGGCTGCCGGGATAGCCCGCTTCGCCTTCCTCGGCGTGGCGCTGGCGCGCGTCTTCGCGGGCGAAGGCATGGCGGCCGCCGCCTGGCCGCTGGCCGGCGCGGCGCTCGCCGTCCTGCTGCGCGCGGCGCTGGACCATGCGCGGACGGTGCAGGCCAACCGGACGGCGGCGGCGGTGCAGGGCCGGCTGCGCGGCATGCTCTTCGACCGCATCGCGGCACTCGGCCCGGCCTGGTTCGCCGGCGAGCGCACCGGCGGCGTGATGCTCTCCATGGTCGATGGCGTGGAGCAGCTGCAGACCTTCTTCGGCCAATACGTGCCGCAACTCGCCATCGCCGCCTGCGCGCCGGTCGCGATCTTCCTTTTCATGGCCTTCTGGGACGTGCCGGTGGCGCTGGTCCTCCTGGCGGCGTCGCTGGTGACGCTCGTGCTGCCGGCGATGGTGCACCGGTGGGACCGGCGCGCCGCGCTCGCCCGCCAGAAGGCCTTCAAGGCCTTCGGCAGCGAGTTCCTCGACGCGGTGCAGGGGCTGCCCACGCTGCAGGCCTTCGGCCAGAGCCGGTCCTACGGCGAGAAGCTCGCCGCCAAGGCGCGGGCGCTCTACCAGAGCACCTTCTGGGTCCTCGCGCTCGGCGTGCTGACGCGCGGCATCACCGATACGGGCATGGCGCTGGGTGCGGCCATCGCGCTGATCCTCGGCGCGCATCGCGTCGGCACCGGCGAGATGAGCCTGGAGGCATTGCTGGTGGTGCTGATGGCCGGCACCGAGATCTTCCGCCCGCTGCGCGACCTGCGCTCCGTGCTGCACCAGGGCATGGTCGGCCAGTCCGCCGCCCATGGCGTCAATGCGCTGCTGGAAGCGCAGCCCGCGGTGGCGCCGGGTGGCGCCACGCTGCGCCTGGGCGGGGAAGGCCCGGCGCCCTCCATCGCCTTCGAGGGCGTGCGCTTCGCCTATCCCGGCGGCCGCGCCCCCGCGCATGACGGGCTCGACTTCTCGATCGCGGCCGGGGAGCGCGTGGGCATCGTCGGGCCGAGCGGGGCGGGCAAGTCCTCCATCCTCCGGCTGCTGCTGCGCCAGCACGACCCGCAGGCGGGGCGCATCACCATCGGCGGGCAGGATGTCGCGGGGCTCGATCCCGCCGGCATCGCCGCGCAGGTGGCGATCGTCGCGCAGGATGCCACGCTGTTCCACGGCAGCATCGCCGAGAACCTGCGCCTCGGCCGGCCCGGCGCGAGCGAGGCCGAGATGGAGGCCGCCTGCCGCGCCGCCAATGCGCATGACTTCATCATGGCCCTGCCCGGCGGCTACGGGGCGGTGATCGGCGAACGCGGCGCCCGCCTGTCCGGCGGCCAGCGCCAGCGCATCGCCATCGCGCGGGCGCTGCTGCGCGATGCGCCGATCCTGATCCTCGACGAGGCGCTGTCCGCCGTCGATGCCGAGAACGAAGCGGTCATCCAGCAGGCGCTGGACCGGCTGATGCAGGGTCGCACCACGCTGATCCTGGCGCATCGCCTGTCCAGCGTCATCGGCGCCGACCGCATCCTGGTGCTCGACCACGGACGGGTGGTGGAAAGCGGCAGCCATGCCGAGCTCATTCGGCAGGACGGCATCTATCGCCGGCTCATGGGCAACCAGGCGGCCGAGCGCGGCGCCGCCGCGGCACCCGACCGCCTGGCGGAGATCGGCGCGGCGGGCGTCGCGGCGGAGGAAGCCAACGCCCCGGCCCCGGTCGAACTCGGGCCGGAGGCGGCATCCATCGGCTGGCGGGAGACGATCGCCAGCCTGCTGCGCCACATCGCGCCCTGGCGCGGCAAGATGACGATGGTGGTGCTGCTCGGCATCCTGCGCGTCGCCGCCTTCATCGGCGTGGGCGTGCTCGGCGCCCTGCTGATCGCCGCCCTGCGGGACGGCGCGCCGACCCTCGGCCTGGCCATCGCGCTGCTCGCCGTGGCACCCGCCGCCGGGCTGCTGCACTGGCTGGAATCCTGGCTCGCGCACGACATGGCCTATCGCCTGCTGGCGGAGATGCGCATCGACCTCTTCGCCAGGCTCGACGCGCTGGGCCCGGCCTACCTGATGCGCCGCCGCGCGGGGGATCTGGTCGCGCTGGCGACCACCGATGTGGAGACGGTGGAGTACTTCTACGCCCATACCGTGGCCCCTGCCGTGGTGGCCCTGCTGGTGCCGCTGACGGTGCTGGCCGTGCTCGCGGTCATCGCCTGGCCGCTGGCCGTCGCGCTGCTGCCCTTCCTGCTGTTTGCCGCGCTGTCGCCGCTGCGTGGCCGGGCGCGGATCGACCGCATGGGGGCGGAGGCGCGCGGCGCGCTGGGGACGCTCGGCGCCCATGTGACGGAAACCATCCAGGGCCTCGGCGACCTGCTCGCCTTCCGCGCCGTCCCGATGCGGCGGGACGCGTTCCAGGCGCACATCGCCACCTATCAGCGCCATCGCCTCGCGCTGCTCGACGACCAGGCCCGCGCGGCGGCGGGGCTCGAGGTGGCGACCGGCCTCGGCGGCATCGCGGTGGCCGCGGCGGGCGCCGCGCTGGTGGCGCAGGGCACGCTCGCGGCCGGGCTGCTGCCGATGCTGATCCTGCTCGCCATCGCCGCCTTCCTGCCGGTTTCCGAGATCGCTCAGGTCGGCCGGCAGCTCGCCGACACCATCGCCTCCACGCGCCGCCTGCGGGTGGTGGAGCGGGAGGTGCCGCTGGTGACGGATGGCACGCTGCGCCCGGCGCACCATCCCGGCGGCTCCGAGGTGGTGTTCGCGGATGTGCGCTTCACCTATCCCGGCCGCACCCGGCCGGCGCTGGACGGCGTCGACCTCACCCTGCCCGCCGGCCGCACCATCGCCCTCGTCGGTCCTTCCGGGGCGGGCAAGTCCACCGTGGCGAGCCTGCTGCTGCGCTTCTGGGACCCCGATGCGGGGCGGGTCACGCTGGACGGGGTGGATCTGCGCGAGCTGTCGCTGGAAGGGCTGCGCCAGCACATCGCGCTGGTGGCGCAGGACACCTACCTGTTCAACGACACGCTGGAGGCCAATATCCGCCTCGCCCGGCCGGAGGCCACGGCGACGGAGATGGGCCTCGCGCTGGAACGCGCCGCGCTGTCCGGCTTCGTCGCCGGCCTGCCGCAGGGCCTGGCGACGCCGGTCGGCGAGCGCGGCGTCCAGCTTTCGGGCGGCCAGCGCCAGCGCATCGCCATCGCCCGCGCCTTCCTCAAGGACGCGCCGGTGCTGGTGCTGGACGAGGCGACTTCCCATCTCGACACCATCAGCGAGGCGCAGGTGCGCCGGGCGCTGGCGGCACTGATGGCCAACCGGACGGTGCTGGTCATCGCCCATCGCCTGTCCACCATCCGCAATGCCGACGGCATCGTGGTGATGGAACAGGGGCGGGTGGTGGAGAGCGGCACCCACGCCGCGCTGCTGGCCAAGGGGGGAGCCTATGCCCGGCTGATCGCCTGGCAGACCGCGGCCGCGGCGGAGTGATGCCAACGGCACGAGTTCTTGATTCGTGCCGAAGCCGCGAATGCGGCCCGCCGGGGTCCGGCGAAGCCGAGCAAACCGGAGGTTTGCGCCCGGCGTCTGATACCAATGGCCCGTTTGCCTGACCTGTGGAACCGAGAGGGGCCTTGCCCCTCTCGGGCTCTCCCCACCAAAGGCCGAAAGGCCTTTGGAAGCCGATACCTGGCGCCGTGCGCCACTGTCAGGATCAGTGCCGAAATCCGCCCTTGCGCACGAATCGCGCTCCGAAACGATGGGACTGTCTGAACCGCGCGGCACCAGATGATGGTTTCCAAAGGCCTCGGGCCTTTGGCGGGGTGGCTTGGAGGGGCAGGGCCCCTCCAATTCCGCCCTCACCGGTCATTCCAAAGGGCCGTTGGTATGAGGGCACGAAAAGGCTGATGCCAGCGGTCGCGAATAGCGGCCGCTGGTATGATCCGATGACGAGGCAGCGACGCGCCGCGCCGTCGCTTGAGGCCCCGTCCGCACGGAAGACGGCCGCCGGGGTACCCGCCCGCCGGGATCGCGAGCACCGAGTAGGTTACGGCTTGCCCTCTGGAAGACATTTCACGCAGGCGCGGCGAAGAGAATCCCGTTCCCGCCAACCGGCACAGGAGATCCTCGCTCGGGCGCGAGCCCGCATCTTCTCGGGCCCGCGCCTTCCATCGATCCCCATCACCGCCCAGGGCATGCTTCCGATGCCCCATGCGGTGACCCACCGCCCTCACATGCCGAGCGCGCGGCGGTAGAGGTCGAGCAGCGTCTCCATTTCCTCCACCTCGGCCGGCTCCTGCTTGCGGATGCGGATGATCTGGCGGATCACCTTCACGTCGAACCCGGCCGACTTCGCTTCCGCCATGATGTCCTTGATGTCGGAGGAGAGCGCCTTCTTCTCCTCCTCGAGCCGTTCGACGCGCTCGATGATGGACCGCAGCCGATCGGCCGCGATGCCGCCGACCTCGGTATCGTCCTGCTTCGTCGCCGCCTGCGACATGTTCTTCCGTGCCTCCGTCTGAAGGGCGGCGGGTTTAGCCTTGGGCCTGCGCGCCATCAACCTTGTCCCTTTGCGAATGTCGGCACCGGCCCGTGCCCCCCACCCGTCCGGAATACTGTCGTCGGGTGGCCGGGTTGGGCGCGCGGGCCGGTGCCGGCACGAGAACGCGCCGTTCGGGACATTCCCGAATGGGCCTTCAATGCCCCGGATTCGCGGCGGCGAACGTCGCCTTCTGCTCGGCCGTCGCTTCCTTCTGGTACTTCGCCTGCCACTCCCGGTAGGGCATGCCGTACACGATCTCGCGCGCATCGGGGTCGGCGAGCGGCAGGCCCCTCGCCTCGGCGGCCTCGCGGTACCAGCGGGAGAGGCAGTTCCGGCAGAAGCCGGCCAGGTTCATCAAGTCGATGTTCTGCACGTCGGTGCGTTCGCGCAGGTGCTGGATCAGGCGCCGGAAGGCCGCGGCCTCCAGCTCGGTGCGGGTGGCGTCGTCGATGTCGGGCACGGGCATGGCGCATCCTCCTCGTCCGGGGCCAATCTGGTGCAGGCGGAAGCGGCCGCCAACCTCCCGCCGGGATGGATTTGCCGCCCCCGGTTCGCCGGCCCCGGGTGTAGTCTTGCCGCGCGCGCGGCGGAACGATCGCCGCGCCGGGGAGGACAGGCCATGTCGCACAGCGTGCCATCCGCCGCGGCCGCCTTCGATCTCGCGGCCCTGAAGCGAGCCCTCGAGCAGAGCGACGCGGACTCGCTGCTGGCGCTCTACGACGAGGATGCCGAGATGGAGATCATCGACCGCAACCGCCCGCCCAGCGCGCCGCTGCGCCTGGTCGGCCGGCCGGCGATCGCGGCCTTCTGGCGCGACGTCTGCGCGCGCGACATGACCCATGCCGTGGGCGAGGCCGTGAGCGACGCGCACCGCGCCGCCTTCGTGGAACGCTGCGCCTATCCGGATGGCTGCCACGTGGTCTCGGCGATGACGCTCGAACTGCGCGACGGGCGCATCCGCCGCCACCTGACCGTCCAGGCCTGGGACGAGGTGAGTTGCGGGTAGTGCGCTGCCTGTTTCGTTCACTGGATCTCCGGCGGACAGGCAGGCCACCGAAGGCAAGGGCGGTGGCGTGAGAATGGCGTCCGCCTGACCGCCCGCGGACCCGACGGATGAGCAGGCCTGCTGACAACCGGGGGCCGGTGCCGCGAGAACGGCGCAAGCAGGACTTCCGCACCAGGGCGCCAGCACCCCGCCCGCGAAGGTCATGGCGTTCCGCGGGAAGGGCAGCGGATCGGCCGGCCATCGGGGGCGGTGGCTGGCAGCCCGGCGACGGCAAGCACGGGACTTCGCCACGCGAAGGCCGGCGCGCGCCCGGGATTGCCTCGCGGGCGAGAGGGCGGATGATGCCGCCCGATGAGATCGAGGACGGACCGCATGGCCCTTGACGACGCATCGGCCCGCGAGGCGCTGCGCCGCCTGTTCGACGCCGCCGTGGCGAGCGCGGATCCGCGCGTCGTGCTGGCGCGGCACCTGCCGCAGAAGCCGGCCGGCCGCGTGCTGGTGCTCGGTGCCGGCAAGTCCGCCGCCGTCATGGCCGCCGCGGTGGAGGATGCCTGGCCGGAGGTGCCGCTCTCCGGCCTCGTCGTCACGCGCTACGGCCATGGCCATCCGACCAGGCGGATCGAGGTCGTCGAGGCCTCCCACCCCGTCCCGGACGAGGCCGGCGCGATTGCGGCGCAGCGCATGCTGGACCTCGCCGCCGCGGCGGCGGCGGGCGACCTGGTGCTGTTCCTGGTCTCCGGTGGAGGCTCCTCGCTGACCACCCTGCCCGCCCCCGGGCTGGCGCTTGCCGATCTGATCGCGGTGAACAAGGCGCTGCTCGCCTCCGGCGCGACCATCCACGAGATGAACTGCATCCGCCGACATCTCTCCGCCTTCTCGGGCGGACGGCTGGCGGCGGCGGCGCATCCGGCGCGGGTGGTGACGCTCGCCATCTCCGACGTGCCGGGGGACGACCCGACGGTGATCGCCTCCGGCCCCACCGTGCCGGATCCCTCCACCTTCGAGCAGGCCCGCGCCCTCGTCGCCCATTACCGCATGGCGCTGCCGGGGGCGGTCACCGCGCATCTCGCGCGCGCCGCGGAGGAAAGCCCCAAGCCCGGCGATCCGCGCCTGGCGGACACTGACTACCGCTTCATCGCGACGCCGCTGATGGCGCTGGAGGCCGCGGCCGGGGCCGCGCGCGGGCTGGGCTTCACGCCCCTCATCCTGGGCGACGCCCTGGAGGGCGAGGCGCGGGAGGTCGGCACGGTGCTCGCCGGCATCGCCCTCTCCGCCCGCGCCCATGGCCTCCCCCTGCCCGCCCCCTGCGTGTTGCTCTCGGGCGGAGAGACCACGGTGACGATTCGTGCCGGGAATCCCGGCCGCGGGGGCCGGAACGGGGAATGCCTGCTCGGCTGCACCCTGGGCCTGGCCGGCGCGCCCGGCGTCTGGGCATTGATGGGCGACACCGACGGCATCGACGGATCCGAGGAGAATGCCGGCGCCATCGCCACCCCCGACACCCTGGCGCGCGCCCGCGCCGCGGGGCTCGATCCGCGCGGCCTGCTTGCCGGCCACGACAGCCACCGCCTGTTCGCAGCACTCGGGGATCTCGTCACCACCGGCCCCACCCTGACCAACGTCAACGATTTCCGCGCGATCCTGATCGGATGAGCGAGACCGACCGGCTGGCCGCCCGCCACCGGCGCTCCGCGGCGACGCAAGCGCGCGACCCGGACCAATGATCGCGCCCCCCCTGCGCGACGATGCCGCCCGTGCCTGCGCGGCACTTGGCCGACACCTGGATCGCCAATGAAGCGCAGGGGGTCTTCCCCGCCGGCGCCGAGGCGCTTCCGGCTACCCGTAATGGCCAGCCGGTCGCCTGGACCGCACCCCACGGCGGCCCGATGGCGTGGATCGCCGAACCCGAACCTTATTCAAGTTAAGTATCGAAAATTTCTCGGCAGTATTTTCTTATCCAGGATAAGGTCTCGCCCATGCGCGACCCTGCCCTCGAAGAAGCCTTCGCCCGCCGCGGTGCGATCACCCGGATCGCCACCGAGCTCGGCATCTCCACCGCCGCCGTCTCCCAATGGCGCCGCGTCCCGGACGAGCGCGTCGTCGACGTCGCCCGCATCCTCGGCGTCGCACCCGAAGCCCTCCGCCCCGACCTCTCCACCCTGCCCCCGCCAAGGCCCGAAGGACCGATCCGCATGGCCTCCCGCCCCGCCTTGCGCCGCCGCCGCCGGACCAAGGTCATCGCCACCCTCGGCCCCGCCTCCTCCACCATCGAGGTCATCGAACGCCTCTACCGCGCCGGCGCCGACGTCTTCCGCCTCAACTTCTCCCACGGCTCCCACGAGGACCACGCCAGCCGCATCGCCATGATCCGCGAGGTCGAACGCCGCGTCGGCCGCCCCATCGGCATCCTCGCCGACGTCCAGGGCCCCAAGCTCCGCGTCGGCCGCTTCCAGGCCGGCCGCGTGCAACTCAGCCAGGGCCAGGCCTTCCGCCTCGACCTCAACCCCACCCCCGGCGACGTCCGCCGCGTCAACCTGCCGCACCCGGAGATCATCAACGCCGCCCAGATCGGCACCACCCTCCTCCTCGACGACGGCAAGCTCCGCCTCCGCGTCACCCGCGTGCGCCCCGACCACCTCGAAACCGAAGTCGTCGTCGGCGGCCCCCTCTCCGACCGCAAGGGCGTCAACGTCCCCGACGTCGCGCTGCCCATCCCCGCCCTCACCGAAAAAGACCGCGCCGACCTCGACTTCGTCCTCCCCCTCGGCATCGAATACATCGGCCTGTCCTTCGTCCAACGCCCCGAGGACGTCGCCGAAACCAAGCGCATCGCCGCCGGCCGCGCCTGGGTCATGGTGAAGATGGAAAAGCCCCAGGCGGTCGAAAACCTCGACGCCATCCTGGCGCTCACCGACTGCGTCATGGTCGCCCGCGGCGACCTCGGCGTCGAACTCCCGCCCGAGGAAGTCCCCCTGGTGCAGAAGCGCATCGTCCGCACCGCCCGCGCCCTCGGCAAGCCGGTCGTCGTCGCGACCCAGATGCTGGAATCCATGATCACGGCCCCCAGCCCCACCCGCGCCGAAGTCTCCGACGTCGGCACCGCCGTCTTCGACGGCGCGGACTGCGTGATGCTCTCGGCCGAAACCGCCGCCGGCCAATACCCCTACGAGGCGGTGAACATGATGGACCGCATCATCGCCCGCGTGGAACAGGACAGCGACTGGCGCCGCCTCATGGACGCATCCCGCCCCGCGCCCGAGAAGTCATCCGCCGGCGCCATCGCCACCGCCGCCCGCCAGGTCGCCGAAACCATCTCCGCCGAGGTCATCGCCACCTTCTCCTCCACCGGATCGACCACTCTGCGCGTGGCGCGCGAACGCCCCATCTGCCCGATCCTGGGCCTGACGGCGAGCGAAGCCACCGCCCGCCGCATGGCGGTGATCTGGGGCGTCCACCCGCTCGAAGTCAGCGAAATCCACTCCATGACCGAAATGGTCGGCCGCGCCATCCGCGCAGCACAGCACGAAGGCTTCGCGGGGCACGGGGACGAGGTGGTGGTGACCGCCGGGGTGCCGTTCGGCACGCCAGGGACGACGAATGCATTGCGGGTGGCGGTGGTGAAGTGAGGGTTATGCCGCGTTGGTGGTGAGGTCGTAGGACGCAGGGGCTCTGCCCCTGCACCCCGGCAGGAAACTCAGTTTCCTGCACCTTCGGGCTGTCAGACCGTCGCACCACGCCACATGCAGGATCCATCCAGCAAAGCGCGCGACAGACGACCTATTCCCCGGCGAGGGGCAGTTGCGCCTGATTGCGCTGAGAGTGATGCGAATAGGTGTCCCAGCCGATTTCGTAATCCTCAGCCTGATTACCCCAGCCGGTCCACCCTGGCCGCGTGCCTCTCGCGAACAATTCAAGATACGGCCCGCGGCTACACGACTCTACAATGTCATAGAATTCGTCGGGCTTGCGCGAATGCTCGCGCTTGCGGGTCGCGAGTAAATTCACTTGCCGCCGCCCAGGCGCCTCGGTCCTAGCGTTGCGACCGCGCACGCCGAATAGGACGAGTTCAGTGACATTCCGGAAATAGAAGCCTACGCCGCGCCCGTCGCTGCCCCCGTCCTTGCGGATCTTGTGCCAGACGATGTTCGACTTGTAATCGAAGCCCCACGCGCGCATCACTTGCAGCCCCTCGGGCAACAAAGCATTCGGAACCCAGAGATAAAGGTGTGCTGTCGCCGCGAGAACGGATTGAACCGGGAGTTCCATAATCTCCGGCAGGTCCATTGTGCCATAGCGCGAAAGGCGCCGATGTTCCGGCGCCATCTTTCCCGTGCGGTTTGTAAAGCGCCAAGGCGGGTCGGCAAGCACCGTGCCGAATTTACGGCTCGAGAGCGCCTCCCGGAACTCAGCCGCAGCGTCAGGCACCTTCGTCATCAGTCCAATCCTTTATGCAGCGCGGGGTGATGCCAACTGCTAGAACCGGGCACGCCCCGTTGCGGCCCGCATTAAGGCGATACAGCAACTTGCCCATCCAGGTTGTGCTCGCCCCGTATTTGCTTGCAGTCTGTCGCACTGTGCCTTTCTTCGTCGTCTCTGGCTGGCCGTCCTTGCGAAGTGCTGGCCCAAGTTTCCGGAACACCGGGTTGAGAGAAGCTGAACGAGTGACGAGAACAGCCACGTCAATCACGCCACAAGTCGCAAAGGCGCTGAACGCGTATAGGTCGCGGTCAAAAGTCTGATCTTTGGAATTCCATTCCAGGTCGAACGCAACCTTGCCCTTCACATAGTCGATCTTGTGGCCGTCGAGGAAACGCTCTCGCCGCAATTCCTGCCGACGTTTCTCAATGATTGGCTTGCCTGATCGCTTCAGGCCGACTTGTTCTCGCCAATCCAGTCGCACGAGCAGGTCACCGTGGATCGCAGTCTCATGCCACCCCTGCGGCCGCAACGACGTGGACAGCAGTTTCGGAATGTCACTCTCGTTGCCTCCCGCTGTGCGAATCATATGCGTCGTGATGGAAAACTGCCTAAGCGCGTCCATCAACTCAGCACAATGCGTCGGGTGAGCCCGGCTCAGGATCATCGCAGCGCCGCGATAGCTGTGAATTTCGTAACGATCGCGGATATCATGAGGGATTGCTGCGTCTACGATTCCCGATGGATCGGCAGCATCGTTTGGCGCGCCGGCAACGCCGCCACCATCGAGTTCTTCGTCGTCCTCATCGTCAACGTCGGACATGTCTCTCCGATCAGCAACCACGGCGCAGACGAATGCGCTAACGGCAGCACGACTCGGCATTGCCACCGAGCTTAGCCTGTATGGCACCGGCTCTGGCGGAAAGAGGTTGTATTTCCGAATGTTTTCCTATATCATTAGTATGATGCGCCCCCACCCCCTCACCCCCACCCAATTCCTCGCCCTCCTCCCCTACATCCTCCCCCGTTCCCCCGCCGGCCGCCAGATCGGCGATCTCAAGGGCCGGCTCAACGCCATATTCCACCTCGCCTGCACCACCGACCCCTGGCACGCGCTCCCGCCCGAACACGGCAAGCCCGACACCGTCTCCCGCTACTTCCGCCGCCTCACCCACGCCGGCCTGTGGGAACGCCTGCTCGAAGGCATCAAGGAAAACGATCCCAAACATCCGCTGAACGAAATCGCCCCCCTCATCTTCCGCGCCTGCCGCCGCGCCATCCGTCTCCGCGGCCTCCGATTCATCGCCCTCATCCGCCGCCTCGGCTTCCTGCACGCGCTCAACGGCCCGCCGCACAAGCTCCCCGACCCCGATTTGTCCGAAAAGCTGAAGCGCCTGCGCCTGCCGCCCCCACCCGCCACGCGGAAGCGGATCACCGCCTATCTCGGCTACCTGAAGGCGCTCAGGCACCTCCACCGCATGGCCGGCGGGATCAAGCACATCCCCCGCCGGCTACGCCTCGGCTGGTGCTGACCCGGTGCGCCCTTACGCCGCCACCAGGTTCGAAGGCGTCTCCCCC
Source organism: Neoroseomonas eburnea (assembly GCF_018129005.1). Lineage (GTDB taxonomy): Bacteria > Pseudomonadota > Alphaproteobacteria > Acetobacterales > Acetobacteraceae > Neoroseomonas > Neoroseomonas eburnea. Next base: position 46,550 of record NZ_JAAEDL010000018.1, read on the forward strand.
GCGAAGAACGCCGCGAGCGACTCCAGCACCAGCGTCTGCTGCACCCGCTGCGCGAGCGTGGTGAAGGCCGCGATATGCGGCGTCAGCACCGCATTCGGCACCGCCAGCAGCCGCTCGGGGATCGCCGGCTCATGCTCGAACACGTCGAGCCCGGCGCCATGGATCACCCCCTGCTCCAGCGCCTCGACCAGCGCCGCCTCGTCGATCACCGACCCCCGGGCGATGTTCACCACCACGCCCTTGCGGCCCAGCGCGGCCAGCACCTCGGCATTCACCGCGTGCCGTGTCTCGGCGCTCGCCCGCACCGCGACCACGAGCACGTCGCACCACTCGGCCAGCGACAGCAGGGTGGGATGATAGGCGAACCCCACCCCCGCCTTCGGCGCCCGCCCGTGGTAGCCGATCTCCATCTCGAAGGCCGCCGCCCGCGTCGCGATCTTCATCCCGATCGCCCCGAGCCCATAGACCCCCATGCGCTGCCCCGCGAGGCCCGGCACCAGCCCCATGCTCTCGATCGTGCGCCACTTGCCCGCGCGCAGATCGCGCTCGCCCCTGCCCATGTCGCGCGCGGCGGCGATCACCAGCCCCATCGCGAACTCCGCGACCGAGGTCGCATTGGCATCCTTCGCATGCGTCACCAGGATGCCCCGCCTGGCCGCCTCCTCCACGTCCACCCCTTCGAACCCCGTGCCGTAGCAGGCGATCAGCCCGAGTTCCGGCAGCGCATCCATCATCGCCCTGTCGGTGCGGTGGCCGCCGAGGGTGATCAGCGCGCGGGCGCCGCGCGCCGCCTGCGGCACCGCGTCCGGCGTCACCGGGCTGAACGGGCCATGCACGTCGTAGATGCCGTCGAGACGTTCGCGCAGCCGCGCGGCCAGGGGCATGGCAAGAAGGATGGGCGGGGACATGGCGGGAGACTCCGAAGGCTGCGTCGCGTTCGGCGCTTCACTCCCTCGCGCGCATCCCACCACGCCGCGCGGTGTCTCTCAACCCCGCCCGCGCCCGGCCTTCTCGCCGGCGAGCAGCGCCCGCTTGCGCTCCACCCCCCAGCGATAGCCGGTGAGGTCGCCATCCTTGCCCACCACGCGATGGCAGGGCACGGCGAGCGAGACCTTGTTCTGCGCGCAGGCCCGCGCCACCGCCCGCGTCGCGCGCGGTTCGCCGATCTCCGCCGCCAGCCCCGAATAGGTCCGCGTCTCGCCGAGCGGAATGGCCCGCAGCGCGTCCCACACCCGCTTCTGGAAGGCCGTGCCGCGCAGGTCGAGCGGCAGGTCGAGCGCGGCCTTCGGTTCGGCCACGAAGGCCACCACCTGGCGGACGGTCTCGGCGAGTTCCTCCGGGGCATCTTCGATCCGTGCCTTGGGGAAGCGCTGCATGACGTCGCCGCGCAACCCGGCCTCGTCCTCCCCGAAGCCGATGAAGCAGACGCCGGCCTCGGTCGCGCCGACCATCAGCGGGCCGAGCGCGCTCTCCGCCAGCGCGACGCGGATCACCTCCCCCGCCCCACCGCGCCGCGCCGAGCCCGGCGTCATGCCCAGTACGCGGGCGCTGTCCTCATAGACCCGGCTCTCGCTGCCGAAGCCGGCCTCGGCCACCGCATCGGCGACGCGCGCGCCGCTGGCGAGCGCCGCCGACAACCGCCGCGCCCGCACGCTCTCGGCATAGGAACGCGGCGTGACGCCGGTGATGTCGCGGAACAGCCGCAGGAAGTGATGGCGCGCATAGCCGACGCGGTCCGCGAGCACCGCCAGGGAGGGAATGGTCTCGGACGCCTCGATCAGGTCGCAGGCGGCGCGGATGGCGGCGGCGTGGATCGCGGCGCGCTCCCCCTTGGGGTCGCATCGCTTGCAGGGGCGGAAGCCGGCTGCCTCGGCGGCGCCGACATCGGCAAAGAAGCGCGTGTTGCGCCGCAGCGGCGGGCGGGACGGGCAGCCCGGCCGGCAGAACACCCCCTGCGTCGTCACGGCATAGAGGAACGGCCCGCAGGCCGGGGCCGGGTCCCGCGCCAGCACGGCGGCCCAGCGGCTGTCATCGGCGGAGGGGCGGAGATCGTCGGGCATGCGGACCATGTGCCATCTGCATTGGCGCCAACGCCATCCGGACATTGCGGCGGCGCGTCGGGGGACATGTTCGTCCGATCGCAATCGCGAAAGGACCGGCGGCACCCGGCTGGCCCCGGCAACCTGGCCAGTTCGGAAGCGAGCCGCCCGGCGCGCCGCAGACTTCCGTCCAGCACGCCAATCGAACGTGCAACTCCGCCGCAATCTACCGCGTGCGATTCAAATTTTGCGCAGTTTTGACAGTTGCTTTCACCTTCCTGTCCTTGAGGCGCTCACGAAGGAGCGATTAACCTTTCATTCATCTCCATCGCGTGATCGCAGCCTGCCGAGAGGGTCCTCCGGATGTCCTGGTCGAATGCCGACGGTCCAACCACGGACCCTACGAATGGCGACGACACCTTCACCGGCGACCCGCTGATCTCGGATACCCCGGTCGAGGCGGGGGCGGGCAATGATGTGCTCGAGGGCTTCGGCGGCGACGACATCCTCAATGGCGGTGCGGATGACGACATCCTCAATGGCGGTGCGGATGACGACATCCTCAATGGCGGTGCGGATGACGACATCCTCAACGGCGGTGCGGACAACGACAGCCTGCTCGGCGGCGCGGGCGACGACCAGATCGACGGCGGCGACGGCAACGACACGCTCGACGGCGGCGATGGCTACGACCAGATCCTTGGCGGCAACGGCGATGACAGCATCGTCGATGCCAGCGGCGATGGGTACTACGCGGGCGGCGCGGGCCACGACACGATCTCCCTCACCCTGAGCGGATCGGCCACGGTCTCCTTCACGGTCAATGCCTATGGCGGCGCCGGCAACGACCTGATCACGGCGAGCGGCCCGGGCCTCGATGGCGACGGTATCCTGATCGGAGCAAGCCTCTACGGCGATGCGGGCGACGATACCCTCGTCGGCTCGGACGTGTATGAGCCCATCCAATACGTCAGCGGCGACGTGCTCAACGGCGGCAACGGAGCCGACAGCATCATCGGCGGTGCGGGCGGGGACCAGATCTACGCCGATGAGGAACCCGCCTTCGGTGGCACGGCGGACAACGACACCGTGCTCGCCGGCGCCGGCAATGACAGCGTCTACACCTACGGCGGCATCGACAGCCTCGATGGCGGCCAGGGCATCGACTACGCCGGGATCGACCGCAGCACGGCGACGCAGGACCTCGGCTACACGGTGGACGGCGCGAGCGGCGCCCTGCTGGCCACCGACGGCAGCACCATCGTGAACTTCGAGGCCTTCGGCATCGTCACGGGCGAAGGCAACGACACCATCCGGCTCGGCGACGGCAGTGACAACGCCGCCGGCAGGAATGGTGACGACTACCTTGCGGGAGGCGCCGGCGACGACCGGCTCATGGGCGAGGGCGGCAACGACACGCTCGAGGGCGGCCTCGGCTACGACGAGCTCACCGGCGGCGAGGGCCACGACCTCATCATCGACATGGGTGGGGAGGGCTACTACGACGGCGATCTGGGCAACGATACAATCCTCATCACCCTCGAAGGTTCGGCGAGCTATGGCTACCTCGCCCCGGCGCATGGCGGCGAAGGCGACGACCTGATCATCGCCTCCGGCCCCGGCCTGGTCAGCGACGGCGTGATCTATGGTGCGGAACTCTACGGCGCCGCGGGCAACGACACCCTGGTCGGCACCGATGTGAACGACCCCGGCCGCGGCGGCGACATCCTCGAAGGCGGCGAGGGCAACGACAGCATCCTCGGCGGCGCCGGGAACGACGTGATCAGCGGCGACGACGCCTTCGCGGCCTCGCCCGGCGACGACACCCTGACCGGCGGCGCGGGCGACGACGAGATCGCCAGCGGCGGCGGCAATGACCTCGTCATCTGGCGGGAGGGCGACGGCAGCGACACCGTCGACATGGGGGACGGCACCGACCGCCTCGACCTCGAAGGCTGGACGCCGGGCGGCAACGCGAGCTGGTCCTTCGCCGAGGGCGAGGACGGCTACACGATCTTCACCCATATCCCGACCGGCGCGACGATCCACGCGCGGAACTTCGAGGAGGTGACCTGCTTCGCCGAGGGTACCCGCATCATGACCGCCCGCGGCGAGGTGCCGGTGGAGACCCTTCGCGCCGGCGACCTCGTGCTTGCGGTCCATGGCGGGGCGAGCCTCCAGCCCCTGGTCTGGGTGGGCCATACCCGGGTCGAGCTGGCGCGCCAGCGGGACCGCGGCAAGGTGGCGCCGGTGCGCATCCGCGCCGGCGCGCTGGGTCCCGGCGTGCCGGTCCGCGACCTGCGCGTCAGCCCGGAGCACGCCCTTTTCCTCGATGGCCAGCTCGTGCCGGCGGGGCTGCTGGTGAACGGCCGCACCATCCTGCGCGAGATCTGGTGCCCGAACGTCACCTACTATCACCTCGAACTGGCGAGCCACGGCCTGGTCGTCGCCGATGGCGCGGTGGCAGAGACCTATCTCGACGACGGCAACCGCCACCTCTTCGACAATTCGCGGCTTGCCGCGCTGGCGGTGGATTTCGCCGCGCTGCGGGCCAATGGCCGCTACCTCGCGGCCGCCTGCGCGCCGGTGGTGCGCGAGGGCGACCCCGCGCTGGACGGCATCCGCCTGCGCCTCGCGGCCAGCCTGCGCGAGCTGGAGCCCTGCGTCGCGTAACCTGTCGACGGCGGTCCAGGTGGCCCTGCCACCTGGCGGAGGGTGCAGGGAGGCGGCGCCTCCCTGCCGGAGCGCGAGGCGGAGCCTCGCACTGCGCGGGGGCGCGAGGCGGAGCCTCGCGACGCCGCGATCAGATCACGTCACGTCGCCTTCCGCCTTGCGGCGCAGTTCGCGCAGCCTTTCCTGCCCGCCCCGCAGGTGCGGATGCAGGGCCAGGGCGGCCTCCATGCTGCGCAGCGCGGCGCGCGCATCGCCGGCGCCTTCCTGCAGCGCCGAGAGCGTCACCAGCGCACTGAAATGCCGCGGTTCGAGGCGCAGCGCCTCCTGCAGGTCGCGCGCCGCGGCCGCGGTGTCGCCGAGCGCCGCATAGGCCTGGGCGCGCTGGTGCCAGGCCTCGGCCGATTGCGGGGAGAGGATGATGGCGGCGTCGAAATCCTCGAGCGCCTCGTCATGGGTGCGGGCGGCGAGGTTGCGGACGCCGCGGCGCAGCAGCAGCACGGTCGCCGGCGAGGCCTGCTCGATCCAGATCGCGCGGATGCGCCCTTCGATCGCGGTGGCGAGGGGTTCGTCGGGCGCGGTCTTCAGCGCCTCGAAGAGGTTGTCGAGCTCGGCGCGGCGGTTCTGCTCGGCGCGGTTCGGCTGGGGCTGCGCGGCGGCGAGGCCGGGCGCGAGCAGCAGCATCAGGACGAGCAGGGCGGCGCGCATGGGCCCATGCTCCGCCTTCCGGGGCGCGCGGGGCAAGCGCCGCATGGTCACGCTGCCGCGCGGGCGCGCGCGACCGCCGCCGGCTCCGGCCCGCCCGCCATCCAGTCGAGCAGTTCCACCGTGTGCACCGCCGGGATCGCACCGTCGCCGAGTTGCGTCAGGCAGCCGATGTTGCCCGAGGCGATCAGCGCCGCGCCGGTGCGCGCGATGCTGGCCTGCTTGCGCGCCTTGAGCTGCCCGGCGATCTCCGGCTGCAGCAGGTTGTAGGTGCCGGCCGAGCCGCAGCAGATATGGCTTTCCGCCGGCTCCTTCACGGTGAAGCCGGCGGCCTTGAGCAGCGCCTTGGGCTCGGCGGTGATCTTCTGGCCGTGCTGGAGCGAGCAGGCGGCGTGGTAGGCGACGGCCAGGCCCGGCTTCGCGCGCGTCGCCGCGTAGCCGAAGCGGGTCAGCACTTCGCTGATGTCGGCCGCGAGGGCGGCGACCTTCGCCGCCTTCTCCCGCTCCGGTTCCTCGCGGAACATGAAGCCGTAGTCCTTGAGCGTGGTGCCGCAGCCCGAGGCGTTGACCACGATCGCGTCGAGCCCCTCCCCTTCGATCTCGCGGGTCCAGGCGGCGATGTTGGCGCGGGCGAGGCGCATCGCCGGGCCGTGGTGGCCCATGTGGTGGTCGAGCGCGCCGCAGCAGCCCTGGTCCGGCGTCACCACCACCTCGATCCCCATGCGGGTCAGCAGGCGGATCGTCGCCTCGTTGATCGAGGGAGCCAGCACCTGCTGGGCGCAGCCGGTCAGGATGCCGACACGGGCGCGGCGCGGGCCGATCGCCGGATGCACCCGCGGCCGCTCGACCTCGGAGGACGACGGCACCGAGGCCGGCGCCAGGCGCAGCATCGCCCGCAGCCGTTCCGCCGTCATCGATCGGCCGGGCACCAGCCGCGCCAGGGGCCGGGCGATCGACGCGCCGATCAGCGCCAGGCGGAAGCGGCCAGTATACGGCAGCACGAAGGAGAGCACGCGGCGCAGCGCCCGCTCGGGCCAGGGCCGCGTGTAGGTCTGCTCGATATAGGCCCGCGCATGGTCGACCAGATGCATGTAGTGCACGCCCGAGGGGCAGGTCGTCATGCAGGACAGGCAGGACAGGCAGCGATCGACATGGCGGACAACCGCCTCGGTCGCGGGCTTGCCGCTCTCCAGCATCTCCTTGATCAGGTAGATGCGCCCGCGCGGCGAATCGAGCTCGTCGCCGAGCAGCAGGAAGGTCGGGCAGGTCGCCGTGCACATGCCGCAATGGACGCAGGTGCGCAGGATGCGGTTGCTCTCCGCGGTGTCCGGGTCTGCGAGCTGCGCGGCCGAGAAGCTGGTCTGCATGCGGCCAATCTAGGGACCGCCGGCCACAACCGCCAGCGCCGGGCAGGTTTGCATGGAGGGCAACCGCCTGCATACCATCCGCTCGCCCCGCGGAGGACGCGCCGTGACCGAATTCGTGATCGAAATCGCCCGTCTCGGCGCCCTGCCCTTCGCCGGCGTCCTCTTCATCCTGCAGATGGTCTCGCGGGAGTTCGGTCTCTGGATGGGGCAGCACAGGGCAGCCAAGCGAGCCGGTGAGCCCGAAGGGGTCGGCGTCATCGTCGGCGGCATGCTTGGCCTGCTCGCCTTCGTCCTCGCCCTTACCCTGTCCTTCGCCTCCGCCCGCTTCCAGGAGCGGCGCGAAGGAACGCTCGCCGAGGCCAATGCGATCGGCACCGCCTGGCTGCGCGCCGTCGCGATCGATCATCCCCGGGCCGCCGAAGTGGCCCGGCTGCTCGAGACCTATGCGCCGGTGCGGCGCGAGCACGTGCTGGCCCCTCTGGACGCGGAGCGGCTCGCCGAGATCCAGGCGCGCTCGGACACGCTGCAGGGAGAGATCTGGGGCCATGTCTCTGCCCTGGTGCGGGAGCGCTCGGACCCCGTCGCCGCATCCCTGATGGCTGCGGTGAACGACGTGATCGACCAATCGGCCGTCGAGCGCCTCGCCTTCGCCACCGGCATGCCGCCGACGCTCTTCTGGCTGCTGATCGGCATGACCTTCGTGAGCATGGGGGGGCTCGGCTATCAGCTCGGCCTGCGTGGCCTGCAGCTGCGCGCGCTCAGCGTGGTGCTCATCATGATGTGGACGGTGGTCATGACGGCGATCCTCGACCTCGGTTCGCCGCGGCTCGGCGATGTGCGCACCAGCACCGCACCCTACGACTGGACCATTCAGGGCTTCGCCGGCGGCCTGCGCATTCCGCCCCTGCCGCCACCGCGCTGAGGACGGCATGGCGGTCGCCCACCCGATCCGGCGCGGTCGGGGGTCCGCGGCCTCCGCCGCAGCGCCGGCCTTCGTCGCACACGCCGGGCTGGAGGCGGTGACCGCCACGCTGCACGACCCCGCTGCGGGGATTGTCACGGCAGCCCCGGAACCGCGCCCCCGGCAACCAGGTGAGGCGATCCGAGTCCCCCTTGCGCACGCATGGCGCGGGCTCGCCGCCCGCGGATCGGCATGCTATCGCGTGAGTGAGAATGGCTCGCACGATCACCATCGAGGCCGCGAACGGCCCGGCACCGCGGCGTCGCCGCGCGCCTGCCTGGGCCTGGGCCTCGCTGCTGGCGGCCGCGGCGATCACCGGGCCGCTGATCGCCGTGGTGGCGACCGCCGTTGCCGTCCCGGGGGCGAGCTTCCGGCACATCGCCACCACCACCCTGCCCGAGATGCTCGGCAATTCCGCCCTGCTCGCGCTGCTGGTGGCGCTGATGGCGGGCTCCGCGGGGGCGGTCTCGGCCTGGATCGTCTCGACCTGCGAATTCCGGGGGCATCGGGTGCTGGAGGTCGCGCTGCTGCTGCCGCTCGCCATGCCGGCCTATCTCTGCGGCTACGTCTACACATGGCTGTTCGACGTGGCGGGGCCGGCGCAGGAGGCGTTCCGCAGCCTGACCGGGCTGCGCTACGGCCAATACTGGCTGCCCGAGATCCGCTCCCTGCCCGGCGCGGCGGTGATGCTGGCGATGGTGCTCTACCCTTATGTCTACCTGCTCTGCCGCGCCGCCTTCCTGCAGCAGAGCGTCTGCCTGCTCGAAGCCTCACGCACGCTTGGGCACGGGCTGCCGCGCACCTTCCTCCATGTCGCGCTGCCGCTGGCGCGGCCGGCGCTCGCCGCCGGCATCGCGCTGGCGCTGATGGAGACGCTGGCCGATTTCGGCACCGTGCAGCATTTCGGCGTGCGCACCTTCACCACCGGCATCTACGAGGCCTGGTTCGGCATGGACGACCGCGGGGCGGCGGCGCAGCTTTCGGTGGCGCTGCTCGGCTGCGTCTTCGTCTTGCTAGGGCTCGAACGCATCTCGCGCGGCGACCGCCGCTTCCATCCGACCACCACACGCCACCCGCCGCTGCGCCCGGTCGTGCTGCGCGGCTGGAAGGAAGCGCTGGCGGTCTTCTCCTGCGCCATGCCGGTGGTGCTGGGTTTCGGCGTGCCGGCGGGGGCGCTGGCTTGGCTCGCGCTGACCACGGGCGATCCGCTGGACCCCCGGCGCTTCCTGCCATTCGCGCTGAATTCCCTGACGCTCGCCGGCATCACCGCCACGCTCGCGGTGGTGATGGCGGCGGTGATGGCCTGGGCGGCGCGGATGCACCCCTCGCCGCTGCGCAGCACGGCGAACCGCGTGGCGTCGCTGGGCTACGCGCTGCCGGGCTCGGTCATCGCGGTCGGCACGCTGGTGCCGTTCGGGATCTTCGACAATGCGCTGGATGCCTGGATGCGGCAGAGGCTCGGGGTCTCGACCGGGCTGCTGCTGTCCGGGACCATGGCGGCGCTGGTCTTTGCCTATCTCGTGCGCTTCCTGGCGGTGGCGCTCTCGTCGGTGGAATCGGGGCTGGCGCGGCTGAAGCCCTCGCTCTTCGCCGCGGCGCGGGTGCTCGGCCGCACGCCGGGGCAGGCGGTGCGGGAAGTGGAACTGCCGCTCGCCCGCGGGGCTCTGTTGACAGCGGCGGTGCTGGTCTTCGTCGACACGATGAAGGAGCTGCCGGCGACGCTGATCGTGCGGCCCTTCGACCTCGATACGCTGGCGGTGCGCATCTACAACCTGGCGTCGGACGAGCGGCTGGCGGAGGCCTCGACCGCGGCGCTGCTGATCGTCGTCGCGGGGTTGCTGCCGGTGATCGCACTGACGCGGGCGATGCGAAGGGCGGAGTAGCGGGCGGTCTTAGGGCCCCGGAAGGGCTCTTCCGAGAGGGGCGCCGCCCCTCTCGGGCTCACCCCGCCAAAGGCCGGAAGGCCTTTGGAAACCGTGACCTGGCATTGCGCATCGCGGTCAGGAACAGTGTCGAAATCCGCCTTCGTGCACGACGCCTGCCGCGTCGGTCCCGAATGGCCGCCGCGCCCGGCACCAAGTGATGGTTTCCAAAGGCCTTCCGGCCTTTGGTGGGGTGGTCCGGAGGGGCAACGCCCCTCCGTCACAGTGCCGCCATCAGTGCCCCTGGTCCGGCGCCGCGTCGGAATTGAGCATCGTGTAGCGCTCGATGCCGATCCGTTCGATCAGGTCGAACTGGGTGTCGACGAAGTCCGCGTGGTTCTCCTCGTCGCGCAGGATGGAGGCGAAGAGGTCGCGGGAGACGAAGTCGCGCACCGACTCGCAATAGGCGATCGCCTCGCGCAGGTCGTTGATCGCCTTCTCCTCGAGCTTCTGGTCGCATTCCAGGATCTCGCGCACGCTCTGCCCGGTGAGGATCGGGTTCAGCCGCTGCACGTTGGGATGGCCGCCGAGGAAGAGGATGCGTTCGATCAGCGCATCCGCATGCTTCATCTCCTCGATCGATTCCTCGTATTCGTGCTTGCCGAGCTTGGTCACGCCCCAGTGACGCAGCATGCGCGCATGCAGGAAGTACTGGTTGATCGCGGTCAGCTCGTTGGTGAGCTGAGTGTTCAGGTGCTCGATCACCTTCGGGTCGCGCAGCATGGCATCCTCCCTCGACGCGACGAACCCCGGCGCGCCGCGCCGTAGATACAGGGACGGCTCGCCGGGGTGTCAAGCAACACCATGAATCTATTGATGAATGCTTCTGCGGTGCATTCTCAGTTGGACTTGCACTCGCCGCCGCTGGCGCGCAGCAGGTCGAGGATGGTCTGGCAGCAGCACCCGCATTGGGCGCCGCAGCCGCAGCCGGCATAGACTTCCGCGGGACGGGAGGCGCCGGCGGCGATCGCCGCCGTGATCTGCGCGTCCGTCAGGCGATTGCAGTGGCAAACGACCACGGCCGCCTCAGCGCCAGCCGGCCCGCTGCATGATCTGCAGCGCGAGGGTGGCCCGCGCCGGATCGCGCAGCGCCTCGATGCTCTCGGCACGGAACTCGCCCATGCTGCGCAGCAGCGGATGCATCGGCGCGCCCGGCACGGCCGGGTATTCCATGTTGCCCTGGGCGACGATCTCCTGCGCCCGGTCGGAAACCAGGAATTCCAGGAAGCGGCGCGCCGCGGCGGGGTTCGGGGAAGTCTTCACCAGCGCCGCGCCCGAGACATTCACATGCGTCCCGCGGTCGCCCGCCGCCTGGTTCGGGAAGATCACGCCGATGCGCTGGAACAGCGCCTGGTCCTCGGGCCGCTCCGAGCGGCCGACATGGCCGAGATAGTAGGTGTTGGAGATGGCGATGCGGCACTGACCCGAAGGCAGCGCGCGGAACTGGTCGCGGTCGCCGCCCTGCGGCGGGCGGGCGAGGTTGGCGGCGACGCCGCGCGCCCAGGCCTCGGTCGCCGCCTCGCCATCCGCGGCGAGGATGCTGGTCGCCAGCGCCACGTTGTAGGGGTGGTTGGAGGCGCGCACGCAGATCTGCCCGCGGAAGCGGGGGTCGGCCAGGTCCTCGTAGCGGTTCAGCCCTTCCGGCCGGCCCGCCTGCTTGTCGTACATGATGACGCGGCCGCGCATGGTGATGGCGAACCACTGCCCGTTCGGGTCGCGCAGCCCGGCCGGCACGCGCTGGTCCACGGCGGGGATCGCGTAGGGCTGCAGGATGCCGGCCTGCTCGGCGCGGGCGAGGCGTGTCGCATCGACCGTGATGAAGACGTCGGCCGGGCTGTTCGCCCCTTCCGAGCGGATGCGCGCGACGAGCTGGTCGGCCTCCGCCTGGATGGTGCGGACGCGGATGCCGGTCTCCCGCGTGAAGGCCTCGTAGAGCTGCGCGTCGGTATCGTAGTGGCGCGCCGTATAGATGGCGATTTCCTGGGCCTGGGCCTGGACGGCCGCGGGAGCGGCGATCACAGCCAGCGCGAGCAGATGTCGGCGGAGCATCGGGAACCTCGTCCTGGAGCGAGGAGCGGCTTATGTCAGTTGCGATGCGTTCGCAAGATGAAATGCGAATTGTTCGCAATCTCCTATCTGGTTCGGCGGAGGCGACGCCGCCGCCCCCGCCCCGCGCCGCTATGTCTGCAGCCCGCGCAGGAACTTCGCCCGCGCGCCGCCGCCGGCCATCAGGAAGGCGTGGTCGGAGCCGGACAGCAGGAAGCGCGCGCCGAGAGCGATGTAGTCCGGCGCCACCTTCTCGTCATAGACGCCGCCCATGCCCATGTGCTTGCCATGCGCCTTGCAGGCGGCGGCGACCTTGGCATAGGCCGCGCGCACATCCGGATGGCCGATCTGCCCGGCGATGCCCATGGACGCCGTGAGGTCGGAGGTGCCGATCATCAGGCTGTCCACCCCCGGCACCGCAGCGATGGCGTCGGCATTGGCGACGGCCTGCGGCGTCTCGATCATGACGCAGACCAGGATTTCCTTGTTCAGTTCCACCTGCGCGGCGGCGGTGTCGGCCACGACGAAGCCATAATGGGCCGGCGGGCCGCCCCAGGACCGCTCGCCGACCGGCGGGTAGCGGAAGGCGCGGACGACGGCGGCGGCTTCCTCCGGCGTGTCGATATGCGGGACGACGACGCCCATCGCGCCGTTGTCGAGGCAGCGCGTGCCTTCGAACAGCGCGTCCTTGCAGCAGCGCACGATCGGCGTGACGCCCTGGGAGAGCGCCGCCATGCACATGCGGGTCGCGTCATCGACGCTCATCGCGCCGTGTTCCATGTCGATGAACAGCCAGTCGAAGCCGGAAGCGGCGGCGATCATGCCGACGGCCGGCGTGCGCAGGTGGTGCACGCCGAAGCCGAGGGCGAGTTCGCCCTTCTCGAGCCGGCGGCGCGCGAGATTGGGTGCGATGGGCATGGTACGTTTCCCCTGGTTGTCGGTGGCGGCACGGCACCACGCGCCCCGGGGGCGGTCAATCGGCGGCAGGCCGGTTCTCCACCAGCGCCATCACCGCGGCAAGGCTGTCCGCCTCCTCCACCGGCTTGTCGCGGCGGATGCGGGCGATGCGCGGGAAGCGCAGCGCGACGCCCGACTTGTGGCGTGACGACAGTTGCGCGGCATCGAAGGCGACCTCGAAGACGATGCCGCGCTCGACCTCCCGCACCGGGCCGAAGCGGTTGACCGTATTGCTGCGGATCCAGCGGTCGAGCCAGGCGAGTTCCTCATCCGTGTAGCCGGAATAGGCCTTGCCGATCGGCACCAGCTCGCCGTCCTCCCGCCACACGCCGAAGGTGTAGTCGGAGTAGAAGGAGGACCGCTTGCCGTGGCCGCGCTGGGCGTACATCAGCACGGCATCGACCGTCAGCGGGTCGCGCTTCCATTTCCACCACAGCCCCCTGGTGCGGCCGGCGACATAGGGCGCGTCGGCGCGCTTGAGCATCAGCCCCTCGATCGACGCGGCGCGGGCGCCGTCGCGCAATCGGGCCAGCGCCTCGATGCTGTCGAAGGGCACCAGCGCCGAGAGGTCCATGCGCGCCGGCGCCGCCCTGGCATGCCAGGCTTCCAGCCGCGCGCGGCGCGCATCGAAGGGCAGCGGTCGGAGGTCCTCGGTGCCCTCCACCAGCAGGTCGTAGAGCCGCACCGCCGCCGGGTAGTCGCGCCGCATGCGCGCCGTGACGGTCTTGCGGTTGAGCCGCTGCTGGAGGTCGGCAAAGGGCGCGACCTCCCCGTCCCGCACCACCAGCAATTCGCCGTCCAGCACGGCGTGGAAGTCCATCGCGGCGAGGATCTCCGGGAAGGCGCCGGAGATGTCCTCCCCGCCGCGCGACCACAGCCGCTTGCCGCCGGGCCCGGCGGTGAGCTGCACGCGGATGCCGTCCCATTTCCATTCGGCGCGCCACGCCTCGGCGCGCAGCGCGGCGAGGTCGGCCGCCTCCAGCGGATGCGCCAGCATCAGCGGGCGGAAGACCGGCGCATCGCGCGGGTCCGGGCGCGGCGCGGCGCCTTCCAGCCAGCGGAACAGCGGGACATAGGGCGGGGCGACGGCGTGCCAGACCTCCTCGATCTCCTCCACCGCCTGGCCGGACCATTCGGCCAGCGCCACGCGCGCGAGCCGCGCCGAGACGCCGACGCGCAGGCCCCCGGTGACCAGCTTGATCAGCGCCAGCCGCCCGCCCGCATCGAGCGTGTCCAGCCAGCCGGCGATCAGCGCCGGCACCTCGGGTTTCGGGGCGGTTTCCAGCGTCTCCACCACCTCGGACAGTGTCGGCGGCGGCGCGTTCACGCCGGCGCGCGGCTGCCAGATCAGCGCGACGGTCTCGGCGAGGTCGCCGACATAGTCGTAGGACAGCCGCAGCAATTCGGGATCGGTGCGCTCGGCCGCGATCTCCCGGATGACCGCGGGCTTGGCGGCGGTGAAGGCCAGCTCCTCGGTCAGGGCGGCGAGGCCGATGCCGCGATCCGGGTCCGGCTGCTCCGCGAACCACTGGCCCAGCAGGGCGAGCTTGGCGTTGCGGCCGGGGGTGAAGACCAGGCGTTCCAGCAATTCGGCGAAGGCGGGCAGGCTCATGCCGCGGTGGCCTCCGGCGGCTCGCCCTCGTCCTCCTCGCCGCGCCCGACCAGGTGCAGGGCGCGGCCGCGGATGCCGCGCAGCGACAGCGCGTGGATCAGCGCATCCTCCCGCCCATGGGTCACCCAGATCTCGGGGGCCTGCACCTCCATGGCGGTCGCCAGCAGCTCATCCCAGTCGGCATGGTCGGAGATGACGAGGGGCAGTTCCACGCCGCCCTGCTTCGCCCGCTGCCGCACGCGCATCCAGCCCGAGGCGACCGCGGCCACGGGTTCCGCCAGCCGCCGCGCCCATCGGTCCGCCACCGCCGAGGGCGGCGCCAGCACGATCGCGCCCTTGAGGTCGTCCTTCTTCGCCACCGTCGCCGTGCGCAGGGTGCCGAGCGGCACGCCGAGCTCCTCATAGGTCCGGCACAACGCGACATGCGCGCCGTGCAGATGCACCGGCCGGTCCCAGCCGGCCTGGCGCAGCATGGCGATCAGCCGCTGGCATTTGCCGAGCGAATAGCAGCCGACGACATGGGTGCGTTCCGGGAACAGCGCGACCGAGCGCAGCAGCTTCGCGATCTCGCCTTCCGCCAGCGGGTGGCGGAAGACCGGCAGGGCGAAGGTCGCCTCGGTGACAAAGACGTCGCAGGGCTCGACCTCGAAGCCCGCGGCGGTCGGGTCGGGCTGGCGCTTGTAGTCGCCGGAGACGACGGCGCGGCTGCCGCGCCATTCCATGCAGATCTGCGCCGCCCCAAGCACGTGCCCGGCGGGTCGCAGCCACAGGCGCACGCCGTTGACGGTCAGCACCTCCCCGAAAGCCAGGGCCTGCTGGGCATGTCCCGCCCGCCCCTCCCCCAGGCGCGCGGTCATGATGGCGAGCGTCTCCCGCGTCGCCAGCACGTGCCGGTGGCCCGGCCGGGCGTGGTCGGAATGGCCGTGGCTGATCACCGCGCGGTCCACCGCGCGGGTCGGGTCGATGAAGAAGCCGCCGGGCTCGCAGAACAGGCCGGACGGCGTGACCTTCAGCCAGGTTTCGGGGTGCGGGATGCTCACGGGACGCATATGGGCGGGCTTCCCGGGCGCGGGAACCATCGGCATATTGCCCCGCGGATGAGAACATTGCCAGAACCTTTCGCCGGCTGGTTCGCCGCGCGCGGCTGGAGCCCGCGCCCGCACCAGATGGCGCTGCTGGACGCCGCGGCGCGGGACGAGCACGTCCTGCTGCTGGCGCCGACCGGCGGCGGCAAGACGCTGGCCGGGTTCCTGCCCTCGCTGCTGGATCTCGCGGCGCATCCGCGGGAGGGGCTGCACACGATCTACATCTCGCCGCTCAAGGCGCTGGCGGTGGACATCGCGCGCAACCTGACCGCGCCGGTCGCCGAGATGGGCCTGCCGATCAGCATCGAGACCCGCACCGGCGACACCCCCGTCAACCGCCGCCAGCGCCAGCGCGAACGCCCGCCCAACCTGCTGCTGACCACGCCGGAAAGCCTGACGCTGCTGCTCTCCCTGCCCGATGCGCCGGAGATGTTCGCCGGCCTGTCGGCGATCGTGGTGGATGAGGCGCATGCGCTGGCCGGCACCAAGCGCGGCGACCAGTTGGCGCTGTGCATGTCACGGCTGGCCGCGCTGGCGCCGCGCGCGCGCCGCGTCGGCCTGTCGGCCACGGTCGCACATCCGCAGGCGCTGCGTGCCTGGCTCTCGCCGACCGCCCGCGCCGACGACGTCCGCCTGGTGGAGACGCGCGGCGGCGCCGCGCCGGTCTTCGACCTGCAACTGCCCGAAGGCCACCTGCCCTGGGGCGGGCATATGGGCCTCGCCTCCGCCCCGGAGATCTACCGCCGCATCGAGGCGGCGCGCGTCACCATCGTCTTCGTCAACACCCGCGCCCAGGCGGAGCTGATCTTCGCCGCGCTGTGGCGGCTGAACGAGGCGGCGCTGCCGATCGCCATGCATCATGGCAGCCTCGAGATCGGCCTGCGCCGCAAGGTGGAGGCGGCGATGGCGGTGGGCCGGCTGCGCGCCGTGGTGGCGACCGCCTCGCTCGACCTCGGCATCGACTGGGGCGATGTCGACCAGGTGATCCAGGTCGGCGCGCCCAAGGGCGTCTCGCGCCTGCTGCAACGGGTCGGCCGTGCCAATCATCGCATGGACGAACCCTCGCGCGCCGTGCTGGTGCCGGCCAACCGCTTCGAAGTGGTGGAATGCGTCGCCGCCACCGAGGCGGTGGAAGCCGGCGACCTGGACGGCGAGCCACCCCGCCCCGGCGGGCTCGACGTGCTCGCGCAGCACGTCCTGGCCATGGCCTGTTCCGCGCCGTTCCGGCCCGACGAGCTCTACGCCGAGGTGACGCATGCCGGCCCCTATGCCGCGCTGTCGCGCCGCGACTTCGAAGACGTGGTGCGCTTCGTCGAGGATGGCGGCTACGCGCTGCAGGCCTATGACCGATTCCGCCGGCTGTTCCGAGATGCCGAGGGCTTGCTGCATGTCCGCGGCACCTGGGTCGCGCGGCAATTGCGGATGAACCTCGGCACCATCGTCGAGACCCCGCTGCTGAAGGTGCGGCTGCGTGGCGCCGGCGTGCTGGGCGAGGTGGAGGAATGGTTCGTCTCCACCCTGGAACCCGGCGACTGCTTCCTGTTCGGCGGCCAGGTGCTGCGCTACGAGCGGCTGGAACCCGCCGCCGTCATCGTCTCCCGCGGCGGCGAGGGCGAGCCGCGCGTGCCGGTCTATGCCGGGGCGCGGATGCCGCTGACGACCTATCTCGCGGCCCGCGTGCGCGCGATCCTGCACGACCCGCGCCGCTGGAAGCACCTGCCCGAGCCGGTGCGCGAATGGCTCCGGCTGCAACGGCTGAAGTCGGAACTGCCGCCGCGTGACGGGCTGCTGGTCGAGACCTTTCCGCGCGGCGGGAAGTGGTTCCTGGTCGCCTACACCTTCGAAGGGCGGCTCGCGCACCAGACCCTGGGGATGCTGGTGACGAAGCGGATGGAGAAGCTCGGCATGGGGCCGCTCGGCTATGTCGGCACCGACTACGTGCTCGCCATCTGGTCCGCCTTCGAGCCGACCGACGTGCAGGCCCTGTTCACCGAGGACATCCTGGGCGACGAGATGGAGGAATGGCTGGCGGAGTCCTCGATGCTGCGGCGGACCTTCCGCAACATCGCGACGATCGCCGGCCTGATCGAGAAATCCCACCCGGGCGCGGAAAAATCCGGCCGCCAGATGACGATGAATTCGGACCTGATCTACGACGTGCTCCGCCGCCACCAGCCCGACCATATCCTGCTCCGCGCGACGCGCGCCGAGGCCGCACAGGGCCTGACCGACGTGGCGCGCCTCGCCACGCTGCTCGCCCGCGTGCAGGGGCGCATCCGGCATCGCGTGCTGGACCGCGTCTCGCCCCTCGCCGTCCCGGCGCTGATCGAGGAAGGCCGCGAATGGGTGCCGGGCGGGGCGGAGGACGCGCTGCTCGCCGAAGCCGCCGCCCTGGTCGAGGAGGCGACCGACGGCGCCGAACACTTCACCGAGGCGCTCGCCGAGGTGACGGAATCGATCCCCGTCCGCGGCACCTCCATCGCGCGGGCCAAGGCCCGCGACCGGCGGCGATCGCGCCATATCCGCGGCGCGCCGAAGATGGTGACCGGCCGATGAACGCGGCGCCGATCCACATCGCCGGCGAGCGGCTGATGCTCGACCCCGCCGGCGTGCTGCACTGGCCGGCACGGCGGCTGCTCTGCGTCGCCGACCTGCATCTCGAGAAGGGCAGCGCCTTCGCCGCCCGCGGCCGGCTGGTGCCACCCTATGACTCGCGGGAGACCCTGGCGCGGCTGGTCCCGCTGCTGCGGCGCTACCGCCCGCGGCGCGTGGTCTTTCTCGGCGATTCCTTCCACGACCGGGACGGCGCCGCCCGCCTGCCGGCGCAGGAGCGCGCGATGCTGGTCCAAGCGTTGAACGGCGCGGAAGCGGTCTGGGTCGCCGGCAACCACGACCCGGTCGCGCCGGAAGGCCTGCCCGGCCAGGCGGTCGAGGCCTGGGCGGAGGGCCCCCTCGCCTTCCGCCACATCCCGACACCGCGCGCCACGGGTGAGATCGCCGGCCACCTGCACCCCAAGGCGACCGCGCCGACGCGGGCGGGGGGCGTCTGTCGCCCTTGCTTCGTCACGGACGCGCGGCGCGTGCTGATGCCGGCCTTCGGTGCCTACACGGGCGGGCTCGACATCGGCGATGCCGCCATCGCGTCTCTGTTTCCGCGCGGCGGCCGGTCGTTCCTGCTCGGGCCGGAACGGCTCTACAGCTTTCCGCTGGCGGGCCGCGGCCCGGTGCGGACCGGCGCGCCTGACCTGTTTGCCGAGGCGCCCTGAGACGGAGCGGCGGCCGCGGCGGCAGAGCGAGGTCCGCGCGAGCCGACCCCGCGCCGTGGAATCACCCGGCCGGGATCGGCCTCAATGTCCTGCCCACGAAGTTCACCGGATCTCCAGCGAACGATACAGACAGGCAGGCCGCTGAAAACAAGGGCCAGTGACCTGATTCCGAAGTCCCGGGACTTCGGAATCAGGACATGAGAGCGGTTTCCGTGCGCCCTGGCTCACCGCAACCGCTCCAGCTTCCTGCCTTTGCGGGCATCTTCACCCGACCAGGTGATTCCACCCGAACGGGATGTGCCCTAATGCCTCGGGGCGGCGGACAGCAGGGCGAGGACCGCGTGGAGTAGGCGGACTGCATCCGTCCGGCCGGTCTCGTGCGCCCGGGCGAGGCAATGCTCCACCCCGGCGACCGCCTCCGCGATCGGGTCCGGCACGGTTTCATGCCCGCCGTGCCCCGAGCTAAGACCCCGGTCGATGGTGACGCCGTCAATGCAATGGTTCATCGGCCATCCAGCCGCCACGACGTCCCCCATCGCGGCGGTATGCTCCCTGATCACACTCTCTCGACATGATGCGCAAAGGTGCCTGCCCGCGCATGGGCAAAATGCCGCCTGGCGTGGCGGAGGCGCGGGTAACGGTCCCGTGTTGCCGAAAAGACTCACCATTCCGGCGGCGCGGCGGGCTCGGAGGAGGCCCGACGGCTCTCCAATCCCCTCAAGCGCGAAAGCCCACGGACCTACGCCCGCGGCTTCGGCCCCACGCCCCCCGGGCACCACCGCCGCGTCCAGGCCGTGGCACCCCCCGCACGCCCCGCGAGAAGACCAAGGGTGGGCCGCCGACGACAGGAAGGTCCGCCACGCATGATTGCATCTGGCGCAGCAGCATCACGTTCGACACGACAATGTCGGAGCACGCACAAATCAGGCGCGATGCTTCCCTCGTCCTGAGCCACGAAAGGCAAATAGAATCTCGCGCCACACGTTGCGGTCGCAACCTGCGCAAATCTCGAATATCAGAACAATATTTTTCGTTTGATCAATTTTATTGTTCACGACGATGCTGCGACACTCCCTCCGACGCAGCGTAAACCTCCCCGGATCGACGATATGCGGCGACGAGCCTGGATCGGCGACGGTGCAACAACAGTAGGCCCCACCATGACGCAGCCCCCCGGCGTCACGACAGAATCGCAGCGGCATCCCGCCGGCTGCCAGCCGAAGGGCGCAGCGGAGCACGGGCACAACCTCTCCGGAGACCCGGCGGCTGCGCCGCAGCCGCGCGATATCGCGACCGCGTGCTGCGACGCGCTGGCGGATGGTTCCAGGCGCGTCGCGCTGCTTCACCTCCGGCGGGACGGTCAGGTGGAACGGGTCAGCTACGACACGCTGCGCGCGACCTCCTCCCGCCTCGGGCATGTCCTGCGCGCGAGGGGCGTGCAGCGGGGCGATCGCATCGGCATCCTCCTGCCGCCAGGGCCGGAGGCAGTCATCGCCTGCCTGGCGACATTCCGGCTCGGTGGCATCGCCGTGCTGCTCGGTCGGCGCTGCGGATCGGAGGCGCTGGCCGAGCGGCTGCGGGAGACGGATTGCGCAGCGGTCATCGCCGACGCGGCCGGTGTCTGCGCCCTGGCGGCGGTACCTTTGGGCTCGCGCGGGCCGCGCCTGGTGTTCTGCACGGACGGGGCTGCCCCCGGCACCCTGTCGCTTTGGCCGGAGATGGCGCGCGCCAGGGAGGAGATTCCCGCCGTCACGCTGGACGCCGAGATGCCGGCCATGATCCTCGACGGCGCGAAGGCGCCCCACAGGGTCCTGCACGCGCAGCGGGCGGTGGCGGCACGGCGCGCAGGCCTGCGCATGCTGCTGGGCGGCAGCCCGGAGCCGGGATCCCTGCTCTGGGCGCCCGTCGACTGGGCCCGGCATGGCGGCCTGCTCGACACCGTGCTGCCGGCCCTGGCCCTCGGCCTGCCCTTGCTCACCCAGGCCACGGAGAGCTTCGATGCCGGCCGCGCCGCCCGCCTGCTCGCGCAGGGGGAGGTCCGGCACGCCGTCCTGCCAGCCCGTGCCCTGCGCCTGCTGCGGGATGCCGGGCTGCGGCACGCACATCGCCTGCGCAGCCTCGGAAGCTTCGATGGCCCGCTCGAGCCTGAATTGCACGATTGGGTGCGCGAAACCTTCGGCCTCCCTCTCGTCGAGGGCCAGGCCTGCGCCGAAGGTGGCGCGCTCGCCATCGACGGCCGCGTCGTGCCGGGGCGCCGTGTCGCCGTGCTCGGGCCTGACGGGGTGCCCCGGCGGCCAGGCGAGGAAGGCATGGTCGCGCTGTGCCGGCCGGACCCCGGGCTGTTCATCGGCTACTGGCGGGACGCGCAGGCCACGGCGGCGGCGTATCGCGGGCCATGGCTCTTGACCGGGCTGCGCGGCGCGATGGATGGCGCGGGCCGCCTCTCGCCGCCAACGGGCGATGCCGAACGGGTCGAGGTGGAGCACTGCCTGCTGCAGCACCCCTCCGTCGCCATGGCCGCCGTGCTCGCGGCGCCGGAGGCGAGCCGGGCCACCGCCCTCATCGTGCCGCGGCCGGAAGCGCGGCCCGGACCGGACCTCGCGGCGGAGCTTCGCCGCTTCCTGCGGGCCAGGCTGGAGGCGGATCGCTGCCCGCATCGCGTCGCCTTCGCGCGGAGGCTGCCAGGCGACGTGGCCGGGCCGGCGATGCGGCAGGCTCTGGAACGGACCATCGGGATCGGCGCCGGCGGCGCCGAATGCTGAGGCATGCCAGGCCGCCGAGGGGGCCTTGCCCCCTCGAACTCCCCCAGCAGGGGACACGGTCCCCTGCACCCGCGGTGACTCTGAGTATTGGTTTCCAATGGCCTTTCGGCCTTTGGCGGGGTGAGCCCGTGAGGGGCGGCGCCCCTCTCGGAACCCCTTGCTGGAGCGGCTTCCGTTCGCCTTGGCTCACGGCAACCGCTCCGGCCTCTTGTTCTCGCGAGCATCTTCACCCGGTCAGGTGATTCCACCTGATCGGGACCTGCTCTAGGACGCGAGATACCGCTCCGCTGCGTTGCCCAGCACCTGGCAGCACAGAGCCAGGTCCTCCTCCTTGGTGTCCTCCGCCCAATGGTGGCTGATGCCGCCGATCGAGGGCGTGAACAGCATCGCCACCGGCATGCGCTTGGCGATGTACTGCGCGTCGTGGCCGGCGCCGGAGGGCAGGCGCATCCAGGCGCCCGGAGCCTCCTCCTGCGCCGCCGCGTCGAGCGCCGCCATCATCGCCGGGTCGCACAGCGCCGGCGTGGCGCGGGATTTCTGCGTCAGCGTGGCGGGGCACTTCTCGCGGCGGTCATTCTCCTGCACCAGGGCACGGAGGGTGCGTTCCATCCTCTCCAGCACCTCGACCGAGACGTCGCGGAACTGGAACAGCACCTCGGCCGAACCCGGGATGATCGAGGGCGCGCCGGGCTCGAGCGTGATCCGCCCGGTCGTCCAGGTGGATCGCTCGCCGCAGATGCGCGGGAATTCCTGGTCGATCGCGGCGAGCAGCCGCACCGCGGAGAGGCCGGCATCCTTGCGCTCGGCCATGGTGGTGCCACCGGCGTGGTCCTGCTGGCCCTGGAACTGGATCAGCCACTGCCAGATGGCGACGATGCCGGTGACGACGCCGACACGCAGGCCGCGCGATTCGAGCTGCGTGCCCTGCTCGATGTGCATCTCGAAGAAGCCCTTGTGGCGGCCCGGTTCGAGCTGCATGCGAGGCTTGCCGGCAAGGCCCGCATCCGAGAGCGCCTCGCGCAGCTTCTGGCCGTCGTTGCGGCTGCGGCTGCGGTCGATCTCCTCCTCGGAAAGTTCGCCGATGATCGAGCGCGAGCCGAGGAAGCCGCCCTCGAAATGGCCTTCCTCGTCGGCGAAGGCGCAGACATCGACAGGCAGGCCGGCGCGCGCCAGCGCCACGCCGGCGACGACGCCGAGCGCACCGTCGAGCCAGCCGGCCTGGTTCTGGCTCTCGATATGGCTGCCCACCAGCAGGTGCGGCCCCGGGCCCTTGTGGCGGCCATAGACATTGCCGATGCCGTCGATGGAGGGTTCGAGCCCGCATTCGGCGAGCCTTTCCATCAGCCAGCGCCGCGACTCCATGTCCTGCGGCGAGTAGGTCGGGCGGTGCACGCCGGTCTTGTAGGCGCCGATCTTCCTGAGTTCGTTCAGGTCGCGCAGAAAGCGGTCGGTGTCGATCCTCGGCATGGGCGGGGTCCTTCTCGTCTTGGCGCCATGCTGCGGCGCGAAATCCGTCGCGGCAAGGCGCGGCGTTAACCGGCGGGCAAGAGGGATGCGGTTTGCTGAGGGGGACCGCAAACTGCGGTGCATCTGTCAGAAAGGCCAAGAAATGCCCGACCTGGCTCCCCCCCGCCGTCAGCCCGAGGACCTGTCCTCCGTCGCCCTCCTGGAATCCGCGAAGGGCGCGGAACTGCACCTGCGCAGCCAGGAGGGCACGCTGCTGCGCGTGCCGCTCGGCGATGCGGACCACCTGCGCGGCCTTGCCGCGCTGGCGCTGATGGCCGGCGCGCTCGGCGCCATGGCGGCGAAGACCGCCTGATCAGCGGCTTTCGAGCGTGAGCCCGCCATCGACCACGATGGTCTGGCCGGTGACCATCGCGGCGCCGGCCAGCAGGTAGACCATCACCTCCGCAAGGTCGGCCGGCTGGCAGCGGCGCTTGAGCAGCGCCTTCTCCGCGCTCGCCTTCCGGCGATCCTCGGTCCACTCCACCATCCAGCTGGAATCGACCGCCCCGGGCGCAATGGCGTTGACGCGCACATCCGGCGACAGGGCGCGGGCGAGGTTCTTGGTCAGGCTGATCACGCCCGCCTTGGTCGCGCCGTAGGCCATGGACGATCCCGGGCTGTCGAGGCCGGCGATGGAGGCGACGCTGACCACCGCGCCGCCCGCCGCCTTCAGCGCCGGCGCCGCCGCCTTGGTGCAGCGGAAGACGCCGAGCAGGTTCACGCTCAACACCGTCTCCCACAACTCCTCGGTCAGGCGGTCGAGTTCCTGCGGGCGGATGATGCTGCGCGTGCCGGGCGTGCCGGCATTGTTGACCAGGTAGTCGAGCCGGCCGAGATCGGCGACCGCCTGGTTCACCATGCGCACGCAATCCTCGGCATCGCCGACATCGCCAGGGGCGGAGACGGCATCGCGGCCATTGGCGCGCAGCTTCGCCACCACCTCCGGCCCGCGCGGGTCGTCGGCCAGGTGGTTGATCGCGACCTTCGCGCCCGATTCCAGCAGCATCACCGCGGTGGCGAGGCCGATGCCCGAAGCGGCGCCGGTGACCAGCGCCGTCTTGCCCTTGAGGTCATAGCGGATCATGCGTCGCGCTCCAGTCCTGCCATGGTGCCGATCTCCCTGAGTGCCTTGCGCAGCGCGAGGAGGCGGCGGTCGCGCTCCTCGAACAGCGCCGCAGGGTCCTTGCCGCCCCAGTCGTAGAAGCCGGCGCCGGACATGACGCCCGTCCTGCCGGCAGTGACCAGCGCATCGAGGCTCTCGCTGCGGCCGCGCACCGGCGGCGGCGTGTACATCCTGTTGCGCAGCGCGTGCTGCATCATCGGCAGGCCGGTGAAGTCCGCCTTGGCCAGCACGCCGAGGATGGGCAGGCGCAGCGCGATGCCATGGATGATGGCGGCATCGATCTCCTCCGGCGTCGCCACGCCGTCGTCGAGCAGTTGCTGCACCTCGAGCCCGATCGCCGATTGCAGCCGGTTGGCGATGTAGCCGGGGACGAATTTCCGCATGACGATGGGCTGCTTGCCCATGGCGGCGACCATGGCGCGCACGGTCTCGATCGCCGCGGGATCGGTTTCAGGCCCGCCGACGATGTCCACGAGGTCGACGAGATAGGGCGGCGTGTACCAGTGGGCGATGAGCGTCGTCCGCTGCCGCGCCGCGGGCATCAGCGGGAAGATGTCGAGGTAGGAGGTGTTGGAGGCGATGATCGCCCCGGCCGGCGCAACGGCGTCGAGCTGCGCGTAGAGCGTGCGCTTGGCGTCCGGGTTCTCGACGATCGCCTCGACGATGAGGTCGGCGCCGTCAACGCAATCGGCGAGCGCTTCATGGCGCGTCACGGCCTGCGCGAGATGGGCCGAGGTCCAGCCTTCCGGTGCCTCCCCCGCCGCGGCCAGCGTGGCGAGCGCCGTTTCCATCAGCCCCTGCGCGCGGGCGAGCGTCTCCCTGCTGTTGTCCGTCAGCCGGACGGAATGTCCGCCGAGGGCGAAGACCAGCGCGAGGGCGTGGCCCATCGTCCCGGCGCCGAGGACTGCGACACGTGCCATGGATCATCTTCCTTCAGGGGCCCAGGGCGCGGGGGCGCGGGCCTCGATGTCGGTGGCGACGTCCACCACCATGGTGTGGTCGGCCGCCATGGCGCGTCGCAGCGCCGGGGCGATGTCCTCCGGCCGTTCGACGCGGATGCCGTCGAGGCCGAAGGAGCGCGCGACCTGGGTGAAATCGGTGGGGCCGAAGCGCAGCAGCTCGGCCGCCGCATCCGGCCGGTTGCCGGCCTGGCGCACGAGGTTCGGCCAGCCCTGGCCGAAGCCGGAATTGTTGTTCACCACCAGCGTGACGGCGATGCCGCGGCGGCGCGCGGTCTCGAGCTCCGCCAGGTGGTAGTAGAGCGCGCCGTCGCCGGACCAGCAGACCACCTTGCGGTGCGGCGCGGCGCATTTCGCCCCGAGCGCGGCCGGGAAGGACCAGCCGAGCGAGCCGGCGGCGCGCAGATAGGCCTGGGTCGGCTCGATCTCGACCAGCGTGCCGGTCCAGATGCCTGAATAGCCGGTATCCGCCACCAGGATGCCGTCGGCGGGCAGTGCCGCGGTGATCTCGGCCGCGAGGCGCGCCGGGTCGATGGGCGATGCCGTGCTGGCGAGGCGCGGCGCGATCGCCGCGCGCCACGCCGCCACGTGCGCCTGCGCCGCCTGGAGATAGGCCATCTCGCGCACCGGCTTGCCGAGTTCCGCGGCCAGCGCGCGCAGCCCCGCGCGCGGATCGGCCTGGACGGCGACGATCGCGGGATAGGAGCGGTCGAATTCCAGCGGGTCGGCGTCGATCTGCACGATGCGCGATCCTGCTGCCGGCGTGCGCCAGTAGTTGGTCAGCATGTCGCCGGTGTCGGCACCGACCATCAGGATCAGGTCGGCCTCCTGCAGGATACGGTTGGCCGGCGGCGCGGCATAGGCGCCGGCGACGCCGATGTGCAGCCGGTGGCGCGTCGGGACGATGCCGCGCGCACCGAGCGAGGTCGCGATCGGTGCGGCGAGCGCCTCCGCCACCGCGAGCAGTTCCGCGCCGCAGCCGGACAGGGAAGCGCCGTCGCCGGCGACGATCGCGACGCGCGGCGCGGCGAGCAGCGCCCGCGCCGCGGCGGCGACGGCCGCGGGATCCGGCTCGGGGCGGTGCAGCGGCGTGCGAAAGGCGGAGAGATCCGCCGGCGGCCCGGGAACGGCGCCGGCCTCCACCACCTCCGCCTGCAATCCGAAGAGGTCAAGGTGCACCGGGCGCGGCGGGGTCGCCGTGGCGGCGGCGAAGGCCTGGCGCAGCGCGCGCGGCAGGTCGGCCGCCTCCGCGACATCGGCACGGTACCTGGTGACCGGCGCGAAGAGCGGCGCGTGGTCCAGTTCCTGGTAGGCGTTGCGATGCTGGTGCGCCGGCACCTTGCGCCCGGTCAGCGCGACGATGGGCGTGCGCGCGAGATAGGCATCCTGCAGGCCGGCCGCGAGGTTCGCGGCACCGACCGACTGCGCCGCGACAATCCCCGGGCGCCCGGCGACGCGCGCATGGCCGTCGGCCATGTAGACCGCCGCCTTCTCGGTATGCGCGAGCACCGGCGCGACGCCGGCTTCCGACAGGGCGAGCAGCGTGCGCCGCAGCACCGCATCGACGAAGAAGACATGGGTCTGGCCCGAGGCGGCGAGGCTCGCCGCCAGCCAGGCGCCGCCGGTCATCATCCCGCTCATGCGCCTATCGCTTCCTCCGTTCTTGCGGCTAGCCTGCCGTCATAGGCCTGCGCCGACAAGCAGGCAGGAGGAAACGGATGAGGATGATGTGGGCCGCGCTCGTCGCGGCGCTGGTACTGCCTGCCCTGCCCGCGCGGGCGCAGGTGCAGATGATCGTGAACTTCGCCGCCGGCGGCCCGACCGACATCGTCGGCCGGCTGATGCAGAACGAGATGGCGGCGGCGCTCGGCCAGCCCGTCGTGGTGCGCAACGTCGCCGGCGCCGGCGGCACCATCGGCACCGCGGAGGCGGCGCGGGCGCGGCCGGATGGGCAGACGATCCTGTTCTCCCCGGTCGGGCCGATGGCGATCCAGCCGCATTTCCGGCGCGGCCTGTCCTACAACCTCGCGAGCTTCGCCGCGATCTGCCAGGTGGCGGACAGCCCGGTGGTGATGATGACGCAGAAGAATTCAGGCCTGCGCACCGTCGCCGACGTGGTGGCGCGCGCGCGGGCGCAGGGCACGGGCTTTCCCTTCGCCTCCACCGGCGCGGGCAGCATCCCGCACATCTCCAACGTCGCCTTCATGCGGCTGGCGAACATCGAGATGAACCATGTGCCCTATCGCGGCTCGGGCGAGGTGATGCTCGCATTCCAGCAGGGCCAGGTGCAGCTGTTCACCGACCAGACGCTGCTGATCCGGCAATACGACCTGCATGCCCTCGCCTTCCTGACCGAGCGCCGCAACCCGGACTTCCCGGAGGTGCCGACGATGCGCGAGCAGGGCTACGACCTGGTCTACACGATCTGGTCCGGCCTCTACGTGCCGGCCGGCACGCCGGAGCCGGTGATGGCGCGGCTGGAAGCGGCCTGCGAACGCACCATGCGCCACCCGGAGGTGGTGGCCGGGATGAACCGCGTGGCGCAGCCGATCATGTACCGCAACCGCGCGGACTTCGCCGCCTTCTCGCAGAGCGAGAGCGAGAAGTTCCGCGCGCTGATCGAGGCGGCGGGGCTGCGCGCCGCCGAATAGGCCCGGTCGCCGGCGCCGCGCGCCGGCCGCGGCCTGGGGCCGGCGTGCCGGCAGGGCGGGTCATGCCCGCCGCACGCCCCAGAAGCTCGGCAGGCCGACCGGGATGCCGGTGATGGTCTTGCGGTGCGCCGTCATGCGCGAATACTCGCCGAGCGGCAGACGGGGCAGGTCCACCCAGAAGCGCTCCTGGATGGCGCGCGACCGGCTGCTGCCGGCCTCCGGCATCTTCCACGACATGTCCGAGGAGGAGGTCCGCCGCAGCAAGGCGCATCCGCTGTCGATGATCGGCAGCGATGGCGGGCCGCTCGCGAAGCAGCCGCATCCGCGGCTGTGGGGGACCATCCCGCGCGTGTTCGGGCACCATGTCCGCGAGTTCGGGCCGCTCGACCTCGAAACCGCCATCCACAAGATGACCGGCCGCACCGCCATGGTCTTCGGCATCGAGGACCGCGGCAGCATCGCGCCCGGGGCCTACGCCGACCTGGTGCTGCTGGATGCGGCGACGGTGAAGGACCGCTCGACCTGGGAGGACCCGGTGCAGCCGGCGGACGGCATCATCGAGACCTGGGTGAACGGGGAATCCGCCCATGTCCACGGGCATGGCGTGACCGGGGCTCGTAGCGGGAAGCTGCTGCGGCGACAGGCGTGACGCAGGGAGGGCGCCGCCCTCCCTGCACCCTCCCGCCAGGTGGCAGGGCCACCTGGACCGCCCGGACTCATACCAGCGGCACGAGTTCCTGACTCGTGCCGAGGCGGCGCATGCGGCCTGCCGGTCATCCGGCGAAGCCCAGCAAACCGGAGGTCTGCGCCCGGCGTCCGAGGGCACGAACAGGCTGGTACCAGCAGCCGCGAATGGCGGCCGTCGGTATCAGGCCGCCGGCAGGGGGTCGGTGCCCTTGATCTCCAGCGCTTCCAGGACGCGGGAGACGCAGTTGTAGCCGGCGATGGTCACGGTCAGCTCGACGAGCTGCCGAGGCGGAAACAGGTCGCGCACGGCGGCGGCGACCTCGTCGGGGACATGGACGTCGTTCGTCATGGCGTCGCAGTAGGCGAGCGCGGCGCGGTCCGTGGCGTCGAACAACGCGCTGCCCTCCCAGGCCGGCAACGCGTCGAGCTGCGCCTGCGTCATGCCCTCCGCCAGGGCGATCGGCGCATGCGCGTCCCATTCGTAGGTCGCGCCGTTGATCGCGGCGATGCGGCAGATCACCATCTCCCGCAGCCTGCCCGGCAGGGTGGAGTTCCAGCGCACCGCATCGAACATGGCGATCCAGCCCTGCGCGATCGGCGGGGCATGCAGCAGCATGCGGTGCAGATGGCCGATCTTCCTGCGGGAGGCGCGGATCGCCTCCGCCGCGGCCTGGAGATCCGGCTGCGCGGGATCGGCATAGGGAATGCGGGCCATGGGTGCGGTTCCTCCGTTGCGCCGAGTGTGGCGTGGACGGAGGGAGCCGTGAAGTCAGCCCGGGCGGCGGCGCAGCAGGTAGCGCTGGCGGCCGTCGAGCACGAGTTCGCCCTTCTGGTTGTGCACGGTGCTGCGCAGGCCGATCACGCCGGTGGTACGCTGCGGCGTGATCTCGTCCACCTCCAGCGCCGGGTAGAGCGTGTCGCCGACGAAGACCGGGTGCAGGAAGCGGCTCGACTGGTCGAGGAAGCCCTTGAGGCTCTCCTCCACCATGTGCGGGAACATCCCCGCCCCCGCCGCGGTCTGGATCACCACCTGGAAACCATGCGCGAGCATGTGCGGCATGCCCCGCGCGCGGCAGTATTCGGCGTCGTAGTGGACGGGATGGTTGTCGCCGGAGGCGGCCTGGAAGGCGAGGAAGATCGCCTCCGTCATGGTGCGGCTGGGCAGGACGAAACGCTCGCCGAGGGTGAAATCCTCGAACCAGCGCTGCTGGGGGACCATGCGGTGGGCGGTGGGGTCGAAGCCGGTCATGCCTTCACGTAGCCGAGTTCACGGTCGCGCGCGACATCGGCCGCATCGCGCGCCGCCGGATCGCCGAAACCGCCGCCGCCGGAGGTTTCCAGCCGTACGATGTCGCCCTGCAGCAGGCGCACGCCGTCGGACTTCGGCGCGATGGGCGTTTCCACGCCACCGCGGATGCGCACCAGCCGGCCGAGGCTGCCCGGCCCGCCGCCCGCCAGCCCGTAGGGCGGGAAGCGGAAACGGTCCATGTTCGCGGTGAAGACACCGGCCGGACTGTCCAGGCGCCATTCGCGGAACAGGCCAAGCCCGCCACGGTGCTTTCCCGCCCCGCCCGAGCCCGGCAGCAGGCCGTAGCGGGCAATGGTCAGCGGCATCTGGCTCTCGATCATCTCGACCGGGATATTGGCGTTGTTGTGC
Organism: Neoroseomonas eburnea; assembly: GCF_018129005.1. Taxonomy (GTDB): domain Bacteria; phylum Pseudomonadota; class Alphaproteobacteria; order Acetobacterales; family Acetobacteraceae; genus Neoroseomonas; species Neoroseomonas eburnea. Next base: position 76,525 of record NZ_JAAEDL010000018.1, read on the forward strand.
ATGCCGAAGGACCAGGCGCTGACGCCGTCCTTGCCCGGCGCGGCGCCGGTGCCGCCGATCTCGATCTCGACCAGCACCTCGCGCCCGCCATCGGCCGCCTCGGTCTGGAAGGTGGCGACGTAGGAACCGCCGTAATAGGCCGCCGGCATGCGGTCGGGCAGTGCCTGGTGCAGGCAGCCGAACATCACGTTCGCCAGACGGTGCGACACCGCCACGCGGTGCGCGACCGAGGCCGGCGCGCGGCAGGCGGTGACGCTGCCGTCGCGGTGCCGGATGCGGATCGGCCGGTAGCAGCCGGCATTGGCCGGCATGGCGCCATCCGTCGCGGCGATGATCGAGTAGTAGACCGCGCAGTTGGACATCGCCGGCGTGCAGTTGATCGGGCCGCGCTGCTGGTCGGCGCAGCCGGTCAGGTCGACCTCGATCTCGTCGCCCCGCACCGTCAGGACGGCATGCAGGCGGACGGGCTCGCCAGAGACGCCGTCATCGTCGAGGAAGTCCTCGAACTCGTAGCGGCCGTCGGGCATGGCGCGGATGGCGGCGCGCATCGCCGCCTCGCTCATGTCGAGGATGCGCCCCGTCGCCTCCAGCAGCCCCGGCGCGCCGTAGCGCTGCGCGAGGCGACGGATCGACGCCGCGCCGACATCCAGGCTGGCGAGCTGCGACTGCAAATCCCCCAGCATCAGCGCCGGCTTGCGCACGTTCTGGCCGATCATCTCCCAGACCGCGCGGTTGAGCCGGCCGTTCTCGATCAGCTTCAGCGGCGGGATGCGCAGGCCTTCCTGGAACACCTCGGTCGCCGTCGCGGCGTAGGAGCCAGGCGCCATGCCGCCCATGTCGATGTGGTGGCAGAGCGCGCCGACATAGGCGACGCGCTTGCCCTCATGCATCACCGGCTTGAAGACCAGCACGTCGTTGAGGTGCTGCGCGCCGCAATAGGGGTCGTTGGTGGCGACGACGTCGTCGGGGCCCCATTCCTCGGCGTTGACGAAGCGGTCGAGCAGCGTGCGCAGCGCCGCGCCCATGGAATTGAGGTGCTGCGGGATGCGCGCCGATTGCGCGACGTTGTTGCCTTCCGCGTCGAAGACGGCGGTCGAGTAGTCCAGCAGCTCCCGCACGATGGTCGAGCGGCTGGTGCGCCAGATGGTGATGTCCATCTCGGCGGCCGCGGCGGTCAGCGCGTTGCGGATGACCTCGATCTCGATGGGGCCGAGCGTCATGGCGTCTCCCTCCGGGCCATCAGCGTGCCGGCGGCGCCGAGCCGCGCCGTCCAGCCGCGCGTGATCCAATGGGTGGCGAAGGCTTCCTCGACGATGGCGGGGCCTTCGATGGTGTCGGCAGCGGCCATGGCCTCGCGGTCCCAGACCGGGATGTCGCGCCAGGCGCCGCTTTCGAAGACGCGGCGCATGCCCTTGCGCGCGGGCCGGTCGACGGGCGGCGGGTCGCCGGGTTCCGGCTTGTCCAGCAGGCCGGTCGCGATGGCGCGCAGCGTGACGATCTCCACCGGATCGCCGGGATTGGCGTAGGAGAAGCGCTGGCGGTGCGTGGCGTGAAAAGCCTCGACCAGGGCGGCGATGTCCTCGGCGTCGGGCGCCGCGATCTCGCCCCAGGGGATCAGCAACTCGAAGGCCTGGCCGTGGTAGCGCATGTCGGCGGCGATGGAGATGCGGCGGCGCTCCGGCGCGATGCCGTCCTGCGCCAGGCGCGCATCGGCCTCGGCGCGCAAGGCGGCGAGGGTTTCGAGGATGCGCGGCAGGCTGGCCGCCTCGGCGCGCATCACGCGCGACCGGGCGATGTCCTGCGTCAGGTCGGAGAACAGGATGCCATAGGCGGACAGCGTCCCCGGCTCGCGTGGGAAGGCGACCTCGGTGATGCCGAGTTCCGCCGCCACCTCCGTCGCGTGCAGCCCGCCGGCGCCGCCGAAGGAAAGCAGGCAGAAATCGCGCGGATCGAGCCCCTTCTCGAACAGCGAGAGCCGGATCGCCGCGCCGAGGCTGGCATTGGTGACGGTCAGGATGCCCTCGGCCGCCTGCTCCACGCCGAGGCCGAGCGGCCCGCCGACCCGCGCCTCCAGCGCCGCCCGCGTCGCCGGCATGTCGAGCTTCATCATGCCGCCGAGGAAGAATTCCGGATCGAGCCGGCCGAGCGCGAGGTTGGCGTCCGTCACCGTCGGCTCCGTCCCGCCGCGCCCGTAGGAAACCGGCCCCGGCCGCGCCCCCGCGCTGCGCGGCCCGACCGTCAGCCGCCCGCCGGCATCGACGGCGGCGATGGAGCCACCGCCGGCGCCGATGGTGCGCATCTCGACCATCGGCAGGCGCACCGGCAGGCGGTCGATCTCGCCCTGGGTGATGACGGCGACGCGCCCGTCCTGCACCACCGAGACGTCGAAGGACGTCCCGCCCATGTCCACCGCGACGAGGTTCGGCCGCGACAGCAGCCCCGCCAGCCGCCCCGCCGCCAGCGCCCCGCCGGACGGGCCGGAGAGCAGCAGCCGCGCCGGCTGTTCGGCCGCCATGCGCAGGCTGCACACGCCGCCATTCGACTGCACCAGGAAGACCAGCGGCTGGAACCCGCCCTCCCCCAGCCGCGCCTCCAGCCGGTCGAGATAGGCCTTCACCACCGGCACCAGCAGCGCATTCAGCACGGTGGTGGAGGAGCGTTCGTATTCGCGGATCTCCGGCGAGATCTCCGACGACAGCGACACCGGCAGGTCGGGCCGCGCGGCGCGCAGCATGGCGGCGAGCCGCTGTTCATGCGCCGGGTTCGCATAGGCGTGCAGCAGCGACACCGCGACGCAGTCCGCACCGAGCGCCGCGATGCTGTCGAGCAGCGCCGGGATCGCCGCCTCGTCCAGCGCGATTTCCGCCGTGCCGTCCGCGCGCATCCGTTCCGGCACGCCGAGCCGCCGGTCACGCGGGATCAGCGTCGGGAAGGGGTCCGGCGCCAGGCCGTAGATGTCGCGACGGACATGGCGGTTGATCTCCAGCACGTCCTCGAAGCCGGCGGTGGTCAGCAGCACGCCGCGCGCGAGCTTGCGTTCCAGCACCGCATTGGTCGCGATGGTGGTGCCGTGCAGCAGCAGGCCGACCTCGGAGAGTGCGAAGCCGAAGCGTTCCGCCGCCTCCGTCACGCCGCGCAGCAGGCCGATGGAGGGGTCCTCCGGCGTGGTCGGCGTCTTCCAGGCACGGGCGATGCCGTGGCGGGCATCGAGGATCTGCAAGTCGGTGAAGGTGCCGCCGATATCGACCGCGATGCGGACGGGGCGGATCGTTTCAGTGCTGGACACGCGGGACGTTCCTGAAGTGGTTCAACCCATGACGGCCGGCAGCCACAAGGCGAGGCCGGGGAAGATCATGAGGATGGCGACGGCCAGAAGATAGACCGCCAGGAAGGGCATGACGCCCATGAAGACATCGGTGATCGGCCCGGGGCGGCTGCGCATGCCTTGCAGCACGTACATCACCGTGCCGTCCGGCGGGCTGATCTGGGCGATCTCCACCAGCATGGTGACGATCACGCCGAACCAGATCGGGTCGTAGCCGAGTGCCACCACGATCGGGAACACCACCGGCACGGTGGTGATGATCATGGAGAAGCCCTCCATGAAGGTGCCGAGCGCCACGTAGAGCGCGATGATGCAGAGCATGATCCCCCAGGGCGGGATCGGCAGCCCGGCGATCAGCCCGGCCAGCGCCTGCGGCACGTTGATCGTCGTCAGGATGTAGTTGAGCAGGTAGGCGCCGAACAGGATCAGCCCGAGCAGCGCCGTGTTGCGCGCTGTCGCCTCGGCCGAGGCGTTCAGCATGCGGAAGGTGAGCTTCCGATCCAGCGCCGCGAAGACCGCCGCCCCCACCACGCCGAGCGCCGCCGCCTCGGTCGGCGTCGCCAGGCCGCCATAGATCGAGCCCAGCACCAGCAGGATCAGCAGCAGCGTCGGCACCAGGTCCACCAGGGCCCGCAGCTTCACGCCGAACGGCACGCGGTCCGGCTTCTCCATCCTGTGCGTGAAGCCATGGGCCAGGATCACCAGGATGAACAGCCCGGTCACAAGCAGGGATGGGATCAGCGCGGCGATGTAGAGCGCGCCCACCGAGGTCTCGGTGATCAGCCCGTAGATGATGAAGGTGATCCCCGGCGGGATGAGGTTGCCGAGCGCCCCGCCCGCGGCGAGCGACCCCAGCACCATGCGCTGGCTGTACTTCGTGTCCTGGAAATAGGGCAGCGCCACCGAGCCCATGGTCGCCGCCGTCGCGACCGACGACCCGGAGATGGCCGAGAACACCGCGCAGGAGACGATGTTGGTGTGGAGCAAGCCCCCCGGCATGCGGTTCAGCCAGACGTTCAGCGCGCGATACAGCCGGTCCGACAGCCCCGCCCGCAGCAGGATCTCGCCCATCAGCAGAAACAGCGGCACGGCCACCAGCACGAAGTTGGAGGACGGCGCCCACAGCGTCTGCCCGAGGAAGTCCCACCAAGGCCGGTCGGAGAACATCAGCCCGGTCAGCACGCCGAGCACGCCGAGCACCGCCGCGATGTAGACGCCCGAGCCGAAGAAGACGACGAAGACCCCCGTGAGCATGAGGATCTCGGCGACCGGCACCGCCTGGCCGCCGGCCGCCGCCGCGAAGATGGTGACGCCGAGCAGCGCCAGCAGGAAGACGATCGCGATCACCGGGCCTCGCCCTCATGCGCCATGGCGACGGCCTCCAGCGCCTCATCCGTCTCGTCTTCCAGCGTGCGGGAGCCGAGCAGCCCGTCGAGCGCCGCCCCCTGCCCCGCCAGCCATGCCAGCACCGCTTCGGCCAGCAGCACGAAGCAGGAGAGCACGAAGGCCGAGATGCCGAAGGCCCAGACGCCCTGCGGCCAGACCAGTTGCAGCCGCAGCGCCGAATTGTCGTGCGCGTCGAACAGCGCGCTCTCGTCCACCAGTTCCCAGGCGGCCCAGGCAATGAAGGCGCCGAGCGCCGCCAGCAGCGTCAGCGCCAGGATATGCAGCGGCGCGCGCAGGCGCACCGGCAGGTGGTTCACGAAGACGTCCACCCGGATATGCGCACGGCGGAACAGCGTATGCGCGAGCGCCCAGGCGATGCCGCCGGCCAGGATGTAGCCGGTGATCTCCACCGTCGCCTGGGAGGAGAAGCCGAAGAAGGCCCGCGCGACGATGTCGAAGGTGATGAACAGCGCGCAGGCGATGTAGGCCCAGCCTGCGACATGGGCCATCAGCGTCGCCAGGGCGGCGACCACGCGCCGCAGCGCGCGGACCGCCCGGAACGGCGCCGCGACCGGGCCGACCGCCCCGCTCACCCGCCGAAGCGCACGCCGGAAATCGGCGCGATCACCTCGTTGTAGACCTCGCCGCAACGGGCGCCGCAGCGGCGCACCCAGCCGGGCAGCACCACCTCGCGGAAGATGCGGCGGGCCTCGGCGCGGTCGGCATCGGTCGCCGGCACCTCGGTCATCGGGCGGGCGGCGACGGTATGGATGCGGCATTCCGCGGCGCGGCCGATGTTGCAGTCGATGCCGTCGCGCGTCGCGGCGGCACCGAGCTCCCACTGCTTGTCGGCGACCTCCTTGATGGTCGCCTCCAGGAAGGCGCGCACCTGCGGGTCGAGCCGGTTCCACCAGGCCAGGTTCACCATGTAGCCCGCGACGGCCCAGGACACCGGCAGGTTGGAGATGTGCGTCGTCACCTCCGGCCAGCGCGCCGCGGCACCGGAGCCCGATCCGGTGATGGCGCAGTCCACCACGCCGCGTTCGAGCGCCGAGTAGACTTCCGGGAAGCCGATGCTGACCGGCTGCGCGCCGAGGCTGTTGAAGAAATCCACCAGCGAATTGCCGAAGGTGCGCACCCGCCGCCCGCGCAGGTCGGCGAGGCTGGTGAAGGCGGCGCGGCAGAACACCACCTGCGCCGGGAAGGGATAGAGCGCGACCAGCCGCGTGTTGAACCTTTCGAGGTCGCGGTTGGCCGCCGGGATGATCGCCTCGGCGATGCGCTTCGCGTCCGCCATGTCCGGCGCGAGGCCGGCGAGGTCGACGCCGTCGAGGATCGGCACGTCGCCCGACAGCGTCGTCAGCGTGCCGGCGCCGATCTCCACCTGGCCGGAGCGCACCAGGCGCACGATCTCGTTGCCCGCCAGGTTGCGTTCCGCGTGGGTCGAGAGCGTGACCTGGATGCGCCCGTTGCTGCGCTGCGCCGTGGCATCGCGCAGCACGGGAATGTCGACGCGCGTGTATTGCGGCTGGGTCGGCAGCGGCTGCGTCACCGCCACGACGCGCAACTGCGGACCGGCGGGCAGGCTCGGCACCTGCGCGAAGGCGGGAACGGAAACCGCCGCCGAGGCGAGAAGCCCGGCAATCATGCGTCGCAGCATCGCGACCTCCTCCTGTTGACCGGGCCGGATCTTCCGTCAGCCCACGGCGCGACACTCGATCACGGTCCGGGAGATGCGTCGAGTGGCCGCGCCGTTCCCGCGGCAGGCACGGCGCACCGCGATGCACGATGCGGCGGCAGCGGCCGGCGCATCTGCCCTTCTGCGCGGCAGGGAATGGAGGGGTTTCGCAGTCGCACACTCTGGATCATGCTCGCGGCGTCGCCGGGAGCATCGACCATGACGATCCGCCGCCGCAGCCTGCTCGCCGCCAGCCTCGCACTGCCGGGCATCGCCCGCGCGCAGGGTGCCGGGGGGTATCCGAACAGGCCGATCCGCCTGATCGCGCCCTTCCCGCCCGGCGGCGGCGTCGATCTCACGGCTCGGCTGCTCGCCGAACCGCTCTCGCGCGAGATCGGCCAGACCGTGGTGGTGGAGAACCGCGGCGGCGCCGGCGGCGTGATCGGCGTGGAGGCGATGAGCCGCGCGGCGCCGGACGGCTACACGCTCTCGCTGACGGGCGCGGGCACCATCACGGCCGGGCCGCACCTGCGGCGGCTTCCCTATGAGGCGCTGGGGCTCACGCACATCACGCGGCTGGTGCGCATGCCCTTCATCGTCGCCGTGCGCACCGACCTGCCGGCGCAGACGCTGGCGGAATTCCTCGACCTCGCGAAGCGGCAGGAGCTGCGCTACGCCTCGGGCGGGCTCGGCACCAGCCAGCATCTGACGGGCGAGCTGTTCAACCAGATGGCCGGGCTGCGCATGGTGCACGTGCCCTATCGCGGCACGGGGCCGGCGCTGAACGACCTCGCGGCGAAGGTCGTGGATCTCTATTTCGGCGATCCGGCGACGCTGTCGCTCATCAATGCGGGCGGGGCGCGGGCGCTGGCGGTGACCTCGCCCCGGCGCTGGCCGCTGCTGCCCGATGCGCCGGCGGTGGCGGAAGGCGTGCCGGGCTACGAGAGCGAGAACTGGTACGGCCTCGCCGCGCCGCCCGGCCTGCCCGCCGAGATCCGCCGCGCCATCCATGCCGCCGTGGTCAAGGTGATGCGCGACCCGGCCAATGTGCGCCGCTTCGACGAGGCCGGGCTGCATCCGGCCGTGATGGAGCTTGCTGAATACGAAGCCTTCCTCCGCGCGGACTCCACGCGCTGGGAAGGCGTGGTGAGAACGGGGAACATTCGTATCGATGGGTGAAACGCGCCTGGCCGTCGACATCGGCGGAACCTTCACGGATCTCGTGCTGCAGACGCCGCGCGGCACCCATGAGATGAAGCTGCTCACCACGCCCGAGGCGCCCGAGCGCGCGGTGCTGGACGGTGCGCGCGCCATCCTCGCCGCCGCCGGCTGCGCGGCCTCCGAGGTCGGGCTGGTGGTGCACGGCACGACGCTCGCGACCAATGCGCTGATCGAGCGCAAGGGCGCGCCGACCGCGCTGCTGACGACCGAAGGCTTTCGCGATTCCGTCGAGATGGCCTACGAGCATCGCTTCGAGCAATACGACCTGTCGATGCAGCGGCCGGAGCCGCTGGTGCCGCGCGACCTGCGCCTCGGCGTGCGGGAACGCATGGCGGCGGACGGCTCGGTGCTGCTGCAGCTCGACGAGGACGGGCTGCGCGCCGCCGCGCGGGGCCTGCGCGACCGCGGCATCCAGGCGGTCGCCGTCTGCTTCCTGCATTCCTTCACCAACCCGGCGCATGAACGCCGCGCGGCGGAGATCCTCGGCGAGGAGCTGCCGGATGCGGCGATCACCATCTCCGCCGAGGTGGCGCCGGAGATCCGCGAGTACGAGCGCGCCTCCACCACCATCGCCAACGCCTACGTGCTGCCGCTGATGGGGCGCTACCTGGCGGCGCTGGAACAGGGGCTGCGCGATGCCGGCCTGGCCTGCCCGCTGCTGCTGATGATGTCCTCGGGCGGCGTCACCACGGTCGAGACGGCGAAGCGCTTCCCGGTGCGGCTGGTGGAAAGCGGCCCGGCGGGCGGTGCGATCCTGGCGCAGGCCGTCGCGGCGGAGAACGGGCTCGGCGAGGTGCTCGCCTTCGACATGGGCGGCACCACGGCGAAGCTGACGCTGATCGACCGGCTCGAATTCCAGCGTTCGCGCTCCTTCGAGGTGGCACGCGCCTACCGCTTCATCCAGGGCAGCGGCCTGCCGGTGCGCATCCCGGTGATCGAGCTGGTCGAGATCGGCGCCGGCGGCGGCTCCATCGCGCGCGTCGATGCGCTGGGGCGCATCCTGGTCGGGCCGGACAGCGCGGGCAGCGTGCCCGGGCCGGCCTGCTACGGGCGCGGCGGCACGGCGCCGACGGTGACCGATGCGGATGCGGCGCTCGGGCGGCTCGACCCGGCGCGCTTCGCCGGCGGGTCGATCGCGCTGGACGTGACGAAGGCGGAAGCGGCGGTGGACGGGGGCATCGCCGCCCCGCTCGGCATGGCGGCGGCGCAGGGCGCGGTCGGCATCGCCGAGATCGTCGACGAGACCATGGCGAACGCCGCGCGCGTGCATGCGGTGGAGAACGGCAAGGACACCGCCGGGCGCGCGATGATCGCCTTCGGCGGCGCGGCGCCATTGCATGCGGCGCGGCTCGCGCAGAAGCTCGGCATCGCGCGCGTGGTGGTGCCGGTGGGCGCGGGCGTGGGGTCCGCGCACGGGTTCCTGCGTGCGCCGATCGCCTATGAGGTGGTGCGCAGCCGGCACATGCGCCTCGATGCCTTCGATCCGGCGGCGCTGAACGCGCTCTTCGCCGAGATGCGCGCGGAGGCGGAGGCGGTGGTGCGCATGGGCGCGCCGACCGAGGCGCTGACCGAGACCCGCACGGGCTTCATGCGCTATCGCGGTCAGGGGCACGAGATCGCCGTCGCGCTGCCGGCCCGCGCCTATGGGCCGGGCGACGCGGCCGCGCTGCGCAGCAGCTTCGAAGCTGCCTACATCGCGCTCTTCGGCCGCGTCATCCCGCGCCTGGAGGTGGAAGCGATGACCTTCGCCCTCTCGCTCTCCGCCGCACGGCCATTGCCGGGGCAGGTCGCGGACCCGCCCGCCCTCGCCGCCCCGCCGCCGCGCGGCATGCGCGACGTGACCGACCCCGCGACCGGCGCGACCGAGGCCGCCGCGGTGCATGAACGCACGGGGCTCTCGCCCGGCATGGCGGTGCCCGGCCCCGCCCTCATCGTCGAGGACGGCACCACCACCGTCGTCCCGCGCGGCTTCACCGCGCGCGTCAACGCACTCCGTCAGCTCCTCCTGGAGGCCGTGGCATGAACACCGACATCCGCTTCCAGGTGATGTGGAACCGCCTGCTCTCGGTGGTGGAGGAACAGGCCCGCACGCTGGTGCGCACCGCCTTCTCCACCAGCGCGCGCGAGGCGGGAGACATCTCCGCCGGCGTCTTCGACCTCGAAGGCCGCATGCTGGCGCAGGCGGTGACCGGCACGCCGGGGCATGTGAACTCGATGGCGCGCAGCGTGGTGCATTTCCTGCGCGAATTCCCGGCGCATACCATGAAGCCGGGGGATCACTACATCACCAACGATCCCTGGAAGGGGACGGGGCATCTCTACGACCTGGTCGTCACCTCGCCCGCCTTCCACGACGGCAAGCTGGTCGCGCTGTTCTCCTCCACCACGCATATCGTGGACATCGGCGGCGTCGGGCAATCCGCCGAAGGCAAGCAGGTCTTCCACGAGGGGCTGTTCATCCCGCTCATTCCGCTCGCGCGCCAGGGCGTGGTGGATGAGACGGTCATGCGCATCATCCGCGCCAATGTCCGCGAGCCGGTGCAGGTCGAAGGCGACGTCTTCGCGCTGATGGCCTGCAACGAGACCGGCGAGAAGCGGCTTTCCGCCATGATGGCGGAGAACGGGCTCGCCGACCTCGACGCGCTGGGCGAGTTCATCATCTCCCGCTCCCGCGCCGGCATGGCGGCGGCGATCGGCAAGCTGCCCAAGGGGACCTGGAAGTCCCACATGCGCATCGACGGGGTGGACAGCCCGATCGACCTGCACGCCACGGTGACGATCGCCGAGGACCACATCGCGGTGGACTATGCCGGCACCTCGGACGCCGTGCCCTTCGGCATCAACTGCCCGCTCTGCTACACCGAGGCCTATACGGCCTTCGGCGTGAAATGCGTGGTCGGCGCCGAGATCCCGAACAATGCCGGCACGCTCGATGCCGTCATCGTCACGGCGCCGGAGGGCTCCATCGTCAACGCGCCCTTCCCCTTCCCGGTGACCGCGCGCTCGACCATGGGGCACATGCTGCCGGACGTGGTCTATGGCGCGCTCGACCAGGCGATCCCGGGGCGGGTGCCGGCGGAGGGCACCTCCAACCTGTGGAACCTGAAGCTCGGCGCGGGGCCCGGCTACACCGGCGCCCGCGGGCAGGCCTTCATGATCACCTCCTTCCATTCCGGCGGCGCCGGGGCGCGGCCGAACCTCGACGGGCTCTCGGCGACCCCCTTCCCCTCCGGCGTGCGCAACGTGCCCGTGGAGGTGACGGAGGCGATCACGCCGCTGGTCTTCTGGAAGAAGGAACTGCGGGAGGGCTCGGGCGGCGCCGGGCGGCAGCGCGGCGGGCTCGGCCAGGTGATCGAGGTCGGCCGGCGGGACGGCGAGCCCTTCGGCATCTTCGCGACCTTCGAGCGGGTGAAGCATCCGGCGCGCGGGCGCTCGGGCGGCGCGAACGGCGCGCGCGGGCGGCTCTCCCTGGCCTCGGGGCAGGAGCTCAAGCCCAAGGGCTTCCACGTCGTCCCCGCCGGCGACCGGATCCTGGTGGAGATGCCCGGCGGCGGCGGCTACGGCGACCCGGCGGAACGCGACGCCGAGGCCGCACGGCGAGACCGCGCGCTCGGCTACACGCGGGAGTGACATCGGCCAGTCAGTTCCGCAACCGGAATCATTCTGTTAAACTGCGCATGCCGGGTTCCTGGGGAGATACGGCATGCGGTACGCGACGGTTGCGTTCATGGCCCTGGCCTTCGGGGCCGCCGAGCCTTCGGGCGGGCTCGCCCAGACCACCACGGCCTTCGACGGGACCTGGAGCGGCACCGGCACGCTGATCGCGCGCCGCGGCCGCGGCACCTCCTGCGGGCCGGAGACCACCGACCGCCGCTTCACCATCCAGAACGGGCAGATCTCCTTCCCCTACGAAACCCGCAGCGGGATCAGCTTCAGCGGCCCGATCCAACCGGATGGGCGCTTCGACCTGGCCCATGGGTCGAGCCGCTTCATGGGCCAGGCGAGCGGGTCAACCATGACGGCGACCTTCAGCGGCACGCAATGCGAGCGCAGCTTCCAGTTCCGCCGCCGCCAGAACTGACGCCGGGCGGTTGCGCGTGAGGGCGGCGCGGGCTACCGCCCGCGCGTGACCACCCCCCTGCGCACCGCCGATTTCGACTTCGACCTGCCCGAGGCCCTGATCGCCCAGGCCCCTGCCCGGCCGCGCGACGCCGCGCGCATGCTGGTGGTGCGGCCGGGCGGGCTGACCGATGCAGGGGTGCGGGACCTGCCTGGGCTGCTCCGCCCCGGCGATGTCATGGTGGTGAACGACACCAGGGTCATCCCGGCCCGGCTGCATGCCCGGCGCGGTGCGGCGCGGATCGAGGTCATGCTGAACCGCGCCGAGGGCGGCGGCGTCTGGCACGCGCTGATCCGCAACGCCCGGCGCCTGCGCGACGGCGACGTCATCGCTATCGAGGGCGCGGAATCCTGTACCGCGAAGGTCCTGGGCGCCCCGGAGGGCGGCGCGGCGCTGCTCGATTTCGGCCCCGATCCGGCGGCGCTCGCCGCCGCGCTGGAGCAGGCCGGCGAGATCCCGCTGCCGCCTTACATCGCCCGCCCGGAAGGTCCGCGCCCGGAAGATGCCGCCGACTACCAGGCCATCTTCGCCGCGCGCCCGGGCGCCGTCGCGGCGCCGACCGCCAGCCTGCACTTCACGCCGGCCCTGCTCGACGCCATATCCGCCCGCGGCGTGGCGCGGGCGACCGTCACGCTGCATGTCGGTGCCGGAACATTCCTGCCCCTGCGCGGCGACGATCCCCGCGCGCACCGCCTCCACGCCGAATGGGGCGAGGTGACGGAGGAAGCCGCCGCCACCATCGCCGCCGCGCGCGCTGCCGGCGGGCGGGTGGTGGCGATCGGCACCACCGCGCTCCGCCTGCTGGAAAGCGCCGCGGACGAGGACGGCACCATCCGTCCCTTCCGCGGGCTGACCGACCTGTTCCTGTTGCCCGGCCACCGCTTCCGGACCGCCGACCTGCTGATGACCAACTTCCACCTGCCGAAGAGCACGCTGTTCATGCTGGTCTGCGCCTTCGCCGGCACCGCGCGGATGAAGGCCGCCTATGCGCATGCGGTGGCGCGGGGCTACCGCTTCTACTCCTACGGCGATGCCTCGCTGCTGGAGCGCGCGGCATGACGCTGCACTGGAAACGGCTCGCGACCGACGGCGCGGCGCGCGCCGGCATGCTGCACACGGCGCATGGCGAGGTGCCGACGCCGGTCTTCATGCCGGTCGGCACGGCCGGCACGGTGAAGGCGATGACCGCCGACGCGGTGCGCGCGACCGGCGCGCGGATGGTGCTCGGCAACACCTACCACCTGATGCTGCGGCCGGGGGCGGAGCGCGTCGCGCGGCTCGGCGGGCTGCACCGGATGATGGACTGGCACGGCCCGATCCTGACGGATTCCGGCGGGTTCCAGGTGATGTCCCTGTCCGGCCTGAGGAAGATGGACGAGCAGGGCGTGACCTTCCAGAGCCATGTCGACGGCTCGAAGCACCGGCTGACGCCGGAACGCAGCGTCGAGATCCAGCGCCTGCTCGGCGCCGACGTCACCATGTGCCTCGACGAATGCACGCCCTTCCCGGCCACCGGGAAGCAGGCGGCGGACTCCATGCGCCTGTCCATGCGCTGGGCGGCGCGCTGCCGCGACGCCTTCGTCGAACGGGAGGGCCACGGGCTGTTCGGCATCGTGCAGGGCAGCACCTATGCCGATCTGCGCGCCGAAAGCGTGGAGGCGCTGACGCGCATCGGCTTCGAGGGCTATGCCGTCGGCGGCCTCGCGGTCGGCGAGGGGCAGGAGATGATGTTCTCCGTCCTCGACAGCACCGTGCCGCTGCTGCCGGCGGAAAGCGCGCGCTACCTGATGGGCGTGGGCACGCCGTCAGACCTGGTCGGCGCGGTGCGGCGCGGCATCGACATGTTCGACTGCGTCATGCCGACGCGCTCGGGCCGCACCGGCCGGGCCTATACGCGGCGCGGCGTGCTCAACATCCGCAATGCGCGCCATGCCGAGGATGACGGGCCGCTCGACCCCGACTGTTCGTGCCCGGCCTGCCGGCGGCACTCCCGCGCCTATCTCCATCACCTGTTCAAGGCGGGGGAGATGCTCGGGCCGATGCTGCTGACCTGGCACAACATCCAGTACTACCAGGACCTGATGGCCGAGCTGCGCCAGGCCATCCTGGAAGGTCGCTTCGAGGAAACCGCCGCGCGCATCGAGGCCGGCTGGCGCGCAGGCGAGGAGATCACGGCATGAGCGGCGGACCCGACCACGAATACCACGGCCTGACGCAGCTCGGCCGCACCACCCCGCTGCCCGCGAGCCCCAGGGACGCCGTGCTGGAACGCGTGCCCGCGCCGCACAAGGATCTGCGCTATTGCGTGCGCTTCACCGCGCCGGAATTCACCTCGCTCTGTCCGCTGACCGGCCAGCCGGACTTCGCGCACCTGATCATCGACTACGTGCCCGGCGAATGGATCGTCGAGAGCAAGTCGCTCAAGCAGTACCTCGCCTCCTTCCGCAACCACGGCGCCTTCCACGAGGCCTGCACGCTCGACATCGCACGGCGGCTCGTGGACCTGCTGGCGCCGGTGTGGCTGCGCATCGGCGGGTATTGGTATCCGCGCGGCGGGATTCCGATCGACGTGTTCTGGCAGTCCGGAGCACCGCCGGAAGGGGTGTGGATACCGGCGCAGGACGTGCAGCCGTATCGCGGGCGCGGGTGACGCGAGGGAGGGGGGCGCCGCCCCCCTCCACCCCCCGCCAAAGGCCGAAAGGCCTCTGGAAACCGGGAGTTCGCCTATGCCGATCGGGGGGGTGAAGGCCTGTCGCCTGCTTCGGGCGCCACGCCGGCAGGCAGGGGGGCGGCCGCCTTCCGGGCGCGGCGCGGCGCCCGGCGGCCGGCACCCGGGCGGGCATGGACCTCATGGGCATCGACCAGGCGGGCGAGCAGACGCAGCAGCGTCTCGCCCTCCACCTCGGTCAGCGGGGACAGCATCCGCCTGGCGACGCCGCTCGTCAGGCCAACGACCTCGATGCGCAACGCCTCCCCTGCCGGCGTCAGGGTGAAGGCATTGCAGCGACGGTCCCTGGGATTGGTGGCCCTCGCCACCAGGCCCCGCGCCTCGAAGGCGGCCAGCGCCTGGCCCGCCGAGGTGGCATCGATCCCGATCGCCGATGCGAGCCAGTTGCGGTCCTTCCCCGGCGTCTCGTGGATCTGCGTCAGCAGCGCGACCTGCCACGAGACGACGTCATGAGGTGCCAGCACCTCGCTCTGGAAGGTCGCCGCGATCTGCCACAGCCGCCGCACGAGGTGCTGCGGGAAGGAACGGTGGACAGTGGGGACGCCAAGGTCCAGGTTCGGCTCGCGCACAATTCCCATTTGCGAAGAATACGTTGCGGCCCGATGGTGGCAAGCGGCCTCCGCCGGCCCCGGCGACGGGCGTTCCCTCCCCCGGCTTCTGCGCTAAGAGCCTGCCGCCCCCATGGAGATGCGCGCCGAGATCCGCAGCAAGGCCATCGACCTCGGCTTCGACGCCGTGGGCTTCGCGCGCGCGCATCTTGCGCCGGAGGTACGTGCGCGGCTGATGGAATTCCTCGCCGCCGGAATGCATGGCGAGATGGGCTGGATGGAGGACCGCGCGGAGCAGCGTGCCCATCCGCGGGCGCTGTGGCCCGAGGCGGTGTCGGTGGTCGCCCTCGGCATCAACTACGCGCCGGAGGGCGATCCGCTGGCGACGCTCGCGCAACGCGACCGCGCCACCATCAGCGCCTATGCCCGCAACCGCGACTACCACGACCTGGTGAAGAAGCGGCTCAAGGCGCTCGGCCGCTGGATGGCGGAACGCTGGCCGGGCAGCCCGCTCAAGGTCTTCGTCGACACCGCGCCGGTGATGGAAAAGCCGCTGGCGCAGCAGGCCGGCCTCGGCTGGCAGGGCAAGCACACCAACCTGGTCTCCCGCGCGCACGGGTCCTGGCTGTTCCTCGGCGAGATCTACACGACGCTCGACCTCGGCGCCGATGCGGCGGAGGCCGACCATTGCGGCTCCTGCCGCGCCTGCCTCGATATCTGCCCGACCCGCGCCTTCCCCGCGCCCTACCGGCTCGATGCGCGGCGCTGCATCTCCTACCTGACGATCGAGCACCGCGGCCCGATCGACCCCGGGCTCCGCCCGATGATGGGCAACCGCATCTATGGCTGCGACGACTGCCTCGCCGTCTGCCCGTGGAACAAGTTCGCGCATGCGCACAGCGAACCCGCCTTCGCCCCGCGGGAGGCGCTGACCGCCCCGCGCCTCGCGGAGCTTGCCGCGCTGGATGACGCCGCCTTCCGCGCGCTGTTCTCCGGCAGCCCGGTCAAGCGCATCGGGCGCGACCGCTTCGTGCGCAACGTGCTGGTCGCAATCGGCAATTCGGGCGAGGCTTCGCTGCGGCCGGCAGCGCAGGCGCTGACGGAGGATCCCGACCCCGTGGTGGCGGACGCCGCGCGCTGGGCGGCGGAGCGGCTCGAGGAGAAGCCATGAGGGACGACGCAGCACTGGTCCTGTTCAGCGGCGGCCAGGATTCCGCCACCTGCCTCGCCTGGGCGCTGGACCGCTTCGCCCATGTGGAGACGCTCGGCTTCGACTACGGCCAGCGGCACCGGGTGGAGCTCGACTGCCGCGCGGCCTTCCGCGCCGCCATCCCGGTGCTGAATCCGGACTGGGCGGGGCGGCTCGGCCCCGACCACACGCTGCGCCTCGATGCGCTGGGCGAGGTGTCGGACACCGCGCTGACCCGCGACACCGAGATCGCCATGGGCGCCGAGGGCCTGCCGACCACCTTCGTCCCCGGCCGCAACATCGTCTTCCTCACCTTCGCCGCCGCGCTGGCCTATCGCCGCGGCCTGAAGCGCATCGTCGGCGGCATGTGCGAGACCGACTACTCCGGCTACCCGGATTGCCGCGACGACACCATCAAGGCGCTGCAGGTCGCGCTGAACCTCGGCATGGAGCGGCGCTTCGTGCTCGAGACGCCGCTGATGTGGCTGACCAAGGGCGACACCTGGCGGCTGGCGGAATCCCTCGGCGGGCAGGAACTGGTCGCGGCCTTGGTGGAACACACCCATTCCTGCTATCTCGGCGAGCGATCCACCCGCCACCCCTGGGGTTACGGCTGCGGCACCTGCCCCGCCTGCGAACTGCGCGCCAGGGGCTGGACCGAGTACGTTTCGGAGAGACTATGACCTCGCTCACCCCGCGCGCCGAGGGCGTGCTCGCGCTGATCGGCTTCGGCCTTTGCATTCCCGCGGCGAACTGGCTGATCGGCAATGCCGGCACGGTCTGCGTGCCGCTTGGTCCCTGCCTGGTGCCGGTGGCGCCGGGGGTGATGGCGCCTTCCGGCGTGCTGATGATCGGCCTCGCGCTGGTGCTGCGGGACCTGGTGCAGCGGCGGCTCGGCGTCGGCTGGGCGGCGGGTGCGGTGCTGGCCGGTGCCGCGCTCTCGGCGCTGCTGGCGCCGCCGGCGCTGGTGGTGGCCTCCGCCGTCGCCTTCCTGCTGAGCGAGATGGCCGACCTCGGCGTCTACACCCCGCTGCAGAAGCGCGGCCTGGTCCTGGCGGTGGCGGCGAGCGGCGCCGTCGGCCTGGTGGTGGACAGCGTGGTCTTCCTCTGGCTCGCCTTCGGCAGCCTGGACTACCTGCCCGGCCAGGTGATCGGCAAGGCCTGGATGGTGCTGTTGGCCCTCCCCTTCGTCCATCTGCTCCGCCGCCGCGACGAGCGTCGCGGCATCGTCCCGGCATAATGCCAGCGGCCGCTATTCGCGACCGCTGGTATCCGCCTTTTCGTGCCCTCAGACGCCGGGCGCAAACCGCCGGTTCGCTTGGCTTCGCCGGACCACCGGCGGGCCACATTCGCGGCCTCGGCACGAGTCACAGACTCGTGCCGTCGGCATAACGCGCCGCGCATCGCCACCGGCGATGCGCCCTGCCAGAGAAGGAAGGGGGATGCGGGGGAGGTTCCCCTCCCCCGCCCTTCACTCCGGCTGCACCCCCGCCGCCCGCAGGACGGCGGCGCTGCGGACCATGTCCTCCCTGACGAAGGCCATCAGCGCCTCCGGCGTCGCGTATTGCGGCTGGCGCTCCACCCCGAGCTCGCCGAGCCGCGGCGCGAGCCGCTCCATCGCCGTGTTGAAGGCCGCATTCAGCGCCGCGATCGCCGGCGCCGGCGTGCGCACGGGCGCGAAGGCCGCGAACCAGGCGGCCGCTGTCCAGGCCGGCAGCCCGGCCTCGCTGGCGGAGGGCACGTCGGGCAGGATTCCCGCCCGCGTCGGGCCGGCCACCGCGATGGCGCGGACGCTGCCGCCGCGGATGTGGCTGACCGCGGAGGCGACGGGGTCCACCGCCATGTGCGCATCGCCGGAGATGACCGCCGCCATGGCCGGGCCGCCGCCGCGGTATTGCACCATCTGCATCTCGACGCCCGGCACGGCGGCGCGGAACACCTCGCTGCCCAGGTGGTTGGCGCTGCCGATGCCGGCCGAGGCGAAGTTGATCCGCCCGGAATTGGCACGCAGCCAGACCAGCAGCGAGGCCATGTCGGTGACCGGCAGGTTCTTGTTGACCACCAGCACCTGCGGGATGCGGCCGAGATGGGCCACCGCCGCGAAGTCGGCGATCGGGTCGAAGGGCATGCGCGAGACGAGGCTCGGCGCGATGACATGGGCGTTGGAGTGGATCAGCACGGTGTGCCCGTCGGGCGCGGCCTTGGCGACCGATTCCGAACCGATCAGCCCCGCCGCGCCGCCGGCGCGGTTCTCGATGACCAGCGGCTGGCCGAGCAGCGTGCCGACGGTGTCGGACAGCACCCGCGCGACGACATCGGTGGAGCCGCCGGGGGCGAAGGGGACGACGCCGCGCACCGGTCGGTCGGGGCGCCAGGCGGGCTGGGCGCGGGCGATGGCGGGCGCGAAAAGGCCGGCAAGCAGCAGCGGGCGCCGGGTCATGGTCATGATGTTGTTTCCTCCCTGTCGTGTCTGGCCGTTCCCCGGCCCGCGGCCGGGTCGCGCCGGTGCGGGTGGCGCCCCTCGGCGGGGCTGCCACGCCATGCCGTCGCGGCCTGCCGGCTATTCGGGCTGCACGCCGGCCGCGCGCAGGATCGAGGTGTATTGCTGAATCCCCGACTGAACGAGGGCCATCACCTGCTCCGGGGTTTCATAGCCCGCCCGCGGCCGGACGCCGGCCAGTTCGCCGAGCTTGTCGGCGTTCTGCCGGATCGCGGTCTGGAAGGCGGCGCCGAGTGCAGCGACCGCGGCGGGCGGCGTGCCGGCGGGGGCGAGGATGGGGAAGAACTCCTCGAAGATCAGGCCGGGCACCCCGGCCTCCGGCGCGCTCGGCACGTCGGGCAGGGCCGGGCTGCGCTCGGCGGCCGCGACGGCGAGCGCGCGGATGCCACCGCCGCGGATCTGCCCGATCGAGGAAGCCATGGTCGGCGTGCCGAACTGCGCCTCGCCGCTGACCAGCGCGGCGACGGCAGGCCCGCCGCCGCGGTAGTGGACCATCTCGGCCTGGAAGTTGCTGGTGCTGCGGAAGAGCTCGCCCGCGACATGCACGCCGCTGCCGATCCCGGCCGAGGCGAAGTTGTAGCGGCCGGGATTGGCGCGCAGCAGGGCGACGAGTTCGCCCGCCGTGCGCGCCGGCAGGCTGTTGCTGACCACCAGCACATGCGGCGAGAAGCCGGCCACCGCGATGCCGACGAAGTCGCGGATGGTGTCGTAGGGCAGGCGCGCGACGATCGCGGGCACCGCGGCCTGGGCGCTGTTGATCAGCACCGTGTAGCCGTCTGCCGGAGAGCGCGCGGCGTGTTCGGCGCCGATGACGCTGCCGGCGCCGGCGCGGTTCTCCACCACGACCGGCTGGCCGAGCGCGGCGCCGACCGATTCCGCGAGGATCCGGCCGACGATGTCGTTCGAGCCGCTCGGCGCGAAGGGGACGATCAGGCGGATGGGTCGCGTCGGCCGCCAGGCAGGCGCTGATTGCCCGCGCGCAAGCGAGGGGGCGATGCCCCCGGCAAGTGCGAGGGCAAGGGTCGAGCGGCGAGTCGGCATCAATGGACATCTCCCTGCGTCATGGCTGCGCGCCGTCCCGGACGGCCGGCCCGCGCCATGCTTCTGTCCGACACATATCGCGGTTGGCGGCGGATGGCACGCCCGACATGGATCGCCGGGCGGTCCCGCGCTATCGGTCGGGGCAAGCAAAGAGGAAACCTTGCCCGATGCCGACCGCCGCCGAGCGCCTGATCGACTTCCTCGCCGCCCAGGGTGTGGACCGCGCCTTCTGCGTGCCAGGCGAATCGTACATCGCGCTGCTGGATGCGCTGCACGCCCATCCGCGGATGGACCTCGTCACCTGCCGCAGCGAGGGCGGTGCCGGCTTCATGGCGGTGGCGGACGCGAAGATGACCGGGCGGCCGGGCGTCGTGCTGGTCTCGCGGGGCCCCGGCGCCTGCAACGCCTCGATCGCCGTGCACACGGCGGAACAGGACGCGGTGCCGCTGATCCTGCTGGTCGGCCAGGTGGAGAAGCGCGACCTGCGCCGCAATGCCTTCCAGGAGATCGACTACGCGCGGATGTTCGGCGGCATCGCCAAATGGGTGGGCGAGGCGACCGAGCCGAACCAGGTGCCGGAGCTGATCGCCCGCGCCTACGCCATGGCGATGCAGGGCGTACCGGGCCCTGTGGTGCTCTCGCTGCCCGAGGACGTGCTGGCCGAACCCTGCACCGCCGCGGCGCCGCCCGCGACGCTGCCCGCCCCGGCCATCCCCGCGCCGGCCGAGGTCGCGCGGCTCGCAGCCATGCTGCGCGGGGCCGAACGACCGATCCTGCTCGCCGGCCACGCCTTCGACCGGCCCGGCGGGCGGGAGGAGCTGCATGCCTTCGCGGAAGCCTGGAAGCTGCCCGTCGCGGTCTCCTTCCGCCGGCAGGACCTGTTTCCGAACGGGCATGCGCTCTATGCGGGCGATCTCGGGTTGCGCAACCCGGATGCGCAGCGCGCAGCCTTCGCCGAGAGCGACCTCGTCCTCGCCCTCGGCACGCGGCTGACCGACATCACCACCCAGGGCTGGACCTGGCCGGCGCCGGGGCAGCGGCTGGTACATGTCTGCGCCGAGCCGCGCTTCCTCGGCTGGCTGTTCCCCGCCGAGATGGCCCTCGCCGCCGACGCGGTCGCACTGATCGCGGCGCTGCGCGCCGAGGCCCCGGCCGCGCCGGCCGCGCGCGAGGCGTGGAACGCCCGGCTGCGCGCGCTCCATCTCGCCGACACCGGCGTGCGCCCCGGCGAGCACGAGGACGGCGTCGCCTTCGCCGAGGTCGCGCGCCGCATCGGCGAGCTCGCCGCGGCGGATGCGATCGTCACGCTCGATGCCGGCACCTTCGGCGCCCCCTTCTACCGCAAGGTGCCCTGGACGCCGCCGCAGCGGCTGCTCGCGCCGGTCTCGGGCGCAATGGGCTTCGGCGTGCCTGCCGGCGTGGCGGCGGCGCTGCGCCATCCGGAGCGGCAGGTGATCGCGGCGGTCGGCGACGGCGGGGCGCTGATGACGGGCGGCGAATTCGCCGTCGCCGTCGCCCGCGGCGTGCCGCTCAAGATGCTGCTGTCGGACAACGGCGCCTATGCCTCGATCCGCATCCACCAGGAGCGCGCGCATCCCGGCCGCGTCTCCGGCACCACGCTGGAGAACCCCGATTTCGCGACCTGGTGCGCCGCCTTCGGCGTGCCGGTGACGCGCATCGACGGGCCGGGCGACATGCCGGCGCTGGCGGCTTCCCTCGCCGCGCCGGGGCCGGCGGCGATCGTGGTGCGCACCTCGCTCGCCGCGGTGCTGCCCGCGCCGGCGATGCGCGCGGCGGAATAGGAGCGGCATGGCGAGGCTGCCACCCGGCACGACATTGCGCCTGCCCGGGCAGGTCCCTCCCGGCGGGTCGGCGGCGGGATCACCCGAAGGGCTGTTCGCCACCGCAACGGCGGCCGCGGATGCGGGGCTGGGCGCGGAGGCCGCGGCGCTGAGCCTCGCCGCTCTGGAGGCTGCGCCGGAGGATCCGGTCCTGCGGCTGCGCGTCGCGATGCTGCACGCCCGGCTGCGCCGCCCGGCGACGGCGCTGCGCGTGGCCATGCCGGCCTTCGCGGCGGCCCGGGGCGATGCGCGCCTCGCCGATCTGCTCGGCATGGCGGGCGAGGCGCTGCGCCAGCGCGGCGCGGTGGAGGAAGCGGTCGCGATGCTGCGCGCCGCCTGGCGCGGCAGCCCGCGCCCTGCGATGCGCCGTGCCCTGCTCGAAGCAGGCCTGCCCGCCTACCGCCGCAGCCTGAACGCGGGCGCCGACACGGCGCTGCTGGAGGAGCTGGTCGCGGCCGCCGCCGCCGCGACGCGGGACATGCCGAGCGCATTGCTCGCCGAGTTGGCGCGGCTCATCGAGGATGCCGGTCGCGACGACCTGCTGCGCCGGCTCGGCGCCGCCGCGCTCGGTGCGGGGGATGGGGCGGCGGCGCGGGCGCTCGCCGGCATCGACGCGGCGGCGGCGAATGCGGCCGGCCTGGCACTGCTCGCGACCGGCCGTCCGGGGCGCGCGGGCATCGCCTTCGCCCTGGCGCATGCCGAGGCGCCGGAAGACCCCGCCGCGCGCTTCAATGCGGGCTTCGCCGCGCTCGCCGCCGGCGATGCGCGGGCAGCCGCGGATCTGCTCGCGCCGCTGCCCGCCTGCGGGGACGAGGCCATGGCCGGCGCCGCCTGGCCGCGCTTCGGCGAGCTGCCCTGGCCCTTTGCCCGCCCGCCCGAGGTGGCGCGCGAGGCCCTCGCCGCGCTGCTGCCCGAAGGCGCGCGCTGGCCGCGCATCCGCCTGGTGACGCCCTGCTACAATCCGGGGCCGTGGCTGGAGGAGACGATCCTCTCCGTCGCTGCCCAGGGCTACCCGGCGGTCGAGCATGTGGTCGTCGATGCCTGCTCCACCGACGGCACTGCGGAGGTGCTGGCGCGCTATCGGCCGCTGCTGCACGGCGCCATCGTCGGGAAGGACAGCGGCCCGGCCGAGGCAATCGGGAAGGGCTTCGCCGGCAGCGACGCCGACCTGTTCGGCTGGATCAACGCCGACGACCTGCTCGCACCCGGCGCGCTGCATCGTCTCGGCGCCGCCTGGGCACGCGATCCGCAGGCCGACATCGTGCACGGGTTCTCCCTGCCGCATCGCCGGCGGCGCATCCTCGGCGTGCAACGGCCGCTCGCGGCGGGGCCGGAGGATTTCACCGTCGCCGCGATGGGCGACATCTTCGGCCGCTGGGCGGAAGGCGCCTTCTTCCTCCAGCCGGAGGCGCTGTTCACCCGCCGGCTGTGGGAGAGGATCGGCGGCGCGCTCGACACCTCGCTGGCGGCGGTCTTCGATTACGAGATGTGGTTGCGCGCGGCGGCGCTGCGACCGCGCATCGCGCAGGTGCCCTGGCCGGTGGCGATGTACCGCATCCATGCCGCGCAGCGCACCGCGGCGCGCATCGCCCTGGCCGAGGAACAGGTGAAGGTCCGCGGCCGCGCGGTGACGCCGGCGCTGCCGCCCGAACGCGACGCGGCGCTGCGCGCGCGGCTGCGCCGCGCCCTCGCGCCGGAGGGGCGCCGGCCGCGCCTGCTGCTGCTCGACCCGTGGTGCGCCGAGACGATGAGCCTCGCCGCACGACAGGAAGCGCGCACGGTGCTCGCCGCGCAGGGCGTCGCGCTGGAGATCCGCGCCGAACCGCCCGAGGCCGCGCCGGAGGCCGACCTCATCCTGCGCATGCTGCGCGCGCATGACGGCACGGATTGGGTGGTGCCGCTGCGCGCGGCGGGATTTTCCGGCCCCGTCGTCGGGTGGCTGACGGAAGACGACCGGGATCCCTACGCCAACGCGGCCATGGCGCGCGGCCTCGATGTCGTCATCCCGGCACGGCCCGGTCGTCGCGAGGTCCTGCTGCAGGAAGTCTCGCTGGTTCTCGACGCGCTGCCGCCGCCATGCGGCCCGATCCCGCAGGCGGAAGCCGGCGCGATGGTGGCCGCGCCCCGGCTGCAGGAAGCCCTCCGCCGGTTGCGCCGGGCTGCAGGCCTGGGCTGACGCGCCGCGCCTCGCGGCCGGTGTGCCGGAGGCGCGCCTGGCGGCATCGCGCGCAGGGCCGGTGTGGCGGCTGTGCGCGAGACAGCGGCCTTCCGGCATGAGGGTTCCGCCCGACCCGCCACGCGGGCCGGACGCGCCGATGGGATTGCCGGGTCCGATGACCGGACGCTGATCCTTCGCCCGCTTCAGGCGGCGTAAAGGATGGGGTCCGCATCATGCGGCGCACTGAGGCGACGCGGCACCCCGGCGCCTTGTCCGGTGCCATCCGCCATGGTGTCCTGCCGCGGCCCGGCGGACCGGCAGCATCGGGCCGCGCCGCGCCGCCGGGCACGCATGGAGGACGCCTTGACCCGAACGATGACGAGCCCTCGCCGATGATCTCCCGAAAGCGCGTCCTGGTCACCGGCGGGGCCGGCTTCATCGGGTCCCATCTTTGCGAAAGGCTGCTGGCGCAGGGGCATTCCGTGCTCTGCGTGGACAACTACTTCACCGGCACGCGCGACAACATCGCGCACCTGTTGCCGCATCCGCAGTTCGAGGCCATCCGCCACGACGTCAGCTTCCCGCTCTATGTCGAGGTGGACGAGATCTACAACCTGGCCTGCCCGGCTTCCCCGGTGCACTACCAGTTCGATCCGGTGCAGACGACCAAGACCTCGATCAGCGGGGCGATCAACATGCTCGGCCTCGCCAAGCGGGTGAAGGCCAAGGTGCTGCAGGCCTCGACCAGCGAGGTCTATGGCGACCCCGAGGTGCACCCGCAGCCCGAGGATTATCGCGGCAGCGTCAACCCGCTCGGGCCGCGCGCCTGCTACGACGAGGGCAAGCGCTGCGCGGAGACGCTGTTCTTCGACTACCGCCGCCAGCACAACGTCCGCATCAAGGTGGCGCGCATCTTCAACACCTACGGGCCGCGCATGCATCCGAACGACGGGCGCGTGGTGTCCAACTTCATCGTCCAGGCGCTGCAGGGAAACCCGGTGACGATCTACGGCGAAGGCACGCAGACGCGCGCCTTCTGCTTCGTGGACGACCTGGTGGAAGGGCTGATCCGGCTGATGGAGACGCCGGACGAGGTGACCGGGCCGGTCAACCTCGGCAATCCGCACGAGATCACGGTGCGGGAACTGGCGGAGCGCATCCTCGCGCTTTGCGGCGACGGCGCGCGGCTCGAACAGCGGCCGCTGCCGCAGGACGACCCGACACGACGCTGCCCGGACATCGGCCTCGCGAGGCGCCTGCTCGGCTGGGAGCCGAAGGTGCCGCTAGAGGACGGGCTGCGGCGCACCGTCGCCTATTTCGACGCGCGGCTACGGGAGAGCATCACCGGGCGATGAACCGGAGGGGCCTTGCGCCTCCGGGCCACGCCATCATGGGAACCCATTCACCTTGCGCCGCAACGTGAATGGGGCCCCTCGGCCGAAAGGCCCTTCGAAGCCCTTGCCTCGCGCCGGACGCAGCGTGACCGGCCGTGGCCCCCGCAGGATGCGAAGGCGCTGACGCTGCTTAACGCAGCGGGAAGCCAAGGGCGACCAGCGCGTCCTTTAGCCTGTCCCGGCCGCGCAGCGCGCCAAGCGTGCCGAGGCGCGAGATGACGCGCTGCGTCCAGGTGTCGCCCAGCATCTCGTTGCGGCGCGAGAAGTCGGCAAGGCGCGGGTCATAGGCGGCGCGGTGGCCGGCGTCGTCGGCATCGTATGTCTCGTGGTGCAGCACGGCCGCCTGCGGCAGGCGCGGCTTCACCTCGCCTTCGCGGCCGGGCAGCGCGTAGCCGACGCAGAGGCCGAAGACCGGCGCCACGCCCGGCGGCAGGCCGAGCAGTTCGGCCACCCGCTTCACGTCGTTGCGCAGCGCGCCGATATAGACATTCGCCAGGCCGAGGCTCTCCGCCGCCACCACCGCGTTCTGCGCGGCGAGCGCGGCGTCGATCGACGCGACCAGGAAGGATTCGAGATAGGGCAGGCCGGCGAGCTCAGTCCCCTCCGCCGCCGCGAGCCGCGCATTGCGCGACACGTCGGCGAGAAAGACGAGGAAGATCGGGCATTGCTCGATGTGCTTCTGGTTGCCGGCGATCGTCGCCATCTCCCTGCGCACCGCCGGGTCGTTGACCGAAACCACCGACCAGGTCTGCAGGTTGGACGAGGTCGCGGCCGACTGCGCGGCGGCCACCAGCGTCTCGAGCGTGCCATCGGGCGGCGCATCGGTCCTGAAGCCGCGCACCGAGCGGTGCGAGAGCAGCAGCGCGATGGTGTCGTTCCACGGCCCGGCCTTGGGCTCGGCACCGGCGCCGTAGCGCGCCGTCAGCGCCGCGGCGGCGGGCATCTGGGTTCCGTCCATGTCTCAATATTCCCTGGGGTTCGCTGGGGAAGGTAGCGCGCCGCGGCGGCCCGGCAAGTCAGCGGGCGACGGCGGCCGCCGGGTGCGGGGCGGCAAGCCGCGGCCCGGCGCCGAAAAGCTTCTCCCGATAGGTCCCCGGCGCGTAGCCGCGTTTGTAGCGGCCGCGCTCCTGCAACACCGGCACCAGCAGCGTCACCACATCCTCCAGGCATTCGGGGATGACAGTGCGGGAGAGGTTGAAGCCGTCGATGTCGGCCTCGTCCACCCAGGCGATGAGGGCGTCGGCGACCTCCTCCGCGCTGCCGAGGATCGGCGGCTGACGGCTGCCGAGGATCATGCGGTCGATCAGCGCGCGCTTGGTCGCGCGCGGGGCGGCGGCGCGCAGGGCCTCGACATTGGAGCGGATGGCCTCGGAGGGCGCGGCGGGCAGCTCGTCATCCATGCCGAGTCGCGCCAGGTCGATACCCAGCGAGGCGGAGGCATGCACCAGCGCGGCCTCGACGCTCGCGTGGCGGCGGTAGTCCTCGAGCCTGTCGCGCGCTTCCGCCGCGGTGCGGCCGATGATCAGCGTGGCACCCATGAAGGCCTTGATCGGGCGCGGCGCCGCCCGCGCGCGCAGGTCGGCCACCAGCGACGCGACATGCGGCTTCGGCCCGCCGTTCAGGAACACGCATTCCGCGTGGCGCGCGGCGAAGGCGCGGCCGCGATCCGAGGCGCCCGCCTGATACAGCACCGGCGTGCGCTGCGGGGATGGCTCCACAAGATGCGGCGCATCCAGCCGGTATTGCCGGCCCTCGTGCCGGATGCGCGCGACGCGCGACGGGTCGGCGTAGACGCCGGTGTCGCGGTCGCGCTTCACGGCGTCGGCGGCCCAGGATTCTTCCCACAGCCGGTAGGCGACCTGCATGAACTCGTCCGCCATGTCGTAGCGGTCGTCATGCGCCATCTGGCGGTCGAGCCCCATCGCGCGTGCCGCGCTGTCGAGGTAGCCGGTGACGATGTTCCAGCCGATGCGCCCGCGCGTCAGGTGGTCGAGCGTCGAGAAGCGCCGCGCCAGCAGCGCCGGCGGTTCCCAGGCGAGGTTCACCGTGACGCCGAAGCCAAGATGCTGCGTCACCGCCGCCATCGCCGGCACCAGCAGCATCGGGTCGAGCAGCGGGATCTGCACGCCATGCCGCACCGCCGCGTCCTGGCTGCCGCCATGCACGTCGTAGACGCCGAGCACGTCAGCCAGGAACAGCCCGTCGAACAGGCCGCGTTCCAGCAGGCGCGCGAGTCCGGTCCAGTGGTCCAGCGAGAGGTAGTCCACGGCGCGGTCGCGCGGATGCGTCCACATGCCCTGCTGGATGTGGCCGATGCAGGCCATGTCGAAGGCGTTGAGGCGAATCTCGCGGGGGGTCTGCATGGCGGCAGCGTCGCGCGGTGCCGGTTGCCCGACAAGTTCGGAAGGACAGGCCCCCCTCGGCCCGACCGCAGCGATCAGTCCCCAGGGTCCCAAGGAAGGCTGGGGGGCCGGGGGGAGACGTTCCCTTCCCCCCGGCGTTCCTCAATTCTCCGGCCGGAACCCGCTCTCCCGCACGATCGCCCCCCACTCCTCCCGTTCCTGCCGTATGCGCGCCGCGAAGGCGGCGGGGCTCTCGGACGTCGTCGGTGCGTATTCCAGCCGGTCGAGGGCCGCGACCATCTCCGGCGTCGCCGCCGCCGCGCGGATGGCACCGTGCAGCCCCGCCACGATGGGCGCGGGCGTGCCGGCCGGCAGCAGGGCGCCGAACCATTCCTCCTTGTCGAAGTCGGGATGGCCGAGTTCGCGGAAGGTCGGCACATCCGGAAAGCGCGGATTGCGCGCGGCGGAGGAGACGGCGAGCAGCCGCAGCCCCTGTCCGTGATGCGTCGAGACATCGCCCAGCACGCCGATGAAGCAGGCAAGCCGCCCCGCGATCAGGTCCTGCACCGCCGGCGCGGCGCCGCGGAAGGGCACGTGGGTCAGCGTGATGCCGGCCTTCCTGCCGAGCATGATGCCCATGAAATGCGGCGCCGAGCCCGCCGCCGGCGAGGCCCAGGGCAGCTCCCGCCCCTGCGCCTTGGCCCAGTCGATCCAGGCGGGAAGCGTCTGCGCCGGATGGTCCTTCGGCACCGCGAAGGCGAAGGGGTAGGTGCAGACGGTGGAGACCGGGATGAGGTCGGTCAGCGCATCGTAGCGCACCTCCCGCGGGAAGACGTGCGGCTGCAACGTCAGCATCGAGGCCGGGGTCTGCAGGAAGGTCAGCCCGTCCGGTTCCACGCCCTTGACGTATTCGACGGCGATGCGGCCGGCCGCACCGACGCGCCCGTCCACCAGCAACTGCGGCGCGTAGGTGCCGCGCAGCCTTTCGGCATAGAGCCGCGCCACCACGTCCGAGGACCCGCCGGGCGGGAAGCCGACGATGATGCGCGCGGGGCGCGACACGGTCTGCGCATGCAGGGCGGGGACCGAAGCCCCCGCGGCGAGCAGGCCGAGTGCCGCGCGGCGGCCGATGGCGAAGGTCATGTCGTTGTTTCCTCCCTGCCCCTCCGGCGGGGGCGTCGCATGCGGAGATACCGGCTGGCCGCGGCCTCCGCCAGCGGCCCTCGACGGTTCGGCGCCACGCTACAGGCCGAGGCCGGGGATCAGCAGCGCCTCCAGCGCGGCGCGCTGCGCCGGCGGGATGGGAATGGCCTTGCGTGCCTTGAGGTCGAAGGCGACGCCCACCGCCTCCGCCGCCGCCACCGGCGCGCCGGTCTCGCCGTCATGCAGCAGGTGCGTCCAGGTCGTGGTCTTCTCGGCCAGCGCGCGCAGGCCGCTGGTGACGGTGACGAGTTGCCCCTCCCGCAGCGGATGCAGGTGCAGCAGCCGGTATTCGAGCGCGGCGCCGCCGATGCCTTCCTCCTTCACGCCGAGGCCGGTGCCGCGGTTGCGCAGGTTCGGCACGCCGTCCCAGACGCGGGCGATGACACCGTCGGAGCGCATGACGCCGTCGCGGTCGCATTCGTCCGGGCGGACCGCGCCGCGATAGGCCTCGGCGAGGCCCATCGCCAGCGCCTCCTCGCGGTTCGGAAGGGTGCGCGGCGGCGCGAAGGCCAGGCCGCGCGGCGCGGCGTGGTCGGGCACCGCGACCCGCAGCGCCTCCCACCGCAGGCCTTCCGGCAGCGGCCGCAGCGCGCCGGTGGCCGGGTCGGCATGGCCGAGGTCGGTCACCACGGTCGCCGAAGGCAGGCCGGTGGCGCTATTGCGGATCTCGGCGAAGCAGCGCAGCCGGTCGCCGCGCCGGTCCACGGTGCCGCCGAGGATGGTGAAGGGCGTGCCCGGCGCCATCTCCCGCAGGAAGCGGATGTGCTGGTCGAGCACCGAAAGCGCCCCGCGGGAAGGCGGCAGCCCCGCCTCCAGCATCAGCCAGGCGAGCGCATCCGCCACACGTGCGACGTAGTGGCGCACGTTCATGTGCCCCATCACGTCGCATTCCTCCTGCTGCACGCTGCCCCGGCCGATGACGATCACGCGTTCCGCTCCCCGCATTCCGGACGGCAGATCAGCGCGCCGCGCGCGGTACCGCAAGCCAGGGTCCCTTGAGCCCACCGACCTGGTGCGGGACCATCGGGGCCAGAGAGGAAGGGAAACACGGCATGGATGTCGGCCTGTTCAGCCTGATGGGCGAACGCACCGCGGCACGCCGACGGCATCGATCCACGACGCCGCCGTCGCGCAGGTGAAGCTGGTACACGGGTTCGGCCCGCTGAAGAGGATCGGCCTCGCCTCCCGCACGGCCGCGTGACCCGTCGCGGGCCTTGACCCGCCGGGGGCCGATTTGCAAGGTTTTCGCCCGTGGGGATCCTGGTCAGTGTCCGCGCCGGGGATGACGACACGCTCTGGGCCGTCGTGGCGACGGTGGGGCGAAGAAGCCGCGTGGCGGAGGTGTTCCGATCGCGCGCCCAGGCGCTGGACGATCGCGCCTGGCGGGACCAGCAGGTCAAGGCCTATGCGGATTGGCTGGTGCGGGCGAAGCAGCCCGTGCCGCATTATTCGGTGGCGCCCATCCGGCGTTCGGACCTGCCGCGGAAATGGACGCCGCTGCCGGCGCTGGGCTTCCTGCGCGGGCCGATCATCTGACACTGGCCTCCCCCCCCCCGGGGGGGGGGGCCTTGCTGCATCCCGCAGACGCCGGCGGCCTCGCGATCCGCGCCGCCGTCCCGCCAGCCCGCGCGCGAAGGCCGGGCGCGCCCGCCGGATGGCGAACGAGGCACAGGCAGAGCGCCCCGAGCCCGAAGGAGGTATGCCGATGGCTGGTCAGCCGGAAGGCCGGCGGGCACGTCGGCAGCCCGCCGCCGGCCCGCGATATCGCGACGCGGCGCATCGGGGCGCTCCGTCGCAGGCCGCGGTTTCAGGGCCCGGACCGCCCGCCCCGCCTCGACTCGCGCCTCCGCCGCGCCAGCGGCGACGGCGCGCGGCCCGGTGGGCCGCAGGCAGAGGAGAGTCCCGAAGGCCGCACGCCTTCGGGACCAGGTGGCACGAACCGCCCTGCGCCGGTCAGACCGGTTCCGCCATCGCGCGCATGAAGCTCTCGCGGAAGCGGATCGGGTCGCGGTCGGTCTGGTTGCGGCCCGGCTCGTTGTCGATCTTCACGCCGATCACATGCGGCCCGTCGGTGGTCAGGGCCCTGGCCACCAGCACGTCGAATTCCGCCTCGTCGGCCGCCCAGGCAGCCGATGCGATCCCCGAGGCGCGGGCGATGGCGACGATGTCGGTCCTCGCCTGCGCCGCCGGCGTGCTCTGCCCGCCGGTGATCTGGTAGATGCCGTTGTCCCAGACGATGATGGCGAGGTTCTTCGGCGCCTGCGCCGCGATGGTGGACAGGCAGCCGAGCTGCATCAGCAGCGACCCGTCCCCCTCCAGCGCGAAGACGCGCCGGGCCGGCTGCGCGATCGCGACGCCGAAGGCGATCGGCGCGGCGAGGCCCATGCTGCCGAGCATGTAGAAGTTCTCCGGCCGCTGCCCCGCGCCCCAGAGATCCCAGTTCGAATTGCCGATGCCGCCGATCACCGCCTCGCGGTTCTTCAGCCCCGCGACCAGCCGCTTCGTCAGCGCCGCGCGGTTCATCACATGCAGGTTGCCGGTCGTCTCGGTCATCACTTGCGCCCTCCGCTCAGCAGCGGGGAAATGATCAGGCAGGCCGGCCAGCGTGTCGCGAAGGCCTGGCGGATGGTGCGGTCGGCGACGAAGGCGGCCTCGTCCAGCCGGGTCATGGTGTGGTGCTCGATGCCCATCGAATCGAGGATCGGCCGCATGGTCCGGCAGACGATCGCCTGGCCCGGATTGAACTCGCCCATCGTGCCGCGCTCGCTGACAACCATCACCACCGGCACCTGGAAGGCGACCGGCAGGGAGGCAAGCGCGTTCGGCAGGGTGGCGAAGCCCGAGGTCTGCATCAGCACGACGCCGCGCATCCCGGCCATGCAGGCGCCGGTGACGATGCCGACGGCCTCTTCCTCACGCGTGCAGGAGAAGGTCGTGAAGAAGGGGTCCGCATGGCAGCCATCGATGAGCGGCCGCAACACGTTGTCGGGGACATAGGTGACCAGGCGAACGTCCTGGTCCTTGAAGGCCTGGCGCAGGATGCCGTGCCATGTCGGGGCCGCTTCGGCCGTGCTGCTCATCGTCTGCCCGTCTCCTCAACACAGTCCCGGCGGTATCGCACCGGCAGGCGGGAACGCCAAGGCAGGTCGGCCGATCCGGCTTGCACGGCCGCGCCGCTCGACCGCATAGGAGTGGCCGTATGGAAGCGCCCGCCCTGCCCCGCCTCCTGGTCGACGCCGACGCCTGCCCGGTGCGGGAGGAGGCGGTGCGCGTCGCCGGCCGGCTCGGCCTGCAGGTGATCCTCGTGACCAACGGCGCGCGGCCCGTTCGCCCGCCGCCCGTACCCTTCGTGCGCCTGGTGGTGGTCGCCGAGGGGGCCGACAAGGCCGACGACTTCATCGCCGAGGAAGCGCGTCCGATCGACATCTGCCTGACAGCCGACATCCCGCTCGCCGCGCGCTGCCTCGCCAAGGGGGCCTTCGCGCTGTCCTTCAAGGGCAAGCCCTGGACCACGGACAATATCGGCAGCGCGCTGGCGGGGCGGGAGGTGGCGCGCCACCTGCGGGAGATCGGCGCCATCGGGGGCGGGCCGGCACCGATGGGCGGGGCGGACAAGTCGCGCTTCCTCAGCGCGCTCGACACCATGGCCCAGGCGGCGATCCGAAAGGCGCGCGGGTAGGCTCGCGCCCGGGGCGATAAGGAAGCGAGGCGAGGCTCGGGGGCGCCGCCCCCGAGACCCCCGCCAGGGGACCGGGTCCCCTGGACCTCCGGGACTCATGCCAGCGGCCGCTATTCGCGACCGCTGGCATGAGGCTTTTCCTGCCCTCAGGCGCCGGGCGCAAACCTCCGGCTCGCTTGGCTTCGTCGGACTGCCGGCGGGCCGCATTCGCGGCCTCGGCACGAGTCAAGAACTCGTGCCGCTCGTATCATGCCGCAGGCTCTGGCCGATGACCTCATCGGACGGGGTCGGCGGTATGGCGCCCGAGGCCGGGTGGGGGTGCGGGCCGGTGCCGGACTTTCCAAACGGTCTCTCAGCGCCGCGCCTCGGCGATCTCGATGCCGTCCGTGCAGGCGGTCCGCGTCAGCCAGGGCCAGGGATCGGTGGGCCGCCCGTCGCGGCGCAGCTCCACATGCAGGTGCGGCCCGGTGCTGCGCCCGGTCCGGCCGACGGCGCCGATGACCTGACCGGCCATGATGCGCTCGCCGACGCGGACATCGCGGTCGATGCGCGCCAGATGGGCATAGCGGGCGCGCGTGCCGTCCTGGTGCTCGATCTCGAGCATGATGCCGTAGGCGTAGTAGCGCCCGGCGAAGACAACGGTGCCGCCCGAGGCGGCGCGGACCGCGGAGCCGATCGGCGCGCGAATATCCACCCCGGGGTGGAAGCCGCGGCCGCGATAGCCGAAGCCGGAGGAGAACTCGCCGGCCACCGGCATCCCGGTCGGGCAAGGGGCAGCGAGGGCGGCGGCGGGAAACAGGGCGGCAGCGGCAAGGATGGTTGCACGGAACCGGCCGGCCAGGCCCAAGGATCGGATCAGGCGCGTCGTGAGGCGCGTCTGGCGCATACAGTGATATCTCCGGTTACATTTCGTGAAGCCCGCCCATGCATTGGCCGGGCCAGCCGACCCCGTCAACCCGACGACCCGCCGCGCCCACCACAAGAAATGCGGGCGGAACGGCTTCCCTCCCGCTACGGACGATGCCTCGCGCGCCAGTCGGCGGGGTTTTCGAAGCTGCCGTCCCAGAGGCCGCGACGGGCGGCGCGCGCCTCATTCGCCTCTGCGGCGTAATCCTCGGCATAGCGGGCAAAGGCGACCGCCCAGCCCTGGCGCACCAGTTCGCGGCCGATGTCGAGGCCGCCGGCGTTGCGGCAGCGGACGACGCGGCGGCCGTAGCGGTCGGTGTCGAGCGCCTCGCAGGTCAGGCGCCCGTTCCCCGGCAGGGCGGCCAGGGCCCGCCGCGCCGCTTCGCCGCAGGCATAGGCTTGGCCACCGCGCCGGCAGGTCTGGTCGGATTCCGGAGCATCGATGCCGTGAATGCGCAGCCTTCCGCCGGCCGTCGCCAGGGTGTCGCCATCCACCGCCGATGCCCGCGCGGCGAAGGCCCCGGAGGCGGGTGCGCCGGGCGGCGCACTGCCTCCCGGAATGCCGTGGATAATGCGGGGCAGGGCCGGCCGGGCCGCGCGGCACCAATTGATGGTTTCCAAAGGCCTCGGGCCTTTGGCGGGGTGGCTTGGAGGGGCGGAGCCCCTCCAATTCCGCCCTCACCGGTCATTCCAAAGGGCTGTTCGCATAACCCGGCATGTGCCGCCGCATGCCCTGAGTGTCGAGGCATCGCCCAGGTGCGGAGGGAACGGCGCGCGCACTTCGTGGGGAGCCCAAATGCCGGGCGACGCGAAGCCAAGCTCCGAACGCCGGGGACGAAAACGCCTTCCCATTGCACAGCCGACCGGAACGGCTGCCGCGGCGACGCGCCGCCCACGGCCCCGGCGATGCCCCGGCCCGCCCGCGGCTTGCGCACCGGCGCGTCCGTGCTGCCCTGGCCGGCTGCCCTGCCGTCGCCGATGCGGCGCCTGCCGCCCCGACGCCCTGATGCCGCCGTGGCCGGCCCGCGCTCACGCCGACCCGTCCAGCCCCCAATGCACCCGCAGGACCGCCGCCGCCTGGCGGATCGTCAGCTCCGCCGCCGGGATCAGGCGGCCCATGGTCAGGAAACCGTGCATCTGGTCGGCGAGGTGCAGATGGGTGACATGCACCCCCTCCTCGTCGAGGCGCCGCGCATAGGCGATGCCCTCGTCCACCAGCGGATCGTGGCCGCAGGTCATGACGAAGGCCGGCGCAGTGTCGGAGAGCGTCACCGCCCGCAGCGGGGAAGCCCGCCAGTCGTACCGCTGCGCCGCCTCCGGCACGTAGTGGTCGATGAACCAGCGCATCGTCGTGGTGGTCAGCGGATAGCCCTCGGTGAAGCGCTGATAGGCCGGCGTGTTCCCGCCGAGATCGGTCGCCGGGTAGAGCAGGAGCTGGAAGCCCGGCGCCGGCACCGTGCCGTCCCGCGCCATCAGCGCCAGCACCGCGGCGAGGTTGCCCCCGGCGCTGTCCCCGCCCACCGCGATGCGCGCGGGGTCGATGCCGAGCCGTGCCGCCTCGGCGGCGACGAAGCGCAGCGCGGCGACGGCATCCTCGACCGCGGCGGGGAAGCGCGCCTCGGGCGCCAGCCGGTAGTCCACCGCGATCACCACCGCGCCGGCATGGTTCGCCAGGCTGCGGCAGAGCTGGTCATGGCTGTCGAGGTCGCCGATCACCCAGCCGCCGCCATGCAGGAAGACCAGGCAGGGCAGCGCCTCGCCGGCCGCGGTGCCGAGGCCCCGGTAGCGGCGCAGCCGGATCGGCCCGGCCGGACCGGGGCAGACCAGGTCATCGGTTTCGGCGACGGCCGGCGGCTCGGGCTGCAGCACGCGGCGGGAGGCGGCATAGGCGGCTCGCGCCGCCTCGTGGCTCAGCGTGTGCAGTGGCGGACGCCCGATCTCGCGTATCAGGTCAAGAACGCGCTGGGCGCCGGAATCGAGGGGCATGTCGGCTTCCTTCCGCAGGGCCGCGCCGCCGCGCGGGCGGTGTCGGGGAACGAGGAGGCTGCGCGGCCGTCAGGCGCCGCGGAACACCGGCGTGCGCTTCTCCCGGAAGGCCGCGAGGCCTTCCTGGATATCGGCGCTCTCCTTGCAGATCCGCGCCCGCTCGTTGCAGGCAGCGACGTCGAGCGCGCCGTGGCCGATCTCGTTCAGCGCCTGCTTCATCCCCTGCACGGCGAGCGGCGCCATGGCGGCGAGCGTCCCCGCCAGCCGGTCCACCGCCGCATCCAGATCCTGCGGCGCGACCAGATGGGTCAGGTAGCCGATGCGCAGCAATTCCTCAGCACCCAGCTTCTCGGCCGTGAGGAACAGCCGCTTGGCGGTGTTGAGCCCGAGGCGCGAGACGTAGCGCCGCAGCCCGCCCGGGTAGTAGTGCACGCCGAGCCGCGCGGCCGGCATGAACATCTCCATCCCGGTCACGCCGATGCGGAAATCCGCCGTCAGGGCGAGATCCGTGGAGCCGCCGTAGACGCCCCCCTGCAACCGGCAGATGGTCGGGATGCGCACCGCCTCGAAGCGGTCGACCATGGCGTCGAAGCCGGGGGCGCGGGCGGCGGCCTCCTTGTCCTCGGCGAATCCGCCGAGGTGGAAGCCGGCGCTGAAGGCAGGGCCGCTCGCCGCCAGCACCAGCACCCGCAGGTCCCTGTTGGCATCGACGGTGTCGAGATGTTCCAGGATGCGGACGATGTCGCCCGGCTCGATCCGGTTGCGGTGGCGCGACCGGTGCAGGCGGATGGTGGCGCGCGGCCCCGCGATCTCAAGGCTCGGCGGGTCCAGGCGGGTGTCTTCGGTCATCGGCGTTCCCCTTCTCGCCGCCCATACTTCCCGAAGCCGGCGCCGCTGGCCATGCGCCGGCGCCATGACGGTCCCATCCGGGCGGGCATGGCGCGCATGCACCGTCGGACTGCATCAATTGTCCTGGGATGGCAGGTGCCGGGTCGCCTACTATATCTGCCCAAGCGCGGCGGCCTGATCGGCCGGCTGAACCCCTGGATCGACCACCGGATGAACCTGCAGCCCCTGCGGCCGCCTCACGGACGCAAGACGACCCTGGCCCGCCTGACTGCGGGGATCCGGGACCGGCTCGGCGTCGCCGCGCCGGAGCGGCATGCGGTCCCGGCGGGGGCCCTGACCATCGCCTCCTACAACGTCCACAAATGCGTCGGCACCGACAAGCGCTTCGACCCGGAACGGGTGGCCGAGGTGATCGCCGAACTCGACGCCGACATCCTCGCCCTGCAGGAGGCCGACCGCCGATTCGGCCGCCGGCATGGCCTGCTCGACATCGCCGCCGTCGAACGCCGGACGGGCCTGACCCTGCTGCCGCTCTCGCTCGAACGCGGCGGGCATGGCTGGCGCGGCAACGCGCTGCTTGTCCGCAACGCCCGCGCCCTGCGTCTGCGGCGCCTGGCGCTGCCCGGCGGCGAGCCGCGCGGCGCGGTGATGGCCGACCTCGAACTGCCCGCCGGCCGGCTGCGCGTCGTCTCCGCCCATCTCGGCCTGCTGCGGCGCCACCGCATGCAGCAGGCGGAGGCAATCCTCGCCGCCCTCGCCGAGGGCGACGACATCCCGACCGTCATGCTCGGCGACCTCAATGAATGGCGCCCGGGGCGGCGCTCCTCCCTCCGCGCGCTCGAAGCCGGGTTCAGCGATGCGCGGCCGGGCCCCGCCACCTTCCCGAGCCGCCGGCCGCTGCTGCCGCTCGATCGCATCCTCGGCCGGCCGCGTGGCCTGGTGCGCGGCATCGAACCGCACGACAGCGCCCTCGCCCGCATCGCCTCGGACCATCTGCCGATCAAGGCCCGGCTGGACATCCTGGCGGTCGAGGCCTCGCCCGCGCCGGCCCTGGCCGAGGCCGCCTGACCCCGACCCCGCCCCGACGGTGACCGTGCCGACGCCCAGCAGCGCGGCCCTGGGCTCCGACGAGGGCGTGGTCGTGATGCCGGACGGCCTGGCCGCCTTCGCCGCCCGCGTCGCGGCCGCCCGCACGGCAACCGCCAGCCTCGACCTGCAGTACTACATCTGGCGCTGCGACATGACCGGCGGCCTGCTGGCGCGCGAGGTGCTGCGCGTCGCCGAGCGCGGCGTGCGCGTGCGCATGCTGCTCGACGACATGTACGCCGTCGGCGCCGAGCGCGTGCTCACGGCCCTCGACGCCCATGCCCGCATCGAGGTCCGCCTGTTCAACGCCACGCGCTGGCGCCGATTCGGCCCGCCGGGCCTGGCGCTGGAGATGCTGCTCGGCGGCTGGCATCTGAACCGGCGCATGCACAACAAGCTGTGGGTCGTGGACGGGCGGCTCGCCATCGCCGGCGGGCGCAACATCGGCGACGAGTATTTCGACGGCTCCGGCACCTTCAACTTCCGCGACCTCGACCTTGCCATCCTCGGCGAGGCGGCCTCCCAGGCGCAGGCAGCCTTCGACCGCTACTGGCGGCATCCGCTGTCGCAGCCGCTGCGGCGGATCAGCCGCGCCGCCTATCGCCGCCGCGCCTCCCGCCGGCTGGCGGCACGGCTCGACGCCGCGACGCGGTCGCCGGAGGCGCGCCCCTTCTTCGAACGGGTCGAAGACAGCCCCGCGGTGGCGCAGTTCGTCCATGGCGGTGCCGCCCCCCGGCTCATCCCGGTCCCGGCCACGGCGGTCCAGGTGGTCGCGGATCCGCCGGAGAAGGCCAAGGGCAAGGCGGTGCCGGGGGTCGGGCTGGCGCATGCGGTGCTCGGCGCGCTGCGTGCGGCACGGCGCGAGGCGCTGCTGATCTCCCCCTATTTCGTGCCCGGCCCGGCCGGCATGGCGCTGCTGGAAGACCTGGCGCAGCGCGGCGTGCGCGTTTCCGTCATCACCAATTCGCTCGCCGCGACGGATGTCGTCGCAGCGCATGGCGGCTACGCGCGCTACCGCGAAAGGCTGCTCGAAGCCGGCATCGCCCTGCACGAGCTCAAGCCGACGCGGCACGAAGGCGCGAGCGTGCTCGGCTCCCGCGGTGCCAGCCTGCATACCAAGGCCTTCGTCATCGACGGGGAGTTGGCCTTCGTCGGCTCCTTCAACCTCGATCCGCGCTCCATCGCGCTCAACACCGAGATGGGCAGCTTCGTCCGCCATCCGGACGTCGCGCGGCAGGTGCGCGAGGAGCACGACCGCCTGGCCGAACCGGCACGAAGTTGGCGCGTGACCCGCGAAGCACCGGGACGGCTGCGCTGGACGGCGGAAGAAGCCGGGACGATGGTCACGCGGAATGGCGAGCCGGATGCCTCGCTGTCGCGCCGCGTCGTCGCGCGGGTGCTGCGCATGCTGCCGATCGAGTCGCAGCTCTGAAGGAGGTCGAAGGGCTCCGACCGATGCGCGCGAACTTGTGGCGCTGGTGATCGGAGAGGGGCTCTGCCCCTCTCCGAGCCTCACCCCGCCAGGGTGCAGTGCACCCTGGACCGGCCGATACCTGGTGCCGGGCAGGAACTGTCATGCCAGCGGCGCTATTCGCGACCCTTGGCATGAGGCTTTTCGAGCCCTCAGACGCCGGGCCGCATTCGCGGCCTCGGCACGAGTCAAGAACTCGTGCCGCTCGTATCACACCGGCACGAAGAAGCGCGCCGCGCATCCTTCGCCGCCGCGGAATTCCTCCTCTGCCCGACACCACGTGATGGTTTCCAAAGGCCCTTCGGCCTTTGGTGGGGAGAGGTCCGGAGAGGGGCGAAGCCCCTCTCCGGCTTCCATCGTTGCGCCCGTGAGGCTCCGCCCCTCGATCACCCCGGCGGGAAACTCAGCTTCCCGCACCGTCGGAGAGCTTGAACGGCGCCGGATCGGCGAAGCGGCGGACCACGTTCTCGATCAGGCGGGCGGTCGGGTTCGCGTAGCCGTCCACGGGAAGGGCGCCGATGAAGTTCATCGACCCCACCGAGAAGACCGCGCCGCCATTCGGGGTCTCGAAGAAGGTCACGTCGGAACGGATCAGATCCTCGCGGGTGCCGGGCCAGGTGTGGTCGCGGCGCTCCTCGTTGACCGGCTGGTAGCTCGCTTCCTCCACCACCGCGCGGGCGACGACCAACGCATGATGCGGCGTACCGAGCGAGACATCGGCACGATCCAGCTCATGCCCCGCCGCACCGCCGCCCATCAGGCCGCGATCGCCGAACACCGCGCCGGGGCGCGCACCGTCGTGCATTCCTTCGCGCAGGAAGGCCACGCGCGGATCGAGGATCGCCTCCGTGAAGGTGTAGGGATGGCCGTTGTAGTTGCCCTGGCTGCTGAAGCCGACGCCGACCAGCGCCTGCGGCGGCCGCCCGAGCCGCCGCCACAGCCCGCCATAGCCGCCGTCGAAGGCGTGGTAGCCCTCGCCCGGCAGGGTCTCCCACAGGCGGATGCCGCCCTCGGCACGGCGCAGCTCGAAGGCCCAGGGGCCGTCGCGATGCGGGGCGATGCGCCAGTAGAAGCCGTTGCCGCCGAGATAGACGAAGCGCCCGCCGGCGGCGAGATGCCCGGCGATGGCGTCGAGCGTCTCATGCGTGTGGTATTCGGGGTGCTGCCCCGTGAGCACGACCGCATAGCGCGAGAGCAGCGCGGCACCTTCGGCATGCACGTCGTGGTCGGTGATGACCTCATAGGCGATGCCGCGGCGCTCCAGCAGGTCGATGATGTAGCTGTCGGCCGCGGCCCAATAGGTGCCCGAGCCAGCCGGATCAGGATCCATCAGGTGGAACTGGTTCACCCGCTTGTCGATCATCGGCCGCCGCATGTTCGACATCACGACGCCGCTGCCATCGGCATGCAGGTTGTAGGGCGAGAGCCCGTACTCCGGATGCCCGTCCGGCGCATGCGGCAGCGCGTTCCATGCCGTGGCGCGCTCCGCGATCTGCGCCTGTCGTCCGGCGCGCACGAACTGGCTGTAGACCGTGTAGGTGAAGGTCGGCGCCAGGAAGGCGACGCGCGCCTTCTCCCCCGGCACCTTCGCGCGCACGTGGAAGACGATGTTGTCGCGCGCCCCGCCGGCTTCGAGATGCAGCGCATAGACGCCGCTCGGCCAATCCACGGGCACCGGCAGGGACAGCGAGGGCGCCCAGCCGGCATCGCCGATATCGTCGGCATGGAAATGGATGGCGTCGTAGTCGCGCGGCGCCTCGGTCCAGCGATGCACGGCGCCGGTCCAGGAAGGTCCGGTCATCGCCCGCGTCGGCAGGTTGCGGCAGCGGCCATGCCAGCGCCCCGGGCCGGCATCCGCGACATCGTCGGTCGGGATGCCGATCGAGAAATCCCAGTCGGCGACGATCTCGCCCGGCGACGGCGTGGCGCCGGCGGCCTGCGCGCGCAGATGATGCGCGAGGCCCGCACCGCCCCGCAGCACGCGCGGGCGCGCGATCTTGCCGTTGAAGTGCAGCCGCGCGGTGTCCTCCGCGCGTTCCGCCGCGATGGCGGCGCTGCCGAGGCCCGCCGGCATCGCGCCACGCCATGCGGCGCGCGCGCCCGCGGCCTCGTCGAGATCCAGCCGCTTCTGCCGCGGCGCCTGCGTCACTTCCAGCGCGCCGGTGGCGGGATCGGCGCGGCAGGCGATGTCGTGCCAGGCGCGTTCGGTCAGCGCCACGCCGGCCTCCGCGGTCACCATGCCGTCACCGGACACCAGCCGCGCGAAGGCTCCGCGCGGGCCGAGGCCGAGCGTCAGCACCGCGCCGCCGCCCATGCAGGACAGCACCACCTGCTCCCCCTGCCCCGGCAGCGTCGGCCAGATCGTCGCCAGCAGGGTCAGCGGCGCATCGCCCGCGCCGTACTGCACCGCCGGGACATCCACCCAGGAGCCGAGATGCATCGGCTGCTCGATGCCCTCATGCTCGCCCTCGATGCCGCAGGGCATCGGGATCTCGCGGTATCCCGGGCCGGCGGGGTTGGGGTCCCCGCAGAGGATGCGGGCGACGCGCGCGCGGTACCGCCCGCCACCCGCGACGCCGACCATGAAACGGAGCGTGCCGCCCTGGCGCACGCTCCAGTGCTCGGCATAGCCGGTGACGGGCAGCACCGGTTCAACCGCGCTTCACGTTCCAGAACAGCGGCAGGCCCTTCAGCATGCCGCTCAGGTCGTCGCGATACGCCGTCGGCTGGTAGAACTGGCCGAGCGGCACATAGGGCACGTCGATGAAGGCCTGGCGCTGCATGTCGCGGCCGATGCGCCGGCGCGTCTCGTCGGTGTCGGATTGCAGCCACTCGTCGCGCAGCTCCTCGAGCTTCGGGCTGACGGACCAGCCGAAGGTCGCGTTCAGCCCGCTGCCGCGGATGAAGTTGTGCGCCGCCGGGTTGAACTGGTTCACCCCCGCCGTATAGGTGCAGTAGGCATTGTAGCCGCCGCGATCCGGCACGTCCCGGTTCGCCTGGCGGCGCAGGGCGGAGGCCCAGTCCATCGCCGCGTAATCGAGGTTGATGCCGATGCGGCGGAAGGTGTCGGCGACCACCTCGCTCATCGCGGTGATGGCGGGGAAGTCGGTCGGCGCCATCATCAGCACCTTCTCGCCCCGGTAGCCGGCCTGCTCCAGCGCGCGCCGCGCGGCGGCGAGGTCGCGCGGGCCGGTCAGCGCCGCCATGCCGACATCGCTCGCCATGATGGAGCCGGGCGCGAAGAAGCCGATGCCGTCGCGCCACAGGGAACGATCGGTGCCCGCCACCGCGGTCATCACGTCCTCCTGGCTGATGGCGCCGAGCACCGCGCGGCGCATCGCCGCATTGTCGAACGGGCCATGGAGCTGGTTGAAGCGCAGCATGGCGATGGCGCCGGTGGGGTCGAGCACCTCCACCTTGATCCCCCGCCCGCGCCGCAGCAGCGGCAGCAGGTCGGAGGTCGGCTGCTCCCACCAGTCGATCTCGTTGCGCTGGAGCGCGGCCGAGGCCGTGCTGGCATCCGGGATCGTCACCCACTCCACGCGATCGAAATTCACCACCTTCGGGCCGGCGAGCAGGCTGGTCGTGCCGTTCGGGCGCGGCACGTAGCCGTCGAACTTCGCATAGACCGCGCGCGATCCGGGCACGCGCTCACTGGCGACGAAGCGGAAGGGGCCGCTGCCCACCATCTCGCTGATCGGCAGCGCCGGGTCCGAATTCGCCAGCCGCTCCGGCATGATGAAGGC
Source organism: Neoroseomonas eburnea (assembly GCF_018129005.1). Taxonomy (GTDB): domain Bacteria; phylum Pseudomonadota; class Alphaproteobacteria; order Acetobacterales; family Acetobacteraceae; genus Neoroseomonas; species Neoroseomonas eburnea. The sequence continues at coordinate 118,922 of NZ_JAAEDL010000018.1, forward strand.
GACATTCGCGCCGATCTTGCCGAGCGCATCCGGCAGCAGCGGGAAAGGCCGCTTCAGGCGCCAGCGCACCACGCGGTCGGAGGGGGCGGAGATCTCGTCCACCACCGCCATCACGGCGATGCCGAACTGGTCGCGCACGCCCCAGCGGCGCAGGCTCGCGACCACGTCGCGCGCGCGCACCGGCTCGCCGTCGTGGAAGCGCAGCCCCTCGCGCAGGGTCATGTTCCAGACCCGGCCGTCATTCTCGATGGTGTGGCCTTCGACCATCTGCGGATGGGCGCGGTATTGCTCGTCCCAGCCATAGAGCGTGTCGAACACGAGGAAGCCGTGGTTGCGCGTGACGAAGCCGGTGGTCGCGATGGGGTCGAGGATCGCGATGTCGGCCTGCGGCACGAAGCGCAGCACGCGCTGGCCCTGCGCGGCGGCGAGCCGCGGCGCGGCGACCAGGCCGGCACCGACAGCCGCGGATGTCTGCAGGAAGGCGCGTCTTTGCATCGGGAACCTCTCTCGGCTGTCGACAGGGGCCGCCAACGGCGATCTCGCATGCGGCGGTCTTCGTGAGCGTGGCGAGCGTGGTCCGCGCCCCACCGTCTGACAAGTGCCTGCCGGAGGCGAGGCGCATCACGCGCGCAGGAAATCGATCACCCTGCTGCGGTTCGTCGCGACGCGCAGCACGCCGGGCGCGCGCAGCCAGAGACAGGCGCGCCCCGGCCAGGGCGCCGCGCCGATCGGCATCAGCGCGCGGTCCGCGGCGAGCGGCGCCAGCTCGACGCGGCGATGCAGCGGGCCGCTGCCCGCGGCGGCAAGGCCATGGCCGTCCGCCGTGATCCCGATGGTGATCTCGGCGTGCTGCGCGCCGGCCCGCCAGGTGCCCGCCATGTCCGGATGCAGCCGCGCATCCGGCGCGACCGGGCGGAAGCGGCGCGCCGCGTGGCCGACCTCGCCGGCGATGCCATCGCCGTCGCGCCGCAGCCGCATCGGCAGGTAGGGCGACAGGGCAATGGCCTCGCCCGCTGTCGCCCCCGGCAGCAGCGCGTCGCGCGAGCCCATGAAGGTCGCGCTGCCGTCGCGCAGTTCGAGCCAGGCCGGGCCGTGCTCCTCGACGAAGAGTCCCTGCGGCAGCACCGGCGCCCCGGTGCGCGGGGGTTCCAATCCAAGCAGCCGCGCCATCACGCGCAGCGCCGGCAGGTAGGGCTCCGTCTCCTCCCGGTTGGAGAGCAGCACGATGCCCGTGCCGCCCTCGGGGTCGAGCAGGAAGTGGTTCTTGAAGCCCGGCAGATGCCCGCCATGGCCGATGAGACGGTGCCCGGCGATCTCCGTGACGTGCAGGCCGAGCCCGTAATGCGACGCACGCCCATCGGCGAGCGGCGCCGGCGTGGCGAGGCGCGCCAGCGCATCGCCCGCCGGCCCGTCGCCGCGCAGCAGCGCGCGCAGCCAGGTGGCGAGGTCCTCCGCGCTGCCCGCGAGCGCGCCCGAGGCCGAAAGCGCCATGCCGTAGGACCCGACGCGCCAGGGCGCTTCCGGCCCCTCCCGCCAATACCCGTCGGCGAGGCCGGCGATCGGCCGCTCCCAGCCCGAGGGAAAGCGGAATCCGGTGCCGAGCGCCGCGTTGAGCGCGCCTTCCACCCAGGCGCCGAAGACCTCGCCGCGCCGCGCCAGCACCTGCTCCACCAGGCGGTAGCCGGTGTTGCTGTAGGACATCTCGGTGCCCGGCGCGAAGTCGAGCCCCGGCAGCGCGTCGGTGAAGGCATCGAGCGCCGCGGCATCGACGCCCGCCGAGGCCGGCACGCCGCACAGCGCGTAGCTCTGCAGCAGGTCCGGGATGCCGCCGGTCATCGACAGGGCGCGCAGCACCGGCACGGCGGCGATCGGCGCCGGCAGGGCCGGCAGGAGGCCGCCGAGCGGCGCCGCGAGGTCGATCCCCCGCGCCAGGGCGAAGGCGCAGAGCACGTGCTTGGTGATGGAGGCGAAGCGGCTCGGCGTGGCCGGCGCGAAGGGGATGCCGTGCTGCAGGCTGGCCATGCCGGCGGAGGCCGCGCCGCGGATGCCATCGCGATCGAACAGCAGGATGGTCCCGCCGGGCGTGGCGGCGCCCGGGGAAGCCCAGGCGGCAGCGATGGCCTCCGCCTCGGCGATCGCTGCTGTCCAGTCGGGGTGGGTCATGGAAGATGGCTCCGCATTGGCCTGGCGATGCCGGACGGTCCCACGGACTCCGGCGTCGAAGGCCAGCATGGCCGAGCCGCCCGCTCCCGCGAATGGCCTCGTAGCTGGTCGCCAGGGCCTTGGCCTGCGGCAACAGGCGACGGCGGGCGGGGCTGGTCGCGCGGTCGCACGCGGGGCAGGAAGCCGCGACCGGCGGCGCGAAGGTCGATCCTTCGGCCGGCCGGCATCAGCAGGCGCGCGGCGGACGACGACCAGGCCGTGCCCGGAGACAGGAAGACCCTTCGCGATGCGGCGGCAGGGCCAGGAATGCGGGCGGCCAGTCAGGCCGTGACGGAGCGCCCCGGCCTCACTCGGGCAGGCGATAGCGGACATAGACGCCGCCCCTCGCCTCGTTCCAGTTCGCCGAGCGGTCGTATCGCAGCAGCGCGCCCAGCGCGAGATCGCGCGAGATCGCGTATTCCAGGTCGGCGCGCACGCTGCCGATCACGCCGCTCTCGCTCTGCGAGGCATAGTTCGTGCGGATCGCCGGCGTGTCCGCCGTGCGCGCCACGAGCTGGGACTGCAGGGCGGGGTCGTTCGGGAAGACCGGCGCGCTGTCCTCCGACCACACCGCGTAGCCGAGCGACCCGCCGAGCCGCCAGGACCACTCGCCCGACCGCGCGCGCCAGTCCATCGGGATGTTGAGCGCGGTGTAGCTCTGCGGACTGAAGTACCCGCCATGGCCGAGGGTGAAGAAGCGCAGGTTCTCGTCATAGGCGAAGTAGACCAGGTCGAGCCCGAGGTTGAGCGTCTCGTCCGGCCGCCGCACCACCGCGTAGGAGCCGCCCGCGCCGACCTCGACGCGCGCATTGTCCTTCACGCCGCTGCCGTCGAACACGGCGTATCCGCCGCCGGCGTAGAGCGAGCCCGCACCCTGGCTGTATTCGACCTGCGCGCGGCCGCCGGTGCGCATCACGCCGCCCCAGGTCTGGCCGGTCAGCGCGTCGCGCTGGCCGGCCCAGGAGAGCAGGCTGTCCTGCACCGCGCGGCGTTCGCCGCTGACGCGCACGCGCCAGCCGCCACCGAGCGCCGGCGCGACCTCCAGCCCGCCGACGAGGTTGGTGTAGCGGAAACCGATCGGCGTGCTGCCGACATCCGCGGTCAGCCAGTCCCGCCGGTAGCCGAGGTTGAAGGCGACGCCGGTCGCCGTGTCGTCCCGCGGCGCCAGCATGCCGCCGGGATAGGCGATCGGATTGGCGCCGAAGGAGGCAAGGGAGGTGAGATCCGCCGGCAGTGACCCGGCGCTGATGGCGACCGGCGTGACCGTCGCGGACAGCCGCCCGCCGATGCCGCGGGGGGCGATCGAGCCCTCGATGGGCAGCGACACCTCGCTCAGCCTGTCGAGCCCTTCCGTGCCCGAACGCCCGCGGATCATCGGCGAGACGACGATGCGCGTCGCCGCCGCATCCCGCGCGGCCTCGATCTCCTGCGCGATCTCGGCGGAGAGCGGGTCGCGCGTGAGCGGCGCGCCGACGGTCACGCCGGCCGTGCGGAAGGGATTCGCCCCGGCGCCGGACATCGGCGCGAAGGCCATCGGCATCACCTCGCCGACCTGGGCGCGGCGCTGCTCCTCGGCCTGGCGGGCTGCGACCAGCGCGCCACGGGCATCGCCGCGGGCGCGCGCGAGCCGCGCCTGCATCAGCGAGACGCGCGCCTCGTTCGGCGCCAGCGCCCGGCCCTCGTCGATCAGCGCCTGGGCCTGCTGCCAGTCCCGCGCCGCGATGGCGGCATCCACGGCGCCGGCGCGGGCTTCGAGGTTGCGCGGGTCGCGCGCCAGCACCGCCTCGGCGATGCGCTGCGCCTCCCGCGGCTGCCGCGCGCCCTGGTAGAGGCGCGCGAGCGCGAGGTTCGCCGCCGGATCCTGCGGCGCGCGCGTCAGCACCGGGCGCAGCCGGTCGAAGCCGGCCGCCTGGTCGCCGGCCTCGTTGGCGCGGTCCGAGGCGCGCACGGCGGCGCCGGCGAGCAGCCCCCCGGCCTGCCGCCGGGCATCGGGCGTGAGCGAAGGATCGTTCTCCAGCCCGCGCGCCATGGCGGCCGCCTGGGCCTCCTGCCCCGCCTCGAGCAGCGCGCCGGCAATCGCGAGCCGCGCCTGCGCCGAGGGCGCGCGGTTCACGGCGAGCGCCACCCGCGCCGCCTCCTCCGCCCCGCGCGGGTCGCTGATGCGGGCGAAGGCGCGTACCACCGCCGCGGCCGTCGCGCCCGTCGCATCCTGTCGCGCGGCGAGGGCCAGCAGGCGCTGCCGCCCCTCGAAGCCGCCGATCGCCGCGGCCTCCTCGACCTCGGCGGCGACGCGGGTGCGCTGCGCGAGCCGCGCCATGTCCGGCGAGCGCCGGCCGGGCGGGATCCGCGCGATCAGCGCCGCGGCATCGCCGAGCCGCCCCTGTTCCTCGGCGAAGAGGGCGGCGGCGAAGACGGCCTCGCTGCCCGGCTGCGGCTGGGTCAGCGGCGCCTCGACGATGGCGCGCGCCTCGGCGGCATCGCCCTGGCGGGCCAGGGCTCGCGCGAGGTCGAGCCGGATCCAGGGATCGTTCGGCGCCTCGGCCAGCGCGCCGCGCAGCAGCGCGGCGGCGGTCGCCGCATCCGGCGCGCGGGCCGCCTCCGCCCGCAGGCGCGACCCGCCGCCGGCCGGCGTCGCCGGCGCGGCGACGCGCAGCCGGCGCGCGAGGTCGTCCGCCTCCGCGACGCGGCCCTGCTGGCGCAGCGCACGTTCCAGCCCCGCCATCGCCGGCTGGAAGCCGGGGCGGCGCGCAAGGGCGGCACGGAAGCGCTGCTCCGCGCCGGCGGCGTCGTTGCGCCGCAGGGCGATCTCGCCGAGCGCGACCTCGGCATCGGTGCGGTCGGCCGCATCGCGTGCCACGGCGCGGCGCAGCGTCGCCTCGGCGGCATCGATCTCCCCGCGGCGGAGCTGCGCGCGGCCTTCCGCGAGTTCCTGGCTGTAGGCCGCGCCGTCCAGCGCCTGCCGCCAGCTTGCCGCGCGCGACGGGTCGGCCGCGATGGCGCGCTCCAGCAGGCTGCGGGCCTCGGCCGTGCGCCCCTCGCGCAGCCGCACGATGCCGAGCCCGCCGAGCGCATCGGCATCATCCGGATTGCGCGTGAGCGCCGCCTCGAAGGATCGCGCGGCGTCGGCAAGCCGGTTGGCCTCCAGCCGCTCGAAGCCTTCCTGGCGTTCCCCGCTGCCGATCGTCGCGGCGCGGCGCGCCGGGTCGCGGACCTCGGCGAGGCGCCGCTCGATCGCCGGATCGCCAGGTCGCACCGCGAGGAAGGCCTGCAGGGGGGCCTCGGCCTGCGGCCCGGTGCCGAGCCACAGCAGTGCCTGGCGCCAGGCCTGGATCGCCGCCGGCGCGGCTGCCGGGTCACGCGCCAGTTCGGCCAGCATGGCGATGCCCTGTCCGCGCGTCGGTTCCCGCCAGGTCAGCACCTGGGCGGCGGCGACGCGCGCGCGCGCGTCGTTCGGCCGACGGGCGGCCAATGCGGCGAGTTGCCGCCGCGCTTCCTCCCAGCCGCCCTCGGTGCCGGCAAGCGTCAGCCAATACTCGGTCGCATAGGTGTCGGGCGGGCTGCCGCCGCCGAAGGCATCGCGGTAGCGCGTCAGCGCCTCGGGCACCCGGCCGTCGCGGGACAGGCGACGGGCATCCTCGATCGCGGCGCGATCCACGGCGGCGCCGCGCAGCGCATCGCGCGCCCCGGCAAGGGCGGGCGCGCTGGGCGCCACCGTGCGCAGCCGGGCGAGCAGCGCCTCCGCCTCCTGGCGGTTGCCGAGCGCGGCCTGCGCCTCCGCGGCGCCGGCCAGCGCCTCGGCATTGCGCGGATCGGCCGCAAGCACGCGATCGAAGGACCGCAAGGCGAGGTCCGGCCGGTTCTGTTCCTGCCAGTGCCGCGCCTGCTGCAGCAGCACCGCAAGCGCGCCCTGGGCCTGGGCGAGGACGGGTCCGGCCAGCGCGGCCGATGCCGCGGCGCCGAGCAGCGCGGCGCGCAGACGCCTCACGACGCCCTGCCCCGCAGCCGACGCACCGCGCGACGGCGCAGGTAGGCGAGTGCGGGCAGCCCGATCAGCAGGCTGGCGCCGAGCATCATCAGCAGCAAGGCCCATGGCTGTGCCCCCAGGTAGTGGTTCGGCCACATCCAGAACGGCAGGGATCCGACGGCATAGGACGGCGCCGTGCGAAAGGCTTCGAGCCCGCTGCCGGTCAGCAGCACCAGGTCGCCCTGGAAGCGCGGGATGCGGGCCGGGTCGCGCAGGGCCTCGGCCACCGCTTCGAGTGCAGCGGGCGTCGGCGCCGCGACGGCGACGACGGATCGCCCCGGCCTGAGCGGCGACTGCGCCGCGGCTATGAAGCCGAGCCCTTCGGCCGGCGCCGCGAGCGCGGCGGCGGCGCGGACCCGTTCCTCCGGCGGCGGCCCGTCCCAGACCAGGCGCGCGAAGCCGTCGAGCCGCTGCGGCAGGGTCATGGACAGCCGCCCTGCCTCGTCGATCGACAGCGGCGCCTCGCGCAGCAGGGCGGAAAGTGCCGGCTGCCGGCCGAGCGTGCCGATGACGATCAGGTCGCGGTCCCCCGCCTGCTGCACCTGCGCGGGACGGACCACGGTGAGCCCGGTCGCCGGCACGCCGACCATGGCCGAAAGGCCGCCGACCAGGCCGAGGAAGGCGCTGACTTCCACCGCGCCGGGGCGGTCCGGCAGCACCACCGCGGTCTCCGACAGATCCGCCATGCGCGTGTAGGGAAAGCCCGCGCTGGCGAAGAAAGCGAGGTTCGGCAGCATCGCGAAGCGGTGCGCGCGGGAGATGTCGATCGTGCTGCCCGGGTCGATCGCCGCCTGCACGTCGACGGGGACGGAGACGCAATCGCCGCGGTGCATCGGGCGCATGTCGAAGCGGAGCTGCAGCTCGTTGCGGCCGGAGACGAGCCAGGGCGGCACCACCGCCGAGGTTTCGCGAGGCAACTGCTCGATGCCGAACTGACGGACCACCCAGCTCCAGGGCCAGGTCTCGCGCTCGCGCAGCGGCACGGCGCGCAGGAAGCTGCCGCTGACCGAAATGTCGAGGCGCGAGACCTCGACATCGAGGATCGGTCCCGGCGGGGCACGGAAGCCGATGTTCAGCGGGAAGCCGTGGCCCCGCCAGGTCGTCAGGTCGGGCGCCGTGCGCAGCGGCACGGTGACGGGGGCGGGTGCGTAGCCAGTGACCTGCAGCTCGCTGCGCTCGACCAGTTCGCCGAGGCTGACCGGCCGGTCGTGCGGCAGCCAGCGCGGCGCCTCATAGGGCCGCCGCTGCGGCGGGCGCGGCGCGGCGACGGTCGCGCTCGTGCCTGAGAGAAGCTGCGGTGCCAGTGCGAGGGACATCGCGGCCGTCGCCACCTCGGCGGGATTGCGGCCGGAGAGCAGCAGCAGCACCGAGGCCGGGTCGCGCGGATTGGGCACCACCGCGACGGTCGGGCCGTTCACCGGCGGCAGCTCGAGCCCGGCCGGCAGGTCCTGCGGCGTGGCCAGCACGACGGCGTGGCCTGTCTCGGGCAGCGAGGCGGAGACCGGGAAGCGCGCGCCGCGATATTCCGCCTGCACCGCGAACCAGGAGGCGGCGACGGCCGCGCCGCGCAGCAGCTCGTTGCCCGGCGCCTCGGGCAGGATGAAGGGCAGCACGAGCGTCTGGCGCAGCTCGCGCGGGTCGAAGAAGGGTTCCGGCAGGCGCGCGAGGTCGGGCGGCAAGGGGAGGCGTTCGAGCACCATCTGGACGCTCGACGTCTCGGCGACCGTCATCCACAGCAGGTCCGAGAGGGGATCGATGCACTCCGCCGGGTAGCGGCCGCTGAAGGCGAAGTTCAGCCGGTTCATCTCGGTGAAGAAGGCCGGGCTGATCGGGAATTCCAGCGGACCGAAGGCGGGCCGGCGCGGATCGGGCTGCACCACGCCGAGCAACTGGTCGTTGAGCGTGACGGTGAGCTGGCTGAGCTCCGGCACCAGCGCCGGAGAGGCGGCGCCGGAGATCACGAGCCGCGCTTCCGTCACCACCTCGTCCGCCCGGATGCCGAACTGCACGCCCTGCAGCGGCGAGACGCCGCGCAGCTGCATCGGGCCGGTCAGGCCGAGCTGGCGCAGGCTGCGCACGACGCGCCGGCCGGTCGCCGCCGGCGCCGGCGCGGCCGCGGGGGACGGGGTGGCGCCGGGCGGCACGGCGAGGACCGCGCCAGGATCGAGCGCAAG
>NZ_JAAEDL010000019.1 GCF_018129005.1 Neoroseomonas eburnea
GGGGCCGGTGCGGCCGGCGCCGCGGCGGCCGGGGCGGCGGCCGCAGGCGCGCCGGAGGGCACCGCCTCCCCTTCCTCAACCAGCACCGCGATCACGTCGTTGACCTTCACGCCCTGGGTCCCGTCCGGCACCAGGATCCTGCCGAGGATGCCCTCATCCACGGCCTCCACTTCCATCGTCGCCTTGTCGGTCTCGATCTCGGCGATGACGTCGCCGGCCTTGATGCGCTCGCCTTCCTTCTTCAGCCAGCGCGCCAGGTTGCCCTCCGTCATGGTGGGCGAGAGCGCCGGCATCAGGATGTTCGTGGCCATGGACCGCTTCCCCCGCCCTTACTTGTAGGTCACGCTTTTCGCCGCCTCGACCACCTGTTCGAGGCGGGGCAGCGCGAGCTTCTCGAGGTTCGCCGCATAGGGCATCGGGATGTCGAGCCCATGCACGCGGACCGGCGGCGCATCGAGGTGATCGAAGCAGGTCTCCATGATCTGCATCGCCACCTCGGCGCCGATGCCGGCATAGGGCCAGCCTTCCTCGAGCGTGACCAGGCGGTTGGTCTTGCGCACGGAATTGGCGATGGTCGCGGTGTCCAGCGGGCGCAGGCTGCGCAGGTTGATCACCTCCGCGCTGATGCCCTGCTCGGCGAGCTTCTCGGCGGCCTGCATCGCCATGCCGACCATGATCGAGAAGGCGACGATGGTCACATCCGTGCCCGGCCGCTCCACCTTCGCGCGGCCGATCGGCAGGATGAAGTCCGGGTCGGTCGGGCAGTCGAAGGTATGCCCGTACATGATCTCGTTCTCGAGCACGATGACCGGGTTGGGGTCGCGGATGGCGGCGCGCAGCAGGCCCTTGGCGTCGGCCGCCGACCAGGGTGCGACCACCTTCAGCCCGGGGCAATGCGCATACCACGACGCGTAGCACTGCGAATGCTGCGCCGCGACGCGGGATGCCGCGCCGTTCGGCCCGCGGAAGACGATCTGGCAGCCGAGCTGACCGCCCGACATGTAGAGCGTCTTGGCGGCCGAGTTGATGATCTGGTCGATCGCCTGCATCGAGAAGTTGAAGGTCATGAACTCGACGATCGGCTTGAGGCCGGTGAAGGCCGCGCCCACCGCCATGCCGGTGAAGCCGTGCTCGGTGATCGGCATGTCCATCACGCGCCTCGGCCCGAACTCGTCGAGCAGCCCCTGGCTGATCTTGTAGGCCCCCTGGTACTGGGCGACCTCCTCGCCGATCAGGAAGACGTCCTTGTCGCGGCGCATCTCGGCGGCCATGGCGTCGCGCAGCGCCTCGCGCACCGTGATGGCCTGGGTGGGGCCCCAGTCGCGCTCGGGCTGCACCTCGGGCGCGCGCGGCGTCGCCGGCGCGCTGACCTCGACCCGCTGCTTCGTGCCGCTCTCGGCGATCATCTTCTCGTTCTCGCGCGGGTTCTTGTCGATGATGCCGTGCATGGTCTGCGCGGCACCGCCGGCGCCGCCGTCGAGCTCGGCGATCGGGCTGTTCACCTGCACGCCCTCGGTGCCCTCGGGCACCAGGATGTTCGTGATGGTGCCCTCGTCCACCGCCTCGACCTCCATCGTCGCCTTGTCGGTCTCGATCTCGGCGATCACGTCGCCGGACTTCACCGCGTCGCCTTCCTTCTTGAGCCAGCGCGCCAGCTTGCCCTCGGTCATGGTCGGCGAGAGCGCCGGCATCAGGATCACGGCGCCCATGTCACTTCGCCTCCACCAGAACGTCGGTCCACAGCTCGCTCTCCGGCGGCTCCGGGCTTTCCTGCGCGAAGTCGGCGCTGTCCTGCACGATCGCCTTCACCTCGTCGTCGATAACCTTGAGCTCCGCCTCGGTCACGGCCAACTGCTCCAGCAGCATCTTGCGCGCGGTCTCGATGCAGTCCGACGTCTCACGCATCTTCTGCACTTCCTCCCGCGTGCGGTACTTCGCGGGATCGGACATGGAGTGGCCGCGGTAGCGGTAGGTCTTCATCTCCAGCAGATAGGGGCCCTTGCCGGCGCGGCAGTGGGCGACGGCGCGCTCGCCGGCCTCGCGCACCGCGATCACGTCCATGCCGTTCACCTGCTCCCCGGGAATGCCCCAGGCGGCGCCGTTCTGCGACAGGTCACGGGATGCGCTGGCGCGCTCCACGCTGGTGCCCATGCCGTACTTGTTGTTCTCGATGACGAAGATGCAGGGCAGCTTGAACAGCGCCGCTAGGTTCAGGCTCTCGAAGACCTGGCCCTGGTTCGACGCGCCCTCGCCGAAATAGGTCACGGCGACGTTGTCGTTCTCGCGGTACCAGTTGGCGAAGGCGAGGCCGGCCCCCAGGCTGACCTGCGCGCCGACGATGCCGTGCCCGCCATAGAAGCCCTTCTCGCGCGAGAACATGTGCATGCTCCCGCCCTTGCCCTTGGAATAGCCGCCGATGCGCCCGGTGAGCTCGGCCATGACGCCGCGCGCCTCCATGCCGGTCGCCAGCATGTGCCCGTGGTCGCGATAGGAGGTGATGACCTGGTCGCCCGGCTTCAGGCACATCTGCATGCCGACCACCACGGCCTCCTGGCCGATGTAGAGGTGGCAGAAGCCGCCGATCAGGCCCATGCCGTAGAGCTGGCCCGCCTTCTCCTCGAAGCGGCGGATCAGCAGCATGTCCCGATAGGCCTTGAGCAGGTCCGCCCGGCTGATCGGGGGTTCCTTGGCCTTCCCGCGGCGCTTGGGGCTGGTCTCTGCGGCCTGGGCCATGGCTTGCTCTCCCTCGGGACGGCGCGTTGTCTCCGAATTAGGCCCTGATCCGCGCCGCGCGCAAGCGTCAGCCCAGAAAAACCGTTCTTTCGCAATGCAATAAGACAGTTAACTCGAATTTGGTTAAGTAGCTGAATCCGCGCGCTGGTCCCTTGCTGCACCGGCCGCGCCGATGCCGCATGCGCGACAGGCAGTCTTTGCGGGACGGGCAGGCGAGACCGCCCCTCGCGAAACAAAACTGCCTGCTGCCGGTCCGTGGCGTCATACCCTTGCGAAATTGGCCCTGATGCCAACGGCCGCTATTCACGACCGCTGGCATCGGCCTTTTCGAGCCCTCAGACGCCGGGCGCAAACCTCCGGTTTGCTTGGCTTCGCCGGACTGCGGTCGCGGCCTCGGCACGAGCCAAGAACTCGTGCCGCTGGCATGAGAGACCGTTTGGAAAGTCCGGCACCGACCCGCCCCCCCATTCGGCCACCCACGTCCGTATGCTGGAATGGGTGGCCGGATGGGGGGGTGGGCCGGTGCCGGAGCCGGAAGCGCGCCGCGAGGCGCGTTTCCAAGCGGGCTCTCATCGCCCCGGAAGCCCCTGAACCTGGCGATCGCGGGGTGACGTCACCGTATAGCCGAAGCGGAGCCGCCGTTCCTGCCCCGGCGCCAGGGTGAAGGCCCAGGCGACGACCCCTGGCCGATCCTCGAGGCCCCGGGCGCTCGGCATCGGGTCGGCCTGCACAGTCACCGTCAGCTCGGCATCGCCGGAAACCGGCACCTGGTCCTCGACCACCAGGTCGATCGGCCGTGCGTGGAAGCTCCGCAGCGTCATCACCGCCTCGAAGGTCTCGGCGGTGGTGCGCCCGGTCAGCATGCTGCCTTCCTGCGCGCGCCGCCGGGCCTGGGGCTCGTAGGCCACGCGGATGCGGTCATCGGCGCCGAAGGACAGCGTCGTCTCCTCCCCCGACCGCAGCAACGGCAGCTCCGCCCGGCCGACAAAGACGCCGTCGAGATGCAGCGAGGCCGCCCCGGGCAGGGTCGGCGCCGGCGCCGCATGGGCGAAGCGTGCGCGCAGGAAGGCCCGCGGCGCGAGGCGCGGCACCGCCATCGCGGACAAAGCGGCATCGGCGGCGAGGTCGGCGATGCGCAGCCGGCGCTCCGCCCCGTCGGCGCCGATGCTTACCCGGCCGGGAATGACGTATTCGACCGCGAAGCCCGTGGTCTGCACCGTGGCGGTCGCGACCTCCGCGTCGCGCGTCGCCGGCGCAGGCGGCGCCGCCGGCGCCGCGCGGCTCATCATGGCTTCCGACGGGCGGCCACCGAGTTCGCGCGACCGTCGCTCCCGCTCCATCGGATCGACCAGCGCGATGCGCCAGGGCTGCAGCCGCGGCGGGCCCGAGGCCTCCGCCGGCCGCGCGGTGGACAGGGTCAGCGCCACATCCGGCCAGTCCTCCCCGGTCGATTGGGTGACGATCGCCTCCTGCCGCAGCGTGACGCGCGCCGCCTGGCTGTCGAGCCGCGCCTCATAGACCGGCAGCCAGCGTGCCCCGCGCACCTGGTAGGCGACTTCGAGTTCCAGCCGCGTCGCCGCCTCAGCCCGCACCGCCACCGCGATCTCGAGCGCGCCGGGCGGCGGACCGCCGAGGGCGGCGATCTCCGCCTTGATCGCATCGCGCCGCTGCTCCGCGACGCGGCGTTCGGCCTGCAGGCGGCGCGTGGCCTCGGTGGCCTGCTCCGTGCCTTCCCGCACCGCATCCCAGGCCGCACGCCAGGTGGCGGGGTCGGCCGCGAGGCGCGGCGCCGGCTCGTTCGGCGGCGTCGGCTGGCGCTGCGTGGCGACGAAGCCGCCGGCGAGCCGCTCGATCAGGCGGAGCTGCGCCGCCTGCGCGGCCAGCGGGGCGTCGAAGGCGGAGACGGCGCTCTCGGCGTCGCGCAGCCGGTCCTCGAGCGCCGCGCGGCGCGCATCCACCGCACCGCGGTCGAAGCGCGCCTGGCGCAACTCGACGCTGCCGATCGCGACCGCGCCCTGCGTCTGCCCGCGCGCCGTCACGCTGTCCCGCAGCACGCCGGCGGGAATGCCGGGCAGCACCAGCAGGCTGTCGCCGGCCGGCAGGTCCACCGCGCCGCGCCGCGTCACCGTCGCCTGATCGGGATAGACCGTGACCGCCGCCGGCGGCGCCACGACCTCGATCCGCTGGGGTGCGACCTGGGCAAGGACGGCCTGCGGCGTCGCCGCGCCGAGCAGCAAAAGGGCGGGGATCGTCCAGCGGGACATGGCGGCCTCCAGCATTGTGCCGGAAGCATCCCGCCTGAAGGCGGCGCGGCGCAACCGCGCCGGATCACAGTCAGTAGAGCCGGCGTTCCGGCGGATAGGGCACCACGACCTCGTCGCGGCCCACCATGTTCAGCAATGCCCGCGCCCGCTCATCGAGCTGGTCCCGGTCGAGCCTTTCCCCGCGCAGCCCGGACACCCGGCGTTCCATCGCTTCGCGCTCCGCCTCGGCGCGGCCGAGTTCCGCCCGCGCCGCGGCGATGTCCGCGAAGCGCTGCTCGCGCGCGATCAACCCTCGCTCGCCATGCATGGCGTGCCAGACGAAATAGCCGGACACCGCCAGGAACAGGCTAGGCAGGGCGATGGCCTGGAAGAAGCGCTTGATGAACCGCAAAGAGGACACCCGAGCCGCAGAGGCGAACCGATTCTAGCCACCACGGCGAATCCGTGTCACCCGCTTCGTCCAGAATTTCGCCGCGCCGGATGGATTTTTTCTTGCCGTGCGGCGCAGGCGACTCGTACCGCTGCGCCCTGCCGGCGACCTCATCGGCAGGGCGCAGCGATATGGCGCGCGGGGCTGGTGGGGCGGCCGCGCGCGAAACCGGAACTCTGATACCGAGTCAGCCGAAAGGCGGGCCGGTATCAGCGGCGCAGCGCGCCCCGCCCGGCGTAGCGCGCGGCAGTCCCCAGGCCCTGCTCGATGCGGATAAGCTGGTTGTACTTCGCGAGGCGATCCGACCGCGACAGCGAGCCGGTCTTGATCTGCCCGCAATTCGTCGCCACGGCGAGATCGGCGATGGTCGCGTCCTCGGTCTCGCCCGAACGGTGCGACATCACGGCGCGATAGCCGGCGCGGTGCGCGGTCTCCACCGCTTCCAGCGTCTCGGTCAGCGTGCCGATCTGGTTGACCTTCACCAGGATGGCATTGGCCGTGCCGCGCTCGATGCCCATGCGCAGGCGCTCCGGGTTGGTCACGAACAGGTCGTCGCCGACCAGCTGCACCTTGGCGCCGAGCTTCTCGGTCAGCGCCTTCCAGCCCGCCCAGTCATCCTCGGACATGCCGTCCTCGATCGAGACGATGGGCCACTTGGCGCAGAGCGCGGCCAGGTAGTCGACCATCCCGCCGGCGTCGAGCGTCTTGCCCTCGCCTTCCAGCTTGTAGGCGCCGCCGTGGAAGAACTCGGTCGCGGCGCAATCGAGCGCGAAGACCACATCCTCACCCACGCGGTGGCCGGCCGCCTCGCAGGCCTTGGCGATGAAGCCCAGCGCCTCGTCGGCCGAGCCGATGTTCGGCGCGAAGCCGCCCTCGTCGCCGACATTGGTCGAATGGCCGGCGTCGTGCAGCGCCTTCTTCAGCGCCATGAACACCTCGGAGCCGATGCGCACGGCGTCCGCGATGGTGCCGGCGCCGACCGGCATGATCATGAATTCCTGGATGTCGATCGGATTGTCCGCGTGCTTGCCGCCGTTGATGATGTTCATCATCGGCACCGGCAGGGTGCGCGCGAAGACGCCGCCGACATGGCGATAGAGCGGGATGTCGAGATTCGCCGCCGCCGCCTTGGCCACCGCCAGCGACACCGCCAGCATCGCATTGGCACCCAGCCGGCCCTTGTTCACCGTGCCGTCGAGCTCGATCAGCGTCTCGTCGATCTTCACCTGGTCCAGCGCATCCATGCCGGAGATGGCGTCGAAGATCTCGCCCTCGACATTGGCGACGGCCTTGAGCACGCCCTTGCCGCCGTAGCGCGCCTTGTCGCCGTCGCGCAGCTCCACCGCCTCATGCGCGCCGGTCGAGGCGCCGGACGGGACGATCGCATGGCCGCGCGCGCCGGTGTCGAGCACCACCTCCGCCTCGACGGTCGGGTTGCCGCGGGAATCCAGGACTTCGCGGGCGATGATGTCGGCGATGGCGGACATGCGGGGGGCACTCCAGGAGACAAGGATGCGGGTGGCTACACCGGGCGGCGGGTGAGGCCAAGTCCCGCCACGGAAAAGGTCCGGGGGAGGGGAACCTCCCCCGGTCCCCCTCCCTTCTTTGGGACTCCGCCCTCGCAGAGGGTCAGCGCGCCTGGGCCAGCACGCCCTGGAAGCGGGCCAGGGCGGCTTCGAAGGCGGCGACGCCGGCAACATCGCCAGCGCCGGCGGCGGCATGGGCCGCAGGCAGCGCGGCGAGCAGGACCGCCGCCTCGTTCGCCGCGACGTCGGGCGGGTCGCCGGCCATCGCGGCCTGCACACGGTTCCACATCGCCATGCGGTCCGCCGGGGTGAGGCTGCGGTCATTGCGCGCCGCCTCCAGCACGCCGCGCTGCGCCGCGCGCCAGGCCTCGTGACGCTGGGCCAGAACGCCGCGCAGGCCGGCGCGCGACTCCTCCCCCAGCACTTGGCGCAGCAAGGCAATGCCGGCCACGACGGCGGATTGGCGATCGGCGGCGAGCCGCGCGGCATCCACGCCCGCCGGTGCGGGCGCGGCGAGCAGGCGGAAAGCATCGAGGCCGCGCCGGCGCACCGCCTCGGAGGGCCAGCGCGCGGGCACGCCGCGCAGCGCAGCCACGGCCTGCTCCAGGCGCGCCAGCGCGACCGCGGCCTCCGGCCCCTCGGTCGGTGCCGCGCCCGCCGCCAGCGCCGCCAGCCGCCGCGCCTCCATCACCAGCAGGTCCATCCCGGGATCGAGCACCGCCCCGGCCACCGGCGCCGCCGGCGCCGCCAGGCTGCGCGGCACCGCCCCACCGGCGGCGAACCGCAGCGAGGCCGCCTGGTCGATCTCCGTCCTCTCCCGCAGCGCCAAATGGTCGATCATGCGTCCGAGGCCCTGGTCCGCCGCCGCGACCAGCGCCGCGTGGCGCTCCGCCGGGCCCTGCTGCGCCGGTGTCACCGCGGCGCAGGCGGCAAGCACAAGGACAAGGAGATGAAGCGGAAGCAATCTGCGCATGGCGGTCCCTTTGAAGCGGGGGCGAGCCTAGACCACGCGGCTCAGGTCATCACAACCCGCGGAAAGCCCGGACGGATCGCGTTGGGGGTGATGCGAGCGGTACGAGTTCCGGACTCGTGCGGAGGCCGCGACGGGCACCCGGTCACGTTGCAAGGCAAGGTGACCGGGGATCCGGAATGCGGCCCGCCGGTGGGCCGGCGAAGCCAAGCGGACCGGAGGTTTGCGCCCGGCGTCCGAGGGCTCGAAAGGCCTCATGCCAATGGTCGCGAATGGCGGCCGTTGGCATGAGGCGGAGATCGCCCTGCTCTTGCCGCGGGGATCGTGCAGGCGGCGGGAGGTCGAGGGGCGCTGCCCCTCGAGCACCCCGGCAGGAAACTCAGTTTCCTGCACCTTCGGAAACCCGGGGTGATGGATCAGCCGCCATCGCCAGGCCGCCGCCCGGCCCAGAACAGCCAGGCGATCCAGCCGAAGGCCCCTAGGAAGAGCGCATGCGCGCCGAAAACCACGATCACGGTCTCGACATGCCAGCCGGACAGGCGCAGCGCCGCGAACGCCGCCGGCACCGACCACCACAGCACCACGAGCATCGCCGCCACCAGAAGCAGCGCGGCAGCCGGGCGGCGGGGCATCGGCGGCAAGCCAGGCGGGCGGCTCATCGCGGGGTCCTTCCCCGGCCCAGGCCGGGGCGCGCATTGGCCGGCGCTGCGCCGGGCGCGACGGCGAAGATACCGGCCACGACGCCGGTGCTCCGTCCGCCCGTGCCGGGCAGCGTGGCGGCAAGCGCAGGCAGGCCCGACACTGCCGATTGCAGGCCGAGCCGCCGCACCGGTCAGCCCGCCTTGGCCAGCGTGTCGAAGGCTTTCAGCCGCGCGATCAGCGCCGG
Source organism: Neoroseomonas eburnea (assembly GCF_018129005.1). Classification (GTDB taxonomy): domain Bacteria; phylum Pseudomonadota; class Alphaproteobacteria; order Acetobacterales; family Acetobacteraceae; genus Neoroseomonas; species Neoroseomonas eburnea. The sequence goes on from NZ_JAAEDL010000019.1 coordinate 8,810, forward strand.
CATCTCCCGCAGCGGGATCATGTTCGGCCCGTCCGAAGGCGCGTGGTCGGGATCCGGATGGGTCTCGATGAACACCGCGGCGACACCCACCGCGACAGCCGCGCGCGCCAGCACCGGAGCGAATTCTCGCTGCCCGCCGCTGGAGGTCCCCTGCCCGCCCGGCTGCTGCACGGCGTGCGTCGCGTCCATCACCACCGGGTAGCCGGTCTGCGCCATGATCGGCAGCGACCGCATGTCCGCGACCAGTGTGTTGTAGCCGAAGGAGGCGCCGCGCTCGCAGAGCAGGATGTTCTCATTGCCCGTGCTCGCGATCTTGGCGGCGACGTTCTTCATGTCCCACGGCGCGAGGAACTGGCCCTTCTTCACGTTGATCGCGCGGCCCGTCACGCCGGCCGCCAGCAGCAGGTCGGTCTGGCGGCAGAGGAAGGCCGGGATCTGCAGCACGTCCACCGCCTCGGCCGCCGGGGCGCAGTGCTCGGGCAGGTGCACGTCGGTCAGGGTGGGCAGGCCGGTCGCCTCCCGCACCTCGGCGAGGATGGCGAGGCCTTCCTTCATGCCGATGCCCCGGGCGGTGTTCACGCTGGTGCGGTTCGCCTTGTCGAAGGACGACTTGTAGACCAGCGGCACGCCGGCGGCCTGCGCCATCTCCTTCAGCGCCGCCGCGGTTTCCAGCGCATGGGCACGGCTTTCGATCTGGCAGGGGCCGGAGAGGAAGACCAGCGGCAGGTCATTGCCGATGGTGACGGGGCCGACCGTGACGTGACGCATGGGAATGCTCCGAGATTTCGTAGTCGCAGGTTGGAGGGGCCCTGCCCCTCCAAACCACCCCGCCAAAGGCCTCAGGGCCTTTGGAAACCCATATCCGGTGCCCTGCAGCAGCGGGCGGCATGGTGCCGAAGCGGGCGCCGCGCGGGAAGCGCCCGACCCGGCCGCCTGCGCCAGGTACCGGGATTCCAAGGGGCGCTGCCCTTTGGCCGGGCGAGGGCCGGAGAGGGGCAAAGCCCCTCTCCGGCTCACACCAGCCGCGCCTGCTTCACCGCCGCCCCCACGAACCCCGCGAACAGCGGATGCGGCTCGAAGGGCTTCGACTTCAGCTCCGGATGGTACTGCACCCCGATGAACCAGGGGTGGTCCGGGTACTCCACGATCTCCGGCAGCACCCCATCGGGCGACATGCCGGAGAAGCGCAGCCCGGCGGCCTCCAGCCGGTCCTTATAGGCGACGTTGACCTCGTAGCGGTGGCGGTGGCGTTCCTGGATCTGCGCGGCGCCATGGTAGACCTCCCGCACCAGGGACCCGTCCGCCAGCACCGCCGGATAGGCGCCGAGGCGCATGGTGCCGCCGAGGTCACCCGCCGCGGCGCGCCGCTCCACCTCGTTGCCGCGGAGCCATTCGGTCAGCAGTCCGACCACCGGCTCCTGGCACGGCCCGAATTCGGTCGAGGAGGCGCCCTTGATGCCGAGCAGGTTCCGCGCCGCCTCGATCACCGCCATCTGCATGCCGAAGCAGATGCCGAAGAAGGGCACCTTGCGCTCGCGCGCGAACTTCACCGCCTCGATCTTGCCCTCGGCGCCGCGCTCGCCGAAGCCGCCAGGGACGAGGATGCCGTTCACCTTCTCGAGACGTTCCACCGCCTCGGCGTCGTTCTCGAAGATCTGGCTGTCCACCCAATCGAGCTTGACCCTGATGTTGTGGGCGATGCCGCCATGGGTCAGCGCCTCGGCCAGAGACTTATAGGCGTCGAGCAGGTTGGTGTACTTGCCGACGACGGCGATGGTGACCTCGCCCTCGGGCTGCTTCACCGAATGGACGATCTTCCTCCAGCGGTCCATGCCGGGCTCGCCATAGGCCGAGAGGCCGAAATGGCGCAGCACCTCCTGGTCGAGGCCTTCCTCGTGATACTTGATCGGCACCTCGTAGATGGTGCTGGCATCGAGCGCCGGGATCACGCTTTCGGGCCGGACATTGCAGAACAGCGCGATCTTGCGCCGTTCGTTCTCCGGGATCGGCCGGTCGCAGCGGCAGAGCAGGATCTGCGGCTGGATCCCAAGGCCGAGCAGTTCCTTGACCGAATGCTGGGTCGGCTTGGTCTTCAGTTCGCCGGCGCTCGGGATGTAGGGCACCAGGGTCAGGTGCATGAAGAGGCTGCGCTGCGGCCCGAGTTCGTTCGCCAGCTGCCGGATGGCTTCGAGGAAGGGCAGGCTCTCGATGTCGCCGACGGTGCCGCCGATCTCGACGAGCACGAAGTCGTAGGCGTCGGTTTCGGCCTGGATGACTTCCTTGATCTTGTCGGTGATGTGCGGAATCACCTGAACGGTGCCGCCGAGGTAGTCCCCGCGCCGCTCCGCCGCGATCACGTCCGAGTAGATCCGCCCCGTGGTCCAGTTGTCGGGCTTGCGCGCCGCGACCCCGGTGAAGCGTTCATAGTGGCCGAGGTCGAGGTCGGTCTCGGCCCCGTCGTCGGTGACGTAGACCTCGCCATGCTGATACGGGGACATCGTCCCCGGATCGACGTTGAGGTAGGGGTCCAGCTTGCGGAGCCGGACCTTGTAGCCGCGTGCCTGGAGCAACGCGCCGAGGGAGGCGGAAGCGATACCCTTGCCGAGGGAGGAAACCACGCCGCCGGTGATGAAGACGAACCGCGCCATGGGCGCCCTCCATAACAAGCCGCGCGCGCGGCCGCTACCCGCGTGTCACGCGGGGCGGCCACGCGGCCGGAAGTGATTGCGAAGACTGGTTAGTTGGTCGGGACGGCCGGCAGCGCGGGCGCGGCCGGGGCCGCCGGCGCGCTGGCCGGCGGGGGCGAATCGAGGATCGAGCGGCTCTGCAGCGATGCACCGCGGTTCATCAGGGCGAGCGCCAGCGCCAGGACGAAGAAGGCCGTGCCCAGGATCGCCGTGCCGCGGGTCAGCAGGTTCGCCGTTCCGCGGCCGCCCATGAAGGCGCCCATCCCCTGGGAGGAGCCGATGCCGAGCCCGCCGCCCTCGCTGCGCTGCAGCAGCACGAGGCCGATCAGGGCGAGGGTCACGAAAAGGTGGACGACGAGCAGGACGGTGGTCATGGCGGCGCGCTTCTACAGGAAACCGGGGGCCGGGGGCTACCCCGCGGCGCGCGCGATGGCGAGGAAATCCTCGGCGACCAGGCTCGCACCCCCGACCAGCGCCCCGTCCACATGCGGCAGGGCGAGGATGGCGGCGGCATTGCCCGGCTTGACCGAGCCGCCATAGAGCAGCCGCGTGGCACCGCCCACCGTCTCCCGCAGGGCGCCGTGGATGGCGGCGATGTCCGCCTCGGTCGGCGTCCTGCCGGTGCCGATCGCCCAGACCGGTTCATAGGCCACGACGCCGCCGGCGGCCGCGAAGCCCTCCGGCAGGCTGCCGCCGACCTGGGCGCGGACCACCGTCTCGGCCTGGCCGGCCTCGCGCTGGGCCAGCGTCTCGCCGACGCAGACGACGGGCGTCAGCCCGGCGGCGATGGCCGCCGCCGCCTTGGCCTTCACCACCGCATCGGTCTCGCCGTGGTCGGCGCGGCGCTCGGAATGGCCGAGGATCACGTAGGTGGCGCCGCAATCGCGCAGCATCGGGGCGGCGACGTCGCCGGTGTGGGCGCCCTTCGCCGCCAGGTGGCAGTCCTGGCCGCCCACCGCGACGGGCTGGCCGAGCATCGCGACCGCGACGACATGGATGTACGGAAACGGCGGGCAGACAAGGATTTCGGCCTTGAGGCCCGCAGCGCCGGCGCGGACGCCCTCGGCGAGGGAAGCCGCCTCGCGCAGGGTGCCATGCATCTTCCAGTTCCCGGCGATGAGCGGGCGCAGTCCAGGCGTCACGGCGGCGATCTCCCTTCCCCTTGCGTGCCGGCACGGGGTTAGCGGCGGGCGCCGGGGCTGTCCATGGGCGGGCGCTCCGTTGCATGCCGCAGGTCGCCGGCCCGGCGGGACCGGCATCACCGCACCACCGTCCGACCCAGGCGTGACGGGGATCGCAACGCCCCCAACCCCGTCGGGCCGGGACCGCCATCCCCACCTGCCCCGGTCGATCCTCACCAGTGCCCTTCGACCGCTGCGCCCCCATGGCGGGGGTGGCCCGGCGGAACAGGCCCGCCCGGCCTTCACCGGGCGATCCCGGCGCCGACCGGCTGGTGCCCGTCTCCGGCCGCCCGGGCCTCGGCTTCCTTCCTCAACCCCTTCCGCCAGCCCGGGCGCGCGGGTAAGCACGCGCCCATGCTCACCGCGCTTCGCCGCCTCGCCGGCACCTGGGTCGCCAAGATCCTCTTCATCCTCCTCGTCCTGTCCTTCGCCATCTGGGGGATCGAGGACGTGGTGCGGAACTTCGGCCGCGAGACCGCCGTCGCCCATGTCGGCGGCCAGCCGATCGAACTGCCCGAGGCCCAGGCCGCGGCGCAGCGCGAGATGGCGCGCATCGCCCGCCAGCTCGGCAACCGCTTCGAGCCCGACGAGAATATACGCCGCGCGGTGGCCGCCTCGGCGCTCGAACAGCTCATCGCCGAGCGCGCCCTGCGGACCGAGGCCCGACGCCTCGGCATCGTCGCCCCGGCCGGGACGGTGCGCGACGCCGTCTTCGCCATCCCGGGCCTGCGCGGGCCGGACGGCACCTTCTCGCGCGCCATGCTCGACGGCCTGCTGCGCAGCAACCAGATCTCCGAACCGCAGTTCCTCGCCATGATCGGCGGCGACATCCTGCGCCAGCAGCTCGGCGGCGCCGTGCGTTCCGGCGCGGCGGGGCCGGACGTGCTGTCCGCTCCGCTGCTCGCCTGGGCCATGGAACGCCGCGTGGCGGAGGTGGTGCAGATCCCCCTCGCCTCCATGCCCGAGCCGGAGGCGCCGACAGAGGCCCAGCTCCGCCGCTACCAGGAGAACAACCCGCAGCGCTTCTCCGCCCCGGAATACCGGGAGGCGGCGATCGCCGTGCTCAGCCCCGGGACGATGGCGGCCGAGATCGAGGTCTCCGACGCCGATCTCCAGCAGGCCTACGAGCAGCGCCGCGCCCAGTTCGACACGCCGGAACGCCGCGCCCTGCGCCAGGCGGTGCTGCCGGAGGAGGCCGCGGCGAAGACCCTGGCCGAGACCTGGCGCGGCGGCGCCGACTTCCCGGCGATCGAGGCCGCCGCCGCCGCGGCCGGCGGCAGCGCCGCCGATCTCGGCCTGCTCGACCGTGCCGCGATGCCGCTCCCCGCGATCGCCGAGGCCGCCTTCGCCGCCGCGCCGGGCGGCATCACGGAGCCGGTGCAGAGCCCCTTCGGCTGGCACGTGATCCAGGTGGAGCGCGTCGAGCCCGCCGTCACCCGCAGCTTCGCCGAGGTGCGCGACGAGCTGCGGCGGGAGGTGGCGCATGACCGTGCCCTCGACCTCGCCTATGAGCGCGCCAACCGCGTCGAGGACGCACTCGCCGGCGGCGCCGGCCTGGCCGAGATCGCCTCCCGATTCGGCCTGGCGCTGACCACCGCGACGCTCGACGCCGAGGGCCGCGACCCGGCGAACGAGGCGGTCGCCCTGCCGGTACCCGACGCCCAGAAGGCCGCCCTGCTGCGCGCCGTCTTCGCCGCCCGCCAGGGCGACCCGCCGCGCATGACCGAGATGGGAGACGCCTTCGTCGCCATCGAGATCCGCGGCGTCACGCCGCCCGCGCTGCGTCCGTTCGAGAGCGTCGAGACTCAGGTGCGCACCGCCTACCTCGCGGACGCCCGCCGCCGCGCGGCGGAGGAGCGCGCCGCCGGCCTGCTCGCCGCGATCCGCGGCGGCAGGCCGATCGCCGAAGCGGCGGCGGAGGCGGGCCTCACGGTCCAGCCGATCGGCCCCTTCGGCCGCGACCCGGCCCAGGCCGGCGCGCTGCCGCCGGAACTGCTGGCGCCACTGTTCGAGGCGAAGCCGGGCGACGCCACCATGGCCGAGACGCGCGCCGGCTTCGCCGTCGCGCGGCTGGCCGACGTCCTGCGCTTCGACCCGGCCTCCGACCCGCTCGGCCTCGGCCGGATGCGCGGCGAGATCGAACAGTCCATGCTCAACGAGCTCGAGGAGCAATATGCGGTCGCGCTGCGCGGCCGCGCTGATGTGCGGATCAACCGGCAGCTTCTGGAACAGGTGACCGGCCGATGAACGAGCTCTCCTTCGCCTCCGTCCGCGCGGCGCTGGACGCCGGGCGCGGCGCCATCCTGGTGCGGGAACGGGTGGCCGACCTCGACACGCCGGTCGGCGCCTTCCTCAAGCTGACCGGCGGCGCGCAAGCCAATGCCTTCCTGCTCGAATCGATCGAGGGCGGCGCGGCGCGCGGGCGCTATTCGGCGATCGGCCTGGCGCCCGACCTGGTCTGGCGCTGCCGCGACGGGCGCGCCGAGGTGAACCGCCACGCGCTGTCCGCCCCGCACGCCTTCGTGCCGGAGGAAGGCCATGCGCTCGACAGCCTGCGCCGGACGATCGCCGAGGCGCGCATGCCGGTGCCGGCCGGCCTGCCGCCGATGGCCGCGGGCCTGTTCGGCTACCTCGGCTACGACATGGTGCGGCTGATCGAGCGGCTGCCGGCGACCAATCCGGACGTGCTCGGCATTCCGGACGCGGTGATGACGCGGCCGACGGTCATGGCGGTGTTCGACCATGTGCGGGATACGCTGACGCTCTGCGCGCCGATCTGGCCCGGCAGCGACCCCGCCACGGCGTGGGACGCGGCCAATGCCCGGCTGGACGAGGCCGAGGCCGCGCTCGACCGCCCGGTGCCCCGCCCCGCCCCGCCGGCCGCCCTGCCCGCCATGCCGGCGCCGGAGAGCAACTTCACCGAGGCCGGCTTCATCGCCGCGGTGGAGCGCGCGAAGGAGTACATCCGCGCCGGCGACTGCTTCCAGATCGTGCCGTCGCAGCGCTTCTCGGCACCCTTCGCGCTGCCGCCCTTCGCGCTCTATCGCGCGCTGCGGCGGATCAACCCGGCGCCCTTCCTGGTGTTCGGCGATTTCGGCGGGTTCTCCGTCGTCGCCGCGAGCCCGGAGATCCTGGTCCGCTGCCGCGACAACACCGTGACGGTGCGCCCCCTCGCCGGCACGCGCCGCCGCGGCGTGACGCCGGAGGAGGACCGCGCGCTGGAGGCGGAGCTGCTCGCCGATCCCAAGGAACGGGCGGAGCACCTGATGCTGCTCGACCTCGGCCGCAACGACGTCGGCCGCGTCGCCGAGATCGGGTCGGTGAAGGTGACGGCGCAGTTCCAGATCGAGCGCTATTCGCAGGTGATGCACATCGGCTCCGAGGTGCAGGGGCGGCTGCGCGCCGGGCTCGATGCGCTGGACGCCTATTGCGCGGGATTCCCCGCCGGCACGCTCTCCGGTGCGCCGAAGATCCGGGCGATGGAGATCATCGAGGAGCTGGAACCCTCGCGGCGCGGGCTCTACGCGGGCGGCATCGGGTATTTCGGCGCCGATGGCGGCATGGACACCTGCATCGCGCTGCGCACGGCGCTGGTGAAGGATGGCACTATGTACGTGCAGGCGGGCGCGGGGGTGGTCGCGGATTCCGATCCGAAGTCGGAATACGAGGAGACCCGGCAGAAGGCGCGGGCGCTGTTCCGGGCGGCGGAGGAAGCGGTCCGGTTCGCGTCCGGGCGCCGGTGAGCGCGGGCGGGCAAGGGCGCGGCGGAGAGGGGCGCCGCCCCTCTCCGCACCTCACCCCGCCAGAGGCCGAAGGGCCTCTGGACACCGGTACTTCATCGGCGGGCCCTGGGTGGGGCATCACCCGAGCGCCCTCGATCCCTGGCGCGCCATGGCCCTCCCCCAACCCACCGACCGGGTCGAGGTTTCCAAAGGCCCTCAGGCCTTTGGCGGGAGGGGTCCGGGGAGGGCGGCGCCCTCCCCGCCACCGCCCGTGACCGACCTCGCGCCCCTCCTCGCCCTGGCGGAGGACGCTCGCGCCGCCGGCCGCCCCGTCGAAGCCGCCGCCGCGCTGCGCAGCCTCGCCGCGCTGGTCCCGGGCGAGCCGCGCATCCGTGCTGCCCACGCCCGTGCCCTGTTCCAGGCCGGCCTGTGGAACGAAGCCTGGGATGCCTACGAGGTCCGCTTCGACCTGCTGCCCTCCGCCTTCCCGCGGGTGACGCGGCCGGGGCCGGACGGGCCGCAGCCGATGCCGATCTGGCGCGGCCAGGGCCGGCCGGAGGCGGTGCTGGTGATGGGCGAGCAGGGCCTCGGCGACACCATCCAGTTCGCCCGCTACCTGCCGCTGCTGGCGGCGCGCGGCATGCGCGTGCATGCGGTGCTCGACCCGCGGCTGCATGCGCTGGTGGCGCCGCTCTGCGAGGGGCTGGACCTGCGCTCCAGCACCACCCCGGGGAGCATCGCCGGGGTGAAGGCCTGGCTGCCGCTGCTGAACCTGCCACGCGCGCTCGGGCTGTCGCCGCAAGCCTATCGGGGGCGCGTGCCCTACCTGGCAGCGGAGCCCGAACGCCGGGCGAAGATGCGGGCGCGCATCGGCGGCGAGGGCTTCCGCATCGGCATCGTCTGGCAGGGCAACCCGAAGGCGCCGGTGGACGCGAACCGTTCGGCGCCACTTGCCGCCTTCGCCCCGCTCGCGGCGGTCCCGGGCGTACGGCTTTTTGCCCTGCAGAAGGGGCCGGGGGAGGAGCAGGAAGCACCCTTCCCGCTCGACCGGCTGGGGCCGGAGCTCGACACCGGCGCGGACTGGTTCCTCGACACCGCGGCGGCGATCGAGGCGCTCGACCTCGTCGTCACGGTGGATACGGCGGTGCTGCACCTGGCCGGGGCGCTGGGCCGGCCGGCGCTGATGCTGACGCATGGCCGGCAGGCCGACTGGCGCTGGCTGCACGCGGCGGATGTGCCGCTCTGGTATCCCTCGGTGCGGCTGGTGCGCTGCCCGGACGGTGGGGCGGACTGGCGCGGCGCCGTGGCGCGGGCGGCCTTCCTGGTGCGCAGCGGGAACCTGCCGCCGGCAGCCTGAACCCGCGAGGCGCCGTGGCGCGCCGGACGCGGTATCCCGGCGAGGCCCCCGCATCACACCTCACGGTTCCGCGTCGACCTTGATTCCCCCGCCGCCTGGGTCCATGGATCGCTCACCATGATCCTGCTGATCGACAACTACGACAGCTTCACCTTCAACCTCTTTCACTTCCTGGGCGACCTGGGGGCGAAGGTGGAGGTCAAGCGCAATGACGCCATCGACCCGCAGGGCGTGCTCGCCATGAGGCCGGAGGCCGTCGTGCTCTCCCCCGGGCCATGCACGCCGAACGAGGCCGGTATCTGCCTGCCGCTGATCTCGCTCGCCGCCGAGGTGAAGCTGCCGGTGCTCGGCGTCTGCCTCGGCCACCAGGCGATCGGCCAGGCCTTCGGCGGCCAGGTGGTGCGCGCGCCCGAACCGGTGCACGGCAAGGTCTGGCAGGTGCACCACGACGGGGCCGACGTCTTCGCCGGCATCCCCTCCCCGTTCGCCGCCACGCGCTACCACTCGCTGATCGTCGACCGCGCGACCCTGCCCGATTGCCTGGAGATCACCGCCTGGACCGAGGACGGGATCATCATGGGGCTGAAGCACAAGGACCTGCCGATCTCCGGCGTGCAGTTCCATCCGGAGAGCATCGCCTCCGCCCATGGCCACGACCTGCTGCGCAACTTCCTGACGCTGGCCGGCGCCGCCCTGCCGACACCCGCCGCGGCCTGATTTCCATGTCCCTCAAGCCGATCCTGGCCCGCCTCGCGAATGCGGAGCGCCTGGCCGAGAGCGAGTCCGAGGAAGCCTTCGGCATCATCATGGGCGGCGAGGCGACGCCGGCGCAGATCGCCGGCCTGCTGATGGCGATGCGCGTGCGGGGGGAGACGGTGGCCGAGATGACCGGCGCCGTCCGCGCGATGCGCGCCCGCATGATCGCGATCGAGGCGCCGGATGGCGCCATGGACATCGTCGGCACCGGCGGCGACGGCGCGGGCACGCTGAACATCTCGACCGCGACGGCCATGGTGGTGGCGGGCTGCGGCGTGCCGGTGGCCAAGCACGGCAACCGCAACCTCTCCTCGAAGTCGGGCGCGGCGGATGCGATCTCGGCGCTCGGCATCTCGCTCGACGTGCCGTTCGAGAAGCTGCCCGAGGTGCTCGCCGAGGCCGGCATGGTCTTCCTGATGGCACCGCGGCACCATGCCTCCATGCGCCATGCCGCCGGCCCGCGGGTGGAACTGGGCACGCGGACCATCTTCAACCTGCTCGGGCCGATGGCGAACCCGGCGCGGGTGAAGCGGCAGATGACCGGCGCCTTCGCCGCCGAATGGCTGCGGCCGATGGCCGAGACGCTCGGCCGGCTCGGCACGGAACGGGCCTGGCTGGTGCATGGCCAGGGCCTCGACGAGCTGACGCTGGCCGGCGAGAGCCAGGTCGTCTCGCTGGAGGCCGATGGCACCCTCCGCGAATTCACCGTGAGCCCCGAGGATGCCGGCCTGCGCCGCGCCCCGGCCGAGGCGCTGAAGGGCGGCGAACCGGCGGCCAATGCCGCCGCGCTGGAAGCCCTGCTGAATGGCGCGCACGGCGCCTATCGCGATGTCGTGCTGCTCAATGCCGCCGCCTCGCTGATCGTCGCCGGCCGCGCCGGGACCCTGCGCGAGGGCGCGACCCTCGCCGCCAAGGCGATAGACGATGGCGCCGCGCTTGGCGTACTGACTCGGCTTCGGGCCGCCTGCCCCCCCAAGGACGCCCCCGCATGAACGCCCCCCATGTGATCACCACGCCCGTCGACACCGCCTCGGTGCCGGACGTGCTCGTCAACATCCTCGCGGACAAGGCGAAGGAGGTGGCCGAGCGGATGGCCGCCACCCCGCAATCCGAGATCGAGCGCGCCGCCGCCTCGGCCCCGCCGGTCCGCGACTTCGTCGGCGCCCTGTGCGACCGCATCGGCGAGGGCCGCACCGGGCTGATCGCCGAGATCAAGCGCGCCTCGCCCTCCGGCGGGCTGATCCGCGACCCCTTCGACCCGCCGGGCCTCGCCCGCGCCTATGAGGAAGGCGGCGCGGCCTGCCTCTCGATCCTGACCGACGGCCCCTATTTCCAGGGCGCGCGGGAGCACCTGGAGGCCGCGCGCGCCGCCTGCACCCTGCCGGTGCTGCGCAAGGACTTCATGATCCATCCCTGGCAGGTCTTCGAATCCCGGGCGATGGGCGCGGACTGCATCCTGCTCATCATGTCGTGCCTGACCGACGACACGGCGGCGGAACTGCTCGGCATCGCCCGCTCGCTCGACATGGCGGTGCTCGCCGAGGTGCACGACAGGCGCGAGCTCGATCGTGCGCTCGGCCTCAACACGCGGCTGATCGGCATCAACAACCGCGACCTGCGCTCGCTCAGGACCGACATCGGCAAGACCGAGGAACTCGCCCCCTTCGTGCCGGCCGACAGGCTGCCGGTGGCCGAGAGCGGCATCCGCACGCCGGCCGACGTGCGCCGGATGGCCGCCGTCGGCGCCCACTGCATCCTGGTGGGCGAGCACCTGATGCGGCAGCCGGACGTCAGCGCCGCCGCGCGCGAACTCGTCGACGCGCGCTGAACGCAGCCATGCCCGCAGGGCCGCTCACGCATTTCGACGCGGCGGGGCGGGCCGCGATGGTCGATGTCTCGGCCAAGGCGGAGACCGCACGCACCGCGACCGCCCGCGGGCGCATCGTGATGGCGCCGGCGACGCTGGCGCTGATCCGCGAAGGCCGCGCCGGCAAGGGCGACGTGCTTGGCGTCGCGCGGCTCGCAGGCATCATGGCCGCGAAGCGGACCGCGGATCTCATTCCCCTGTGCCATCCGCTGATGCTGTCCAAGGTGACGGTGGATCTCGAACCCGAGGGCGAGGACGCCGTCGCCATCGAGGCCACGGTGAAGGTGACAGGCCGCACCGGCGTGGAGATGGAGGCGCTGACCGCCGTGACCGTCGCCGCGCTGACCGTCTACGACATGGTGAAGGCCGCCGATCGCGGCATGCGCATCGAGGATGTCCGCCTGGTGCACAAGGCCGGCGGCAAGTCGGGCGAGTTTCATGGCGAGTGACCTCCTCTCCATCGAGGAGGCCCGCGGGCGCATCCTCGCCGCGCTGACGCCGACCGTCGCCGAGACGGTCGCGCTCGCCGAGGGCGCCGGCCGCGTGCTGGCGCGCGGCGTGACGGCGCGGCTGACGCAGCCGCCCGCCGATGTCTCCGCGATGGATGGCTATGCGCTGCGCGCGGCGGATGCGACGGAGGGAGCGCGGCTGGCCGTGATCGGCTCCGCCCCCGCCGGCCGGCCGTTCGAGGGCGAGGTCGGCCCCGGCCAGGCGGTGCGCATCTTCACCGGCGGCTTCATCCCCGCCGGCGCCGACGCCGTCCTGATCCAGGAGGATGCCGAGGCCGACAACGGCAGCGTGCTGGTGAAGGAAGCCGCGCGGGCCGGGCGTCACATCCGCCGCCGCGGGCTGGACTTCGTGGAAGGCAGCGAGGTGCTGCCCGCGGGACGGAAGCTGACCGCGCGCGACATCGGCCTGGCTGCCGCGTCCAACAATCCGTGGCTGACGGTGCATCGCCGGCCGCGCATCGCCATCCTGGCGACCGGCGACGAGATCACCCTGCCGGGCGACCCTGTTCCGCCGGGCGGCATCGTCTCCTCCAACGCGCACGCGCTCGCGGCCCTGATCCGCGCCGCGGGCGGCGAACCCGTGATCCTGCCGATCGCGCCCGACGACACGCGCGCCATCGCCGAGGTCGCCGGCGCCGCCCATGCCTTCGACATGCTGGTGACGACCGGCGGCGCCAGCGTGGGCGAGCACGACCTGGTGCAGCAGGCGCTCGGCGGCGAAGGCTTCGAACTCGGCTTCTGGAAGATCGCCATGCGGCCAGGCAAGCCGGTGATCTCGGGGCGCCTGGGACGCACGCCGGTGCTGGGGCTGCCGGGCAATCCGGTCAGCGCGCTCACCTGCGGCGTGCTGTTCCTGATGCCCGCCATCGCGCGCCTGTCAGGCCAGCCGGGCGGCCCGCCGCCGACGCGGCGCGTGCTCACGGCCGTGCCGCTGGCGGCGAACGACCAGCGCGCGGACCACCTGCGCGCGACGCTGTCGATCGACAAGGCCGGGCACGTGGTGGCGACGCCGGCGGAGGTGCAGGACAGCTCGATGCTCGCGACGCTGGCCCGCGCCGATGCGCTGGTGCTGCGCGCCCCGCACGCGCCGGCCCTGCCGGCGATGGCGGAGGTGGAGGTGATCGTTCTCGCGGAACTCGGTGTGTAGCGCCCGAAGCGCGACGGTTCCTTGACCTGTGCGGTCGCTGCAGGTCGGGGGGAAGAGAACTTCCCCCCGAGCCCCCCAACCTTCTTTGGCTTCTTGGGAACTGATACCAACGGCCGCTATACGCGACCGCTGGCATCCGCCTCTTGGTGCCCTCGGACGCCGGGCGCAAACCTCCGGTCTGCTTGGCTTCGCCGGACCACATTCGCGGCCTCGGCACGAGTCAAGAACTCCTGCCGCTGGCATGACTTCGGCTGTCAGTTCCCAAGTCCCAAGGAAGGGAGGGGGTTCGGGGGAGGTTCACCCTCCCCCGACCTTCCTTCCAGATACCCCGCCACCGCCCGGTGATAGTCCCCCAGCGCCGGCCGCGACCCACCCCCGCCCACCAGCCGGTTCATCGCCCGCCAGCGTCGCAGCACCCGCGCCGCCTGCTTCGCCTGCGCGCCGAAGCCGAAGCCATCGGCGCCGATGCGGGCCAGCGCCTCGGCGTATTCCGCATCGAAGCGCGCACCGGCCGTGTCGGTCATCTGCCCCGCGCGAAGCTGGTAGCGGTAGGCAAGCGCATCCGCCACGGGCACCACGCCCCCTGCGGCGGCGAGTGCGCGCAAGTCGAACACCACGTCGTCGATCAGCCGGAACGGCGCGAAGGGTTGCACCAGGTCCCGCCGCGCCACCAGGTGCAGCGAGGAGAAGGCGTGCCGCCATTCCCCGAAGCCGTAGCGGCGCGCGCCCGGCGCGGGAACGCGGCGGACCTCGGCGCCGCCAGGGTCGCGCACGATGCTCGGCACCAGCACCGCGCCGCAGACATGGGCGAGGTCCAGCGCCTGCGCGATCCCATCGGGTGGCCCTTCCAGCGCGTCGTCGCCATCCAGGATCATCACATGGGCACCGGTCGCGATGGCGAGGGCCCGGTTGCGCGCGGCATGCGCGCCGCTCGCCACCGGCCCCACCGCGGTGAAGCGCAGCCGCGGGTCGGCGGGCAGCAGCGTCGCGTAGTCCGTGCCGTCGTCGGAGGCGACGACGATCTCCACCGCCACGCCCTCGGCGCGCGCAAGGACGGAGGCGACGGCGAGCGGCAACAGGTCGTGCAGCCGGTGCGCGGCGATCAGGACGGAAAGGTCGGGGGGCACCATGCCCCAGCATGCGGCCAGGCCCCGCGCCGTGGGAAGCCGTCCGATCAACCGCCGATCGCGGGCCGCGGCGTCTCCCCGCTGTCGAGCTGACGGAACGGCCCGCGCGGCCCCTCCGCCGCCTGCAGCGTTCCCCAGCCGAAGTGGAAGTACCAGCCGTGCAGGGACAGCCGCCCTTCCCTGATCCGTTCGGCGATGAAGGGATAGGTCGTCAGGTGGCGCAGGCTGGACAGGATCGCCGCCTGCTCCGCGCGGCGGGCGACCAGCAGGCGCTCCGCTTCGGTGACGAGGCCGTCCATTTCCTCGCGCACCTCGCGCGCCACGTTCACCCAATCGGAGACGAAGGCGAAGCGCTCCGCGCCGTGGTCGTGTTCCAGCAGGCAGCGCACGCCGGCGCAGAAGGAATGGCCGAGCACGACGACATGCCGAACGCCCAGGGCGACGACGCCGAATTCGATCGCCGCCGCGGTGCCGTGCGGGCGGCGGTCGCGCTCGCAGGGCGGCACCAGCGCGGCCACGTTGCGGACGACGAAAAGGTCGCCGGGCTGCGCGCCGCAGATGATCGCCGGATCGGTGCGGCTGTCCGAGCAGGCGATGACCATCACCTCGGGATGCTGGCCTTCGAGCAGGGCGTCGTAGAGCTCGGCGTCGGCCTCGAAATGCTGGCCACGGAAGCGGTCGAAGCCGTCGACCAGGCGCTGGAGCGCGGCGGAGGAAGGTCCGGGGGACAGTCGCATGGCGTCACTCCCTCCGTGCAGCCAGTTCGGCCGCGATCTCCGCGAGCACCTCCGGCGCCAGGACGCGGCGGGCGAGCGGCGCGACCTCCGCCTCCTCGATGGCGAGATGGGCGCGGAAGGCGGTCGCGAAGCGCAGCGCGCGCGCGGCGAAATCCGGTGCGGGCGGCTCGTGCGCGGCGATGGCCCGCAAGCCGGCGATCAGCGGCGGCATCTCCGCTTCCTCCTCCGCATGGTCGGCGCGGAGCCGGTGCAACAGGCCCTCGCCGTCGTAGGGTTCGAGGCGGGCGTGCAGGGAGCGTTCCTCATCGGCGAAGTGGCGGGGCAGGTCGACTTCCAGCCACTCCACGAGCGCCTGGGCGAGGGCGCGGCTGCCGGGCCCTTCCGGGTGACGCGCCAGCCGCTCGATATGCCCGAGCAGGGCGCCCTGGCGGACATGCTCGGCCGAGAGGAAGGCGATCGGGTCGGCGAGAAGTTCAGGGCCGACATCCCCGAACTCCGCGCCACCCCGCCGTCGCCCGGGCCCGCGCACGGCACCCTACTGCACGAGCGGCCCGTCGGCCCCGGCGAGATCGAAGCCCTCGATCCGCGCGCGGCCGGCCAGAACGGCGATGTACTGGCGCACGGCGGCGCGCCAGGCCTGCTCCCGCAGGTCGCCGGCGACGAGGTCCGCCACGGCCTCGAATGGCATGCGCGTCGCCGGGGCGTGGGCATGCAGATGGACGACATGCATGCCGTAGCGGGACTTCACCACGACAGGGCAGACTTGGCCGGGTGCCAGGCCGGCGAGGAAGGTCTCGAACTCCGGTACCGTGCTGCCGCGCGCGACCTGGCCGAGATGGCCACCCTCCTCGCGCGAGGGGCAATCCGAATGCAGGCGTGCCAGCGCCGGCAGGCAGGACGGGTCCGACTGGACCTGGGCGAGGATTTCCTGCGCCTTCGCTTCGGCCGCTACGCGCGCTTCCTCATCCTCCGGATCGGCGGCGATGAGGATGTGGCTCGCTTCCCAAAGGTCCGGGGCACCGAAGCGATCCGGGTGGGCGGCATGCCAGCGGCGTGCGGCGGCCTCGTCGAGATCCGGCACCGTGATCTCAGCGTCCAGGAGGGCCTCGAGCGAGGCGTCGTCCTCCGGGTCGAGGCCACGTGCCGCGGCGGCATCCTGCAACAGGCGGCGGATCACCAGCGCCCGGGCCGCCGCGCTCCAGGCGGCCTCGGCGCTGTCGGCGGGGTGATGCTGCATCTCGGCGGCGATTTCGCGCGCCGTGATGGTGGTGCCGTTCACGACGACATCGTGCTCGGGCAGGGCCGGACCCATCGGGGCGGGCGCGGCGGGCCGCTCGGGTGGCGGGTTGAAGCGCACGACCATGGCGGTCACTCCGCGGCCCGCGCGTGCGGCGCCGCGACCGGACCCGGACGGGTGGTCGCGCCGCCGCGGCGGCGCACGATCTGCCAGTTCCGGCCCAGATACCAGACCGGTGCGGAGAAGATGTGCACCAGCCGCGAGAAGGGCGTCAGCAGGAACAGCGTCATGCCCATGACCATATGGAGCTGGAAGACGAAGTCCGCGCCGCGAACGTACTCGGCTGCTCCGCCGCGGAAGGTGACGATGTGCTGCGCCCAGGCGGAAAGCTGCAGCATCATCCCGCCGTCGCGATGCCCGATCGAGAAGGGCAGCGTGATGATGCCGAGGGAGAGCTGCACCCAGAGCAGCGCCAGGATGGCGATGTCGATCGCCGTGCTGGTGCGGCGGATTCGCTCGTCGAACAGGCGCCGGTGCAGCAGCAGCGTCAGGCCGACGAAGCATATCGCGCCGGCGACGCCGCCCGCCGCGATGGCCAGCATCTGCTTCTGCTGCACGGTGATGAAGTGCTCATAGAGCGAATGCGGCGTCAGCAGGCCGACCAGGTGGCCGAAGAAGATGAACAGGATGCCGAGGTGAAACAGGTTCGATCCCCAGCGGAACTGCCTCGCGCGCAGCAGCTGGGAAGAGCCGGAGCGCCAGGTGTACTGGTCGCGGTCGAAGCGGATCAGGCTGCCGATGAAGAACACGCCGGCGCAGATGTAGGGGTAGATGCCGAAGAGGAAGGTGTGCAGGTAGTCGGTGAAACCGTCCCAGAGGGCGAACATCGCGATCCTCCTTCAGTGCTTGGCTGCGGCCTGGCGCATCGAGCGCAGGCGCTGGATCATGGCGGCGACCTTGGCGCGGGCGCCTTCTCGGTCGGGGTCGGATTCCGGGCCGAAGACCACGGGCTGGTCCTCATAGGCGGCGTCGATGGCGGCGAGGTCGTCCTCGTCCGCCTGGTCCTGCGCGTCGGTCGGCAGGGTGACCGGCGCCAGGGCGACTTCCGACAGCACGGCGGCGAGCACCGCCGCGTAGCCGCGCGAGGACGGCAGGCCGCGTGACATCAGCTTGGCGTGGATCTGCTGCAGCAGCGGCCCCGCCTGGCCGAGCAGGTTCGCCGCCGTCTCCGGCGGCGCCACGGCGCAGAATTCGAGCACGAGCGGCAGGTAGTCCGGCAGTTCCCGACCGGCCATGGCGAAGCCGGCGGCATCGTAGACCGCCGCGAGTTCGACCATGGCGGGACCGCGGTTCCGGGTGTCCCCATGCACATGCTCGAAGAGGTGCAGGCTGGTGGAACGGCCGCGGTCAAAGAGCCGCACGAAGTCCTCCTGCCGGTCGAGCGGGTCGCCGGCGGAGAGCCGCCGGGCGAGCCGTTCCAGGGCGCGGCGGTCGCGGTCGTTGAAGCCCGCGGTCGCGATCGCCTCCATCACATCCGGCAGGTCGGCGCGCAGCGCCTCGTCCGGATAGCGCAGCAGGGTCGAGAGGATGGCGAGGCGCTTGTTCACTTCGCGGCCTCCTTCCTCGCTTCCTCCGCCTCGCGGATGCGCGGCGGCGCCATGCGCCCGGCCGAGGGGCCGGCGGCGCTGAACAGGTTGCCCACGGTGCGGCCGTCGTAGCAGCCCTGGCCGAAGGAGAAGCCGCAGGACGACTTCAGGTCGAAGGCGTTCTCGGCGTATTCGCGATGGGTGGTGGGGATGACGTAGCGGTCCTCGTAGTTCGCGATCGCCAGCGTCTGGTACATGTCGTCCACCTGGGCGCGGGTCAGGCCGACCTTCTCCAGGATCTCGGGGTCGTCGCGCTCCTCGACGGTGCGCGCACGCATGTGCATGCGCATCGCCATCATGCGCTGGAGCGCCAGCACGATCGGCGTCTCCGCCCCCGCCGTCAGCAGGTTGGCGAGGTACTTCACGGGGATGCGGAGGGAGGAGATGTCCGGAAGGCCATCCTTCCAGCCGACATGGCCGGCCTCCACCGCAGACTGCACGGGGGAGAGCGGCGGCACGTACCAGACCATCGGCAGCGTGCGGTATTCGGGGTGCAGCGGGAAGGCGATCTGCCAGTCGATGCACATCTTGTATGTCGGGCTGAGGCGCGCAGCCTCCAGCCATGCTTCCGGCACGCCGTCCTTGCGCGCCTGCTCGATCACCGCTGGGTCATTGGGGTCGCAGAAGATGTCGAGCTGGCTGCGGTAGAGCTGCTGTTCGTTCTCGGTGCTCGCCGCTTCCTCGATGCGGTCGGCGTCGTAGAGCAGCACACCGAGGTAGCGGATGCGGCCGACGCAGGTCTCGGAGCACACCGTCGGTTCGCCCGCCTCGATGCGCGGGTAGCAGAAGATGCACTTCTCGGCCTTACCGGACTGCCAGTTGTAGTAGATCTTCTTGTAGGGGCAGGCGGAGACGCACATGCGCCAGCCGCGGCACTTCTCCTGGTCGATCAGGACGATGCCGTCCTCCTCCCGCTTGTAGATCGACCCCGAGGGGCAGGAGGCGACGCAGGACGGGTTGAGGCAGTGCTCGCACAGGCGCGGCAGGTAGAACATGAAGGTGTTCTCGAACTGCCCGTAGATCTGCTTCTGGATGCCCTCGAAGTTGCGGTCGGCGGAGCGCTTGCGGAACTCCGTGCCGAGGATCTCCTCCCAGTTCGGGCCCCACTTGATCTCCATCCGCTCGCCGGTGATGAGCGAGACGGGGCGCGCGACGGGCATCGCCTCGGATTCAGGCGCCGTCTGCAGGTGCGTGTAATCGAAGGTGAAGGGCTCGTAGTAGTCGTCGATCTCGGGCAGGTTCGGATTGGCGAAGATGTTCGCCAGGATGCGCCACTTGCCGCCGATCTTCGGCTGGATCCTGCCGTTGCGCTTGCGCGTCCAGCCGCCCTTCCACTTGTCCTGGTTCTCCCAGTCCTTCGGGTAGCCGATGCCGGGCTTGGTCTCGACGTTGTTGAACCAGGCGTACTCGACGCCCTCGCGGCTCGTCCAGACCTGCTTGCAGGTGACGGAGCAGGTGTGGCAGCCGATGCACTTGTCCAGATTCAGGACCATCGCGATCTGAGCGCGGATCTTCATGGCCGTTACTCCGCCGCCTTGAGGTCAGACGCCTGGGGTGTCACGCGCGGGCCGTCCAGCCACTCGACATTCGCCATCTTCCGCACGAGCACGAACTCGTCGCGGTTGGTGCCGATCGTGCCGTAGTAGTTGAAGCCGTAGGCGAGCTGCGCATAGCCGCCGATCATGTGCGTCGGCTTGATGGTGGCGCGCGTGACGGAGTTGTGGATGCCGCCGCGGGCATGCGTGATCTCGCTGCCCGGGACGTTCACGATCTTCTCCTGCGCGTGGTACATCATGACCATCCCCTTCGGGACGCGCTGGGAGACGACCGCGCGGGCGCAGAGCGCGCCGTTGGTGTTGAAGGCCTCGATCCAGTCGTTGTCCTCGATGCCGGCTTCCGCCGCATCCACCTCGGACAGCCACACGATCGGCCCGCCGCGCGAGAGGGTGAGCATCAGCAGGTTGTCCGTGTAGACGCTGTGGATGCCCCACTTCTGGTGCGGGGTGATGAAGTTGAGCGCGATCTCCCTGTTGCCGTTCGGCTTCACGCCGTGCATCGGCCCCGTGGCGCGGAGATCCACCGGCGGGCGGTAGAGGCAGAGCGCCTCGCCGAAGGCGAGCATCCAGGGATGGTCCTGGTAGAGCTGTTGCCTGCCGGACAGCGTCCGCCAGGGGATCAGCTCATGGACGTTGGTGTAGCCGGCGTTGTAGCAGACCTCCTCGCTCTCCAGCCCCGACCAGATGGGGGAGGAGATGATCTTGCGCGGCTGCGCCTGCACGTCGCGGAAGCGGATCGCCTCGTGTTCCTTCGGCAGCGCGAGGTGGCGGTGGTCGCGCCCGGTGAACTTGCCGAGAGCCTCCCACGCCTTCACCGCGACATGGCCGTTGGTCTCGGGGGCAAGGTGCATCAGCGTCTCGCAGGCGTCGATGTCCGATTCCATCTTCGCGAGCTTGCCTTCGACGCCCGGGACCTCGACCTCGCCGTTGAGGTGGCGGAGGAACTCCACCTCGTGCCCGGTCTTCCAGGCCATACCCTTGCCGTTGTTGCCCACCTTCTCCATGAGCGGGCCGAGCGAGGTGAAGCGCGCATGGGTGTTCGGGTAGTCGCGCTCGATCACCGTCACCGCCGGCATGGTCTTGCCGGGGATCGGCTCGACCTCGCCCTTCTTCCAGTCGCGGATCAGGTGCGTCTGGCCGAGCTCCGCCGGGCTGTCATGCATCAGCGGGGTGAGGACGGTGTCCTTCTCCTTGCCGAGATGGCCGTCGCACAGCGCGGAGAAGCGCCTGGCGATGCCGCGGAAGATCGCCCAGTCGGTGCGGCTTTCCCACGCCGGATCAACCGCCGCCGACAGCGGATGGATGAATGGATGCATGTCGGAGGTGTTGAGGTCGTGCTTCTCGTACCAGGTGGCCGTCGGCAGCACGATGTCGGAGTACATGCAGGTGGTGCTCATGCGGAAGTCGAGCGTCACCAGCAGGTCGAGCTTGCCCCGCGGCGCTTCGTCGTGCCACGCGGCCTCCTCCGGCTTCGCGGCACCCTGCTCGCCGAGGTCCCTGCCCTGCACGCCGTGCTGCGTGCCGAGCAGGTGCTTGAGGAAGTACTCGTGCCCCTTGCCCGAGGAGCCGAGCAGGTTCGACCGCCAGACGAACAGGTTGCGCGGCCAGTTGGCCGGATGGTCGGGGTCCTCGCAGGACATCTCGAGCGTGCCGGCCTTGAGCGACTGCGCCACGTATTGCGGCACCGGCATGCCGGCCGCCTCGGCCTCCGCCGCGATGGTCAGCGGGTTGCGCGCGAGCTGCGGCGCGGAGGGCAGCCAGCCCATGCGCTCGGCGCGGATGTTGAAGTCGATCAGCGCGCCGGTCATTGCCTTGGGCGCGGTGGGCGAGAGGATGTCCTTCACCTGCACCGTCTCGTAGCGCCACTGGTCGGTATGCGCGTACCAGAAGGACGTGCTGTTCTGCTGCCGTGGAGGCCGCGCCCAGTCGGTCGCGAAGGCCACCGGGATCCAGCCGGATTGCGGGCGCAGCTTCTCCTGGCCCACGTAATGCGCCCAGCCGCCGCCCGACTGGCCGATGCAGCCGCACATCACCAGCAGGTTGATGATGCCGCGGTAGTTCATGTCCGAGTGGTACCAGTGGTTCAGCGCCGCCCCGAGGATGACCATGGACTTGCCCTTGGTCTTCTCGGCGTTGTCGGCGAATTCCCGCGCCACGGTGATGATCTGCTTCCGCGGCACGCCGCAGACCGCCTCGGCCCAGGCCGGGGTGTAGGGCGCCATGGCGTCGTAGTTCGCGGCGCCGTCGCGCAGCACGCCATAGTTGGCGAGGAACAGGTCGTAGACGGTCGCCACCTTCGCGGTGCTGCCATCGGCGAGCGGGACCATCTTCACCGGCACGTCATGCGTGACGGTGTCGCCGAGCTGCGTCGGGTTGAAGAAGGCCGTCGCGCCATCGCCGAAATAGGGGAAGGTGACCGCCTCCGTCCGGTTGCCGAGCATCGACAGTCGCGGCGTCACCGCCTCAAGCGTCTTGGCGTCGCGCCCTTCGAGGTTCCACTTGCCCTGTTCGCCCCAGCGGAAGCCGATGGAGCCGGTCGGAACGTACAGATTGCCCGTCGCGTCGTCGATCGCGATGGTCTTCCAATCCGGGTTGTTGCTCTCCCCTGCATTGCCGACCAGGTCGCTGGCGCGAAGCTGCCGGTCGGGCACCAGGCGCCCGTCCTTCTCCGTCAGCATCACCAGCATCGGCATGTCTGAGTAGCGCCGGCAGTAGTCGAGGAAGTAGTCGCCCTTACCCTTCGCGTGCCATTCGCTGAGGATCACGTGGCCCATCGCCAGCGCGAGCGCGGCGTCCGTGCCCTGCTTCGGATGCAGCCAGAGGTCGGCGAATTTCGACGCCTCGGAATAGTCGGGCGTGACGGTCACCACCTTGGTGCCGCGATAGCGGGCCTCGGCCATGAAGTGCGCGTCCGGCGTGCGCGTCTGCGGCACGTTGGATCCCCACATCATGATGAAGCCGGCATTGTACCAGTCGGCGGATTCCGGCACGTCCGTCTGCTCGCCCCAGGTCTGCGGGGAGGACGGCGGCAGGTCGCAATACCAGTCGTAGAAGGACATGCAGACGCCGCCGATCAGCGAGAGATAGCGGCTGCCCGCGGCGTAGGAGACCATCGACATCGCCGGGATCGGCGAGAAGCCGATGACGCGGTCCGGCCCGTGCTGCCTCACCGTGTGCACGTTGGCGGCGGCGATGAGCTCCTCCGCCTCCTCCCAGGTCACGCGCACGAAGCCTCCCATGCCGCGCGCGGACTGGTATTCGTGCCGCTTCGCCGGATCGTCCTGGATCGACTTCCACGCCGCGACCGGGTCGGCGAACTGCGCCTTCGCCGCGCGCCACAGCGCAACCAGGCGCTTGCGCATCATCGGGTATTTGATGCGGTTCGCGCTGTAGAGATACCAGGAGTAGGAGGCACCGCGTGAACAGCCGCGCGGCTCGTGGTTGGGCAGGCCGGGGCGCGTGCGCGGATAGTCGGTCTGCTGCGTCTCCCAGGTGACGATCCCGCCCTTGACGTAGATCTTCCAGGAGCAGGACCCGGTGCAGTTCGCCCCGTGGGTGGAGCGCACGATCTTGTCGTGCGCCCAGCGCGACCGGTAGGCCTCCTCCCAGGCGCGGCTCTCGGTGGTGACGTCGCCATGGCCGTTGGAGAAGGTGCCGGCGTACTTCCTGAAGTAGGTCAGGCGGTCCAGGAAATGGCTCATCGTATCGGTTCCTTCCCGGTCAGGCGTTCACGGCGGGGCCGGGAGTGCGGCCGCGCTCGACGTCGTGCAGCAGGCCACCGCGGCGGGTGTAGACGCCCCAGGTGATGGCGATGCACAGCAGGTAGAAGGCGAAGAACCCCCAGAGCGCCGCGAGCGGACTGCCGGTCATGGCGATCGAGCTGCCGTAGCTCTTGGGGATGAAGAAGGCGCCATAGGCGGCGATGGCGGAGGTGAAGCCGATGATGGCCGCGCTCTCCTTCTCCGCCTGGGCGCGGCGCGCCGTGGCGTCGGCGGCGGGCATCAGCCGCCCCATCTCCTTGCCCATGATCGCGGGGATCATCTGGAAGGTGGAGGCATTGCCCACGCCGGTCGCGAAGAACAGCAGCATGAAGCAGCCGAAGAAGCCCCAGAAGGCGCCGGGCTGGTCCTTGATGCCGAGGAAGTGGATCACGCCGTAGACGCCCGCGGCCATCAGGGCGAAGACCCAGAAGGTCACGCGCCCGCCGCCCCACCTGTCCGACACCCAGCCGGTCATGGAGCGCGACAGCGCGCCCACGAGCGGGCCGAGGAAGGCGAACTGCAGCGCGTCGACCTCGGGGAACTGGGTGCGGGCCAGCAGCGGGAAGCCCGCGGAGTAGCCGATGAAGGAGCCGAAGGTGCCGGTGTAGAGGAAGCACATGATCCAGTTGTGCTTGCGCTGGAAGATCACCGCCTGGTCGGCGAAGGACGCCTTCATGGAAGCGAGGTCGTCCATCCTGAACCAGGCGGCGAAGGCCGCCGCGGCGATGAACGGCACCCAGACGAAGCCGGCATTCTGCAGCCACAGCGTGCCGCCGGTCCCGAGGTTCTGCGGCTCGCCGCCGAGCCAGCCGAAGACGCCCGCGGTGATCGCCAGCGGCACCACGAACTGCACCACGCTGACGCCGAGATTGCCGAGCCCGGCATTGAGTGCGAGCGCGTTGCCCTTCTCCCGCTTCGGGAAGAAGAAGGAGATGTTGGCCATGGACGAGGCGAAGTTGCCGCCGCCGAAGCCGCAGAGCAGCGCGAGCGCCAGGAAGACCCAATAGGGCGTGGCCGGGTTCTGCACCGCGAAGCCGATGCCGAGCGCCGGGATCATCAGCGACCAGGTGGACAGCGTGGTCCACAGCCGCCCGCCGAAGATGGGCGGCATGAAGGAATAGAAGATGCGCAGCGTCGCGCCCGACAGCCCGGGCAGCGCCGCCAGCCAGAAGAGCTGGTCGGTGGTGAAGCGGAAGCCCACCGCCGGCAGCTTGGCCACCACCACCGACCACACCATCCACACCGCGAAGGCGAGCAGCAGGCAGGGGATGGAGACCCAGAGGTTGCGCCGGGCGATGGCGCGGCCCTTCTCCTCCCAGAAGACGGGGTCCTCCGGCCGCCAGTCCTCGATGGCGCGGCCGCGCAGGGCGCCTTCCTGCACCGCGCCATGGATCGGCTGCATCTCCGGCAGCGCGGGCAGCTTCTCGAGCGCCGGGCCGGCCGCCTCGCGCTCCATGCGCAGGATGGCGACGTGCATCCACACCAGCGCGACGGCGCTGATGACGAACAGCAGCATGAAGCAGGACTGCCGGATGCCGGTCAGGTCGTTCAGCAGGCCGAAGGCCATGGGCAGCACGAAGCCGCCGAGGCCGCCGATCAGCCCGACGACGCCGCCCACCGCACCGACCCGGTTCGGGTAGTAGACCGGGATGTGCTTGTAGACCGCCGCCTTGCCCAGGCTCATGAAGAAGCCGAGCACGAAGACCAGCACGATGAAGGCGACGACGCCGGTTTCGAGCCGGAAGCGCATCTCTCCGGAGATGCCCTGCACGACGTAGTCGGTCGGCGGATAGGACAGGATGAAGGTGACGATCACGGAGACGCCGAGCGTCCAGTACATCACGCGCCTGGCGCCGAAGCGGTCCGACAGCAGCCCGCCATAGGCGCGGAACAGGCTCGCCGGCACCGAGTAGGCGGCGCCGATCATGCCCGCCGCCTCGATGCCGAAGCCGTAGGTCTCGATGATGTAGCGCGGCAGCCAGAGCGCGAGTGCGACGAAGGCGCCGAAGACGAAGAAGTAGTAGAGGCTGAAGCGCCAGACCTGGACGTTCTTCAGCGGCTCCATCATCGCGCGGAAGGATTCCGGCTTGGCGCCGGTGGCCTTGCGGGCGGCGAGGTCCGGGTCGTCCTTCGTCATCAGGAAGAACAGCACCGCCATGACCAGCAGCGCCGCGGCCCAGATCAGCGCCACGGCCTTCCAGCCCAGGGCCACCATCACGAAGGGCGCGAGGAACTTGGTCACCGCCGCGCCGACATTGCCGGCGCCGAAGATGCCGAGCGCGGTGCCCTGCTTCTCCTTCGGGAACCACTTGGAGACATAGGCGATGCCGACCGCGAAGGACCCGCCGGCGACACCGACGCCAAGCGCCGCGATCAGGAAGGTCGTGTAGTCATAGGCGAAGGTGAGCAGCGCGGTCGCGACCGCCGCCGTCACCATCACCGCCGTGTAGACGATGCGGCCGCCATACTGGTCGGTCCAGACGCCGAGCACGAGGCGGATCAGGCTGCCCGTCAGGATCGGCGTGCCGACCAGCAGGCCGAACTGGAACTCGCTGAGGCCGAGATCCCGTTTGATCTGCACGCCGAGGATCGAGAAGATCGTCCAGGCCGCGAAGCAGACCGTGAAGGCGATGGTGGATAGCCAGAGCGCGCGGGCCTGCCCGCTGGCGTCCGGCGTTGCTGCCTGGTGGCTCATGCCCCGTCTCCGTTTCGTCGAAGGCGGGCGCATCAGGACCCCGGCGATGCGCGCCGGGACTGATCCAGATCAAGTGCAGCGGCATGGCGGGCGGTGAAATTCCGTGCATGGCCACATGCGACAAGACATCGTTTGAGCCGCTTGGTCGTCGTGCTTGACAGGGATCAAGACAACGCTTGACGCGACACCGCACGGCGCGCGACGACAAGCCCGGGAGAAAGGACGATGGATAAGCGGTCGAGCAACATGGAGCTGCTGCGGCGCTCGCCCTTCTTCAGCGCCGCGGGAACCGAGGCGATGGCGGAACTCGTCCGCCTGTCCTTCACGCAGCTCCTGCCGCGCGGCACCGTGGTGTTCGAACAGGATGAGCCGGCGGACTTCCTGCACCTGCTGCTCGCAGGCAGCGTCGGCCTGCAGGCCATGGCGGAGACCGGCGGCAGGACGATCGTCGAGATCTTCCGCGCCGGAGAGGTCTTCCTTGCGCCCGCGGTGCTGCTGCGGCTGCCCTACCTCGCCTCGGCGGTCGCGCTGACCGAGATCCGGGTGCTGATGATCCCGGCCGAATCCTATCGCGAGGGTGTGCAGCGGGACCTCGCCCTCGCCGGCGCGACCGTCGAGCTGCTGGCGCGCCACTGGCGGCTCATGGTGGACCAGGTGGTGGATCTGAAGCTGCGCAGCGCGGAGGCGCGGGTCGCGCGCTTCCTGGCCCAGCGCGTTCCGGAGCAGAGTGGCGCCTTCGCCGCCGCCCTGCCCGAGCCGCGCACGGCCATCGCCGCGCGGCTCGGCATGACGCCGGAGACGCTGTCGCGCACCCTGGCCGCGCTGGAGGAGAAGGGCGCCCTGCGCCGGGGTGGCTCGGAAGACCCCGGGCAGTCGGAACGGAGCGCGTTGAAGCCCTGATCCCGACGAGGGTTCATCCACAGGGGAATCCCATTGACGGTGACTCCGGAACCTTTCTAGAACACAATCACGGTTGCCGGTTTGTTCCGCTCGCTTCGGGCGGCCCGGCACGGGAGGAGAGGCCGGATGCTCACGCGCAAGCAGCATGAGTTGCTGATGTTCATCGATCGGCACCTGCGCGAGACCGGCTTTTCCCCTTCCTTCGAGGAAATGAAGGCCGCCCTCGCCCTCAAGTCGAAATCCGGCATCCACCGCCTGATCACCGCGCTCGAGGAACGCGGCTTCCTGCGCCGCCGCGCCCACCGCGCCCGGGCGCTGGAGGTGATCCGCCTGCCGGAGAACCTGGCCCCGCGCGCGCCCCGGACCGCCCGCGCGCCCGATGCGCCGCTCGGACCCAACGTGATCCGCGGGCCCTTCGGCACCCAGGCCCCTGCCCGCCCGACGCCGGAAGTCGCGAACGATCCCGCCGCGGTCAGCCTGCCCCTCTACGGTCGCATCGCCGCCGGTTCACCGATCGAGGCATTGCGCGACAATGGCGCCTCGGTCGAGGTGCCGGCAGCCCTGCTCGGCAACGGTGAGCACTACGCGCTGGAGGTTGCCGGCGATTCCATGGTCGATGCCGGCATCCTCGACGGGGATACCGTCATCATCCACCGGGCGGACACCGCGGAGAACGGCGCCATCGTCGTCGCCCTGGTGGACGAGAACGAGGTCACGCTGAAGCGCCTGCGCCGGCGGGGCAACTCGATCGCGCTGGAACCGGCCAACCCGCGCCACGAGACGCGGATCTTCGGTCCGGACCGCGTGAAGGTGCAGGGGCGGCTGGTCGGGCTGCTGCGGCGCTACTGAACGGCCTCGCCGGGGCCGCCCGGACATGAGCTGCACACCGGCGGCGGCATCCATGTCCTGATTTTCGGTCGCGGCCCGGAAGGGCCGACCGGCTGGCGGACTGCGCCGGATGGAACGGTGCGGCCGGCAGCTTGCGCGTGGGGGCCGCGGTCCGTCGGGCCGGGGCAGCGGCCGGCGGCGTGGCAGGGGGTCTCGTCGCCAGCACCAGGGAGCAGGCGAAGGCACCTGTCACGGGCGGGGTCGTCCAGTCGTGGGCGCTATTCCACCGGCGCGAGCGGCAGGTCCTCCCGCCCACGCGGCACCGGTACCGGTGGCACCCAGGGCCGCGCGCCGCGCCAGGCGCGGTCCGAGACGATCCGCGCCCCGCCACTGCCCAGCCAGACGGCGTGCGGCCCGTTCCGCCACACCGCGAAGCGGTCCACGACCGCGCTGCCGGCGCAGCGCCCGCGCACCGGTTCGGCGGAGACGACCACCACGGCGCGCCCGCAGTATTCGGCGAACGGGGCACGGCGCAGCAGCACCGCCTCCGGCCCGCCGGGCACGGCGCGCAGCACGCAGGCACCGGCATCGCAGGCGATGGCGCCGCGCGCCGCCTCGCCATCCATCGGCAAGGGGCGCGGCTCCGCGATGCCGTGGGCGCGCAGCCAGGCGTCGCGCGTCAGGGAGGAAGCGCCGGATTGCCGCTGCAGCCACAGCACGCCCTCCGCCGCGAAGCCGATCAGCCGCGCATCGCCCGAGACGAAGAGATCCGGCGCGCGGTGGAGCGTCGGGCTGGCCAGCCCCAGCGCCATCAGCGGCAGCCCGAGCAGCCGCCAGCGCAGCCGCCACAGGCAGAGCCAGACCATGCCGAAGGCGAGCACCCCGAGCCCCCAGGGCGGAATCGGCCGCGCCCCCTGCGCCGCGCCGGGCCAGGATGCCACTTCGCGCGCAACGGCGAGCACGCCTTCCACCCCCCAGCCCATCACCGCGAGCGCCGGCGCGTCGAGCCCCAGTGGCATCAGCAGCGCCGCCGCCATCCCCGCCGGCATGGCCAGCACCGAGGTCAGCGGTACCGCCACGGCATTCGCCGCCACGCCGTACCATTGCAGCCGGCCGAAATGCGCGAGGCCGAAGGGCGCCGTCGCGGCCCCCGCCAGCACCGAGGTGCCGACCAGCCCGCCCGCGAAGACCAGCACGCGCCGCCACCACGCGCCATCGCCGCGCAGCCGCGCCATCGGGCCCTTCATGGCCTCCCAGCCGGCGATCAGCGCCAGCACCGCGGCGAAGGACATCTGGAAGGAGGGGCCGAGCACCGCATCGGGCGAGACCAGCATCACCGCCGCCGCCGCCAGCGCCAGGCTCCGCAGGGAGACCACCTGCCGCCCCGTCAGCAGGGCGATCGTCACCAGCACCGCCATCGCGAAGGATCGCTGCATCGGCACCTGGGAACCGGTCAGCAGCAGGTAGAAGCCGCCCGCCGTCAGCGCGACGACGCCCGCCCAGACCTTGCCGTCCACCCGCAGCGCCAGCCACCGCCAGCAGGCGATCAGGAAACGGACCACCCAGAAGGTCACGCCCATGACGATCGCGATGTGCAGGCCGGAGACGGAGAGCAGGTGCGCGAGCCCGGAATCCCGCATGGCGGCGAGGTCATCGCGCGGGATGGCGCTCTGCCCGCCCGTCAGCAGGGCCGCCGCCACCGCCCCGGCCGGGCCCGGCAGGACCGCCGTGACGCGCGCCTCGATCTCCGCGCGCAGGCCGGACAGCGGCGGCGCCCTGCCCTCCCCCGCCGCGACCTCCGCCGGGCCGATGGCGAAGCCCGCGCCACCCTGTCCGGCGAAGAAGGCCGCGCGCTGGAAGTCCCAGGCGCCCGGATAGGCCGGCGCCGAGGGGGCGCGCACCAGCGCCCTTACGCTGAGCCGGTCGCCCGGTTCCGGCCGCGCCGGGTCATTGGCGCGGAGCCGGACGCGAATGGTGCGGGGTTGCGGCGGCCCCTCCGGCCCGAAGCGCGGTTCGCCCAGGGTGACGCGCCGGCCCTCGGGCAGCAGGTCGGCGTCGAGTACAACGCCCGACAGCACCACGGCCCGCATGGGGGGCGCGAGGGCGGGCGGCGCCAGCCAGGCATGCCCGACCGCCGCCGCGAAGCCGAGCGCCGCCGCGGCGACCAGGCCGAGCCCCCAGCCCGCATGCGGCGCCCGCGTCGCGACCCACCAGGCCAGGACGACCAGCACCGGCGCCGGCGCCATGACCCAGGGCGAGGGTTCCTCGCGCAGCCCGAAATAGGCCAGCACCCCCGCCCCCATCGCCACCGCGAGCCAGGGCGCGAGGCGGCCGCGCTCGCCGGCCAGCAGCACCTCGACCCGCAGGGCGGCGGCGCCGAGGGCGGTGCCGGGACGGAAGGGCGATTCTCGCGCAACGGTGCTGGACAGGTCCTGGTTCCGCAACTCCTGCGTTCATTCTAGCCCGCTGTGCTGCACGCGGGGGAGAGGTTTGCGCGGCCCGGGTTCACCCCGCCCGGCCGATCTGGTCTAAGGGGCGCCTTCGCATAGAGCCCACAGGCGCCATGACCGTCCGCACCCGCTTCGCCCCCTCGCCCACCGGCTACCTGCATATCGGCGGGGCCCGCACCGCGCTGTTCAACTACCTCTTCGCGCGGCACCACAAGGGCACCTACCTGCTGCGCATCGAGGACACGGACAAGGAACGCTCCACCAAGGCGGCGGTGGACCAGATCCTCGAAAGCCTGACCTGGCTGGAGCTGACGCCGGACGAGCCGCCGGTCTTCCAGGCGGCGCGCGAGGCGCGCCATGCCGAGATCGCCCGCGCCCTGCTCGCCATGGGCAAGGCCTATCGCTGCTGGGCGACGCCCGAGGAACTGCAGGAGATGCGCGAGCGCGCGATGGCCGAGGGCCGCCCGCCCCGCTACGACCGCCGCTGGCGCGACCGCGAGCCGGGGCCGGAGCAGGAGGGCAAGCCCTACGCCATCCGCATCAAGGCGCCGCTCGAAGGCGAGACCGTGGTGGCGGACCTGGTGCAGGGCGAGGTCCGCGTCGCCAACACCGAGTTGGATGACATGATCATCCTGCGCAGCGACGGCACGCCGACCTACCTGCATGCCGTGGTGGTGGACGACCGCGACATGGACATCACCCATGTCATCCGCGGCGACGACCACCTGACGAACACCTTCCGCCAGTGCATGGTCTATGACGCGATGGGCTGGCGGCGGCCGCATTTCGCGCATATCCCGCTGATCCACGGCGCCGACGGGGCGAAGCTGTCGAAGCGGCACGGCGCCGTGTCGGTGCTCGATTTCCGCGACCAGGGCTACCTGCCGGAAGCGGTGTGCAACTACCTGCTGCGCCTCGGCTGGGGCCATGGCGACGAGGAGGTGGTGCCGCGCGACCGTGCCATCGAACTGTTCGACCTGAAGGATGTCGGCCGCGCGGCGTCGCGCATGGACTACGCGAAGCTGACGCATCTGAACGGCGTCTATCTGCGCCAGGCCGACGACGAGCGGCTGACGCGCGCGACGCTGGAAGTGCTGGCGAAGCGCGGCGTCCTGTTCGGCACAGACGGCGCGGAGCGCGTGGCGATGCTGATGCCGGATCTCAAGGAACGTGCGCGCACCATCGAGGAACTCGCCGGCGCCGCCGCCTTCGCCGCGCATGAGGGCGTGCCGGCGATGGAGGAGAAGGCGCTCGCGCTGCTGACGCCGGAGGCGAGGGAACGGCTGCGCGACCTCGCGGATTTCCTCGGCGATGCACCGTGGGAGAAGGCCGATCTCGAACAGTGGCTGCGCGACTACGCCGAGGTGAAGGGCGTGAAGCTCGGCCAGGTGGCACAGCCGCTGCGCGCCGCGCTGACGGGGAGCACGACCAGCCCGCCGATCAACTCGGTGCTGTGGGCGCTGGGGAAGGATGAGGCGACGCTGCGGATCCTGGCCGCGGCCGGGGAGTGAAGGTCGGGGGGAGGGAACTCCCCCCGATCCCCCCTCCTTCTTTGATCACCTGGATGGGCGCACGCGGCGCGCCGGGTGCTCCTTGCCGACAGACAGAAAAAGGAGGGGGTCCGGGGGAGTTCACTCCCCCGGCCTGACACGCCAGGCAAGCGGCCCGACGCGTTCCAGCACGGCGAAGCGATCCGCCGCCGCCAGCGCCCCGACGAGCAGGTCCTCCCACGCCGCCATCATCGCCGGATGCGGGTCCGCCACGCCGCGCAGCAGCGCGCAGCCGCGCCGCGTGACGATGATGCTGCCGTCGTCCTGCGGCGCGGCGTCTGCCGCGTCACCTTCGGCCGTCGCCATCGCCACCATGAATTCCGCGAAGGTCGAGGTGCCGAGGGCCGCCGCCGTCTCGGCGTAGAGCTGCATCGCCACCAGCCGCGCCGCGAGGCCGAGCAGGTGCCCGCCCTCCATCGGTCCGAACAGCGCCACCGCTTCCTGCATGGCGGTGCGCGCGTATTCCATCGCGTAGCCGCGCTTCGCCTTGGCGATGCGCTCCGCGGGCCAGTCGTCCGCGGGCAGGTGCGGGGCAGTCGCGGGGTCGAAGCGCGGCATGCGTTCGCCGCGCGCGAAACGCAGGCGTTCCTCCGGCGCCAGGTCGCGGTCGTGCTCGAAGTAGTAGCCTTCGAGCCCGGGCTGGCCGTCCACCGTCTGCCCGGTGCAGACGAAGCCGAGCCGCAGGCAGCCCAGCATCACCCCGTTGTTCGCGTGCCAGCCGCGCAGCATCGCCGCGTTCACCTCGGATGGGATGCCGCAGATCGCGGCACCCGGCCAGACCCAGCGCGGCGGCGGGTAGCGGATCCACGCCTTGCGGGGGGATTCCTCGACGTATTCCACGCCGACGCCGCCGATGGCGTTCGACAGGTAGTGGTAGCGCGCCGCCGCCACGGCCGGCGGCAGGCCGGCGATGCCGAGCTTCTCCAGCCCGGGCAGGAAGCGCTCTCGCTGCTGCCGGCGGAAGATGCCGAAGACAAGCTCCGCCGCATCCCGCGCGCCACGGCGCGAGACCGCCGTCAGCACGATCCCGGTGAACCAGGCGTGGTACCAGTCGCCCACCGCATCCCAGGCGGCGCGCTCGTCGCTCATGCCATTCTCCCTGTACGAGGCCGCGCGGCGCCGCGCCGATCGCTCAATCGGCGCGGATGTTGCCGCGGCGGATCACCTCACCCCACTTGTCGAGCTCGCTGCGCAGGAAGGCGCCGAATTCCGCGCGTGAATCGCCGCCGGGGATCGCCCCCTGGTCGTGCAGCGCGCGGCGGATCGCGGGATCGTTCAGCGCGCCGGCGAGGGCGGCGTGCAGCTTATCGAGCACCGGCTCCGGCGTGCGCGCCGGCGCGGCGAAGCCGTGCCAGTTGTTGGCGTCGACGCCGGGCAGGCCGACCTCAGCCATGGTCGGGACGTCCGGGATCCAGGCCAGGCGCTGCTGCGTGCCGACCGCCAGGGCGCGCAGCGCGCCGGCGCGGATATGCGGCAGCAGGATCGGCAGGTCCGCGAAGCCGAGCTGCACCTCGTTCTGCAGCAGGGCCGTCGCCAGCGGCGCGCCGCCGCGATAGGACACGTGCGCGATGTCGATGCCCGCCGCCGCGCGCAGCAATTCGCCGGCCAGGTGCGGCATGCTGCCGGAGCCGGCCGAGCCGTAGTTCAGCCGCCCAGGGTTCTCCTTCGCGGCGGCGATCAGCTCCGCCATGCTGCGGAAGGGTGTCGCGGCCGGCACCACCAGCGGTTCCGGCACCAGCACGGCGAGGGTCAGCGGCGCCAGGTCGCGCAGCGGGTCATAGGGCGTGCCGCGGTCCAGCCGTGGCGAGATGGCGAGGCCGCCCGCGCTGCCGATGACGATCGTATGCCCGTCCGGTGCCGCCTTCGCCGCGACATCGACGCCGGTGACGCCGCCCGCCCCGGCCCGGTTCTCCACCACCACGGGCTGGCCGAGGGCGGCGCTGACCTTGGGCGAGACCAGGCGCGCGACGATGTCCGAAGGACCGCCCGCCGCGAAGGGCACGATCAGGCGGATGGGCCGGTCCGGGAAGGGCGCCTGGGCAAGGGCCGGGGCGGCGAGCGGCAGCGCGGCGGCGGCGCCGAGCAGCGTCCTGCGGTTCATGTGTTTCCTCCCTGCCCGACGGTTCCGTGCGGGCGAGGGACCAGCATCCGCGAAGTCGCGGCGGCGCGAAAGGGCAGTCGGCGAGCGTCAGGCGCCGGGCAGCAGATGCGTGGCGGCGTAGGTCAGCGTGCCGCGGTTGGGCTGTTCGATGCGGCCGTGGAAGAGGCGATGCGTGCGGCACAGCAACCCGTCGATCGTGCGACGATCGGCATGGCTGTGGAATTCGAGATGGATCACGCCGGCCGCCGCGACCAGGTCCCCGAGCGCGGCGAGGATCGGCAGTTCCGCCCCTTCGGTGTCCATCTTGATCAGGTCGAAGCCCGGCACGCCGAAGCGCTCCCGCAGCTCGGCGGCGAAGGCGCCGGCGTGGCGGAGCCGCACCTCGATCGCATTGGTCGCGATGCGCCCGCCATCGAAGGGAAAGAGGGAGCTCAGCACCGAGATGCGGGCGGCGTTGAAGCCGGCCGTCGTGTCCTTGTCGAACAGGCCGACATTGAACGCATGGCAATTGCCGATCCGTTCGGCGTTGCGCGACAGGATGGCGAAGGAATCCGGGTCGGGCTCGGCGCAGAAGATCGTCGCCTCGGGGTACATCAGGCGGAAATAGGCGGAGGCGAAGCCGAGATGGGCGCCGATGTCGAGCACGCTGCGCGGCGGCGGAAGGCCGCGCACCGGGGCGTACACCTTTTCCTTGAAGATCTCCCGGATGACATGGCCCGTGCTCGTGTCCTCGCGCCCGAGCAGTTCAAGCTGTCGGCCGTCGTACTTGAACCATCTCGCCTTGAGGCGCGCATGCCCAGCTTGCATGCAGCCATTGTGCGGCGCTTCACTGCGGCCCCGCAAGCGCGACCAGCCCCCGCACAGGACCTGCCGGCCCGATGAAGATCACCCGCGTCACCACCCATCTCCAGCGCAGCGACTTCACCTATGGCGCCTCGGCCGCGGGCGTCGGGGGCAACCTGCACCTCAAGGCCATGGACACGCTGCTGGTGCGGGTCGAGACCGATGACGGAATCCATGGCTGGGGCGAGGGCTTCGGCTTCACGGTGGCGGAGACCACGCGGGACGCGATCGACCGGCTGATCGGCCCCGCCTGCATCGGGCAGGATGCGCGCGACATCGCCGGCGTCACCCGCATGCTGGCACGCCGGTTCCACAATTTCGGCCGCAATGGGCCGGTCACCTTCGGCATCTCGGCGATCGACATCGCGCTGTGGGACATCCGCGCCAAGGCCGCGCGCAAGCCGCTGCACGCGCTGTTGGGCGATGCCGCGCGGCCCTCCGTGCCGGCCTATGCGAGCCTGCTGCGCTACGGCAATCCGGACGACGTCGGGCGCAACGTGACGGAAGCGCTCGCCCGCGGCTATCGCCGGATCAAGCTGCACGAGGTGGACCTCGCCTGCATCCGCGCCGCGCGCGCCGCCGCGCCGCGCGGGATCCCGCTGATGCTCGACATCAACTGCGCCTGGGACACGGAAGAGGAGGCGGTGCAGTTCTGCGAGGACGTCGCCCCGCATGACATCGCCTGGGTCGAGGAGCCGATCTGGCCGCCCGAGGACATTCCCGCGATCGCGCGCATCCGCGCCGCCGCCCCGGTGCCGATCTCGGCCGGCGAGTGCAACGGCAGCGTCGAGGATTTCTGCCGCATGTTCGAAACGCGCGCGGTGGACGTGGCGCAGCCATCGGTCACCAAGATCGGCGGGCTGTCAGCGATGCTGGAGATCGCGGAGCTGGCGCGCGAGGCCGGCGTGCGCCTGGTGCCGCACTGCCCCTATTTCGGCCCGGGGCTGCTGGCGACGCTGCACTTCCTCGCCGCGACGGAGGAGGCCGAACCGATCGAGATCTACTTCGCCGACCTCCGGCAGGCGCCCTATGGCGAGAAGCTGGTGCCGCGCAACGGCACCATCGACGTGCCGGACGCGCCCGGGCTGGGCTACGAGCCGGCGCTGTGACGCCTCGGAGTCCGTTTGAGAATGCGCCGATCGGCGCATTCTCGATGCCGGCACCGGCCCGCGCCCCCGCCCGGCCATCCAATCAGCATACTGTCGTCGGGTGGCCGGGCGGAGGTGCGGGCCGGTGCCGGCATCCTCGAAGGAGCTCTCATACCAGCGGCACGAGTCTTTGACTCGTGCCGAGGCCGCGAAAGCGGCCCGCCGGTGGTCCGGCGAAGCCAAGCAGGCCGGAGGTTTGCGCCCGGCGCCCAAGGGCACGAACAGCCTCATACCAGCGGTCGCGAAGAGCGGCCGATGGTATCAGCCCGGCAGCCGGTAGAAGCGCGTGGCGGAGCGCCAGAAGAGATCCGCCTTCTCCTCCTCGCCGGCGCCCGCCGCCAGGCGCTTGAAGGCGTTCCAGCCGGCCGCGTAGCCGTAGCCGCCCTTGTCCACCGGAAAGTTGCTCTCGAACATGCAGCGCCTGCTGCCGAAGAGTTCGATGCAGCGTTCCATCCACGGACGCCAGGCATCGGCGAGCATCTGCGAGGAGGGCGCGATCTCCCCATCCTCCAGTCCGAAGCCCGGCAGACGCATGCCGAGGCCGCCGAGCTTCACCATCACGTTCGGGCAGGCCGCGAGGTCGCGCATGTTCGCCGACCATTGCGCGAAGACCTCGTTCCGCTTTCCGGCATAGCCCCCGATGCCGAGGATGCCGCCGCAATGGTCGAGCACCATCGGCACCTGCGGAAAGGCGCGCGCCAGCGCGGCCAGGCGCGGGATCTGGTGGAAGTAGAGCCAGGCGTCGAAGGACAGGTCGCGCCTCGCCAGTTCCGCGATGCCGGCGCGGAAGCCGGCGCTGTCCAGCATGTCCTCGGCCGGGGTGTAGGCCGGGTTCAGCATCTCCGGGTCGGGGTCCCAGGTGGCGATGTGGCGGATGCCGCGGAAGCGGCCATTCCCGGCGGCGATATGGGCGTCGAGCACCGCGCCCGCCGCCTCCCCGCGCGTGAGGTCCGCGAAGCCGACGATGCCGGCGCAGACGCGGACGTCGCCATAGACGCCGCTCTCGCACATGGCGGCGACGCCGGCGGCGAACTGGGTCTCGCCGACCGGGCGCAGCTCCTCCGGACCGTCGGCGCGGTGGAAGGCGCGCGCCTGCACCAGCACGGTCGCGCGCACGTCATGCCCGGTGCGGATGTCGGCGAGGATGTCGTCGAGCAGGTAGCGCCAGCCCGGGCGCTCCCACAGGTGGTGGTGCGGATCGACGATCCGCTGGCCGGGGTCGAGGATCTCCTCCTGCCGGGCGGCCAGCCAGGCTTCGCGGACGGGCAGGTAGTGCTGGCTCATGCGGCTTTCCTCGGCGGCGAGAGGCTGGGGCGGGCGTTCAGCATGGCCGGTTCGAAGCCGGCGAGGCGCTTGTAGTGGGCGGCGATCTCGGCGCGTTCGGCGAGCGGCATCACCGCCTCGATGTCGGCGAAGCCGTCCGGCGCGCGGGCCTCGGCGATGTCGAGCACCATGTCGGGGCCGTCGCCGCGCGTCGCCACCAGCAGCGCCGCGGTGGCGGGCCGGCGGACGGCCTCATAGGCTTCCAGCGCGGCGATCGGGTCGTCGATGGTCGCGAGCTTCAGCGCCAGCGTGCGCGCATCCAGTATGCCCTGCGACGCGCCGTTCGATCCGATCGGGTAGAGCGGATGCGCCGCGTCGCCGAGCAGCGTGACGCGCCCATGCGTCCAGCGCGGCAGCGGGTTGCGGTCCACCATCGGGAATTCGTAGACCGACTGCGCCGAACGGATCAGCGCCGGCACGTCGAGCCAGGGAAAGCGCCAATCGGCGAAGGTGCCGAAGAAGTCCTCGATGCGCCCGGGGCGGTTCCAATCCTCCCGCTTCCATTCCTGGTCCGGGTCGACGCGGCGCTCGGCGATCCAGTTGGTCAGCTTCCGCCCATCCGGCAGGTCGGCGATCGGATAGACGACGAACTTCACGTCGCGATTGCCGGCCAGAGCCATGGTCGCGCCGGTGAGGAAGGGCGCAGCGATGCTGGTTGCGCGCCAGAGGATGGCGCCGTTCCAGATCGGCGGGCCTTCATCCGGGTAGAAGGCGGTGCGCGCGACGGAATGGATGCCGTCGGCGGCGACCAGCACGTCGCCGCGGGCGCTCCGCCCGTCCTCGAGGCGGAGGGTGACGCCGGTCGCGTCCTGCTCGAAGCCCGCCATGCGCGCGCCGAGGACGATGCGCGCATCGCCCAGCCTCTCGCGCGCCGCCTCCAGCAGCACCAGGTGCAGGTGGCCGCGATGGATCGAGACCTGCGGCCAGGCATAGCCGGCGAACCTGCCGCGCGGCTCGGACCAGATCATCTGGCCGAAGCGGTTGGCATAGGCGAGTTCCCGGGTGACGATCCCCGCCGCGGCGACGCGGTCCTGCAGGCCGAGCTCGGTCAGTTCCCGCATCGCATGCGGCAGCACGTTGATGCCGACGCCGAGCGGCCTGATCTCCGGCGCCTGCTCGAAGACCTCCACCTCGATCCCGGCGGCGTGCAGCGAAAGCGCCGCCGCCAGCCCGCCGATCCCACCGCCGGCGATGAGTACGCGCATGCCACTGGCTCCATTCCCTGCGGCGCAGGATAGCGGCGCCGGCGGATCGGGTCAGCCCGGGGGGTCAGGGCGCCGTGGCGCCGATCTTCTCCGCCACCGCGCGCGCCGCCGCCGCGGTGCCGTCCCTGCCGCCGATATCCGGCGTGCGCAGCCCGCCGGCGAAGGCGGCGTCCACCGCGGCATCGAGTTCCGCCGCCGCATCGGCGAAGCCCTGCCCGGCGCCGCGCCCGGCCAGCCAGTCGAGCATCATCGCGGCGGAGAGGATCGTCGCCGTCGGGTTCGCCAGCCCCTGCCCCGCGATGTCCGGCGCAGTGCCGTGCGCCGGCTGGAACACCGCATGGGTATCGCCGATGTCGGCCGACGGCGCGAAGCCCATGCCGCCGATCAGCCCGGCGCCGAGGTCGGAGAGGATGTCGCCGAACATGTTCTCGGTCGGCAGCACGTCGAAGGCCCAGGGCTTGCGCACCAGGTCGAGCGCCATCGCGTCCACGTAGTGCGTCGCATGCGCGACGTCGGGGTAGGCCGGCGCGGTCTCCGCGAAGATCGCGCGCATGAAGGCGAAGGCGCGGAAGACATTGGCCTTGTCCACCAGCGTCACCGTGCCCTTGCGGCCGCGCCGCTCGGCCCGCCGCCGCGCGAGGTCGAAGGAGAAGCGCGCCAGCCGCTCCGTCGTCGCGCGGGTGATGCGCAGCGTCTCCTCCGCCATGTCGTGCGTGACGGTGCCGCGGTCGCGGGAATGGAACAGGCCCTCGGTGCTTTCGCGCACGATCACCAGGTCCATCTCCCGCGCGCGCGGGTCGGCAAGTGCGACCGGCACGCCGGGCAGCGCGCGGAAGGGCCGCACGCCGGCATAGAGGTTCAGCCGGAAGCGCAGGTCGAGCTGCGGCGCGATCTCCGTCCCGTCCGCCGCGCGGATCTCCGGCCAGCCCATGGCACCGAGCAGGATCGCATCCGCCTTGGCGGCACTGGCAAAAGTCTCCTCGCTCATCGCCGTGCCGGTGTCGCGGTAGCAGAAGGCGCCGGCGCGCAGTTCCTCGAAGGCGAGGCCGATGCCGTGGCGCTTCGCCAGGGGGTCCAGCACGGCGAGCGTCGCCGCGGTCACCTCCGTGCCGATGCCGTCGCCCGGCAGGACGGCGATGCGCAGCGTGTTCGAGGGCATGGGCATGGGCGTTTCCTCGGGCGTGTTGCTTGCCGCGCTTGTCCCATGGGCGCGCCGCCCGCGCCAGCCGGTGTTCACCGCGCGGCAAGGCTTCGCCGGCAGGATGCGGCGTGCCACCACCAGGGTCTGCTTCCGTGCCGCGCGATCCGCTTGCCACCCTCGCCAGGCTGCGTCGCCTGGATGTCTTCGCGGCGCAGCGCCGCCTGGCCGAGGCCCGGGCCGCGCTCGCCGCCCGGCAGGACGCCGCCGCCGCCCATGAGGCAGCCCTCCGCGCCGAGCGCCCCGGCGATGCGCCTGCCACCTACGGCGCCTTCCTCGCCCGCGGGCTGGAGGCGCGCCAGGCCCATGCCGCCGCCACCAAGCGCGCCGAGGCGGCCACCGAGGCGGAGCGCGAGGCCCTGGCGCTTGCCCGCGGTGCGGAAAAGCTCATCGATATCCTGCGCGAGCGCCGCGCCGTCGCCGCGCGCCGCATCGCCGCCCGCCGCGCCCAGGCCCGGCTGGACGAGGCCGCGCAGCGCCAGCGCGACTGACCCGCCCCCCTCGCGCATTCGCGCGCGTCATGTAGTGTGCGGCCAAACTCGGCTCCCGGGAGGAACCATCATGATCCGCACACCCGGCCGTCGCGCGATTCTCGCCGCGGCCTCCCTGCCCCTGCTGTCCGCCATCGCCCGTGCGCAGTCCGACTGGCCGAACCGCCCGGTGCGCATCATCGTGCCGTTCCCGCCGGGCCAGGCCTCGGACATCATGACGCGGCTGGTGGCGGACGAGCTTTCCAAGCGCTGGCCGCAGCGCGTGATCGTGGAGAACCGCGGCGGCGGCGCCGGCGCCCCGGCACTGGAAGCCGGCGCGCGCTCGGCGCCGGACGGCTACACGCTGATCGCCGGCACCTCCGGCACCCTCGGCGTGAATCCCTCCGTGCTGCCGCGCATCCCCTATGACGCGGAGAAGGATTTCGCCGCCATCAGCAACGTGGCGATGGTGCCGCTGCTGGTGATCGCGCATCCCTCCCTGCCGCAGAACACGATGCAGGAGGTCGCGGCGGCGGCGCGGGAGCGGCCGGGCGCGCTGGACATGGCCTCGGCCGGCCCCGCCACCAGCCAGCACATGGCGGCGGAGCTGCTGATGCTGCGCGCCAACATCCGCTTCAACATCGTGCACTACCGCGGCAGCGGGCCGGCGATCGCCGATGTCATCGCCGGCAATGTGAAGCTGATGACGGACAGCGTCGCCTCCGCCCTGCCTCATATCCGCGAAGGGCGCGTGAAACCGATCGCTCTGTGCTCCGCGCGCCGTGTGCCGCAGTTGCCGGAGGTGCCGACGATCGCGGAAACCCTGGTGCCGGGCTATGAGGCAGCGGGTTGGAGCGGCCTGGTGGCGCCCGCCGGCACGCCGGCGGAGATCATCCGCCGCATCAACGCCGACGTCGTCGCCGTGCTGCGCGATCCGGCGATCTCGGGGCGTATTGCGCAGATGGGCGCGGTGGCCGATCCGGGCACGCCCGAGGACTACGCGGCGTTCATCCGCAACGAAATCGCCAAGTGGCGCGAGGTGGCGCGGGCGGCGAACGTCCGGCTGGAAGGGTGAAGGAAGGCCGGGGGAGTGAACTCCCCCGGACCCCCTCCTTTTTCTGTCTGTCGGCAAGGAGCACCCGGCGCGCCGCGTGCGCCCATCCAGGTGATCAAAGAAGGAGGGGGGATCGGGGGGAGTTCCCTCCCCCCGACCTTCAGCCGCGCGGCAGGATCCGGCACGCCTCATCCGCCGTGCGCGCGAGCAGGATCATCCGCCGCGCAGCGACCGCCGCCGCGGCGGCCTCGCCTGCCACATGTTCGGCAATTCGGCTGCTCAGCACACCGCGGACCATCGCATCCACCGCGACGTCGGTCGCAGCGACCGTCGCCGCATCCAGCGCCACGCGCCGCAGCAGGGACACGGTCCCGGCGATGCCGGGCCGAAAGCCGTGCAACGCCGCCACCTGCCGCACCAGCCGAATGCCGCGCCAGGCGAAGACCAGCGCATCGAGCCCCGGGGACGGGCTGACCGCCGTCACCGCGAAGGCCTGCATCGCCGCGGCGCGGCCGAGCGCAGCCGCATCCTGCGCGATCGGCGCCAGGGTCTTCGCTTCCACCAGCGCGCAGGCCGCGTCCATCGGCATGTCGCGCAGGTTCCCGGTGCGTGGAAGGCCGGGCGGCAGACGCGCCTGCCAGGCCTCAAGCTCCGCCTGCAGCACCGCGACGTCTCCGCGGGCATGCGCCGCGCGTGCCCGGTCCACCGTGCGCAGCGCGAGATAGCCGCGCGCCTCCCGCCCGATCGCCGCGAAGACCAGCCCGAAGCCGCCGACCGCGACGGCCAGCGTCAGCCAGCCGAGCCAGGCCGCGCGGGCGAACTGCGCCGCGACGAAATTCCCCGCCTCCAGCAGCGACAGGCCGAGCACCAGCACCGCCGCGCCCGCGCCGAGCAGCGCGAGCGAAGACCAGCCGCGGCTGCCGGGCGGCGCCACGACGGCCACCGCCTTCTCCCATCCGAAATCGAGCCGCGGCGCAGGGGCCGCACCTTCGTCCAGGATCACCCGCGGCGCCGGGGCCGCGCCGGGTGTGGGCGTGCGCAGGCCGGTCGCGCCATCCTCCCGCCGGTCGCCTGGCGGGGTCACAGCAGGTCCGCCACGAGCCAGGCGAGCAGTGCGTCCAGCCCAAGATGCGGCATCCCCGACGCCCCATGGCGGTCGAGGCGCGGCGGGCGGAATTCCGGCATGCTGAACAGGCCGGCATCCCAGAAGGCGGGTTCGGGCGGTTTCATCGGCACCTCGCCCGGATAGATGGTGGCGCCGACGCCTTCCTGCAAAAGCACCCCGCGGACGGCGGCGACCGCCTGGCCTTCCAGCCGCGCGACGGCATCCTCGGTGCAGCGGATGGCGGCGACGGCATGGCAGGAGACGGTGGCGCCGGAGGCCTCCGCCCGCCCCCGCGCGCCGAGGGTGATGTGCTCCACCAGCGCCGCCAGCGAATCCCGCGCCCGCGTCGGCACGTGGTCCGCCTTGGTGGCGGCGAAGGCGACACGCGAGGGCGCGGCGCCGAGCAGCCGCTCCAGCCAATTGGCGCCGGAGATGATGGCGGCGACGGCGGCCAGCGCCTCGGCCGTGTCGGTGAAGGCTTCCTGCCCCGCATGCAAAGCGCCGAGCACGTCCACCAGCACCACCTGGCGATGGAAGCGCGAGAAGAAGGGGTCGAGGAAGTTGGCCCGCTGGTCGTCGAGATAGGCCGCGTAGCGTCGCGCGCAGAGATCGGCGAGGCCGCCGCGCACGGAGTCCGGCAGCGGGAAGAACCAGAGCAGCGGCGCCTCCCCGCGCGGACCCGGATTGAGGAAGCGGCCGGGTTGCAGGAAGCGCAGCCCGTGCGTGTCGCGGCAGGCGCGCAGGGCGTCGCGGTAGAGGGTGAAGCCGCGCTTCGCCAGCACGTCCTCGGCGGGCGCTTCGGGCGGCAGGGAGTCGATGAAGGCGAGGAAATCGGCCGCTGCCGCCGCGCGCGTGCCGCGGCGCAGGCGCGCCAGGGTCTCGGCCGACCAGGCCGCATGGCCCTGCCGCAGCATCGGCAGGTCGAGCAGCCATTCGCCGGGATAGTCGATCAGGTCGAGCGTGACGCGGCGCTCGGGCAGCAGCCCGCCGAGCGAGGTGCGCCGCTCCACGTCGATGGCGAGGGAGAGAGTGGAGAAATCCTCGGTCCGCTCCGGCCAGCGTGGCGGGTCGGCGGCCAGCGCGCCGAGATGGGCATCGGGATCGAAGCGCGGCACCGTCTCGGTGTCCGCCGGCACGACGAAGACGCGGCGGATGCGCCCGCCCGCCGCATCCGACAGCGCGGGCAGCGTGCGCGCGCCACGCCCCGCGGCGAGCAGATTCGCGATCAGCGAGGTGAGGAAGACCGTCTTGCCCGCGCGCGACAGCCCGGTGACGGCGAGCCGGATGCGCTCGCGGCCGATCAGGGCGCGGGCGGCGTCCTCGGTGGTGTCGAGAACGACCCGGAGCAGGGAAAGCGGATCCATGGGGCGGTCGTCAGCGCCGCCGGGGGAAATCGGTCATGGCCAAGGGTCGCACCCGGCCGTCGGCTTGGGCAACCGCCCGGCCCCGAAATGGGCTTGAATTCGACTGTGTTTCGACATATCTTATTTCCCGATAGATCGAATTCGGTGGAGGCCGATATGCATCACAGACAGTTTCATGGTCATCATCACGGGCATGGCCATCATCACGGGCGTCGCTTCGCACGCCAGGAGGACGGGAACCCCGGTCGCCATGGTCATCCCTGGCGCGGGCGTGGCGGCGGCGGGCTCGGGCGGTTCTTCGCCCATGGCGACCTGCGCCTCGTCATCCTGCACCTGATCGCGGAGAAGCCGCGCCACGGCTACGAGATCATCAAGGCGATCGAGGAGCGCGTGGCCGGCGCCTACA
This sequence comes from Neoroseomonas eburnea, assembly GCF_018129005.1. Lineage (GTDB taxonomy): Bacteria > Pseudomonadota > Alphaproteobacteria > Acetobacterales > Acetobacteraceae > Neoroseomonas > Neoroseomonas eburnea. Next base: position 52,740 of record NZ_JAAEDL010000019.1, read on the forward strand.
GCCCGAGCCCCGGCGTGATCTACCCGACGCTCACCCTGCTCGAGGAACTCGGCTACGTGACGGTCGAGGCGGCCGAGGAGGGCAACCGCAAGCTGCACGTCATCACCGGGCAGGGCCGTGCCTTCCTCGAGGCGAACCGCCCGGCGCTGGACGCGCTGCTCGCGCGGATGGACGAGGCCGGCAGCGGCGGCCCCGCGCCGCAGGTGATCCGAGCCATGGAAAACCTCAAGCTGGCCCTGCGGCTGCGCCTGTCGCGCGGCCCGCTGAGCCCGGCGGAGGCCGATGCGGTGGCCGCGGCGATCGATGCCGCCGCCAGCGCCGTGGAGAAGAGCTGATGCTGCGCTCTGAAGCGCGCGTCGCGACCGCCTCGCCGCGCCGCTATCTCGGCCAGCTCTGCAAGCATTTCGGCCACAAGGTGCCGGCGAGCTGCGACGGGCGGCTGGGGCGCATCGACTTCCCGTTCGGCCCTTGCGAGCTGGACGCCTCGGCCGAGGATGCCCTGGTCCTGCGCGTCGCGGCGGCCGATGACGAGGCGCTGGCGAGGCTGGAGCACGTCGTCGGCAGCCATCTCGAACGCTTCGCCTTCCGCGAGGCGCTCGAGATCGCCTGGAGCCGGACGCCGCCCGCGCCCTGAAGGCGCAGGCAGCCCGGGCGGTCAGCGCTGGATCAGCTCGATCTTGTAGCCGTCCGGGTCTTCGACGAAGGCGATGATGGTGGTGCCGAACTTCACCGGCCCGGCTTCGCGCGTCACCTTGCCGCCGGCGGCGCGCACCTTCTCGCAGGCCGCGGCGACGTCCGGCACGCCGACGGCGAGGTGGCCGAAGGCGGTGCCCATCTCGTACTTCTCCACGCCGTAGTTGTAGGTCAGCTCGATCTCGCCGGCGCCGGAGGCGTTGCCGTCCCCGTAGCCGAGGAAGACGAGCGTGTACTTGCCGTCCGGCACGTCGCGCCGGCGCAGTTCCGTCATGCCGAGAAGCTGAGTGTAGAAGGCGATGCTGCGGTCCAGGTTGCCGACCCGGAGCATGGTGTGCAGGAAGCGGCCTTCGCTCATGCTGTCGTTCCTTCCGTGAAGTCCGCCGGGTCGAAGGCCAGCAGGAAGAGCCCCGCCTCCCGTGCCCGGGCGATAGTGGTGTCTCGATCGAGAAGGATGGTGCCGTTGGCCTCGAAGGCCAAGCCGCGAAGCCCGGCGGCGGCGGCGGCATCGACGGTGCGCGGCCCGATGGTCGGCAGGTCCGCCAGGCGCGACTGGCCGGGCTTGACGCATTTCACCAGGACGCCGCCAGGTCCTTCGCGATGCAGCCTGCCGCATCGGTCCAGCATCGCGTCGGTGCCCTCGATCGCTTCGACGGCGAGGACCAGCCCCTGTTGCACGACGCAGCCCTGGCCGACATCGACGGCGCCGAGCGCGCGGCACACGGCAAGCCCGCGCTGGATGTCGGCGCGCGCGAGGTCATCGGGCTGCGGCCCCGCCAGCAACGCCGCCGGCGGCAGCAGCCCGGCCAGCACCTGCTGCGCGCCGAGCACCTCGAACCCGTCCTCCGCCAGCACCTTCATCACCGCGCGCAGGATCGAATCGTCGCCGGAGAAGGCCGCCTTGCCGATGCGCGCAAGCAGCTTCATCCCCGCCGCATCCGGCCGCAGGGAGAGCAGCGACGGCCGTGCGACCGTCCCCGCCAGCACCACCTGCCGCACGCCGTGCTGCTTGAGCCAGGCCAGCATCTGCGCCGCCAGGCCCCAGCGGAAGACGCGATGCGGCAGCGCGGGATAGGCCGCCGCATCGCCATGCCCTTCGAGCACCACGACGACGACCGGCCGGCCCGAGGCGGCGACGGCTTCCGCCACGCGCACGGGCAGCCCGCCGCCGCCGGCGATGACGCCGAGCGGTTCAGCCGCGATCATCGCGACGGCGCCGGGCGATCAGTTGGTGTCGTCCTCATCGCCCGCATCGACGTCGCGCCCGGCCTTGCACAGGCCACGCTTCGACGGCGCCTTGATGAAGGCGAGGATCTCCGCGACCTGCGCGTCCTCGGGCCAGCGCGCCTCGGCCTGGGCGAAGCGTTCGGTGAATACGCCCGGCTCCTTGAACAGCAGGCGGAAGGCGCCGCGCAGCGCGTGGATCTGCGGGCGGGTGAAGCCGCGCCGCTTCAGCCCGATCAGGTTCAGCCCGATCATGCGCGCGCGGTTTCCCATGGCGGAGCCGTAGGGGATCACGTCGGCCTCGACGCCGCTCATGCCGCCGATCACCGCCTGGCGGCCGATGCGCACGAACTGGTGGATCGCCGTGCCGCCGCCGACGAAGACGGTGTCGCCGATCTCGACATGGCCGCCGAGCATCACGTTGTTCGCGATGATGACGCGGTCGTGCAGCGTGCAGTCATGCGCGACATGCGCGACCGCCATGATCATGCAGTCGGCGCCCACATGCGTGACGCCGGCGCCGCCGACGCTCCCGCGGTGGATGGTGGCGTGCTCGCGCACCAGGGTGCGCGCGCCGATCTCGCAGCGCGTCGGCTCGCCCCTGTACTTCAGGTCCTGCGGCGCCATGCCGATGGTCGCGAAGGGAAACACCTTCACGCCGGCGCCGAGCCGGGTGTGCCCGTCCACCACCACATGGGAGACGAGTTCGACGCCGTCTCCGAGGACGACGTCGGGACCGACCACGCATGCGGGCCCGATGCGGCAGCCCGTACCGATGACGGCGCCTGGGGCGACCGCCGCGGTCGGATGGATGTCTGTCATGTTCAGCGATCCAGGATCATGGCGGCGTAGGTGGCTTCCGCCACCACCTTGCCGTCCACCTTTGCCTCGGCGGAGAACTTCCAGATGTTCCCGCGCTGGCGTTCCTTCTTCACGTGCACGCGCATCTGGTCGCCGGGCACGACGGGCTTGCGGAACTTCGCGTTGTCCACCGTCATGAAGTAGACGAGCTTGCCCGCCCATTCGGGACCGAGCGTCTCCACCACCAGCACGGCGGCGGTCTGCGCCATGCACTCGATGATCAGCACGCCGGGCATCACCGGCATGGTGGGGAAATGGCCCTGGAAGAAGTTCTCGTTGATGGTGACGTTCTTGATGCCGATGCAGGAGTCGTTCTTCACGAGCTCCACCACGCGGTCCACCAGCAGGAAGGGGTAGCGGTGGGGAATGGCGTGCATGATCTGCGCGATGTCGAAGGTACTCACCTCGCGCGGTGCATTCGTGGCCGTGTCGTGTTCGCTGCTCATGACGTCCCGCCCGTCTCTCAGTTCCTCTTAGGCACGGCGAGCTGCCGCAGCCGCGTGATAGCGCGCATGAATTCCCTGGCCGGCCAGGCCGGGCTGCCGACCACGTCGGTGCCGGCCGGCACGTTGGCCATGACGCCGGCCTGGGCCCCCACCCGCACCCCGTCGCCGAGCGTCACGTGGCCGGCGATGCCCGCCTGCCCCGCAACGACGACGAAGTTGCCGAGTTCCACGGAGCCGGCGATGCCGACCTGCGCCACGATCACGCAGCCACGGCCCATTTTCACGTTGTGGCCGACCTGCACCAGGTTGTCGAGCCGCGTGCCCGCGCCGAGCACGGTATCGCCCGCCGCCCCGCGGTCGACGGTGGAATTGGCGCCGATCTCGACGCCATCGCCCAGGATGACGCGACCGAGCTGCGGCACGGTCACGTGCTCCCCGGCCTTCGTGGTGACGAAGCCGAAGCCCTCATTGCCGACCCGCACGCCTTCGTTCAGCACCACGGAAGCACCGGCCAGGCAGTGCAGCATCGAGGCATGCGCCCGCAGGATCGACCCGGCACCCAGCACGCAGCCGGGCCCGACGACCGCATGCGGCCCGAGGATGCAGCCAGGCCCGATCTCCGCCCCGGCACCGACCACGGCGAAGGGGCCGATTTCGCACCCCTCCCCGACCGTCGCGTCGGCGGCGATCGCCGCCGTGGGATGGATGCCCGGGACCGGCGCCGGCCGCGGATGGAACAGCGCCGCGACGCGCGCGAAGGCAAGCTGCGGCGCCTCGCAGACCAGCGCGACGCAGCCTTCGGGCACCTCCGCCTCGACATCCGGCGAAACCAGCACGGCGCCGGCGCGCGTCGTCTTCAGCGCGGCGGCGTGACGGCGTCCTTCGAGATAGGCGACCTCATCCGGCCCGGCATCCGCGAGCGGCGCGACATCGGTGAAAAGCCTTGTGCCATCGCCGCCGAAGCGGGCCCCGGCGGCAGCCGCGATGGCCGCCAGGCCGAGGGCCCCGCGGGCCGGGAAAAAGCGCGGATCCGCCCCCACGGCTCAGTTCCGCCGCTGCTGGCCCTGCGGCTGCGCGGCGCCCTGCCGCGGCGGCTGGGCGGGGCGCTGCTGTGCCGGTTGCTGCGCGGCCGGCGCCGCGCCGGCCGTCTCGGCCGGCAGGTTGACGCTCGGGATCATGCGGTTGAGCTGCGCCGCCACCTCCTCCGTCAGGTCGAAGGGGGGCTCGTTGAAGATCACCAGCGGGCGCGGCAGCACGATGTTCACGCTGCGGCTGCTCGCCACCTGGCGGATGACGACGCCGAGCGCCTGCTCGATCTCGCGCAGCGCGGTCTGCGCGAGCTGCTCGATGTCGCGGGCGCGCTCGCGCAGCACGCGCTGGCTGTCTGTGATGCGGTCCTGGAGTTCACGCTCGCGCGTCCGAAGCTGCTCGGGCGTCAGCGTGGCGCGATCGGTCGCGAGGCGCTGCTGCTCGTCGCGCCAGCGCTGCTGCTCCTGCTGCAGGTCCTCGTTCAGCCGGCCGCGGCGCTGCTCGATCGCTTCGCGCACCTGGGTGAAGGCGGTCGAGACGCGCTGGATCTCCGGCACATCGACGATGCCGATCACGGGGGCCGGCGGCGGCTGGCCCGGCGCCAGCGGAGGCGGAGCCTGTGCCGGGCGTTGTCCCGGCGCCTGTCCGGGCCGCGCCGGCGCCTGGGCCGGCCGCTGCGCCTGTCCCTGCGCCTGGCCGCCCTGGCCCTGCTGGCCGGGGACGAACCACTGCCCCTGCTGTGCTGCCGCAGGAAAGGCGACGAGGGCCACCGCGAGGGCGGCCGGAGCAAAACGGATCATGTCAGGCAACTTCCTGGATCAGAAACGGGTGCCGAAGCCAAGGCGGAAGACCTGCGTCTCGTCGTAGGACTTCTTCACCAGCGCCTGGGCGAGGTCGATGTTGATCAGCCCGATCGGGCTGCGCCACGAGATGCCGACGCCGGCGCCGACACGCGGCGAGGAATCGTCGCGCACGCAGTCCGGTACTGTCGTGGGACAGCCGGAATTGTTCACGCTCGACGGAAGGCCTGAGAGCGAGCCCACGTCGACGAAGGCACGCCCGATGAAGCCGAGTTCGCTCGGCACCGGCAGCGGGAAGCGGAATTCCGCCGAGCTCGTCCACATCACCTGCCCGCCGAGGCTGTCATTGGTCGAGATGTCGCGCGGGCCGGCGCCGCCGAGGGCGAAGCCGCGCAGGTTCTCGCCGCCGAGGAAGAAGCGGTCGACGATGCGGGTGTCGTTGTCGTTATAGGGCTCGAGGTAGCCGCCGCCGGCCGCCAGCACCAGCACGTAGTCCGGGTCGCCGAGCATGCGCTCGAAGGGAATGTAGTACTGCCCGTCGGCGCGCAGGCGCACGTAGTGGACATCGCCGCCGATGCCGGCGAAGTCGGCGCCGACGCGCGCGACATAGCCGCGCCGCGGCTCGATGCGGCTGTCGCGGCGATCATAGGTCAGCGTCGTGGACACCTGGCTCAGCAGGGTCCGGCCTTCCTGCTCCCGCACGAAGCGGGAGGCGTTCTCGTCCACGTCGTAGAGTTCGCGGTCGACCAGCGAGTAGGACCAGGACTGGCGCAGGTGCTCGTTGATCTCGTAGCCCATGCGCAGCGCGAAGCCGGCGCGGCGTTCGCTGTAGCCCGAGGTATCGGTGAGGTCGCGCTGCACCAGGAACACGTCCGCGCCGGCGGCGAGGTTGCGTTCGAGGAACTGCGGGTCGGTCACCGAGATGTCCACCTGGCTGCGGTACTGCGCGAGGGTCAGGTTGACGCGCGCATCGACGCCGGTGCCGAGCAGGTTGCGCTCGCGCAGGCCGATGTCGGCGAGGAAGCCGGCATCGGTCGAGTAGCCGCCGCCGAGGGTGAACTCGCCGGTGGCCCGCTCCGTCACCTGGGTGTTCAGGATCGTCCTGTCGGGGGCCGAGCCCGGCTGGGTGTTGATCTGCACGTCTGAGAAGAAGCCGAGGCTGCGGATGCGGTCGCGCGACCGCCGCACCTGCTGGACCACCAGCGGGTCGCCTTCCGCGAGGCGGAACTCCCGGCGGATCACGCGGTCCTGGGTGCGCGTGTTGCCGGTGATCTCGATGCGCTCGACGAAGGCGCGCGGCCCCTCGCTGATCTCGAAGGTCAGGTCGACGGTGCGCGCGTCCCGGTTCCGCACGACGCGCGGCTCCACACTGGCGAAGGGGAAGCCGCGCGTCCCGAGCAGATCGGTCAGCTCGTTGTCGGCGCGCTCCACCGCGTCGCCGTCGTACCAGTCGCCGACCGAAACCGGGATCTCGCCGCGCACCGTCGCCGGGTCGAGGCCGCGCAGCGTGCTGGTCACGTCGATGCTGCCGATGCGGTACCGCGGCCCTTCGTCGATGGTGTAGGTGATGAAGAAGCCGCTGCGGTCGGGGGCGAGTTCCGCCGTCGCGCCGGTGATCTGCACGTCGGCATAGCCCTGGCGCAGGTAGAAGCGGCGCAGCAGCTCACGGTCGAAGGCGAGGCGGTCCGGGTCGTAGGTGTCGCTGCTCGACAGCAGCCGGTACCAGGCCTGCTCGCGCGTCGCCACGATCTCCTTCAGCCGTCCGTCCGAATAGCTCTCGTTGCCGACGAAGTTGATGCGCGCGACCAGCGCGACCTCACCCTCATTGATCTCGAAGACGACATCGACGCGGTTCTGGTCGAGCTCGATGATCTTGGGCTCCACGGTTGCGCCGAAGCGACCGCGGCGGGCGTAGATCTCGAGGATCCGCTGTCGGTCGGCCTGCGCTGCCGCTGGCGTGAAGACGGCGCGCGGACGAAGCTGCACCTCGCCGCGCAACACGTCGCTGGTGACGCGGCGGTTGCCTTCGAAGCCAACGCGGTTGACGAGCGGGTTCTCGACCACCCGCACGACCACGCGGTTGCCTTCGGGCCGGACCTCGACATCGCGGAACAGCCCGGTCGCGAAGAGCGCCCGCAAGCTGCGGTCGAGCCGGTCGGGATCGGCCGGTTCGCCCGGCTGCACCAGCATGTAGGACCGGATGGTATCGGCCTCGATACGCTGGTTGCCCTGCACCTCGATGGAGGCCACGCGGCCTGGCGCCTGCGCCGAGGACGGGACTGCCAGCACGAGGGCGGCGAGGACGAGCAGGAGGGTGCGCAGCCTGGACAACGAATCGATACCTGATCTTGGGGCTGACGAGGGGGCCGCACACTAACCGAGCCGACCACCCCCCGCCACCCCCGGAGCGCCCCGCGGCAGCCAGCCACGTCCGGAAGGTCGCCGAGGGAGGGTCGCCGATGACGCCCCCAGACGCCGGGCGGCGCCGATCAGGCCGCGCTGGCGTCATGCGGGACACCGGCGGGGCGCCGCCGCCACCCGCACCTCGCGGCCCCGCCCCAAGGCATGCCTTGCGGCGGGTTTTCGTCGATTCCTCATGGGCTTGGCGCCGGCCGCCCACCCCGCCCGACGGCATGCAGGCAGCACGCATCGGCGGTTGCGCTCGGCCGAACTCGGCGCTGCTCCCCCCGACCGACGGCGACGGGTGATTCCCCGCTGGCAAGCCGCGGGCCGCCGCCGTCAACCCACGAGCGAGGCCACCCAGCGGACGATGCCGAGCTGCGTCAGGTCGTTCCAGGTCGCCAGCAGCATCAGCGTCACCAGCAGCGCGAACCCGCCGCGGAACGCATATTCCTGCGCCTGCGCGGTCAGCGGCCGGCCGCGAATCGCCTCCGCCGCATAGAAGACCAGATGCCCGCCATCCAGGATCGGGATGGGGAACAGGTTGATCAGCGCGAGGTTCACCGACAGCAGCGCGATGAAGGTGATGAGCGAGACCACCCCCATCTCCGCGACCTCGCCCGACAATTGCGCGATGCGCAGCGGGCCGCCGATTTCCTCCGCGCCGCGGGCGCCGGAGATCATCTGCCACACCCCCTGCAGCGTCTGGCCAGAGACCGACACCATGTGCCAGGTGCCGGCGACCACCGCGCTCACCGGGTCGAGGCGCTCGCGCTCGATCGCCCCGCCGGTGATGCCGAGCATGCCGCGCCCGTCATCCGGCCGCACGGCCGGCGTGGCGATGACCTTCACCTCGGCCTCGCCGCGCCGCAGCAGCACCTCGACCGGCTGGTTCGCACGCGACTGGATGTGGCGCTGCAACTCCTCGAACCGCGCCACCGGCTCCCCGTCCAGGCCGATGATCCGATCCCCGGGGAGGATGCCCGCCCGCTCCGCGGCGGACCCGGCCACCACCGTCTGCACCGCCGTCGAGCCCATCGGCCGCCCGTAGGTCGCGAAGACAAGGGCAAACAGCACCGCCGCCAGCAGGAAATTGAAGGCCGGGCCGGCGAAGACGACGATCGCCCGGTCGCCGACGCTCTTTTCGTGGAAGGCCTCGCCCGGCCGGTAGGTGCCGGGTTCGGGTGCCGCGTCGCCGGCATGCTCCATCCCGTGCATCTTCACGTAGCCGCCGAGCGGCATCCAGCCGATGCGCCATTCGCAGCCCCGCCTGTCGTGCCAGGACGCGATCGCGCGGCCGAAGCCGATCGAGAAGCGCTCCACATGCACGCCGCGCCAGCGCGCCGCGAGATAGTGGCCGAGTTCATGCACGAAGATGAGCACCCCGAGCACCACCAGGAAGGCGAGGATGGTGCGGAAGGGGTCGGGCAGGAGATCCATGGGGGTCCGTTCCAGATGGGGCAGCGCGCCGTCAGGCGGCCGCCCGTTCCGCGGCGATCCTCGCCGCCTCGTCTCGTGCCGCGCCGTCGAGCGCCAGGATGGCCGCGAGATCCTCCGCCGCCGGCGCACCGAGCCGCGCCAGGGTTTCCTCGACGACCGCGGCGATCTCCAGGAAGCCGAGGCGCCGGTCGAGGAACATCCCGACCGCCGTCTCGTTCGCGGCATTCAATATGGTGGTCGCCCCACCCCCCGCCCGCAAGGCCTCCCGCGCCAACCGCAGCGCCGGGAAGCGCACCGGGTCGGGGGCGAAGAAGTCGAGCCGCCCGAGGCCGACGAGGTCCAGCCGCGGCACCGAGGCCGCCATGCGCGCCGGCCAGGCCAGGGCATGGGCGATCGGCGTACGCATGTCCGGCGTGCCGAGCTGCGCCATCACCGACCCGTCCGCGTACTGCACCAGCCCGTGCACGGTGGACTGGGGGTGGACGAGCACCTCGACGCGCTCCTCCGGCACGGGGAAGAGGCGGACGGCCTCGATCAGTTCCAGCCCCTTGTTCATCATGGTGGCGGAATCGATCGAGATCTTTGCCCCCATGGACCAGACGGGGTGCTTCACCGCGGCGTCCGGGGTTACGCCGGCCATGTCGGCCAGCGACATGGTGCGGAAGGGACCGCCGGAGGCGGTCAGCACGATCTTCTCGACCGTCGCGTAGGGATCCGCCCCGGCACCGCGGGAGGCGAGGGCCTGGAAGATGGCATTGTGCTCGGAATCGACCGGCAGCAGCGTGGCGCCGGCGGCGCGCGCGGTGGCGAGCACGATCTGCCCGGCGCAGACCAGGCTTTCCTTGTTGGCCAGCGCCAGCACCCCGCCGCGCGCGAGGGCGGCGAGCGTCGCCGGCAGCCCCGCGGCGCCGACGATCGCCGCCATGGTCCAGTCCACCGGCCGCGCCGCGGCCGCGACCACCGCCTCCGGCCCCGCCGCCGCCTCGACGCCCGATCCGGCCAGGGCGTCCTTCAGGGCGCCGTAGCAGCCGTGATCCGCCACCACCGCCAGCCGCGCGCCGAGCCGCCGCGCCTGAGCCGCCAGCCCGACCGCGTCACGATTGGCGACCAGCGCCTCGATCCGGTAGGCGCCCGGCGGCGCTTCCGCGATCAGCGCGACGGTGCTGCACCCGACCGAACCCGTGCTGCCGAGGATGGTGACGCTGCGGCTCATCGCCAGAGGGGTTGGCCCTGTCCGAGCACAAAGGCAAGCAGGGCCGCGACCGGCGCCGCCGCGATCACGCCGTCCAGCCGGTCGAGCAGCCCGCCATGGCCGGGGATCAGGCTCGAGGTGTCCTTCACGTCGAAACGGCGCTTGATCCAGGATTCCAGAAGGTCACCGGCCTGCGCCATGACCCCCAGCATGGCGGCGACCGCCGCCGCGCGGGATGCGCCGCCGGGGGCGAGTGCCGCCGCCACCGCGACGCCGACCAGGATCGCCGCCGCGAGTCCGCCCACCGCGCCGGACCAGGTCTTGTTGGGCGAGACGGCCGGTGCGAGCTTCGGCCCGCCGAAGGTACGCCCGGCCATATAGGCGCCGATGTCGGACGCCCAGACCACCAGCAACAGGAACAGCACATTGGCCCGCCCGGCCTGGTTGTCGTGCCGCAGCTCGATCAGCGCGATGCCGGCGATGCCGATGTAGAGCACGCCCGCCGCCAGCCACCCCGCCGGCTGGCCCGGCCGGTCCGGCCCGCGCATGCGCGCCGCCGCCCACCAGGTCAGCCCCCAGCCGACCAGCAGCGCGGCCAGGCCCGCGCGCACATGCCCGGCCACCGCCAGGACGCCCGAGGCAAGCACGGCCACGGGCACCGCCATGCCGGGCAGCGCCCGCGTGCTGAGGCCGCAGAGATGCACCCATTCCCAGGTCAGCAGGGCGACCGCGATGGCGATCAGCATCGTCCACGGCTCCGCCCCGAGCCAGACGCAGGCGAGCGCCGCCGGCCCCAGCACCAGGGCGGAGAGGAAGCGTTTGCGCAGGTCCCGCCAACGCTTGGGCCCGGCGCCCGGCAGGGCGGCCTCGCTCAGGGCCGCGCCCCGAAGCGGCGCTCGCGGCCGCGGAAATCCGCCACCGCCGCCGCCAGGTGCTCGGCGCCGTAGTCCGGCCACAGCACGTCCTGGAAGACGAACTCGGCATAGGCGGCCTGCCAGAGCAGGAAGTTCGACAGCCGCTGCTCGCCGGAGGTGCGGATGATGAGGTCGGGGTCCGGCATGCCCGCCGTGTGCAGCAGGCCGCCGAAGGTCGCCTCGTCGAGCGCCTCCGGCTTAAGGCGGCCTTCAGCCACCGCCCGCGCCGCGGCGCGCGCGGCCGCCACGATCTCGTCCCGCGCGCCGTAGGAGAGCGCGACATTGAGGTTCAGCCGCGTGCCGCCGGCGGTCTCCTCCTCCGCCGCGCGTATGGCGCGGACCATCTCCGGGCCGAAGCGCTCGAAGTCGCCGATGACGCGCAGGCGGACGCCTTCCTTGACCAGATTCGCCACCTCGACCCGGAGGTAGAGCCGCAGCAGGCCGGTCAAGGCCGACACCTCCTCGATGGGACGGCGCCAGTTCTCGGAGGAGAAGGCGAACAGCGTCAGCCAGGAAACGCCGAGTTCGCCCGCCGCCTCCACGGCACGGCGCACGGCCTCGGCCCCGGCCTTGTGGCCGAGCGCCACCGGCAGGCCGCGCCGCTGCGCCCAGCGGCGGTTGCCGTCCATGATGATCGCGATGTGCAGCGGCCCCTCGGCAGGGGAAGCGGGCAGGCGTGCGGGCTCGGGTGCGGCGCTCATGCCGCTTCCGTCCTCGACCGCCAGGCCTCCACCGGGCACCCCTGCAAGCTGACCTCCGATCCTGCCTGGCGGGGCCGAAGCCGCGCCCGGATACGCCCCCCGCGGTCCGCAGCGGCCTCAGACCGTGCGGATATCCTTTTCCTTCTCGGCGAGCACGGCGTCCACCTGCTTCACGTACTGGTCCGTGAGCTTCTGGATCTCGTCCTCGGCGCGCTTGGCCTCGTCCTCGCTGACCTCGTGCTTCTTGTCCCAGCCCTTGACCTGCTCCATGCCGTCGCGGCGCACACCGCGGATCGCAACGCGGGTCTGCTCGGCGTAGCGCGCGGCGGCCTTGGCGAGCTCGTTGCGGCGCTCGGCCGTCAGCGGCGGCAGCGGCACGCGGATGACCTGTCCCTCGGCCTGCGGATTGAGGCCGAGATTGGCCTCGCGGATCGCGCTCTCGACCGCCTTGGACAGCGCCTTGTCCCAAACCTGCACGGACAGCAGGCCCGGGCCGGCGACCGAGATGTTCGCCACCTGGTTCAGCGGCGTGACCGAGCCATAGGCCTCGACCCGGATGGGTTCGAGCAGGGCGGGGCTCGCGCGGCCGGTGCGCAGGCCGGCGAATTCCTTCTTCAGTGTTTCCATCGCGCCATCCATGCGGCGCGTCAGGTCCTGCTTCAGGGCCTTGAAGTCGGCGGCCATGGGCCCCTCCCCTTCACTGCTGGTCTTCGTGGACGGTGGTGAAGCGGCCCTCGCCCTTCATCACCGCGGTGAAGGCGCCGGGCTCGTGGATGTTGAAGACGACGATCGGCAGCCTGTTCTCGCGCGCCAGGCTGATCGCGGCAGCGTCCATCACCGCGAGGTCGCGCGCCAGCATGTCGAGATAGGTCAGCGTGACGTAGCGTTCGGCGTTGGGGTTCTTGCGCGGGTCGGCCGAATAGACGCCGTCCACCTGCGTGCCCTTGAGCATCGCGTCGCAGCCCATCTCGGCCGCGCGCAGGGCGGCCGCGGTGTCGGTGGTGAAGAAGGGGTTGCCCGTGCCGGCGGCGAATATCACGACGCGGCCCTTTTCCATGTGCCGCACGGCGCGGCGGCGGATGAAGGGCTCGCAGACCGAGGTCATCGGGATGGCGCTCTGCACCCGGGTCGAGACACCGACCTTCTCGAGCGCCGACTGCATGGCCAGCGCGTTCATCACGGTGGCGAGCATGCCGATCGAATCGGCCTGGGCACGGTCCATCCCCGTCGCGGCGCCGGCGACGCCGCGGAAGATGTTCCCTCCGCCGATCACGAGGCAGACCTCGACGTCGAGATCCACCACGCCTTTCACATCCTCCGCGATCCGGCGGCAGACGGCGGTGTCGAGGCCGTAGTCCCGGCTGCCCATCAGGGCCTCCCCGGACACCTTGAGCAGGACGCGCTTGTAGATGGGCTTCTCGCTCATGCGCGGGGATCGCGTTTCCAGGCTGGATGTGACGGGCGCGGCACCATACTGGCCGCGCCCGGGAGGCGACAATAAGGCGCTTCGGGCGGGATGACCCGTCCCGAAAGGCTTCAGCCCTGGCCGGCGGCCGCGGCGACCTCGGCCGCGAAGTCGGAGACCTGCTTCTCGATGCCCTCGCCGAGCTGGAAGCGGGCGAAGCCGGCGAGGTTCGCGCCCGCCTTCTTGACCACTTCCTTCACGCGGCTCTCGCCGTCATGCACCCAGACCTGCTCGAGCAGCACCACTTCCTCGTAGTACTTGCGGATGCGGCCCTCGACCATCTTCTGGATGACCGCGTCCGGCTTGCCGGAAGCCTTCGCCTGCTCGGTCAGCACGGCCTTCTCGCGGTCGAGCGCGGCGGGATCGACCACCGAGACGTCCAGCGCCTCGGGGCGGGCGGCGGCGACATGCATGCCGATCTGGCGGCCGAGCGTCTCCATGACCGAGGCCTCGGAGGAGCCCTCGAGCGCGACGAGCACGCCGATCTTGCCGAGGCCAGGCTTCACCGCGGAGTGGACGTAGGTCGCCACCGCGCCTTCGTTCACATGCAGGCGCTTCGCCCGGCGGATCGTCATGTTCTCGCCGATGGTGGCGATCAGGTGGGTGAGCTGCTCGGCGACCGTGCGGCGCGTCGTGCCGCCCTCGACCAGGTCCATCGAGCCGGGCCAGCGGGCGTTCTTCAGCTTCTCGACATCGTCGCCGACGGTCAGCACCAGCTCCGCCACGGTCGCGACGAAGTTCTGGAACAGCTCGTTGCGGGCGACGAAGTCGGTCTCGGCGTTGACCTCGACCATCGCGGCGGTGCGCGGGGCGGAGGCGACGCCGATCAGGCCCTCGGCGGCGACTCGGCCGGACTTCTTGGCCGCGGCCGAGAGGCCCTTCTTGCGCAGCCAGTCGATCGCGGCCTCCATATCGCCGGCCGCTTCAACCAGCGCCTTCTTGCAGTCCATCATGCCCGCGCCGGTCTTCTCGCGCAGGTCGCGGACCATCGCCGCAGTGATCTCGGCCATCGGAATGCTCCGTGGTTGCCAGTGGAGGAGAAGGAACCGGGGCCGCGCGGGCCCCGGCAGGACAGGCTCAGGCCTGCGGCGCTTCGGGCGCGGCCTCGACCGGGGCTTCCGGCAGGGCTTCCGGCAGGACCTCGGGCACCAGTTCCTCGGCCGCGCCCACATCGACGCCGGAGGCCTGGAGCTCGGCCGAGATGCCGTCCAGCACCGCGGAGGCGACCATGTCGCAGTACAGCGTGATGGCGCGGATCGCGTCGTCATTGCCCGGGATCGGGTAGGTCACGCCCGCGGGGTCGGCGTTGGAGTCGACCACGGCGATGACGGGGATGCCGAGCTTGTTGGCCTCCTCGATCGCCAGCTTCTCCTTCACCGTGTCGATCACGAAGATGATGTCGGGCAGGCCGCCCATCTCCTTGATGCCGCCCAGCGCGCGCTCGAGCTTCTCCTTGTCGCGCGTCAGCATCAGGACTTCCTTCTTCGTCAGGCCGGCGGTGTCGCCACCCAGACGCTCGTCCATCTGCTTCAGGCGCTTGATCGAGCCCGTGATCGTCTTCCAGTTGGTCAGCATGCCGCCGAGCCAGCGGTGGTTGACGTAATACTGGCCGCAGCGCGTCGCGGCTTCCGCCACGTAGTCGGCCGCCGCCTTCTTGGTGCCGACGAACAGGACGCGGCCGCCGGCGGCGACGGTGTCGCGCACGGCGCGCAGCGCGCGCTCCATCATCGGGACGGTCTGCTGCAGGTCCAGGATGTGGACCTGGTTGCGCACCCCGAAGATGTAGGGGGCCATGCGGGGGTTCCAGCGGCGCGTATGGTGGCCGAAATGGACGCCCGCCTCGAGCAGGGCACGCAGCGTGACTTCGCGCATCGCCATGGGGCGATTCTCCTTCCTGTAGTCCGGTTGAGCCTCCGCGGCGCATCCCCCGTTGCCGGGGACCGGACCCTGCCTGGGATCAGAAAGGGCGCGCCGCGTGCGGATTTGCCGGGCGGGGTCGCCCCCGACCGGCGGGCGGGATATGCCCCAGGGCGAGGACCGAGGCAAGGGGCCGGCAGGCCGCGGCCGGGCTCGCCCCTCCCTCGCCCGGCCGGGGTCGGCCGAAAACTTTGTTCGTCGCCGGTTGGCCGCGGAGGCGGCGCTCACCCTAGGCAGGCGGCATGGACAGCACGCCGGACAACCCGCCGCCCCGGCCGGCATCGGCGCCGCCGGCGCGGGAAGCCGCCTATGTGCCCGAGATCGACGCCCTGCGGGGCCTCGCGATGACGGCCGTCGTCGCCTTCCACGCCGGCATCCTGCCCTTCGGCTGGATGGGTGTCTGGGTCTTCTATGTCATCTCCGGCTTCGCCGTGACGACATCCTGGCTCAGCCAGCGGCCGGCCGCGACTCCCTACCTGGCCTGGCGGGACTTCACCCTGCGGCGCGCGCGGCGGATCTGGCCGGTCTATTTCGCCTATCTCGCGGTCGCCACGGTCTGGCTGATCGCCACCGGCCACACGGTCGCGCTCGCCGACCTGCCCTGGCTCGCGACCTTCAGCTTCAACATGCGCATGATCCTGACGGAGTACTCCGACGCGACGGGATGGACCGGCTTCAGCCATCTGTGGACCCTGTCCATCGAACAGCAGTTCTACCTGGTGCTGCCGCTGATCATGCTGCTCGGCACCCGTCGCGCCATCGTCGCCGCGCTGGTCGCGCTGATGCTGGTGGCCCCGCTGATCCGCCTTGGTGCCGCCGCCCTCGCCCTGGACGCAGGATGGGGTCCCGGGCGCGCGGCCTTCGCCGCCTATGCCTTCGCCCCCGGCCATTTCGACGCCTTCGCCGCCGGCGCCATCATCGCCCTGTTCCGCGACGCGATCCGCCTGCGCCCCTGGATCGCCGAGCGCGTCCTGCTCCTCGCGGCGGCGGCCGCCACGCTCCATGTCGGCGCCTTCCTCGCGATCGGGCTGGCACGGTCCGGGCCGGGGATCGAGGCGCTGCGCAACATCGTCTCCGGCATCATGTTCGGCGAGGGGCGCGAGGCGACGGCCTACTACATCCCCACCACCGCCGCGGCGGCAGTGATCCTCGCGATCCTCACCGGCCGTCGCTGGGCATTGCTGCCGTGCCGCAGCGCCACGCTCCAGGCCATCGGCCGGGTGTCCTACGGCGGCTACCTGTTTCATCTGCCCGTGATGATGATGCTGCATTCCCCCGCGCTGGGCCTGCCCCTGAGAGGAACTGGGGGGCGCATCCTTCTCTTCCTGCTCGCCATGGCGATCGTGGTGCCGCTCGCCTGGGCCTCGCATCGGTGGTTCGAGACGCGATTCCTCAAGCCGCGCCCCAAGGCATCCGGCGGTTTGCCGATCGAGGGCCTGCGCAGCGCGACCCCAGGCTGAGACCGTCCGCGGCGGCGGAACGGCGCCCCGGTGCCGGGCGCCGAGATCCTGGCGCTCGCCGTACCGGCAGCGGGCACGGAGATTCTTTCGTGAAGATGCCGTGCGGGGCCGTGACGGCGCTTCCGCCCGGCGCCATCAAGCGAAGCCATGGACACCATCGCCCGACATATCCTCGACCTGTCCCGCCGGCACATGCTGCGCGGCGCCACCGGGCTCGCCGCCCTCGCCGCGCTGGCGCCGGCCGCCGGCCGCGCCCAGGACCAGCCGGCCTTCCGCGGCTATCCCTTCACCCTCGGCGTGGCGAGCGGAGACCCGGCACCGGATGGCTTCGTCCTGTGGACGCGCCTGGCGCCGGAGCCGCTGCAGCCCGATGGCGGCATGGCGCACGCCGCCCTGCAGGTCGGCTGGGAAGTGGCGGAGGACGAGCGCTTCATGCGCATCGCCGCCAGCGGCACGGCGATTGCCCGGCCGGAGCTCGCCCACGCCGTCCATGTCGAGGTCGCCGGCCTGGCGCCGGGCCGGCCGTTCTTCTACCGCTTCCGCGCCGGGACGGAGGTCAGCCGCGTCGGCCGGGCCCGCACCGCGCCGGCCGCCGGCGCCGCCCCTGCCCGGCTGCGCTTCGTCACCGCCGGCTGCCAGCACTATGAGCACGGCCACTTCACCGCCTGGGCGCATGTCGCTGCGGAGCAGGAACTCGACTTCGTCTTCCACTATGGGGACTACATCTACGAATACCGCGGCCGGGCACCGGGCCAGCCGGGCTGGGGGCCGCGCGTGCGACAGCACCTGGGGGAGGAGATCATGTCCCTCCCCGACTACCGGCTGCGGTATGCGCAGTACCGCGCCGACCCCGACCTCCAGGCGGCGCATGCGGCGCATCCCTTCCTCGTCAGCTACGACGACCACGAGGTGGACAACAACTGGGCCGGCGAGATCAGCGAGGAGAACGGCCGCGGCCGCTTCCCCGTCTCCGTGCCGCCGGAGGTCTTCGTGCTGCGCAAGGCCGCCGCCTTCCAGGCCTGGTACGAGCACATGCCGGTCCGCCGCGCCGCCATCCCGCGCGGGCCGGACATCACCGCCTATCGGCGGCTCGATTTCGGGACGATGGCGCGGGTGCACGTCCTCGACACCCGCCAGTTCCGCGACGACCAGCCCTGCGGCGACGGCGCGAAGCCGGCCTGTCCGGAGGTGTTCCGGCCGGAGGCGCAGATGCTGGGCGCCGCCCAGGAAAGCTGGCTGCTGGAGGGGCTGACGGATAGCCCGGCGCGGTGGAACATCCTCGCGCAACAGGTGCCGATGATGCGGCGCGAATTGCGCGGTGGCGGCATCTCGATGGACAAGTGGGACGCCTACCCGGCGGCGCGGCAGCGGCTGCTGGATGGGCTCGCGGAGCGGCGCACGCCGAACCCGGTGGTACTGTCCGGCGACGTGCATGTCGCGCTGGCGTCGACGATCCGGCAGCGGCCGGAGGATGCCGGCAGCGCACCCGTGGCGACGGAGTTCACCGCGACCTCCATCACCAGCGAGGGCGACGGCGCGGAAATGACGCCCGCCGGCGAGGAGATCCTGCGCCGCAACCCGGATATCGCGCTGTTCCACGCACGACGGGGCTACTGCGTCAGCGAGGCCGAGGCGTCACGCATGACGACGGAGTTCGTGGCACTGCCCTTCGTGACGCGGGCGGAGGCGCCACGGCAGACGGCGGCGAAGCTGGTGATCGAGGCAGGGCGCGCAGGGGTGCAGCAGGGATAGAAGACCGGGGGAGGAGAACCTCCCCCGAACCCCCTCCCTTCTTTGGCTTTTGGGAACTGACGGCCGAAGTCAGTTCCCAGGTGCCAAAGAAGGTTGAGGGGGGTTCGGGGGGAGAAGTTCCCTTCTCCCCCCGCCTACGACCCCACCTTCAGCGTGCTGGTCAGCCCCCGAAGGCACGCCACGATCGACAGCGGCGTGATCTTCCCGGTCCGCGGGTTTTCTTCCGAGGGCACGTTCTCGATCGTCATGGTCAGCCGGGCGGCGGCGGCCTCGACGCGGATGGTGTGGGTGTTCCGCGTCACGCCGGGGTCGGCCCAGATCTCGACCATGGTGCGTTCCGGCCCGATGCCGGCCAGCGCCAGCGCGGCGGCGACGTTGACGTTGGCGGGGAAGCCCTGCGCCGCGTCGAAGGCATTGCCCTTGAAGACGCGCGTCGCAGTGGTGATGGCGCCGACGTCGATGCCGTGCAGCTTCAGGTAGGGCGCGCCTTCCAGCCCGCGCGGCGGCTTGCGCGTCTCGATGGTGACGCTCTCCACCTCGCCCTCCGCGGCGGCACGGACGGCATCGAGGCCGAGCAGCGCGCCGGTCGGCACGATGATCCGGGCGCCGGTCTGCTTCGCAAGCCCGACCAGGTGCATCCGCGGCAGCAGCGCGCCGACGCTGGACGGGACGAAGATGCGTCCGGCCTCGATCGCGGCGGCGGCGATCTCCTCGAAGACGGCGGCGGGGGCGGCCTCGACCACGATGTCGCAGGCCGCGAGCTCGGCATTGGAGACGAGCATCGGGGACGCCCTGAAGCCGGCGATCTTGGCCTGCGCCTTCTTCAGGTCGCGCGCGCTGACCGCGGCGAGGCGAAGCCCTTCCACCCCGGCATCCAGCGTGCGCGCGAGATGCAGCCCGATCGCCCCGAGCCCCGCAATGCCGACCGTCAGTGCCTGCGCCATGCGCCCCTCCGCCTGATGAAGGCGGGCGGTAGCACAGGGCGGGCGGGAAGTCAGGCCGGTGCGGCGTCGAGCCGCCGCCGCGACAAGGCCCCGGAGATGGCGACACCGAGCCACAGCGCGCCGACCACCGCCCTGACGATGCGCCGCGCGTCGTCCTGGTCCGGCAGCGCGGCGAGCCCGAAATTCCCGAGGCCCAGGACCAGGCCGATCCAGAAGAACATGGTGAGCTGGCGGCGGTACTGCCGGCGGAACTCCTCGGGCGTGCCCTTGTGCTTCGGGCGCACCCAGCCGCCCGCGACCTTGCGCGTCTCGATCGGCATCCAGACGATCAGGATCGCCGCCCCGATCAACGCGATCAGTTCCAGCATGCCACGCCCTCCCGGCTTCGGCGCGACCCGGCCGCCGCGCGCTGGTCCTTCTTGTATCGGGCAGCGGGCGGCGATGCGACCGGAGGATCGCCACCGAAGGCCCGGTTCAGGACGGCCCGCCGATCATCCGAGCATGTGCGCAACACGAAGGCGCAGGTGCCGCGGTTACCGGCGTGGCCCCGCCGCCGCGCACCGATGCGGCGCGGCGCCTCGGCGCTTTATGCCAGCGGTGCGAGTTCATGACTCGTGCCGAGCCCGCGACGGGCACCCGGTCACGTTGGCTTGCAACGTGACCGGGGATCCGGAATGCGGCCCGCCGGCAGTCCGGCGAAGCCAAGCAAGCCGGGGGTTTGCGCCCGGCGCCTGAGGGCACGCAAAGACCGATGCCAGCGCTCGCAAGTAGCGGCCGCTGGTCTTGGAGGCCGTTTGGAAAGTCTGGCACCGATCCGGAAGCGCGCCGCGAGGCGCGTTTCCAACCGGGCTCTCACAACCGCGACGGCACCTGCGCGATGACCTCCTCGGACGCATTGGCGAAGGCGAGGCGCAGATGCCTCTCCTGCCCCGGCCCGAAGAAGGGACCCGGCAGGCCGAGCAGGCCGCGCTCCACCACCAGGCGCTCGGCCGTCGCCACCGCCTCCGGTGCATCCTCCGGCAGGCGGAGATAGGCGAAATAGGCGCCGAGCGCGTCGAGCCGCCAGCCGGGCAGTTGCGCGGCGGCGCGGCGGAAGGCCTCGCCGCGCGCGGCCATCAGGTCGCGATTGGCCAGTCGCCAGTCGCGCAGCGCCTCCACTCCCCAGGCAAGCGCGGTCTGCGCCGCCCGCGGGGCGCAGATCTGCATGGTATCGAGCGCCTTCATCAGCTCGCTGCGAAAATCCGCACCCGACGCGATGGCCGCGACGCGGTGGCCCGGCACGCAATAGGCCTTGGAGAAGGAATAGAGGTGGATGAAGCCTTCCCCCCAGTCGCGGTCGGCGAACAGCCCATGCGGCGGTGACTGCGACGGGGCCAGGAAGTCGCGATAGGTCTCGTCGATCACCAGCCAGGCATCGTGCTTGCGGGCAAGCGCGGCGAAGCGGGCGATGACCCCGGGCGGATAGACCGCGCCGGTGGGGTTGTTGGGGGTGACCAGCACAATGGCGCGCACGCCGGCCATCAGCGCCTCGGCGCGGTCGGGGTCGGGGATGAAGCCGTCCTCGGCACGGCATTCCAGCGGCACGCAGGGAATGCCGAGCGCCGTCAGCGCCATGCGATGGTTGAAGTACCAGGGGGCGGGCAGCATCACCGCCTCGCCGGCCCCGGCGAGCACCGCCATCGCCATGGTGAAGGCGAGGTTCCCACCGGAGGTGATCGCCACCGCCTCGGTCGGCACGCGCGCGCCATAGAAGGCCGAGATGTCGGCGGCGAGTGCCTCGCGCAGCGCCGGTTCGCCGTCGATCGGGCCATAGGTCGCGGCGGCGCGGCCGCCGGCGGCCCCGGCGAGCTTCGCCAGCAGATCCGGGTGCGGCGGGTAGCCGGGGACCGCCTGGGTCAGGTCGAGGATCGGCCCGGCAGCGCCATCATAGCGCGCCGCCCAGGCGCGGACGGCGGGAATGGGCGGGTTCTGGGTCTCGCGGATGCGCGGGGAGAGCAAAGGCATGGGGCGCGGACCCTTCCAGCATGGCCGCCCGAAGTCCAGCCCTGCTTGACGGGTTCACGCCATCGGCTCGAAGCTCGGCGCCGAGATGACCATGATCGCGCATCGCCGGGACCGACGTCGCCCTTGCCATGGAGGCTTCGGCGCGCAGGTCGCGGTGCGGTCGCGAGGGTGATGGGAATGATCCTCATCTAGATCCGGCAACCGTCTCGATCAGCCGATGAAGCCTCCGCGACGGAAGTTGCGGAGGCTTTCCGCATTCAGGAGCCACCGAAAGCCATGACCGACGCCGAAGCGGAACTGCCCGTGCGGATGCAGCTCGATGCCTACAACGCGAAGGATATCGAGGCCTTCATGCGGTGGTGGGCGGATGACTGCGAATACTACGCGTTCCCCGACACGCTTCTCGCCCGCGGCGCGGCGGAGGTGCGGCGCCGCCACGTCGCGCGCTTTGAGGAACCCCACCTGTTCGGAGAGCTCCTGGCCCGCTTCTCGGTCGGCAACCTCGTCGTCGACCGGGAGCGCGTGACACGATCCTTTCCCGACGGGCCCGGCGAGGTCGAGGTGATCGCCATCTACCAGGTCGAGGGCGGCAGGATCCTGAAGGCCTGGTTCAAGAGCGGCCCCCGCCTGACCTGACAGGGCCGCAGCCACTCCGGAACGGCATGCCGGGAGAGGCGATGCCCTCCCGGCACGACGATCACTCCATGAACCAGCCGTGGCTGACCACCAGCGACTGCCCGGTCAGCGCCTTCGATCCGAAGGAGGCGAAGAACAGCGTCGCCTCGGCGACATCCTCCACCGTGGTGAACTCGCCATCCACGGTCTCGCCGAGCATCACCTTCTTCACCACCTCCTCCTCGGAGATGCCGAGCTCCTTGGCCTGCTCGGGGATCTGCTTGTCGACCAGCGGCGTGCGGACGAAGCCGGGGCAGACGACATTGGCGACGACGTTGTGCGCGGCGCCTTCCTTGGCCACCACCTTGCACAGGCCGAGCAGCCCGTGCTTCGCCGTGACGTAGGGCGCCTTGAGCTTGGAGGCTTCCTTCGAATGCACCGAGCCGGTGTAGACGATCGACCCGCCGCGGCCCTGCCTGTACATCTCGCGCAGGCAGGCGCGGGTGGTCAGGAAGGCGCCGTCGAGATGGATCGCCATCATCAGCTTCCACTTCGCGAAGTCGAACTGGTCGACCGGTGCCACGATCTGGATGCCGGCATTGCTGACCAGGATGTCCACGCCGCCGAAGGTCTTCACCGTCTCCGCCACGCCGGCATCGACCGCGGCCTCGTTCGTCACGTCCATTGCGACGGCGAGCGCGACGCCGTCGCCGCCAAGCTCCTGCGCCGTCGCACCGGCGGCATCGAGGTTGAGATCGGCGATCACCACCTTCGCCCCTTCCCGCACGAAGGTCTTGGCGATTTCCTTGCCGATGCCGCTCGCCGATCCGGTGACGATCGCGACCTTGTCCTTGAGACGCATGCCCTGTGCTCCGTTCGGGGGGGGTGTCAGGCGAGGTAGTCGTGCACGACGCTGCCGAGGCCGAGCGTGAGGTCCGCGACCAGGTGCGTCGCCGACATCACTTCCAGCACCGGCAGCTCCGCCACCGGCGCCAGGGCGTGCGGCATCAGCGACAGCGCCGCCGGCCCTGTCCAGGCACCCTTCAGCGTCACGTCCTGGAGGTGGTATTCGACCAGCTCGCAGATCCGCGCCGTGCCATCCACATGCGGGATGATCTTGAGCAGGAAGTTCGGCGTGGCGAGGGAGGCGAGCACCGCCGCGTGGTCGGCCTCCCGGTGCTTGTAGCCCATGGTGGCGGTGGCGACGCGCACCGGCCCGTAGTCGAGCGTGCCGACCAGCGTGTCGATCTCGGCCTTCAGCGTCGGGCTCGCGAGCTTCTTCGGGAAGCCCCAGAGCTCCCGCCCGCCGGCGATCGGCGGATGGTCGTTGAGGAACATGCAGTGGGTGTAGCCGCCCTTGCGGCCCTGGAAGCTCACCGGGATGACCTGGCCGGTCTCGGTGTAGTCGCCGAAGCCGGTCGAATCCGGCATGCGGATGAATTCGTACTTCACCAGCGGCTCCGTCACCTCGAGCGGCGCGGGCACCACGGCGCGCAGCTTCTCCATCTCGGTGCGGTAGGTGATGATGAGGAACTCGCGGTTCACGAAGCGGTACGGACCGCAGGGATAGGCCGGGCTCGTGACGGGCATCGCGAAGGCGGTCCTGCGGATCTCGTCCTCGGTCATCGGCGGCTCCTGCGGCGGCTCGAAGGTTCAGGCGCTTCGGCTGCGCGCCACGTCGAAGGTCTCGACGCAGCGCGCCGTGGAGGGTCGTTGCAGCGCCGCGGGATCGCGCAGCGTGCGCACCGCGTCCTGATGGCCGGCCTGCCAATGCTCGCGCATGGAGCGGCGGGAGAATTCATAGTCCTTGGAATCGCACTCGTAGTGGCGCGAGCGGTAGATCAGGTGGACGATGCGGTACACCTTCTCGGTCGCCGCGGCGGAGAGCATCCGCCCTTCCTCCGTCTCCAGCAGCTCCGCCGGCACCTTGCCCAGCAGCGTGCGCAGCGCCGCGCGCAGGCGCTGGAGATGCTCGAACTGGTCGGTGTTCATGCGGGTGCGGCTGGAATACTGGATCTCCTTCTGCCGCATCGCGACTTCCGGGAGGTCCCTCGGCACCTCGCCCCGCGCGCTCCAGAGATCGACCTGGAAGGTGAGCGTGTCGCGCGCCGGCAGGGCCTGCGTCACCCAGTGCAGCGGCGTGTTGGAGACCAGGCCGCCATCCCAGTAGTGCTCGCCGTCGATCTCCACTGCCGGGAAGCCGGGCGGCAGGGCGCCGCTCGCCATGACGTGCTCGGGCCGGATCACGTCGCTGGTGCTGTCGAAATAGACGAAATTGCCGCTGCGCACGTTGACGGTGCCGAGGCTGAGCCGCGTCGGCCCGGCATTGATGCGCGCGAAATCGATATGCGCCTCGAGCGTCGCCTTCAGCGCGGAAGTGTCATAGTAGCTCGTGGCCTCGGTGGAGCCGGGCGGCTGCAGGTAGGGCGGCGGCATGCGGGGGGAGAAGAAGCCCGGCGCGCCCTGCAACAGCGCCGCGGTGGCATGCGCGGCGTTCACCCAGCGCCGCCAGTCCGTGCCATGGGCGGGAAAATCCGGCGTCTTCTCCCAGATCCCGCCGGCCGCACCGCCGAAGGGCGCGGTCACGCGGTGCCAGAAGCTGCTCAGCGCCTCGACCCGCTGCTCGGGCGGGTTGCCGGCGATGATCGCGGCATTGATGGCGCCGATCGAGATGCCGGCCAGCCAGTCCGGCTCGATCCCGGCCTCGTGCAGCGCCTGGAAGACGCCCGCCTGGTAGGCGCCGAGCGCACCGCCGCCCTGCAGCACCAGGGCCACGGATTCGTATGGCGGCCGACCGATGCCGCGGTGGGTCTTCCTGAGCATGGTGCCTTGCAGCATAGCCAGCCATCGGCCATGCGGCATGACAATTCGCCTGCTGCCGCCCTATGGCGCCTCTCCGGCCGGGCGGCCCGTCGCGTGGCGCCAGTGGTGCCAGAGGAGCCGCGCCGCGAGCGAACGCCAGGGCGACCAGGCCAGCGCCATCCCGGCCAGGACTTTCGGCTTCGGGCGTTCCGGCAGGGATTTGAGGTGCGTCAGGCCGGCCGCGAGGGCGACATCCCCCGCCGGGAAGACATCCGGCCGTTCGAAGCCGAAGAGCAGATGGACCTGCGCCGTCCAGGGCCCGAGGCCGGGAATGGCGGCGATCGCCGCCACCGCCTCCTCGTCCGGCGCCTCGCGCAGCGCGGCCAGGTCGAGACTGCCTTCGGCCACCGCCCTTGCCAGCGCCCGCACATGCAGCACCTTGGGGCGGGAAAGGCCGGCGCCGCGCAGCGCCTCATCCGTCAGGGCCAGCAGGCCGGCCGGTTCCAGCACGCCGGGCAGGGCGGCAAGCCGGCCCCAGATGGCCGCGGCCGCCTGGTTGCTGATCATCTGGCCGCAGATCGTGCGCAGCAGGCCGGCGAAGCCGGGGTCCCTGCGACGCCAGGGCAGCGGGCCGGCGGCCGGCAGGATGCGGGCGAAATCGGGATCGGCGCGGCCGAGGGCCGCGATCCCCTCCTCCGCCCAGGCGGGCGGTCTGGGGGAGGCGGCGGGGGCCGTGGGCAAGGGGGAGTCGACCCCCGCCGCCTCTCTGGAGCGGCGCCCGGGGGGGAAGTGACGGGCGGCGTTCCCTGCGCCCTGAGGTGGTGTGGCCATCGCGCCCCACGAAGCCCCGCCCCGCGCCGGATTGCAACGCCGGGCAACGCATCCGACCGGAGATACAAGAAGAAACAAGGCCACCTGCTGAACCCGGGCCGCGCAGCGCTATTGTAACAGTGCCATGGAACCTGCCCCGCACATCCTCGTCGTCGATGACGACCGCGAGATCCGCGACCTGCTCTCCCGCTTCCTGGAGAAGCAGGGCATGCGCGTCACCGCCGCGCGCGACGCGCGGGAGGCCAGGAAGGCCTGGCCGCTCGGCCGCTACCACCTGGTGGTGCTGGACCTCATGATGCCCGGGGAGCCCGGCCTCGACTTCGCCCGCTGGCTGCGCTCCCAGTCCGAGGTGCCGATCGTGATCCTGACCGCGATGGGGGAGGAGACGGACCGCATCGTCGGCCTCGAACTCGGCGCCGACGACTACGTGGCGAAGCCCTTCAACCCGCGCGAGCTGCTGGCCCGCATCCGCGCCGTGCTGCGCCGCGCGAATGGCGAGGGCACGGCCAAGGAGCCGCCCGCCAAGGTCATCCGCTTCGCCGGCTGGACCCTCGAACCCGGGCGGCGGCGGCTGCTCAACCCTGACGGCGCCGAGGTGCCGCTGACCGGCGGAGAGTACGAGCTGCTGCTCGTGCTGGTCGAACGCCCGAACCGCGTGCTGACGCGCGACATGCTGATGGACCTGCTGCGCGGCCGGCAGGCCGGGCCCTTCGACCGGGCGATCGACGTCGCCGTCTCCCGCCTGCGGCGCAAGCTGGAGGACGACGGGCGCAACCCGACCCTGATCAAGACGGTGCGCGGCGGCGGCTACGTGCTGGCGGCGACGGTCGAGCGTGGCTGAACCGCGCCGCCGCATCGCCCTGCCCGCCAGCCTCGGCGGAAGGACCGCCTTCTGGCTGATCCTCGCGCTGATGCTGGTGCAGGCGGCGGGGCTGACCATCCATGCGCTGGACCGGGTGGACCTGCAGCGCTTCATCCATGCGCGGGCGATCGCCGGGCGCGCCCTCGGCGCCTGGCGCACCGCCGTGCTGGCGCCGGCGGACCGGCGGGAGCAGATGCTCGCGGACCTCGACCTGCCCGAGGGACTCGCCATCGAGCTGTCGGCGCAGCCCGCGGTGCGGCAAGGCTCGCCGCCGCCGCCGCCGGACCTGGTGCGGCTGTTCCGGCTCGACCTGATCAATTCCGGGCCGCCGCGGCTGCGCCCGCGCGAGGTGCGGCTGGGCCCGGCGCGGCCGGGCGGCTTCCAGGCCGCGCTGCGGCTGCCGGATGGCGAATGGCTCAACATCAGGGTCGACATGCCGCCGCCGCGGCCGTGGCATTCGACGACCTTCCTCGCCGCCTTCGTGGTGATGACGGTCGCCGCCGTGCTGCTGATCCTGTGGGCGGTGAAGCGGCTGACGCGGCCGGTGCGGCTGCTGGCCGAGGCGGCCGACCGGCTCGGCCGCGACGTCAATGCGCCGCCGCTGGCCG
Source organism: Neoroseomonas eburnea (assembly GCF_018129005.1). Taxonomy (GTDB): domain Bacteria; phylum Pseudomonadota; class Alphaproteobacteria; order Acetobacterales; family Acetobacteraceae; genus Neoroseomonas; species Neoroseomonas eburnea. Next base: position 79,700 of record NZ_JAAEDL010000019.1, read on the forward strand.
AGAACGGCCCCTCCGAGGTCGCCATCGCCGCGCATGCCTTCAACCGGATGGCCGAGCGCATCCGCCGCTTCGTCGCCGACCGCACCCAGATGCTGGCGGCGATCGGCCATGACCTGCGTACCCCCATCACCCGCCTGCGGCTGCGCGCGGAATTCATGGACGACGACGAGCAGCGGCGGAAGATGCTCGCCGACCTCGACGAGATGGAGCAGATGATCGGCGCGACGCTCGCCTTCGCGCGGGACGATGCGGCGGCCGAGCCGGCATCGCCCATCGATCTTGCCGCGCTGTGCCGCACCGTGGCGGACGAGGCGACGGATGCGCGGCCCGAGCTGGCCGAGGCGATCTGCTACGAGGGGCCGGAACGGTTGACGCTGCGCGCGCGGCCGGTGGCGCTGAAGCGGGCGATCGCGAACCTGGTCAGCAATGCGCTGAGCTATGGCGGCGCGGCGCGGCTGCGGCTGGCGCGGCCGGAGGGCGGCGTGGTGCGGCTCTCGGTCGAGGATGACGGGCCAGGCATCCCCGAGAGCGAGCTGGAGGCGGTGTTCACGCCCTTCCGGCGACTGGAGGCGAGCCGCAACCGGGAAACCGGCGGCACGGGGCTCGGCCTGACCATCGCGCGCAACATCCTGCGCGCGCATGGCGGGGATGTGGTGCTGAAGAACCGGCCGACCGGCGGGCTGACGGCGGTGGCCAGCCTGCCGGCGTGAGGCGGACGCGCGCTGTACCAACGGCCGCTCTTCGCAGCCGCTGGTATGAGGCTTTTCCTGCCCTCGGACGCCGGGCGCGAACCTCCGGTTTGCTTGGCTTCGCCGGACCACGGGCGGGCCGCATTCCGGATCCCCGGTCAACGTTGCACGGCAAGGTGACCGGGTGCCCGTCGCGGCCTCGGCACGAGGCACGGCCTCGTGCCGCTGGCATTATTCGACGAGGCGCAGGCTGGTGAGCTGGTTGGCGACTTCCGTGAAAGCCCTCTGCAGGTCTTCGGGCGTGGGTGCACGAACATAGGTGGCCGCGCTGGTCGCGCATTCGGCCAGCAAGTCGTCGAGGGAGCTGCCCTCGGTCACCTCGAAGCCGATGACGTAGATGCGGATGCCCTCATTCTTCATCGCCGTGCAGATCTGCCGGAAGCGGTCCTCAAGCTGCGCATCGGCATTGGCCTGCTGCTGGCTGCTGCTGTTTGCCGCAGCGATGTCCGTCGCGTCAGTCGTGCCGATGGGAACGTTGTTGCTGTCCCGGATGACGTTCCGGGTATTGGTGTTGTAGTCGGTGCGCCGTCCATAGGCGCTGTACATGAGTTCGCGGAACCAGTAGCTGGTGCCGGACGGCGAAGCCGAGGCGCGCACGGTATAGGCAGTGCCGGATTGGGTGCAGCTCGTGCTGCTGCAGCCATAGGGCGCCTGCCAGTTGCTGTCGCCGTCGGTCAGGATCACGACCGCCTTGTTCATGTTGCGGGTTCCGTAGGCGAGCGGCAGCGCGCCGTGCTCGTCGCTTGTCGCGATGCCGGTCCATTGGCCCTGCCAGTTGGGGCTGAGCGTGTACCAGGCCCCCTGCATGCCGACAGGCACGGTGGTGCCGCCGCTCCTCGTCGGGGCCTCGATGGCATCCACGGCCGCCTGCACCGCCGCCCGGCTCGCCGTCAGCGGGGTGATGGGCGTCATGGCGCAGAGCATGTTCGGGCCGGCCGCGGAGGTCGCGCTGTAGCCGACGCCCGTGAAGCCTCCGTAGGTCATCAGGTAGTCGTACATCGGGTTCCAGTTGTCGTTGCCCGAATTCGTCGACAGGTTGGCGTTGCTCCAGTCGTTGTCGCCCCGGCAATAGCGGACGCTGCGATTGCCGACGCCCGGAATGTTCACGGTGACGGCCGGATAGGCGTTGGTGCTGCTGCAGGCATTGTAGCCGACGGCACTGCTGCCCAGGCCGGTGTCGTTGCTGACCCAGCCGACCTGGCGGAAGGTGCTGGGCCAGAAATAGGGGCGGAACCGGGTCTCCGCGGTGTTCGGACCGACATCGGTGAGGTCCGCCCCGTTGCGGCGGGCCTCGACGCAGCCCGACCAGTTGTTGACATCCCACCCGGATGGCATGCCCACCGTGTCGAGCATGAGCGAATTCGCCCTGCCGATATTGATCGTCCGGGCGAAGGGCACCACGGACACCCACATGTTCCGCTTGGTGTCCTCGTTGCCGTAGAGAATGCCGAGCATGGTGCGGGCCGCGTCCTGCGCGGCCTCGAGCTTGGTCTGGCCGTTCACCACGGTCCGCATGGAGGAGGTCTGGTCGATCACGATCGCGAGCTCGAGCCCGGTGCCTTCGCGCTCGGCGACCGAGGTTTCCTCCAGCAGCGTGTTCTGCCGGCTGATGATGCTGAACAGCGTCGTCTGAATGGTGGCCTGGGCGGTCACGCGGACCTGCGTGGTGCCGACGGTGGCGATCCTCGGCATGTTCTCCTCGTCCACCGTCGCGCGCAGATAGTCGATCGACCGGCCGTTCATGGTGTAGTTGGCCCAGAACAGCCTGCGAGTGTCGGCATCGCGCGTGTCGCTCGTCATCTGCCGGGCGGCGACAAGGCTCGCGGCGTCCACCGCGGTCTTGAGCCGCGCGCTGAGCAGCCAGATGCGCGTCAGGTCCACCGCCAGGCCGGCGAAACCGACGACGACGACCATGATGACGGCGCTGAGCGCCGCGACCGCGCCACGGCGGCGACGGGAACCGATCATGCCGTGCACTCCGGAGTGAGGGAGACGCGCGGTGCGGTCTGCAGCGAGACCGGGTCCGGCGCGCGCGAAAGGAAGAGCGTGGTGCCGTTCAGCATCGACGGCACCACCGTGCCGATCAGCCCCGCCCCGAGCACCCAGGGCTCGATCACGGCGAAGACCTCGGTGACGAAGACGGTCTGGTTCTGGGGCACGATGAAGCTGTTCGAGATCGTGGCGGTGCCCGGCACCGTCGTGCCGAGGCTGCTCGTGACGTTGGTGTTGCCGGTCCGCCGCCGCCACATCGCGCGGTTCGTCGTGGTGCCGCCGCTGGTGTTGCGGCCGACCGCGGTGATGATGACGGCCCCGCCGGTCGCGCTGTTCACGTCGACCACGCCGCCGGCGATGCGCACGGCATGCCCCCAGAACTGCCCGATGTCGGAAGTGTCCGTCTGGTTGCCGGAGACCAACGTGCTGCCATCGGTGATGGAACGGCACTGGGAGACGATCTGGCCGATCTGCACCGCCACCGCCTCGACGCGAAGCTGGGCGCGGAACAGCCGGATCAGGTCGGTGGTGCAGAGCGCGACGAAGAGGAAGAGCGGCGCGACCAGCGCCGTCTCGAGCGCGGCGATGCCGCGCCGGTCGCGCAGGCGGGCGCTAGCAGGTCTCATTCTCGAAGGGCTCGTTCTTGACCATGAGGAAGGCCCGGTGGCGGATGGAATTGCCGCCCCAGAAGCTCGCGGCGATGCCGCCGCTGATGAAGGGCTGGTCGTAGGTGATGGTGTAGGAGACGATCTGCCCGCCACTGCCCGCGCCCTCGGCGCCGGAACCGCCGCCGGCGCCGCTCACCCCGCCCCAGGCTTCGGTGACGACCGTCAGGTCCGAATTGTCCTTGATCATGCCGTTGGTCGCGCGGACGATCATCCAGCGGATGTTGTCGGAACGGCAGACCGGCACGTTCTCCTGCCCTTCCGTCACCCGGCCCGGCGGGGCATTGTCGCCGGTGATGCCGTAGCGGCTGGCGCGCAGCGCGGCGTGGTCGAGCGCGGCACCGGTGGCAAGCTGCCAGGCGGTTTCCATGCAGGCCATGACCATGAAGAAGAATGGAACCGCAATCAGCGCGAATTCCGTGGCCGCCATCCCTCGACGCTGTCGCAGCACAGGCCATGTGCGCCGGAAGGAGAGTGCATACATTTACGGTTGTCCCAAAAACACGCCCAGGTTGTACGCAGCTTTCATCTTCTGTTAACGCGTATCACGAATAAGATGCCGATCGTTCCGTAAAGAGACTACACAATTTCGTGATAATTTTCGACACCGGGTGACGCCCGTGATGCAAGGGCCGGAAATCCCTGGGAAAGCCACCCCGAGTGCGCTCGTCGGGACGACGGCGTGCCGGAAAATGCCGCAGGTTCCAGGCACGCGGGCGATCTTGCTTCGCGCGCCGGATGTGAGCCTGCGCACCGACCCGCCCCGCTCCGGGCTGCCCAGCCGTCCCGGGGACTGGCGCTGCCGCACGCCACCGTTACAGTCCCGCACGCGACAGGGAAGGACCGAGCCGCATGGAATGGGTGATCCTCGGCATCATCGTGGTGCTGATCATCTGGCTGGTGATCATCTACAATCGGCTCGTCACGCTGCGGCAGGTGACCGGGCAGTCCTGGTCGGATGTCGATGTGCAGCTCAAGCAGCGCCACGACCTGATCCCCAACCTGGTCGAGACGGTCAAGGGCTATGCCGCGCACGAGAAGACGACGCTCGATGCCGTGATCCAGGCGCGCAACGCCGCGGTCACCGCCCAGGCGCAGGGGCCCGCCGCGGCCGGGCCGGCGGAAGGCGCGCTGGGCGCTGCGCTCGGCCGGCTCTTCGCGCTGTCGGAGGCCTACCCGGATCTCAAGGCCAACCAGAACTTCATGTCGCTGCAGGGCGAGCTGTCGGACATCGAGAACAAGATCGCCGCGGCGCGCCGCTTCTACAATTCGTCCGTCGCCGAATACAATGCGATGACGGAAAGCGTCCCGGCGGTCTTCTTCGCCCGCTCGCTCGGCTTCCAGCAGCGCGGCTTCTTCGAGATCCCGGAGGCCGAGCGCGCCGCGGTGCAGGCCACGCCGCAGGTGCGCTTCTAGGAGGGCCCCGCCATGCAGGCCTTCGGCCTGCGCACGCACGCCTGGAACACGGCCTGGCGGTCGATCCTGCTGCTGGCCGGCTTCCCGATGCTGCTCGCGCTCACCATGCTCGGCATCGGGCTGATCTTCGGCACCGAGCAGCATGACCTCGGCCGTGCCTTCGGCAATGCGCTGCGCAACCTTCCCGCGCTCTACGTCATGGGCTGGGGCGTCGCGGTCGTCTGGTTCGCCATCGCCTGGGCCGCGCACAACCGGATCCTCGACTGGGCGACCGGGGCGCATCCGGTGACGCGGGCCGAGGAGCCGCGGCTGTGGAACCTGCTCGAGAACCTCTGCATCTCGCGCGGGATGAGGATGCCGCGCCTCGCGGTGATCGAGACGCAGGCGATGAACGCCTATGCCGCCGGGCTGTCGCGGGATACCGGATCGGTCACCGTCACGCGCGGCCTGATGGAGGCGCTGGACGACAGGGAACTCGCGGCGGTGCTGGCGCACGAGCTCGCGCATATCCGCAACGGGGATGCGCGGCTCGGCCTGGTTGCGGCGGTCTTCGTCGGCATCATCTCGCTCGGCTTCGACATGATGACGCGCACGCGCCGCGTGGCGCGGGCCGGGCATGACGACGGCGGCGGCTGGCGGGTCCGCACCGGTTCCCGCAACGGCGGCTTCGCCGCGCTGATCGGCGTCCTGATGATCGCCCTGGCCTGGGGGCTCGCGACCGTGCTGCGCATGGCGCTGTCGCGCAATCGCGAATTCCTCGCCGATGCGGGGGCGGTCGAGCTGACCTCCGACCCCGATGCGATGATCACCGCGCTGCGCAAGGTCGAAGGCAATGCCGACATGCCCGAGGTCTCGCCCCAGGTGCGGGCGCTGTTCCTCGAGGATGCGGGCGACAGCGCCTTGTCGTCCCTGATGGCGACGCATCCGCCGATCGGCGACCGCGTCGCGGCTCTGGTGAAGTTCGCCGGCGGCCGGGACCCCGGGCCGATGGCGCGGCCCGCCGCGCTGGAGGACCAGGAAACGCCGCCCTGGGCACAGCAGGACGCCGCCGACGGGACGGTCCGGATCGCGCCCGGCGCCGCGGCGTCGGGCACACCCTGGTGGCAAGGCCCTGCGCACGGCGCGGGGGATGGCGGCGGCCCCGCCCCCTCCCCCTGGGGCCCGCGGCGCTGACTACCCGCCGAGCAGCCGCTTCAGCTTGAGCACGGCGCTGTCCGGCGTGGTCAGCACAGGCTTGCCCGTGGCCCGTTCGACCATCGCCTTCGCCCGCGCCAGGCTGAACTGGCCGAGCGCGATGGCGTCGCAGTCGGCAAGGTCCTTCGCCGCCTCCGCCGCCAGCCGGTCATGCGTCGCGAGGTCGCCGGCGTCGAGCGCCGCAAGCCCGCCTTCCGCCACCTTCGGCACCACGGTGATGCCCGCGGGGAATTCCGGCGTCATGGAGGGGATGGTACCCTGGAAGGTGACCAGCAGGCCGATCCGCTTTCCCTTGGTCACCGCTTCCTCGATCATCGCCTCGTTCGGCTTCAGCACCGGCATCGGCGCGAGATCCGCCGCGCAGGCCTCGATGCAGGGGCCGAAGGCCGAGCAGGTGAAGAGGATGGCATCCGCCCCCGTGCCGGCGGCGTAACGCGCCAGCGTCAGGAAGCGCTCCGTCATCCGCGGCGTCAGCGCCCCTTCCCGCGCCAGGTCGGCCGAGAGGCTGTCGTCCATCAGGTTCATCAGCACCTGGCCGGGCCAGAGGCGCGCGAAGGCGGCCTCGATCGGCGGCGGGGAATGGCGCAGGGCGTGGATCAGCGCGATGCGCTTCGGCGTGCTCAACGGTTCGGGCTCCCGCAGCGGCGGAAGGGGGCAGGCATCTCGCGGCAATTCGGGAAGGTGATCTCGTCCGGCCCGGTCTGCTGCACGTCGAGCGTGTCGGGACCGCCGGGGCAGCCGAAGCCGATATCCGACGGCAGGCCCCTGCCGGTCGGGCCGGCGGGCTGGAAGCGGAAGGTGGCGCCGCCCTGGCGCGTCGCGACCGTCTCGATCACCCGCTGGCGGTAGAGTGGATCGAGAATGCCCGTCCGCAGCACCAGGTCGCGCGTGAAAATCACCGTGGGCTGCGCGGTGCAGCGGGGTCCCTCGGTGTCCGACGGCGGGAAGAACCCCCCGGTCCAGGATCCGAACAGCCATTCATGCGGCGCGAGGGGCTGCTGCGCGGCGGCGCCGGTCGCGAGCAGCGGCGCGACAAGGATGAGACAGCGGGCGAAGCGGCGCATGGTGTTGTCCTTCTCGCACAGGGCCGCCGGTATGGCCCGGCCGGGGCGGTGCCGGCAAGGCGGCGCGGAAGGCGCGCGGCAATGGCCCTCCCACCCGCCTCCCGGCGCGGACCTGCTCAGAGCCCGCTTGGAAGCGCGCCCCGCGGCGCGTTTCCGGGTCCGGCACCGGCCCGCACCCCCATCTCGCCACCCGTTCCAGCAAACCGACATGGCAGGCCGGGTGGGGGTGCGGGCCGGTGCCGGACCCTCCAGACGGTCTCTCAGGCCGCGACCGGCACGGTGCGCGGCCCGTCGCGCACCGGCAGGTGGACCAGCGCCGCGAAGGCCGCCGCGGCGATGCCGATGCTCCACATCAGGTCGTAGGAACCGGTCGCGTCGAAGACGAGCCCGCCGAGATAGGCCCCGGTGAAGCCGCCGATCTGGTGACCGAGGAAGACCAGGCCGAAGATCGTCGCGAGCCAGGGCGTGCCCCAGTTGCGGGCACACAGGGCGACGGTCGGCGGCACGGTGGACAGCCACAGGATGCCCATCAGCGCCGAGAAGACCATGACGCTCGCGGTCGTCTTCTCGACCATCATGAAGCCGGTCATCAGCACGCCGCGGGCGGCGTAGATCGCGACCAGCAGTTCGCGCCGCTTCCACCGCTGGGTCAGTTCCCCCGAGGCCAGCGAGCCGGCGATGTTGAACAGCCCGATCAGCGAGATCGCCCCGGCGCCGACATAGAGCGGCAGCCCGCAGGAATGCACGAAGCCCGGCAGATGGACGGTCAGGAAGGAAACGTGCAGCCCGCAGACGAAGAAGCCGAAGAAGAGGCACCAGAAGGAGGAATCGCCGAAGGCGCGACGCAGAGCGGCGCCCGCCGTCTCCGAATTCTGCGCGCTCCCCGCCACCGCCGGGGACCGGTCCGCCAGCGGCAGCGCGAGCGGGATCATCAGCAGCGCCGCCGCCGCCATGGCGATGAGCGCCCACTGCCAGCCGAAGCCCGAAATGCCGAGCCCGGCCAGCGGCACCACCAGGAACTGCCCCGCCGACGACCCCGCCGTGCCGAGGCCGACGGCGCGACCGCGCATGTTCTCGGGCAGCAGCCGCGTGAGGCTGGCGATGATGACCGGCATGCCGGCCGCAGAGACCGCCGCCCCCATCACGACTCCGGCAAAAAAGGTGAAGATCGGCAGCCCGCCCGACAGCGCCATGCCGAGGATGCCGCCGGCATAGGCCAGCGCGCCGCCGATGATGACGATTCGCCCGCCGAAGCGATCGGCGAACTGGCCCATGATCGGCTGCGTCACGCCGTTCAGCAGCACCTGCAGCGCGATCGCGAAGGCGAAGCCCGAGGCCGACCAGGCATGCGCCTCCGTCATCGGCGCGAGGAAGAGGCCGAAGGATTGGCGCAGCCCCATGGCCAGCATGGCGCCGGCCACGGCGCAGGCGATCAGGAGGCCGGCGGGCAGGACCGCCCGGGCGGCGGCAGGAGGGAGGCTCATGGCGGGCTCCGGTGTTCGACCCGCTACTTGTCGGTACCCCGGCGTCCCGGCAACCGGCGCGGGAATGCAGATCAGCCATGCATTCGCACGCGCGGTTGACGGGGCGCCCCTGCCGGACGTATTCCCCGCGCCTCCGGTGGCGGCCATAGCTCAGTTGGTAGAGCGCCAGGTTGTGGTCCTGGATGTCACGGGTTCGAGTCCCGTTGGTCGCCCCACCCTGCCTTCCGTAGAATTCATCTTGCGGCGATCTTCGGAACCGCCATCCTGCCCGCTGGAAGCAGGCCAGAGGACGCGCAGGTGAATGCGGTAGTTCCCCCTTCAAAATGGGTCCCCGAATTCCGGGATATCGCGAAATTCCTGCCGGACTGGCAGCCGCAGTGCATCTTCGACGTCGGCGCAAACAAGGGACAGAGCTGCACCGCCTATGCCGGCATGTTCCCGGCGGCGACCATCCACGCCTTCGAGCCGGTGCCGCAGAGCTTCGAAAGCCTGCGGATCGCGGCGGGGCAGTACCCGAACATCGCCGTGCATCAGTTGGCGCTCTCCTCGGCTCCTGGCATCGTGAAGATGACCGCCGCCGGGGCATCGACGATGAACCGTATCGTCTCGGGCGACACAGCGGAATCCCCCGACGGAATCGAGGTCCGAGCCGTCCCGGGGCACATCGTCGCCGCCGAGCTCGGGATCTCCCGGATATCCTTCCTGAAGATCGATACCGAGGGCCATGACCTCGATGTCCTCCTCGGGTTTTCCCCGCTGCTGCCCCAAGTCGATTTCGTCGAAGTCGAGGCGGCGATGAATCCCTACAACAAGACGCATGTGCAGTTTCGCCTCCTTGAAGACACCTTGAGGAACTTCGGCTTCCTGTTGTTTCGGTTCTACGAGCAGGCGATGGAGTTCCAGCGCGGAGGCCGCCCGGTCCTGCGGCGGACCAACCCGCTCTTCATCAACCAGCGTCTCGTCGATACGGGTGGCATCCAGTGAGCGTCATCCCTGACATGCGGCTCAACGGCCGCGCGGCACTGATCACCGGCGGCTCGAAGGGCCTCGGCCTCGCCATGGCGAAGGCCTTCGCCCAGGCGGGCGGCAATGTCGCGCTGGTCGCGCGCGGGGCGGAGGCGCTCGGCCGCGCCGAGGCGGAGGTGCGCGAAGCCGCACCCACCGCCAGGGTCGCCGCCATCGCCTGCGACATCCGCACGCCGGAAGGCTGCGCGCAGGCCTATACCGGCACCGTGCGGGCGCTCGGCCGGGTGGACATCCTGGTCAACAACGCAGGCACCTCGCAGCGCGGCCCCTTCCTCGAGGTGAGCGACGAACTCTGGCAGGACGACCTCGACCTCAAGCTCTTCGCCGCCATCCGGCTGGCGCGGCTGGCCCTGCCGGGCATGCGGGACCGCAGATGGGGGCGGATCATCAACGTGCTGAACATCGGCGCCAAGGCACCGAAGGCGACCTCCACGCCCACCAGCGTCAGCCGCGCCGCCGGCATGGCGCTGACCAAGGCGCTGGCCAACGAGTTCGCCCCCCACAACGTGCTGGTGAACGCGATGCTGGTCGGCATCATCGAGAGCGACCAGTGGGTCCGCCGGCACGCGGCCGACCAGCGCAACATCTCCTGGGAGGAGTGGAAGGCGGAGCAGGGCAAGGCGGTGCCGCTCGGGCGGATCGGCAAGGCGGAGGAATTCGCCGCCATGGCCCTGCTGCTCGCCTCCGACGCCGGCGGCTACGTCACCGGCACGGCCATCAACGTGGATGGCGGCGCGAGCCCGGTCGTCTGACCCCCGGGCGCGGAAGGGGTTCCATTCGCATGTCACTGGGGATCGTGAGCAGATTTCGCGGCTGTCGCGCCCAAGGGAGAATGCCTAGAGCGGTTTCCGTTCGCCTCGGCTCACGGCAACCGCTCCAGCCTCTTGTTTTCGCGAGCATCCTTACCCGATCAGGTGATTCGACCTGATCGGGTTCCGCTCCAGCGCCGCCCGCCGGAAGCCGCCTCCCCGGCGCCGGCGCGAAGCCCTTCATCCCCGCGCGGCGCGGATCGCGCTGTACTCGGCATCATGATCCTGCGCCGCACGCTGATCGCCTCGCCCTTCCTTCTCGCGACCCGCCCCGTCCGCGCGGAGACGCCAGCGCCGGAGGCGAGGGAGGACGAAGCCGCGCAGCGCCGCCCGCCACGCCTGCCGACACCGCGCCCCGTCCGCCTGCGGCCCGGCGCCGAGCCGGTGACGCTGGAGGCGAGCAACTCGGGCTGGGGCAGCGGTGGCGAAAGGCCGGGCCTCGCGCTGCGCTTCACCGGCGCCGGCGCGCCGGCGGAAGAGTTCCGCCTCCCCTCCTGGTACGGGTATGCGCGCGTCATCGCCGTGCGGCAGATGCGCGGCCGCGACGTGGTCCTCGCCGCCTTCGAGGGCAATACCGGCACCGGCACCTACCAGGAGATCCAGGCGGTGATCGGCCAGGACGACGAAGGTACCGCACGGATCCTGGCGCTGGAGACGCTGCACTACCGTCTGATCGGCCCCTGCGAGGGCGGGACCTGGCTGAGCATCCGCGCGACGCCGCTCGCCGATGGCGGCGGGCTGCGGCTCGATCACTACTGGCGCCGGCAGGCCGGGAACTGCCCGCCGCGTCCCGGCGGCCCGGCGCGCAGCCGTGCGGAGTGGGGCACGACCCTTGCTTGGTCCGGCCGCGGGCCGATGCGGGTGCCGGCGCCGCTGCGCGCCGCGCCGCGCCACCGCCGGCTGGTCGAGGACTCCCGCGCCAAGGTCGCTCGCTGGCTGGCCCAGGCGCCGCGCACCGGCGTGACACCGGATGACGTCGAGGCGCTCGGCCTGATGGAGGTGATGGAAGCGCTCTGATCGCCTACCGCGAGGCCGGCGGCGCCGGGTCGAAGCCGTCCGGCACGACGCCGCGCGGACGGATCATGTCGTAGGGCCCGCGCGGCAGGAAGCGGCCGGTGCCGGGCTCCGCCTGCACCTTGCCGTCGCGCATCACCACCTCGCCGCGCCGGATCGTCGCGACGGGCCAGCCGGTGACCTCCATCCCTTCGTACGGCGTGTAGTCGATCGCGTGCTGCATCAGCGCGTTGGTGATCGTCACCTTCTTCTTCGGGTCCCACAACGCCAGGTCCGCATCCGCACCTACAGCGATGATGCCCTTGCGTGGCGCGAGGCCCATCAGCCGCGCCGGGTTGGTGCTGGTCAGCCGGACGAACTCGTCGAGCGTGATGCGGCCCTTGGAGACGCCCTCGCTGAACATGATCGGCAGCCGCGCGGCGAAGCCCGGGATGCCGTTGGGGATGTCGCGGAACACCGCGCCGGTGCCGTTCTGCCGCTTGCCCTTGTCGCCCTCGTAGGAGAACGCGCAATGGTCCGACGACACCACATCGAGCGTGCCGCGCCGGATCATCTCCCAGATGCGGGCGTGCTCCTCCGTCGTGCGGGGGGACGGGCTGCACATGAACTTCGCACCCTCGAAGCCTGGCCGGTCCATGTCGGCGGCGGTCAGGGCGACGTATTGCGGGCAGGTCTCGCCCCACACCTTCACGCCGCGCGCCTGGCCGCGGGCGATCTCCTCCGCCGCCTCGGCGCAGCTCACGTGGAAGACCTGGATCGGCTGGTCCACCAGTTCGGCGAGCGCGATGGCGCGGTGCGTCGCCTCGCGCTCGACGATCGGCGGGCGCGACCAGGCATGGTATTTCGGCGCGGCCATGCCGTGCTTCAGCAGCTCCGCCGTGCGCCACGAAATCGCGGCGTAATTCTCGCAATGGACGGTGACGAGGCAGCCGAGCTCGCGCGCCTTGGTCAGCACGCGCAGGAACTGCGCATCCGACAGGTGCAGCGGCTCATAGGTCAGGAAGACCTTCAGGCTGCGCACGCCCTCGGCGACCACGCGCGGCACCTCTTCCTCCATCACCGCGTCGGTCGGGTCGCTGATGATCTGGTGGAAGGAATGGTCGAGCATCCCCTTCGCCGCGCGCGCCCGGTAGTCGACGTAGCGCTCCCAGATCCCGAAGCCCTTCCATTGCGGGATGAAGCAGACGACGGAGGTGGTGCCGCCGGCGAAGGCCGAGGCCGAGGCGGTGGCGAAGCTCTCCTCGTTCACCGTGACCTGCGGTTCGCCCTCGCCGGCGCCGACATAGCCGCCGCGGGAGGGTTCCTCGATGTGGCAATGGCTGTCGACGCCGCCGGGCAGGACGAGCAGGCCGTCCGCCTCGATCACCCGCGCGGCGTCGGCGATGCGCTCGGCCAGCGCGACGATGCGGCCATCCTTCACGCCGATGTCGCAGCGGACCGTGCCGAAGCCGGTCGCCACCTGGCCGCCGCGCACCGCGAGGTCGTATTCCGCCATGGCCTGTCTCCCATCCGCTGCGCCGCAACATTGCGGCGCAGGGACCGGGTCGTCCAGCGTCAGCGGGGGGTGATCACCAGGCGCATGCCGCCCTTCGGCCGCAGCGCCAGGCGGCAGTTCGGCTGCGGCGTAAAGCCCGGCGCCAGGGCGAAGCGGAAGCGGCGGAACAAGGTGGCGGCGAAGACCGTCACCTCCGCCATGCCGAAGGCCGCGCCGGCGCAGATCCGCGGCCCGATGCCGAAGGGCAGGTAGGCGAAGCGCGGCCGCTGGCGCGCCGCATCGCCGAGGAAGCGTTCCGGGCGGAAGGCGTGCGGCGCCTCCCACAGGTTCTCGTGCCGGTGCAGCAGCCAGGGCACGGCGAGTACGATGTCGTCCTTGCGGATGTCCCAGCGGCGGATGCGGTCGGGCTTCACCGCCTGGCGCGCGAAGACGGCGACCGGCGGGTAGAGCCGCATCGATTCCTGGATCACCGCGCGGGTGTAGGCCAGCGTCGGCAGCGCCGCGTGGTCCGGCGGCCCGGGCGGCAGCGCGGCGAGTTCCCCGGCCATGCGCTCCGCCGTCGCCGGATGCAGCGCGGCGAGCATCGAGGTCCAGGTCAGCGTGATGGCCGCGCCCTCGGCCCCGGCGAGGAGGAACATCACCACCTCGTCGAGCAGCCGTTCCCCGGTCAGCACCTTGCTGCCGTCCTCGCGCCGGGCGGCGCGCAGGGCCCGCAGCAGCGGCGTGCCACCTTCCGGCCCCGTGGCCTCCAGCAGCCGCGCGACACGGGCGCGCAGCTCCCGCGCCAGGCCGTTGGCGCGCCGGCGCGTCAGCCAGCCGAGCATGTCCGGCAGGCCCATCAGGCCAAGCAGGTCCACCACCTCCGCCGCGTCCTGATAGGCGGTGAAGGTTTCGGCGATGACCGCCGCCTCCTCGCGCGGCACCGACGGCCCGAAGACGGCGAGCAGCAGCACGCGGGTGATGCCCGCGGCATAGGCGGCGGCGACATCCACCGGGCCGGTCGCGCGGGCGAAGTCCTCGGCGGTCTCCTCCGCCGCCTGCACGAAGCAGGGGTGGAACTGCGCGAGGCCCGAAGGGTGCAGCGGCGGCGACACTGCCTCGCGCTTCTCGGCCCAGTCGTCGCCCCAGGCGATGAAGCAGGACCCGCCGACGACCGGGCGCAGCGCGTCCTCCAGGAAGCGGGACTTGCGCTGATAGGTCTCGTGCCTGGCGACGAAGACCTCGCGCACCACCTCCGGCGCATTGGCGACCAGGATCAGCCGGCCGGGCAGCCGCGTGGTGAAGACCTGGCGGCGATAGGCATCGGCCGGGAAAATCGAGAGCACGTCGCGGCGCGCCCGCAACAGCCCCGTGAGCGCGGATGGCGCGCGCCAGGCCGGCGCGGGCATGGGCGGGACGAAGTCGGCGGTCGCGTCGCTCATGCTGCTGGCCGAGGCATAGCGTGCCGTCCCCGGCCTGTCACCGCCGGGCGGTGGCGCCGCACGCTCGTGGCGAAGCGTGCCTGCGGAGGCCTCGATGCCGCTGCCGGGCGCGCCGCCGCCGGCATGGTCTCCGTGACCCGGCCAATCTCCGGGAGACTGGCGATGCGCGCGAGCATCGCGCGACATCCGGGGATGGACGCGGGGGCACCGCATGCGAAGATCGGCTGCCCTGTCCCCTTCGCGCAAGGCCATGCGTCTCTCCTCCCCGACGATCACGCCGAATGCCGCGCCGATCCGCTTCACCTTCGACGGGCAGGAGATCGAGGCGCTGCCCGGCGAGAGCATCGCCGCGGCGCTGTCAGCCGCCGGCATCGTCGCCTTCCGCCACACCGCGAAGGGCGAGCCGCGCGGCCTGTGGTGCGGCATGGGCGCCTGCTGGGACTGCATCGTCACCGTCGACGGCAGGTCGGGACAGCGCGCCTGCCTCACCAAGGTGGAAGCGGACATGCGGGTGACAGGCGCGCCGCCGGTCGTGGCCGCGCCGCTCGCCGACCCGCCGGCGGAGATCGCCGAACGCGCCTGCGACCTGCTGGTGGTCGGCGCCGGCCCGGCCGGGCTGTCCGCCGCGATCGCCGCGGCGGGCGCCGGCGCCCAGGTGGTGGTGCTGGACGAGCGTGCGGACCCCGGCGGCCAGTACCTCAAGCCGCTGGCGACGAGCCACGCCAGCACCGCGCCGGACGCACAGTTCCGCAGGGGCGCGGTGCTGTTCGCCGAAGCGCGCGCGGCGGGCATCGCCATCCACCAGGGTGCCACCGTCTGGGGCGGCTTCGCGCCGGATGAGATCGCCGCGCTGGTCGGCAACGCCGCCGTCACCTTCCGCCCGAAGCGCCTGGTGCTGGCGCCCGGCGCGCATGAACGCCCCGTCCCGGTGCCGGGCTGGACCCTGCCCGGCGTGATGACGACCGGCGCCCTGCAGACCCTGGCGCGCGCGCAGCGCGTGAGCCCGGCCGAGCGCATCGTCATCGCCGGCAGCGGGCCGCTCAACCTGCAGCTCGCCTGTGAATTGCTGGCCGGCGGCGTTCAGGTGGCGGCGGTGGTGGAAGCCGCGCCGAAGCCGGGCCTGCGCGCCTGGCGCGACCTGCTGGCGCTGGCCGGTGCCTCGCCGGACCTGGCCTGGGATGGGCTGCACTACCTCTCGACCCTGCGGCGTGCCGGCGTGCCGGTGCTGTGGGGCAGCACGATCCTCGCCTGCGAGGGCACCGACCGCTTCGCCGCGCTGCGCGTCGCGACGCCCGCCGGCGAACGCCGCATCGTGGCCGGTGTCGCCGCGCTGAACATGGGGTTCCAGCCGGAGACCGGCCTCGCCCGCACGCTCGGCTGCGCGCAGCGTTTCGTCACCGATGGCCCGGGGGCGGAGATCGGACGGCTGGAGACCGTCACCGACGAGGAAGGTCGCACCAGCATCCCTGGAGTCTTCGCCATCGGCGACGGCGCCGCGATCGGCGGATCGCGCGTCGCCTTCGCGCGCGGGCGCCTGGCGGGACTGGCGGCGGCACGCGAGATCGGCCTGGCCGCCCCGCAGGACGCCGCCGCCCGGCGCGACCTGGCGCGTGCCCTTGCCTTCCAGCGTGCGCTGTGGCGCATCTTCGCCGTGCCGCCCTTCGACGCCGCCTCCATCGCCGGCGCCACCACGATCTGCCGCTGCGAGGAGGTGACCGCCGCCGCGCTGCGCGAAGCGATGGCGGACGGCGCGCGCAGCCTCGCCGCGCTGAAGAAGGCAACCCGCGCCGGCATGGGCCGCTGCCAGGGGCGCATGTGCGGCGCGACCGTCGCCCGCCTGGCCGGCGCGCCGGCCGAGGAGGCCGCCTTCGCCGCCCCGCGCGCGCCGGTCCGGCCGATCCCTGCCGCCGCGCTGATGCGCGAGGTGCCGGAATGGGGCGAAACCCCCGTCATCCATGCGCCCACGCCGACCCGATGGCGCGGCCCCGCCTCGCCGCTCCGCCCCGAGGACCGGCGCTGCGACGTGCTGGTCGTCGGCGGCGGCGTGCTCGGGCTTTCCACCGCGCTCTGCCTGGCGCGCGAGGGCGTGGACGTGCTGGTGGCGGACCGGTCCGAACCCGGCCTCGCCGCCAGCACGGCGAATGCCGGCAGCCTGCATGTGCAACTCCTGTCCTATGACTTCGGCGAGAAGGCCGAGGCGCTCGGCACGGCGCGCCCGGCGGCGGCGACGCTGCCGCTCGGCCCGCGCTCCATAGCGCTGTGGAAGGAGATCGCGCGCGACGCCGGCGAATCCTGCGGCATCCGCACCGAGGGCGGCCTGATGCTGGCCGAGACGCCGGAGCAGATGGAATGGCTGCGCGGCAAGACGGCGGTGGAGCGCGGCGCCGGCATCGAAAGCCATGTCGTCGGCGCGAACGAGCTGCGCGGCCTCGCGCCCTACCTCGCGCCGCGCTTTCTCGGCGCGGCCTTCTGCCGCGCCGAGGGCCAGATCGACCCGCTGCGCGGCACCGCGGCGCTTCTCGGCCTCGTGAAGCGCGCGGGCGGGCGCATCGCCGGCGGGGTGCAGGTCACCGGCATCGCGCGCGACGGCAGCGGCTTCGCCGTCGCCACCGAATCCGGCACCATCCGCGCCGGGCGCATCGTCGTGGCGGCGGGACCATGGTCCGGCCAGGTCGCGGCCCTGGCGGGCGTGAGGCTGCCGGTCGGCGGCCTGGTGCAGCAGGTCATCGCCACCGAGCCCACCGGGCCCTTCGTCCCCCACCTCGTCGCTCATGCCGGGCGGCACCTCTCCTTCAAGCAGGGGGCGCAGGGGCATCTGCTGATCGGCGGTGGCTGGCCGGGCGAGCACCACCCCGCGACCGGCGCCACGCGCAACCGGCGCGAAAGCATCGAGGGCAATCTCTGGGTCGCGGGCCGCGTCGTGCCCGCCGTCGCAGGGCTGTCCGTGCTGCGCGCCTGGACCGGGATCAACGTGCATGTCGACCGTGCGCCGATCCTCGGCGAGGCGCCCGGCTGCCCGGGACTCTTCGCCGCCGTGACCTCCTCCGGCTTCACCCTCGGCCCCGTGGCGGGACGCATGACGGCCGATGCGGTGCTGGGGCGGGAGGCCGTGGCGCCGGCCTTCTCCATCGCCCGCTTCGGTTGAATGGAACAGCGGACACGCAACGCACAGGATGTGCTCTACTGCGTACGAACCGGCACGGAGGACCACCGGATGCGGACAGCCCTTCCCCTCGCCGCCATCTTGCTGACGCTCGCCGCCGGTGCCGCGGACGCGCAGGCGCCGGCGCGGGACCCGCTCGCCGACACCATCCTGCGCAACCTGACGCGCGGCATCCGCGTGCCGGGCCAGGGCGGGGACGCCGTCACCGCGCCCGTCACCCCGGTCACGCCGGCCGATCCGCGCAGCCCCGTGCAGAGCGCGACGACCGCACCGCCGGGCATGCCGGCCGTGTCGCTCCTGATCACCTTCGCCACCGGCTCGGCGACGCTGACGCCCGACGCCGAGGTGTTGCTCGCCTCCCTCGCCCGCGCGCTGACCGCGCCCGAGCTCGCCCGTTCGCGCTTCCGCATCGAGGGCCACACGGACACGGTCGGCAGCGCCGCGCTCAACCAGGCGCTGTCGGAGCGCCGCGCGGAAGCGGTGCGCGGCCTGCTGACGCAGCGCTACGGCATCCCTGCCGAACGGCTGGAGACGCTCGGCCTCGGCGAAACCATGCTGCTGGTTCGGACGCCGGACGGCACGCCGGAAGCGCGCAACCGCCGCGTGCAGGTCATCAATCTCGGCAACTGAAACTGGCGGTCACCGGCCGGAAAAGGGTGACGCCGGCGGCGGATCCTGACGCGGTTCCGTCATGACCGTTGCGCGAGAGCTACGGCTCCGACCCTTTCGTCGCCCTAGAGGTGAACGTGAGGTTTCTTTCGCAGGCGTCTCTCATATGTTGGTGCATGAGATCCCTCCGACCCGCCTAGGCGATGACCGTTATCACCTTCTCCTTGCGGTCGCTGGCCGCTCTGCTGCTGCTCGGGCCGGGGGTCGCCTTGGCGCAACTGCCGCCGAACCTGCCGCGCCCGCCGCCGCCGCCGGCTGACCTGATCGACCGGATCGGCCCGCAACAGGCGCCGAGCCTCGCCCCGCGCACCCAACCGCCGCCGCCCGAGGCGCGGCGCGGCCCGGGGGAGACGCGCGAGGTCGCGATCTCGACCGCCGCCGTCCAGGGCAACACCGCGCTCACCGACGCGCAGCTCCGCCCGGCCATCGCGCCGATCGAGAACCGCACGGTCAGCCTCGCGCGGATCGAGGAGGCGCGGCTCGCCGTGCTCGGCGCCTATCGCCGCGCCGGCTATCCCTTCGTCTCCGTCGCCGCCGCGCTGGTGCCGCAGCCGGACGGGCGCAACGAGGCGCGCTTCTCGATCACCGAGGGCTATGTCGCCGAGGTCCGCCTCGACGGCGAGATCGGGCCCGCCGGGACGCAGGTGCTGCGCTTCCTCGAGCGCGTGAAGAACGAGCGCCCGGTCTCGACCGCGGCGGTGGAGCGCGCCCTGCTGCTCGCCTCCGACGTGCCGGGGGTGCAGGTGCGCGGCGTGCTGCAGCCGATCCAGGGGGAACCGGGCGCGCTCCGCCTCATCGCGCAGCTCAGCCGCTCCGCGGTCAGCGGGTACTTCAACCTGGACAACCGCGGCTACCGGCTCACCGGCCCGTGGGAGGCGCTGCTCGTCGCCGGGCTCAACTCCGTCACCGAGTTCGGCGAGCGGACGGAGCTGTCGATCTTCGGCGCCGAGCAGGGCACGCAGTATTTCGCGCAGGCCAGCGCCGAGGTCTTCATCGGCGGCTCCGGCCTGCGGGTGCGCGTCTATGCGGGCATCGGCAACACCACGCCCTCCGGCCAGCTCGCCGAGATCGGCTACGAGGGCGAAACCCAGGTCGCCGGCATCGTCGCGACCTATCCGATCATCCGCTCACGCCCCGCGAATCTCTGGGCGGTCGGGCAGTTCGACGCCTTCGACAGCACCATCTACACCGGCGCGGCCGACACGCCGGGGCCGCGCGCGCGGGCGGGCCAGGACCGCATCCGCACCCTGCGCGGCGGCTTCGACGGGCAGGCGCTCGACAGCATCCTCTCCTTCATGCCGCCGGCGACGAACCAGGCGTCGATCCGCATCCACCAGGGGCTGAACAGCTTCGGCGCGACCGCCAACGACGATCCGCAGGCGACGCGCATCGCGAGCGAGTTCGACTTCACCAAGACGACCGGCGAGTACCAGCGCGTGCAGCCGATCTTCGCCCCCTTCGACGGCGCGATGGTGAACCTGCAGGCCTATGTGACCGGGCAATGGTCCTCCGACATCCTGCCGCCGGCGGAGAAGTACTACCTCGGCGGCTCGCGGCTCGGCCGCGGGTACTATTCGGGCCAGGTCACCGGGGATTGGGGCTACGGCTACGCGATCGAGCTCCAGCTCGACCTCGCCTACGAGATCCCGGCCGAACCCGCGCTCGGCAACAACCGCGGCTCGACGCAGCTCTACGTCTTCCGCGACCTCGGCTGGGCGTACCAGAACCTCGACACGGACGCCGACCGGCGGCTCTCCTCCTGGGGCGGCGGATTCCGCACCGTCTTCTCGGATACGGTGCAGTTCGACGTCGAGGTGGCGCGCCGCTTCACGACGCGGCCGGAGGGGGTGGCCTCCGACCCGCTGCGCGCCACCCAGGCCTTCTTTCGCATGCTGGTGAGGTTCTGACCCGATGACAGGCGTCGCGACCCGCGGCAGGGCACGCCCCGCACAACGCCCCCTTCCCGCCCCGGCCCGGACGCCGGCGCGCCGCGCGCCGCAGCGCGCCTGGCTGCTCGCCACCACCGCGCTGCTGCCGATCGCCGCCGGCCCCGCCCTGGCGCAGACCATGCCGGCGGCGACCACCGGCCCGACCGGCGGGCAGGTCGTCGCCGGCCAGGCCGCCATCACGCAGACGACCAGCCAGACCACGATCACCCAGGGCACCAACCGGGCCGCGATCGACTGGCAGCAGTTCAACGTCGGCAGCCAGCACACGGTGCAGTTCGTGCAGCCGAACCAGGGGTCCTGGACGCTGAACCGGGTGACCGGGCCGGACCCCTCGGTCATCGCCGGGCGCGTGCAGGCCAATGGCGGCGTCGCCATCGTCAACCAGTCGGGGATGGTGTTCGCCGGCGGCGCACAGGTGGATGTCGGCAGCCTGATCGCCTCGGCCGCCAACATCACCAACGAGAATTTCATGGCGGGCCGGATGGTGTTCGACGGCGCGCCGCGACCCGGCGCGCGGGTCGAGAACCGCGGCAGCATCACCGTCGCCGACCGCGGCCTCGCCGCACTGGTGGCTCCGGGCGTCGCCAATTCCGGCGTGATCCGCGCGCGGCTCGGGCGCGTGGCGCTCGGCGCGGCGGAGACCTTCGTCCTCGACCTCGCCGGCGACGGGCTGATCGGGATCGACGTCACCCAGGCGGTGCGCACGGCGCCCGAGGGCGGCACGGCGCTGGTCACCAACAGCGGCGTCATCGAGGCGCCGGGCGGCTCGGTGCTGCTCAGCGCGCATGCCGCCTCCGGCCTGGTCGAGGACCTGGTGCGCCAGACCGGCCGCATCGAGGCGCCGAGCCTGGGCGAGCGCACCGGCGAGGTGGCGATCCGCGCGGATGGCGGCGGCGTGCGCGTCGAAGGCCGGGTGGCCGCGACCGGCGGCGCCGGGGAACGCGGCGGTCGCGTCTCGCTGCAGGCGACCGGCACGGTCACGGTCGCCGGCACGGCGCGGGTGGATGCCTCGGGCGGCGCCGGCGGCGGGCAGGTGCTGGTCGGCACCACCGGGCGCGGGCGCAACCAGACCATGGCCGCGCGCACCATCGTCGAGAGCGGCGCCGAGATCCGCGCCGACGCGACCGGCACCGGCGATGGCGGGATGCTGGTGCTGAACTCGCTCGAACGTACGGAGATGCGCGGCGCGCTCTCTGCCCGCGGCGGCCCCGACGGCGGCAATGGCGGATTCGTCGAGCTTTCCGGCCAGGGCGTGCTGGAGGTGCAGGGCACCGTCGACCTGCGCGCGCCGGCGGGCGCGAATGGCGAATTGCTGATCGACCCGGACAACATCATCGTCAGCGACACCGCATTGCCCGCCACGCCCGGCGGCCTGCCCGCGGGCGAATCGATCACGGTCGAGATCACCACCGCCACCGGCAGCGTCACCGCCGATGGCGGCGAGGCGACCGAATGGACGCGCATCTCGACCGCCGCCATCGAAGGCTTCGCCGGCACCGTCACCCTCGATGCGGCACGCGACATCATCGTCGACGACGCGATCGACAAGACCAATGGCGGCCTGACGCTGAACGCCGGCCGCAACGTGACGATCGGCGCCGCGGTCGATGTCGATGGGGCGCTGACCATCGCCGCGGCGACGGGCGCCATCGCCATCAACGCCGATGCCTTCGCGACCAGCATGTCGCTCACGGCGGCGACCGGCATCGCCCAGGCCGGCGGCACCGTCATCCGCCACCACGACGGCGCCGGCACCTCGATGAACCTCGCCGCGACGGTGACCGGCACCGGCAACGTCTCGCTCATCGGGGACAATGGGCGCATCACGCTGCGCACCGGCGGCACCGCGGATGGCGACTTCACCGCGCGCAGCACCAACCGGGTGACGCTCGGCGCCGGCCAGACGCTCTCGGTGCACGGCGCGGCGACGCTGACGGCCGATGTCGCCGGCAACCCCGCCCAGAACAACCCGGGCATCTCGCTGCAGGGCACGCTGCTCGCGGACTCGGTGTCGCTGTCGGCGAACCGCGACATCACGCAGGGCACGAGCGGGGTGGTGGCACGCATCGCCGCCGGCGGGGGCGCCGACCTGACGACGGAACTGCCTCTGACCGTCGCCGTCACCGGCACCAACCGCGGGGTTTCGCTGACCGGCGACAATGGCGCATTGCGGCTCGATGCCGGCAGCACGCAGGATGGCGACTTCGCGCTGCGCGGCCGGTCGCTGACCATCAGCGGCGCGCTCACGGCAGGCGAAGGCGGCGCGCGCAACGACGCGATCCTCACCACCTACGACGCGGACGGCGCCCTGGGGATCCAAGGCACCATCACGGCGCGCAACCTGAGCCTCTTCGCCGGCGGCGCGGTGACGCAGACCGCGGCGGTCGCCCTCGGCGGCACGGGCGGCACCGGCGCCAACGGGCTCCTGACCATCCGCGGCAGCACCGATGCGGCGGATTCCTCGGCCGGCTCGGTCGCGCTCACGGCCGCGAACCAGATCGCGCTGATCGATGGGCGCGCCAGCGGCGCCTTCGCCTTCACGGCGGCGAGCGCGTTCGGCGTGGCCCTGGCGGAAGGCTCGACCACCACGCTGACCGGCCCGTCCATCACGACGCTCTCGACCTTCCCCGGCATCGTCGCCACCCAGGGCGATTTGCGCGTCATCGCCGACAGCCTGACGGTCGCCGGCGGCATCACCGCGGCCGCAGGCCAGACCGTCAGCCTGCGGGTCAATGCGCTCGACGTCACCGACGGCAGCATCTCGGCCGGCGCCACCGGCACGGTCGAGATCGGGCCGCGCGACGCCGCCTTCGCCGTGCAGATCGGCACGGCCGGCAGCCCGGCGAACACGCTCGAACTCGCCGCGGCGGACCTCGAGGGGATCACCGCCGGCACGCTGCGCATCGGCCGCACCACCATGGCCGGCGAGCCCCTCGCCACCATCGAGGCCCAGGGCCTGACCGTCGCCGAGGCGCTGGCGCCCACCGCCGCGCTCACGCTCATCAGCGCCGCCGGCATCACGCTCCAGGCCGACGTCACCGCGCCGTCGGTGCGGATGGAGACGACGGGCGGCGCGATCGCCCTCGGCAACGCCTCGGTCACCGCGAATGGTGACGAGAGCCGTACGATCGAGCTGCGCTCCGCCGGTGCGATCACGCAAGGGGCGGACGGGCGGCTCGTCGCCTCCGGCGGCATCGCCGATCTCGTCGCCCACGCCCAGGCCGGCAGCATCGACCTGGCCGGCACGGGAGCCTTCCGCCTCGCCGATGGCGGCACGCCGGCAGGCGCCGCCGGGGCGCGCTCGCTCTACGCCGCCGCCGGCGATGTCTCCTTCACCACGACCACCGGGCTGATCGTCGCGACGACGGCCGAGGCGGCCGGCGCGGCGGCCAACCTCACGCTGGAGGCGCGCGGGCTGCTGCTGCTCGCGCCGCTGGTCACGCCGACGGCGGGCGGCGTGGTGGAACTGCGCGCGGCCGGCGGCGGGTCCGCCAGCACGATCACGCAGAACGCCGCCGGCATCATCACCGCCAGCCTGCTGAACCTCGACGCGGAAGGTGCGATCGCACTCGGCGCCGCGCCGAACCAGGTCGGCGCGCTCGGCAGCCTCGCCTTCACGGAATCCTTCGCCTTCCGCAGCGCAGGCGCCTTCACCCTCGCCGCGCCCGTCGCGGCGACCGGCGGCGCCGATGCCGACATCTCCCTCACGGTCGATGCCGGCACGCTGGAGCTCGACGCATCGATCAACGCCGGCGCCGGGACCGTGCGGCTCGAGGCGACGGCCGGCGACATCTTCCAGGCCGCGGCCGGCGCCGCGATGACGGCCGGCCGACTGGAGGTGACGACGTCGGGAAATGCCCTGCTTGCCCCGGGCACCGACCGCAACCAGGTGGCGGTGCTCGGCACCAGCACGGTCGGCGGGACACTCACCTTCGCCGCGGCGGGGGACCTCGCGCTGGACGGCGCGCTGGCGCGGTCCGGCGCCAGCGGTTCGCTCGCCGTGGAGAGCGGCGGCACGCTGCGCGTCAATGCCGGCGCTTCCCTCGCCTTCGATGACATCCGGCTGGTGGCCCCCGGCGCCATGACCATCGCCGGCACGATCGGTATCGAGCAGGCGCTGCCGGTCAGCGAGGTGCGCCTCGGCGCGGGCGCCGGCATCACGCAGGAGGCAACCGGGCGCATCGTCGCCGAGCTGCTCGCCGTCCGCGCCGCCGGGGATGTGGACCTCACCGCCGGAGACAACGCGGTGCGCAGGGTCGCGGCGATGGCGACCGGACTCTTCGCGCTCGACACCGCAGGTACGCTGACCACCGCCGCCGCCGCCGCCGTGCCGCTGCCGGGCGACCTCGATGCGGATATCGCCGGCGTGCAGGGCAGTTCCGTCACCCTCTCCGCCGAGGACCTGACGATCCAGGCGGGCACGCTGAACGGCATCTTCGGCGCCTGGGCGAGCGCGGCGGACGGCGTGCTGACGCTGCGCGCCGACAGGCTGACCCTGGGCGGCTGGGTCGGCGCCGGCGACCCGCTCGGGACGCCGACCTACAACGGGACGATCACGGTGGCGCCGCGCAGCCTGGCGCGCGACGTCTCGATCGGCCTCGACGATCCCGGCGCTCTGTTCCTCTCGCAGGCCACGCTGAACGGCCTCGTGGCGCGCAACCTCGTCATCGGCCGCGCCGAGGCCGGCGCGGGCACGGTCACCGTGGCGGGGGCAGCGAACCCGATCGACGGCGTCAACACCGTTCGGCTCCAGGGCGGAGCCATCGCGATCGACGGCATCTTCACCCTGACGACGCTGGACGGGCTGGTGACGCTGCATGCGGCCGACGGCGACATCGTGCAGTCGGCGGCCGGTGCGGTCCGCGCGGACCAGCTCGCGCTGATCGCCGATGCCGGCTCGGTTCTGCTCGGCTCGCCGGGGGCGCTCAACGCCACCGCGCGGCTCTCGGGCGCGGTCGCGGATGGCGAACGCTTCGTCTTCCGTGCCGACGGCACCTACACCGTCGCCGCCCCGGGCATCGCGGCGACAGGGGCGGAGGTCGACCTCTCCTCGGCGACCGGAAGCATCCTGCAGGCGCTCGGCGCGCCGATCCTGGCCGACCGGCTGGTCGTCGCCGCGGCCGGCAGCGCGCTGCTCGACGGCGGCGGCAGCGCGGCCGGCACGGCCGATCTCAACCGCGTCGGAACGCTCTACGCCCCCTCGGGCGGCACCACGCTGCTGCTGCGCAATGCCGACCCGCTGACGGTCGAGGCCGCAGGCTCCACCGCGCTCTTCAACGGCGGCGTGGTGCTGGAAGCGCCGACCATCCACCTGACCGGCGACGTCACCGCGAGCACCGCCGGCGGCCATGTCGTGCTGCGCACCGGCGCCGACTTCGACGCGCCCGCCAGCGGCGACATCACCCAGAGCGGCGGCATCATCCGCACGCAGGACCTTTCGGTCTCGGCCGGCGGCGACATCACCCTGTCGCGGGCGAACGAGGTCATCCGGCTCGCTGCCGGCTTCGGCGTCTCCGCGGCCAGCGCGAACAGCGTCGTCGCCACCGGCGGTGGCGCCTTCCTGATCTCCAACAGCCTGGCCGACCTGCAGGTGGCGGCCCCGGTCTCGGCGGCCGGCGGCGGCGGCATCGCCATCTTCTCGAACGGCATCAGCGTGGCGCCGGCGCTGCTCGGCACCGTCTTCCTGGCGCCCGGCGGCGTGGTGCAGTTCGCGCCCTTCACCGCCGGCGGCAGCATCGGGCTCGGCGGCACCGGCGGGCTCGACACCACCACCATCACCGCCGAGGCGATCGAGCGCGTCAGCGCCGACCGCCTGATCATCGGCGGCCTGGCGCCGTTCGACGGAACGAGCTCCGGCACCATCACCCTGCGCGGCAATCTCGACCTGACCGGCCCCGGCGCGCCGACGGCGCTCGAACTGCGCAGCGGCGGCGACATCGTCGCCGACGGCTTCGCGCTGTCGGTCGCGCAGCTCAGCGCCCATGCCAGCGGCAACATCGCCATCGGCACCGCCGCCAGCCGTATCGGCAGCATCGTCCAGGGCCTCGGCGACGCGACGGCGGGCATCCGCGCCGGCGGTACGCTGGTGCGGCTGACCTCGGCCGGCGTCGATGCGGGCAGCGGGCTGTTCACCATCGCCGCGCCGATCGTCACCGGCGCGGGCGGCACCATCGCGCTGCAGGCGCCGGACTTCGCGCTCGGCGCCGCGCTCGACACCGGCGCGGGGGCTGCCGGTCGGATCGAGCTCCGCTCCACCCGCGGTGTCAGCCTCGGCGGCGCGCTGGCCGAAGCCGGCACCGCGCGGCTGACGGAGGCCGAGCTCGCCCTGCTCGATGCGCATGGCGGCACGCTGCTGGTGGCCGGTCCGGCGATCAACCTCTCCGGCGACTGGACGCTCGACCCCGCCGATGCGGCGCGTCTCGAACTGCTGCTCACGGCCGGCGGCACGGGCACCATCACCCAGACGGCCGGCAGCCTCTCCGCCGCCGCGCTCGCCGTCACCGCGCTGCAGGGTGCCGGGACGGTGCAGATCGACCTCGCCGGCAACAGCCTGCCGGTGGTCGAGGCCGCGGCGCTTGGCGGGATCTCGGTGGCGACCGGGGGTGCGCTGGAGGTGCGGCGCACCACCAGCGCCGCCGGCGGCGTCACCTACCGCGCGACGGACATCACGCTGTCCACCGCCGGCCTGACGCCCGGCCAGTTCACCATCGATGCGCCGTCCGGCGCCGTCACCCTGACCGCGTCGGCGGGCGACGTGCGCGGTACCTCCGCCCAGGCGGCGGTGCGCGGGACGACGCTCACCGCCACCGCGAACGAGGGCGAAATCCGCCTGTCCGGCGACAACGCCGTCGGCACGCTCTCGGCCCGGGCGCGGGACGGCGTGGTCTTCCGCAACACCGGCGCGCTCACCGCCCGCGCGGTCGGCGCCGGCGGCACCGGCACCGCTGTCGATGGCGACGTGGACATCGCCGCCACCGCCCTGACGCTGAACGACATCCTGGCGACCGGCACGGTGACGCTGCAGGCGACCACGGGCGACCTGCTGCAGGCGGGCGGCGCCGGCATTTCCGCCGCCGCGCTGGCGGCGACGGCGGCGGGCTCGCTTCGCCTCGCCGGCGCCAACGGCGACGGCACCGCGCGCAACATGATCGAGGACGTGACGGCGCTCTCCGCCGGCGGGGACATCACGCTGCGCAACGCCCTGGCGCTGACGATCGACCTGCCGCTCTCGGTCGGCACGGACCGCGTCCTGACGCTCGAGGCGCCGACGCTGACGCTGACGCGGGACCTGTCCGCGGCCGGCGCGAACGGGCAGATCATCCTGCGCACCGGCGGCTTCGCCGGCGGCGTGGCGAGCGGCGGAGACATCCAGCAGACCGGCGGCACGATCAGCGCGGCGCGGCTCGCCGCGCTGGCCGGCGGGACGGTCAGCCTCGACCAGGCGGGCAACGCCATCGGCGCGCTCGGCGGCGGGCTCGATGCGGCCGGCACGGCGCTCGGCCTGGGGCTTTCGGCCGGCGGCAGCGCCACGGTTCGCAGCCTCGGCTTCGGCGGCAGCGCGACGCTCGGGGTCACCGGCGCGCTGCAGGTGGCGAATGGCGGCACGCTGACGCTGCGCGCCGACGACCTCGCCATCGGCGCGGAGCTGCGCGCGCCAGGCGGCATCATCACCCTGCTGCCGGTCAGCACCGGGGCGGGCATCGGCTACGTGCTCGGCGGCGCGGCGGGCAGCGCGACCGCTGGGCGGATCACGCTGGACGAGGCGGAGCTTGCCTTCCTGCCCTCCGGCACACCGGCGGCGGAACTCCGCCTCGGCGCGGTCGGCACCACCGGTTCGATCGACATCACCGGTACCGTGGACCTGGTGGACGGCGCCAACGGGCCGCGCGTCGGGCGGCTGACGCTCGCCGGCGACGGCGCGCTCACCCAGGCGGCCGGCTCGCGGCTCGACGTCGCCGCGCTCTCCGCGCAGTTCCCCAATGGCGCGGTGCGGCTGGACCCGGGCGTGGCCGGCAACCGGATCGCCGCGATCGAGGGCGTGACCGCCGGCGGCGAGGTCCTGCTGCGCGGCGGCGCCGGCCTGATGGAAGTGCGCGGCGCGGTCTCCGCCGCTGCCGGGACGCGCGTCGTGCTGCGGGCCGACGATCTCGACATCCAGGCGCCGGTGCGCGCGCCGGCGGGGACCATCGCCATCCTGCCCGAGACACCGGGCCGGACCGTGACGCTCGGCGGTGCCGGCGCCGGGACGCTGGCGCTCGACAGCACGGAGATCGCACGCCTCGGCGGTGCCGGGGCGGCGCTCGACGCACCGGGCGCGCTGCGGCTCGTCATCGGCTCGGACGGCAGCACGCGCAGCGCCGGGGACATCCTGGTCACCGGCGACGTGCCGCTGCGGGACGGCGCCTCGGTCCGCGTCGGCACCCTGGAGCTGGTCGCCGGCGCGCCCGGCATCGCCGGCGGCAGCGTGCGGCAGACCGCGGGCTCGGTGGACGTCGCCGCCGTCACCGGCACGGCGCAGGGCGATTTCCAGCTCGGCCTCGCCGGCAATGCCTACGACACCGCGACCGGCATCACCGCCGGCACGCTGCCGGCCACCGGCGCGACTGGGGCCGTCGCGCTCGGCACGGCGGGCGCGCTCGCGGCAAGCGGCATCACCGCGCCGGTTTCGGTGCGGCTGACCGCCGGTGCCGGGCTGACCGCGGGCGGCGTGACCGCGCCCGCGATCCTGCTGCAGGGCGCCGCGGTGACGCTGACTGGCCTGATCCAGGGAGCGGATTCGGTCGCGATCGAGAGCGCCGGCGCCGTGACCCAGCAGGCCGGCGCGCTGATCATCACCGACCTCTTCACGCTGAACGGCGGGCAGGTCTCGCTGCCCGAGGACAACCAGATCCTCGAGCTCGGCGACCTGGTGGCGAGCGGCCCGGTGCTGGCGCTGAACACGGTCCTGCCGCTGCTGGTCAGCGGGGCGGTCTCGGCCAATGGCAGCCTTTCCTTCTCGACCGACCAGGGGCTGACGGTCGCTTCCGGCGGCAGCGTCACCGTCACCGGCGGGCCCGGCACGGCGACGCTGACGGCCGGCGGCAACCTGACCTATCTCGGCCTGCTGACCACCAGCGGGACGGCCACGCTGGCGGCGAACGGCACGCTTTCCTTCACCGGCACCGGCAGCATCGGCGGCGCGGCTCAGTTCTCCTCCGGCGCGGCGATGACACTGGGCGGCACGATCGGCAGCGCCGGCGCCTTCGAGGCCCATGCCGGCGGCGCGCTCGGCACGACGGCGCAGATCACCGCCGGCGACGATGCGATGCTCTCGGCCGGCGGCGTGCTGACCGCCGGCAACCGGATCACGAGTTCCGGGGGCGACCTCGTGCTGACCGGCGGCAATGGCCTGACGGCCAGCGGCGACTTCCTCGCGGGCGGCGTGGCGACGCTGCGGGCGGCGAACGGCGCCCTCAGCCTGTCCGGCACGCTGACCGCCGGCGGCACCATCGACGTCTCGGCCGGCGGCGCGCTCGGCACCACCGCGCAGGTCACGGCAGGCGGCACCGCCCGCTTCACGGCCGGAGGCATCCTCACCGCCGGCAATCGCATCGAGAGCACCGGCGGCGACCTCGTGCTGAGCGGCGCGGGTGGGCTCGATGCCTCCGGGACGCTGGCCGCCGCCCAGGCGGCGCGGCTCCTGGCCGGCGGCTCGGCCAGCCTCGCCGGCCGGCTCAGCGCCGGCACGACGGCCGAGGTCACCGCCGGCGGAACGCTGCGCAGCAGCGGCGAAGTCCGGTCGGGTGCCGCCATGACGCTCGCCTCCGGCGCGACGATGACGCTCGGCGGCACGCATGTCGCAGGCGGCAATCTCTCCGCGACGGCGGGGGGCGACCTGGTCGCGAACGGCACGGTGCAGGCCGCGGGCGCGGTCACGCTCGCCGCCAATGGCGGCAGCCTGCTGCATGGCGGCGTGGTCTCGGCGGCCACGGCCCTGCTCAGCGCCGGCGGCGGCATCTCGCAGACCGGCACGGTCGCCGCGGGCGGCGATCTGCGCCTCACTGCCGGCGGCGGCCTCGTCAACACCGGCACGCTGTCGGCCGGGGGCGCGCTGGCGCTCGCCGCGGGCGGCGCCTTCTCCCATACCGGGGTGGCGGTGGCCGGCGCCCAGGCTGCGTTCGCGGCCGGCGGCCCGGTGACGATCTCGGGCCAGACCACGGCGGGCACGGCCTTCGACCTGACAACGCCGGCCGCGGCCACGCTCACCGGCGGCAAGATCACCGCCGGCACCGCGGTGCGCCTGGCGGCGGGCCAGGGCATCACGATGCAGGGCTTCCAGATCGACCCGACCAGCATCCTGCTGCAGACGGGCGGCGCGATCGTGCTGACCGACAACACCCTGGTCTCGAGCGACAGCATCACCCTGACGGGAGGGGCCATCTCCATCCGCGGCGGCAGCATGACCACGGGCACGCTGGGCGTCGATTCATCCGGCACGCTGAACCTCGATGGCGGGCGCTACGTCATCGGCCGCGCCGTCGCCTTCAGCGCACCGGGCGGCATCGTCGCCACCAACCGCGTCACGGTGGTGCCGCGCGACGGGGTGCTGCCCGCCGTGGTGTTCGATACCCGCGCTTCCGGCGGCTATGCCGACCCGCTCACCCAGGTGCAGCCCGACATCCCCGGCCTGCAGCCGCGCCAGCAGGCGACGCAGGTGCGCATCCCCGGCAGCGAGGCGCCCGGCAGCTTCGGCCCCGCCAGCGGCGGGCCGGCGGGGCTGATGGTGCTCGACATCGATGCCGGCCGCAGCGCGGTCTTCCTGTTGCTGGATGGCGGCACGGCGACCGGCACCATCCACGCCGCCGGGCGGCTTGGCATCCATGGCACGGGCGGCTCGGCGGAGCTCCTGGGCTCGATCGCCGACAGCTCGGGCAACCTGGTGAGCGGCGCGGCCGCGGCGCGCTTCGCCGACAGCACGCGCCCGGCCGCCTCCGGCGCGCTGACGCGCTACCGGATCAACGGCTGCGTCGTCTCCTCGATCAACTGCATCGTGCCGAGCCAGGTCATCACCATCCCGCAGGCGCCGCCGCAGCGGGTGGACATCCGCCTCGGCGGCGGCCGCATCACCGACCCCGACGTGCAGATCCCGAACGTCGCCGAAGAGGATTACTGACGCCGTGCGCGTGCCGCTCGCCGCCCTGCTGCTCGCCGGCCTTTCCGCCTGCACGGAGCCGTCGCCCGACGCCTATGTGACGCGCTCGGCCAGCGCGACGGCGGGCGAGCCCGCCGGGACCGACGCGCGCAACGAGGCCTGCCAGGTGCAGCCCGGCCGCGCCACCCCCGCCGACCGCGCCGTGCTCCGCGCGCGGGAGGTCTTCTGCGGCGGCTGGACACAGCCGGCGGCGCGCGTGGTGGAACTTCAGGGCAGCGCCTCGGAAGCAGATCTCGACGCGCTGGCCGCCTCCGGCCTGTGGCGGTCCTGGCTCGAACAGCGAGTGACCTGCGGGCCGCCGACGCGCACCACCATTGCCGGCGGCGCCTCCGCAAGGCTGCTGGCCTGCACCCGCCGCGCCGGCGGCTGGCCGCATGTCGCGGTGGTCGCCGCCGGCCCGTCGGGCCCGGTGGTCGCGGACGGCGTCGCCACCGCCATGCCGGTGATCGAGCGCCTCGCCGCCGGTCAGAGCAGCGGCGGCGGCGGCGCGGGCGGCCGCTCCGCGGCACTGGAACTCGCGGTGGCCCGGCTTTCGGCCGGCGCCTTCGGCGCCTCCGATGTCGGACGCTACGAACAGCTCATGGCGCTCGGGCGCGACCTCAACCAGACCGAGAACTTCGCCGCCGCCGAGGACGCCTACCGCGCCGCGCTCGCGGTGCAGGAACGCGTGCTCGGGCGCGACAACCCGAATGCCGCGACGGCGATGCTGCACCTCGCGGTCAACCTCTCCAACCAGAAGCGGCTGGCCGAGGCGCAGATGCTGCTCGACCGTGCCGCCACGCTCGCGCCGCGCGCGGCCGACCCGGCGACGGCGGCCCGCGTGCTGCACTACCGCGGCCTGCACGCGCTCAATGCCGGCGAGCCGGCCGCCGCGGTCGATCTGCTGCAGCAGGCCGAGGCCGGCTACATCGCCCTGGTGCCGAACCTGACCGCCCCGCGGGAGGGGGATGCCTCCGAGCTGCTCGCCGACCCGCTGCAGCAATCGGCCGTGCTCGGCCTGGCGGAGGCCAAGCGCAACCGCGCCGTCGCGCTCTCCCGCGCCGGCCGGGGGCAGGAGGCCTCGGCGCTGGCGGCCGAGGCGCGGCAGGTTCTGCGCCGCGCCGGGCTGGAGCCGAACATGATGGTCGGCCGTTCGCTGCGCACCGAGGCCGGCGCCGACATCCGCCTTGGCCGCAGCGACGCGGCCGCGGGGCTGCTGGAGCGCGCGGCCGGCCGCTTCGGCATCGCCGCCCCCGGCGAGCGGCCGGAGGCGGTGACGCTGTTCCTCGCCGGCCAGCAGCGGCTGCGTGCCGGGCGACGGGCGGAGGCGCTCAGCGCCTTTCGCGCCGGCGCGGACATCCTGCGCGCGCGGCAGATCGGCCTGCCCGTCGGCCTGGTGATCCCCTACCTCGATGCGCTCGACCAGGAGGCCGCCGTCGGGGGCGGCGCGACCCTGGCATTGCGGGCCGAGATGTTCGGCGCCGCGCAGCTCGCCCAGCGCAGCAGCACGGCGCGCTACGTGCAGCAGGCCTCGGCGCGGCTCGGCGTCTCCGAAGGCAACCAGGCGGTGCAGGGCGCGGTGCGCGGCCTGCAGGACGCCGACCGCGAGCTGCGCGAGCTGTTCGCCGAGCGCGATGCCTCCGGCGCGCAGAATGCCGCCCTCGACGACCGCATCGCCGCCGCCCAGCAGCGCCGGGCGGAGGCCGAGAGCCAGGTCGCCGCCGCCGCGCCGGGCTACCGGCAGCTCCTGCTCGCCGCGGTGGATGCCGATTCGGTCGCCCGCGCCCTCGGGCCGAACGAGGCGCTGGTGACCATGCTGCTGGGGCCGCAGCAGGGCTTCGTCATCGCCGTGCGCCACGGGCGGGTGGATGCGCGCCGCATCCCGGTCGGGGAGGAAGCGGTGGCCGCGCTGGTCAGCCGGGTTCGACGCTCCTCCGAGATCGGCCCGGGCGGCGTGCCGCGCTTCGACGCCGAGTCGGCGCAGGAGCTGCACCGGCTGCTCATCGCGCCGCTCGCCGGCACGCTGGATGGGGCGGAGACTCTGGTGGTGGCGCCGGACGGGCCGCTGCTCGCCCTGCCCTTCGGCCTGCTGCTGGCCGGGCCGGTGCAGGGCGATGCGCTGGGGGCGGCGCCCTGGCTGATCCGCCGCCACGCCATCGTCCATGTGCCGAGCCCGCAGACGCTGGTGACGCTGCGCGCGGCGGGCACGGGCTCGACCGCCCCCCTGCCCTATGTCGGCTTCGGCGATTTCGTGCCGCCCTCCGGAGCGCAGTTCGCGCGCTCCTTCCCCGCCGATCGCTGCGGGCGCGACGCGCGGCTGGCGACCGGACTCGGACGCCTGCCGGGCACGCGGGCGGAGGTGACGGCCTCCCGCGCGCTGCTCGGTGCGGCGCCGGACCGCGCCATCCTCGGGGCGGATTTCACCCTGCCCAACATGCGGCGGCAACGGCTCGACCAGTATCGCGTCGTCCATCTCGCGACGCACGCGCTGCTGCCGGGCGAACTGTCCTGCCTGACGGAACCCTCCATCGTCGCCTCGCCGCCGGCAGGGGCGCCTTCGGCCGACCCGGCCTTCCTCAAGGCGAGCGAGGTGCTCGACATCAAGATGGACGCCGACCTCGTCATCCTGTCCGCCTGCAACACCGGCGGGCCGGGCGGCGAGGGCGGCGGCGAGGCGCTGTCCGGCCTGGCGCGTGCCTTCTTCTACGCCGGGGCGCGCGGGCTGATGGTGACCCACTGGGCGGTGGACGACGCGGCGGCGGCGCTGACGGTGGCCGACACGCTGCGGCGCCAGCAGGGCGGGGCGAGTTCGGCGGCCTCGCTGCGCGGGGCGCAAATGCTGATCCTGGACGAGGCCGGGCGGAACCTGCCGGCCGCCTTCGCGCACCCCTACTACTGGGCGCCCTTCGTGCTGATCGGCGACGGGCGGCGCAGCGGCAGCGCGGCCGGGGCCGGCGCGCAGGCCCCCGCACCGGCGCGACTGTGATCCGGCGGACAGGTCCCCGGCTTGTCATGCTGCCCGGTGACGACATCTCCACCATGAGGCTGTAGCATCAGCCCGCATGCCAATGCGGATACGCATGCCGGACGCCGGAGAGCCCAGGGACACATGCTTCCAGCCGAGCTGAACCAGAAGTACGAGGTGCGCGGCACGCTCGGCGCCGGCGCCATGGGCACGGTCTACGACGCGGTGGACCGCATCATCGAGCGGCGCGTCGCCATCAAGGTCGTCAAGGTCCCCTCGGCCAACGACCCCGAGGCGGTGGAGGCGCATGCCCGCTTCCGGCGGGAAGCCCAGGCCGCCGGCCGCCTCTCCCACCCCAACATCGTGGGTGTCTACGACTACGGCGAGAATGCCGAGCAGGCCTGGATCGTGATGGAGCTGGTCGAGGGTGGGTCCCTCAAGGGCCGGCTCGACAAGAACGAGCGCTTCACCATCCCCGAGATCGTGCGGATCATGGGCGAGGTCTGCGCGGCGCTGAACTATTCCCACCAGCGCGGCGTGGTGCACCGGGACATCAAGCCCGGCAACATCATGATGACCACCGACGGGCAGGTGAAGATCGCCGATTTCGGCATCGCCCGGCTCGAGAACTCCTCGATGACACAGGTGGGCACGCTGATCGGCACGCCCTCCTACATGGCGCCGGAGCAGTTCCGTGGCGAGCCGGTGGACCTGCGGGCGGACATCTGGGCCGCCGGCGTGATGCTGTATCAGCTCCTGACCGGGGAGAAGCCCTTCGAAGGCGGGTTCTCCGCGGTGATGCACAAGGCGCTGCACACGGAGCCGCCGCCGCCGTCCCAGCTTTCCGTCACGACGCCCCGTGCCTTCGACGGCGTCATCGCCCGCGCGCTGGCGAAGCGGCCGGATGACCGCTTCCGCTCCGCCGCCGAGTTCGGGGAAGCGATCCGCACCGCGGCCGCCGCGCCCGCTTCGGCACCGGAACCGGGCGGCCTGCCCGGGCTGCCGGGGCTGAACGAGGATGCGACGGTGGTTTCCGCGCGCCCCGTGGGCGGCGGCACCGTGCAGCGCCCGGCCCCCCAGACGCCGCAGCCGCCCACCCCGGGCGGGGCGGGGGAGAAGAAGGGCGCGCCGGTCGCGGCGATCGCCGGCGGCGCAGGGGCGCTGGTCGTCGCTGCGGCGGCGGGGTGGTATTTCCTCGTTGGGCCGGGCGCCGGGCCGGATCCGGCGCTGCTGGAGCGCCAGCGCCAGGAACAGCTCGCCCGTGAAGCCGCCGAACGCGAGGCCGCCGCACGCGCCCAGGCGCAGGCTGCCGCCGAACAGGCCGCCAGGGAGGCCGCCGCGCGCGAGCAGGCGGCACGCGAACTGGCCGCACGCGAAGCTGCCGCGCGTGAGCAGGCAGCACGCGAGCAGGCAGCGCGCGAGCAAGCCCAGCGCGAGGCCGCCGCACGCGAACAGGCTGCTGCCGAGGCCCAGGCCCGGGCGGCGCGCGAGCAGGCCGCCGCCGAGCAGGCTGCGCGCGAGGCCGCGGCGCGCGAGGCCGCCGCACGCAATGCCGCCGCCCGCGAGCAGGC
>NZ_JAAEDL010000020.1 GCF_018129005.1 Neoroseomonas eburnea
CGCGGTCGCGCGGCGGTCCCTCGCGGCGTGCGGCACCCTCGCGCCGTCCGCCCTCGCGCCGATCGCCGCCACGGCCGCGGGCCGGCGCGGCGGCACGGCCACGGCCACGACCCTTCGGCGCGTTGCGCGCCTCCTCGATCTCCTCCTCGGAGACCGGGTCGAGGCCTTCCACCGCCATGCGCGGGATGGGCTTGCCGGTCAGCTTCTCGATCGCCGCGACGTTCTTGGCGTCATCGGCGGTCGCGATGGTGTAGGCGTGGCCTTCGCGCCCCGCGCGGCCGGTGCGGCCGATGCGGTGGACATAGTCCTCGTCGCGGAAGGGCACGTCGAAGTTGAAGACGTGGCTCAGCCCGCCGATGTCGATGCCGCGCGCCGCGACATCGGAGCAGACCAGAAGCTGCAGCTCGCCCGCCTTGAAGGCATTCAGCGTCGCGAAGCGGGTGGACTGGTCCATGTCCCCGTGCAGCGCGCCGACGCTGAAGCGGTGCTTCTTCAGCGACTTGTAGAGGATGTCGACGTCGATCTTCCGGTTGCAGAAGATCAGCGCGTTCTGCACCTGCTCGACACGGATCAGGCGGCGCAGCGCCTCCCGCTTGTCGTGCGGCTGCACGAAGGCGATGCCGGTGGTGATCGTCGTCGCGACCGAAGCCGGCGGGGCGACGGTGATCTCCTTCGGGTTGGACAGGAAGGCATCGGCGAGGCGGCGGATCTCCGGCGCCATGGTGGCGCTGAAGAACAGCGTCTGCCGCATCTTCGGGATCAGCGAGACGATGCGCTCGACATCGGGGATGAACCCCATGTCCAGCATGCGGTCCGCCTCGTCGATCACCAGCAGCTTGCAATCCGCCATCAGGATGCGGCCGCGGT
This sequence comes from Neoroseomonas eburnea, assembly GCF_018129005.1. Classification (GTDB taxonomy): domain Bacteria; phylum Pseudomonadota; class Alphaproteobacteria; order Acetobacterales; family Acetobacteraceae; genus Neoroseomonas; species Neoroseomonas eburnea. The sequence goes on from NZ_JAAEDL010000020.1 coordinate 868, forward strand.
CGAACAGGTCGAGCAGCCGGCCCGGCGTCGCGATCAGCACGTCGACGCCCTTCTCGAGCACGTCGCGCTGGTCGCTCATGCTCTCGCCCCCGATCAGCAGGGCGTGATTGAGCTTGAGGTACTTGCCGTACTTCTCGAAGTTCTCGGCCACCTGCAGCGCGAGCTCGCGCGTCGGCTCCAGGATCAGGCTGCGCGGCATGCGCGCCTTGGCCCGGCTGCCGGTCAGGATGTCGAGCATCGGCAGCACGAAGGAGGCCGTCTTGCCGGTGCCGGTCTGCGCGCAGCCGAGCACGTCGCGCCCCATCAGCACATAGGGGATCGCCTGTTCCTGGATCGGCGTCGGGTGGAGGTAGCCGGATTCGGAAACGGCGCGGAGCAGTTCGTCCGACAGGCCGAGGTCGGCGAAGGTGGTGCGCTGGGGCTCCGGTTCCTCCTCCTCCTCGGTGTATTCGGGGACCTCTTCCTCGACGGCGTCTTCGGAGTCGACGGCGGCGCCGGTTTCGCGGGCCGTGTCGTCGGCGACGGCGGGAGGCATGTCATCGACCGCGGCGGGGGCCGCTTCGTCGGCCGCGGCCGGGGCCGCTTCGGTGGCGGCCGCGGGAGCCGCTTCATCCCCGGTGACGGCGATGGCCGCTTCGGGGGCAGGGCCGGGTTGAGCCGGCGCGTCGGTCGCCTGGGCGGCCATAGCGAGAAGATCGTTCAAAGTCGCTCTTTTCCATGGGCCCGGCATACCGGGCCGCCAGAGGGGTTGCGGTGGGCGGCCGAACCCCGGAGGGGCGCGCATTCCGGGGCCGGCGATCCGGCCCGCCAATCCACGAGCGCGGCGGATATGCGCCGGTTTCGCACGAAGATCAAGGTTTTCCGCCCTTCCCGGCCCGCGCCGGGCGCATGGACGGCCTGCCCGTGCCGGATTACAGGCGGCGGATGACGCATCGCCCGATCCTTCTGCTCCTGCCCGGCCTGCTCTGCGACGCGCGTCTCTGGCGCGACCAGGCCGCGGCCCTCGCGCCGCTGACCCGCACGGTCGTCGCGGACCTGACGCTGGACGACCGCGTCGGGGCCATGGCCGAGCGCGCCCTCGCCGCGGTGGAGGGTCCCTTCGCCCTGGCCGGCCTGTCGATGGGCGGCTACGTCGCGCTCGAGATCATGCGCCGCGCGCCGGAGCGGGTGACGCGGCTCTGTCTGCTCGACACCTCGGCGCGCGCCGACACGGCGGAGCAGTCGCGCCGGCGGCGCGGGCTGATCTCGCTGTCGCGGTCGGGCCAGTTCCGTGGCGTGACGCCCCGGCTGCTGCCGCAGCTCATTCACCCCTCGCGGCTGGATGGCCCGCTCGCGACCGAGGTGATGGAGATGGCGGAGCGGGTCGGCAAGGAGGCCTTCCTGCGCCAGCAGGAGGCGATCATGCACCGGCCCGATTCGCTGCCCGACCTCGCGCGCATCGCGGTGCCGACCCTGGTCGGCGTGGGGGCCGAGGACGCGCTGACCCCGCCCGCCCTGGCCCAGGAGATGGCCGCCGCCATCCCCGGCGCCCGGCTGCGGCATTTCGCCGATGCCGGCCACCTGCCGACGATGGAGACCCCCGAGGCGGTCAACGCCGCGATGGCCGCCTGGCTCACGGCGTGAGCATCGCGGCGGGGCACGCCCCGCCGTCCTCGCCCGACGGGCCGGCTGCGCGTCAGCAGGCCCCGCGCGGCGTCCGCTCCACCGCCAGGCCGAACCGGGGCCGCAGCCGCGTCCCGGCCGCGCTGCCGAGGAAGGCCGCGGGCAGCCACACCCAGGCATGCAGGCTGGCCGAGGCGATGCCGCTGAAATAGGCGCCGATGTTGCAGCCGAAGGCGAGCCGTGCGCCGTAGCCCATCAGCAGCCCGCCGATCACCGCGGCCGCCAGCGAACGCGCCGGGATGCGCCATTCCGGCCGGATCTTCCCCGCCAGCGACGCCGCGAGGAAGGCCCCGACCACGATGCCGATGTCCATCACCGAGGTGATGTCGGCCAGCACGCTGCCCTCCAGCGCCGCCTGCTGCGCCGGGCTCGACCAGTAGGACCAGAAGGCCACGTCCATGCCTGCCGCATCCGCCACCTTCGACCCCCACAGCGCGAAGGCCGAGGTGATGCCCCAGGGCCGCCCGGCGATGGCGAGCGTCGCGAAATTGAGCACCGCCAGCCCCAGCGCGCCGGCCATCAGCGGCCAAGGCCCGCGCAGCAGCCGCGCCCAGCCGCGCCGCGGCGGCTCGGCGGCGCGTTCCAGCGCGCCGTGGCGGCGCCGCTCCAGCACCACCGTCAGCCCGGCGATGGCGGCGAAGACCGCGAGGTGCCCGGTCAGCGCCGGCCACAAACCGAAGGTCGCGATCAGGGAGACCGGCCCGGCATTGGCGAGCGAGACCCAGAAGGGCAGGTGCGCCGCGCCGGCCACGGAACCGACGATGAAGAAGGCCAGCACCACGGCCATGCGGACCGACCCGCCGCCGAGCGCGAAGAGCGTGCCCGAGGCGCAGCCGCCGCCGAGTTGCATCCCCAGCCCGAACAGGAAGGCGCCCACCACGATGTGCAGCCCGACCGGCGAGACGAAGCCCGCGACCGGCTGCCCGAACAGGCTGCCTGCCGCCAGGGCCGGAAAGAACAGCACCACGGCGAAGGCGAGCATCGCCATCTGCGCCCGCAGCCCGGCCCCGCGACGGTCCGCGGCGAAGACGCGCCAGGCCGCGGTGAAGCCGAAGGAGGCGTGGTAGAGCACGAGGCCGAGCGCCGCCCCGAGCAGGAACAGCACGGCGAGCCTGCCGCCGGCGGCCTGCTGCACGGCGAAGGTGCCGGCGAGGAGCAGCGCGAGCGCCACGGCCAGCGTGGGGGAAGGCGCGGCAAGGCGCGGAGCCTGCAGCGGGGCGGCGATATCCGACATGGCGTGTCTTCGCTGGGGTTGGGGGGGTTACGCCGCCGCCGCCGCGCGCGGCAGCAGCGAGGCCAGGTATCGCGCCACGGCCAGGCTCGCCGAGACGCCGGCGCGCCTCTCGGCCTCGGCATTGTAGTTCGTGTTGGTGTTGACGTCGTAGGCGAAGGTCTCCCCGGCGGCGTCGGTGATGAACTCGATCGCGCCGACGCCGATGCCGTTGGTGGTCAGGAAGGCTTCCAGGCGCGCGATCAGCGGATGGGCGAAGCCCTCGACGATGCGGAACTTCTCGCCCGGCGCGACGGCGGGGCAGGCGGCGCCCTCGGGCATCGCGCAGGCATCCGCGGGGCAGAGCTCGAAGCCCTCGGAGGTGTCCACGCGCACGGCGTAGAGGAACCTGCCGCCGATGAATTCGGCGCGGGTGATGAAGGGCTCGGGCGCGGCCACGTAGCGCTGCACCAGCCAGATGCCGTCGCGCGGAGTGGCGTAGGGGTCCTCGCTGGCTGCGATGAGCGCGATCGCCTCCTCCAATGCGGCGGCGCTCCTGACGAGTTGCACGCCGAGCCCCTTGCCGGCGCGGTTGTGCTTGAGGATGAGCGGGTAGCCGATGCGCGCCGCGGCCTCGCGGATATGCTGCTCCCCCACCACCGCCACGGTCGGCGGCGTCGGGATGCCCCAGGCGGCAAGCGCCTCGTACTGCGCGACCTTCGAGACCTCGAGCTGCAGCGCGCGGCGCCCGTTCACCACCGTCCGGCCATGCCGCTCCAGCCATTCGATCACCGCCGCGGCGTATTCCGGCGCGTAGTGGTGGCCGCGCGTGTGGGAGGAGGCGCTCATGCGGTTGTAGAAGACGCCCTCCGGCGGCGCCTTCGTGAGGTCGAGCAGGCCGCGGTCGAGGAACCATTCCTCATGGGGCGCGCGGATGGCGCCGAAGGCGGCGCGCAACGGCGCCAGCCAGGCATCGTTCTCGTGGATGACGTGGATCTTGGGCATGCGGGCCGGTTCCGGGGATGGGTCTTAGAGCGAAAGAGAAATAGCTTCCATGGAAGCGCCGCAAGTGCTCATTCAAAGAAAGATTTTTCTTTCTTCGTGAGGAATTGATCGGGATTTCCTGCCTCGCGCGGCCCCACGCCGCGCCAAGCCCTTCCCCGTTGCCCCGCAGCGCGGCGCGCCCTATCCACACGGGGTCTCAGGGGAAGCCGCATGTCGGAATCGATCATCCTGGAAGCGCGGGAGACGAAGCGCTCCTACGGGCCGCTCTGGCTCGTCCTCTCGACGCTGATGCTGGGCCTGCCCTTCCTCGGGCGGCAGCGCATCACCGTCACCAATGAGAGGATCACCGTCACCTCGGGCTTCTGGACCAAGGTGCGCGACGACATCGAGATCTTCCGCATCCGCGACGTGGTGGTGAAGCAGAGCCTGTGGCATCGCCTGGTCGGCATCGGCGACATCGTGATCAAGTCGATGGAAGGCCGTACGGAGGAATCACACGCGCTGCGCGGCGTCGCCGACCCGGTCGGCGTCAGCGAGAAGATCCGCACGCTGTGGAACCAGACGGCGCGGCCGAAGGGGCCGGCGACGACGCTCGATTGAGAGCGGGGGAAGGAGACCTTCCCCCGCACCCCCATCCCTTCCTTTTGTCCCTTGGGAACCGACTTCGGCGGTCGGTCTCCAGGAACCGAAAAAGGTTGGGCGGTTCGGGGGGAAGTTCCCTTCCCCCCGACCTTCACCGGGCAGGCGAGCGATCCACCCTTCCCGATGCATTGCCGCCTCTGCCACCTTGGGGCGATGTCCCTCGCCTTCGCGCCCCTTCGCCACCCCGCGTTCCGCCTGCTGTGGTGGGCGAACCTCGCCGCCAATATCGGCCTCTGGGTGCAGAACACCGGGGCGGGCTGGATGATGACCGGCCTCGACCCTTCCCCGGTGATGGTGAGCCTGGTGCAGGCGGCGTCGATGCTGCCGGTCTTCCTGCTTGCCCTGCCGGCCGGGGCGGCGGCGGACATCATCGACCGGCGGCAGTACCTGATCGCCGCGCAGGCCTGGGTGCTGACGGTGGCCTCGGCGCTGGCCGTGCTGACCTGGGCCGGGTGGCTCGGCCCCTGGGGGTTGCTGTTCTTCACCTTCTGCATCGGCATGGGGAATGCGCTGAACTTCCCCGCCTGGGCCGCCACCACGCCGGAGCTCGTGCCGCGCGAGGACCTGGTGCAGGCCATCGCGCTCAACGGCATCGGCTTCAACCTCTCGCGCGCCGTGGGACCGGCGATCGGCGGCTTCGTGATCGGCCTGGCGGGGACGGAGGCGGCCTTCGCGCTCAACGCCTTCTGCTTCCTGGTGCTGCTGCTCTCGCTGCTGTTCTGGAAGCGCGAGGCGCCGGCCAGCCCGCTGCCGCCCGAGCATTTCCTCGGCGCCATGCGCGCCGGGCTGCGCTTCGTCGCGGCCAGCCCGGCGATGCGCGCGGCCATCCTGCGCGCCTGCGTGTTCTTCTTCTTCACCGCGGCGGTCTGGGGGCTGCTGCCGCTGGTGGTGCGCCAGCGCCTCGGCCTCGGGCCCGAATCCTACGGGCTGATGCTCGGCGTGATGGGCGCCGGCGCGGTGGGGACGGGCTTCGCCTTGCCCTTGCTGCGCACGCGCCTGCCGACGCGCGGGAGCATGGTGCTGGCCTTCTCGCTGGTCTCCTCGGTGGCGCTGGCATTGCTCGGCGTGTCGGGGCACTGGCTGCCGGCGGCGGTCGCGATGCTGCTGTTCGGCGCCGGCTGGCTGGCGGCAGCGAGCACGCTGCAGGCCGCGGCGCAGTTCGCGACCCCGGCCTGGGTGCGGGCGCGCGCGATCGGCATCTACCAGCTCTGCTTCTTCGGCGCGATGACCGCCGGGGCGGTGCTCTGGGGCTGGGCCGGGACGCAGTTCGGCGTCGAGCTCGCGCTGCTGCTCGCCGCCGCCGCCAGCGGGGTCTGCGCCTTCGCGGTGCGCGGCTGGCGGCTCGATCTTGCGCCGGTGCGCGAGGCGCCCGCCGTGCCCATGCCGCGGCCGGAGGCGCCGGCGCCGGAACTCGGCCCCGTGCTGGCCGGCGACAATGGCCGCGTGCTGGAAGTGGTGCGCTACACGGTGGACCCGACCGACCGCGAAGACTTCCTCGCCGTGATGCGGGAAGCGCGGCGCGTGCGGCTGCGCAGCGGAGCGGTCGGCTGGGTGCTGCTCGATGACGTGGCGCATCCCGAACGCTGGATCGAACTCTGGTCGGTCGAATCCTGGACCGAGCACCTGCGTGAGGCCGGCCGGCTCGACCCGGCGGACCGCGCGGTGCTCGCCCGCGCTGCGGCCTTCCAGATCGGCGGCGGCCCGCCGGAGGCGGCACGCTACCTCGCCGTGGAACCATGAAAGGTTACCTGTCCGGCGCTCGACCCCATATGGATCCGGAACGAGACAGAGGAGCATGCTCATGGCCAAGACCAAGACCGGCCGCCTGCACACCACCCGCAACGACCTCGGCGCCAATGTGCGGGAGGTGTCGGTCGGGCTGCTGAATGCCACGCTCGCCGACACGATCGACCTGACCAATGGGGTGCGCATGGCGCACTGGACGGTGCGCGGGCCGCATTTCGCGGCGCTGCATGCGCTGTTCGAGACGTTCTACGACCAGCTCGGCGAGGCCACGGACGACATCGCCGAACGCATCAACCAGCTCGGCGGCACGCCGGACGGGACGACGCAGCTCGTCGGCGCGAAGAGCCGGCTCGAAGCCTATCCCGCCGAGCTGCGCGATGGCATGGACCACGTGAAGGCGCTGGCCGGGCGCTATGCCGCGCTCGCCAAGACGGTGCGCGCCGGCATCGACACCACCGGCGAGGCCGGGGACGCCGACAGCGCCGACCTGCTGACGGGGCTGTCCCGCACGCTCGACAAGGCGCTGTGGATGCTGGAGGCGCATCTCGACTGACCGGGGCCGCGCCGCGGGGGCGGAGAGGGTGCGCAAGACAATGGTAGATGCCGCCGCCTTGACGTGCTCTGCTCCGGCCCGTCTGCGCAACGGAGGTGTGAGTGGGCAGCCTCGGATCCGTCTTCGGCAAGTGGCGGCGGAACCTCCGCGGCAACATCCACAAGCAGCCAAGCATGCAGTGGTCCTCCGGCGGCACGCCGGTGAATGCGACCACCAATTTCTATATCGTCGGTGACCTGACCTCGGCCACGGAGTGCTACATCACCGGCCATGGCGGCGCCGACGACGACGACTACTTCTTCGACAACAAGTCCTTCCGGGTGCCGGGGGGCGTGACGGTCAATTTCTACCAGCCGCACGGCTACATCCTGGCCGCCGGGACGCAGGAGTTGCGCCACCACAAGCCGGTGGCGCATCCGACCGCGACCGATCTCGTCTACACGGGCGGCGACGAGTGCGTGAACTACATCCTGTCCAAGGACCAGGGGCGCCACCTCAGCGGCGATACCGACTACGCGGCGCAATGGGAAATGGACTACGCCGGCACCCAGGCGGTGGCGGGCGACATGGGCATCGTCATGGTGACGGTGCGCAACCGCTGGTTCCACGCCGGCGTCACGCTGAAGGCCTGCATCGAGGAAGTGACGCGGGCCGCCCCCGGCATCACGACCTTCAACTGCCTGTTCTGTCGCGTCGACGAGAATTCGGGCGACGAGGCGTGGGACATCGAAGGTTTCTGGAGCACGTGACCCGACTCCCGCCTCTGTCACGGATCCTGGCCGGGCCGCTGGCGTTCGCTCTCCTGGCCTCCGGCTGCGCCGCCCCCGGCTGGAGCGGCATGGACCTGGCCGATGGCTGCCGCAACCAGCTCGGCAGCTTCAACGGCGCCGGCGACGCCCTGCTCGCGGCGGACACCGCCGCCGATGCCGGGCCGATCTCGGCGACCGGGTCCGGTGCCACCTGGCAGCGCCCCAGGACAACGACCAATTTCGGCCGCGGCGCGCCGGCGACCGGCATCGAGGGAACGCTCGCGCAGGAGAACGCCGATCTCGACGCGCTGCAGATCGCGTTCGACGCGCTGCTCTACTGCCGCTGGATCGAGGCGCGGACCATCCGTGCCGAGCTCGCCGCCAACCGCGTGCCGCGGCCCACGGCGGAGTCCCGCATGGCGGCGTTGCGGGCACGGCTGCAGCGCGACCTCGCGCGCGCCCAGGCGGTGCTCGACGGCCTCGAACGCCGAGCCACGCAGCGGGAACCCGCGCTGGAGGCCGCCGCCCCCGGCAGCCGCGCCGCGGCGCAGCGCGCGCGGGCGGACACCGGCGCGACCCGGCGCGTGGTGGCGGCCGCGACCGTCCCGCTCCGCCTGCGGCCCGAGGCCGGGGCGCCGGAGATCGGCCGCGTCGCCGCCGGCCAGGCGGTGACGGTGCGCCCGGCGCAGTCCGGCTTCGCGCTGGTGGAAGGGCAGGGGGGCCTGCGGGGCTACGCGCCGACCGGCGCCTTCCAGATCGCCGAGCGCACCGCTCCCGTCGTGTCCGGCGGTGGCGGGCAGGTGCGCGTGCTGGTGGCGAGCAACATCGCCAAGCGCGACAATTTCGCCGAGAGCCTGGCGCTGGCGCGGGAGGCTGCGGTTTCCGGCTTCGAACTGGCGAGTTGAGAGGGGCGCCGCCCCTCTCAAACGCTCCCCGCCAAAGGCCGCAGGGCCTTTGGAAACCGTGACGTGAGTCACCGCGGGTCCAGGGGACCGCAGTCCCCTGGTGGGGGAGTTCGAGGGGGCGACGCCCCCTCGGCCGGTTTGACGCCCGACTCGCCCCCTGCGTTGTTTCCCGCCGCTTCCGCCGGTATTCTCAGCGGCCATAGGGGAACAAGATATGAACGACCTGTTCGGCCGTGGCGGCGCGCGAAGGGGCGCCGCCGGGCAGAGCGACGGCTATTCCGCCAAGGACATCGAGGTGCTGGAGGGGCTGGAGCCCGTCCGCCGTCGCCCCGGCATGTATATCGGCGGCACCGACGAGAACGCCCTCCATCACCTGGCCGCCGAGATCATCGACAACGCCATGGACGAGGCGGTGGCGGGCCATGCCGACCGCATCGAGGTGACGCTGGAGGCCGGCAACTGGATCGCCGTGCGCGACAATGGCCGCGGCATCCCGGTCGATCCGCACCCGAAATTCCCGAAGCTCTCGGCGCTCGAGGTCATCCTCACGACGCTGCATTCCGGCGGAAAGTTCTCCGGCAAGGCCTACGACACCTCGGGCGGCCTGCATGGCGTGGGCAGTTCGGTCGTCAATGCGCTCGCCGAGCGGCTGGAGGTCGAGGTCGCACGCGACCGCACCCTGTTCACCCAGGCCTATGAGCGCGGCAAGCCGGTCACCAGGCTGAAGAATGCCGGCGCGGTGCAGAACCGCCGCGGCACGCTGATCCGCTTCAGGCCCGACCCCGAGATCTTCGGCGCGCAGGAATTCAAGGCGGCGCGGCTGTACCGGCTGTGCCGGTCCAAGGCCTATCTCTTCCGCGGGGTCGAGATCCGCTGGTCCTGCGACCCGTCGGTGATCAGGGACGAGACGCCGGCGAGCGCGGTGCTGCATTTCCCCGGCGGCCTGCAGGACTTCCTGGCCTCCGCGATCGAGGGCCAGCCGACCGTCGTGCCCGCCCCCTGGGCCGGCGAGGCGGACTTCCCCGAGGCTGCCGGCCGCGTCGAATGGGCGGCGACCTGGGTGGAGCGCGGCGAGGGCTTCCTCAACACCTACGCCAACACCATCCCCACGCCGCAGGGCGGCACGCATGAAGCAGGCTTCCGCGCCGCGCTGGTGAAGGGCCTGCGCGCCTATGGCGAGCTCAAGAAGGAGAAGCGCGCGGCGAGCGTCACCGCCGAGGATCTGCTCGGCGGCCTCGCCGGCATGCTCAGCGTCTTCGTCCGCGAGCCGCAGTTCCAGGGGCAGACCAAGGACAAGCTGACCAGCCCCGAGGCGTCGCGCCTGGTCGAGACCGCCCTGCGCGACCATTTCGACCATTGGCTCGCGGGCGACACGGCGACGGCCGACAATCTGCTCGCCTTCGCCATCGAGCGCGCGGAGGAACGGCTGCGCCGCCGCGCCGAGAAGGACACGCCGCGCAAATCCGCGACGCGCAAGCTGCGCCTGCCCGGCAAGCTCGCCGACTGCGCGCGGGAGAGCGCGGAGGGCACGGAGCTGTTCCTGGTCGAGGGCGATTCCGCCGGCGGCTCCGCCAAGCAGGCGCGCGACCGCGAGACCCAGGCCGTACTGCCGCTGCGCGGCAAGATCCTGAACGTCGCCAGCGCGTCCACGGAGAAGCTGCGGCAGAACCAGGAACTGAAGGACCTGATCGAGGCGCTGGGCTGCGGCGTCGGGGAGAAGTTCGACATCGCGCGGCTGCGCTACGGCCGCGTCGTCATCATGACCGATGCCGATGTGGACGGCGCGCATATCGCCGCGCTGCTGATGACCTTCTTCTACCGGGAGCTGCCGGCGCTGGTGAAGGAAGGCCGTGTCTTCCTCGCGCAGCCGCCGCTCTATCGCCTGCAGGCCGGTGGCGTCTCGGTCTATGCGATGGACGACGCGGACCGGGAGCGGGTGCTGAAGGCGCGCTTCAAGGCCAACCAGAAGGTCGAGGTCAGCCGCTTCAAGGGCCTCGGCGAGATGCCGCCCGCCTCGCTCAAGGAAACCACCATGGACCCGAGGAAGCGCACGCTTCTGCGCGTGGTCCTGCCCGCCGAGGACCGCGCGCGCACCTCGGAGCTGGTGGAGGCGCTGATGGGCCGCAAGCCGGAGCTGCGCTTCCGCTTCATCCAGGACAACGCGGCGTCGGTGGAGGCCGAGGCGCTCGACGCCTGAGACCGGCCAGCCATTCGGCAGACCTGGTATCGGGGGCCTGTGTTTCGCGCGCGGCCGCCCCACCGGCCCCGCGCGCGGGGATTCAGATCAGCGCGAACTTCACCGCCGAGAGCGCCGCGATCAGCCACACCGCCCCATGCACCTCGCCCGGGCGCCCGGCCAGCGTCTTGCCCCCCGCATAGGCGATGAAGCCGAGCCCGATCCCGGTCGCGATCGAGAAGGTGAAGGGCATCGCCAGCGCGGTGACGATCGCCGGCATGTATTCGGTCGCGTCCTCCCAGTTCAGCTCCTGCAGCGCCTTGGCCATCAGGCAGGCGACGAAGACCAGCGCCGGCGCCGTGGCGAAGGCCGGGATCGAGGTCGCGAGCGGGGCGAGGAACAGCGCCAGCAGGAACAGCACGCCGACCGTCACCGCGGTCAGCCCGGTGCGCCCACCCGCCTGGATGCCCGCCGCGCTCTCGATGTAGCTGACGGTCGTGGAGGTCCCGAGCACCGCGCCCGACATCGCGCCGGTGGAATCCGCGATCAGCGCGCGGCCGAGGTTCGGCACCGTGCCGTCCTTGTTCATCAGCCCCGCGCGATGGACCGTGCCGATCAGCGTGCCGGTGTTGTCGAGCAGATCGACCAGGAAGAAGGTGAAGACGATCCCGGCGATGCCGAGCCCGAGCGCGCCGGGGATGTCGAGCTGCAGGAAGGTCGGCGCCAGGGAAGGCGGCAGGCTCGCGATCCCCTGGAAGCTGGTCAGCCCGAAGGGAATGCCCGCCGCCGCGGTGGCGATGATGCCGATGACGATGGCCCCGGGCACGCCGCGCGCCGACAGCCCCGCGATCACCAGGAAGCCGGCGCAGGCGATCAGCGTCGAGGTCTGCGCGATCGGCCCGAGTGTCACCAGCGTTGCCGGATGTGCCGCCACCAGGCCCATGTTCTTCAGCCCGATCAGCCCGAGAAAGAAGCCGATCCCCGCGGCGATGCCGAACTTCAGCGAGACCGGGATGCCGTTCACCAGCCATTCCCGGACCTTCAGCACCGAGACGGCGAAGAACAGCAGCCCCGAGACGAACACCGCGCCGAGCGCCACCTGCCAGGGCACCCCCATGCCCTGGACGACCGCGAAGGCGAAATAGGCGTTCAGCCCCATCCCCGGCGCCAGCGCGATGGGGAAGTTCGCGATCAGTCCCATCAGCATCGACCCGATCGCCGCGGCAAGGCAGGTGGCGACGAAGGCGGCGCCCGGGTCGATCCCCGCCGCCGCCATGATCGAGGGGTTCACGACGATGATGTAGGCCATGGTCAGGAAGGTGGAGAGGCCGGCGAGCATCTCCGTGCGCGGATCCGTCCCGCGCGCGGTGAGCGAGAAGAAGCGGTCCAAGGTCGGGTCCTCCGGGGCTGGGCCGGAGGACGATAGCGGGCGCCGCGCGAGTCGCGCGCGCGGCCGCACCCCCTTTCGCCGCGGCGATTTCGCCCTAGGCTGCGCGCCGAGCCCCACAGGAGACCCGCCATGCTGCCGTCCCAGCGCGCCCTGTTCGACATCCCGCGCGACGTTGCCTACCTCAACGCGGCCGCCTGGTCTCCGCTGCCGCTCGCGGTGCAGGAAGCCGGGCGGCTCGGCGTCGCGCGCAAGGGACGGCCCTGGGAGATCGACCCCGCGCTGCCGGCTCGCGTCATCGAACGCAGCCGCGCTGCCGCCGCCGCGCTGATCGGCGCCGCGGCCGAGGATGTCGCGGTGATCCCTTCCGTCTCCTACGGCGTCGCCGTGGCGGGGAAGATCTTCGCCCCGCCCGCGGGCAGTCGCGTCCTGGTCTTCGAGGACGACCATTCCTCCCCGGTGCTCGAATGGATGCAGCGCGCCCCGTCGCAGGGCTTCACGGTGGACACGGTGAGGCGCCCGGCCGACGGCGACTGGACCGCGGCGGTCGAGGAGGCGGTCGCGCGCCCCGGCGCGCCGGTCTCGATCGCCTCCGTCTCCAACCTGCACTGGTCGGATGGCGCGGTGCTCGACATGGACCGCATCGCGGCGGCACTGAGGGCGAAGGGCGCGGCGCTGCTGATCGATGCGACGCATGGCGCGGGGATGATGGATCTCGACGTGGCGCGCATCGATCCCGACTTCCTGATCTTCCCGACCTACAAATGGGTGCTCGGCCCCTATGGCCGCGCCTTCATCTACATCGCGAAGCGCCACCAGGATGGCGTGCCGCTGGAACAGACCGGCTTCGGGCGGCGCGGCGTGCAGAACGATCGCGTGCCGTATCTCGCCGATCTCTCCTACGCGCCGACCGCGCGTCGCTTCGACATGGGCGAGCGCGACCATTTCGTCGGTCTTGAGATGGCCGCGGCGGGCATGGAACTGATGGCGTCCTGGGGCCATGCCGCGATCGCCGAACGCTGCGCCATGCTGACCGCGCGGCTCGAGGATGGGCTCGCCGCCGCCGGCGCGATCCTGCCGCGACGGGACCTGCGGGCGCCGCATGTCCTCTGCGTTGCCTTCCCCGGCGGCATGCCGGCCGGCCTGATCGAACGCCTCGCCGCACGTGGCGCCTATGCCGCGCCGCGCCTCGGGCGGCTGCGGATCAGCCCGCATGTCTACAATGACGAGGAGGATGTGGACCGCTTCGTCGCGGCGTTCCGCGCGGAACTGCGGCAGGCGGCCTGAGAGGGGCGCTGCCCCTCTCGGACTCTCCCCGCCAAAGGCCAAAGGGCCTTCGGAAACCGTGACTCGAGTCACCGCGGGTCCAGGGGACCGCAGTCCCCTGGCGGGGGAGTTCGAGGGGGCGGCGCCCCCTCGGGATCACCGCCCGAAGGTCAGCGACTTCGTCGGCACCAGCACGTTGCCGTTGGCCTTGTCCACCACGCGCAGCCGCCCCTGCAGGAAGGCGTTCATCGTCGCCTCCTGCAGGTCTCCGTCGGAGGCGGTCTTGCTGCGCACGCCGATCTCGATCCCGATCGCGTTGTTGAAGAGATCCATCCGGGACGCCGGCGAGCCCCATTCCGCGTTCATCTCGTGGGTGGTCAGCACCAGCAGCGCATCCTCGTAGCCGAGGTCGCGGCCGAGCATGGCGGAGAGGTAGCAGTGCCGCAGCGCATCCGCCGGCCCCGCGTTGCGGGATGCGCTGGCGGTCTCCTCGGCCTCCTCCTCGTCCATCTCGGCGGTGAAGGCGTAGGAGACGTTGCGCGACCAGCGCAGCGCCTCCTTCCTTGCCGCCAGCAGCTTCGGCAGCGAGGTGGCGTTCAGCACGATGGCGCCGGCCTCGTGGGCATTGGTGCCGGCGTGGCGCAGCAGGCCGTTCGCGGCCTCGATCAGATCATCCATGAAGGACATGTCGTAGCTCTCCCGATGCGTCGTCCCGCCCGGGGAAGACGACACTGCGCGGCCAAGGCGGCCGATCGGTGACTAGGGCAGGCTCGGAGCCTCTGCCACGAAGACCTTCACGGCTGCGTGTCGAGCTGCGACCTGCGTCACATCCGCCTCGCGGAAAAGGAAAGGGCCCCGCGCGATGCGCGGAGCCCCCGTTTTCGTCCGGTCCTTGAAGGATCAGACCGAGTAGTACATCTCGAACTCGACCGGATGCGGGGTGTGCTCGAACTTGTACACCTCGGTCCACTTCAGCTCGATGTAGGATTCGATCTGGTCCTTCGAGAAGACGTCGCCGGCGAGCAGGAACTCGTGGTCGGCGGCGAGGGACTGCAGCGCCTCGCGCAGCGAGCCGCACACCGTCGGGATGCCCTTCAGCTCCTCCGGCGGCAGGTCGTAGAGGTCCTTGTCCATGGCGTCGCCCGGATGGATCTTGTTCTTGATGCCATCGAGGCCGGCCATGAGCATGGCGGCGAAGGCCAGGTACGGGTTCGCGCCCGGATCCGGGAAGCGCACCTCGACGCGCTTCGCCTTCGGGGACGTCGCGTAGGGGATGCGGCAGGAGGCGGAGCGGTTGCGCGCCGAGTAGGCGAGCAGCACCGGAGCCTCGAAGCCCGGGATCAGCCGCTTGTAGGAATTGGTCAGCGGGTTGGTGAAGGCGTTCAGCGCCTTGGCGTGCTTGATGATGCCGCCGATGTAGTAGAGCGCCGTCTCGGACAGGTCGGCGTAGCCGTTGCCGGCGAACACCGGCTTGCCGGCCTTCCAGATCGACTGGTGCACGTGCATGCCCGAGCCGTTGTCGCCATAGACCGGCTTCGGCATGAAGGTCGCCGTCTTGCCGTAGCTGTGGGCGACATTGTGCACGCAGTACTTGTAGATCTGCATGAAGTCGGCCTGCTGCACCAGCGGGCCGAACTTGGTGCCGAGCTCGTGCTGCGACTGCGCCACCTCATGGTGGTGCTTCTCGATCGGCAGGCCCATCTCGCCCATGGTCGAGAGCATCTCGGCGCGGAGATCCTGCTCGCTGTCCACCGGCGGGACGGGGAAGTAGCCGCCCTTCACCACGGGGCGGTGGCCCATGTTGCCTTCCGGATAGTCCTTCAGGCTGGCCTTCGGGCCCTCGATGCTGTCGAGCTCGAAGATGCCGTAGGTGCCGCCGGTGCCGAACTTCACGCTGTCGAACACGAAGAACTCGGCCTCGGGGCCGAAGTAGGCGGTGTCACCGATGCCGGTGGACTTCAGGTATTCCTCGGCCTTCTTCGCCGTGCCGCGGGGGTCGCGGTTGTAGCGCTGGCCGGTGGACGGCTCGTAGATGTCGCAGAACAGGATCATCTGCGGCTTGGCCGAGAAGGGATCCATCACCGCCGTCGTCGCGTCCGGCATCAGGATCATGTCGGACTCGTTGATCGCCTTCCAGCCGGCGATGGACGAGCCGTCGAACATGATGCCTTCCTCGAAGATCTCGGGCTCGATCGTCGAGACGTGCTGGGCGGTGTGCTGCCACTTGCCGCGCGGGTCCGTGAAGCGGAAGTCCACGTACTCGACGCTGTGCTCCTTGATCATCTCCATCACCTTGGAGACGGCGGAGCCACCTCCGGCGGCGGCGGCGGGCTTCTTGGCCATGATGTGCGGTCCTGTTCCCTGACTGCGAATTCCCCGAAACCTCGATCTCGCGCCGCGGCTTCGGTGCCCCGCGGCGCGACCCGGCACCGGGGGGCGGCCCTGGTCGGGCCAACCCCCGGCTGTTCCGGCCCGGCGGGCGCCGAGGGCGCCCCTGCCGGACCCCGTCCGCCCTTCCGCCGATGAGAAGGGCGGGCGGAAAACCCCCCGCCTAGACGGCGTCCTCGCCGCGTTCGCCGGTGCGGATGCGGATCACCTCGCCGATGTCGGAGACGAAGATCTTGCCATCGCCGATGCGCCCGGTGCGCGCGGCGGCCTGGATGGCCTCCACGGCGCGGTCGAGCATGTCATCGCTGCAGACGACCTCGATCTTCACCTTCGGCAGGAAATCCACGACGTATTCGGCGCCGCGATAGAGTTCCGTATGCCCCTTCTGGCGGCCGAATCCCTTCGCCTCGATCACGGTCAGACCCTGCAGCCCGATCTCGTGCAGCGCGTCCTTCACCTCGTCGAGCTTGAACGGCTTGATGATGGCCTCGATCTTCTTCATCGGCTCCTGTCCAGCGGCCCTCGCGCCTCGCGGCGCTGCGGCCTTCCCCCCGGTTTCCTTGCCCGGTCCGTTGTTGCCCGTGTTCGGCGCGCGCGGAAAGAGGTCGCCCCACGCTGCGCGGGTATTGCACGCAGCATGCCGGGGCAGCAATCACGGGAGGGACGGGAAAATCCGAATGACAGACAGGTGGTTGGCGAAAATTTAAGCAAAATGCCCAGGAAATATGCCTGCAAATTAAGCGATCATGACAGCAAACGGGTTGCCGGTCCTTCCAACCGGCCTCATAACCCGCTCCCGCGATATCGGTCAGCGATGCCAGGCCGAACCACTCCAGCAGGACAACGGGCCACGGCCGATGCAGCCGCAGAACGCTCTCCTCTCCGCCACCGGCACCACGATCTTCACCGTCATGTCGGCGCTGGCCAACCAGCACCAGGCGATCAATCTCGGCCAGGGCTTCCCGGACTATGACGGGCCGGAGGACGTGGTCCGCGCCGCCGCGGAGGCGCTGCTCGACGGCCGCAACCAATATCCGCCCATGACCGGCGTGCCCGAGCTGCGCAGCGCCGTCGCCGCGCACAACAAGCGCTTCTACGGGCTCGATGTCGATGCGAATGCCGAGGTGGTCGTCACCTCCGGCGCCACCGAGGCGATCACCGCCTGCCTCATGGCCGTGCTCAACCCCGGCGATGAATGCGTGCTGATCGAGCCGCTGTACGACACCTACCTGCCGGTGGTGAAGCTGCTCGGCGCCGTGCCGAAGCTGGTGCGCCTCTCCCCGCCGAACTGGGAGCTGCCGCGCGCCGAGCTCGCCGCCGCCTTCGGGCCGAAGACCAAGGCGATCCTGTTCAACACGCCGATGAACCCGACCGGCAAGGTGTTCACCGCGGCCGAGCTCGCCTTCATCGCCGACCTGGTCGCCCGCCACGACTGCTACGCGATCTGCGACGAGGTCTATGAGCACCTGACCTTCGACGGCTGGAAGCACATCCCGCTGATGACGCTGCCAGGGATGCGCGAGCGCTGCATGCGCATCGGCAGCGCCGGCAAGACGTTTTCGCTCACCGGCTGGAAGGTCGGCTACATCACCTGCGACAAGGCCCTCGCGCCGAACATCGCCAAGGCGCACCAGAACCTGACCTTCACCACGCCGCCCAACCTGCAGCGCGCGGTCGCGGTGGGGCTGGCGAAGGACGATGCCTATTTCGCCGGGTTGTCGTCCCACCTGCAGCAGAAGCGCGACCGGCTCGCCTCCGGCCTCGCGCGCCTGGGCTTCGGCGTGCTGCAGACGCAGGGTACCTACTTCATCACCACCGACGTCCGGCCGCTGGGCTGGAACGGGGACGACGTCTCCTTCTGCCGCACCCTGACCGAGGAGGCGAAGGTCACCGCCATTCCCGTGACCGCCTTCTACGCCAGCGAGGGAGCGCCCAACCACTATGCGCGCTTCGCCTTCTGCAAGGGCGACGCGCTGCTGGACGAGGCGCTCGCCCGGATGGAGGCCTGGCTGGTGTCGCGCGGCACGGCGCCGCGCGCCGCGGCCGGCTGAGCCGCGGCGCCGCTCGGCGCTGGCGCGCGCCTGGAGCGGCTGCCGTGCGCCTCGGCTCACGGCAACCACTCCAACCTCCTGTTTCCGCGGGCATCGTCACCCGATCGGGTGATTCCGGCCGATCGGGGTCTGCTCTCATACCAACGGCCGCTATTCGCGACCGCTGGCATCGGCCGCTTCGTGCCCCCGGGCGCCGGGCGCAAGCCTCCGGTCTGCCTGGCGTCGCCGGAGCGCCGGCGGGCCGGATTCCGGATCCCCGGTCACCTCGCAAGGCAAGGTGACCGGGTGCCCGTCGCGGCTTCGGCACGAGTCAAGAACTCGTGCCGCTCGTATCATGCGGCCGGGGCCGGTTGCCGGGACGGGGCCGCTGCAACCCTGGGTCATGCGCTGGGGGGCCGTCGCGCCGCGACCCCGGATGGTTGACCATCGGCTGTGCTGCCGCGGCGGTAGCGGCGGCCGCCGGGGTACCCGCAGAAGCTGATCGCCCCACCGCGCAGCGCGATCGCCGGGCGGCCGAATCGTGATGACGCTCCTGTGTCCTTCGCGCCGTGAAAGCGGCGGAAATTCGTTAATTTTGCGTTAATCCAATACTTGTGGGGGTGGTGGCGGAATGCCCGCAATCCGTGGTGGGTGATGCCATAGGGATCATTTTTGAGATTTTTTAACTGATTGCAAACGGGAGAACTGCTGTGATTAGCTACGCCCGGTGATTGCATCGGGGGTAGGCATCATGTCGGATACGGGAACCTTCGACCGGCGGAGTATCGAGGCGATCTACCGCCGGGGCGGGACGCCGGAGGGGGGACTCGCGATCGCGCTCGGCGTGATCGCCATCCTCATCGGCCTCAGCGCCATCGGGGCCGGGGCCTGGCTCGCCTACGGCAACGTGGTCTGGCTGTTCGCGCTGCCGGGTGGCCTGCCGGCAGCCGAGGCGCAGACCATCAGCGTCTACCTCGTCGCCTGCGGCGCCCTGACGACTCTCCTGGGCGCCCTCAGCATCTACAAGTCGCAGGACATGTGAGGAGCGCGCCGGTCGCTTGGGGGAGCGGCCGGACGCGACATGTGAGCCCTGCGGCTTGACGAAGGGCCGGGCGCGACGGCGCCCGGCCCTTGACGTTCGCACGGCCGGCCGGGCGACCGCCCGCGAAGCCGGGACTCCGATGCCAAGCCGGCCGAAAGCCTGGCCGGTATCAGATGGACCCTCCGGCGTCGGTCTTCGCCTGCGCCACCAGCCAGGCGCGGAAGGCCGCCATGGCTTCGGTCTCCGTGCGCGACCGCAATCGCGTCAGCCAATATGCGCCGAGCGTCACCTCCTCGGCGAAGGGCCGCACCAGCCGGCCTTCGCGCAGGTCTCGCCCGAACATCCGTGCCGGCAGCAGCGCGACCCCGGCCCCCTGTGCCGCGGCCTCGGCCATGGTCAGCGAGGAATCGAAGACGAAGCCGCGGATGTTCGGCGCCGGCAGGCCGGCGGCGGCGAACCAGCGTTCCCATTCGTCGGTGCGGTAGGACCGCAGCAGTGTCTCCCCCATCAGGTCCGAGGGCTGCCGCAGCCGGTGTGCAAGATGGGCTGCACAGAGCGGCGACAGCGGGGCGGCGAAGAGCCGCGTCGCCTCGGTGCCGTGCCAGGCGCCGTCGCCGAAGCGGATGGCGCCGTCCAGCCCTTCGCCGGCCAGGTCCACGCGGTTGTTGTTGGTCATCAGCCGCAGGTCCACGAAGGGATGCGCGGCACGGAATTCCGGCAGCCGCGGCAGCAGCCAGCCGGTGACGAAGGTGCCGACGGCGCCGAGCGTCAGCACCTCCTGCAGTCTGCCGCCGCGGAAGCGATCCAGCGTGCCGGCGATGCGCCGGAAGGCATCGGTCAGCACGGGAAGGAGCGCCTCCCCTTCCTCGGTGAGCGCCAGCCCGCGCGGGAGCCGCCGGAACAGCGTGACTCCCAAGATTTCCTCAAGGCCCTTCACCTGCTGGCTGACCGCGGCCTGGGTCACGCGCAGCTCCAGCCCGGCGCGCGTCAGGCTCAGATGCCTTGCCGCGGCTTCGAAAGCGCGCAGGGCATTGAGGGGAAGGTGCGGCAGCGTCATTTGGAACCGATCAGTTCTTCTTGGGATTCTTGCAAGGATTAGTCGTTTGTCGCCGCTGCCACGGGCGGGCCAGTGTCGCGCCGCCAACAGCCAGAAGGGAGACACGGCATGATCGGCAGGCGGGCATGGATCGGCGGCACGGCGGCGATGGCATTCGGCGGCAGCACCCTGGCGCGCGCCCGGGCGGAGGGCGGCTTCGCCGATCTGCCGCGCATCTTCGCGCGGATCGAGTCATCCGTCGGCGGCCGGCTCGGCATCGCCGTGCTGGACACCGCCGACGGGCGCCATGCCGGCCGGCGCGAGGCGGAACGCTTCCCCATGGCCAGCACCTTCAAGGTCCTTGCCGCCGGCGCCATCCTGGCCCGCGTCGATGCCGGCCAGGACAGCCTCGCGCGGCGCATCCAGGTCACCAGGGCCGACCTTGTCGAGTGGTCACCGGTCACGGAGCGCCGCCTGGGCGGCGCGGGCATGACGCTCGCCGAGCTGTGTGAGGCGGCCATGACCACCAGCGACAACGCGGCGGCGAACCTGCTGCTGCGCGTTCTCGGCGGACCCGGCGGGCTGACGGCCTATCTCCGCGGCCTCGGCGACGAGGTGACCGGGCTCGACCGCATCGAGCCTGCGCTGAACGACGTGCCGCCGGACGATCCAAGGGACACCACCACGCCGGCCGCGATGCTCGCCACGCTGCGGCGCCTGACATTGGGCGACGCCCTCTCCCCGGCTTCCCGCCAGCAACTGGTGGCGTGGCTGCGTGCCAACCGGACCGGCGGTTCGCGGCTGCGTGCCCGGCTGCCGGCGGGCTGGCAGGCGGGCGATCGCACCGGCACCGCGCCGCGCGGCACGAGCAACGTCGTCGGTCTGCTCTGGCCGCCGGTCGGCGCGGCGCCGCTGGTGGTGACGGCCTACCTCACCGGCAGCCCGGCGCCCGCCGCCGCGCGCGACATGGCCCTCGCCGAGGTCGGCGCGGCCATCGTCGCGGCGAGGTAGCGGCGGTTCGGGATTGCCGCCGCGGGCGGCGCTGGCCAGGGCGCGGCCGGCACCGCCGTTCTCGGCGGCCTCGGATCATCGGAAGCCGGTCGTTGTCGCCGGCCGGCCGGCACCCCCTACCTGGCGTCGTCGCGCAGATAGGGCTCCACCGTCCCGGTCAGCTTCAGCGTCAGCGGCCGCCCGCGGCGATCCACGGCCTTGCCCATGCTGACCCGCACCCAGCCTTCGGAGACGCAGTACTCCTCCACATTCGTCTTCTCCTGCCCGCGGAAGCGAATGCCGACGCCGCGCTGCAGCAGCTCCTCGTTGAAATAGGGGCTGGACGGGTCGGTGGAGAGACGGTCGGGAAGGGTCTCGGTCATGGTCCTGTGTCTCAAGCGCGGATCGGTCGGCGTGCCGGCCCTGTTGTCGTCCGGGGCGCCCCGCCTGGGGCAGATCGCGATCGGGTGGAAGCACCTGATCGGGTGAGGATGCTCGCGAAGACGAATGGCCGCAGCGGTTGCCGCAAGCCGGGGCGAGAGCGAACCGCTCTAGGCCAGGCAGGCCCGAATGCCAATGGGCTTCGGCACGCAGCCTTCCGCCCGCCGGTTTCCGGGCCGGGCGAGTGAACCCTGCCGTTGGATCCGGCCGGCGCGAAACGGGGTCTGCGACGCCCCGGGCATCATGCCGTCGCTGTCGCCTCCTCCCGTGCCATCAGCGCGAGCCCCTCGGCGACCGATACGAACTCGCCCCCCGCGACGACGCGCCGCAGCCCGAAGCGGTCCTCGAACAGCCGGCGCACCGCGGGCACCAGGGAGGTGCCGCCGGTGAGGAAGACGCGGTCCACCGCGCCCGGCTCCATGCCGGCATCCTCGAGCGCGGCATCCACCGCCGTGCCGATCCGGGCAAGTTCCGGCGCGATCCAGCCCTCGAATTCCCTCCGCCCGATCTCCGCCGACACGGCGAACCCCCCATGGCGGAACTCCAGCCTCGCGCGTTCCGCCCGCGACAGCGCCGCCTTCACGCCGGAGACGGCGCGGTAGAGCGCGTAGCCGGCTTCCTCCTCGACCAGGCGGATCAACTGGTGCAGCTTCTCCGGGTGCTCGGCGGTGCGCGCCACCTCGGCGATGTCGCGCAGGGTCCGCGGCGCCCGCATCATCGAAAGCTGGTTCCAGCGCGCGAAGCTGGTGAACCAGGCCGGCGGCACCGGCAGCATCTCCCCGCCCATCACGCTGTAGCCGGTTCCCTTGCCGAGCAGCGGCGAGACCACGTGGTCGATGATCCGGTAGTCGAAGGCATCGCCGGCGATGCCGACGCCCCCATGGCCGAGCGCCGCCACCCGCCGCGGCGGTCCTGGTTCGAAGCGCAGGACCGAGAAGTCGCTGGTGCCGCCGCCGAAATCCGCCACCAGCACGGTCGCCGCGCGGTCGAGGTCCTGCGCGAAGCGATGCCCCGCGGCCGCGGGCTCGAGCCCGACCTCCACATTGGGGAAGCCGGCCGCGGCGAAGGCGGCGCGCAGCCGGCGTTCGCCCAGCCCGTCATCCTGCCGCTCGCCGACGAAGCGAACGGGCCTGCCGACGGTGATCCGCGCACCGGCGAGCTCCGCCCGGAAGGGGGCCAGAAGCTCGTTCAGGAACAGGCCGACCAGCGCCTCGAGCGTCCAGCTCCGGCCGAGGATGCGCGTCTCGATGAAGCTGTTCTGCGCCAGGTAGCTCTTCATGGACATGATCAGTCGGCTCTCGAAGGGCTCCTCGAGATAGGCGTCGATTGCCGCCGGCCCCGCGGCGTGCCGCGCCCGCCCGCGATCGCCGGTCCAGAAGCACAGGACGGAACGGAAGACCTCGCCCGTCGCGTGGCTCAGCGTCTGCGCGCGCCCGTCGGCGTGCACCATCGCGACCACGCTGTTCGTCGTACCGAAATCGATGCCGATGGCGGGGGGCATGGGGAGGGTCCGCGGAAGGGGGCGCGCCTTGAAGCTGGTTCGGGACGTCCTGGCAAGCCGGCTCGCCCGGCCGCCCGATGCGCGCGGACGGGAGGGCCTCCGCCTCTCCGGTCCTTCCGGCGGAAGGGCCGAAAGGCCTCCCGGAACCATGGCCCCGGGGCGAGGACGGGATCAGGCGTCGCCTCTGTGGCCGGCAAGCGGCCGGTGCCGGACGTGGAAAAGCGCCGCACGACGCTTTTCCAAACAGATACGCAGCTCCGATATCCGCCTTGCGCCAGTGCCGGACACCCGGATGGCTCGGCGGGCCTCCGGAGCGCGATTGTGGACCTCTGGCCGCCGGTGAAGCGAGAAGCGCAACGCGGAGAGCAAGGAAGTTCGGTGCGGCGGCTCCCGGACGCCGAGAGGAGCCCCGAAGGCGTCCTCGGCCGCCTCTTCAGGCGCTACGCCAAGTCTCCGGCTTCTGAGGAAGCCGTGCTCCGGCTCGCCCCATGGTCCAGACGGCACTTACGCGAGGCAAGCAGCCTCGGGTGCCGCGCAGCGTCGCTTCGTCGTACCGAACACGCACCCAGCCTTCCCGCGCATCGGCGCGAGCCTGGATTGACAGCCGGACGCGCCTTGCGGCGCGCTGCTGACTAGCCGCGTGCTGGCGGGACCGGAGCCGGAGCCGGCGGGGCTGCCTGGACCGGCGGCGGCGGGGGGGGCTGCTGCTGGGCGCACGCCGCGACGAGTGCCGCGGGAACCACCACGGCGATCATGGCCGACTTGCGGAATCGCCTGAGGCTAGCCACCAGCTTGGAACCGACAAGCATCTGATTCTCCATAGTTGGATGGCCCGTGGACAGAACGGGATTGAAGAGCAATTCTTGGCAAGGAGTCAAACTACCAGTTGCGTGAATCCGAAAAGGTCGAGGAGTGGCACCTGTGCGCGCGCCGCGGGACAAGGTCGATCCTGATCGCGAAGGGCAGCCGACCTCCCCCGCGGTTTCCCGGCGCACCGCCATCGGGGGCAGCGCGGTCGTTCTTGCCGCAGCGTGTGCGCTCGCTGCGTGCGGTACGGTTCCGGGGCCCGAAGCCGCTTCCGGCCTGGCGTCGCATGGCGACCCCGGGCTCGGCGACCTGAGCGACGGTGCGCCCGATCTGGTCGTCGCCGGTGAACGGCTGAATGCAAGGTTGCTGCGGCGCTTCTACGCCCGTCGTGGCTTCCGGCCCGTATGGGCGACCCGGCAGGCACAGGCGAACTCATTGGTGAACGCGGTGCTGCGCGCCGGCGATCACGGGCTGGACCCCGAGCTGTTTCACGCCAGCCTGCTGCGGCGAAGGGGGACGTTTCCACCGCGTCGCCGCGAGTTCCTGCTGTCGGACGCCTTCCTGTCGTATGCCGAGGCGCTGGCCTTCGGCGCCGTGCCGGTTGAGCGGCGACGAGACGGCGAAACCCTGACGCCCGAGCCGACCGATGTGGCCGCTGCGCTCGATGAAGCGATCGACAGCCCCGATCCGGCAGCAGTGATCGAGGCGCTGGCGCCGACGACGCCGAGCTACCGGGCGCTGCGCCAGGCCTTGCAGCGGTACCGCTCGGGCGCCGCGGCCGGCGGCGATGCCGCGGCGAACCGCTTGCGCGCGACCGAGGTGAGCCTTGAGCGCCAACGCTGGCTGCCGCGGTCGCTGCCGGCGGACCGCGTATGGGTCAACGTTGCCGACCAGCGGCTGGTGCTCTATCGCGCCGATCGGCCGGTCTTCTCGACGCGCGTCGTCGTTGGCGATGATGCCGAGCGCAATCAGAGCCCCGAGTTCCGCGCCATGATCGAGGCCAGTTTCTTCAACCCGCCGTGGGTCATCCCGAGGGACATCGTCGCCGCGGAGATCCTGCCAAGGATCAGTCGCGACCCGAACTACCTGGCGCGCAACAACATGGTCCTGCGGGCCAATGGCGAGGTGGAGCAGCGGCCGGGACCGGAGGCGGGGCTCGGCGTGATCATGTTCGACATGCCGAACCGGTTCGACGTCTATCTGCACGACACCCCGGACAAGCATGTCTTCAGCCGCGACAACCGCCGCATCAGCCATGGATGCATCCGAGTGGAGAAGCCGCGCGAACTTGCCGCCCTGCTGATGCGGCAACCGATCGACACGATCAATCAGGGGATCGCGACGGGCACCACCACCCGAAACAAGCTGCCGACGCCAGTGCCGGTGTTCGTGATCTACCAGACCGCGTTCGTGGAGACCGATGGAACGCTGCAATCCCGTCCGGACTTCTACAACCGCGACGCCGACATCTGGCAGAAGCTGCGGAGGCGCTCTCAGGGGCAAACTGCGACGGCGTAGGCGGGTCCTCCGCCCGACATCGCGCCCGACATCGCTCCGGGCCTGTCCGGCGGCCCCTTGGGGGTGATGGGCCCAACCGCAAGGACACCGGTCGCTCAGCGCGGCCCGCCATCGTCACCGGATGCGGGCTCCGCCGCCGACCGGGAACGTCGGTCTGCCTTCGGCCAGGATCGGACCCACGACCGCAGAGGGCCAATGGCCGCCCTGGGGCGGCGGCAGCGGCAACGCATTCAGTTCTCGCCTTGGCAGCGCCGGGAAGACCCCGATGTCTCGCCACGCCCCCCGGCCGGCGCGGTCCCGCCGTGATCCGTGCCGGATGCCTGTTTCCAAGGGCCTTTCGGCCTGTGGCGGCCTGGGCCGGGGGCAGGGCCCCTCCGGCTTCAACCCGGCCCGACCCCGTGCTGCCGGCAGCAGGCGAGCACCGCCGCCCCCAGCCGTCCGGCCGCCTGCTTCAGCGCGCCGGCCTCATGTCCCGAATACCCGATGACGAATCCGTCCGGCCCCTCGGGTGCCAACCGCGTCTCCGACAGCAGCCATCCTTCGACCTGCGCTTCCGCCTGGATCCGCCGCGCCGATCCCGGCGGCAGGCCCTCCGGCAGGGTGACGAGCAGGTGCAGCCCGTGATCCGGCACGGCAATCCGCAGCCGTCCGCCCGAAGCCTGGTCGAGCGCCCCGGCCACCAGGTCCCGCGCTGCGCGGTAGCGGCTGCGCATGCGGCGCAGATGCGCGGCGAAGTCGCCGCATGCCATCACGTCTGCCAGCGCGCCGCCCATCAGCCCGGAGGGAAACCGGTCCGACACCGCCCGCGCCGCCACCACGCGCGCCATCAGTGCCGCCGGCACCACCACGAAGCCGATACGCAGCCCGGGAAACAGCGTCTTGGAGAAGGTGCCGAGATAGATCACCCGCCCTTCGCCATCGATCCCGGCCAATGCCGTCAGCGGCGCCCCGGCGAAGCGGAACTCGCTGTCGTAGTCGTCCTCCATCACCCAGGCGCCGGCCTCCCGCGCCCAGTCGAGCAGGGCGAGCCGTCGCGCCATGCTCATCGTCACCCCGGTCGGGAACTGGTGGGACGGCGTGACATACGCGATGCGCGCTTCCGGGGCCCGTGCTCGCCCCGCCGCGACGTCGATGCCCGCCGCATCCACCGGCACCGGCACCAGCCGCGCGCCGAGCGCTTCCAGCGTGCGCCGCGCGGCGGGATAGCCCGGATCCTCCATCCACACGGCGTCGCCAGGCCGCAGCAGCACTTCGGCGCAGAGCCGCAACCCCTGCTGCGTGCCGCTGGTGACGAGGATCCGGCTCGGGTCGCAGGCGAGCCCGCGGTTCGCGGCGAGGTGCTCGGCGATCGCCCGCCGCAGCGCCTCGTTTCCCCGCGGGTCGCCATAGCCGAGATCGGCCGGGTCGGCGCGCACCACCCGGTCCCGCAGCGCGCGGCCGAAGCGCCGCAGCAGGATCGGGTCCGCCGTGGTGCAGCCCACCGCGAAGGGGCCGCGCCCCGAGGTCGGCACCGGCGCCGGCACCGGATCGGGCGCGGCGGGCCCGCGCGGCACCTGCGCCGCGACATAGGTGCCGTCGCCGACCCGCGCCTCGGCCAGGCCGTCGCTCAACAGCAGCTCATAGGCGACGACCACGGCGTTGCGCCGCACGCCGAGCTGCGCCGCCAGCGCGCGGCTTGACGGCAGGCGCAGCCCTGCCGCCAGCCGTCCGTCCAGGATCGCCGCGCGCAGCCCGGCATGGACGCGGCTCGACTGGCTGCCGCCGCCGCCCTCGATCCGCAGCGGCAGGTCCAGCGCGGCGGCGTGGGTTTCGCGATTGGTCGGCATCGGATGGTCCGGATTGGCCCTCGTGCCGACCAATTTGCGCGTGCGAGAACGCCCGCGTCAATCGAGGGCCTGCCAATGTCCGTCACCACCGAAGCCCCAGCCTACCCAGTGGACAAGGTCAACCGGGTCAAGCGCCGCCACGACCGCGGCCACTACGACCACGAGACCGTGCACCGCATCCTCGATTCCGCGGCGCTGTGCCACGTCTCCTACGTCATCGACGGCCAGCCCTACTGCACGCCGACCCTGTTCTGGCGGGAGGAGACACGGCTCTACTGGCACGGCAGCAGCGCCAGCCGGATGCTGCGCAACCTCTCCGACGGCGAGCCCGCCTGCCTGACGGTGACGCATCTCGACAGCCTCGTGATGGCGCGCTGCGGCTTCAACCACTCGGCCGACTACCGCTCCGCCATGTGCTTCGGCCGGGCGCGGCTGGTCACCGAGCCGGAGGAGAAGCTGCGCGCCCTGACCATGATGGTCGACCGCTTCTTCCCGGGCCGCACCGCGGGGCTGCGCGAAAGCTCGAAGCAGGAGGTCAAGGCGACCGCCGTGGTGTGGATGGAGATCGAGCGCGCCTCGGCCAAGATCCGCGCCAAGGGGCTCGCCGATGATGAGGAGGACTACGCCCTGCCGATCTACGCCGAACGCGTGCCGCTGCGCACCTTCCTGGGCGAGCCGGAACCGTGCGAGCGGCTGCTGCCGGGGGTGGAACGCGGTGCGGACCTCAAAGCGTACCAGGCGGGACGGTTGCTGGAGGAGGCGCTGCTCGAAGCCTACGCGGCAGCCTATGCCTGACGACGCGACCGGGAGGGCGCCGCCCTCCCGGACCCACCCGCCAAACGCCGAAAGGCCTTTGGGAACCGTCACCGGCGATGGTGGGGGCGTCGCGAGGATGCGTGGGGCGGTGCCGTCCGGGCCGAAAGCCTTCAGGGCGCATCGCAGGATGCCGGCGGGGCGGCTTGCTGCGCGGTTCAGTGCCCGTTAAGGCCGACCCATGCGCTGCCGGATCGTGGTTGCTTCCGTTCTTCTGCTCCTGTCGGGACAGGACACGGCGGCACGGGAGCAGTTCCGGCATTTCGGCGAGATCCACGTGCGCGCGGCACGGCTCGCGACGCTGGCGCCGCTCTGCGGGCTGCGCGATGCCGGCTGGGCCGATCGGCTCCAGCGCGGCGTCTCCGCGACTCGGCATGACGTGCTGCCGGAAGGGCAGCGCGAAGGGCTCGTCTCCGCTGCCTTCGCCATGACCCTCGGCACCCGCCTGTTCGAAACCTACGGCATGGCCATCTGCCGAGAGGCGGAGGACACCATGCGCTGGCGCGACGCCGATGACCTCGCACGGATGGAGGCCGGCGACGAACCACGCCTGCCGGCCTTGCCGGACGCGGTGGAGGCCCTGGGCTGGCAGGCCTTCGTCGCCACCATCGCCCTGCGCTGCGACGACCGCGATCGCCGCTGGGCCAGCGCCGCCTTTGCCGGGCTGCAGCGCGCCATCGCGATGGAACCGGGCCTCGGCGACGATCAGGCCGCGAGGCGCGGCATGGCCAGGCACCTGGTGATGACCGCGCGCGGCATGGCCAATCACGTCCATGCGACGCCCGGGCTGCGCCCTTGCCGCGCCCTCTGGCACAGCGGCGCCCGTGCGGCCCTCGCCGCGTCCGACGAGGCGGCTTCCGATTGGCGTCGCCTCTGCACTGGCCGCGGGCCTCACGCATCCTGCCGGGCGGGTGAAGATCGGTCTTGAGCGGTCTTCCGGCGCCGCGGCTCGCGACCGTCGGCGCAGCCGCCCGGGGTCGCGGGCCGCTTCGCCCGGCCAGCCGTGGCCGCCCGGTCGTGATCGGCTCCCGGGGCCACCCCAGCCCCGCGGTCCGGCGCGCCGCGGGCGGCGCAGCCTTCGCTGCCGCTCCGCCGTGCCGCGGTCAGGCGGCGCGCGGGGCTCTCACCCCGCCGCCTTGGCCTCCCGCCGCCGCCGGGTCAGCACGAACTCGGTGTAGCCGTTCGGCTGCTTCGCGCCTTCGAACACCAGGTCGCAGGCCGCCTTGAAGGCCGGCCCGTCGAAGCCCGGCGCCATCGGGACATAGGCCGGGTCGCCGGCATTCTGCCGGTCCACCACCGCGGCCATGCGCTTCATCGTCTCCATCACCTGCTCCGAGGTCACCACCTCGTGGCGCAGCCAGTTGGCGATGTGCTGGCTGCTGATGCGCAGCGTCGCGCGATCCTCCATCAGCCCGACATCGTTGATGTCCGGCACCTTGGAGCAGCCCACGCCCTGGTCCACCCAGCGCACCACGTAGCCCAGGATGCCCTGCGCGTTGTTGTCGAGCTCCGCCTGCACATCGGCCGGCGACCAGTTGGTGTCGCGCGCGAGCGGCACGGTCAGGATGTCATCCAGCTTCGCGCGGCGGCCGCCCTTCGCCAGCTCCTCCTGCCGCGCCGCGACATCGACCTCGTGGTAGTGCAGCGCGTGCAGCGTCGCCGCGGTCGGCGAGGGCACCCAGGCGGTGTTCGCCCCCGCCTTCGGATGGCCGATCTTCTGTTCCAGCATCGCCGCCATCATGTCGGGCATCGCCCACATGCCCTTGCCGATCTGCGCGCGCCCGCGCAGCCCGCAGATGAGGCCGACATCCACGTTCCAGTCCTCATAGGCGGAGATCCACGCCGCCTTGCGCATGTCGTTCTTGCGCACGACCGCGCCCGCTTCCATCGAGGTGTGGATCTCGTCGCCCGTGCGGTCGAGGAAGCCGGTGTTGATGAACACCACCCGGTCCTTCGCCGCGGCGATGCAGGCCTTGAGGTTGACGGTGGTGCGCCGCTCCTCGTCCATGATGCCCATCTTGAGCGTCGCGCGCTTGAGGCCGAGCGCATCCTCCACGCGGGCGAACAACGCGTCCGCCCAGGCCACTTCCTCCGGCCCGTGCATCTTCGGCTTGACGATGTAGACCGACCCGGCGCGCGAGTTCATCCGCTTGCCGCGGATGTCGTGCAGCGCGATCGCGACCGTGCACATGGCGTCGAGGATGGTTTCCGGGACCTCCTCGCCGTCCAGCGTGACGGCATCGGTCATCATGTGGTGGCCGACATTGCGCACCAGCATCACCGACCGGCCATGCAGCGTCATCGCCCCGCCGGAAGGCTTCTGGAAGATCCGGTCGGCGTTCAGCCGCCGCACCATCGTCTTCCCGTCCTTCTCGAACTCGGCCGCCAGGTCGCCCTTCATCAGGCCGAGCCAGTTGCGATAGACCCCGACCTTGTCCTCGGCGTCCACCGCGGCGACGGAATCCTCGCAGTCCTGGATGGTGGTCAGCGCCGCTTCCATCACCACGTCGCAGATTCCCGCCGCGTCCGTCCTGCCGATCG
The DNA here is from genome assembly GCF_018129005.1 of Neoroseomonas eburnea. GTDB lineage: Bacteria > Pseudomonadota > Alphaproteobacteria > Acetobacterales > Acetobacteraceae > Neoroseomonas > Neoroseomonas eburnea. The sequence continues at coordinate 31,102 of NZ_JAAEDL010000020.1, forward strand.
GATGCGCGCGGTCGAACTTCACCTCGATGTGCAGCCCGTTGCTGACGAAGAGCACCGCGGTCGGCGCGTGCGCCTCGCCCAGGAAGCCGACGCACTGCCCGGGCCGCGCCAGCCCGACCTTGCCGCCATCCTTCAGCGTCACTTCCAGCGCGCCCGCCTCGAGCCGGTAGGCGGTCGCATCGGCATGGCTGCCGGTGGCGAGCGGTACCGCGCGGTCGAGCACCGCGCGCGCCTTCGCGATCACCTTCGCCCCGCGCGCCGGGTCGTAGCCCTTCGCGCGCGGCCCCTCCTGCGGGATGGCGTCGGTGCCGTAGAGCGCGTCATACAGCGACCCCCAGCGCGCATTCGCCGCATTCAGCGCGTAGCGCGCGTTGGAAACCGGCACCACGAGCTGCGGCCCGGCCAGCGAGGCGATCTCCGCATCCACGTCCGTCGTGCCGACCTTCACTTCCGCCGGCTCGGGCAGGAGGTAGCCGATTTCCTTGAGGAACGCCGTGTAGGCCGCGAGGTCCACCGGCTTGGCCGGATGCGCGCGATGCCACGCGTCGATCTTCGCCTGCAGGTCGTCGCGCTTCCTCAGCAGGGCGGCATTGGCCGGCGCCATCTCGCGCAGGATCCGCTCCATCGCCTCCCAGAAGCGCGCGGGCTCGACGCCGGTGCCGGGCAGGGCCTCGGACTCCATGAACGCCTTGAGCACCGGGGCGACGACGAGACCCTTCGTTGCGGCCATGACAAGCTCTCCTGAACCCGCAGCAAATCTCAACGATTGCCGATTTCCGGGGCGCTTCCTAGGCGCAAAGCCGCCCCGGGGCAAACGGGGGTTGCCCCCCGCCGCCCCCGGCGCGAGGCTGCCGGTTCTCTGTCACCGGTAAGGACTCGATCATGGCCTGGACGCCGCCCCCGCATGTCTCCCAGCACTGGCAGGTGACCAAGCCGGGGGCGACGGGTCGCCGGGGCATGGTGGCGTCCCAGGCCCGTTCGGCCGCCGAGGCCGGCATCGCCATCCTCGATGAAGGCGGCACCGCGGCCGATGCCGCCGTCGCCGCCGCCTTCGCGCTTGCCGTCGTCGAACCCTGGAATTCCGGCATCGGCGGCATCGGCTTCGCCCAGGTGATGGCCCCGGGCGGTCCCGCCCAGACCTTCGACTTCGGCCCGGTCTCCCCGCATGGCCTCGACCCCTCGGCCTATCCGCTGACCGGCACGATGAAGGCCGACCTCTTCACCTGGCCCGAGGTGGTGGGCGATCGCAACATCCATGGGCCGCTCTCCTTCGTCATCCCATCCTCGGTCGCGGGCTATGCCGAATTGCACGCCCGCCACGGCAAGCTGCCGCTCTCCGTGGTGATGGCGCCGGCCATCGCGCTGGCGAAGCGCGGCCTGGCGCAGGACTGGTTCACCACGCTGAAGATCGCCAACAGTGCCGCAGTCCTGCGCCTCTATGAGGAAAGCGCGCGCATCTACCTGCCGAATGGCCTGCCGCCCGTGCCGCCCTATCAGGGCAGCCCCGGCTTCTTCCGCCAGGGCAAGCTCGCCGAGACGCTGGAGCGCCTGGCCCATGCCGGCCTGCGCGACTTCTACGAGGGCGAGGTCGCCGGCGAACTGCTCGCCGACTTCCGCGACATGGGCTCGCCGATCAGCGCCTCCGACCTGGTGGGCTGCCGGACGGTGATCAAGCCGGCGCTGGAGGCCGAATGGCGCGGCAGGCGCCTGCTCCTCGCCAATGGCCTGACCGCGGCGCCGACCCTGCTGCGCGTGCTGGACGGGATGCGCGATGCGGACTTCTCCGGCGCCACGCCGTCCGCCGGCTGGTATGCGCAGCTCGCCCGCACGATGCGCGCGGCCTATGCGGAGCGTCTCGCCGGCCTCGGCGACACCGAGCCGCAGGGCGCCGATTCCTGCACCACGCACCTGACCGTCTGCGACAAGGACGGAATGATGGTGGCGATGACGACGACGCTGCTGTCGAGCATGGGCAGCCGCGTCGTGCTGCCGCGCTCCGGCGTGCTGATGAACAACGGCGTCATGTGGTTCGACCCGCGGCCGGACAGCGCCAACGCCATCGCGCCGAACAGGCGACCGCTGTGCAACATGTGCCCGGTACTGGCGGCGGAGGGCGACACGCCCGTCATCGCCACCGGCGCCTCCGGCGGACGGCGCATCATGGCCGCGGTCTTCCAGCTGCTGTCCTTCGTCGCCGATTTCGGCATGGCGCCGGAGGCCGCGGGGCATCATCCGCGGCTCGACGTCTCGGGGCCGGAAGGTGTGACAGCCGACCGCCGGCTCGGCGCCGAAACCATCGCCGCCCTGGCGAGAGACGCCGAGGTGACGGAGGTGGAGCACGCCGTGCTGCCGGTGAACTTCGCCTGCCCGAACCTGATCCGCATCGGCGCCGACGGCACGCGACAGGGCATCAGCGACGCGATGAGCCCCTGGAGCGCCGCGCTCGCGCAATGAACGGCCGGCGCCGTGCGCGCAACACGCTTCCTTAAGCGCGCGGCGCCATTTTCCCGCTCGGTTCCGAATGGGAGAATCCGACTGTCATGCGTGTGAATGAGCCTGTCATCGACCAGGAGATCGAGGTCCCGTCGGACGAGGTGCTGGTCTCACGGACCGATACGGGTGGGCGCATCGTCTTCAGCAACGCGGCCTTCACGCGCATCAGCGGGTTCGAGGAGAAGGAACTCCTCGGCGCGCCGCACAACATCATCCGCCACCCCGACATGCCGCGGCAGGCCTTCGCCGACCTCTGGGCCACCATCAAGGCCGGGCGGCCCTGGGACGGGCTGGTCAAGAACCGCGCCAAGTCCGGCGCCTACTACTGGGTGCGCGCCAACGTCACGCCGGTGCAGGAAGGCGGCAAGGTCACCGGCTTCATTTCCATCCGCAGCCGTCCGACGAAGGCGGAGACCGCGGCCGCCGATGCGGCCTATGCGGCCATTCGCGCCGGGACCGGCCGGACCATCGGGCTGCGCGACGGCGAGCTGGTGCGCCGCGGCTGGCGCGCGCGTATCGCGGACTGGCGGGACAGCGTCGCGGTCCGCATCGGTGCCGCGGTCGCCGCCGCCGTCGTCGCGACGGTCGCGGTCGGCGCCACGTCGCTGAGCGGCATGCGGGACAGCAACGCGGCGCTGCAGGCGATGCATGAGCAGCGCATGGTGCCGGCCGCGCGCCTGGCCGAGGCGCTCGACCGGCTGCGCGACGGCGCGACGCATCTCGCCATGCTGCCGACCGACCTGCGCGGCGGCCGGCCGGCCGCCGCGCGCGTAGCGATGATCCGGGGCTATGCCACCGACGCCGCGGCGGCGTGGGACGCCCATGCGGCGATCCCGCGCGGCGCCGAGGAAGCCGCCGCGGCCGCGCGCTTCGTGGCCGCGCGCGATGCCTGGCTGCGCGAGGGCCTGGCGCCCGCGCTGCGCCTCGCCGAGGCCGGCGACGCGGGGGGGCTGGAGGCATTGCTGCATGACCGTGCCGCGCCGCTGTTCAGGCCCGTGATCGAGGCGCTGCGCGCCGTCATCGCACAGCAGGTCGAGGCGGCGGAACGCGCCTATGCCGAGGCGCAGGAGGATTTCGCCTGGCATGCATGGGAATCGGCCGTGGTGGCGCTGCTCGGGCTGATCGCCGCGACGCTCTGCGCCTGGCTCGCCCTGCGTGCGCTGCGCCGACCGCTGCGGGAACTCGAGGCGCATTTCGTCGCCATCGCCTCGCAGGACTACGGCCGGACGATCGTGACGCCGCCGGCGCGCGAGTTCCGCCGCCTCTCCTCCCTGCTGCGCGCCCTGCGCGCGCGGCTCGCCTTCGGCGAGGCGGAGCGCATCGAGCGCGACCGCCAGGCCGCCGAGGAGCGGCGCCGCGCGATCGGCGACCTCGCCGCATCGGTCGAACGCGAGTCCCGCGGCGCGGTCGAGACGGTCGCCGCGCGCACCAGCAGCATCGCCGCCGAGACCGAGGCGATGGCCGACATCGCGGCGCGGCTGTCCGAGCGCGCCGCCGGCATGGCGGGCGTCTCCTCCGAGGCGCGCGACGCGGTCGAGGCGGTGGCGGCGGCGAGCGAGGAACTCGCCGCGTCGATCCGCGAGATCACGACGCAGGCGCTGCGCACGGGGGAGATCACGCGCCGCGCCGTCGCCGGCGGAGGCGCCGCCGAGCAGGCGATCCACCACCTGAGCGAGACGGTCGGCCGCATCGGCGAGGTGGTGCATTTGATCCGCGCCGTCGCCGGCCAGACCAACCTGCTGGCACTGAACGCGACGATCGAGGCCGCGCGTGCGGGCGAGGCCGGCAAGGGCTTCGCCGTGGTGGCGGGGGAGGTGAAGAACCTTGCCGGCCAGACCGCCCGCTCGACCGAGGAGATCAGCCGCCAGATCGCCGAGATCCAGGGCAGTACCGAAGCCGCCGTCGAGGCCGTGGCCGGCATCGGAAGCATGATCGGCGAGATCGCCGAGGCCGCCGGCGCCATCGCCGCGGCGATGGAGCAGCAGGCCGTCGTCACCCAGGAGATCGCGCGCAACGTGGCGCAGAGCGGCCAGGCGGTGCGGCGCATGAGCGAGGAGGCCGACACCGTCTCCTCCGCGGCGCAGGATGCCGGCGCGCGGGCGGGCAGCGTCAGCGACGCCACCGCCGCGGTGAACACGGATGTCGCGGCGCTGCAGGACAAGCTCGTCACCGTGGTGCGCGATTCCATCGCGGAGGCCGACCGCCGGCTGTCCGAGCGCGTGGTGGTGAACGCCGTCTGCCGGGTCGAGTTGCCCGGCGGCACGCAGGAAGGGCGCCTCGCCAGCGTCTCGGCGCATGATGCGCTGGTCGCCGGCGTCTCCGGCGTGCGGGAGGGACAGGCCCTGGCGCTGATCCTGCCTGGTCAGGACGGGTTGCGGGTCCGTGGCATGGTCCATGCGCTGAGCCTGAACGGCATCCAGATCGAGATCGATGCGGCGGATGCCGGCTCGGTCTGGCAGGCGGCGGTCGCCGCGCTGCGGCGCACCACCGCCGCGCGGGAAGCCGCGTGATGCGCCGCTGAACGCGCGAGACCGTGTTCGCGGAATCGACGAAGTGCGCGCAGCGGGAACCGCTTCGATGCTATCATTCCGTCCGCGCCTCAATAAATGGAGGGCCGGATTGGAGGGAGGGCATGTCCGCGAACGACACGCCGGCATCCGCGGATTTCGAGACCATCGCCGCTGCCCTCGATGAGCGGCGCGACGGGCCGCGATTCCCATTGCGTGAGGACTGCCTCGTCGCGATCGGCCCGCATGTGCAGGAGGCCTTCGTGCGCGATGTCTCGGCCGGTGGCGCGATGCTGCACGGGGTGCGCGGCGTGATCGCCGGCGACCTGGTGCGCATCCGGCTGCAGCGCCTGCCGGAGCGGCCGATCCTCGCCCGCATCCGCGGCATCAGCCTGATCGGCGTGCATCTCTCGATCGAGGGCGACCAGGAGCGGGCGGTGTGGCGCGAAGCGCTGAAGGATGTGCTCGGCTGACGCGGACCGTTCCCCGGAGGTCGGGGGGGAGGAGAACCTCCCCCGATCCACATCCCTTCCTTGTCCTCTGGGAACTGACCTCGGAGGCCAGTCTCCGGGTGCCAAGGAAGGTCGGGGGGGAACTTCCCTTCCCCCCCCCCGGCCTTTGTTCTACTCAGAAACCGCTTGAAACGTTCGGCGCCGCCATCCCCGCCTGCTGCGCGCACCACCTCGCCACCTCCTCGTGCGTGCCGAACCACACGCCCGGCGTGCCTTTCATGTATTGCACCAGCCGGTCCAGCAGGGCGATGCGGCTGCGGTGCCCGATGACGTGCGGGTGCATGGTCAGCAGGAACAGCCCTCCTTCGGCGAGTGCGCCTTCGAATTCCGCACGGAAGATCTCCTCGACCGCCGAAGGCGGCGTATAGGGCCTCAGCGCCGAGAAACGCACCATGTTGAAGTACACGGCGTCGTCCCGGATCCATTCCGGCGGCAGCTCCACGATGCCGGTCGCTTCGCCCTGGACTTCCAGCTCATAGGGATCGTCGTCGGCCATCAGCGAGGAATCGTAGAGCAGGCCGAGTTCCCGGATGATGTCCATGGTATCCACGGAGAAGTCCCAGGACGCCGTGCGGATGCCAACGGGCCGCCGGCCGGCGATCTTCTCCAGCGTGTCGGCGGAGCGGAGCGTCAGGTCCCGCTCGACGCCGGGCGGAAGCTGGGTGTTGGCCTCGTGGATCCAGGAATGGATGCCGATCTCGTTGCCCTCGGCGGCGACCGCGCGCACCTCCTCCGGGTGCAGCAGCGCCGAGACGGCGGGATAGAAGAAGGAGGCGCGCACGCCGTGGCGGTCGAGCAGCGCGCGGATGCGCTTCACGCCCTGCCGGTTGCCGTACTGCCCCTGGCTGATGCGCATCGGGCTTTCGTCCGCGTCGCGCAGCGGGATGGTCTCGTGGTCCGCGTCGAAGGAGAGCGCGACGGCGCAGCGCGCGCCGCCCGGCCAGGATGCCGGCGCCAGCGACCGCCCGGCGCGCGCGCGCCCGACGATGCGCCGCCATTCCGGCTCGCTCCAGTCCCAGGGCTTTGCCTTGCCGTCGCTCATCGGTGATCTCCCCGCAACCGTCGGTGGCACGGTACTTGCGGTATCCGCGCGGTCAACAGGCCCCGGGGGACCGAGATGGACATCGGCGTCTTCATCCCGATCAACAACAATGGCTGGCTGATCTCCGCCACCTCGCCGCAATACATGCCGAGCTTCGAGCTCAACAAGGCGGTGGTGCAGAAGGCGGAGGGCTACGGCTTCGACTTCGCCCTCTCGATGATCAAGCTGCACGGCTTCGGGGGGAAGACGGAGTTCTGGGACCACGGGCTCGAAAGCTTCACGCTGATGGCGGGCCTCGCCTCTGTCACGAGCCGCATCAAGCTCTTCGCCTCCACCGCCGTGCTGACCCTGCCGCCGGCGATGGTCGCGCGCATGACGAGCACGATCGACAGCATCTCCGGCGGCCGCTTCGGCGTGAACATCGTCTCGGGCTGGCACAAGGTCGAATACAGCCAGATGGGGCTGTGGCCGGGTGACCACCATTTCGGCAGGCGCTACGACTACAGCACGGAATATGTGCGCATCCTGCGCGAGCTGTGGGAGACCGGGATCTCCGACTTCAAGGGCGAGTATTTCCAGATGGACCGGTGCATGCTGAGTCCCCGCCCGAAATCGCCGATCAAGGTGGTCGCCGCCGGCCAGTCCGACCGCGGCATGGAATTCGCGGCCGAGCTCTGCGACTACAATTTCTGCCTCGGCGAGGGCGTGAACGAGCCGACCAGGGCGGCCTCCGTCCCCGCCCGCGTGCTCGAGGCCGGGAAGAGGACCGGCCGCGATCTCGGCGCCTACATGCTCTACATGGTGATCGCCGAGGAGACCGACGCCGCGGCGATGGCGAAATGGGACCTCTACAACCAGGGCGCCGACAAGGAGGCGCTGGCCCATCTGCTCGGCAAGGCGGCGGAGGACACGACGGCGGCGGACACATCGATGGCCGCGGCGGTGCTGCGTTCGCCCTCGCCGATCAACTTCAACATGGGCACGCTGGTGGGCTCCTACGCGAATGTCGCGAAGATGCTCGACGAGGTCGCCTCGATGCCCGGGGTGAAGGGCATCATGCTGACCTTCGACGATTTCCTCGAAGGGCTCGACAAGTTCGGCGCGCATATCCAGCCGCTGATGGCGTGCCGCAAGGACCGGCTGCCCCTGGCTGCGGAATGATCGGCGACTCCGCCTGACTTGAACGGCGCGGGCCGGGGGGACATGGTGCCCCCATGTGCACCTTCGTCCCGCGCTCGGCATGAGCGACACCGACCCCGCCCAGATGTCCGCCGAGACGCTGCTCGGCCTCTACGCCCGCCGTGCCCTCTCGCCGGTCGAGGCGCTGAAGGCCGTGATGGAGCGCGTCGCCCGCCACAATCCCTGGGTCAACGCCTTCGCGGCGATGAACCCGCGCGCCCTGCAGGCCGCCGGCGAAAGCGAGGCACGCTGGGCCGCCGGGCGCCCGATCGGGCCGCTGGACGGGGTGCCGGCCACGGTGAAGGACCTGCTGAACCTCGCGGGCTTCCCGACGCGGCGCGGCAGCCGCGTGACCGACACCACGCCCGCCACCGAGGACGCGCCCGCGGTCATGGGGCTCAAGGAATCGGGCGCCGTCATCCTCGGCAAGACGACGACGACCGAATTCGGCTGGAAGTCCCCCGGCGATTGCCCGCTCCACGGCATCACGCGCAACCCGTGGAATCCGCGGCGCACCGTGGGCGGGTCCTCCTCCGGCGCCGGCGCGGCCGGTGCCGCCTGCTTCGGCCCGCTGCACATCGGCACGGATGCCGGCGGGTCGATCCGCATCCCGGCCGCCTTCTGCGGCCTGGTCGGCGTGAAGCCCAGCTTCGGGCGCATCCCGCAATGGCCGCTCGGGGCCTTCGGCCATGTGGCGGTGGCGGGGCCGATGACGCGCACGGTGCGCGACGCGGCGCTGATGTTCTCGGCCATGGCGCGCTTCGACCTGCGCGACCCCTATTGCCTGCCGGAGGAAGCGCGCGACTGGCGGCAGGGGATCGAGGACGGCGTCGCCGGCCTGCGCGTCGCCGTCGTGCGCCGCATGGGCTTCGAGCCGCCGCTCGATGCCGATGGCGAGGCCGTCCTCGCCGGCGCTGCGCAGATGCTCGCCGAGCAGGGCGCCATCGTCGAGGAGGCCGACCCCGGCCTGCCCGACACGCGCGCGATCTTCGGGCGCGTCTGGGGCGTCGCGCTGTCCCGCGTCGTCGCCACCATCCCGGAGGAGAAGCGCGAACTGCTCGATGCCGGCATGCTCGAAGTGGCGCAGAAGGAAGGCGGCATGTCGGCGGTGGACTACCTGGCCGCGGAAGCCATGCGCCTGGAAGCCGCCCACGCCATGGCGCGCTTCCACCAGAGCTACGACCTGGTGCTGACCGCCTGCACGCCGACCGCCGCCTTCGCCGCCGACCAGCCGACGATCAGGCCGACCGAGGCGCTGTGGCGCGACTGGGCGCCCTGGACCTTCGCCTTCAACCTGACGCGCCAGCCGGCGATCTCCGTGCCGGTGGCGCTGGATGGCGAAGGCATGCCGCGCGCGGTCCAGGTGGTGGCCGCGCTCTATCGCGACGACCTCGCCTTCCGTGGCGCGCGGGCGCTGGAGCGCGCGGCGACGCTGCCCCTGGCCGAGCCGGCCGAGGCCGGCCTGATGACCGCGGCACAGCAGTGCTGAAGGGGCCCGACATGACCAACGACAGCGACGACTACGTCTATGACGAAGCGACCGGCGAATGGCGCCCTGCCTCGGAGGTGGCTGCCGCCGCCGCCGCGGCCAGCCAGCGCGTGGTGCGCGATTCCGCCGGCAATGCACTGGCCGACGGCGATTCGGTCACCGTCATCAAGGACCTGAAGGTGAAGGGCGCCGGCCAGACGCTGAAGCAGGGCACGGTGATCCGGTCGATCCGCCTGACGGGGAATGACGAGGAGATCGACTGCCGCTACGAAGGCATCAAGGGTCTCGTGCTGCGCACGGAGTTCGTGCGCAAGCGCTGAAGGGGGAAGCGGCATGCGGCTGGTGACGTTCAGGGACGGCAAGGGCACGCGCATCGGCACGCTGGACGAGGCGGGGAAGGTGCTCGACCTCGCCGCCGCGGATGCCGCCATGCCGCGCGACATGCTGGCGCTGATCGCCGCCGGCCCCTCCGCGCTCGCCGCCGCGCGCGCCGCGGAGGACAAGGCCCCGGTCGCCGAGGGCGCGACCATCCTCGCCCCCATTCCCCGCCCGGCGAAGAACATCTTCTGCGTCGGCAAGAACTACCACGAGCACGCGAAGGAATTCGCCTCCTCCGGCTTCGACGCGACGGCGAAGGAGGTGGTGCCGGAAGCGCCGGTCGTCTTCAGCAAGCCGCCCACCAGCGTGATCGGCCCGCACGACCCGATCCCGTCCTTCCTCGATACGTCGAACAGCACGGACTACGAGGGCGAGATCGCCGTCGTCATCGGCACCCGCGGCCGCGGCATCCGCGAAGCCGACGCCTATGCCCATGTCTTCGGCTACACCATCGTCAACGACGTCACCGCGCGGACGCTGCAGCACCGGCACCGCCAGTGGATCCTCGGCAAGGGGATCGACGGCTTCTGCCCGATGGGCCCCGCGATCGTCACGGCGGATGCCGCCGGCACGCCGCCGCGGCTCGCCATCTCCACCTGGGTCAACGGCGAGCTGCGGCAGCGCGCCACCATCGACGACCTGATCTTCGCCGTCCCCACCCTGATCGCGACCATCAGCGCGGCGATCACGCTCGAGCCCGGCGACATCATCGCGACGGGCACGCCGGCCGGCGTCGGCATCGGCTTCACCCCGCCGCGATTCCTGAAGCCGGGCGACAAGGTGCGCATCGAGGTGCCGGGGATCGGTGTGCTGGAGAACCCCGTCGCGTGACCTGAACCAAGACCATCCTGGGGAGGAAGCAAGAATGAAGCGTCGCGTCCTGATCGGCTCCGCCGCCGCTGCCGCCTTCGCGCGCCAGGCGACGGCGCAGGAGGCCTTCCCGTCGCGCCCCGTGACCATCGTCGTGGCCTTCCCGCCCGGCGGGCAGGCGGATGTGGTGGGCCGCCCGGTGGCCGCGGCGCTGGAACGCATCTGGCGGGTCGCCGTGCCGATCCAGAACCGCGGCGGCGCCGCCGGCGCCATCGGCAATGCCGCCGTCGCCCGCGCCACGCCGGATGGCTACACGCTGCTGATGGCGCTCTCCTCCATGGCGCTGCTGCCGGAGGCCGCGCGCGTGAACGGGCGCGAGCCGACCTACACGCCGGACATGCTCGCGCCGATCACCCTGTTCGCCGCCGACCCGACCCTGCTCGTCGTGCCCGCCGCCAGCCCGATTAGCACCGTCGAGGAGTTCATTGCCGAGGTGAAGCGGCGGCCGGGGCAGGTCTCCTATTCCTCGGCCGGCAACTACTCCGCGCTGCATGTGCCGATGGCGCAGCTCGCCCAGGCTGCCGGGCTCGACATGCTGCACGTGCCGTTCCAGGGCGGCGGGCCGGCGCTGACGGCGCTGCTCGCCGGGCAGGTGCAGTGCATGGCGTCGGGCCCGGGGCCGGTGGCACCGCATATCCGCAACGGCACGCTGCGCCCGCTCGCCACCTGGGGCCGCACGCGGCTCGCCGGCTTCGAGGAGGTGCCGACGCTGATCGAGAAGGGCTTCCCGGATTGCGAGTTCTACATCTGGGTCGGGCTCTTCGCGCCTGTTGCGACGCCGGCGGCGGTCATCGCGCGCATCCGCGACGCGTCGCGCCAGGTGGCCGGGGATCCCGAGTTTCGTCGCGCCATGGCGGCGAGCGGCAATACGCTCGACCATCGGGACGGGGAGGCGTTCCTCCGCTTCTACACGGAGGACGCGGCGCGCCTGGTGCGGGTGGTGCGGGCGCTGGGGAAGATCGAGTGAAGGGCGGGGGGAGAAGGGAACTTCTCCCCCCGGGACCCCCCTCAACCTTCCTTGTCACTTGGGGACTGACCTCCGATGTCAGTTCCCAAGTGACAAGGAAGGGAGGGGGTTCGGGGGAGGTTCCCCTCCCCCGACCTTCCTTCAGGCACCCCAGTTCCGCCGCGAGAAATCCATCACGAAGGACTTCGATGCCCGCCACGGAAGGTCGCGCCGCTTCCCCGTGAAGTTCGCCGTCTGGAACAGCACGGTGTAGGCGGGGTCTTCCCGTTCGGTCAGCGTCAGCATCCGCCGGAAGGCGGCCCGGCGCTTGCCGAGATCGGTTTCCACCTGAAGCGCATCGAGCAGGCGCGGCGCTTCCTCGTTCTGCCACTGCCCGGCGGCCCAGGTCTGCCCGCCCGGCCCGTAGACCGACATCGGCGCGACCGGGTCGTTGAACACCGCGGTGTTGGAATTGTCGCACAGCCCGCGCCCCGGGAAGCGCCCGAGGATCTGCCCCCAGTTCTCCTTCATCTCGATCTGCACGTTGAGCCCGACCTGGCGCCAGCCTTCCACCAGGATCTGCGAGCTCGCGACCTGCCCGGTGTAGTAGTTGTTCAGGAGCTGATAGGGGATCGGCTCGCCGCGGTAGTCGGCCTCGCGCAGCAGGCGGCGCGCTTCGGCGGGGTCGAAGCGCGGCGCTTCCCAGTCGCGGATCATCATCTCGCCGTAAACCTCCCACTGGAGGCCACGCGGCACGGTGGTGCGCCCGCCCCACAGGCTGTCCACGATCGCCTGGCGATCGATGCCGTGCGACATGGCGCGGCGCACCAGCGGGTTGGCCAGCACCGGATGCGTCTTGTCCCAGACGATCAGGCGGATGTTGTTGATCGGCCCGCCGACGACCTCGTGCCGGGCGCTGCGCTCGACGCCGCCGATCTGGTCCGGCGGCAGGTCGCAGATGAAGTCGTAGTCGCCGGCGAGCAGCCCGTTCACCCGCGCCGCGACATCGGGCACTTCCACCAGGCGGATCGACTTCAGCGGCGGCCGCCCGCCCCAATGGGCGTCATGCGCCTCCAGCAGCAGGTCGCGGCCGGGCCGGTGCTCGACGATGCGATAGGGCCCCGTGCCGACCGGCCTGCGTGCCCAGTCGAGCCAGCTCGGCGCCGCGTCGAAGGCGGCGCGGGAGAAGATGGCGCCGGAGGTGCGCGTCAGCCGCCCTTCCAGCGTCACGTCCGGCACCGAGTTCACGAAGCGGACGGTGCGCGCATCGACCACCTCCATCTTCTCGAAGCCCGGGAAATGCGCGCGGGAGATGGCGACCGCCTCCGGCGGCGGCGTCTTGCCGCCCTGGCCGGCGGTGGTGGAGACGAACAGCCCGCGGCTGTCGGCGGCAAGCCCCGTCCACATGCGTTCGCGCGAGAAGGTGAAGGCGACGTCCTCGGCCGTCATGGTGCGGCCGTCATGCATCACCACGCCCTCGCGCAGCGTCAGCTCCAGCGTCTTCGCGTCGATCCGCCGCCAGGCGGTGGCGAGCACCGGCTCGGCGCGCTCCGTCACCTGCCAGTCGATGCCGATCAGCGGCTCGGAGAAGGAGGGCATGATGCGGAAGCCGACATTGGACTGCTCGCGCATCGGCTCCAGCGTGCCGGAGGTGCTGATGACCTGCACCGCGATCGTCACGCCCGGCCGGGTGTCGCCCTGGGCGAGAGCGATGCGCGGCAATGTGCCGGCCGCCGCGAGGCCGGCGAGGAGGTTTCTGCGATTCAGCGTCATGGCGTTCTGCTCCGTTGCGTGCAAACGGGCCAGGACGCTAGGCGCGCCCCGTGACAGGCCGCGGACGTTCCGGTGAACCCTGCGGGTCGCCGCTGGATGTGCCTTGCGGTTGTCCGTGGGGGCGGGGGCCCGCAACCCCCCGCCCTTGCATCGGCGCCCGCCAGGGTTTCAATGGCGCCGGACCGACACGCAGAGAGGATTCACCCGCATGACCGCCGACGGACCGGAAGCGAAGATCACCGCCTGGCTCGCCAGCCAGAAGGAGGCGATGCTCGCCGAACTGGCCGAGATGGTGAACACCGACGGCGGCTCCTACGACAAGGCCGGCGTCGATCGCACCGGCCAGCAGGTGAAGCGCTTCCTCGACTCCCACGGCATCGCGACCGAGGTCCTGCCGCAGCAGAAGCACGGCGACTGCATCCGCGGCATCGTCGATGGCGGCCATGCCCTCGGCACCGGCAACCAGCGCAGCAACATCGTGCTGATGGGCCACCGCGACACCGTCTTCCCGAAGGGTGAGCCCGAACGCCGCCCCTTCCGCATCGAGAACGGCATCGCCACCGGCCCCGGCGTCGCCGACATGAAGGCCGGCATCGTGATGAACATGTTCGTCCTTGCCGCCTTCAGGAAGTTCGGCGGCGCCCCGGGACCGCTGGTCGGCCTCTTCACCGGCGACGAGGAGATCGGCAGCCCCGAAGGCCGCCCGGTCATCGAGGCCGAGGCGAAGAATGCCCGCGTCGTCTTCAACAGCGAGCCCGGCCGCGCCTCCGGCAACGTCGTGAAGGCGCGCAAGGGCGGCGTCTTCTCCGTCGTCGACATCGAGGGCAAGGCCGCGCATTCGGGCGGCAATTTCGAAGCCGGCATCAGCGCGATCGGGGAAGCGGCGCACAAGATCGTCGCCATCCACGCGCTGACCGACCTCAAGCGCGGCATCACGCTGAATGTCGGCCTGATCCAGGGCGGGCAGAGCGTGAACACCACCGCGCCGAACTGCCAGTTCCAGATCGACCTGCGCTATGTCGAGCCCGCCGACCGCGACGAGATCATGGGCAAGATCCACGATATCGTCGCCCGCGCCTACGTCCCGGGCACCAGGGCGGTGCTGACCGTCAAGGGCGAGTTCCTGCCGCTCAACCCGACGCCGGCCTCGGACCGCGTCTTCGCCGTCTACCAGAAGGCGGCGGCGGATAGCGGGCTCAAGGTGGAAGGCGAGTTCACCGGCGGCTGCGCGGATTCCGGCTTCACCGCGGCGCTCGGCGTGCCGACGCTCTGCGCCGTGGGACCGGTCGGCGGCAAGGCCCACAGCCCGGAAGAGTACCTGGAGGTGGAGAGCTTCGTGCCGCGGGCCCAGGCGATGGCGCGCGCCATCCTGAGGCTGGAGCAGACCGGCCTCTGACCCCACATGCGGCGGGTGAGGAGCCCGCCGCCATGCCGGAAGCCGACCCCGCATCCGCCCAGCGCATCCTGGACGCCGCCCTGATGGAGGCGGAGGCCTCGGGGTGGTACGACCTTCGCCTCCACGCCGTCGCCGCGCGCGCCGGCGTACCCCTCGCGGCGGTTCTGCAACACTACCGCGATGCCGACGCCATCGCCGACGCCTGGTTCGCCCGGGCGCTGGCCGCGATGCTGGAGGGCGACCCGCCCGATTCCGGGGACCCGGCCTCGGCGCGGATGGAGACGGTGCTGATGCGCTGGTTCGCCGCCCATGGCGCGCACCGCGCCGTCGCCGGCGCCATGCTGCGCGCCAAGCTGCACCCGTCGCATCCGCACCACTGGGTGCCGATGGTCTTCAGCCTGTCGCGGCTGATCCACTGGGCGCTCGACGCCGCGCGGCTGGATGCGCGCGGCCTGCCGCGCCAGGCGGAGGAGGTGGGGCTGACCCTGCTGTTCCTCCGCACGCTGCCCGTCTGGCAGCACGACAACTCGGCCGTGCTGGAGCGCACCCGCGGCTTCCTGCGCCGCAACCTCGGCTGGCTCGACCGCCTGCCGAGGCGGCACTGATCACCCGCGCCAGGGCCGCACCTGCCACAGGCGCTTCAGGCTGTCGTCCACGCCCTGCGCGAAGGCGCGGTATTCCGCGCCGACCAGTGGCCGCAGGGGCATGAACTGCCGCTCCGCCTCGCGCCGGAAGCCTTCGTCGTTCAACGCGGCACGGAAGGCGGCTTCGAGCCGCGCGACGATCGGCGCGGGCATGCCCGGCGGGCCGACGATGCCGCGCGACGCGCCGCCGACGATGTCGAAGCCGGCCTCGCGGAAGGTCGGCACGTCGTTCGCTTCCGGCTGGCGGCGCGCCGCGCCCTGCGCCAGGATGCGCAGCTTTCCTTCCCGCTTCAGTTGCAGCGCGTCGTTCACGTTCAGCACCGCCAGGTCCATGTTCCCGCCGAGCAGCTGGGGGATGAGCGGGGCGGCGCCGGCGAAGGGCACCTGCACCATGGGCGGCACGTTCGCGGCGGACTCGAAGGCCAGCATGAAGAGGTGGTCGTCGCTGCCGATGCCGGTGGTGCCGTAGGTGACCTGGCCCGGCCGCGCCCGTGCCGCGGCGACCACGTCCGCGACGGTGCGGAAGGGGCTCTCGGCGCGCACATAGAAGCAGTTCGCATCCTCGACGATGTTGCAGAGGAAGGTGAAGTCCATCGCGCGGTAGCGCACCTGGCGCTCCAGCGGGATCGCGTTGTGCGCCGGGATGGTGGTGGCGCCGAGCACGTAGCCGTCGGCCGGCGAGTTGAAGGTCGCCTCCAGCCCGATCTGCCCGGCGGCGCCGGTGCGGTTCACCACCACCGGCCGGAAGCCGGGGATCTGGACGGCGATCAGGGGCATGACGAGGCGGGTCATCACGTCCACCCCGCCGCCGGCCGGGAAGGGCACGATGACCTCCACCGGCTTGTCTGCGGGCCAGGCGGGTTGCGCCCATGACGGTGCCGGCACGGCAAGGGTTCCGGCCCCGGCAAGCAGGGCGCGACGCGTGGTCATGTCTGTTGTCCTCCCAGGTCTCGTTGCGGGGAGGCTAGAGCAGATCCCGATCAGGTGGAATCGCCTGATCGGGCAAAGATGCTCGCGAGAACAAAGGGCTGGAGCGGTTGCCGTGAGCCAGGGCGAACGGAAACCGCTCCAGGCGGCGCCGGTTCGCTGCCGCAAGGATTTCAGCGCCGCCACGGCCTGCGGGCGAACATGGCGCGCACAACCTCGCCTTCCGCCAGCACCATGTCGCGATAGGCCGCGCCCACCAGCGGCCGCAGCGGCAGGGAGACGCGCTCCGCGTCGCGCGTGAAGGCCGGGTCGGCGAAGGCCGCGGCGAATGCCGCCTCCATCGCGCGCGCGGCCTCGGGCGGGAAGCCCGGCGGGCCGACGATGCCGCGGGCGGAGCCGATCACCACGTCGAAGCCCTGCTCGCGGAAGGTCGGCACCTCCGCCGCGGCCGACCAGCGCTGCGGGGAAGCCTGGCCGAGGCAGCGGATCTTGCCCTCCCGCATCAGCACGATGCCCTCGCTCATGTTGAAGGAGGCGACGTTCACCGCTCCGGAGAGCAGGTCCCGCTGCACCTGCGCCGTGCCGTTGAACGGCGCGTGAAGGGCGCGCACCTCCGCCTTCTCCTCGAGGCCGAGCAGCACCAGGTGGTCGTCGGAGCCGACCCCCGCGGCGCTGCCGACCGAGACGCTTTCCGGGCTGCGCTTCAGCGCCGCCACCAGGTCGCCGAGGTTGCGCAGCGGCGAACCGGCCAGCACCCACAGCCCGCAGGCATCGTCCACGATATTGGCGATGTAGGTGAATTCCTCCGCCTTCCAGCGCACCGGCCGTTCCAGCGGTAGGGTCGAGACGTTGAGGCTGCCGATGGCGCCGATGGTATGCCCGTCCGGCGCCGCGTTGAAGATCGCCTCCATGCCGAGCTGCCCGGAGGCGCCGGGGCGGTTGCTGACGACGAAGCGCGCGCCGGGCAGAAGCGGCGCGACCTGGTGCGTGGCGAAGCGCGCCACCGCGTCGACGCCGCCGCCGGGCGGGAAGGGGACGATGACCTCGATCGGCCGGTCCGCCGGCCAGGCCGCATGGGCGTGGCGGAGGACAGGCAACGAAAGGCCGAGCCCGGCGAGGGGCAGGTGGCGGCGCGCGATCATGGCGTTTCCCCGTATTCGTATCCGGGGAGCCTCGCGCCCCGCGGGGCGCGGATCAAGCGGCGGCTTTCCCCGCGCCGCGGGCCGCCGCACAATCGGCGACCACACGGGCAGGAACCAGGGCATGGACGCGACACTGCGCGACCGCTTCGACGTCGAGGGACAATGGGCGCTCTGGCGCGAGCACACGATCCGCTGGGCGGAATGCGACATCTACGCGCACGTCAATCACGCCGCCTACCTGACGCTGTTCGAGGACATGCGCATCGAATGGTGGCTCGGCGCCGGCGGCACCTTCGCCCCGGACGCGCCGGGCCCGGTGGTGGGCTCGCTGGAGGTGAAGTACCACCGCCCCGGCCATTTCCGCGACGGCGTGCTGCTGACCGCGCGGACGGCATCCTTCCGCCGTTCCTCCTTCGTGCACCAGTACGCGATGTGGCGCGATGGGCTGCTGTGCTCGGCGCGCGCGCTCTGCGTCGTCATCGACAACGCCACGGGAAGGAAGGCCGAGATCACCGAGCCGATGCGCCGCCTGATGGCCGACCGCGACGGTGCGGTGGCCGAGGTCTGACGCCGGTCGGCCTATCCGCCGACCGGCGTCAGGGCCTTGCCTTCGCGCGCGGCCGCCGCGTTCAGCCCTTCGGCGCCTTGGCGGCGAACCAGTCCGCCACCGCCATCAGGAGGTAGCCGAGCAGGAAGACCAGGTTGATGACGACGAGCCAATAGAGCTGCGTCTCGCTGACCGTCTCCTCCAGCTTCATCAGCGCCTTCAGCATGGTCACGGCGGAGATCGCGGCCATCGAGGCGAACAGCTTCTTCTTCAGCCCGCCGAAATCCACCGTGGTCAGCCAGGCCGGCCAGTCCCGCGTGCCGCCGGGGTCGATGCGGGAGACGATGTTCTCGTAGCCGGAGAAGATGACGATGACGACCAGCCCGGCCATCAGCGTCAGGTCGACCATGGACAGCACCTTCACGATCGCCTGGTGCTCCGAGAAGGTCATGGCGTTGGTGACGGCCGAATGCAGTTCGCGCAGGAAGGCCGCGAGCAGCGTGAACAGCGCGAGCACCAGCCCGAGATAGAAGGGCACCAGCGCCCAGCGGCTGACGACGATGAGGCGCTCGATCAGCCGCTCCATGGCTCAGAGCCCGCGATCGGCGCGGGTGGCCGCGAGGTCGTCCTCGATGAAGGCGCGCACCAGGTCCTCGAGCGACTCCTGCTCGGCGAAGCCGAGGCGCCGCGCGCGCTTGGCCTCGAAGGCGGCCGGCCAGCCGACGACGATGTCGAACACCTCCCTGTCGAAGGCGAAACCGACCTTGTCGCGGGCCTCGCGGCCGGCGACGGCCTCCAGCGCCGCGAGCAGCTTGGCCACCGTCGCGCTGCGCCCCGGCGGATTGATGCCGCGATCTGTGCCGAGGCCGGCGGTGTCCATCGTCGCCGCGTGCAGGAACCACTCCATGCTGCTGCGCGGGGAGCAGATCCACACCGCGAATTCCGGCGGCACCGGGCAGTCGGTGGCAAGCCCGAGCAGCGGCTCCCGGATGATGGCCGAGACGAAGGAGGACGCGGCCTTGTTCGGCCGCCCCGGCCGCACCATCACCGTCGGCAGGCGGATGCTGACGGCATCGAGGAAGCCCCTGCGCGTCGCGTCCTGCAGCAGCAGCTCGCCGATCGCCTTCTGCGCGCCATAGGAATTGGTCGGCACCTGGCGGCCGTCATCGGGCACCACCGCCTCCTGCCCGCCGCCGAAGGAGGCGACGGAGGAAGTGAAGATCACCCGCGGCTTCGTCCCCAGTGCGCGGCAGGCCTGCAGCACCGCCAGCGTGCCATGCAGGTTCACCTTCATGCCGAGGTCGAAATCGGCCTCCGCCGCGGCGCTGACCACGGCGGCGAGATGGAAGACCAGCTCCGTCCCCGCCGGGATGGCCGCCGCCACCGCCGCCGGGTCGGCCACGTCGCCGCCCAGGCACTGCACCGGGAAGGGGGCGGCGAGCGGCGCCGGGGCTGCGAGGTCGAACAGCGTCAGGCCCGTGATGGACCTGCCGCCCAGCGCCCCGTCCCTGGCCAGCCGTGCCGCCAGCTTGCGGCCCAGGAACCCGCCGCCGCCCAGGATGGTGATCTTCATGCCGCGCCCTCTCCGGTCCTCGTCCCGGTTTGGCGCGGGGCGCGCGCCGGCGCAATATGGGCCACCATGATCCCGACCCGTCCGTTCCGATTCCTTATCAACCGCCAGCACGGCACCCCGGGGATCGTCGTCCTGCCCGACGGCGCCTTCCGCCGCGCGAAGGCGGAGATCGCCTCCTGGCCAGGCTATGCGCCGACCCCGCTGGTGGACCTGCCGGACGCCGCCGCCGCCGCCCGGGTGGGCGCGGTCCGCTACAAGGATGAGGGCGGGCGCTTCGGCCTTGGTTCCTTCAAGGCGTTGGGCGGCGCCTATGCGGTCATGCGCCTGCTCCAGGGCGAACTGGCCAGGCGCGGCGTCGCCAATGCCGCCACCGCCGCCGAGCTGATGGACGGCACCTACAAGGAGGCCACCCGCGCCATCACCGTCTGCTGCGCGACCGACGGCAACCATGGCCGCTCCGTCGCCTGGGGCGCCCAGCGCTTCGGCGCGGGCTGCGTCATCTTCGTCCATGAGCATGTCAGCCAGGGCCGCCGCGACGCCATCGCGAAATGGGGTGCCGAGATCCGGGTCGTCCCCGGCAACTACGACGACGCGGTGCGGGAAGCGCAGAAGCAGGCCGACGCGAACACGTGGTTCGTCGTCTCCGACACCTCCTATGCCGGCTACACCGAGGTTCCGCGCGACGTGATGCAGGGCTACCGCGTCATGGCCGACGAGGCCGCGGACCAGCTCGGCCAGGCGCCCACCCATGTCTTCGTCCAGGGCGGCGTGGGCGGCGTGGCCGCCGCGGTGTCCACGCAGATGCGCGCGCGCTTCGGCAGCGGCGTGAAGATCGTCGTCGCCGAGCCCGAGAAGGCCGCCTGCCTGCTCGCCAGCGCCGAGGCCGGGCAGCCGACCACCATCGGGGGCGAGCTCGACACGCTGATGGCCGGCCTCGCCTGCGGGGAACCCTCGCTGCTCGCCTGGCAGGAGCTGGAGCGCGGCGCCTACGCCTTCATGGCCGTGCCGGACGAGAGCGCGGTGGACTGCATGAAGGCGCTCGCCGCCCGCACGCCGCCGGTGGTGGCGGGCGAAAGCGCGGTGGCGGGCCTCGCCGCCCTGCTGCTGGCGGCGCAGGAACCCTTCGCGCGCGCAGCATTGGGACTGGAGGAAGCCAGCCGGATCCTGCTCTTCGGCACCGAAGGCGCCACGGATCCGCAGGTTTATGCGCGCCTCGTCGGACATGTCCCTTCATCAGACTGACATCGCTCTGTAATCTCTCTGCAAAGGCGTCCGGTTAAGCCGCCGCGTCGCCACAACGGGAGAGGACGACCCGATGCACCGTCGTACATTGCTGACCGGGGCGATGTCCCTTGGCGTCGCCGCGCCCGCGCTGGGCCAGTCCCAGCCCATCGAGATCCAGTTCTGGCACGGCCTCGCCAATCCCCTCGGCGGGCTGCTGGAAAAGCGCGCCACCGACTTCAACGCGACCCAGACCCGCTTCAAGGTCGTGCCGACCTTCCGCGGCTCCTACCCGGAGACGATGGTCGCCGCGATCGCCGCCTTCCGTGCCGGCAATGCGCCGCACATCGTCCAGATGTTCGAGGTCGGCACCGGCACCATGATGGCCGCCGGCCGCGCGGTGAAGCCGGTGCACGAGCTGCTGGCCGAGACCGGCATCGAGATCGACTTCAACGACTACCTGCCCGGCGTGCGCGGCTACTACAGCCTGTCGGACGGGCGGATGATGTCGATGCCCTTCAACAGCTCGACCACCGTCGTCTGGTACAACAAGGACGCTTTCCGCCGTGCCGGCGTCGATCCCGACAAGTTCCCGGAAACCTGGCAGGGTGTCGCCGAGATCCTGCCCAAGCTGAAGGCCGGCGGCGGCACCGCCGTGCCGATGAGCACCGCCTGGCTCACCTGGGCGCAGATCGAGAACTTCTCCGCCATCCACGACATCCCCCTCGCCACCCTGGCGAACGGCTTCGGCGGGCTCGGCACGGAACTGCGCATCAACAACCCGCTGGTGCAGCGCCACATGGCCGCGCTGGTGGATTGGCAGCGTGACGGGATGTTCCGCTACGGCGGCCGCAACAACGCCGGCGAGCCCGCCTTCCCGAACGGGGAGGCGGCGATCATGTTCACCTCCTCCGGCTTCCGCGCCCGGGTGCAGCGGGAAGCGCGCTTCAACTGGGGCGTGGCGATGCTGCCCTACTACCAGGGCACGCCGAACGCGCCGATCAACAGCATCATCGGCGGCGCCAGCCTCTGGGTGATGAACAAGGGTCCGGCCGCCGGCGGCGGGCGTTCCCGCGACGAGTTCCAGGGCGTCGCCGAGTTCTTCAAGTACCTCAGCAACCCCGAGGTGGACGCGCAGTGGCACATGGACACGGGCTATGTCCCGGTGCGCCGCGCCTCCTACGCCCTCGCGCGCGACCGCGGCTTCTACCGCGACAATCCCGGCGCGGACGTGCCGATCGAGCAGCTCCTGCGCGGCGGCGGCACGCTGACCGACAACAGCCGCGGCATCCGCCTGGGCGGCTTCGTCGAGATCCGCACCATCATGGAGGAAGAGCTCGAGCGCTCCTTCCAGGGCCAGCAGACGGCCCAGCAGGCGCTGGTGAACGCGACCAACCGCGGCAACCAGGTGCTGCGCAACTTCGAGCGCGCCAACCGCGGCTGATGACAGGCGCGGCGCCGCGGAGGCTTGATTGAGAAAGAAGGTCATCTTCCGCGGCGCCGCGCTGCCCTATCTGCTGCTGATGCCGCAGATGGCGGTGACGCTGGTCTTCTTCTTCTGGCCGGCCGGCATGGCGGTCTGGCAATCGACGCTGCGCCAGGACGCCTTCGGCCTGCGCACCGAATTCGTCGCCTTCGAGAACTTCCTCGACCTCTTCCACGACCCGATCTACCTCAACGCCGCCTGGAACACCGTCATCTTCGCCTCCTCGGTCGCGGCGCTGGCGCTCGGCGCGGCCTTGTTCCTCGCGGTCCAGGCCGACAAGCAGATCCGCGGCGCGGGCGTCTACAAGACCCTGCTCATCTGGCCCTATGCGGTCGCTCCCGCGCTCGCCGCGGTGCTGTGGCTGTTCATCTTCCACCCCTCGATCGGCCTCGTCGGCCGCGGCTTCGGTGCGCTCGGCATCGAATGGGACTACCGGGTGAATGGCGGGCAGGCGATGGCGATGGTGATCATCGCCGCGGCGTGGAAGCAGGTTTCCTACAACTTCATCTTCTTCCTCGCCGGGCTGCAGTCGATCCCGAGTTCGGTGCTGGAAGCCGCGGCGATCGACGGGGCACGGCCGATGCGCCGCTTCTGGACGGTGGTCTTCCCGCTGCTCTCGCCCACCGCCTTCTTCCTGCTGGTGGTGAACCTGGTCTACGCCTTCTTCGACACCTTCGGCATCATCCACGCGCTGACGCGCGGCGGGCCCGGCAATGCGACCGAGACGCTGATCTACAAGGTCTATGTCGATGGCGTGCAGAACCTCAACCTCGGTTCCTCCGCCGCGCAGAGCGTGATCCTGATGATCATCGTCATCGCCCTGACGGCCATCCAGTTCCGCTTCATCGAACGCCGGGTCCACTACTGATGTCGGGTGCGGCCATCGACGTCGAGGCGCTTGCCGCCGCTTCCCGCCGCCGCCGCGCGCGCGAGCGGATGCTGACGCATCTCGCCCTGGTCCTCGGGGTTGCCGTCTTCGCCCTGCCGATCTGGATCACCATCGTCGGGTCCACGCACGACACCGACACGATCGGCCGCGGCGACGTGCCGCTGCTGCCGGGCGGCGAGGCCCTTCACAACTATACGACCGCCTGGTTCCAGGGCGGCGGCGGGCGCAACACCTTCGCCGTGCCGGCCAGCACCATGCTGCTCAACAGCCTGGTCATGGCGCTGCTGATCGCCTGCGGGAAGATCGCCATCTCGCTGCTCTCGGCCTTCGCGGTGGTGTTCTTCTCCTTCCCGCTGCGCATGGTCTTCTTCTGGATGATCTTCATCACCCTGATGCTGCCGGTCGAGGTGCGCATCATCCCGACCTTCCAGGTGATGACCGATCTCTCGCTGATCGACAGCATGACCGGCCTGACCCTGCCGCTCATCGCCTCGGCCACCGCCACGCTGCTGTTCCGCCAGTTCTTCCTCACCATCCCCGACGAGTATGTCGAGGCCGCCAAGGTGGACGGCGCCGGTCCGCTGCGTTTCCTCAAGGACGTGGTGCTGCCGCTCTCGGTGACCAATATCGCCGCGCTCTTCGTCATCCTCTTCATCTATGGCTGGAACCAGTATCTCTGGCCGCTGCTGATGGTGTCGAACCGCGACCTCGAGACCATCATCGTCGGCCTGACCAAGATGATCGGCATCGGCGACACGCAGAACGAGTGGAACCTCATCATGGCCACCGCGGTCTTCGCCCTGCTGCCGCCGGTCGCCGTCGTGGTGCTGTTGCAGCGCTGGTTCATCAAGGGCCTGACCGAGACGGAGAAGTAGCCGCGTGGCGAGCCTCGACATCCAGGGTGTGACCAAGGCCTTCGGCGCGACCAACGTACTGCACGGCATCGACCTCGCGGTCGCGGACGGCGAGATGGTGGTGATCGTCGGCGCCTCCGGCTGCGGCAAGTCCACCCTGCTGCGCATCGTCGCGGGGCTGGAGACGCCGAGCTCCGGCCGGGTGCTGATCGAGGGCCGCGACGTCACCCCGCTGGAGCCCGCCGACCGCGACATCGCCATGGTGTTCCAGACCTACGCGCTCTATCCGCACATGTCGGTCTTCGACAACATGGCCTACGGCCTCAAGATTCGCGGCCTGCCCAAGGCGGAGATCCGTGCCCGCGTCGAGGAAGCCGCCGCCCTGCTGTCGATCGGCCAACTGCTCGACCGCAAGCCGCGCCAGTTGTCGGGCGGTCAGCGCCAGCGCGTCGCCATGGGCCGCGCCATCGTGCGCCACCCCAAGCTGTTCCTCTTCGACGAGCCGCTGTCGAACCTCGACGCCAAGCTGCGCGTGCAGATGCGTGCCGAGATCCGCCGGCTGCAGAAGCGTCTGTCGGTCACCTCGCTTTTCGTCACCCACGACCAGGTGGAGGCGATGACGCTCGGCGATCGGCTGGTGGTGATGCACGAAGGGCGCGCGGCCCAGGTCGGCACGCCGATGGAGGTCTGGTCGCGCCCGGCCGACACCTACGTCGCCTCCTTCATCGGCAGCCCGGCGATGAACTTCCTGCCCGCCACGCTGACCGAGGGTGGCGCCGCGGCGCGGCTCGGCGGCGGCGCGGTGTGGCGCTTCGCCGACGGCGCGCGGCCGGGCGGGGAAGGGCGCGCCGTCACGCTGGGCATCCGCCCGGAACACCTGCTGCCCGACGGCGCGGACGGCCTGCCGCTTGGCGTCGAGCTCGCCGAGCCGCTCGGCTCGGAGACTGTCGTGCATGGCCGGCTGCCGGACGGCACCGCGCTGACCGCGCGCCTGCCGGGCGGTGTCCCCGGGGAGGGTCTGCGCGTCGCGCCCGATCTCGCCGCCCTGCATGTCTTCGACGGGGAAGGCGGAAAGCGCCTCGATCCAGCCTGAGCACCCATTGACGCGTCCGGCGCCGGCCTCCCAGATACGCGGCAAGAACACGGGAGGAATAGGCAGCCATGAATCGTCGTCACGTCCTCGGCATTGGAGCCGCCGGCGCTCTCGCGCCCTTCGCCGTGCGCGCCCAGGCGCCGGTCTGGCCGACCCAGCCGGGCCGCATCGTCGTGCCCTTCGCCGCCGGCGGGCCCACCGACATCCCCGCCCGCCTGCTCGCGGACGAGATGTCGAAGTTCCTGCCGCATCGCCTCGTGGTCGAGAACCGCACCGGCTCCGGCGTGCTGATCGGCACCGACGTGGTCGCCAAGGCGCCGAAGGATGGGCATACCATCCTCTACACCACGGTCGGCCACGCCTATCTTCCGGGGCTGTTCGAGAACCTGCCCTTCGACCCGATGGCGGATTTCACGCCCGCCGCCTTCATCGGCCAGATCCCGATGATCCTGCTGGTGAACAAGGATTTCCCCGCGCGGACCCTGCCGGACCTGATCAGACTGCTGCGCGACAACCCGGGCAAGTATGACTACGCCTCCTCGGGCAATGGCGGCGCGGTGCATCTCGGCACCGAGCTGTTCCTGCACATGGCGGGCGGGCTGCGGGTGAACCACATCTCCTTCCGCGGTTCCTCGGCCGCGATGCCGGAGGTGCTGGCCGGGCGCATCCCGATGATCTTCGACGTCGCCGCCGGCGCGCTGCCCTACATCCAGCGCGGCGAGCTGCGTCCGCTCGCCATCAGCACCCGCACGCGCATGCCCTATGCGCCCGACATCCCGACCTTCATCGAGGGCGGCGTGCCGGAGTTCGAATGCTACACCTGGCACATGGCGATGGTGCCCGCGGGCACGCCCATGCCGGTGGTGCGGGCGATCAACGCCGGCTTCAACCGGGCCCTGGCGATCCCGGCGGTGCAGGCACGGCTGGCGCAGATGACGATGAACGTCACCACCGACAGCACCCCGGAGAGCGCGGCGCGCTTCCTGGCCAGCGAGACGGCAAAATGGACGCCCGTCATCCGCGGGGCGGGCATCCGGCCGAGCTGAACGGCCGCTCCCGGATGGAGCGGTTGACGCATGCCGAGGCTTGGTCCATGCGTCCGAACGTTCGGGAGAATGCACATGAACCGTCGTCACCTGCTGGGCCTCGGCGCTGCCGCGGCCCTCGCCCCCGTTGCCGCGCGCGCCCAGGGCTGGCCGAGCCAGCCGGTGCGCCTGGTGGTTCCCTTCGCGGCCGGCGGCCCGACCGACATTCCCGCCCGGCTCTTCGCTGACGAGCTGTCCAAGACCCTGCCCCAGCGCGTCATCGTCGAGAACCGCACCGGCGCCGGCGTCGTGGTCGGCACCGATGCCGTCGCCAAGGCGCCGAAGGACGGCCAGACCTTTCTCTACACCACGGTCGCCCATTCGGTGCTGCGCGCGCTCTTCCCGCGCCTGCCCTTCGATCCGGTGGCCGATTTCACCCCCGTCTCGCTGATCGGCGTGATCCCGATGGTGATCACGGTGAACAAGGACTTCCCGGCGCGCACCCTGCAGGAGCTGGTCGCCAAGCTGCGCGCCGAGCCCGGCAGGCACGACTACGCGAGCAGCGGCAATGGCGGCGCCCTGCACCTCGCGACCGAACTTCTGCTGCGCCGCGCCGGCGTCCGCGCCAACCACGTGCCCTATCGCGGCACGGCGGCCGCCATGCCGGACGTGCTGAACGGCACCATCCCCATCATCGTGGACGTCGCCACCACCACGCTGCCCTTCGTGCAGCGCGGCGAGACCCGCGCCCTGGCGGTGATGGACAGCCAGCGCCTGCCGCAGCTTCCCGACGTGCCGACCACGGCAGAGGCCGGCTTCCCCGGCCTCGAGGCCTATACCTGGCACATGGTTCTGGCGCCGTCCGGCACGCCCGCGCCGGTGGTGGATGCCGCCGCCCAGGCCTTCGGCAAGGTCGCCGCGGATGCCGGGGTGCAGCGCCGCCTGGCGGACCTGGCGATGCGGATCGAGCCCGACACCTCCCCCGCCCGCGCCGCCGCCTGGATGGAGGCGGAGCGGACCAAGTGGGAGAGCATCATCCGCGAGGCAGGCATCCGCACGGATTGAGCGTTCGCTCGATCCCTCATACCAGCGGCCGCTATTCGCGACCGCTGGCATCGGCCGTTTCGTGCCCTCAGGCGCCGGGCGCAAACCTCCGGTCTGCTTCGCTTCGCCGGACCACCGGCGGGCCGCATCGCGTCAGCGATCGCAAGGAACAGCGATCGCGCCCATGAAGCGCGCGAGCAGCGCGATCTGGGCGGTAAGCATCGGCTTGCCGCCATGGGTCGCGCAACCGCGCTTTGCGGCCTCGGCGAGGAACGGCGTCACTTCCGGCGCCATGATGACCTCCGCCGCCAGCATGGGCGGCGCGAGACGCGCCACCTCCAGCGGCAGCGCATCGCCCTCGTGCATGCCGAGCGATGTCGCATTCGCCACGATGTCGTGGCCTGACGGATCGGCGCCGCCGGCGCGCGTGTCGCAGGCGGGATAGGCGGCGCGGACCCGCGCGGCGAGTTCCTCGGCCTTCGCCGCCGTGCGGTTGTGGATGGTCAGCCGTCGCGCGCCATGCCGCGCAAGGGCGAAGGCGAGGCCCGCCGCCGCGCCGCCCGCGCCGGCCATGAACACCGCGCGGCCGGTGACCTCGTGCCCCGCGCCGCGCAGTCCGGCGACGAAGCCTTCCCCGTCGAACTGCCCGCCGGTCAGTCTTCCGTCCTCCTCACGGCGGATGACGTTCACCGCGCCGACCTGGCGCGCGTCTGCCGTCAGCTCGTCGCAGAGGGACGCGATCGCCTCCTTGTGCGGCACGGTCACGACGATGCCGCGCAGGTTCCGCAACCGCCGCAACCCGGCGACGACGGTCGCGAGGTCCTCCGGCAGCACCTGCAGCGGCACCAGCACGCCGTCATAGCCGAGTGCGTCGTAATGCGCGTTCATCGCCTGCGGCGCGCGCACATGCGCGACCGGATGGGCGAGGATGACGGTGATCGCGGTCTGCCCCGAGATCGATGCGCGCGTCTGCATCAGCGCCTCCCGCGTTCGCGCTCCATGGCCAGCAGTGCGGCCTCCACATCTACCTGCGTCGCACGCGCGGCGTGTTCGAGCACCTTGCTGATGGTCGGGCTCGCCTCGCCGCCCGTGACGCGCGCGACCGGCGCATCGAGCCAGTCGAACAGCCTGCGCTGCGCCGCGTCGGCGAACCAGCCGCCCCAGGACGGGCCCTGCGCGCCTTCCTCCACCACGATCAGCGCGCCGGTGCGCCTCACGCTCGCTTCCACCGCCGCCCAGTCGAGGCTGGCACGGTCCAGCGTGCGCAGGTCGATCACCTCCGCATCCACGCCGGTCGCTTCCGCCGCGGCGACGGATTGCGACACCATGTTGAGGTAGGTCGCAACGGTCACCGCCTTGCCGCGCCGCACCGTCTTCGCCGAACCGATCGGGATGGCGTAGTCCCAATCCTCCTCCGGCGCGTCGCCCTCGCTCTGGTAGAGTGCCACGTGTTCCAGCACGAGCACCGGGTCGTCGCAGGCCAGCGCCGCATTCATCAGGCCGACATAGTCGTAGGGCGTGGCGGGTGCCACGATCCGCCATCCCGGTGCGGTCGCGAAGATGCCGGCCGGGTCCATCGAATGCTGGCTGCCGTAGCCGGTGCCGATCGCGACCTTGGTGCGCAGCACCAGCGGCGCCTTCGCCGTGCCGCCGAACATGTGGCGCGCCTTGGCCGCCTGGTTGAACACCTGGTCCGCTGCGACCCAGAGGAAATCCGGGTACATGAACTCGACCACCGGCCGGAACCGCCCATCCATCGCCATGCCGCCGGCGAGGCCCATGAAGGCGGCCTCTGCGATCGGCGTGCCGAGGATGCGGCCCGGGAAGGCCTCCGCCAGCCCGCGCGTCGCGCCGTTGGTGCCGCCGCGCAGGCGGTGGATGTCCTCGCCCATGACGATGATGCGCGGGTCCGCCGCCATGCGCCGGTGCATCACCTCCGACACGCAGTCGATGAATTTCCGCTGGACCACGCGGCCGCGGAACGCCGTGCGCGTGCCGGCGAGCTCCGACAGGTCGCCGCGGATATGCATGTCCTTGCTCGCCGGGTCGGGCCACAGGGCGGGGCGGATGCGGCGGGCATTGCCGGCGGGCTCGGTGAACTCGGCGACGATCTCGGCCATCGCCGCTTCGATCTCCGCCCGCATCTGCGTGGTCTTTGCCTGAGGCAGGCGCTTCTCCAGCAGCGGGATCGGGTCGCGCGCGCGCCAGGCCGCTTCCTCCTCCTTCGTGCGATAGCCGAAGGCGGAACCGGGCAGCGGCCCGTTCTGGTGGAAGAAGCGGTAGCATTCCGCCTCGATCAGCGCCGGGCCGCGGCCTTCGCGGCAGAGCGCCACCGCCTGCTCCATCGCCAGCTTCACCGCCAGCGGGTCCATCCCGTCCACCTGCCAGGAGGGGATGCCGAAGCCCATGCCGCGTGCCACGAGCCGCGGTTCGCGGGTGCTTTCCGCAACCGTCGTCGACACCGCGTAGAGGTTGTTCTCGAGGAAGAACACCATCGGCAGCGACCAGGCCGCGGCGAGGTTCATCGTCTCCAGCGCCGCACCGATATTGGTCGCGCCGTCGCCGAGGAATGTCACCGCGACGTTGTCGGTGCCCGCGAACTTCATCGCTGCCGCCGCACCGGCCGCGAGCGGCACGCCGCCGCCGACGATCGCATTGGTGCCGAGGCACCCGGCCTCGGCCCAGCGCAGATGCATCGACCCGCCGCGCCCGCCCGACCAGCCGGGGGAAAGCCCCATGATCTCCGCCAGCGCCTGGCGCAGCACGCCGCGCGCCTCGGGCGTCACCGCATCGGTCGCGCCGACATGGCGCAGCGCCTTGGCGAGGAACTGGTGATGGCCGCGATGGCTGCCATTGATCTGGTCACCCGGCTTCAGCGCGAAGATCGCCCCCGTCGCGCCGCCCTCCTGGCCGATGGAGGAATGCGCCGGTCCGTGCACCAGCGCCTCCGACGCCAGCCGCAGCACCGCTTCCTCGAAGGAGCGGATGGCCTGCATGGACCACCACATGCTGCGTGCCGCGTCGGGCGTCAGCGCCTCCCAGTCGGCGGGCGTCGTCGCGAGCCGGAGGCAGGGCGCGGCGGGGTTGAGCGGGGTCGTCACCGGCATGTCACGGCGCTCCGTTCGCGGTCCATCCGGCGTCCACCGGCAGAATGGCGCCGGTGATCGCCCCGGCGGCGGGGGAGGCGAGGAAGCAGGCCATCGCCGCCACCTCCTCCGGCCGCACGAGCCGGCGCAGCGGCGCGCGCGCCGTCAGCGAGGCGGGATCGAGCCGGCCGCGCGCGACGAGGTCGCTGACCAGGGTCGTCTCCGTATAGCCGGGCGCCAGCGCATTCACCCGCACGCCGCGCGGCCCCCATTCGCAGGCGAGCGCGCGCGCGAGGTTCGCGACCGCCGCCTTGGTCGCGCAATAGGCCGCGCGCTCCGCCCCGCCGATGGTGCCGTAGAGGCTCGATGTGAACAGGATCAGCCCGGCCCCGTCGCGCACCATCCGCCGGCCGGCGGCCTGGGCCGTCAGGAAGGCGCCGGTCAGGTTCACATCGATCGTGCGCCGCCAGTCCGCGACGTCCAGATCCAGCGTCGGCGTGTTCATCGAGAAGCCGGCATTGGCGAGCGCGACGTCCACCCCGCCCCAGGCCGCATCCATCGCCGCGAAGGCGGCTTCGACCTCGCCGGCATCCGCGACGTTGCCGGCGATGCAGAGCCATTCCTTCGGCGGATCCGGCACCGCATCCCGGTCCAGGATGCACACCCGCGCGCCACGCGCGGCGAAGCCATCCGCGACCGTGCGCCCGATCCCCCGCGCGCCGCCGGTCACGAGCACCCGCGTGCCCGGCGGCGGCAGCGGGGAGGCCGGCTCAGACACCGAGATAGGCCCGCTTCACATGCGGGTCCTTGAGCAGGGCGGGTCCGGTGTCGCTCATCACCACCTGGCCGTTCTCCAGCACATAGCCGCGCGTCGCGATCTGCAGCGTGTGGACGATGTTCTGCTCGACGATCAGCACCGTCGTCCCGCTCGCGACCACGCGGTCCACGATCTCGAAGACCTGCTTGACGATCAGCGGCGCGAGGCCGAGCGACGGTTCGTCGAACATCAGCAGCCGCGGGTTGGCCATCATGCCGCGGGCGATGGCGACCATCTGCTGCTCGCCGCCCGACAGCGATCCGGCCATCTGCGACAGCCTCTCCCGCACGCGCGGGAACAGCGCCAGCACCTCCTCCATCCGCTCGTCGATGCGTGCGCGCGCCGCCGGCTTGTAGGCGCCGAGCATCAGGTTCTCGCGCACCGTCATGAAGGGGAAGAGCTGCCGCCCTTCCGGCACCATGGTGATGCCGAGGTCGACGATCGCCGGCGGGCTCAGCCCCGCCGTGTCCCTGCCGTCCACGGTGATGCGCCCGCCGGTCGGCCTGAGCAGCCCGCAGATGGCGCGCAGCGTCGTCGTCTTGCCCGCACCGTTGCCGCCGACGATGGTGACGACCTCGCCGGCATTCACTTCCAGCGAGACATCCTGCAGCACCGTCACCGGCCCGTAGCCGGCGCGGAGGCCCTCAAGCCGCAGCATGGGCGTACTCCTCGCCGAGATAGGCCTCGATCACCGCCGGGTTGCGCGCGATCTCGGAGGGTGGGCCCTCCGCGATCAGCTTCCCGGAATTGATCACCACGATGTGGTCCGACAGCGCCATCACCGCCGCCATGACGTGCTCGATGGCGATGACCGAGACGCCGGAATCGCGCACCCGCTTGATGAGTTCCACCGCCTGCTGCACGTCGGCCGGGTTGAGGCCGGCCATCACCTCGTCCAGCAGCAGCACGCGCGGCTTCATCGCGAGCGCGCGCGCCACCTCCAGGCGCTTGGCGCCGCCGACGGTCAGGCTGCGCGCCTCCGCGTCCAGCAGCCCGGTCAGCCCGACGGTTGCCGCCACTTCCTCGGCGATGCGCCGCGCTTCCACCGCGCTGCGCGTGCCGTGGAAGGCGCCGAGCATGATGTTCTCCCGCACGCTCAGCCCGGTGAAGGGCTGCACGATCTGGAAGGTACGCGCCACGCCCGCCGCCGCGAAGCCATGCGGCGAACCGGGCGAGACCCAGGATCCGTCGGGCAGCCGGACCTTCACGCCGCCGGCGCTCGGCGCCAGGAAGCCCGAGAGCAGGTTGAACAGCGTCGTCTTGCCCGCGCCGTTCGGCCCGATGACGCCGAGCACCTCGCCCTCGCGCAGCGTGACGGAGACGTCGTTGGTCGCCACGAGCCCGCCGAACCTCTTCGTCAGATTGCGTGCTTCGAGCAGCGGCTCGCCGACCGGCGGCCGTTCCTCCCCAGGTGCCGCGGCTTCGGGGGCTTCGATGCGCGCTGCGGTGTCCGCCTCCGCCGCACCGCCGAGCCGCCGCTTCAGCCAGGGCCCGATCGAGCCCACCAGCCCTTTCGGCATGGTCAGCACCACCGCCACCAGCACGAGGCCATAGACCAGGCCGTGCAGCCCGTTCGCCGCGGCGCCCAGCCAGCCGCGCGCGGCCTCGGCGATCGGCACCACCAGCAGCGTACCCCAGATCGGGCCCGTGACGGTGCCGAGGCCGCCGATCAGCGCGAACATCGCCACCTGGATCGCCGTCGGCAGGGAGAACATCGTCTCCGGGTCGATGAAGTTCAGGTAGATGCCGTGAAAGGTGCCGACCAGCGAGGTCAGGCCGGCGGAGATCGCGAAGGCCGCCAGCTTCACCGCGGTCGCGTTGACGCCGACGGCGCGCGCCGCGTCCTCCCTCTCCCGCACCGCCACCAGGTAGAAGCCGAGGCGCGAATTGCGCACGGCCCAGGATGCCGCGAGGCAGACCACCAGCAGGCCGAAGGCGATGATCAGGTAGTTCTCCTTGTCGCGGAACAGCATCCAGGCCCAGCCGATGCGCATCTCGGTGCCGACGAACATCGGCACCGGCAGCCCCGCGGAGCCGCCGGTGAAATCCTTGAAGTGGATCGCCAGCAGCCGGATCACCTCCAGGAAGGCGATGGTGGAGAGCGTGAAGAACGGCCCGCGCAGCCGGAGGCATGGCCAGGCGATGGCGACCGCGATGGCGACCGAGACCGCCGCCCCCGCGATGCCGCCGAGCCACGGGATCAGCCCGAAATGCTGGTTCAGCATCGCGCCGGCATAGCCGCCGATGCCGTAGAAGATCGTCTGGCCGAGCGAGAGCTGTCCCGCGAAGCCGCCGAGGATGTTCCACGCGCAGGCCATCGCCGCGAAGACGAAGATGGTGACGAAGATGTGCTGCCAGAAGCCCGAGCCTTCCGGGTCGATCGCCGGGATCAGCCAGAAGGGCAGGGCGAAAAGCGCGGCGAGGCCGCCGAAGGAAAGCGCCAGCCGCATCACTCGTTCCCCCGCACGCCGAAGAGCCCCGCGGGGCGGACGATCAGGATGCCCAGGAAGATGACGAAGTAGACGACCTCCTTGAGGTCCGGCGCGACGTAGTAGCCGGCCAGGCTCTCCACCAGCCCGATGATCAGCGCGCCGACCACCGCCCCTTCCAGGCTGCCCATGCCGCCGAGCACCACCACCACGAAGGCGGTCAGCACGAAGAAGGAGCCCACGGTCGGGAAGGCCGGATAGAGCGGCGCCAGCACCGCGGCCGCGAGCCCGACGCAGCCCGCGCCGATGCCGAAGGTGATGGCGTAGATGCGGTTGACGTCGATGCCCATCAGCGGCGCGGCGTAGCGGTTCTGCGCCACGGCGCGGATGGCGCGGCCGAGATGCGTCCGGTTCAGGAAGGCGATCAGCGCGCCGGTCGCGACGAAGGACACGGCGAAGGCCACGAGGTTGCCGCGCGACACGCTCGCCAGCCCGAACAGGTCCGTGGCCTGCCGCGCCCACGGCAGGTCCACGCTGCGCAGGTCGGCGGAGAAGATCATCAGCGCCGCGTTCGCCAGCGCCGTGCCGACGCCGACGGTGGCGAAGATCTGGATGTGCGGGTCGGCGTTCATCAGCGGCTGGATGATCGCCCGCTGCATCAGCGCGCCGAGGAAGAAGAACGCCACCGCCAGCGGCAGCGCCGCGACGTAGGGGTGCAGGCCGAATTGCGTCGCCATGATCCAGGTGGCGTAGAGCCCGACCATCAGCAGCTCCCCATGCGCGAAGTTCACCACGCGCACGATGCCGAAGATGAGGGTCAACCCGATGCTGATCAGCGCGAAGACGCCGCCGAGCAGCACACCATTGGCGATGAGCTGGAGGAGGATGTCCATGATGCGAAAAAGGGCGGCCGGAGCCGCCCCCTTCTCAGCCTGCCGCGCCCATCTGCGGGCGGAGCTGCGTCACCGCGGCCTGCGCCGGGTAGACGGTGACCTGCCGCCCGCCCTGCCACTGCAGCAGGAAGGGCCGCACGCGCGTGTTCTGGCCCTTCTCGTCGAAGCGCACGCCCCAGCCGGTCGGCGTCGTGCCTTCCGCCACGTCCGTCGCCAGCACCGCGGTGCGGATGCGGTCCTTGTCGGTGGACCCGGCCCGCTGGACGGCGTCCAGATAGACCCGCCCGCCGAAGTAGTTGGCGAGCGAATGCCCCGAGCGCGGGTCGGAGCCGTAGCGCCGCTTGTACAGCTCGACGAAGGCGGAGACGCCCGGCGCGTACTGCTCGTTCACCGCGAACTGGGTGAAGTCCACGTTCATCACGCCCTCGAAGGCGGGGCCGACGGCGCGCGCCGTGTCGGTCAGCGAATAGCCGGCGCCCGAACCGATCACCATGCGCGGCTTCCAGTTCGCCTCCTGCATGCCGCGGAAGAACAGCACGATGTCGTTCTGGTAGCCGGTGTGCAGCACGATGTCGGCGTTCACGCCGCGCAGCCGCTGGATGACGGAGGAGAGGTCCACTGACCGCGCCGAGTAGGCGAGCTTCTCCACCTGGGTCAGTCCGCGCTGGCGGATCTGCTGTTCCTGGAAGCCGCTCACCGTCTGCCCGTAGAGCGCATCCTCGTGCAGGATGGCGATCTTCAGGCTTTTGGGATCGACGCCATAGGCCGGCGCCAGCGCATCCGCCACCGCGCCGACCGTCGCCACGCCGAAATCGGACGACCGCGGGCAGGTGCGGAAGACGTAGCGGAAGCCGCGCTCGGTGATCGGGTCGGAGATCGCGCCCATCTCGAAATAGGGCACTCCCTGCAGCTCGGTCACCTGCGTCGCTGCGAAGCTCAGCGGGGAGGCATAGGTGCCGAACACCGCGGCCACGCGCTCCACGCTCATCAGGCGGCGGACCTCGCCGATCGCCTGGTTCTGGTCCACCGCGTCGCCCTTCGCCAGGCGGATCTGGCGGCCGAGCACGCCGCCGGCGCCGTTGCGCTCCTCCACCGCCACTTCCAGGCCGCGGAAGCTCTCGTCGCCGAGCAGCGCCAGGCCGCCGGAGAAGGGATAGAGCGCGCCGAACTTGATCTCGCCTCCCTGGGCGGAGGCGATTCGGGGGGCGGCAGCAGCGGCGGCGAACCCCGCCAGCAGCGGGCGGCGACGGGTGGTGACCATGACCTTCCTCCGGTATCTCGAATTGAAACGGATGTTCTCCGCCCGCGCGCGCCCTGGCAAGCCCGCCGCGCCCGCCTTGACGCGCGGGGGGCTGGCGGAGAATGGTCGCTCGTCACGCAAGGGGAAACGCAGCCATGGCCGGCCTGCCGCAGGAGATGACCTATATCGCGCACGGCGCGGGCGGCGGACCGGAGGTGCTGGTGCCCGCGCGCGGCCCGCTGCCGGCGCCGCAGCCGGATGAGGTGCTGATCCGCGTCATGGTCGCCGGCGTGAACCGGCCGGACGTGCAGCAGCGCAGCGGTTCCTACCCGCCGCCGCCGGGTGCGAGCCCGATCATCGGCCTCGAATGCGCGGGGGAGGTCGTCGCCACCGGCGCCGCCGTCACCCGCTACAGGTCCGGCGACAAGGTCTGCGCCCTGACCAATGGCGGCGCCTACGCCGAATACTGCACCGCACCAGAGGCGCAGACGCTGCCCTGGCCCGCGGGCTACGACGCGACGCGCGCCGCCGCCCTGCCCGAGACCTATTTCACCGTCTGGGCCAATCTCTTCGGCCATGGCCGCATGCAGGCGGGCGAGACGGTGCTGATCCATGGCGGCACCTCCGGCATCGGCGTCACCGCCATCCAGCTCGCCAAGGCCTTCGGCGCGCGCGTCTTCGCCACCGCCGGCAGCGACGCGAAATGCGAGGCCAGCCGGCGGTTCGGCGCCGATGCCGCGATCAACTACAGGACCCAGGACTTCGCCGAGGAAGTGCGCCGCCTGACCGACAAGGCGGGCGTCGACGTCATCCTCGACATGGTCGGCGCGGCCTATTTCCAGCGCAACCTGCGCAGCCTCGCCTGGGACGGGCGGCTGGTGCTGATCGCCTTCCTCGGCGGCCACCAGGCGGATGCGGTGGATCTGCGCCCGATCATGCTCAGGCGCCTGACCGTCACCGGCAGCACCATGCGCCCGCGCACCACGGCGCAGAAGGGTGAGCTTGCCGCCGCCCTCGAAGCCAAGGTCTGGCCGCTGCTCGCGCAGGGCAAATGCGGGCCGGAGATCTACCGCAGCTTCCCGCTCGCCGAGGCCGCCGCGGCGCATCGCCTGATGGAGAGCAGCGAGCATATCGGCAAGATCATGCTGACGGTGGCGGCCTGACCATGGCCACCGCGACGCATCAGGGCCGCGTCGCCATCGTCACCGGCGCCGGGCGCGGCATCGGCGCCGCGATCGCGGCCGGGCTCGCCGCCCGTGGCGCGAAGGTCGCGGCGCTGGAGGCCGACCCCGGGCTGGCCGCCGCCGCCCCCGGCTTCACGCTCGCCTGCGACGTCGCCGACCGCGCTTCGGTGGATGCCGCCTGCGCGCGGGTGGAAGCGGAACTCGGCCCGGTCGACATCCTGGTCAACAACGCCGGCATCAGCCCCAAGCACGACGGCCGTGCCGCGCCGGTGCAGGAGATGGACCCGGCCGAATGGGACCGCGTGCTGGCGGTGAACCTGACCGGCGCCTGGAACCTGATCCGTCGCCTCACGCCGGGGATGGTGGCGCGGCGGCGGGGATGGATCGTCAACCAGTCCTCGATCGCCGGGAAGGCCTATACCCCGATCGTCGCCTGCCACTACGCCGCGACCAAGGCGGCGCTGATCGGCCTGACGCGGCACCTGGCGGGCGAGCTCGGCCCGCACGGCATCACGGTGAACGCCATTGCGCCCGGTCGCATCGCGACGCCGATGGTCGCGGTCGCCGGCGGCGCGACCAACGCGCAGGTGGTGGCGGAGACGCCGCTGCGCCGCCTCGGCACGCCGGAGGAAGTGGCGCGCGCCGTCTGTTTCCTCACCGGACCGGATGCGGAATTCGTCACCGGCCAGACCCTCGACGTCGCCGGCGGATGGATGATGACATGATGATGCGCGTCCCGGTCCGCGCGGCGGGCCTTCGGCTCGCGGTCAGCGGGGCGCGCGCACGGCAAGGGGGATGAAGATGTTCGAGCTGACAGGCAAGGTCGCGCTGCTGACCGGCGCGAATGGCGGCATCCCGCGCGCCACTGCGGCGCTCTTCCGCCGGCTCGGCGCGCATCTGGTGCTGACCGACCTCGACCCCGCGGCGCTCGAGGATTTCGCGACATCCCTGCCGGCCGCCGAGGGCCGCATCCTCACCGCCCGGGTGGACGTCACCAACCGCGAGGAGGTCGACGAGGCCGTCGCCCTCGCCGGCCGCGAGTTCGGCGGCATCGACACCCTCATCACCGGCGCCGGGCTCTATGTCGAGCAGGAAGTGCCCGCCATGTCCGACGAGGACTGGCGCCGCACCATCGGCGTCAACCTCGACGGCGTCTTCTACGCCTGCCGCGCGGCGATGCCGGTGATCCGCCATGGCGGCTCGGTGGTGAACATCGCCTCCATGGCCGGTCATCGCGGCTCGGTCCGGCACGCCCACTACGCGGCGTGCAAGGCTGCCGTGCTGGCCTTCACGCGCTCCCTGGTGCACGAGCTCAGCCCGCGCGGCATCCGCGCCAACTGCGTCTCCCCGGGCATCATCGCGACGCCGATGACCGAGGCCATCATGGCGCACAACGGCGCTGCGCTGATCGCGGCGACGCCGATGAAGCGCTTCGGCACGCCGGAGGAGGTCGCCTCGGTCATCGCCTTCCTCGCCTCCGACGCCGCCGCCTTCGTCACCGGCGAGACCATCCACATCAATGGCGGGCTCTACATGGACTGACGCGGCTTGGCCGGGACGGGCGCGACAGCCTGCCTCGGCCCGCCGGACGGAAAGGCTCCGATGTTCCTCGCGCTGCTCCTCGCCGCCCTGCTGTTCGCCATCCTCGTCGCGCGCCTGCCGCGCGGCGGCGGGCGGGCCTTCGCCGCCGGCGGCGCGGTGCTGGCGCTCACCGGCGCGGCACTGATCCTGCTCCGCCGCGGCCGCCTGCCGGGCCACGGCCCGCGCCGCTGGCATTCCCCTTCATGACCGAACGGACCGACCTGCCGTGAACCTGCATCGCCTGCTGCTGAAGCGCGCCGACCAGGGCCGCCCCATCCGCATCGCCCAGATCGGCGCCGGCAAGTTCGGCTCCATGTTCCTGCACCAGGCGCGCACCACGCCGGGCATGCACGTCCTCGGCATCGCCGACCTTTCCATCCCACGCGCGCGGGCCGCGCTGGCGCGCATCCACTGGCCGGACGGGTCCTACGACGCCGCCTCGCTGGACCAGGCGATGCGCAGCGGCGCCACCCACCTGACGCAGGACGCCATGGCGCTGATCGCCGACCCGCGTGTCGAGGTGGTGGTGGAATGCACCGGCGACCCCGCCGCCGGCCTGCGCCACGCCCGCGCCGCCATCGCCCACGGCAAGCACGTGGTGATGGTGAACGTGGAGGCCGACGTGCTCGCAGGTCCCCTGCTGGCGCAGGAGGCCGCGCGCGCCGGCGTGGTCTACTCCATGGCCTATGGCGACCAGCCGGCGCTGGTCTGCGAGATGGTCGACACGCTGCGCACCGGCGGCTTCAAGGTGGTCGCCGCCGGCAAGGGGACGAAGTACCTGCCGCATTACCATGCCAGCACGCCGGCCACCGTCTGGGGCTTCTACGGCCTGACCGAGGAACAGGCGAAGGCGGGGGGGATGAACCCGCAGATGTTCAACTCCTTCCTCGACGGCACCAAATCGGCCATCGAGATGGCGGCGATCGCCAATGCCACCGGGCTCGAGCCGCCGATGGACGGGCTGCTCTTCCCGCCCGCCGGCACCGCCGAACTCCCCTCCGTGCTGCGGCCGCACAACGAGGGCGGCATCCTGCCGCGCAAGGGCATGGTGGAGGTCGTCTCCTCGGTCCGCCGCGACGGCACCGAGATTGCCGACAACCTCCGCTGGGGCGTCTTCGTTGTGTTCGAGGGCGAGACCGAATACGCGCGCCGCTGCTTCACCGAGTACGGCGTCGCCACCGACCCCTCCGGCCGCTACGCTGCGCTGTGGCGGCCCTACCACTTCATCGGGCTCGAACTCGGCGTCTCCATCGCCTCGGCGGCGCTGCGCCGGGAACCGACCGGCGGATCGGAAGCCTGGCGCGGCGATGTGGTCGCGGTGGCCAAGCGTCCGCTCAGGGCGGGCGAGGTGCTGGACGGCGAAGGCGGCGCCTGCGCCTGGGGCAAGTGCATCCCGGCCGCGCGGTCGCGCGCGATGGGGGCGCTGCCGATCGGCCTCGCCCACGGCATTCGCCTGACGCGCGACGTGCCGGAGGGCGCCATCCTCACCATCGAGGACGCCCCCCCGGACCCGGCGCTGGATGCGGTCAGGATCCGTACGGAAATGGTCACGAGCTGCGGCGGCTGACGAAGCGGTTACGCCTTTCCAGGAAGTGGAATTTCCGCTCAAATTTGCGGAGGAGCCGGGTCGAGACACGGTTCACGCCAACGACCGGGACCTCGCCGCCGCCGCCATGCGATCAGCCTTCCATCTCCTGGTCGTCGCCATCCTTCTGTTCGGCGGCGCCTGGCCCGTGACCAAGGCGGCGCTCGCGCATGCGACGCCGATGTGGTTCGCGGTCGGGCGGGCGGGACTCGCGGCGCTGGTTTCCGCGCTGCTGCTCGCCCTGCTCGGGCGGCTCCGGCTGCCGCGGCGGGCGGACATGCCGGCGGTGCTCGCCCTCGGCCTGCTGCAGCTCGGCGCCTTCTTCGTCCTCGCCCATGCGGCGGTGGCGCTGGTGCAGGCCGGGCGCACCGCCATCATCTCCGCCGTCGTCACCTATTGGCTGATCCCGCTCTCGGTGCTGGTGCTGGGGGAGAAGGTGCCGCCGCATCGCTGGGTCGCGGCGGGGCTCGGCCTCGCCGGCGTCGCCGCGCTCGCCGGCCCCTGGGCGGTGGACTGGACCGATCGCACCGAGGTGGTCGGCCATCTGATGCTGGTGCTTGCCGCGCTGTTCTGGACGCTGGCCATCGTCGCCACGCGCAAATGGCCGCCGCGCACGCCGGTCTTCGAACTGCTGCCCTGGTGCTTCGGCCTGGCGACGCTGCTGATCCTGCCCTTCGCGATCGCGCTGGAGCCGCAGGGCGGCATCGCCGGCCCGTCCTGGCCCTACATGCTCTACATCGGGCTGATCGTGGCGCCGATCGGCACCTGGTGCGTCATCGAGGTCGGCCGCCGGCTGCCCGGCGCCGTCGCCTCCGTCGCCTTCCTGCTGGTGCCGGCCTTCGGCGTGCTGGTCAGCACGCTCTGGCTCGGCGAGCCGATCGGCTGGGACATGGCGACCGGCGGTGCGCTGATCGTCGCCTCCGTGGCGCTGGCCTCGCGCGAATGATCCTCGCGAGCACCGAAGCGGGGGAGGGCCCGCCGCTGCTGCTGCTGCACGGCCTGTTCGGCAGCGGGCAGAACTGGGGGGCGATCCGCCGCGCGCTGGCGCCGCGCTTCCGGGTGCTGACGCCGGACCTGCGCAACCACGGCGCCTCCGCCCGCGCGGCCGCCATGACCTATGCCGCCATGGCCGACGACATCGCCGAGACGCTGGACGCCGCCGGCATCGTCCGCGCCGCGGTGCTCGGCCATTCCATGGGCGGCAAGGCGGCGATGGCCTTCGCGCTGGCGCATCCCGGCCGGGTCGAGCGCCTGGTCGTCGCCGACATTTCGCCGGTGCGCTACCCGCCGGCCCTGCGTGGCTATGTCGAGGCCATGCAGGCAGTGCCGCTGCGTGCCGGGCTGACGCGCAAGGACGCCGACGCGGCGCTCACCGCCGCCGTGCCCGAGGCCGGCATCCGCGCCTTCCTGCTGCAGAACCTGCGTTTCGAGGCAGACGCGCCGGATTGGCGGCTGGGCCTCGCGGAGATCGCGGCGGCCATGCCGGAGATCGAGGACTTCAGCGCCCCCCCGGGCGCGCGCTTCGACGGGCCGGTGCTGGTGATGGGCGGGGAGAGGTCGGGCTACATCCGGCCCGAGCACCACGCGCTGTTCCGTACCCTGTTTCCGCGCGCGCGCTTCGTCACCGTGCCCGGGGCCGGGCATTGGGTGCATGCGGAGAATCCGGCGGGATTCCTGGCATTGCTGGAGCCCTTCCTGGCCGAAGGCGGCTGATGCCGCCAAGCCTTCCCGGTAATCCGGCGATCGGCAAGGCGAACGGTATCGGCGCGCAGGGTTGGTGTGGCGGCGGCGCGCGAAACCATGACTCTCATACCGGGCTGGCCGACATGAGGGGGGCGCCGCCCCCCTCAACCCCCCGCCGAGGGCCGAAAGGCCCTCGGAACCCATGACCGGGGTCATACCAGCGGCCGCTATTCGCGACCGCTGGTATCTGCCTTGTCGTGCCCTCAGGCGCCGGGCGCAAACCTCCGGTTTGCTTGGCTTCGCCGGACTGCCGGCGGGCCGCATTCGCGGCCTCGGCACGAGTCATAGACTCGTGCCGCTGGTATCAGCCGATCTCCACCAGGGTGATCTCCGGAGGGACGCCGAAGCGCACCGGCAGCCGCGTGATGCCGAGCCCGCCCGAGACCACCAGGTCGCGGCCGTCCTCGCGGACATGGCCCCAGGCATAGCGGTTGCCGTAGCGCGACGGGATGCGCGGCGACCAGCCGAGCACCCGCACCTGCCCGCCATGCGTGTGGCCGCTGAAGGTGACGGCGACACGCCGGGGCACGGTCGGGAAGACATCCGGCTCGTGCGCCATCAGCAGCAGCGGCGCATCGCCGTGCACCTGATCGAGCAGCCGCGGCAGGTCGTGCGCGCCGCGGTTCCAGCCGAAGGCCCAGGAGGAATCGAGCCCGCCCACCAGTACGGGGCCCGCCCGCAGCACGGAATTGCACAGCATCGGGATGCCGGCCGCCTCGAAGGCGCGGCCCATGATGGTGCTGCCGCCACCGCGGTGCAGCGCGGCCGCGTCCTCCCACCAGTCATGGTTGCCGTTCACCGCATAGACGCCGTGCCGGGCACGCAGCCGGGCCAGCAGCCGGGCGACCTCGGCCTGCTGCAGGGTGCGCGTGACGAAGGGCGAGGAAGCGCCGAAATCGCCCACCAGCAGCACGATGTCGGGACGCAGCGCGTTGGTCGCCTCGACGATGTGCTCGATGCGCGCCTCATCCATCATCGGCGCACCGGCATGCAGGTCCGTCAGCTGGGCGACGCGCAGCGACAGCCCCTGCGGCCAGCCTTGCGGGGAGATCGCATGGCGCTGGACGTGCAGCCGCAGGAAGGGCTCCACGCCGAAGCCATAGGCGCCGGTGGCGACGCCGGCTGCCGCCAGGCCGCCGGCGCCGAGGAGAAGTCCACGCCGTCCGATCATGGCGGCCATACTGCACCCGATCATGGCGCCTTGGCGGCAGAAGCTGCGCGCCGCCGGGGCGGGGCCGGTCAGATCGCCTTGGGCTGCCGGAAACGCCCTTCCTTGTGCAGGTCCGCCGCGCGCCAGAGGTACCAGGCGGCCGTGGTGCGGAACGGCGCCCAGGCCTCGCCGATCTCGGCCAGCGCGCGGGGCTTCGGCTGCTCGTCCAGCCCGGCGGCGACGCGATATCCTTCCCGCACGCCGAAATCGTCCACCGGCAGCACATCCGGCCGGCCGAGGGTGAAGATCAGCAGCATTTCCACTGTCCACCGCCCGACGCCGCGCAGCGGCACCAGGCGTTCGATCAGCGCGTCGTCGGGCAGCCGCCGCGCCGCCTGCCGGGTCGGCACCACGCCGGCCGCCGCCTTTTCCGCGATGTCGCGGATCGCCAGCACCTTGTTCGCCGACAGCCCGCAGGCGCGCATCGCTTCCGGCGTCAGGGCGAGGACCGTCTCCGGCGCCGGGAAGCCGGGCCCCTCGCAGCACGCCAGGAAGCGGCCGAGGATCGCCTCCGCCGCCCGCCCGTGCACCTGCTGGTGGGCGATGGCGCGCACCAGCGCCTCATAGGGCTGGCGCCGGGCCGGCTTCATCGTGAAGGGCCCGACCTGGCGGATCACCGCCTTCAGCGCGGGGTCGCGCCGGAGGTGCTTCAGCGCTTCCGGCGTGCCGAGGCTCACCGGAACACCATCTGCGGCAGGATCAGCGTGATGGCCGGGATGTAGGTGATGACCATCAGGCAGGCGAAGACCACCGCGATGAACACCACGAGGTAGCGCATCATCTTGTCCACGCCGCAGCCCGCCACCTGCGCCGCCGCGAAGAGGTTCACGCCGAAGGGCGGCGTGATCATGCCGAGCGCCAGGTTCACCACCATCACCGTGCCGAAATGCACTCCGTCGATGCCGAGCTTCTGTGCCGCGTCGGCGAGGATCGGCGCCAGCACGATGATCGAGGCGGAGGTCTCCACGAACATCCCCACCACGAAGAGGAACAGGTTCACCACCAGCAGGTACATGCCCGGCGTGTCGAAGGAGGTCGCGAGCCACTCCGCCGCGACATCGGGCACCCCCTGCCTGTTCAGCAGCCAGGAGAACAGCGCCGCGCAGGCGATGATGAACATGATGACGGCGCTGCTGATCACCGATTTGCGGAAGATCGGAAGCAGGTCGCGCAGCGCGATCTCCCGGTGCAGGAACATCCCCACGACCAGCGCGTAGACCACGGCGACGACCGAGGCCTCGGTCGGCGTGGTGATGCCGCCATAGATGCCGCCGAGGACCACCACCGGCATGACCAGCGCGAAGCCGGCCTGCTTCGTCGCGGCCAGGAAGGGCAGGCGGCCTTCGCCGTCCTGCTTGCCCCAGCCCGTGATGCGGCACCAGATCAACACCGTCGCGATCAGCGCGCCGCCGATCACGAAGCCCGGCCCGAAGCCGGCGATGAACAGCTCCGGGATCGAGGTCTGCGTGGTGACGCCGTAGAGGATCATCGGGATCGACGGCGGGATGATGACGCCGAGTTCCGCCGCCGTCGCCTGCAGCGCCGCCGCGAAGC
This sequence comes from Neoroseomonas eburnea, assembly GCF_018129005.1. Taxonomy (GTDB): domain Bacteria; phylum Pseudomonadota; class Alphaproteobacteria; order Acetobacterales; family Acetobacteraceae; genus Neoroseomonas; species Neoroseomonas eburnea. Next base: position 75,454 of record NZ_JAAEDL010000020.1, read on the forward strand.
CGATCGGGTAGCCGCCGCGCGCCAGCGCCGGGATCATGATGGTGCCGATGGCGAAGGTGGTGGCGACCGAGGACCCGCTGATCGCCGCGAAGATCATGCAGGTGACGACGCAGGTCGCCGCCAGCCCGCCCTGCACGCCGCCGACGATGGAGCGTGCGAATTCCACCAGCCGGCGGGAGATGCCGCCGACATCCATCAGGTTGCCTGCCAGGATGAAGAACGGGATCGCCGCCAGCGGGAACTTGTCCAGCGCGACGAAGAGCTGCTGCGCCGCGACGATCAGCGGGAAGGAGGTGAAGCCCGCGATGCCGACCACCGCGGCGATGCCGATGGCGACGGCGACCGGGATGCTGGCGGCGAAGAGCACCAGCATCACGGTCAGCATGGCACCGCTCATACCGCGGCCTCCAGTTCCTCGGAACGCCGGTCGAGGAAATGCGCCACCGCGCCGACCATCGCGAAGACCGCCCCGAAGGGGATGGCCGCATAGCCCCAGGACATCGAGACCTCGAGCCCTGCCATCTCCTGGAACTGCACGCGCCTCGCCATCTCCCACCCGAACCAGAACATGATGCCGAGCATGGACAGGCTCGCCGCCAGCGCCGCCGCCTCGATCCCCCGCCGCAGCGCCCCGGAGGAATAGCGGTGCGCCACGTCGATCGAGACCAGCGCGCCGGCGCGCAGCGCCACCGCGAGGCCAAGGAAGGCCATCCAGATCAGCGCCGTGCGCACCAGCGCCTCGGACCAGATGGAGGGGGTCTCGGTGGCGAAGCGGGCCACCACCTGCCAGAGGCCGGCGAAGACGGCGACCGCCATCGCGAGGCTCGCCAGCAGGGCGGCGATGCCCGTGCTGACGCCGTCGATCGTCAGGATCGCCCGCCGCAGGCCGGCGCGCGCGCCGTCCCCCGACCCGGCCCAGAGCGCCGCCGCCACGGTCAGCAGCGTCGCCGCCACCGTCACCTGCAGCGGCAGCAGGTTCATCGCGTTCATCGCTCTCCCCCTTCCACGAAGCGGGGCGCGGTCCCCCCTGGACCGCGCCCCGGTCAACCCGGCTGCGGTCGCCCCGGTCTCATACCAGCGGCACGAGTTCCTGACTCGTGCCGAGGCCGCGACGGGCACCCAGCCACGTTGTCCTGCAACGTGGCTGGGGATCCGGAATGCGGCCCGCCGGTGGTCCGGCGAAGCCAGGCAAACCGGAGGCTTGCGCCCAGCGCCTGAGGGCACGAAACGGCCGATGCCAGCGGTCGCGAACAGCGGCCTTTGGTATCAGTTCGGGCGCCAGTCGCGGATCCGGCGCAGCAGGGCGCCGTCGAGGTCGCGCTCATACTGCGCGAAGGCCGCGGCGAGCGCTGTCTGGAAGGCCGCGGTGTCGACCTGCGTGACCACCTGCATGCCGCGCCGGCGCAGTTCCTCGACGCCGGAATTCTCGTCCGCCGTCACCTTGTCGCGGTTCGCCTGCTGGGCGGCACGCGCGGCTTCCAGGAAGGCGGCGCGGTCGGCGGCCGACAGGCGCTGCATCATCGCCGGGTTGCAGATCAGCAGCCCCGGCGAATAGACGTGGCCGGTCAGCGTCAGGTAGCGCTGCACCTGGTTCAGGTTGTTGGAGACGATCACCGGGATCGGGTTCTCCTGCCCGTCCACCGTGCCCTGCTGCAGGGCCGGCACCAGTTCGCTGAACGCCATCGGCGTCGGCAGGGCGCCGAGCGTGGTGAAAGCGCGCATGTGCACCTGGTTCTCCATGGTGCGCACCTTGAGGCCGCGGACGTCGGCGGGGCCGTTCACCTCGCGCCGGGAGTTGGTCAGGTGGCGGAAGCCGTTCTCCATCCAGATCACGCCGACCAGGCCGCGCGGCTGGAACTGCGCGAGAAGCTGCTGGCCGATCTCGGAATCGAGAACGCCGCGGGCGTGCGGGTAGTCGCGGAACAGGAAGGGCACGTCCACCACGCGCACGGCGGGGACGAAGTTGCCGACCGGCCCGGTGGAACCGATGTAGCACTCGACCGTGCCGATCTGGACGCTTTCGATGATCTCGCGCTCGTTGTCGTTGCGCTGGATGTTCACGCGGTAGCGACCGCCGGTCGCGCGCTCGAAGCTTTCCTTCAGCGCGGCGGCGCCGGCCCCGTAGTGGCTCGCGCTCGGCAGCGGGTGCTGGATGGTGATGGTGGTCTGCGCCAGGGCAGGCGCGGCCGCCAGGGGCAGGGCGGCCAGCGCGGCCAGGGCCGCGCGACGGGTCAGGCTCATGGTGTTCCCTCCGGGGGGCAGGCGGCTTCCGGTGCCGCCCGCATGCCGCGCCGGTATAGGTAAGCCCGCCGTTCCCTTCAATGCGCCAGGCCGTCGGGGGCTTCCCCGTGCGGCGCCGGGATCGGCAGGCCGAGGTGAAGCGCCGCGTTGGCGTTCAGCGTGCCGTCCCACATCAGCTCGATGCCGATCCAGGCGATCAGCGCCACGCCGACATAGGCGATGACCTTGAAACGGTCGAGCAGCCGGGCGAGGACGCCGCCGAGCAGCCCCATCAGCACGATCGAGACGCTGAGGCCGATCACCAGCATCACCACGTCGTTGCGCGCCACCGCGGCGACGGCGAGCACGTTGTCGAGGCTCATCGACACGTCGGCCAGCACGATCTGCCACAGCGCCTGGGCGAGGGTCTTCTCCTGGGCCTCGCCTTCCTCCTCCGCCGCCTCCTCGCCATGGTGCAGGAGCTCCCTGAGGAAGGTCCAGGCGATGTAGAGCAGCGCCGCGCCGCCGACGAAGGCGATCCACCACAGGCCGAGCAGGTAGGTCGCGAAGATCGAGAACACCACGCGCAGCACCGCCGCGGCCACGATGCCGAACAGCACCGCGCGGCTGCGCAGCTTGGGCGACAGCCCCGCCGCCGCCATGCCGATCACCACCGCGTTGTCGCCCGACAGCACGATGTTCAGCCACAGGATCTCGAGGAAGCGCGGCGCCGCCGCGACCAGACCGTCCATGTTCCACTCCCGGATCCGCCCCGGAAGCGGCGCGGCCACGTCGCGCGGACCCTAGTCCGCGCGGCCGTGGCCGCAAGTTTCAAGCGTGCAATGCGCCGTTCATCTGTTGCGGCTTGCGTCAATCCGCCCGGATGCCGCTGTCGCGCGCGACGCCGCCCCAGCGTTCAGCGTCCTCGGCCAGCCAGGCCTGCAGGCTTGCGGTCGGAACGTTCATCGGCTCGGTGAAGTTCGCGGTCAGCCGTTCCCGCATCGCACCGTCCATCGCGCGCTCGAAGGCCTGCTGCAGCCGCGCGAGGATCGGCGCCGGCACGCGCGACTGCGTGAGTACGCCGTTCCAGACCGACAGGTGATAGCCGCGCACCCCCTGTTCATCGAGCGTCGGCACGTCCGGCAACAGGGAGAAGCGCCGGCGCATGGTGACCGCCAGCGCCTTCACCGCCCCGCCCCGCACATGCGGCGTGGAGGTCGCCGAGGCGTCGAACAGCAGATCGAGGTCCCCCGCGAGCATGGCCGCGACCGCCGGGGAGGAACCGCGATAGGGCACGTGCACCACCTCGATCCCCGCCATGCGTACCAGCATCGCCTGGGAGAGATGGGAGGAGGAACCGTTGCCGACCGAGCCGAACAGGATCTTGCCCGGCTCCGCCTTGGCGCGCGCGATCGCCTCGGCCGCATTCGCCGGATTCCAGCGGCGCGGGTTGCAGATCAGCAGGTTGGGCATATCGGCCATGACGCCGACGCCCACCAGGTCCCGCCGCGGATCGAAGGCCGGGTCAGGGTAGAGCACCGGGTTGACGCCCTGGGTCGCCGAAGTGCCGAGGAACAGGGTGTGGCCGTCCGGTTCGGCGGCCGCGGCCGCCTTGGCGCCGATGTTGCCGCCGGCGCCGGCCCGGTTCTCGACCACGATGGGCTGGCCGAGCTGGCGCGACATCGCCTCCGCCGCCAGCCGTCCCATGATGTCGGTCACGCCCCCCGGCGGATAGGGCACGATGATGCGCAGCGGCTTGTTCGGGAAGGCGGCCTGCGCGCGGACGGCGGGCGCGGCGAGCAACGCGGCGGCGGCGCCGAGCGCCCCGCGGCGGGTGATCCTGGACATGACGTTCCTCTCCGGTTGGTCTTGCTTGTGGCACCAGCCTGTGCGCCCGCGCGCAGCGGCGCAAGACCCCGGCGGCGTCAGCGCAGCAGCGCCACCGTCGCCCAGCCGATGACGATCACCGCGGCCATGGACGGCAACAGCCGCCGCCACACCTGCGCCGGCCGCGTGCCGTCCGCGAGCAGCCCGCAGACCAGCGCCATGACGCCGAAGGACATGCCCGCCCCCGCCGCGCCGGCGAAATTGTGCACCGAGGGCGCCAGCAGCGGCGGCAGTCCGGCGGCCAGGCCCAGCGCCTGCTGCACCGTGATGAGCGCCGCGTTCGACCCGACATTGCTGCCCGTGACCATCCCGCCGGCGAGCCCCAGCACCGGCACCGCATAGGGCGCGGCGGTGCCGAGCACGCCGGCCGCCGCCTGCGCCAGCGCTGCCGTCGCGCCGCTGCCCGCCAGCATGCGCGCCAGCAGCACGTAGAACAGCATGGCGAGCGCTGGCCGCGCCGCCCGCCGCAGTGCCGCCGCGGCGCGCGCCGCGGGCCGATCGCGCCGCGTGAGCAGCCCCGCCGCGACCGCCAGCAGCACCACCGCGACATGCGTCAGCGGGAAGCCCGGCAGCGCCGGATAGGGCCGGAAGGCGGGCGGATCGGGCACCGCGCGGGCGGCGAGCAGCGCCGCCGTCAGCAGGACGTAGGGCGCCATGGCGCTCCCCGCCCTCCGCCAGGCTGCCGCGTCGCGCGGCGGGGCGGCCAGCCACAGCACCAGCAGCAGCGGCACGCCGGCAGCGAGGATGCCGAGGATCTCGAAGGGCAGCAGCCGATGCCCGAGCACCAGGATCGCCGCCATCGCCGCCAGCAGGCCAAGCTGCGCGAGGCGTTCGCGCCCCGGCACCGGCACCCCCGCCGCGGCGGAAAGCCGCCAGATGACCGGCCCGAGCGCGATCAGCCAGGCCGCCACCGGCAGGGCGGTCAACGCCGCGATTTCCTGCGCCGGCGCCCCGACCAGCGCGGCGCCGAGCGCGGTGCCTGGCCCGAGCCCGCCCCACGGGATCAGCACCAGCGAGAGCAGCGCCAGCGCCGCCGCCGGCGCGCCGCCGATCCCCATGCCGCGCAGCGCGGCGAGCGCAAAGACCGCGCCGACGGCAAAGCCGGTCACGGTTTCCATGAAGACGCCCATCAGCAGCGTCGCGGTGAAGATGGCGCGTGGTGTGGCGGGGACGGCGGCGCCGTCCTCCCCGCGGTCTTCGACGGCGGCGTGGAAGAGCAGCCCGCCCACCACCACCCCGATCGGCTGGGCGGCGAGGAAGGCGCCGCGCAACGCTTCCTCCAGCACGAAGCCGGGCAGCGCCGTGCCGGCCGGCAGCGACACCCAGGCGGCCGGCAGCGAGGCCGCCAGCGCGGCGAGCACCGCCGGCAAAGGCCCCGCCCGGCCCGAGAGCAACAGCCCCACCAGCAGCAGCAGCGGGGCGGATTGCAGCAGCAGCGTCACCGCCATGCAGCCCCGTCATCAAGGCGGCCCGAGGCCGCGCCTCGGGCCGGGAGCGCGCAGCGCGACCGCGCAGGACCGCCCGTCATCGCCGGCGCGACGGGCCCGCGCGAAGGCAAGCGGCCCGGATGGGCCGCGCCCGCCGTCTGATACCGGCGGCACGAGTTCTTGACTCGTGCCGAGGCCGCGAATGCGGCCCGCCGGCAGTCCGGCGAAGCCAAGCAAACCGGAGGTTTGCGCCCGGCGCCCGAGGGCACGAAACGGCCGATGCCAGCGGTCGCGAATAGCGGCCGTCGGTATGAGGGCGCACGAAAGCTCTCAAGCCTCGAGCAGGAAGGTCTTGCCGACCGCGCCGGGCACGACGACGGCCTCGCCATAGGCGCGTTCCAGCGCGTTCAGCGCGCGCCAGCCGGTGCAGTGGGAGGGGAACAGCCAGCGCAGCCCGAAGCCGCCGAGGTCGGCGACGGTCTGCGGGATGACGCGCTCATTCGTGCCCGACAGGTGGAAGCCGCCCATCGCCGCCAGCAGCGGGATATCGGGCATCAGGCGCCGTGCCTCGTGCAGCACGTTGACGATGCCGCAATGCGAACAGGCGGAGAAGACGATCAGCCCCTTGCCGCGCAGATGCACGGCGATGAAGCGCTCGTCCGCGAGCCATTCATCCGCCTGCCAGGGCGCGTCGTCCGAGACGCGGCACACCTGGCCCGGCAGGCCGACCTCGTATTCCGTCACACGCGGGATCTCGCCGCTGACCAGCACATGGCCGGCGACCACCGCGGGCTGGGTCGTGACCACCGGCGCGGCGCCCATCGCCGCCCAGTCGGCGGGCTGCGGCACGCGGTCCATCGGCAGCACGCCGCCATCGGGCTGGCGGCTGCCGCGCTCGCGGAACATCCCCGGATGCAGGTAGAGCGGCACGGCCTGGCCGCCATTGGCCGCGCGCACCATCCCGATCGCCTTGGGCAGGCCGCCGGCATGATCCCAGTGGCCATGCGAGAGCACCACCGCCTCGATGGCGCCGAAATCGACGCCGAGCCGCGGCCCGTTGCGTTCCACCGCGTAGTCCACCGGCCCACCGTCGAACAGCATGGTGCGGCGCTCGCCGTCGGCCTCCACGGCGATGACCAGCGATAGCCCGTGATTGGCGCAGCAGATCGCCGCCCCCGAGCTGCGCTTCATGCCCACCCGCTGCAGCCGCACCCATTCCCGCGTCACGAAGGACGGCGTCGAGGAGAGGGTGTCCGTGACGTTGTCCACCAGGACGGTTATCTCGATCCGATCGACCGGCCGAGGTGCCTGCATGCCCGACTTCCTTCCCGAACCCTATGCAGCCTATGGCAGCAACCTGTGGCACGACCAGATGCGCCGGCGCTGCCCGGACGCCGAGGTGGTCGGCAGCCTGGTGCTGCCCGGCTGGCGGCTGGTGCTGCGCAAATACGCGCTGATTGCGCGCGATGCCGACGCCGGCTGCCCGGTCGGGCTGTGGCGCATCGCGCGGCAGGACCTCGAATCGCTCGACCGCCCCGAGGGCCCGCGCACCTACACCCGCACGCGCATCGACCTGCCAGGTGGCGGCATGGCCTGGACCTACGAGGAGATCCGCATCCGCCCAGGCCCGCCGGCGCCCGAGTATGTGCAGCGCCTGCGCCGCGGCTACCGCGACTTCGCCTTCGATACCGCACCGCTGGAGGCGGCCATCGCCGAGTCCGGCTATCGCGACTGACGCTTCCGCGCTTCCGCCACCGTGATCACGAGCGCGCCGGAGAGGATCACCGCCGCCCCGGCCCAGGTCCAGCCATCCGGCACCTCGGCGAAGATCGCCCAGCCGAAGGCGGCGACGACGACCAGCCGGAGATACTGGAACGGCGCGATGGCCGAAGCCTCCCCATAGCGGTAGGCCGAGGTCAGCAGCCAGATGATCCCCGGCGTGAACAGCGCGAAGCCGGTCAGGAACGCCGCGTCGAACAGCCCGAGCGGCACCCGGGCCGCCACCGCGAAGGGCGCGACGCCCGCCGTCGTCACCAGCCCGACCCAGGCCATGATGGTGGTGTTGCCTTCCGTCTGCGCCAGCACGCGGGAGGACAGCGTGATCCCGCACCAGGTCGCCGCCGAGCCGAGCGCCAGCGCGACCCCGAGCATCGAGACCGTGGTCCCCGGCCGCAGCATCACCGCGACGCCGATGAAGCCCGCGACGGTGCCCGCCCAGCGCCAGCGGTCGACCTTCTCCCCCAGCACCGGGCCGGCGAGCAGCGTGGTGAACATCACGTTGGTGAAGGACAGCACCGTCGCGGTGGCGAGGTCGAGCGGCCCGAAGGAGGCGTAGTAGAGGCCCCAGGTCAGCAGGCTCGAACAGCCGCGCAGCACGTGCAGCCCCGGCCGCCGCGTCCGGAACACCGCGAGTCCCGAAGCCGCGACCAGCGGCGCCACCCACAGCAATTGCCCGATGGAGCGCGCGAAGACCTGCACCTCCACCGGGATGCCGCGCTGGTTCATGAAGCGGATGGCGAGCGCCTCGGCGGCGAAGAGCACGGCGGCCAGCGCCATCAGCGCCCCGCCGCGGAGATTCCCCGAAAGCCCCTGGAGCATTGACGGCCGCTGCCTCCGGCGTAGCGTCCGGGAGAGTGCGGCGCGCCGCGTGCGTCGTCCAGGCGGGAAGGGACAGGATGGCGAAGGAAGCGGAACGGGCGGCGGTGCGCGAGGCGGTGGACCGCGGCCCCATCCTCGTCTGGGGCGCGGGGGCGATCGGCGGCACCATCGGCGCGGCGCTGGTGCGCGCGCGCCACGCCGTGGTCTTCGTGGACATCGAGAAGGACCACGTCGCCGCCATTGCCGACCCGGCGCGCGGACTGGCCATCGAGGGCCCGGTCGATCCGCACCGCATCGTCGCCCCCGCCTTCACGCCGGAGACGGTGCAGGGTGTCTTCCGGCGCATCTTCCTCTGCGTGAAGGCGCACCACACCGAAGCGGCCTGCCGCGCGCTGTTGCCGCATCTCGCGCCGGACGGCTACGTGCTGTCGCTGCAGAACGGGCTCTGCGAAACCATCATCGCACCGATCGTCGGCGCCGAGCGCACGGTCGGCTGCTTCGTCAACTTCTCCGCCGACTGGCACGGGCCGGGGCGGATCATGTATGGCGGCCGCGGTGCGCTGGTGCTCGGCGAGCTCGACGGCGCCACCACGCCGCGGCTGACCGCGCTGCACGCGCTGCTGCGCGAGGCCTTCGAGCCCGACGCCATCACCACCGGCAACATCTGGGGCTATCTCTGGGGCAAGCTCGGCTACGGGGCGATGCTCTTCGCCCAGGCGCTGGGGGAGAAGGGCATCGCCGATTGCCTCGCGCGCCCGGAATTGCTGCCGCTGTGGCGCGCGCTCGGCGGCGAGGCGATCGCCGTCGCGCGTGCGGAAGGCGTCGCGCCGCTCGGCTTCAACGGCTTCGACCCGGCGGCCTTCTCGCCCGGTGCGACCGAGGCGCAGGCGGCGGCAAGCGTGGCGGCGATGGTCGCCTTCAACCGCCCCAACGCCAAGACGCATTCCGGCGTCTGGCGCGACCTCTGGGTGCGCGAGCGCCGCACCGAGGTCGACGTGCAGATCGCCCCGATCGCGGAGATCGGCGCGAAGCACGGCCTGGCCTGCCCCGCGGTGCGCCGGCTGGTCGCCATGACCCATGACTGCGAAGCCGGCACGCGCCCGATGTCGGACGCCAACCTCACGGAGCTGATGTCGCCATGAAGGAATACGACTTCGCCGGCGTGACCGTCGCCGTCACCGGCGCAGGCCACGGCTTCGGCCGCGCCATCGCGCAGAGCTTCGCCGCCCTCGGTGCGCAGGTCTACGCCTGCGACCTCTCGGCCGCCGAGCTGGAGGAGACCGCCGACCATCCCGGCGCGATCCACACCACGGCCTTCGACCTGACGGCGCCCGGCGCCGCCAAGGCCTGGATCGCCGACGTCGAGAAGCATGCGGAAAGCCCCGTCGGCGTGCTCGTCTCCAATGCCGGCGGCGTGCGCGGCCAGGTCATGCGCCCGGTCGAGGAGGTGCCGGAGAGCGACTGGCACGACATCATCGCGATCAACCTGCACGCGCATTTCTCGCTGGCGCAGGCGGTGGCGCCGGGGATGAAGGGCGCGGGTCACGGCCGCATCGTCACCATCAGCAGCGGCGCCGGGCTGCAGCCGAGCCGCACCGGCATCCAGGCCTATACCAGCGCCAAGCACGGGCTGATCGGACTGACGCGGCAGCTCGCGCACGAGCTCGGCCCGCACGGCATCACCGTGAACAGCGTCGCGCCGGGGCTGATCCTGTCCAACCCGTCCTCCATCAGGCAGTGGGAGGCCTACGGACCGGAAGGGCAGGCTCGGGTGATGTCCTCCATCGCGCTGCGCCGGCTGGGGGAGGCACAGGACATCGCCAATGCCGTGATGTTCCTGGCCTCGCCGATGGCGAACTACATCAACGGGCAGGTGCTGAGCGTGGATGGCGGGAAGTGAGGTGCCGGCACCCGCACCTTGAACCACTGAACCTTGCCGATGACCGGATCGGCAAGGCTCCGGGGGTATGGCGCGCGGGGCTGATGGGGCGGTCGCGCCGGCTGCGTCCGCCCGGCGGAGGCGGCCCCGATCGCGCCGCGACGGGCCCGCCACGTCATCGCCAGCCGCAGACCCGGCGCGGCACGCTGCGATACATGCGCCGGCCCCATTGGTCGTGGCCGACATGGACGCGACGATACTCGTTCCAGCACACCTGTCGCGGCGGCGGGCCTCCATGTTGCGGTGGCCGCCCGTAGTATTGCGGGGAGGGGCCGTAGTAGAACCGCTCCGGCTGGTATTGCACCAGCGCGGGGCCCGTCCCGACGCCGGGCGCAAGGGGCGTCGCCGAAGCCTTGACCGGCGCCGCGATGGCTCCGGCGATCAAGGCGGCCAACAAGATCACGTCCCGGCTTCGTGCCATTGCGGCCTTCTCCTTTCGTGATGGGCCGCGGCAGGACCACGGCTCCGGAAGGCTCGGGCAGCAAGCGGGCGATGGCAAGGCACGAGTGCCCCGCCATCGCCATCAGCTCTGAAGCATTGCAGCCTCGGGCGCCGGCCGCGGCCGGGGGCGGGCGGTCGGCCCTGGCGTCCTGATTCCGGAGTCCTGGCGACTTCGGAAGCAGGGCCCCAGCCATGGTCTTCAGTGGGCTGCTTGTCCGCTTCGCTCGCTGGAGATCCAGCGAACTTCGCGGGCAGGACACCGGAGCGGTTTCCGTTCGCCTCGGCTCGAGGCAACCGCTCCAGCCACTTGTTCCGGCACGCACCTTCACCCGATCAGGTGATGCCGCCCGATCGGGATCTGCCCTAGGCGAGCGTCGTGATCAGCCCCGCCAGCAGCTTCGCCCGCGGCACCAGGCTGTCGACCAGCACGTGCTCCTCGAGCGTGTGCGCGAGCGCGCCCTGCACGCCGAGCCCATCGAGCGTCGTCACCCCCATCGCGCCAGTGAAGTTGCCGTCCGACCCGCCGCCCGCGCTCTGCGGATTGATGTCGAAGCCGATGGCATTGGCGATCTTGCGCGCCTGGTCGTACAGCGCCATGCCCTTGGCATCCGGCTCCCACACCGGCCGCGTCACGCCGCGCGTCACCTCCAGCGTCACGTCGTTCGCGCTCGACCGCAGCGCCAGCATCTTCGCGACACCGGCGTCCAGATCCTCCTGCCGCTTGGCCATGGACAGCGCCTCGGCCTCGCAGGTGGTGGACACGCAATTCACCCATTGCCCGCCGTGGATGACGCCGACCGAGAAGGTGCAGTCCTCGGTCGTCATCTCCTCGATGGCGACGATCTGCTTCGCCATCTCGCGGATCGCGCTGCGCCCTTCAGCGAGCCGCGCGCCCGCATGCGAAGGCCGGCCCGTGGTCTTGAGGTTGAAACGCGCGATGGCGTAGCGCCCCGTCACCACGCCGCCATCCGGCCGCGCCGGCTCCGGCACCAGCACGAAGCGGTTGCGCGCCGCCTCGGCCTCGATGATGTCGCGCGTCGATGGGCTGCCGATCTCCTCGTCGGAGGTCAGCAGGAAGGTCACGGGCAGATGCGTCGCCATCCCCGCGGCGAGGATCTGGCGCATCGCCTCCACCGCCAGCACCGTGCCGCCCTTCATGTCCTGGATGCCGGGTCCGTAGCACTTGTTGCCTTCGCGGCGGATCGGCAGCTTCTCCAGCGTGCCGACGGGATGCACGGTGTCGAGATGCGCCAGCACCAGGATGCCCGGCGCGGCATCCCCGGCCGGATGCGGAAACCGCGCGCGCACGCAGTCGCCGAGTCCCATCCGCCCCGGGATGCGGTCGATGCGGGCGCCGAGCAGCGCCAGGTCGCGCGCCGCCATGTCCATCATGCGGTTCACCGCCGCCGCGTCGAAGGTCGGGCTCTCGCAGGCGGCCCAGCGCGTCAGCCGCGCGAGGATCTCCTCGGCGTCGAAGGGCAGGGCGGTCGCGGGGAAGGCGGTGGCGGTCATCTGGTCGCTCCGGCATGCATGGGCGCGCAGGTTTCACCCGTCCCACGCGGCCGGCAAGGGGACCCCCGCTTTCGCGCTTCCGTCCGGCACATGCTACCCTGGCTTGCATGACGCCCCCCATACGTCCCCGCCCGCGTATCGCCCCCCAAACCGGACCCGCCGTCTGGGCCGCCGCCGAGCTCACCGCCGCGGACTGGATGGTGCCCGTCGGCACCGAGGAGGCGGCCGAACTCGAAGCCGCGCTCACCGCGGCCGAGGCCGCCGCGCCGGTGCCGCCGCTCACGCGCCTCGCGCCCATCCTCACCGGCGTCACGGCCCGGCTCGACACCGGGCGCGGCTTCTGCCTGCTGCGCGGGCTGCCCTTCGACCGCCACGGCGCAGCGGCGGCGGAGGCGGCGCTGCTCGCCCTCGGCCAGCATCTCGGCAAGCCGCTGGACGGCAATGGCTCGCCCGTGGCGCGCCTGACCGGCCCGCTGCCGGTCGAGGATGGCCACGGTTCCCGCCCGCCGAACTTTCACATCGAGGCCTGCGACGCCATCGCCCTGCTCTGCCTCGCCAATGCGCCGGATTCGCCGCCGCATATCCTCGTCTCCGCCGGCGCCGTGCACAACGAGGTGATGCGCCGCGACCGCGCCGCGCTGGCCGAGCTCTACAGGCCCGCGGCGCTGCTCGAGGACGGCGAGCTCGTCGAGCGCGCCGTCTTCACCATGACCGAGGGCGCCTTCGCCGCGCGCTATACCCGCGCGGCGGTGGAAGCCGCCGCCGCCGCCCCGCTGCCCGGCGCGCCGCCGCCGAGCGCCGGCCTGCGCCCGGCCTTCGACCTGCTCGACACCGTCTGCGCCGAGCCCGCGCTGCTGCTGAAGATCGAACCCCGCCCCGGCGACCTGCTGCTGTTCAACCCTCACCTGGTGTGGAAGCGCCGCACCCTCGTCGACTCGCCCGCGGATGCCCCGGAGGCGCCGCAGGAATTCCGCCGCCTGCGCATCACCATGGCGCATTCCCGCCGCACGGTTGCGGAACCGGGCTGATGCGCCTGCTGGTCGCCAACGCCAACACCACGGCGGCGATCACCGAGGCCTGCGCCGAGGCCGCCCGCGCCGCCGCCGCGCCGGGTACCGAGATCATCGCCGCCACGCCGCGCTTCGGCCCGGCGGTGATCTCCTCGCGCGCCGAGAACGCCATCGCCGGCCATGCGCTGCTGGAGCTGCTGGCGGAACACGCCGGCCGCGTCGATGCCTGCCTGCTCGCGGTCAGCCACGACACGGCGCTGGAGGCGGCGCGGCAGATGATGCCCTGCCCGGTGGTCGGCATGACCGAGGCCGCCTGCCTCGTCGGCTGCATGGCCGGCAGCCGCTTCGGCCTGGTGACCTTCGGCGGCGTGGACACCTATCGCGAGCTCGTCGCGCGCCACGGCCTGGCCTCGCGGCTCGCCGGGCTCGCCGGCGTGGCCGCGACGCCGCCGGAGGCGGTGGCGGACCCCGAGGGAGTCGGTGCCAAGGTGCTCGCCGCGGTCGCCGGTCTCGCCGCGCAGGGCGCCGATTCCGTCGTGCTCGCCGGGGCGGCGCTGGCCGGCTTCGACCGCCGCCTGCAGGCGCGCTCGCCGGTCGCGCTGCTCGACGGCATGGCCTGCGGCGTCAGGATGGCGGAACTGCTGGTGGCGCTGGACCTGCCGAAGCCGCGCGGCGGATCCTATGCCGCCTGCTCGGGGCGCGACAGCCTCGGCCTTTCGCCCGCCTTGGCGGCGCTGCTCAGGGGCTGACCCGCTGCGGTTTGGCGGCCGCGGACGACCCGCGCTAGCTTCCCTCGCATGCCGCACATCGCCGTCGCCCGCCTGTGGTTCGAAGGGAATTCCTTCACCCCCGTCCCCACGCCGAAGAGCGCCTTCGAATCCCGCGAATGGGCGCGCGGGCCCGAGGCGCTCGCGCGCTACGCCGGCACCGCGACGGAGCTCGGCGCGCTCGGCGCCTTCCTCGCCGCTCGGCCGGATTGGCGCGCCACCATGCTGCCCTGCATCGGCGCCCAGCCCGGCGGCCCGATGGCCGACGACGCCATGGCCGCCTGGCGGGAGGAGGTCGAGGCCGCGCTGAAGGCGCAGCGCTTCGACGGCATCTACCTCTCCCTGCACGGCGCCTGCGTGACGGAGAGCGACCCTGAGGCCGACGCCACCACCATCTCCCGCATCCGCAGCATCGTCGGGCGGGAGGTGCCGATCACCGCGAGCTTCGACTTCCACGCCAACATGGCGCCGGAGATCGCGGAATGGCTCGACGGCGGCTCGGCCTACCGCACCTATCCGCACATCGACATGGATGCGGCGGCGATGCGCGCGCTGCTGCAGCTCGAACGTGCGCTGTCCGGCGCGCCGCGCGCGCAGGGGCACATCGCCAAGCGCCCGATGGTGCTGCACAGCTTCCACATGCGCCACGAGGCCGGCCCGATGGCCGAGGTCTGGGCCGAGGCCGCGGCTGCGGAACACGCGCCCATCCTCGATGCCAGCATCTTCGGCGGCTTCGCCTGGGGCGACAGCCCGCATGCCGGCCCCTCCGCCATGGTCTGGGCGGAGGATGCCGGCGCCGCGCGGGACCTCGCGGAACGGCTCGCCGATGCGATCGCCGCGCGCCGCGCGCGCTTCGCCGTGACGCTGCCGGACCCGGCGACGGCGCTGCGGCAGGCGCTCGCGGCGCCGCCCGGGCTGGTCGCGCTGCTCGACCCGGCGGACAACCCGCTCTCCGGCGGCATCGCCGACACGCCGGAGATGCTGCGCACGCTGGTCGCCGCCCATCTCGACGTGCCTGCGGTCTTCGCCTTCCTGCACGATCCCGCCTCGGTCGCCGCGGCGCGTGAGGCCGGTGTCGGTGCGCGGCTGACGCGCCATCTCGGCGGCACCGTCACGGAGATGTTCGGCAGGCCCGTCATCGCCGAGGTCGAGGTCGAGCGCCTGACCGACGGCCGCTTCGTCAACGAGGGCCCGATGGAGCGCGGCGCGCCGGTCGATGTCGGGCCGACCTGCGTGCTGCGCCTGGGCGAGCTCCGCATCATCTGCACCGATCGCAAGGAAGCCGCGGTGGACCCTGCCTTCTTCACGCTGCACGGCATCGACCTCGCATCGACGCGGCTGCTCGCGAACAAGGCGAAGAACCACTTCCGCGCGGCCTTCAAGGAACGCTGCGTCGCGATCGTGGAATGCGATGCGCCGGGTCCTGCGGCGCTCGACCTCGGCGCGCTGCCCTTCCGCCATGTCCCGAGCGAATGGCGGAATTGACGGGAGGGAAACCGTAGCACGGGCAAGCTTGCGCCGAAGCAGCGCACGCGGTAGCGCGCCGGCAACCACGCTCAAGGAAGCCCGCATGACAATCGTCACCCGTCGCGCCGCGCTCGGCGCCCTGCCGCTGCTGGCCGCCCCTGTCGCGCTGCGCGCCCAACCCGCCTGGCCGAGCCGCCCGATCCGTCTCGTCGTGCCCTTCCAGGCCGGCGGCGCCACCGACGTGACGGCGCGCGTGCTGGCCGAACGTCTCGGCGCCATGCTCGGCCAGCCGATGATCGTGGACAACCGCGCCGGCGCCGGCGGCAACATCGGCGCCGACCTCGTCGCCAAGTCCGACCCGGACGGGCACACCATCCTGATGGCGACGATCGGCACCGCGACGATCAACCAGTTCCTCTACAGCCGCATGCCGTTCAAGCAGGAGGACCTCGCCTCCATCGCGCTCGTCAGCATGGTGGGCAACGGCATCATCGTGAACCCGGAGGTGCGGGCGACCACGCTCGCCGAACTGATCGCGCTCGCGAAGCGCGATCCGGGCGGCATGAACTACGGCACGCCGGGCAACGGCACCTCGGGGCATCTCTCGGGCGAATACCTCAAGACGCGCGCCGGCATCGACCTGCAGCACGTGCCCTTCCGCGGCACCGGCGGCCTGGTGCCGGAACTGCTGGCCGGGCGCGTGCAGGTGGCCGTCGACAACCTGCCGGCCTACCTGCCGCACGTCACGGCCGGGCGCCTGCGTCTCCTCGCGGTCACGTCGCGGGAGCGGTGGTTCTCCGTGCCGCAGACGCCGACCGTCGCGGAAAGCGGCATCGAAGGCTTCGAGGCCGTGGCGTGGTTCGGCATGCAGGCGCCGGCGCGCACGCCGCGTCCGATCATCGAGCGCCTGTCCGCCGCGGTGGTCGAAGCGATCGCCGAGCCGGCCATGCAGGCAAAGCTGCGCGAGGTCGGCAGCCAGCCGCGCCCGATGGGGCCCGCCGATTTCGACCGCTTCATTGCGGCCGAGAACGAGAAGTGGCGCGAGGTCGTGCGGGTGTCGGGGGCGCGGCTGGACTGAAGGCAGGACAAGGGTCGAGGGGCTCCGCCCCTCGAACACCCCGGCAGGAAACTCAGTTTCCTGCACCTTCGGGCAATCGGCGCGGCGTCGCGGGGATCGGCCGCAGCATTCCCATCACCAGGCGCACCAGCGCCTCCTCGAAGGCCTCCGTGCCCAGCAGCGGGCTGCGCTCGAAGGCGGCCGAGCGCACCGCACCCGCCACGGCACGCAGCAGCACATAGCGCCCCGCCTCGCCGAGAGGCTCGAAATGTCCCGCGCAGCGGGCCTCGATCGCCTCCAGCATCGGTTCGGCCAGGCTCGCATTGTCCTTCGCGTCCTTCGGCAGGCGCCGGAGCGTCGCCAGGATGATCGCCCGCCGCACGCCGTGGCGTCCGCGGAAGGCGCCGAGGAAGGTGCGGATCGCCTGGCGCACGGCAGGTTCCGGGTCGGCCGGATCGAGCGTGGCGAGTTCCGTCTCCAGCCGCGCCAGGACGCGGCGCTGCTCGCGCTCCGCCATCGCCGCCAGGATGGCGTCGCGGTTGGGGAAGTACTGGTAGAGCGTGCCGATCGAGAAGCCGGCATGCGCGGCGATGCGGTTGGTCGTGAGCGCCGCCTCGCCCTCCCTGTGCAGGATCTGAGCACTCGCCTCCAGGATCGTCTCCACGGTCGCCTGCGAGCGTCCCTGGACCGGCGATTTCCGCATGAAATTCAACAGGCTGACCTGTTTCGCCATGTAACCCTCCGACGGCCGGGAAGCGAGTGGAGAAACCTGAGCACCATTCAGATATTGGCGGCACCGGCGACGCCCCGCAAAGCCGCGACGGCCGCGCCGCCAAGCCAAGGAGATTCCCGATGCGCCTCCCTTCCGGCCTTGCCGCCCTTGCGGTCGTCACGCTCGCCTTCTCGCCGGCCGCCGAGGCGCGCGACATCACCCGCTCCGGGACCGTGACCGGCCCGCGCGGCCAGACCGGCAGCTACAGCGGCACCTACAGCCGCACGCCGGGGCAGGGGGCGACGCGCAGCCGCACCGTGACCGGCCCGCAGGGCCAGAGCGTGACGCGCAGCGGCAGCGTCACCAACAACGGCGACGGCTCCGCCAGCGGTACGCGCACCACCACCGGCCCCGCCGGCAACACGGTCACGCGTTCCGGCAGCGTCAGCGTCAACCCGTGACGCGGCGGGCGGCCACCATGCGGGCCGCCCGAAGCCGTGGCCGCCGGCCGCTTGTCCAGCGCCGCGCCGGTTGCCCGAAGGTGCAGGAAACTGAGTTTCCTGCCGGGGTGCTCGAGGGGCGGAGCCCCTCGAACCCTCGAGCGGTTGCCTTCCGCGCGCGCTCGCGGCGACCGCCGCGCGGCACGGTCCGGCGAGCACCTTCCCCCGATCGGGCGAAACCGCCCGGTCGGGAAACGCGCCGCCGGCCTCAGTCGAGCCTGACGCCCGAGGCCCGCACCACCTCCGCCCATTTCGCGATCTCGGCGCTGATGAAGGCCTCGAAGGTCGCCGGCGTGGTGCCGCCATCCGGCGTAAGATTGGGCGGGTCGGCACCGAGTTCCGCCAGCTTCGAGCGCACCATCGGCTCCTTGCTGATGGCGTCGATCTCCGCGCCGAGCCGCTCGATCGCCGCGCGCGGCGTGCGCGCCGGCGCCTGCATGCCGAACCAGGCGGTCGCCTCGAAGCCCGGCACCACCGTCTCGGCGAGCGTCGGCACCTCGGGCAGCACCGAGGAGCGCACATGCCCGGTCACCGCCAGCGCGCGCAGCCGTCCGTCGCGGATGTGCCCGATGCAGGAAGGGATGTTGTCCACCGAGGCCTCGAGCCGCCCGGCCACCGCCTCGATCAGCATCGGCCCGGCGCCGCGGAAGGGCACGTGCGTCATGCGCGTGCCTGTGCGCAGCAGGAACATCTCCATGGACATGTGCGGGGACCCGCCGCTGCCCGCGCTGCCGTAGTTGAGCCCGCCGGGCTGCGCCTTCGCCGCCGCCACCAGCTCCTGGATGGTGCGGATGGGCTGGGACGGATGCACCATGATCACGTTGGGCACGCGCAGATACAGCCCGACCGCGGCGAGGTCCTCCGGCCGGTAGGGCATGCGCGCGCCGAACAGCGCGTAGTTGATCGCCGCGGGGGAGACCGCGGTGCTGAGCACCGTGTAGCCGTCGGGCGCCGCGCGCGCGACCGCCTCGCCGCCGATGTTGCCGGTGGCGCCGCCGCGATTCTCCACCGGCACCGGCTGGCCGAGGCGCGCCTGCAGGCGTTCGGCGTAGATGCGCGCGGCGATGTCGGTGGTGCCGCCCGGCGGGAAGTTCACGATCATGCGGATCGGACGCGACGGGTAGGGCGCGTCCTGCGCCAGGGCGGGCAGGGGAAGGGCGGCGAGGCTGCCCATCAAGGTGCGGCGGGTGGGAAACATGCGGCGTCCTCCTGTTCCGGGGCGTTGGCCGCCCCTGCGCGATGCTGCCGCCGAAACCGGGCGGCGCGCCTTGGTCACAGCTTATGCCCTGATGCCGGTGATCTGTCGCGACCGGGATTGCCGAGGGGCACCGAGGCGATGTCTCGGTGACCGCATGGCAGGATCGCCGAACATGCCCAAAGCAATACAAGTCGCCTTGCTTTCCGGGACGTCCAAAAATTCATCCGTTCGTTTTTGGCTGACACTCATTCCGGTCTCACGCTAACGTCCATGCACGCGGGGCGCGAGGTGGCCGGGACGCATTTCCTGCCTCTTCCATCATTCGCGGCCGTGCATTTCAGCGAGGCATTGCACCCTCGGGAATGCCGCGCAGGGGAAAGATGGGGGAACCGATGGTTGCACTTGCGTGGACAGCGTCCGCACCGGTTGACACCGCCGAGGCGATCGACCGCACCGCCGGCAGCGATGCCCGCATCCGCGAGGCCGCCGCCGCCGAGGTGCCGGCTGCGCTGCCGGGCGAGGCGGTCGCGCGCGACGCGGCGCGGGAAGGAGGCCCGGCCACGGGCATCGTCGTAGCTGTCCTGCTGGCGGTGCCCCTCTGGGGCCTCGTCATCGGCCTCGGGGTGGCCATTCTCGCCGCTCCCTGAAGCAGATCCGGCCCGGCCGGGCCCTCGGCCATAGGGGCGAGGATGCCCGCAGGCACAGGGCGTCGGAGCGGATTTCGCGCGCACCGGTGAAGGGACGTCGCTTCCGCTGCTTGGCCGTGGGGTTCGATGGCGCACCCGGCATGCAGGGATCCGGCCTGGTCAGGTTGGCCGCGCGCAGATCGATGCCCGGGCGCCGCGCCCATGCCCGGCACCGTGAATCTCTTCCTGGCCGCAACGCAGCGCCCTGGCATGCTGGACCCCGACCGGGAAAGGAATGGCTGATGGCTTGGGTGGCGGCGATCGGGGTCGGGCTGCTGGGTGCGCTGTCCCTGGTGTCGAGCGTCGTCGCCGCCATCGTCACCCTGCATTCACGCAGGGCTTTCGAGGCCGCGCTCGTCGATGGCTCCGATGACGGGTTGCGCGCGCGGGGGATGGTCCTGGTCGAGCGTGTCAGGAACCCGCTGCTGCGGTGGATCATCAACCGCCGCACCGGCGCGATGGCCGGCAAGGTGCTGGCAGGCGTCGTGCGCGACCGGTTCTCCACGCTGCTCCGCGGAAGCGTCGTCGGCGCCGTGATGGGCGTGGCGGCCATCATCCTCGCCTTCTTCATCCCCGGGCTCATGCAATGACGCAGGGCTTTTCGCCTATTCGACCCGCACATTCGCCCGCTGCACGACATCAGCCCATCTGGCGATCTCGGCACGCAGGAAGGTCGCGAAGCCCTCGGGGCTGCTGCCGCCATCGGGCGTGAGGCCCGGCGGATCGGCGCCCAGCGCCGCCATCCGCTGGCGGAAGGCGGGGTCGAGCGCGATGGCGTTCAGCTCGCCGGCAAGCCGCTGCACGATCCCCGCCGGCGTCGCCGCCGGCGCCAGCACACCGAACCAGGCCGTCGCCTCGAAGCCCGGCAGGCCCTGTTCGGCCACGGTCGGCACGTCGGGCAGGGAGGCATTGCGTTGAGCGCTCGTCACCCCGATGGCGCGGATCTTCCCGTCGCGGATGAAGGGCAGGGCGGAGGGGATGTTGTCCATCCCGACCTCGATCCGCTCCGCCACCATCTCCGTCAGCATCGGCCCGGAGCCGCGGAAGGGGACGTGGGTGATGTCGATGCCGGTGGCGAGGCGGAGCTGCTCCACCACGACATGCGGCGAGGTCGCGATGCCCGCCGTGCCGTAGTTGATCCGCCCGGGCCGGGCGCGCGCCTCCCGCACCAGGTCGGCGAGGCTGCGGATCGTCGTGTTGTTCGCAGCCATCAGCACGTTGGGCACGCGCGTCATCAGCCCGACGGCGGCCAGATCCTCCGGCCTGTAGGGCATGCGCTCGCGGAAGACGGCGAAGTTGATCGCGCCGGTGCCGATCGTCGTCAGCAGCAGGGTGTGCCCGTCGGGCTCGCTGCGCGCGACGAATTCCGCGCCGACATTGCCCGAGGCGCCCGGCCGGTTGTCCACCACCACCTGGTGGTTGAGCCGGCGGCCCAGCATCTCCGCCGTCAGCCGGCCCACGAGGTCGGTGGTGCCGGCCGGCGTGAAGGGGATGACGATGCGGATGGGGCGCGAGGGAAAGCCCTGCGCGGCAGCGAGGCGCGGCGCGGCGAGCGCGGCGGGCAATGCGGCAAGCACGCCGCGGCGGGCGATCCTCATGGTGTTTCCCTCCCTTGGGCCTTCGGGCTGCCCGAGACGCTCCGGTTGCCGGCCATGACAGCCCAGTGGGGAGGGCTTAGCAAGGAGCGCCGGGACTTCCCGGGCGGCCGGCTTCGGCAGCGCCGGCGGCGCGCCGTTCGCCCAGCCATCGCCCGATGCCGAACAGGCTGATCGCCATCCAGAAGGTCTCGATCAGCATCGAGGCCAGGTTGAAGCTGCGCCACAGCGAGACGGTGATCAGCGCCGAGCCGATCAGGTTGGCGAGCGGAAAGCCGAGCCCTTTCGCATCCACCCGCCGCAGCTGCGTGCCGAGATAGGCGAGCACGACGGTCAGCGTCCCCGCGATCCCGACGGGATCGAAGAGCGTCACCCTGCCCAGGACCTCGGCCATGCGCCGCACCATCCCCTTCCCACAATCCGCGGCCCGATGCTCCGCATCGGGCCGGGAGCGCGAAGCGCGACCGCGCCCGGACCGTCAACGGCGCCGGGTGCGTCGGCGCAGGGCGCGCAAGCCAAGCGCGCGCATGCGCGCGCCGGCGCTTGAGGCACAACTAGTCTACGGTGATGTTCCCCCGCCGCACCACCTCGCCCCATTTGGCGATCTCCGCGGTGATGAAGGCCTGGAAGGTCTCCGGCGTGGACAGCCCGTTCGGCGTCAGGTCCGGCTTCATGCCGCCGAGATCGGCGAGCTTCTGCCACACCGCCTCGTCGGCGAGGCAGGCATTCACCTCCTGCGCCACGCGGTCGATCACCGGCCGCGGCGTGCGCGCGGGGGCGCAGACGCCGAACCAGGCGGTCGCCTCCACCGCCGGGAAGCCGGCCTCCGCCGTCGTCGGCACCTCGGGCAGCGCCGGCGTGCGGGTCTTCGTCGTCATCGCGAGCGGCCGCAGCCGCCCCTCCCGCAGATGGCCGATGACGGAGGGCAGGTTGTCCACCGCCACCTCGATGCGCCCGGCGATCACCTCCTGCAGCATCGGCCCGGCGCCGCGGAAGGGCACGTGGGTCAGGTCGATGCCCGCCGCCTGCTTCAGCAACTCCCCGGTCATGTGCAGGGAGGTGCCGACGCCGGAGGAGCCGATGTTGAGCCGCCCCGGCCGCGCCTTCACATAGTCCACCAGTTCCTGCAGCGTGCGCACCGGCAGCGCGTTGGTCACGAAGATCGCGTTCGGCACGCGGACCACCAGCGCGATGGCGGCAAGATCCTCCGGCTTGTGCGGCATGCGCGCGCCGTAGAGACCGTGGTTGATCGCGCCCGAGGACACGGTCTGCATCAGCAGCGTGTAGCCGTCCGGGTCGGCCTTCGCGACGACGTCGGCGCCGACGTTCCCGCCCGAGCCCCCCGGCCGGTTCTCGACCACCACGTTCTGGCCCAGCCGGCGGCTCAGCGGCTCGACCAGCACGCGCGCGGCGACGTCCGTGGTGCCGCCCGGCGGGAAGCCCACCACCAGGCGGATGGGCCGCGACGGCCAGGCCTGGGCGAAGGCCGGGCGGGCCAGCGGCGCAAGGGCAAGTCCGCCCAACAGGGCACGACGGTCGATCATTATCGTTCTCTCCTCCCGGCGGCCCGTGGTCCGGGCCTGATGCGGCGACGCAGGGACACTGACGCGCCCGGGCGCCGTGTTCAACCTCGCGCCCGCAGGCGGTCCCGATTAGGCTGCGGCCGGTCCCGGGGGTGGCGGGGGCAGGGGGTCGCGGTGCGATGGGGTTCCTCAGGCTGTATTGGCGCGTGCTGTGGATGCTCGGGTCCGACCGCCCGCTGGCGGCGGGGCTCGCTGTCGCGGCGCTGGCGCTGGCCGGGCTGCAGTTCCTCGAACCCGTGCTGTTCGGCCGCGTGGTGGACCTGCTCGCGCGTTCCGACCGGATGGAGGCCGGCACGCTGTGGGCCGAGGCGACGACGCTGCTCGCCATCTGGGCGGCGGTCGGCTTCGCCGGCATCGCCGCCAATGTCGCCGTCGGCCTCTTCGCCGACCGCATGGCGCACCGCAACCGGCTCAAGGTGATGCACGACTACTTCCAGCATGTGCTCGCCCTGCCGCTGTCCTTCCACGGGGACACGCAGTCGGGCCGGCTGATGAAGATCATGCTGGTCGGCACCGACAACCTGTTCGGGCTGTGGCTGGGCTTCTTCCGCGAGCACATCATCACCTTCGTCTCGCTCATCGTCCTGCTGCCGCTGACAATGGCGATGAACTGGCGGCTCGGCTGCCTGCTGATGGTCCTCGTCGTCATCTTCGCCGTCGTCTCCGCGCTGGTCATCCGCCGCACCCAGGACGCCCAGGCGCAGGTGGAGCAGTTCCACTCCCGCCTCGCCGGCAATGCGCAGGATGCGCTGTCCAACGTCGTCGTCGTGCAGTCCTTCACGCGCCTGAATTCGGAGGCGCGGATGTTCGGCGACATCATCCGCCAGGTGCTCGACCATCAGTTCCCGGTGCTGAACTGGTGGGCGATCGTCGCGGTGCTGACGCGGGCGGCATCGACCGTCTGCGTCATCGCCATCTTCGTCTTCGGCACGGTGCTGCATGTGCGCGGCCAGGCGACGGTGGGCGAGATCGTCTCCTTCATGGGCTTCGCGACGCTGTTGATCGGCCGCATGGAGGCGGCGGTCGGCTTCGTCTCCCACATGGTCTTCGTGCAGCCGCGCATCGCGGAGCTCTTCGCCGTGCTCGACGCGCGCTCCACCGTGCCGGAGGCGCCCAATGCCAGGGATCTCGGCCGCGCGATGGGGGAAGTGGCGTTCGAGGGCGTGGGCTTCGCCTATCCCGGCGGCCCGCCGATCCTGAAGGAGGTCTCCTTCAAGGCGCATCCCGGCCAGACCATCGCGCTGGTCGGCCAGACCGGCGCCGGCAAGTCCACCGCCATGGCGCTGCTGCAGCGCCTGTGGGACCCGGTCGAGGGCCGCATCACCCTCGACGGCCACGACCTGCGCGAGATCAGCCTGGAATCCCTCCGCCGCAACATCGGCGTGGTGTTCCAGGAATCCATGCTCTTCAGCCGCACCATCCGGGAGAACCTGCTGGTCGGCCGCCCCGAGGCGACCCAGGCGGAGATCGAGGAAGCCTGCCGCCAGGCCGAGGCGCACGACTTCATCCTCCGCCAGCCGCAGGGCTACGATACGGTGGTGGGGGAGCGTGGCTCCAATCTCTCGGGCGGCCAGCGCCAGCGCCTCGCCATCGCGCGCGCGCTGATCAAGAACCCCCCGGTGCTGATCCTGGACGAGGCGACCAGCGCGCTCGACGCCGCGACGGAAGCGCGCGTGCAGAAGGCGCTCGCCGCCCTGATGGCCGGCCGCACCACCTTCATCATCGCCCATCGCCTGTCCACCGTGCGGGAGGCCGACGAGATCCTGGTCTTCGACGGCGGCCGCATCGCCGAACGCGGACCGTTCCGGGACCTGGTGGCGATGGAGGGCCGCTTCGCGGAGCTGGTGCGCACCCAGCTCGCCGGCGGCGCCGCGCCGGCGCACTGAGCCGCCGCGCGCAATCGCGCGACTGCCGCGCTTCTTGCTTGCTTCGCGCCGCCCGGCCCTGGCAGGCTCGCGCATCGGTTGCGCGGACGGGGTCGCCGGACCCTCGCCTCGCCAGTTCCCCGGCGCACCCCCCGTGCTGCCTTCCGCCGCCCCCCGGCCGGCGGAGGAGAGGAGGAGGGAGCGCGCATGACCATCCAGGCCATCCTGCGGACGAAGGGCAGCGACGTGTTCTCGGTCGGCCCCGGAGAGGATGCCACCGCCATCGCCCAGGCCCTGGCCCAGCATCGCATCGGCGCGGCGCTGGTGCGGGACGCGGACGGCACCGTCCTCGGCATCGTCAGCGAACGTGACATCGTTCGCGCCATCGCGCGGGACGGGACCGGCGCGCTGGCGCATCACGCGCGCGACCTGATGACGACGGAGCTGATCACCGTGCGCCCGACGACCCATATCGCCGAAGCCTTCGGGCTGATGACCGAGCACCGCTGCCGGCACCTGCCGGTCATCGAGGATGGGCGCCTGCTCGGCATGGTCTCGATCGGCGACCTGGTGAAGGCGCGGATCGAGCAGGCTGAGCAGGAAGCCGAGTCGCTGCGGGCCTTCGTCACGGCCGCGTAGGGAAGGGCGCGACGGGGAGGGCGCTGCCTTCCCCGTGCCCCGGCGCCCGACGGCCGTCTCCAAAGACCTTGTGGCCTTTCGGTGGGGAGTGGCCCGAGGCGGGGCAAATCCCCTCTCGGGTCCCGATCCTTGCGACCATCGGGCGCCGCCCCATCGCCCTCCTGCCCTGGCCATGCGAACCTGCCGCCCGTCCCGCCAGGAGCGCGTCGCATGGATCTCCAGCTCACCGGCAAGGTCGCCCTCGTCACCGGCGCCTCGGCCGGCCTTGGCCGTGCCATCGCGAAGATGCTGGCGGCGGAGGGCTGCCGCCTCGCCATCCTCGCCCGCCGGCGCGCGCTGCTGGATCAGCTCGCCGCCGAACTCCCTGCCTCCGCCACCCCGCTGGTCATCGAGCAGGACATCACCGCGGCCGAGGCCGCTCCGCGCATCCGCGACGCCGTCCTGGGCCATTTCGGGCGCTGCGACATCCTGGTGAACAATGCCGGCGGCTCCCGCCCGCAGACCGACCTCGGCGCCGACGAGGTCTGGCAGGAGGCCATGCTGCTCAACTTCGAGGCCGGCCGCCGCGTCACCCACGCCCTCATTCCGGCGATGCAGGCCAACAGATGGGGGCGCATCGTCAGCCTGACCGGCACCGACGAACCCTTCTCCATCAACCCCGCGAATGCCCCCAACGGCGCCGTGCACATCTGGTCCAAGGCGCTGTCGCGCGTGCTCGGGCGGGACGGCATCACGGTCAATTGCGTGCCGCCGGGCCGCATCCGCTCCGAGCAGATCGACGCCCGCGTGCTGCCGACCGATGAGGCCCGCCGCGCCTGGGCGGAGAAGGAGGTCCCGGTCGGCTATATCGGCCAGCCGGAGGATCTTGCGGTCCTCGTGACCTTCCTTTGCTCCCCGCTTGCCCGCTACATCACCGGCCAGGTGATCCACGTGGACGGCGGCACGCTGCGATCCAGCCATTGAGCGGCAGCGGCGCCGGGCTCAGGCTCGCGCCACCGGACCGCCGCAGGGATTCCGCGATGAACCGAACCGCCACCGCCAGCCACACCCACGCGAACGGCCAAAGATCCCATCTGCGGCGCACCATCGCGCTCGCCCGCCGGCGCCGGCGCTCCCTCGGGCCGCGCACGCCGCTGCCCCTCGGGGCGGTGCTGGCCGATGCGGTGGCCGCGACCGTCGGCTCCTGGCGGTTCATCATGGTCCAATCGGGGCTGATCATCGCCTGGATGACCGGCAACGTCCTGTCCGGCGGCGGCGCCTGGGACCCCTATCCCTTCATCCTGCTGAACCTGCTGCTGTCCTTCCAGGCGGCCTATACGGCGCCCGTCATCATGATGAGCCAGAACCGCCAGTCCGAGGTCGACCGCGACCGCGCCCTGGCCGATTATCAGGTGAACATCCGCGCCGAGGCGGAGATCGCCCGGCTGCACGAGAAGATCGACCTGATGCGCGAGCAGCAGCTCCTGGAAGTCACGCAACTGCTGAAGGCCGCGCTGACGCGGATCGAGGCGCTGGAAGGGCGGGGAACCCCGGCATGATCAATCTTGCGGTCCGTATCCTGCTGGCGCTCGGCGGCAGCCTGGCGGCGCTGTTCGTGGCACGGGACTCGCCGAATTTCGGCGTCGTGCAGGGCATGCTCTCGACGGTGGTGCTGGTCTGCTTCGTGCTGCTTCTCGTCCTGTGGCGCTGGAGGAAGGACGAGTAGCCGCGCGGCGCGGCCGCCTTCCCACGACGTTCCGCCCCTGGCACACAGGCGGCCGCCATGCACATCGTCGAGACCCTGCTGATCCTGGTCGCCGCCTGCATCGGGTTCGCGCTGCTGGCGCGGCACGCGCGGCTGCCCTATGCCGTGGTGCTGGTGCTGGGCGGCATGGTGCTCGCCTTCATCCCCGGCGCCCCGAGGGTCGAACTCGACCCCGAGATCGCGCTCACCTTCTTCCTGCCGCCGCTGCTGCAGGCCAGCGCGCTGCGGACGGACTGGCGCGCCTTCACGGGCAACATCAGGCCGATCCTGTTCCTCGCCGTCGGCGCGGTGCTGTTCAGCGCGCTCTGCGTCGCCGCCGCCGCGATCCTGCTGATCCCGTGGCTGCCCTTCACGGCCGCGCTCGCCCTCGGCGCCATCGTGGCGCCGCCGGATGCGGTGGCCGCCGCGGCGGTTCTGGGGCGCCTGCGCCTGCCGAAGCGGATCGTCACCGTGCTGGAAGGCGAAAGCCTGATCAACGACGCCGCCGCGCTGGTGCTCTACCGCTTCGCGGTCGCGGCGACGCTCGCCGGCGCGATTTCCTGGTCCGAGGCCGGCGTCACCTTCGTCGCGCTCGCCATCGGCGGGGCGGCGATCGGCTGGGCGATCGGCCGCGGCGCCGTCTTCGCCATCCGCCGGCTGGACGACACGCTGCTCGAGACGGCGATGTCCTTCGTCGCCTGCTTCGCCTCCTACTTCGCGGCGGAATTCGCGCATGTCTCCGGCGTCATCGCCGTCGTCGCGACGGGCCTGGTCCTCGGCCGCGCGCAGCATGCGCTGACCGCCCGCACCCGCCGCGAATCGCGCGCCGTGTGGGAATTCATCGTCTTCGTGCTGAACAGCCTGGTGTTCATCCTGATCGGGCTGCAGCTCAACGAGATCATGGACCGCATGGAAGGCTACAGCGGATGGGACCTCGCCTGGTTCGCCGGCGTGCTCTCCGCGGTGCTGATCGCCTCGCGCTTCGCCTGGGTCTTCCCGGCCTCCATCACGCCGCGGCTGTTGCCGGCGCTTGCCCGCTACGGGCAGCCCGGCCCCTGGAGCCATTCGACCATCATCGCCTGGTGCGGCATGCGCGGCGTCGTCTCGCTCGCCGCGGCGCTGGCGCTGCCGGTCACCTTCCCCGAGCGCGACCTCATCGTCTTCCTCGCCTTCTGCGCCATCCTCGCGACGCTGGTGATGCAGGGCACCACGCTCGAATGGCTGATCAGGCGGCTCGGCGTGGAGGAGAAGCGCCGCCCGGGCATGAGCGTCGAGGAAGCCGCCGCCCGCACGCTGATCGCCCATGCCTCCCTGCGCGAGATGGAACGCCGTGCCGAGGACGTGCTCGCCGGCGCCATCGCCCAGGACCTGCTGCCCGAATACCGCGACCGCGTCCGCCTGCTGGACGGCATCAACCAGGGTGCGATCGCCGCCGAGCGCGCCTCCCGCCTCGAACATCGCCTCCATGCGCTGCGCGCCGGCCGCGCCCGTCTGCTGCGCCACCGGGAGGAGGACGGGCTGGAGGAGGAGCTGATGGTCCGCCTGACCGAGGAACTCGACCTCGAGGAGCTCCGGCTGCGTCGACTGCTCGGTGCCGAGCACGGCTGATGCGTGCCGGGACTCGTTTCCGCCGCGCTATAGGTGCCGCATGACCGACCTTCGCCAGGCGCTCGAAGATGCGCGCCGCGCCCTGCTCGACCTGTCCACCCGGAACCGGCTCCTCTCCCTGCCGAGGCCGGGGCGGTCGCGCGGCGTCGTCATCCTTGACGACGAGGATGCCGATTTCGTCGTCGGCGCGCTCGCTGCCGGCCGCGCCTTCGGCTTCGAGGCCGCGGGGGAGGACCCGCCCCCCGAACCGGCGCCGGCGGCGGAAGGCAAGCCCCGCCGCACCCGCAGGCGCACGACCAGGGCTGCCGCCAAGGCCGAGGGCGTCGCCAAGGCCGACGGCAAGGCGACGCGCGAGGAATGGCAGCGCGACGAGAACCTCCGCGTCCGGCTGCCGCCGCCGGACCTCGCCCGCCGCCTGCGCGACCTGATGACCGATGCGCGCACCGCGCGGGAGGAGACCGGCGTGCCGACGCTCTACCTCGCCCTCGGCGCGCTGATGTGGCGCGACCCGGCGACGCCGGAGACGGAACGCCGCGCGCCGCTCGCGCTGCTGCCGGTGGCGCTGGAGCGCGAGGGCGTCTCGCAGACCTTCCGCCTGCGCGCGAGCGCCAACGAGGTCGCCGAGAACCTGTCGCTCCGCGAGATGCTGAAGGTGAATTTCGGCACCACGCTGCCGGAGTTCGACGCCGAGACCTACAACCCCACCGCCTGGTCGGAAGCGGTCGCGGCGGCGGTGAAGGACCGCGCCGACTGGTCGGTCGATGCCGATGCGCTGGCGCTCGGCCTGTTCTCCTTCGCCAAGTTCCTGATGTGGCGCGACCTGGGGCCGGAGGAGAATCCCGGCCTCGCCGACCACCCGCTGGTGCGGGCGCTGGTCGGCGGCGAGGCGCTGTCCGCCCCGCCCACCTTTCCCGACGACGCCGATGTGGATGCCGAGATCCCGGTCGAGCGGCTCGACCATGTCATGGACATGGACGGATCGCAGGCGCTGGCGGCGGAATCCGTTCGCCGCGGCGGCCATGTGGTGATCCAGGGGCCGCCGGGCACCGGCAAGTCGCAGACCATCGCGACCATCCTGGCGCAGGCGGTGCTCGACGGCCGTTCCGTGCTGTTCGTGGCGGAAAAGCTGGCGGCGCTGGAGGTGGTGAAGCGCCGGCTGGAGCAGATCGGCCTCGGCGCCGCCTGCCTCGAACTGCATAGCGAGAAGCAGTCCAAGCGCGCCGTGCTGGACGAACTCCGCGCGACGCTGGCTTTGCCGCCGCCGCCGAAGCCGAACCGCCAGGCGGTGGTGGACCGGCTGGCGACGCTGCGCGGCCGGCTCAACCGCCATGCGGCGGCGATGCGCGGGCCCGCCGGCGCCTCCGGCATTCCGCTGCACCAGGTGATCGGCACGCTGGTCGGGCTGCGCCGCAGGGGCGCGGCGGCGCCGGACTTCACGCTGGATGTCGCCGCCTGGGACGGCGCCGCCATCGCCGCGAAGCGCGACGCGGTGCGCGACCTCGCCGCCCGCGCGGTGGAGGCGGACGGCGCCAACAACCCCTGGCGCGGCGTGACGGCGGATATCGGCCCGGCGGACGCGGACCGGCTGATCGCGCGGCTGCCCGGCTGGATCCGCGCCTTCGCGGCGGCCGGCGCGGCGCTCTCCGCGGCCGGCGGCGCCGCGCCCGGACCGGCCTCGGTCGCCGCGCGGCT
>NZ_JAAEDL010000021.1 GCF_018129005.1 Neoroseomonas eburnea
CGTCGGAGGTCTGCAGCCCGGCGACCTGGGTGGCGGTCAGCGCACCCACCTGCGTCGTGGTCAGCGCACCCACCTGCGTCGTGCTCAGCGCACCGATCTGGGAGGCGACCAGGCCGCGGATCTGGGTGGTGGTCAGCGCGGCGAGATCGGTGGTCTCGACCGCGGCGATCTGCGTCGTGGTCAGGGAACCGAGCTGCGTCGCCGTCAGCCCGGCGACCTGAGTGGTGGTCAGCGCGGCGACGTCGGTGGTGTCGAGCCCTTGAAGCTGCGCCGTGGTCAGCGCGGCGACCTGGCTGGAGGCCAGCGCGCCGATCTGTGTCGTGGTCAGCGCCGCCACCTGGGTCGAGGTCAGGCCGAGGAGCTGGGTGGCGGCGAGACTGCCGATCTGCGTCGTCGTCAGCGCGCCGATCTGGGTGGTGGTCAGGGCGCCGATGCTGGACGCCCGGAGGCCGCGCAGCTGGGTGGTGGTCAGCACGGCGAGGTCCGTGGTCTCCAGCCCGCGCAGCTGGGTGGTGTTCAGCACCATGAGCTGCAGGCTGGACAGCGCACCGATCTGCGTCGTGCTGAGGGCGGCGAGGTCGGTGCTTTCGAGCCCGGTGATGTGGCGGGTGGTGAGGCCGGCGACCTGGGTGGTGCTCAGCGCACCGATCTGGGTGGTGGACAGCGCCGCGATCTGGGTGGTGGAGAGACCGAAGATCTGCGTGGTGGTGAGGGTGGCGAGGTCGGTGGTCTCGATGGCGGCGACCTGGGTGGTGGTCAGGCCGGCGGTCTGGACGGCGCGCAGGCCGGCGATCTGGGTGGTGGTCAGGCCGGCGATGTCGGTGGTGTCGAAGCCGCGGAGCTGGACGGTGCTCAGGCCGGAGATCTGGGTGGAGCTGAGGGCGCCGAGCTGGGTGGTGGTCAGCGCCGAAACCTGGGTGGAGTTCAGCCCGAAGAGCTGGGTGGTGGTCAGCCCGCCGATCTGGGTGGTGGACAGGGCGCCGAGCTGGGTGGTGGTCAGCGCCGCGATCTGCGACGACGCCAGCCCACGAAGCTGGGTGGTGGTCAGCGCCGCGAGGTCGGTGGTCTCCAGCGCGCGGACCTGCGCCGTGCCGAGCGCGGCCGCCTGCGTGCTGGTCAGCGCCCCGATCTGCGTCGTGGTGAGCGCGGCGACGTCGGAGGTCTGCAGCCCGGCGACCTGGGTGGCGGTCAGCGCACCCACCTGCGTCGTGGTCAGCGCACCCACCTGCGTCGTGCTCAGCGCCGCGATGTGCGTCGCTGCGAGCCCGCGGATCTGGCTGCTGCTCAACACCGCCAGATCCGTCGTCTCCAGCGCACCAAGCTGGGTCGTGGTCAGCGCCGCGATCTGCGTGGTGCTCAGCACCGCGACCTGCGTCGTGGTCAGCGCCTCGAGCTGCGTCGCGGCCAGGCTGCGGATCTCGGTCGTGGTGAGGCCGGCGATGGTCGTGGTGGTCAGACCCTGGATCTGCGTAGTGTTCAGGGCGGAAAGGACAGGCATCGCAGGCTCCCGGCAGGGCGTGTCCGTGCTGGACAGCAGCGCCACTCGGCGGGGGCCGGATGGCGGCATAGACACACGGCTTGGACGTCCTGTCGGCGCGGTGTCGTCACTGACGGTGACTCGGACCCGCTTTCGCAATGGTAAACCGGCCGTGATAAATCGTGCGTCCGCCGGTCACGGTTCGCGCAGGCTCTCCTGCACGCCGCGGATCAGCGGAAAGAGGAAGTAGGACAGCACGCTGCGCGATCCGACACGGATCTCCGCCGTCACCGTCATGCCGGCGATCGGCCGCGCGCCCTCCGGCGGATGGCGCAGCCCGGTCGCATCGAGCTCCACCTGTGCCCGATGCAGCGGGCCGCCGGCGGCCTGGCCGGGTTCCCCCTCCCCGCCTGGGCGCGGCGCCTGGGATTCCTGCGCCACCGCGCGCAACCGGCCGGCCAGCGTGCCGTGGCGCTGGAAGGGGAAGGCATCCACCTTGATGACCGCCGGGTCGCCCGCCCGCACCTGGCCGATATCGGCCGAGCGCAGTGCCACCTCGGCGATCAGCGGCGCAGCGGCGGGCACCAGGCTGATCAGCGGTTCTGCCTCCCGCAGCACGGAGCCGGCGGAGCGGCGCGCCACCTCCAGAACGGTCCCGTCCTCGGGCGCGGTGACCAGCGTCAACTCGGCGAGCCGTGTCGCCTTGGCAAGCGATTCCTCGACGCGCGAGAGCTCCCCACGCACGCGCGCCACCTCCTCGATCACCTGGCGGCGCCAGTCGTCGAGGAAGCCCTGCCGCTCCGCGCGCTTCTGTTCCAGCGCGTGGCGCAGCTCACGCAGGCGGCCGCGGTCCTGGTCGCGCTGCTGCTCGGCCGCGATCCGCCGCGCGCGCGCTTCCAGGTAATGCAGGCGGGAGCCGATCTGACCTTCCAGCAGCCGGGCGCGCAGCGCCTCCACGTCGCGGGCAATGGCGATCTGCTCGGCGGAAGCGGCCTCGGCTTCCTCCAGCGTGAGGATGGCGGCCTGCTGGCCCCGCATCTCCTCCTCGAGCGCCCGCAACCGGGCGGCGAGGAAGGCCTGGCGCCGGGCGTGCAGCCCGGCCTGGAGCGCGCTGTCGCGGTCTTCTCCCGGGGGGGCGGGCAGGTCCGCGAGCTCGGCTTCCAGCCGCGCGAGCAGCGACGCCAGCGCCCGGCGCTGCGCCGCCAGCGCGGCGCGGTCCGCCTCGGCGAAGGCGGGGTCGAGCACCGCCAGCACCTGGCCGCGCCGCACCACGTCGCCGGGGCGGACGCGGATCTCGCGGATCACCGCCCGTTCCATCGGCTGCAGCACGATCGGCGGGGCGTCCGGGGCGAGCCGCCCGGCGCCGGTCACCACCACATCCACCTCGGCCAGCGTCGCCACTGCCAGCAGGGCGACGAACAGCGCCGCGACCAGCCAGTACAGGCCCCGCAGGAAGGGCGGGGGCGGTTCGGCGATCAGCGCCTCCAGCGGATCCTGGAAGGGCAGCGCCTCCGGCGCAAGGCGCGGCGTCGGCGGGCTGGCGCGGCGGCGCGCGAGGCTGCGCCGGCCGCTCATCGCAGGTGCCGGGTCTGCTGCTGCCATAGGTGCCGGTACACGTCGCAGCGGCCGAGCAGGGCCTCGTGCGGGGCGAAATCCACCGCACGGCCCTGTTCCAGCACCAGGATCGCATCCGCCGTCACGAGCGACGACAGGCGATGCGAGACGATGATCATGGTCCGCCCGCGCGCGATCTCACCCAGGTTGGCCTGGATGATCGCCTCGCTGTCCGGGTCGAGGGCGCTGGTCGCCTCGTCGAGGATCAGCAGCGGCGGTCGGGTCAGCAGCGCCCGGGCGATGGCGATGCGCTGGCGCTGGCCGCCGGAGAAGTTGCTCGCCCCTTCCTCGACCGGCGTGTCATAGGCAAGCGGCAGGCGCTCGATGAATTCCTGCGCACCGGCGAGCCGCGCGGCCTCCAGCACCTCCGCGAGGGACGCCTCGGGCCGTGCGGCAGCGATGTTCTCCCGCAGCGTGCCACGGAACAGCAGGTTCTCCTGCAGCACGACGCCGACATGGCGACGCAGGTGTTCGAGATCGATGGTGCGGATATCGGCCTCGCCGAAGCGGATCAGGCCCGATTGCGGCGCGTGGATGCCCTGGATCAGCCGCGTGACGGTGGTCTTGCCGGAACCTGAACGCCCGACCACGCCGATCATCTGACCTTGCTCGACCGTGAAGGAGATTCCGTCCAGCGCCGGCGTCGCCGCACCGGGGTAGCGGAAGGTCACCTCCTCGAAGCGCAGCGCGCCGGTCACGGGCGGGCGGGCGAGGCGGTGGCGCTCCTGCGTCTCGGCGCGCGCATTCATGACCGTGCCGAGCATGCGCACCGACAGCGCCGCCTCCTGGTATTCGTTGATCAGCGTGACGATCTGCACCAGCGGCCCGGTGACGCGGCCCGAGAGCATGGTGAAGGCGACCAGCGCGCCGATGGTCAGATTGCCGTCGAAGACCAGCGTCGCGCCAAGGCCGAGCACGGCGATCTGCATCAGCCGTTCCAGCACGGAGGTCGCCATGCTGCCGATCGCCGCGATGCGCCCGACCTCCGCATGCGCCCGCACCGCCATTGCCACCTGGCCGTCCCAGGCGCGCCGGCGCGCCGGTTCCAGCACCAGGGACTTCACCGCGCGCATGTTGTGCAGCGTCTCGACCAGATGGGCCTGGCGTGCGCCCTCGGCGGCATAGAGTGTGTTCAGCCGCCGCCGGAAGGCCGGCACCATGGCGCCGATCACCAGCGCGATCGCCGCCGAGAACCCCAGCACCACCAGCGTCAGCACCCCGCTGTAGATCGCCAGCAGCAGCAGCAGCACCGGCAGCAGCGCGGCATCCAGCAGGGTCTGGAACAGCCGCCCGGTCAGGAAATGGCGCAGCTTCTCGGTCTGCTGCATGTGGCGCACCAGCACGCCGGCCGCATGCGTCTCGAAGAAGGAGAGCGGCAGCGACAGCAGGTGCCCGAAGGTCCGCGCGCCGAGCCGGGCATCCACCTTGTTGGACGCCAGCAGCATCAGCCGCTGCCGCGCATAGCCGAAGAACCCGTCGAAGGCCGCCAGCAGCACGAAGACGATCACCACCACCGCCAGCGTCTGCCAGGCCTGGTGCGCCACCACCTTGTCGATCAGCACCTGGAACAGCAGCGGGATGGCGAAGCCGATCAGGTTGGACAGCACCGCCGCCACCGCGACACCGGCGAAGAAGCGGCGATGGCGCGCGATCTCGGGCAGGAACCAGCCGAGGCCGAAGGGGCGGTCCTCCGCCGCTGCCGGCGTGGCGCGGCGGCACAGCACCAGCGTGCCGGACCACGCCGCGAGGAAGCTCTCCCGCGGCACGAGCTGCACGCCGGCCGCTTCCTCGGCCGGGTCCAGCACGGCGGCCATTGGCGCGCCGTCAGGCCCGGGCATGACATGCACCAGCACCACCCAGGACCCGTCCCGCCGCACCGCGAGCGCCGGATAGGCGGTACCGAGGCGCTCCGCCTTCTCCCACCCGCAATGCGTCAGGGCGCGCGCCTTCAGCCCGAGCCGGCGCATGGCACCGAGCACGGCGGGCAGCATGTCCGGCCCCTGCGCGGCGGGCAGCTCCTCCGGCGCCATGTGCAACCCGTGGTGCATGGCGACGAGGAAGAGGCAGCGCAGGGCGGTGAGTTCTGGCGCCAACATCCTGTCCGGCCCGATCCAGGGGCGGAGAGTACCGGAGCACCCTTGCGCGGCCGTTAAGCCGCGCGGTCATTCCTGCGCAGCGCCGTGGATAGGTGCTGGTTCGCGTGGATCGAGGGGGCTTTGCCCCCTCGCACTCCC
This sequence comes from Neoroseomonas eburnea, assembly GCF_018129005.1. Classification (GTDB taxonomy): domain Bacteria; phylum Pseudomonadota; class Alphaproteobacteria; order Acetobacterales; family Acetobacteraceae; genus Neoroseomonas; species Neoroseomonas eburnea. The sequence continues at coordinate 5,326 of NZ_JAAEDL010000021.1, forward strand.
CCAGCAGGGGACACGGTCCCCTGCACCCGCGGTGACCTGAAGTATTGGTTTCCAAAGGCCTTTCGGCCTTTGGCGGGGAGAGTTTGAGAGGGGCGGCGCCCCTCTCAACCCCATCGATCCATGCGGCTGCTAGGATGCCGTCGACCCGCAGGGAGATGCCGATGGGCTGGCCGGTACAGGAAGGTGTCTTTGACCTGGGCGAGTTGGCGCTGCATCGCGGCGGCACGCTGCCCGGTGCGCGGGTGGCCTGGCGTGCGCATGGCACGCTCTCGGCGGCGCGCGACAATGTGGTGCTCTATCCCACCAGCTACGGGGCGCAGCACCCGGACCTGGAATGGCTGATCGGGCCGGAAGGCATCCTCGACCCGACACACTGGTTCGTCGTCATCCCGAACATGTTCTCCAATGGGCTGTCCTCCTCGCCAAGCAACGTCGCGCCCTGGCCGCGGCTGGTGACGGCCTGGGACAATGTGGCCGCCCAGCGCCGCCTGCTGCGCGAGGTCTTCGGCATCGAGCGCCTGCACGCCGTCTATGGCTGGTCCATGGGCGCGCAGCAGGCCTATCACTGGGCCGCCGCCTATCCCGAGGAGGTCGCGCGCATCGTGGTCAACTGCGGCAGTGCGCGGACCAGCGTACACAACCGCATCTTCCTCGCCGGGCTGATGGCGACGCTGGAAGCCGCGCCGGAATATGACGGCACGGCGCTGTTCTCCGCCCAGCCGAAGGCGGCGCTGCGCGCCTTCGGCCGCATCTATGCCGGCTGGGCGCTGAGCCAGGATTTCTATCGCGCCGGGTTGCACCTGACAGCGTTGAAGGCGCCGGACCTCGAAACCTTCCTGCGCACCGACTGGGAGGAACGCTTCGCCCGCCGCGCCGCCGCCGACCTCCTGGCGCAGCTTCGCACCTGGGATGCGGGAGACATCGCGGACCATCCGCGCTACGGCGGCGACCTGTCGCGCGCGCTGAACGCGATCGAGGCGCGCGTGCTGCTGATGCCCTCCGAGACCGATCTCTATTTCCGCGTCGCCGACAATGCGGCTGAACTGCCGCAGCTGAAACGCGGGGTGCTGAAGCCCATTCCCTCGATCTGGGGCCATCGCGCCGGCAACCCGGTGGCGAACCCGGAGGACGCGGCCTTCATCCGGCGCGAGGTGCGCGCCCTGCTCGACGGCTGAACGTCACTCCGCCGTCCAACCTCCGTCGACCATCACCGAGGACCCGGTCATCAGCGCCGCGGCGTCGGAACAGAGGAAGACGATCGCCCCCATCAGGTCCTCGACCTGGCCGATGCGGCCGAGCTTGATCTTCTGCAGCACGCTCGCCTTGAAGGCCTCGTCTTCGAAGAACGGCCTGGTCAGCGGCGTCTCGATGAAGGTGGGGCAGAGCGTGTTCACGCGGATGCCGTGCGGCGCCAGGTCGATCGCCATGGCGCGCGCCAGGCCCTCGATCGCCCATTTGGACGCGCAGTAGACGCTGCGCCGTCCGCCGCCGACATGGCCCATCTGGGAGGAGACATGCACGATCGCGCCGCCGATCCCGGCCTCGATCATCCCACGCGCCACCGCCTGCGCGGCGAAGAAGGCGGCACGGACATTGAGCGACATGATGGCGTCGAAATCGGCGACGGTGACATCCTGGAAGGGCGCCGGCCGGTTGGTGCCGGCGTTGTTCACCAGCGCATGGAAAGGCCCGGCCCTGGCGATGGCGCGCGTCGCGGCGTCGAGGTCGTTGACGTCGAGCGGCAGCGCCGCGGCCTTGCCGCCCTCGGCGCGGATGGCGGCGGCGGCTTCCTCGATCTCCTCGGCGGTGCGCGCGGTCAGCACCACCTCGGCGCCGGCCTGCGCCAAGGCCGCCGCGGCCGCGAGGCCGATGCCGCGCCCCGCGCCCGTCACCAGCGCGCGGCGCCCGTCGAGCCGGAAGGATGGCGTGCGAGGCAATTCCATCACTCGGCCGCCTGCCCATAGGGGATATTCCGTCCGCCATAGCGCCGCAGGCGGATATTCGCCTGCTCGGCATGGCCGACGAAGCCCTCCAGCATGCAAAGCCGCGAGCAATAGGCGCCGATCATCGCGCTCGCCTCATCGGTCAGCACGCGCTGGTAGGTGACGGTCTTGAGGAACTTGCCGACCCAAAGCCCGCCCGTATAGCGCGCAGCCCCCAGCGTCGGCAGCGTGTGGTTGGTGCCGATCACCTTGTCGCCATAGGAGACATTGGTGCGCGGCCCAAGGAACAGGGCGCCGTAGTTGGTCATGTTCTTGAGGAAGAAATCGTCGTCCGAGGTCATCACCTGCACGTGCTCGGAGGCGATGCGGTCGGCCTCGCGCAGCATCTCGGCCTTGTCCTCGCAGAGGATGACCTCGCCGTAGTCCGCCCAGGACCTGCGCGCGATCTCCGCAGTCGGCAGGATGCCGAGCAGGCGCTCGACCTCGGCCATGGTGTCGCGCGCGAGCTTCTCGGAATCCGTCAGCAGGATGGCGGGGCTGGTCGGGCCGTGCTCGGCCTGGCCGAGCAGGTCGGTGGCGCAGATCTCTCCGTCCACCGTCTCGTCGGCGATGACCAGCGTCTCGGTCGGCCCGGCGAAGAGGTCGATGCCGACGCGGCCGAACAACTGCCGCTTGGCCTCCGCGACGAAGGCATTGCCGGGGCCGACCAGCATGTCGACCGGCCTGATGCTCTCGGTGCCGAGCGCCATCGCGCCCACAGCCTGTACGCCGCCCAGGCAGTGGATCTCGTCCGCCCCGGCGAGGTGCTGCGCGGCGACGATCGCCGGCGCCGGGCGCCCGTTGTAGGGCGGCGCGCAGGTGACGATGCGCGGCACGCCCGCCACCTTCGCCGTCACCACCGACATATGCGCCGAGGCCAGCAGCGGGTACTTCCCGCCCGGCACGTAGCAGCCGACCGAGTTCACCGGGATGTTCCTGTGGCCCAGCACCACGCCGGGCAGCGTCTCCACCTCGATGTCGCGCAGCGCCTCCTTCTGGTGACGGGCGAAGTTGCGCACCTGCTCCTGGGCGAAGCGGATGTCGTCCAGCGCGCGGGCGGGGAGTTCCGACAGGCAGGCGCGGATCTCAGCATCCGTCAGGCGGAAATCCGTGCGGTCCCAGTTGTCGAAGCGGCGGGACATCTCGCGCACCGCGGCGTCGCCGCGTGTCGCGATGTCCTCCAGCAGCTTCTCGACGGTCGCGCGCACCTCGGCCTGCGCCGCCGCCTTGTCCGATGCGCCGATCGAGCGCTTCAGCCACCGTGCCATGTCCCGGGTTCCTCAGGGTGTCTTGCCGCGCGCACTCTGCGGGCGAGGGCGCGGGGCCGGCAAGTCCGGCTATTTCCTGCCGCCCCAGCGCATGATCGCCACCGGCACCAGCGCCGCCAGGCAGGCGAGCGCGACCAGCAGGAAGGTGTCGCGGAAAGCGAGCATGCTCGCCTGGGAGAGGATCATCTGGCCGAGATAGTCCTGCGCCATGGCCTGGCGCGTGCCCTCGGCGATGCCGTCCCCGGCCAGCAGCCGTTCCAGCTCCCGCAGCAGTTCCCGGGTCGCCGCGCCGCCTTCCTGCGTCGCGGTCAGCGCCTGGCTGTGGAACTGTGTCCGGCGCTCGAGGTGGATCGACAGCAGGTTCACCCCGAGCGCACCGCCGAATTGCCGCGCGAAGTTGATCGCCCCCGACCCCTGCCCGACCCAGCGCGGCGGCAGGGCGCGCAGCCCACCGGCATTCATGCTCGGCATCGCCAGCCCGAAGCCGACGCGTCCGACCAGGATCCACAGCGCGAAGCTCCAGAAGGGCGTGTCGGTGCCGACTCCTGCCATCAGCCAGACCGACAGGCCGAACAGCACCAGTCCCGTCGCGATCGGCGCCGGTGGCGAAAATCGGTCGGCCAGACGCCCGGCGATCGGGAAGACCACCACCATCGCGAGCCCCGCCGGCATCAGCAGCAGCCCGGCCCGCGTCGCCGAGAAGCCCTGGATGGTCTGGACGAAGAGAGGAATGAGGTAGGTCGACCCGAACAGCCCCGCGCCATAGACAAGCCCGACCGCAGCCGAGCAGGCGAAGCCGCGCACCGCAAACAGCCGCGGGTTCAGCATCGGCGCGTCGGTGCGCAGCTCCCACAGCACGAAGCCGATCCCCGCCGCGGCGGCGAGGCCGAGTTCCATCATCACGCGGTTGGACGCCCAGCCCTCCCGCTGCCCGCTGGCGAGCCCCGTCAGCAGCGCGAGCAGCGCCGTCACCAGCAGCACGAAGCCCGGCCCGTCGAAGCGCCGCCGCACCCCGTCCCGCGCCGGCCCCGGCAGGAAGACCAGTCCCAGGGCCAGGCCGAGCAGCGCGACGGGCACGCCCATGAAGAACACCGCGCGCCAGCCGAAGCCGTCCACGATCACGCCGCCGAGCGTCGGCCCGAGCGCCGGCGCCAGCACCACGCCCACGGCGTAGAGCCCCATGGCCGAGCCGCGCTTCTCCGGCGGGAAGACCTGGAAGATGATCTGCATGCCGAGCGGCTGCACCATCCCGGCCGCCGCGCCTTGCAGCACGCGGCCGACGATCAGCACGCCCTCGTTCGGCGCCGCGCCGGAGACGACGGACCCCGCGACGAACATCGCGATCGCCGCGGCGAAGGTCAGGCGGCAGCCGAAGCTGTCCACCAGCCAGCCGTTCAGCAGCATCGTGCCCGTCACCGCCGCGAGGAAGGCGGTGGAGATGAGCTGCGCATGGTCCTGCCCGATGCCGAAGGCGCCCATCACCTGCGGCAGCGCGACGTTGACGATGGTGGCGGACAGGATGGTCGCGACGGTGCCGATCATCGCCGCCAGCGTCACCAGCCAGCGATAGGAGGCACCCCAGCGCGCCGCGAGCTCCGGCAGGGTCGGCCCTGCCCAGCCGCCGAAGGCGCCGGGCCCGAGTGCCGCGTCACTCACGCGCCAGCGCCTCGACCTCCACCATCATGCCCGGCCGCAGCAGGCCGACGGCGTCCTCCGGCCGCAATGCGATGCGCACCGGCAGGCGCTGGGTGATCTTGGTGAAGTTGCCGGAGGGGTTGGGGCTCGGCAGCAGGGCGAATTCGCTGGTGGCGGCGGCGCCGACACGTTCCACCGTGCCCTCGAAGCGCCGGCCCGGATAGGCATCGACGCGCAGCGATACCGGTACGCCGGGGCGGAAGTAGCGGATCTCGGTCTCCTTGACGTTGGCCTCGACGCGCACGCGGGCAGGGTCGTGCACCAGCAGCAGGCGCTGGCCCGGCGTGACGTATTCGCCGGCATCGGCGAAAACCCGGCCGACCACGCCGTCGAAGGGCATCAGCAGCGTGCGGTCGCGGATCTCGAGCGCGATGCGGTCGCGCTGGGCCGCGAGTTCGCGCTGCTGCGGTTCCATGGCGTCGAGCTGGCGGCGGAGCACCGTCAGCTCCTCCCGCGCCGCGCCGGCGTTCGCAAGCTGCGCCTCGACATTGCGGATCTCGGCGGCGACGGCGAGGACACGCTGCGCCGCCGTCTCAAGCTGGGCGCGGGTCTGTTCGTGGCGCTGGCGCGTGCCGCTGCCGGTGCCGAACAACTGCACGGCACGGGCGAATTCGCCCTCGGCGTAGAGGCGCTCGGCCTCGGCGGCAGGCAGGGCGGCGCGGGCGGCTTCCAGGCGGGCGCGCTGGGCGTCCTGCTGGCTGCCGGTCTGGCGGTCCACCATGGCGAGGCGCGCTTCCAGCTCCGCCCGGCGGGCGGCGATGCCGGCGAGCCGCGCCTCGATCTCGCGCAGCGTCAGCTCGGCCTCCCTGCTGTCGATGCGCAGCAGCACCTGGCCGGCGCGCGGGGTGTCGCCGGCAATGACGGTGACTTCCGTGACCCAGCCGGGCAGGCGGCTCGACAGCACCACCATGTCGGCGGCGATTCGCGCATCATCGACGAAGACGGTGGTGAACTGGCGGTGCACCCAGACAGTGCCGGCGGCGAGCATGCAGAGTGCGGCCGTCACCGTCGCGGCCAGGCGCAGGCGGCGGCGCGCCGTGGCCCGGCGCGGCGCAGCGGCACGCGCGCCCGCCTGGCTGCTAGGGGGGCCGATGTCCAACCGACGGCTCCTCCTCCATCCGTGCCAATCCTTCGCCCACGCGTTGCAGCACCGCGAGGCAGAGGGCGAGCTCCTCCTCCGGGATGCCGGCGAGGATCTCGGCGCGCACGACGCTGGCCTCGGCTTCGATGCGCTGCAGGACGGGGCGGGCGGCTTCGGTCAGATGAATGGTCTTGGCGCGGCGATCGCGCGGAGCGGCGCGGCGCTCGACAAAGCCCTGGGCTTCCAGCCAGTCGAGGGTGCGCACCAGGGTCGGCGCCTCGATGCGCAGCCGGGCGGCGAGGCCCTTCTGGGTGATGCCGTCGCCCCGCCGCGCGAGCGACAGAAGGACCAGCCAGCGCGCCTCGGTCAGCCCGAAGGGCGCGATGCGCTGATCGAGCCGCGCGCGCCAGCGACGGGCGATCTGCCCGATCGCGACGCCAAGCTGCCAGCGTGTCTCGGCGAGGCTGTTGCCGTCCGGCATGGCGTCACGCTAGGCCCGGATCGGTTAGGTGGCAAATGAATAGGCGCACAACGACCTGGCGGCGCAGAGCCCGTTTGCGAATGTCGGCACGCGCGGCGGCCCCCTGGCCAAGCCGGGGCCCTCCCGCCTATCCATCGGCGATCAACTTCCTCTTCGGCGGCACAGACCATGACAACCACCCCCTCCGGCCCCGTCCATCTCCGCTGGCGCGCTTCCGGCGCCGCGGCCGAGACCGAGGCCTTTCCCGACCTCGATGCCGCGCTCGATGCGGTGGAGGAACGCTGGGAGACGCTGCGCCACCAGGCGCCACAGATCCTGGATGCCCGTCGCATCCTGCTGATCACCACCGAGCAGCTCGAAGCCGCCATGATCGAGGAAGAGGACGAGAGCGAGGCGGGCGGCCCGGACCCTGATCGCGAAGGCTGAAGGCCGCAGCGGTTGCCGTGAGCCAGGCCCGCGGCAACCGCCCGATGCTCGCGACCTGAACGGCGCGTGCCGCAGTGACCTGGGTGCACGGCCTCGCCGGCGGTTCACGCCGGATCCGGTTTCCTGGCGCGATTCCCGGTCGCCCCGGCTTACGATGACCACCCAGGCCTTTCGCTTTCGGGGGCATCCGCATCCGATCGGGTGATTCCGCCTGATCGGGATCCGCTTCAACCCCCCGACGGGCCCGCCGACGCCGTCTGCCCCGCTCGCCCCGATGGCCCGGGCCCGACCAGCCCGAAGCCGCCCCACAAGGCGGGATGCGAGCCGCCGGCCACGTTCCGCGCGAGGTCGAGCTGCGCACTCCGCAGCGCCTCGATCATGCCCTGGCCTTGCTGCAGGTTGCGCAGCGAATAGGCCACGATGCGGGTCGCCGCGGCGTCGTTGATGTACCAATGCGTGACCAGCAGCGACCGCGCGCCTGCGAAGAAGATGGATCGGGCCAGGCCGGAAAGGCTTTCCCCCGCTCCGCCGCCGCCGGAGTTGCACGCGGAGAGCACCACCACATCCGCGTCAAGCTCGATGTCGAGCAGCGTCCCCGCCAGCAGCAGCGCATTCGTGGCATCGGGCGCGCCGGGCGACGGCGAGGCGACGATCGCGGCCTCCTGAAGGCAGGACAGTTCGCCCGGCAACAGGCCGTGCGTCGCGAAGTGCAGCACCCGGAAATCGCGCAGCGATGCCCTGCGCACCGTATCGGCGGTGAAGGCACGCCCGGTCCGCTGGTCCCCCGGCCGTGCCCCCATGAGCTGCCCCGAGGCCTGCAATTCGAGCCCCGCCGTCGGCAGCGCCGGCAGCGCGGCAAGCAGACGCCCGCACTGCGCCGAGGCCGGGAAGGTGCGCGCGGCCTGCGCCACCGGCACGGGCAGCGGCGCGCCGAAGCCGAACCAGGGCTGCGAGGCGCGAGACGGCCCCGCGCGCCGCAGCGCGACGAAGCTCGCCGGCGCCGGCACATGGCCGATGGGCAGGCGCGCGAGCAGGAAGGAGACACCCTCATGCCCCGTCGGCGCCGGCGGCGGCGTATCGACCAGGACCCCGAAGGGAACGGAGAGGAGCTGCCCCGACGGCGCGACGATCAGCCGGCGCGCCCCGGCGAGCGGTCCCGCCACCTCGGCAAAGAGGGCGCGATAGATGCCGTGTGCCGCGGCGGCGTCGAAGGGCTTCTCGCCGTTGCCGTCCTCCAGGCTCGCCCGCAGCCGCTGGACCAGGGCATCCATCTGCGTCCCGGTCCCGCCGATAGGTCCGGCGGCGATCCGCCCGTCACGCAGCACGAAGCTCCAGCCCGCGCCCTCCGGGGGCAGGAAGACCGAGGCGAGCGCCTCGCCCGGTTCGAGCATCGCGAAGACCTCGGAGGCCGAAGCGACCGATTGCAGAAGTTGCGCGAAGCCCGGTGCGGCCGTCTGCGCGGCCTGGTCGGCCTCGATCAGCGCCTCCTGTGCTTCCGAGATCTGGCTGTCGAGATCCTGCACCGAGGGCCCGCCGCCCCGCCCCGCCGCGACCGAAGCCTCGTCGCGCGCACGATAGAGCGTGGCGAGGCGCCGACCGGCCTCGTCCCGCTGGCGGATCGCCGCGCCTGCGGCGGGGTTGCGCGCTGATTCGCTGAGCCGCGCCGCGGCACGGGCGATCTGCGTCGTGGTGATGCTCCCCTGCGCGAGCTGCGCGGCTTCGAAGGCTTCCGCGAGAAGCGTCTGCGAATCACCGCCGGCGCTGCGCGCGAAGGCATCCACGCAGGGGGCGATGGACTGGGCCGTGGTGCCTTCGCGCAGTTCGCGCAGCACCGCGGTGGCCTGGCGGCAGACGTTCAGGATCGCCCCGGCCGGCGCGCCGGCATCCGCGGCGGCAGCGGCTTCGAGCAGCAGCGTATCCGCATAGGGGCGGGAACGCGGTGCGCCGCGGGCGAAGCGGGCCGCGGCGCGCGTGAACTCCCCGCGCGCCCGGGCCGGCGCGCCGGCGCTGTCCGCCGCGGCGCCCGTGGTCCGGGCGACGCGCGCGGCGATCAGATCCGCCCCCGGCAGGCCGGGCGCGACGGCGGCGAGCTGCGCCGCCGCGGCGGAGGCAGCCTCCGCCTCCGCGATGCGGCCTTCGCTCCGGAGGACCGCCGCCCGGTTGCGCCGCACCTCCACCATGCCGACCACGGCGCGGGCCGCCAGCGGATCGACGATATTGGCGCCGGTCGCCAAGGTGGCGGCGCGGGAGCCCGCACCGCCGCTGCGCAGCTCGGGCGGCACTTCCCTGCCGTACAGCGCCTCCGCCTGCCCGAAGGCCGCGAGGGCGGCCTCCGCCTGCCGCCGGTTCGCCTCGTGCAGGCCCCGGTAGTGCTGGAGCTGGGCGCGCGCGAGCGGATCCGAGGCCCGGCCGGCGAGCGGCGCGGCCCGCGCGAAGAGCGCCTCCGCCTCGGGGTGGCGCCCCTGGTTCGAGAGCTGCAGCGCGAGCCGGATCATCGGCCCGAAACTGTCGGGCGCGCCGGCACCGAGCATCCTTTCCTGCGCGCCGAGCGCCGCGCGATAGGCGGTCTCGGCGGCGACGAAGCGCTCGGCCTGGTTGGCTTCCCGGCCGAGGGTCATGAGCTGTTCGAAGCGCGCCAGGTCGTTCGCGCCGAAGGCTTCACGCGAGAGGCGCGCCGCCATCATGTCGAGCGCAGCGGATGGCGGCAGCGCCCCCTCCGGGCTGGCGAGGCCGGCGAGGATCCCGATGGCGCGCTCCGCCGCCGGCAGGGCCGGCAGCACCCCGTCCGCCTCGTAGGCATTCCCGCCGGCGGTCGCCACCAGGGCAAAGGCCGGCCAGCCGCCGACATGCCGCCGACAATTCATCACGGCGGCCGGCTGGCCGCCGAGCACGGTGGTCGGCGTCGGCGCATCGCATGACATGCGGCCCGCCTGCGCCGTCGTGGCCCTCGCGGCGAGTTCGGGCACCGGGGCACCGGCCACCTGCCGCACCCGCGCCGAGGGTGACTCCCACGCCCCGCAGAAGACCTCCGCGCCGCCGCCGCTGCGCAGCATCCGGCAGGCCTCGCCACGGGCATTGCTGCCGATCGCCACGGCCGTGGCCGCGGTGGCGGAGCTGCCGCCGGGCACATAGGCCTCGGGCGGCGGCCTGACGCAGCCGGCCAGCAGCAGGGCCAGGGCGGCGGACCGGAAGCATGCGCGCATCAGTAGTCTCCGCCACGGATGTCGGGGGGAGCGAGCTCGCTCTCCTCGGTCGGGTCGCGGGTCGGCTGGAGGCTGAGATCTGGCGTCGGCGGCCGCAGCTGGTCGACCGCCGCGAGGAGCAGCGCCGGGTCGAGCACCGCGAGCACCGCCGCAGGGTTGGCGAGCGGCAGCGGAACCAGCGGAACGCCGCAGATCGATGCGCCGATCGGGCAGGCGTTGAAGGTGAAGTCCTCCATCTGCGGCGGCGGGTCGGGCAGCAGCGTGCCGCCCGCATCGGCGCGGCGGCCGCGGGCGGCTGCGGCCGGGCCGGCGATGCCGGCGATGGTGCCGGTCAGCGCCGCCCCGCGGCCGCCCTGCACGAGCAGCCCCCCCGCATCCAGCGCGCCCTGGGCAAAGCCCGTCGATCCGAGGTCGATCCGCACGTCGGCCGTGCGCGCATCGAGCCCGCCGAAGGTGACGGTAGGGCTGACGATCAGCAGCGCATTGCCGGTGCTGGCGATGCCGGCGAGGTTCGCCGCAAGCGAGGCCTCGATCACGATGTTGCCGGCCGCCGCGGCGAGCCCCGCCAGCGTCACGGCAGGCGCCCGCAGCAACAGCGAGCCGCTGCGGGCGATGGCGGAGAAGCCGTTCACCGTCAGCGCGGTGCCGGCGAGCAGCGAGGTCGTCGCGCCGGTGACCGTGCCATCCACCAGCAGCTCGCCGCCAGTCACATCGATCACCAGCGCGCCGCCGGCGGAGACGGTCGTTCCTCCGGGAACGCTGAGCAGCGGACCCTGGCTCAAGAGGCGGAAATCGCCGCCGGCCTCGAAGCCGGCCAGAATCGTCACGGCGTTGCCGGGATTCTCGAGCAGCGTCGTGCCACCCGAAGCGCCGGTCAGCGTGCCGACGACGAGGTCGGCCCCGGCCTCCTGCGCGATGGTCGTCAGGCTGCGCAGGTCGAGAGTGCCCGGGATGGTCAGTGCCGCCGCGATCGTCAGGCCGTCCGCCGTGGTCGTCAGCGCGCCGTCGAAGGTCGTCGCACCGAGGCGCAGCGTCTGGAAGGACATGCGCGAGAGCGTCTCGGCGGTGACGCCGAATTCCGCCGCGTTCGGCGTCGCGATCGGAATTCGCATCGGCGTCACGGCGAAGGGCGCGATCTCGACGAGGGCCGCGGTGACGAGGGCATCGGGCTCCACCTCGAGCGCGCCCACGCGGAAGGAGGCGCGGCCCGCATCGCCGGTCGCCGTGATCGCAGCACCCTCGGCGATCAGGACCGTCCCGCCGGTGCGCAGCCCGATGGTGCCCGCGGTCCCCAGGGTCTCGTAGCTCGGCCCGGTTTCGACCAGCAGGTCGTTCAGCCCGTTGTCGAGGAGGAAATCGCCGGCCACCTCGAAGGAGCTGAGCGTCTGGATCGCGTTGGCCGAACTGCCGAGCAGCGCGTCGCCACCCGAGGTGACGAAGATCGAGCCGGTCGTGATCCCGCCCGCGGTCTGCGTGATGCCGCCCTGCCCTGCCTCCAGGATGACGGCCCCGCCGGGGGCGGAGACATTGCCGGCCAGGCTCAGCGCGCCGGGCAGCGAAGGATCGACCGAGCCGGATTCGCCCATCGCCGCCGCGAGCCGGACGAGATTCGCCGCCAGCGCGTCGACCGTCACGCTGCCTGCCGCGGTGAGCGCCAGGTTCCCCGAGGCGGTCAGCGACACCAGCCCGAAACCCTCTGCGGCCGTGGCGAGGATCGGCGCCGCGACGGTGAGGTCCCCGCCCACCACATCGATGCCGATGATCGCGTTGCCGCCGCTTTCCACGGTGACCGGCCCCGCGACCGTCAGGCTCCCGGTGTTGCGCAGGTAGATCTGGTCGCCCGCCGTGAGTTCCGCGACCGTGCCGATCCTGTTGTCGCCGGCAAGGTTGATGCCGGAATCCGTCGTCACCGCGAGCTGCGCCGTCTCGATGACGGAGGGCGCGGACTGGGTGACGCCGGTCAGGGGTTCGAGGGTCAGGCCGCCGCCCACGCGCACCAGCCCGCTGACCGTGAGCGGCGCCCCGACATCGCTGAGTTCGGTGCTGCGCAGCAGGAAGTCGCCGGCGACGTCGGAATCGGCCAGCGTGCCGACCTGGTTGCCCGGCATCGTGTCCACGGGCACGAGGCCGAGCAGCGCGCTGCCCGTCGTGCGGACCTGCAGCGTCCCGGCCCGGATGGAGCCGGTCTGGCTGATCCCGCCCGCCCCGGCCTGCAGGTCGACGACCTCGGTGCTCGAGATGGCCGGCCCGCCCGTGCTGAAGCCGCCGTTGATCAGGATGGCATTGCCCGCCACGATCGAGACGCCTGCGCCGCCTTCCGCGTCGCGCAGCGCGGCGTTCGTGTCGAGCAGCACATTGCCCGCCTGCGCCGCCAGGCTGATGCCCTGGAAGCCGTCGATCACCGTGTCTGTCGTGATGCTGCCGCCGGCGACGGCGGTGAGCGCATTGCCGCCGCCGATGAACTGCCCGCCCCCGAGGAACATGTCGCCCGTGCGCGCGAACAGGTCCAGCGCGCCTGCGGACTGCAGGCCCGCGTTGATCGTCAGGTTCCGGCCGGCATCGAGCGTCAGCGCGCCGTCCCCCGTGATCGGCGCATTGATGGCGATGTCCCGGCCCGCATCGAGCGTCAGCCCGCCGCCGACGCGGTTGATGGCGGCGTTGACCGTGATGTCGTTGGACGCTTCCAGGATGACGTCGCCGGTCAGCGACTCGAACTGTGAAGGGTAGAGGAAGGCGTTGTCCGGCGGGTCCTCGGCGCCGAGCACGTTGCCGGTGAGGCTCGCCTGGTCGGCTCCGGGCAGGGTGTCGTTCTCGGCGATGATCGTCAGGTCGACCGGGTCGATCAGGATGGTGCCGGGGGCGCCTGCCGGCGCACCCGTGTCGATGCTGCCGAGCACCAGCAGCCCGCCTTGGCCCGAGACCTCCACGAAGCCGCCATCGCCGCCCTGCGGGCCACCACGCGCCGAGATGGTCCCGCCATGGGCCGTGTAGTCCGCGGAATTGACGATGACGGTGCCACCCTGGCCTCGCCCGGTCGCGTCCGCCCGTACGGTCGCGCCCTGTACGATGCCCGCGCGGCGGGCGAGACGCGGATTCGCCGCGCCGCGCAGCGTGGTGCCGACCGCGACCTCGCCGCCGCCGGCCTCGCCGGAGGCGTCCACCCGGGCACCCCGATCGATCAGCACGCGATCGGCGACCACCTCGATGCGCCCGCCACGGGTGCCGGAGGCGGTGCCGACGGCGCGCACCTCGCCTTCGACCCGCACGGCACCGCCGGTGCCGGAGATGGTGATCTGCCCTGCCCGCCCCGTCGTCGCATCCGTGTCGGCCGAGATGCGGCCGCCGGCGCGCACCAGGTCCTGCACGATGCCGTCCGCCGCCGCGGCGGTGATCTGCACCGTGCCGCCCACCGCCTCGATCACGCCGGTGTTGGTCACCAGCGCGGCGCCGCCCGAGGGGGCCTGGCGCACGGCGCCGGTGACCTCGATGGAGAGCAGGCCGTCGCCGTAGAGATCGACGACATGCGTCTCGGCGCCTGCCAGCGAGACGCGCCCCAGCCGCGCGCTGATGGTGCCGCGATTGGCGACCTGCGGCGCGACCAGCGCGGCGAGCCCGGTCTCGCGCACGGTGATGGTCCCGGCGTTCTCGATGCGCGCATCGGGCCGCCCGGCCTGGTCGAACACCATCCTGCCGGCGAGGAAGTTCTCGTTGGTGATATTGGCCGAGGAGACGACGAGGCCCGCCGCATTCACCTGCGCTCCCTGGGTGAAGACGACGCCGGACTGGTTGACGATGGCGATCTGCCCATTCGCGGTGATGCGCCCCGCGATCACCGAGGGGTCGGGCGTGGTCACGCGGTTCAGCGTCACGGAGGACGTGCCGGGCTGCTGGAAGCGGACATGGTGGTCCTGCCCGATGTTGAAGCTGCGCCATTCGACGATGCCGCGCTGCTGCGCCTGGTTCACGACCGTCTGCGCCGTGCCCTGCTGCACGGTGATGCCGCCGGCGACGACGCGGTCGAGCACCGGCGCGGTGTTGGGCGCGAGGGTCTGGGCGGCAGCCGCGACGGGCAGCACCAGCGCCGTTCCGGCCAGGAGGACGGATCGGAAGCGAGGAAGTCCCTGCATCGTCGTCACTCCCGGTCAGAAACGGAACAGCACGCGCCAGTAGAAGGCGTCGGTCTTCAGCTCCTCGCTGCCGGCGCCGTTCGGCCGGCGCTCGAAGCGTCGCACACCCTCGAGCTGGACTTCCGCGTTCCGTGTCACACCGAAGCGGGCTCCGAGGCCGGCGGAGGAAATCCGGCGGTCCGGGTCGAGCGGCTGGTTCTCCCAGGTCTCGCCCCAGTCGTAGAAAGCGTAGAAGACAGGATCGACGGGGACGGTCTGGCCGAAGATCGGCACCTCATAGGCGACGGAGAGCTGCAGTTCCGCCGTCGCCGCGAGCGCGCTGTCGCCCGTGACCTCGCCGGCATAGTAGCCGCGCCCGAGCCGCGAGCCGCCGAGGTAGAACTTCTCCGCCTGCGGCAGGATGTCGTTCGACCACTGTCCGGCCACGATGCCCAGCACGGAGACGGTCGCCCCCGACCAGGGGGAGAACAGGGCCTGGGTGCGGCTGAGCTCGAAGGTGATCTTGGTGAAGTCGGTCTGCGCTCCCACCCGGCTCAGCGAGGCGCTGCCGCTCGCGCTGGCGCCGAGCCCGGAAAGGCCCTGATGCAGCCGCAATGAGGCGACATTCACGGCCGAACGTTCATCGCCGAGCAACCGGTCGTAGATCGCCCATTCGCCGCCGACGCGCAGCACGCGCAGCGAATCCTGGCTCAGCACCTGGTCGCCGAAGGGGCTGTCCTCCAGCTTGATCTCGGTCTCGACGAGATCGAATGCCGCCGCCAGGGTCAGGCTCTGCTGCCGGCGGCGGATGAGCGGATAGGCGACGGAGATGCCGGCCACCGAGGTCGTGCCCTGGTAGCCGATGTCGCGCAGCGGTGCCGCGGGCGTCGTCTCGCCCGTGCCGGCATAGAGCCGCACCCTCGTGCCCTGGCCGCCGACGAAGAACTCCGTCGAGGCCTGGCCGTACACGGATGTCCGGCCATTGGCGTAGTAGAGTTGCAGTTCCGTCCGCTCCGCGAGGGAGGTGAAGGAGTTGAACTGCACCGCGGCCATGCCCTGCTGCGTGCCGGTCAGGCGGTAGGCGCGGTTGTCGGCGGCGATGTAGCCGGTGACCGCCTGCCGCCCGACCTGCGCGACGAGGCTGAGCGCCCCGGGCGTCGTGCCGGCCGGGCGCAGCACCGCGCGCATGGTCACGCCGGGCATGTCCTCGACCAGCAGCAGCCAGCGTTCGAGCGTCGCGGTATCGATCGGCCGCACGCCGCGCAGGTTCTCGAGGAAGCGCAGGACCTGCGTGCCGGCGGGGCCGATGTCCCCGTCGAGCCTCACCTCGACGATCTCGGCCTCGCCGACGGTCAGCCGCAGCCGGCCGTCGCGCTCGACCACGGCATCGACGACGGTGAAGACGTAGCCGGCGTCGCGATAGAGGTTGAGGATGGCAACGCGCGCCTCCTCCACCCTCTGGAGCGGCACGACGCCGGTCATGGGACCGATTGCCGTTTCGATCCGCGCCGGCGGGAAAGCCGTCGCGCCTTCGACCGCGACGGAGGTGATGGTGACGGTTCTCGCGAGAGCCGGGTCCTGCGATGCCGCGGGCGCGGGACCCCTGGGCGTGCCCGGGCCGACGCGCGGCTGCGTCGAAGGCGCGATTTCCGGCACGCGCGTCCCCTGCGGAGGAATGACGGCGCCTGCCGGGCCTTGAGCCTGAGAGGGGCGAGGCAAGCTGAAGACCAGGGCGGCGAGGAGGACGACCACCATCTTCGAAACGCCACGAGGTTGACACATCAGCTTCAGTTTCCAGGCCCCATTTATGAGAACAGAAGAACGTATCGACGGCGCATGAAAACTAAAGGCAGCAGGTGGAGGATGTCACGGGCAAATGCCTGCCGCGTCGGAACATGTGCAGGTCGTGGTGCGGATGCTGCTCCCCTCGGCGCTCGTCACGCTGCTCCTTCTTGTGCTGGTGCATCGCCGCGGCCGGCGCGCCGCCTCACCTGCCGGATGGCATTCGGGGCCAAACCTCTCGACGCCGGGCACGGCCCGCCGGCCCTGTCGATCGACCATTGGCGGACCGCAGCGGCTGGCCCAGGCGGGGCATCGACCTGCCGGCCTGGTCATTGACGGTGCGGCGGCGCCTCGGCACGACTTGCGCCGTGTGACGTGGGATGACCGGCGAGATGACAAGTTGGACCCTCTGCATGGTGGTGACCGATCGGCAGGAGGGGCGCGGCCCGTGATGCACCCCGCCGGCGAGACGCTGTCGCTGCCCGGACTGGGCGCCGAGGCGGAGATCCTGGTCGATCGCTGGGGCATCCCGCACATCTACGCCGCCAGTCAGCGGGACGCCTTCTTCGTGCAGGGCTTCAACGCCGCGCGCGACCGGCTGTGGCAGATCGACCTGTGGCGCAAGCGCGGCCTCGGTCTCATGGCCGGCGACCTCGGCCCCGCCTACGCGGAGCGCGACCGCGCCGCGCGCCTTCTGCTCTACCGCGGCGACATGGCCGCGGAATGGGCCTGCTACGGCGCGGATGCCGAGCTGCGCACCACGGCCTTCGTCGCCGGGATCAACGCCTATATCGACCTCCTGGAGCGCGAGCCGGCGCGGCTGCCGATGGAGTTCCGCGCTCTCGGCACGCGGCCCGCACGATGGAGCCCGGAGGACGTGGTGCGCTGCCGCGCCCATGCGCGCGTGCGCAACCTGGATTCCGAGGTGACGCGGGCGACCATCGTCGCCAGGTTCGGGCTGGAGACGGACCGGCTGCACAAGGGGCTGCAACCCGAATGGCGGGTGCAGGTGCCGCAAGGGCTGGAGCCGCACGTCATCCCGCCCGAAGTGATGCGCACCTACCTGCTCGGCTGCGAGCCCCACCCCATTGACGGCGCGGATCCGGCCGAGCCGCTGGCGGAGGCCGGCGAGTGGGGGAGCAACAACTGGGCATTGTCGCCGGCCCGCACCGCCACCGGCCGCGCCATCCTGGCGAGCGACCCGCACCGCGTGCACGACCAGCCGTCCCTGCGCTACATCGCGCATCTCGTCGCGCCCGGGCTCGACGTGATCGGCGCGGGCGAGCCGGCCATTCCGGGCGTCAGCCTGGGGCACAACGACCGGCTGGCCTTCTCCCTCACCATCCATCCCGCCGATCAGGAAGACCTCTATGTCCATGAGCTGAACGAGGCGGATCCCGATCTCTACCGCTACGGCGAGGGGTGGGAACGCATGCGGGTGGTCACGGAGAGCATCCCCGTGCGCGGCGGCGATCCGATCCCCACGGAGCTGCGTTTCACGCGCCACGGCCCGGTGCTGCATGTCGATCGCGCGGCCCGCCGCGCCTACGCGCTGCGCAGCGTGTGGTGGGAGCCCGGCACGGCGGCCTACATGGCGAGCCTCGCCTATCTCACCGCCGGCAGCTTCGAGGAGTATCAGCGCGCGCTGGAAGGATGGGGCGCGCCCTCCACGAACCATGTCGTGGCGGATGTCGACGGGCATATCGGCTGGCAGGCGGCGGCGAAGATCCCCGTGCGGCCAAGCTGGGACGGGTTGATGCCCGTGCCCGGCGATGGCCGCCACGAATGGGCGGGCACCATCCAGGCTTCCTCGCTGCCCTGCGCGAAGAACCCGGATTGCGGCTGGCTCGGTTCCGCCAACCAGATGAACCTGCCGCCGGATTTCGATCATCGCCGGCACAAGACGGGCTTCGAATGGACCGACGGCGCCCGCTACGCGCGCCTGTCCGAGGCGCTGGCCGGCGACAGGCGCTGGTCGGTCGAGGAGACGCTGGCGCTGCAGACGGACGTGTTGAGCATGCCCGCGCGCCGGCTCTGTGCGCTCCTGGCCGGGGCAGGCGGCACGGAGGCGGCCGAGGCCCGCGCGTTCCTCGCCGGCTGGGATCATCGGCTGGAGGCGGGCAGCGGCCCTGCCGCCCTCTTCGAGATCTGGTTCACCAACCACCTCATGCCGGCCATTCCGAAGGCGCTCGGGCCCGAAGGCCTGGACAGGCTGATCGGCGTGCCGGACACCGCCCTCTATGTGGAACTGCTGGAGGCGGCGAAGGATGCCGGCTTCGGTCCCGCCCCGAAGGCCGCTCGCGACACGTTGCTGCTGGACACGCTGGCGGCTGCCTGGGCCGAGGCGCGGCAGCGCATGGGGGATGAAACCGCGAGCTGGAGCTGGGGACGGATCCATCAGGGCTATTTC
This sequence comes from Neoroseomonas eburnea, assembly GCF_018129005.1. Classification (GTDB taxonomy): domain Bacteria; phylum Pseudomonadota; class Alphaproteobacteria; order Acetobacterales; family Acetobacteraceae; genus Neoroseomonas; species Neoroseomonas eburnea. The sequence goes on from NZ_JAAEDL010000021.1 coordinate 23,760, forward strand.
AGCCATCCGCTCTCCCGGCTCGCGCCGCCGGAGCTCACGGCCAGGCTGGATGTGGGGCCGGCCCCGAAGGGGGGCTCCAACCTGACGATCAACAACAACGGCTACCGCGGCAGCGACTTCCGAGTGATGTCCGGCGCGTCCTGGCGGATGGTGCTGGATGTCGGCAACTGGGATGCGAGCTGGACCATCAACGCACCCGGCCAATCCGGCGACCCGGCCAGCCCGCACTACCGCGATCTCTTTCCGCTCTGGGCGAAGGACGAATACGTGCCGTTGCTCTACAGCCGCACAGCGGTCGAAGGTGCCGTCGAACGCCGCATCCGGCTGCTGCCCGGGGGCTGAGGACCGGAGCGCTTCGCCGCGACATCAGCGCAGCGGTGCCGACCTTTGCAGTGAGACGCGGGGACCCGATGCCGAACAGGCGGCGGGTCCCCGCGCCCACTCCTCAACCCGTCAGCCTTCGAGAATGAAGGTGACTTCCATGGTGACTCGGAACTCGGAAATCTTGCCGTTCACCACGCTCGCCTTCTGCTCGACCACGTGCAGGCCGGTGATGCCGCGCAGTGTCTTGCTGGCGCGTTCGAGGCCTTCGCGGACAGCTGCGTCGAAGCTCTGTGTGGATGCCGCCGTGATCTTCGACACGCTTGCGACTGCCATGGTTGCCTCCCTGGGTTATGCCGCTCCGAATTGACCGGACCGGCACGGGCACCATAGCCGACATCCATGCTCCGCCATGAGCGCGCAGCGAGAGGGCGAAGGGAATGACGGGAGCATGCGCAATCATCGGATCTCCCCGAACAGCGCGCCGCCCTGGGTGCCGACGCCCGTGTCACGGTCCATGTCCCATTGAGCATCCGGCGCAGGTCGCGGTGATGACGCCGGCCTCGGAGCCGCGTCCGCTGCGATCGCCGGTCGGTCGGCCACGAATTTGACTGGCGCGGCGATACAGGCTCAATTATAGGATTGCGCTGCGATTTGCTCGGCGACAGTGACCAGCTTCTGCGTAACCCACCGCGGACCATCGGCCCGGAGGGAAACGGAGACGACACGGCCATGGAAAGCGCGGTTGTTCCAGGTGCTCGGATCACGGGGGCCTATCGCCCGCGTGAGGTTGCGCTCGCCGCTATGCGCCCGGCACCCGCATCGAGGCAGACCAAAGCCGAGCCCCCGACAGCAGCGTCGTCGATCCGCCCTCGCCAGCCGATGCGCCGCCGCGGCCCGGCAGCGCGCGTCACGCTTCGTTTCCCCCATACAGGGACGCAGCCCCGATGCTGGTAGCGATCGCTCTCGCCCTGGTGGCCATCGGCTCCGTCGTCTTCCACGTCATGAGCCCGTGGTGGTGGACGCCCATCGCCTCGAACTGGGGCTACATCGACGACACGCTGATCGTCACCTTCTGGATCACCGGCATCGCCTTCACGGCGATCGTCCTGTTCCTGGCGTATTGCGTCCTGCGGTTCCGCAACCGGCCTGGCCACAGGGCGGAGCACGAACCCGAGAACAAGCGGCTCGAATGGTGGCTCACCATCGGCACGACGATCGGCGTCGCGGCACTGCTCGCACCCGGGCTGATCGTCTGGCACCGCTTCATCACCGTGCCGCCCGAGGCGACCGAGATCGAGATCGTCGGCCAGCAGTGGCAGTGGAGCTTTCGCCTGCCCGGCCGCGACGGGCGCCTCGGCGCGGTTTCCGTGCGCCTGATCGGGCCGGACAATCCGCTCGGCATCGATCCCGCCGATCCTGCCGGCCAGGACGATGTGATCGTCGAAGGCGGGGAACTGCGCCTGCCGATCGGTCGCCCGGTGAAGGTGCTGCTGCGCGCGGTCGACGTGCTGCACAATTTCTACGTGCCGGAGTTCCGGGCGAAGATGGACATGGTCCCCGGGCAGGTCACCTTCTTCTGGTTCACGCCGACGCGCACCGGCGCCTTCGAAGCGGTCTGTGCCGAGCTCTGCGGCCTCGGGCACGCCGTGATGCGCGGGCGCGTCGTCGTGGTGGAGGAATCGGAATACCACGCGTGGCTCGAGCGCCAGCCGACCTTCGCGCCGCGCCTGGCCGCGGCGCAATAGAGCCGCCGGGAGGGTCACACGATGAGCACCACATCCGATCGGCTCGATGGCATCCCGGCAGCCGAGGTGGCGGATGTCGAACTCTACCATCCCAGGAGCTGGATCACGAAGTACGTCTTCTCGCAGGACGCCAAGATCATCGGCATCCAGTATGCGCTGACGGCGACGGCGATCGGCCTGGTGGCGCTGGCATTGTCCTGGCTGATGCGGCTGCAGCTCGGCTTCCCGGGCGTGTTCGACTTCATCACCCCGGCCGAGTACTATCAGTTCATCACCATGCACGGCATGATCATGGTGGTGTACCTGCTGACCGCGCTGTTCCTCGGCGGCTTCGGCAACTACCTGATCCCGCTGATGATCGGCGCGCGGGACATGGTGTTCCCCTACGTCAACATGCTGTCCTACTGGATCTACCTGGTCGCGGTGCTGGTGCTGGCGGCAAGCTTCTTCGCGCCCGGCGGACCGACCGGGGCGGGATGGACGCTCTACCCGCCGCAGGCGATCCTCTCGGGCACGCCGGGCGGGCAGGACTGGGGCATCCTGCTGATGCTCCTTTCGCTCATGCTCTTCATCATCGGCTTCACCATGGGTGGGCTGAACTACGTCGTTACCGTGCTGCAGGCGCGCGCGCGGGGCATGACGCTGATGCGCATGCCGCTGACGGTGTGGGGGATCTTCACCGCGACGGTGATGGCGCTGCTCGCCTTCCCCGCGCTCTTCGTGAGCTGCGTGATGATGATGCTGGACCGGCTGCTCGGCACCAGCTTCTTCATGCCGGCCCTGGTGGAGATGGGCCAGCGGCTGAACCACGATGGCGGCAGCCCGCTGCTGTTCCAGCACCTGTTCTGGTTCTTCGGCCATCCGGAGGTCTACATCGTGGCGTTGCCGGCTTTCGGCATCGTCTCCGACCTCATCAGCACCCATGCGCGGCGGAACATCTTCGGCTACCGCCAAATGGTCTGGGCGATCGTCATCATCGGCGCGCTGAGCTTCGTGGTGTGGGCGCACCACATGTACGTCAGCGGCATGAACCCCTATTTCGGGTTCTTCTTCGCCACCACCACGCTGGTCATCGCGGTGCCGACGGCGATCAAGGTCTACAATTGGCTGCTGACACTGTGGCGCGGCGACATCCACCTGACGGTGCCGATGCTGTTCGCCCTGGCCTTCATCGTCACCTTCGTCAATGGAGGTCTGACCGGGCTCTTCCTCGGCAACGTCGTGGTGGACGTGCCCCTGTCGGACACCATGTTCGTCGTCGCCCACTTCCACATGGTGATGGGCGTGGCGCCGATCTTCGTCATCTTCGGTGCCATCTACCATTGGTACCCGAAGATCACGGGCCGGATGCTGAACGAGGCGATGGGCCGGATCCACTTCTGGGTGAGCTTCCTCGGCGCCTACCTGATCTTCTTCCCGATGCACTACATCGGGCTCCTCGGCGTGCCGCGGCGCTATCACGAGATCGGCGAGACGGCCTTCGTTCCCGCCTCCGCCCACACGCTCAACGCCTTCATCAGCGTCATGGCGCTGATCGTCGGCGCGGCGCAGATCCTCTTCCTGTTCAACCTCGCCTGGAGCATCCGGCGCGGCAGGCCCGCCGGCGGCAATCCGTGGAATGCGACGTCGCTCGAATGGCAGACGCCGGAGACACCGCCGCCGCACGGCAACTGGGGGCGGGACCTGCCGGTGGTCTACCGCTGGGCCTACGACTACAGCGTGCCGGGCGCGGCGCGGGACTTCATCCCGCAGAACCAGCCCCCCGCGAGAGCCGCGGAATGAGCGCCATCATCCTCTACATCGCGGTCATCGGGACCATCGCGGCCTGGTGGCTCTCGCGGCAGCGGCTGATGGCAAAGCCGTGGCTGGAGGTCGGCGTGGCAGGCGAGGCACCGGGCACCGGAGCGTCCGAGATCCCGCCTGCCAAGCTTGGACTCTGGGTCTTCCTGGCCGTGGTGGGTGCGCTGCTGACGCTCTTCGTCAGTGCCTACCTGATGCGCATGCACATGTCGCATGACTGGCGCCCTCTGCCGACGCCGTGGATGCTCTGGTTCAACACGGTCCTGCTCGCGCTCAGCAGCTTCGGCCTGCACCGCGCCCAGGTGGCCGCGCGCATCGGCTGGCGGCAGGGGATCGAGGTCGGGCTGATCGCCGGCGGCCTCGCCGCGCTGGCCTTCCTGGCCGGGCAGTACCTCGCCTGGCAGCAGGTGATGGCTGAAGGCTTCGGCGTCGCCACCAACCCGTCCAGCTCCTTCTTCTATCTGATCACGGCGGTGCATGGGCTGCATCTGCTGGGCGGGCTCGTCGCGCTCGGCCGGACGACGTACCGCGCATCGCGGGGTGCCGGTCTTGCGCAGCTCCGCCTGAGCGTCGAGCTGTGCGCCACCTACTGGCATTTCCTCCTGGTGGCCTGGATCGCGCTGTTCGGCCTGCTGCTGCACGGTTAGGGAGGTCCGCGACGATGGAAGGCATCGCTCAGACACAGGCCGCGGAACGGCCGGGCGGCATGGAAGGCTTCGTCGCCGACTGGAGCTCGGACCAACGGGTATTCAAGAACGTCTCCTGGGGGAAGGCCATGATGTGGATCTTCCTCCTCAGCGACACCTTCGTGTTCGGCTGCTTCCTGCTGGCCTACATGACCGTGCGCATGTCCACCACGGTGGCCTGGCCCAACCCGAGCGAGGTCTTCGCGCTGGAGATCTTCGGCACCCACATGCCGCTGATCCTGATCGCCATCATGACCTTCGTGCTGATCACCAGCAGCGGCACCATGGCCATGGCGGTCAACTTCGGCTATCGCCGCGACCGCAGGCGCACGGCGCTCATGCTGGTCGTCACGGCGATCTTCGGCGCGCTCTTCGTCGGCATGCAGGCCTTCGAGTGGACGAAGCTGATCCATGAAGGCGTGCGGCCCTGGGGCAACCCGTGGGGCGCGGAGCAGTTCGGCTCCGCCTTCTTCATGATCACCGGCTTCCACGGAACCCATGTGACGATCGGCGTCATCTTCCTGCTGATCGTCGCGCGCAAGGTCTGGCGCGGGGACTACGACACCGGCCGGCCGGGCTTCTTCACCAGCCGCGGCGGCCGCTACGAGATCGTCGAGATCACCGGCCTCTACTGGCACTTCGTCGACCTGGTCTGGGTCTTCATCTTCGCGCTGTTCTATCTCTGGTAGGAGGCGAGGCATGGCGCACGCAGCGGATGTGCATGCGGGGCACGGCGCGGCCGTTCATGCTCCGGTCGCGCAGGAAGTGGGGCAGCAGCACCCGATCCGGCTCTATCTCGTGGTCTGGATCTGGCTGTTCGTGCTCAGCACCTTCTCCTACCTGGTGGACTTCTTCCACCTGCAGGGGCTGTTGCGCTGGTCGCTGATCCTGGCCTTCATGATGCTGAAGGCGGGGCTGATCGTCGCCGTCTTCATGCACATGAAGTGGGAGAGGCTGGCCCTCGGCTATGCCATCCTGGTGCCGCCGGTGGCGGTGCTGATCTTCGTCGCGATCATGGTGCTGGAAGCCGACAACACGCTGCTGTCGCGGCTGCAGTTCTTCAGCCGCGCCCCCGGCTGAAGCGCAGCCCGGTGGCCGCATGTGGCCACCGGGCATTTCGCGGGGTTGCGGGCGGTTCGGTTCAGCCCTCGATGACCCGGCGATAGAGGTGCCAGGTCGCATGCCCCAGCAGCGGCATCACCACCGCGAGGCCGACGAAGATCGGCAGGCAGCCAAGAGCGAGAAGAACCGCCACGATGACGCCCCAGGCCGCCATCGGCAGCGGGTTCCGCAGCACCGCGCGCACCGAGGTCTGCACCGCGACGCGCAACCCGACATCCCGGTCGAGCAGCAGGGGGAAGGAGACGACGGTGAGCGTGAGGATCAGCAGGGCGAAAAAGAAGCCCACCACATTCCCCCACAGGATCAGGCTCCAACCGGCGGAGGTGGTCAGCACCTGGCCGAGCAGCGCCCAGAAGGAGTCGGGCAGCTCGTTGCCCATGGTCGCTCGATACACGGCCTGGGCCGCAAAGAGCCAGGCGACGAAGACCACGCTCATGATCACGCCGAGCGCCGCGATCGAGCCGATCGCCGGTGAGCGAAGGACATCGAAGGCGTTGAGCCAGGTGGTCGGGAGCCCCTTCTCATGCCGCCGACTCAGCTCGTAGATGCCGAGCGCCGCGATCGGTCCCATCAGCGACAGCCCGGCGACCAAAGGGTAGAGCAGCGGCAGCAGCGCTCCACCGGATGCCGCCCTTGCCGCGACGAAACCGACGATCGGATAGATCACGCCGAGAAAGATCAGCTGCGTCGGCATCTCCATGAAATCCTCGTAGCCCTTGGCCAGGGCGATCCGGATGTCGGAAAGGCCGATTGCGCGGACGACAGGCTCAGCCTGGTCGGGGTTGGCCTGGGAAGCCAGCGAGACCTGGGCCATCGCGTTCCCTCCTCATGAACCACACGCAGCCTCCCCTGCCGTGACGCGGTGCCACGGAGGCTGGCCTTGCAGCCTGCGGTGTCGAGGGTGACCAAGTGTCCGTCGAACGACAGGCTCACAGGCCAACAACTGCACCACGGTTGGTAGCATATCTGGCGCCGCTTCGCACGCACGGATGCTGGCCCGCGCGCGGCAGGGCTGAGGGATGCGTCGAAGGTCCGGACGAGAGCCGCCCGCCGCCGGTCGGCGTGGCCGTCCGTTGGGGGCGCCGAAAGGGTTGTCGGGGGCGGGCCGCGCGACGATCAGGGGGACGACCCCGCAGCCGTCTGGCGGGCTGCGGCATGTTCCCCGAGCCGGGCAACCGTCACACCATAGAACAGGGCCACCAGGCCGAGGAGAACGATCAGCAGCGCGCGTGACCGCGACCGCCGGCGCAACAACGCCACCCGCACGACATCACTGTCGTGGTGCTGCGACTCAACACTGGAAAGGCGCTGGCCGTTCATCATCCGCCGCGCATCCAGAACGGATCACCTATATCACGATGCCGCCCGGCGAGGCAGGTTCGTCGTGTTCATTGTTCCCCATGACGCAGCCACTGCCCTGTGCCGCGGGGGCGCCGATCGCCACTGGCCGCCGCTCGAATCTGCCGATCGGCCATCGCCCAACCGCGGCGTCGTGCCGTCCGATGGCTGGCTTCGATGGGATGCTGCGGCTGGTGTGGCCTCCTGGCCTACCCGCACGCCGCGCATGTCATCAGCCCGCGCTGTTCGCGCGGCCGCTCGACCAGGTAGCCGCAGCGAATGCAATTCGCCCCATCATCATCCGCGTCGAACGGATCGGCGACGCGCCTGCTGCTGCCGCGGCCAGGTCGGCCGCAGGAAGGGATGGCCCTTGCCTCCTCCGGGGCATGGGGTGCTTGGCTTGGCGCCAGGCGCGTGCCCTCGGCCGCCGGAGACGCAGGCTCCCACATCGGCATCACATGGGTCACCGGCTCCGCCGCGCCGGGCGCCGCGGGCGCGATGCCGGCAGGAAGCCGCGCAGCCGGCCTGGCCGGAAACCCGTCGTCCCATGTCTCCGAACGCAGGCTGAAGGCGGACCGTCGCGGCGCCTCCTTGCCGGGCTGCGCGCCGCCCGATCGTACATGCACGACCTCGACGACCCTGCTGCCGGGCGAGCCGCCCCTGCGTGGGATGTTCACCAGCTCGCGCTTGTCGCTCGAAGCGTGCTTCTTCGGGCCAAGTCGGGAGAAGACGCGATCAATGTCGGACATGGGTCCTCAGGCTTGCCGGGCGCATTGCATGCATGGGCGGCGCCTAATGGTCTCAGCGAGCGACATGGTGGCTCGGAGATGGTCTTGCGAGCACGACCGCCGAGGCCATCAGGGGCGCAGGAATCAATATCTGGTTGCCGCTGAAAGCAGCATGAAGTCAATCGCTTAAAGCTTGGAGGCAAAGTCCTGCGACCCTCAGGGTCTGTCAGCCCCGCTCACCTCGGCATGCATGCGCCTCCGGCTTCGCGGTTGCCTCATCTTCCGTAAGCTGGATGGCATCGGCGCGGCAAGGCCGATGAAGCCAGGCAGGACACGCCGGTTCCGGCGCCGCGTCCTCGATCGCGAGGATTGCGCCGGCGCTGCGGAGCCGCCCAGTGGTACTTTCGGTGCAGGCGACGCCCGCTCGCAGGACCACGCCATCCAGCGCCACCGGCAGGCCGGAGGCGGACGCGGCCGCGCACCCCGCAGGGGGAGGGCCCCGCTTCGGCCTCATGCGTAGCGGAACGGACACCGACAGGCCCGTCGCACGCACACCCTGTCGCGGTGCTACCATCACGCCGCCCACCAACGGGCCGACCAAGGGAGGCAACGATGCAGGAGGAACCCGTCTATCGCAGGACCGACCTGGTCGGCAGTTCGAAGCAGTCGGTCAGCGATGCGATCGAGACCGCCATTGCCCGTGCGGCGAAGACGCTTCGACACATCGAATGGTTCGAGGTCAGCGAGATCCGTGGCCGCGTCCAGGATGGCAAGGTCGCGCAGTACCAGGTCAGCATCAAGGTCGGCTTCCGCGTCGAGGAATGACGTCGATCTTCGCGCGGATAGGCCGACCGACGAGCCAGCTCCCGCCAGGCCGCCCAATCTCCCCATGCGGCGTGGATGGTGGTCACCCGACCTCGATGGGCAAAAAGACGTCCTTGGCCCACTCGCTCATGGATGCGTCGTAAACTGCGAGGTCGGCATGGCGGAGCTGGTGCAGCAGGAAGGCGCCCGGCGTCGCCGCGATGCCGCCGCCGCAGTGGAGGATGATCCGCTTCGATCGATCCGCCCCGGCGGCGGCGAAGGTGGCAGCAACTTGCTCCCGCGACCGGAACGTCATTGACCGGGGATCCACGCACGACGCCACCGGCACGTTGACGCTTCCCGGCATCCGCCCCGGCCGCCCGTATCGCGGGTTCTCCCCGCCATGCGGATTCGGCGCGAGCGCGCTGATGGTGCAGATACCCGCGTCGCCAGTCGCGGCCTTCGCCTCCATCTTGCCGACGAGCAGGCCGGAACGGGGTCGGGCGGTCAGCCGTGAGCCAGCAATCGCTGCATCGAGCAGAATTCCTGGAGGCATCGCGCGAAGATCATGCACGCGGAGATCCTTGAGGTCGTGGCGACGATCTCCTCCGGCAGGATCTCGGCCCGTTGGCCGCGCGGCATGCTCCGCCATGCGGCAACGGGCGGCATCGCCGACATCGCCCGCGCTGCGCCGCCCTGCTGAGGATCATGCGCGGGCGTCGGAGAGCATCGTCATCGTCAGGGCCCGATTCGGCACCCGGTCATCCGGGTGCTGCCGGCCCGAACCGAGCAATTTGCGCCTCAGCCGGGCTGCGCGGCATTCGCCGCGCCCGCATCTGCTCGCCCGGAAGCGGCATGAAGCTCGGCGAAGATCGCCATCCGGGCGTCGTCCTGCGATGCGGACAGGCGGATCGGAGACTTGAGCCGCGACGGGCGGGCGGAATCGGGAGCGCTGCCCGCGCATTGTCGCAACTTGGTGGAGCTGGGACCATTCGAGCGGTCGTCACCGACACATGGGGTGGATCAGGAGCCAAGCAGCCTCGGCACCTCCCGCCGCAGGTGCGTGACGAAGCGTGTCATGAGGGCAGAGCGCGGCGCCGAGCGGGCGCGGATCAAGAGCGTCTTCATCTCGATCCGCGGCCGCAGGGGCCGCGCCACCAGTCCCGGCAGCGGCAGGGTACTGAGCAGGAAGGGCTCGACCAGCGCGATCCCCGCGCCGTGGTAGGCGAGCGCCATGCCGGTCATGGACATGCTGACCTGGACGCTGATGTGCGGCACCACCCCGGCATCGGACAGCGCCCTGTCCACATAGCCACGAAGCGGGGCACGCGAGAGGAAGGTGGTGATCGACATGCCGTCGAGCTGGCCGATCGCGATCTCCTCCTGCCCCGCGAGCGGATGGTCATCGCGCATCACGCAGGCGACGCCGGATGAGACGAGGACCTCGGTTTCCACCTCCGGATGGACCACCGGCTCGAGGCCGACGCCGAGTTCCACCTCTCGACTGACCACGCGGTCGATGAGTTCGGACGAGGTGAGCGCCTGGAGCACGATCCGCACACCCGGCCGCTCGGCGAGGAAGGAGGCGACGGTAGCGGCCAGGTAGCCATTGGCGATGGGAAAGGCGCCGGCGAGCGACAGCGTGCCGATGCTGCCTCCCTTGAGGTCACGGAGCTGGCGGCCGACGGAATCGAGCCGGGCGAAGATGGCTTCGATGTCCGGCAGGATGGCCTCGGCCTCCGGCGTCGGATGCAGCCGCCCGCCGATGCGGCGGAACAGCGGCATGCGCAACTGCGTCTCGCAATGCTTCAGCACCGTGCTCACGGAAGGCTGCGTGACGCCGAGCAGCCGCGCCGCACCTGTAACGGTGCCGGCGCGCATCACGGCATGGAAGACCTCCAACTGACGCAGGTTCATGGCGCATTCTCCCTGCATCGCAGCATAAACGCCGTCTATGGCTTCTGGCAGGCATTCCATTGGACCGGGCGGTTCCGGGCTGGAATGCTCGCCTTCAGGACGCCGAACGGCGCCCCCGACGGGATGGAAGCGCTTCGACCGATGGCTCCGCGCCGGCCGGCCCCATGGCCCCGGCCGCACATGGCCTGGCTTCGCCGCGCCCTACGCCCGCCGCGCACCCGCGCCGCGACCGCCGCGACGCTGCTCAGGAGACCGCCATGGCCGCTCCGCCTTCCGCCCGCCGCGACCGCATCAACCCGCATTTCCCGAAGCTCGTGGAAATGACGAACACCTACGTCTATGGCGATGTGTGGGAACGGCCGCAGCTCTCGAAGCGCGACCGCAGCATCGTCACCATCGCCGCCCTCGTGGCCCTCGGCTGGCAGGACCAGCTCAACAGCCATATCGGCCGCGGCCTCGGCAACGGCCTGACGCGCGAGGAGGTGAGCGAGATCATCACCCACCTGTCGATGTATTCCGGCTGGCCCTCCGCCATGACCGCCGCCCACGTCGCCGTGGACGTGTTCGAGGCCCAGGACAAGGCGAAGGGCTGACGCGATGAAGGTGGGATTCATCGGCCTCGGCACGATGGGGGCCTTCATGGCCGCCAATATCCAGAAGGCCGGCCATGCGCTCGTCATCCACGACATCCGTCGGGAGGCAGGCGCGAACCGCCTCGCCGCCGGCGCCGTCTGGGCCGACAGCCCCAAGGCCGTCGCCGAGCAATGCGAGGTGATCTTCACCTCCCTGCCCGGCCCCAAGGAAGTCGAGCCCGTCGTCTTCGGCCCGGAGGGCATCCTCGCCGGCGTCCAGAAGGGCGCGGCCTATTTCGACCTCTCGACCAACTCCCAGGCGCTGGTGCGCCGCTTCGCCGAGGCGCTGGCCGAGAAGGGCGCCTTCGGCTTCGACGCCCCGGTCAGCGGCGGCCCGAAGGGGGCTGAGAGCGGCAAGCTCGCCATCTGGGTCGGCGGCGACAAGGCAGTGTTCGACAAACACAAGCCGCTGCTCGACAGCTTCGGCGACCAGGCCGCCCATATCGGCCCGACCGGCACCGCGACGGTGGCGAAGCTGGTGCACAACATGGCCGGCTACGCCATCCAGACCGCGATGGCCGAGGTCTTCTCCATGGGGGTGAAGGCGGGGATGGACCCGCTCGATCTGTGGAAGGCGATCCGCCAGGGCTCGCTTGGCCGGCGGCGCACCTTCGACCGCGTCACCGACCAATTCCTGATCGACAAATACGACCCGCCGGCCTTCTCGCTGAAGCTCGCGCACAAGGATGTCACGCTCGCCGTGCAGATGGGCCGCGACCTCGGCGTGCCCATGCGCTTCTGCAACCTCACGCTCGAGGAGATGAACGAGGCGATGAACCGCGGCTGGGAGGCGCTTGACAGTCGCGTGCCGATGAAGCTGCAGCTTGAACGTGCGGGCGTATCCATCGCCTGCGACCCGGCCGCGGTGCAGGCGGTGCTCGACGCGGACAAGGCGAAATGAGCATGCCGTCGCTGTTGCAGCAGCCGGGGATGATCGGTCCCCTGCGCATGAAGAACCGCCTCGTCATGGCGCCGATGGGGACGAATTTCAGCACCAGCGACGGGCTCTCGACTGAACGCGACCGCGCCTATTACGAGGAACGCGCCAAGGGCGGCGTCGCCGCCATAGTCACCGAGGCGATGGCGGTCAGCGCCGGCGGCCGCGCCCACACCAACTCCCTCTGGCTCTACCATGACCGCTTCATCCCCGGCCTCGCGCGGCTGGTGGAAGCGATCAAGCGCCATGACTGCCTGACCATCGGCCAGCTCAACCACCGCGGCGGGCTGCTGCGGCGCATGGTACTGAACACCGAGCCGGTCGGCCCCTCCCCCTGGCACAACCCGAATACCGGCGATGCGGTGCGGCCGCTGGACAAGGCCGAGATCGTCGGGATCCAGAAGGATTTCGTCGCTGCCGCGCGGCGCCTGTGGCAGGCGGGCTATGACGCGGTCGAACTGCACGCCGCCAATGGCTACCTCTTCCAGCAATTCCTGACGTCGCGCATCAACAGGCGCGGTGACGAATACGGCGGCAGCCTGGAGAACCGCGCGCGGCTGCTGCTGGAAACCGTGCACCGCCTGCGCGACGCGCTGCCCGACTTCCCGCTCTGGGTGCGCATCTCCTGCACCGAATATTGCGAGGACGGCTATCCGATCGAGGAGATGGTCGAACTCGCCCGCATGCTGGAAGCGGCGGGGGTGACGGCGCTCGACCTGTCTGGCGGCACGAATGAAAGCCCGGCGCTGTCGCGCTTCTGCATCCAGCCGCCCTCGATGCCGCGCCGCACCCTCGAACCTCATGCGCGCCCGATCACCGAGGCGGTGGGCATCCCCACCATCATCGCCGGCCGTATCGTGACGCCCGAGGACGCCGAGGCCGTGCTGGCCAGCGGTGCCGCCGACTACGTCTCGCTCGGCCGCGCCCTGACGGCGGATGCGCATTGGCCGCGCAAGGCCTTCGGGGAATCGGCGACGCCGATCCGCCTCTGCATCTCCTGCAATGTCTGCTTCGAACGGCTGACGCTCGAGCGCGACGTCGCCTGCGTGACCAACCCGATGCTGGGGACGGAACTGGAAGCCCCGGAATTCGCCGAGCCGCCTCTCGCACCCGCGGCGCGCCGGCAGCGCATCCTGGTCCTCGGCGCCGGCGTCGGCGGCATGGAGGTCGCGCGCCTCGCCGCCGCCCGCAGCCATGAGGTCGAGGTCTGGGAGAAAGCCGCGCGCCCGGGCGGGCAGATCCATCTCGCCGTCGCAGCGCCGGACAAGGAGGAGGTGCGCCCGCTCTGGACCTGGCGCTGGGACCAGGCGATCGCCGCGGGCGTGCGCGTCCGCTGCGGCGTCGATGCGACGGCGGCCATGATCCACGCCTTCGCGCCGGACCATGTCGTGATCGCGACCGGCGCCCGGCCACGCCCCTACACCCTGCCGGGAGCGGCGCCGCTCCAGGCATGGGACGTCATCGCCGACCCGTCGCTGGTGCCCGAAGGCGCCGGCGTCGCGGTGATCGGCGGCGGCATCGTCGGGCTGGAGGTCGCCGAGATGCTGACCCTGCGCGGCTGCCGCATCGCGGTGCTGGAAGCGCTGACCGCCATCGCCCCCGCCATGGCGCGCAACAACCGCACCGACATGATGATCCGCCTGCGCGCGGCGGACGTCGCCTTCCACATCGGGGCGCGGGCGGATCGCCTCGAAGGCGGCACGCTGCACTTCACCGAAGGCGGCACATCCCACCGCATCGACGGCATCACGCATGTGATCGCCGCGGTCGGCGCCCTGCCGAACCGCGAACCGCTCCCGGCGGTCGAGGCCACCGGGCTGCCCCATACGCTGGTCGGCGATGCCAACCAGCCCGGCGACTACCTTTCCGTGCTGCGCGACGCCTGGATGGTCGGGCTCGCGCTCGGCCTGCGCCCGGACGCCGCGGCGCCCCAGGAGAACGCGGCGTGACCGAGCCCATCTATCGCATCTACGCCCTGCGCTACGCCACGCGCGACGCACGGCGCCACGAGCACTTCATCGGCGGCGATCCGCATGATGCGCCGATGCCCATGGACTACTTCGTCTGGGTCGCGGTGAATGACGACCGCGCCATCGTCATCGACACCGGCTTCACCGCCGAGGTCGCCGCCCGGCGCAAGCGCAACCACCTGCGCTGTCCGGTCGAGAGCCTGCCCCTGCTCGGCGTCGATCCGGACACGGTGGAGGACGTCATCATCTCCCACCTGCACTACGACCATGTCGGCAGCTTCCACAAATTCGCGAAGGCGCTCTTCCACCTCCAGGAAGCCGAGATGCACTACGCCTGCGGCCACTACATGAAGCACCACAAGCTGCGCCATTCCTTCGAGGTCGAGGACGTGGTCGGCATCGTGCGCATGACCTATGCCGACCGCACCGTCTTCCACCTGGGCGATGGAGAGGTCGCGCCGGGCATCACCGTCCATGCCGTGGGCGGCCATTCCATGGGCCTGCAATGCGTGCGGGTGAACAGCGCGCGCGGCCAAGTCGTGCTCGCCTCCGACGTCACGCATTTCTACGAGAACATGGACAGCGGCCGCCCCTTCACCACGGCCTTCCATGTCGGCGCGATGCTCGACGGCTTCGACACGCTGCGCGCCCTCGCCCCCAGCCCGCAGCACATCGTCCCCGGCCACGACCCCGAGGTGATGCGCCGCTACCCGGCCGTCCCCGGCCTCAAAGGCATCGCCGTCGAATTGCACCGCGATCCATCGGCCTGAGAGACCATTTGGAAAGTCCGGCACCGGCCCGCACCCCACACGGCACCCACTTCAGCATGCTGTCGTCGGGTGGCCGGGTTGGGGGTGCGGGCCGGTGCCGGACACGGAAACGCGCCGAGAGGCGCGTTTCCGAACAGACTCTGAGATCCAAGGCGCATGTCCAAGGCGCCGCGCAACAGGGAGAAGAAGACCATGACGAACGTGACCCGCCGCCTCCTGCTCGGCGCCGCGCTGGCCGCCCCGGGCATCGCCCGCGCCGAGGATTTCCCCACCCGCTCGCTGCGCCTTGTCGTCCCCTTCCCGCCCGGCGGGGCGGCCGACATCACCGCGCGCCTGGTCGCCGAGCGCATGACGCCGCTGCTCCGCGGGCAGCCGGTCGTGATCGACAACCGCCCCGGCGCAGGCGGCAACATCGCCGGCGAGGTCGTGGCGCGCAGCACGCCGGACGGCTACACGCTCTTCCTCGGCGGCGCGACGATCCTCTGCGCGAACAAGTACCTCTACCGCAACGGCATGCCCTTCGACGGGCTGACGGATTTCGCGCACATCTCCCGCGTCTCGGTCGGCACGACGCTGATGGTCGCGCGGGCCGACAAGCCCTGGCGGAACTTCCAGGACTTCGTCGCCGATGCGAAGCGACGGCCGGGGCAGATCACCGCCGGTTCCTCGGGCCTCGGCACGATCAGCCATCTCAGCCTGTCGAAGCTGATGCGCTCCGCGGATATCGACATCACCCACGTGCCCTATCGCGGCCTCTCCCCGAGCCTCAACGACCTGCTCGGCGGACAGGTGGACATCCTGTTCGACGGCATCCCGGCCCTCATCCCCCATGTGCGGGAGGGACGGCTGCGCGCGCTCGCCGTCGGCAGCCAGCAGCGGGTCACCTATGTCCCGGGGCTTGAGCAGACGCCGGGCATGGCGGAACTGCTGCCGGGCTCCGGCATGGACATGGAATTCTGGTACTGCATTTCCGGTGCAGCGGGCACGCCGGCGCCGGTCATGCTGGCGCTGCATCGCGCGACGGTCGGCGCCGTGCGTCGGCCCGACTACCGCGAGAAGCTGATGCCGCTCGGCTTCACGCCGGTCTGGGATGAGAGCCCCGACACCCTCGCCGCCTTCATCCGCAGCCAGGCTCCGGTGTGGAGGGACCTGGTCGCGCTCTCGGGTGCGCGGCTCGATTGAGGCGAGCCAGACGCTCGCACTGTCGTTGCCCTGGGGGCAGCCCCTGCGGGGCTGGGCTGGCTGTGGTTGCGGGGCCGACAAGCAACGGCCCGCTGCCTCCGATGGGCAGCCGCGGGCATGCCCGCGCCATGCCGCGCCGCGATTGCTGACAACAGGGCGGCTCCCCGGGGGCTGGAGCGTTGCGTAGGTGGCCGCTGCGGCCGGCTCGGCGCGCCATCGAAGGTGGGCCGGCAGGGTGATGCCTCGTGGATCACGCTTCGCCCTGCGCCGGAATTCCCCTCTCAAGCTCGCTCATATTTATTGCCGCACCTCGATGCGATCTCGTATCGTCACGCATGAAGGTCTTGTAACCCACGGTCGGGTGGGAACGCCGTGTGGGGACGCCATGGCAGCATCGCTGACGGATCGTCTTCTGGCTTGGCTTGCTTCGGCGACAAGTCGCTCGCGGCCCTGGTACCATTGGCCGTTCCTTGTCGCAGTCCCGATCATCGTCGGTCACCGCGTCACCATGCGGCGCGAGAATCTGACGGACATGGAAACGGAGCCGCCGCGCGTTTCCCCGCCGGCGGGGTTCGACGTGCGTGGCATGCGGACGGCGGATGGCTCGTTCAATGACCTCGCACAGCCCTGGATGGGCATGGCCGGCGCGCGCTTCGGGCGCAACATGCCGATCGCCGATGTCTTCGGCGAGCGTGCACCGGAGCTCTTCGAACCCAGCCCGCGTCTGATCAGCAATGAGCTGCTGGCGCGGCGGGAATTCGTGCCCGTGCCGCACCTGAACCTCCTGGCTGCGGCCTGGATCCAGTTCATGGTGCATGACTGGTTGAGCCACGGCTCCAACGACAAGGAAGCCACCCCGCACGACGTGCCGCTGCCGCCGGGCGATACCTGGCCGGAAGGTCGGATGGCCGTGCTGCCGACCGACCCCGATCCGCCGAATGCCACCGATGCCGGGCGACCGACGGCCTACACCAATGTCGAGACGAGCTGGTGGGACGCGTCGCAGATCTACGGATCCTCCCAGGCGCGACAGGACCTGGTGCGGCGCGACCCCGCGACGGGCCTGGCGCGCGCCGACGGCAAGCTCCATCTCGAGCCGAACGGGCTGCTGCCGATCGAGGATCGAACGCTCCGCGGCAAGGCGAGCCCCCATCTCGAACTGGCCGGCGTGAACGGCAACTGGTGGATCGGCCTGTCGGTCCTGCACACGCTCTTTGCGCGGGAGCACAACGCGATCGTGGATCGCCTGCGCATCGACCATCCGGACAAGGACGGCGAGTGGCTGTTCCAGAAGGCACGGCTGGCGAATGCGGCCCTCCTGGCGAAGATCCACACCGTCGAGTGGACGCCGGCGCTGATGAACTCGCCGGAAGGCCGCATGGCGATGCGCGGCAATTTCTGGGGCCTGCTCGGCGAGGCGTACAATCGCGCCCATGGGCGTGTCGGACAGGGCGAGATCCTGTCGGGCATACCCGGATCGCCGGCCGACCATCACACCGCGCCCTACGCGATGACGGAGGAGTTCGCGGCGGTCTACCGGCTGCACTCGCTGATGCCCGACGAATTCTCCTTCCGCCGCAGCTTCGACGATTCCGAGGCCTTCCGCCGCGATCTGCCCAAGGTCGCCGGCGGCCAGGCGCGGGAGATCCACGAGCAACTGCCGTTCGACGACGTCGTCTACTCGCTAGCGACCAGCCATCCGGGGGCGCTGGTGCTGCACAACTTCCCGAACGGGCTGCGCCGCCTGGACCGGCTCGACGAGCATGGCGTGCATCTCGACATCGCGACCGTGGATATCCTGCGCGACCGGGAGCGCGGCGTGCCGCGATATTGCGCCTTCCGCCGCCGTATCCAGGCCCATGTGCCGCGGGACTTCGACGAGCTGACCGACAACCCCGACTGGCAGCGCGAGCTCCGGGCGATCTATGGCAGCGTGGAGAAGGTGGACCTGCAGGTCGGCATGATGGCCGAGAGCCAGAACAGCCGCTATGGCACGCCGCCCGGCTTCGGCTTCTCCGATACCGCCTTCCGCATCTTCATCCTGATGGCGTCGCGCCGGCTCAAGAGCGACCGCTTCTTCACCGACGACTTCCGGCCGGAGGTCTACACGCCGGCCGGCTTCGACTGGGTGCGCGACAACTCCCTGCGCACCGTGTTCGAGCGCCATTGCCCGGCGCTGCGCACGCATTTCGCCGATGCGCGCAACGTGTTCTTCCCCTGGGCGCGCGGCGGGGGGTGAGCCATGGGGCGCGCGATCCGGCTGCCGTGGCTCGCAGACCTCCTGGTCTGCGACGACCCTGCGGGCATTGCGGCGCTCGCGGCCGAGCCGCGGCTCGATCGCCGCTTCAGCGCGTCCGGCCCGCTGCTCAACCGGCTGCTGGCCGGCCGCATCCGCCGCGTTCTGGTTCTGGACGGCAGGCCGCTTCCGCCCGTCGCACCGCGCGACGAGGACGGTGGCGCCCCGGCGCGGCAACTGCTGGAGGCAACGGTCACGGCGCGCGCGGCCGAGGCACCCTGCGATCCGGGGACGCTCGACCGTCTCGCGGAAGGCGTGCTGCACGGGGCGGATCGCGCGGCGTTCGGTCCGGTGGCGCAGACCGCGATCGGGCGCCTGTTCCGCCCTGACTTCGCCGGCACCGCGGACACCTGGCAGGCTGCACTGCTCCTCGATGCCGCGGTGCGCAGCTTCAATCCGCTCCGCCGCCTGCGCTGGAGGCTCGACGGCAGCATCGAGGCGGCGCGCGCAAGCCTCGCCGAGGCGGTGGCGCGGGACCCGGCGGCGCTGCATGCGGTCGGCATCGCCGTGCACCATCTGGTGGAGTCATTCGTGCGCATGGCCGCGCTGGCGGCGGGACCGGCTGCACTGCGGAGCGTGGCGGGACCGGAGGCCGCATCGCGCTGCCTCGTCGCGCCCGCGCGCGTGCTGCGCCGGGCCGAGGCCATGGGCGAGACCGCCCAGGGTGCGTTCCGCCCCGGCACCCTCGTGCTGCTCGACCTCGAGGCAGCGCGCACCCGCAGCTCGCGGCGGGACATCGCCTTCCTGACCGGCGCCTGGAGCGCCTGCCCGGCCCATGCCTGGGTGCCGGCCCTGCTGGCGGCGGTGTGGGAACGCGCGAGCGCGATGACCTTGACCGAGGCGCGGTCATGAGCGCCGCCTCCCTCGCCGCCAAGGGGCCGACGGCCGACGAGGCCGATCCCATCTTCGCGCCGCTGCGCTTCCGCAACCTGACGGTGAAGAACCGCGTCTTCCGTTCCAACATCTCCGGCCGCTTCGACAACGAGGACGGATCGCTGACCCAGACACGCATCAACTGGGAGAGCCGCTTCGCCCGGGGCGGCGTCGGCGCGATCATTTCCTCCTATGTCCCGGTGGCGATGGAGGGGCGCATCATCGCGGGCTACGCCACCATCCACAGGGACGAGTTCATCCCGCTCTGGCAGAAGCTCGGGGAGGCGGTGCATGCCTTCGACTGCCACTTCATCCTCCAGCTCAGCCATTCCGGCCGGCAGATGGACCTGCCCGGCATCCACAACCAGGACCGCCCGGCGCCGAGCGCGACCGGCCGCAAGGAATCCCTTCACGGCTTCCTCTGCCGCGCGATGGGCACCGGGGAGATAGAACGCCTGGTCGCCGCCTTTGCCCGCGCTGCCTGGCGGGCGAGGGAGGCCGGGCTCGACGGGGTGGAGCTGCACGCGGCGAACGGCTACCTGTTCACGCAGTTCCTCAGCTCCGGGATCAACGACCGGACGGACCGCTACGGCGGCTCGCTGACCAACCGTGCGCGGTTCCTGCTCGAGGTCATCGAGGCGATCCGCGCCAGAGTCGGCCGTGGCTTCCATCTGCAGGTCAAGCTCAGCGCGGTGGACCGCAACGACATCCTGCCCTGGGAAGGCAAGGGCAACACGCTGCAGGACACGATCGCCGTCGCGCGCTGGTGCGAGGCGGTCGGCGCGGATGCGATCCACGTCTCGACCGGCTCGCTCTTTCCGCACCCGCTGAACCCGCCTGGCGAGCTGCCTCTCGAGGTGCTGGCGGTGACCTACGACGCGATGATCTCTTCGGGCATCGACGGGTTCCGCAACTTCCTCTTCTTTCGCTACCCGGCATTGCGGCCGCTGTTCCGCTGGCTCTGGTTCCGCCACAAGCGTGGCCGGCCGAACGAGGCGATCAGCATCGACGAGGCGCGGGCGATCCGCGCCGCCGTCTCCATCCCGGTGATCAGCACGGGCGGCTACCAGAGCGCATCCGTCGTGCGTGCCGGGCTTGCCTCCGGGGCGTTCGACGCGGTGGCGATCGCGCGTTCCCTCGTTGCCAATCCCGACCTGCCGCAGCACTGGCGGGCGGGGCGCGAGCGGCCCGAGCGGCCCTGCACCTATTGCAACAAGTGCCTGATGAACGCGCCGAAGAACCCCATGGGCTGCTACGAGGAATCGCGCTTCCCGAGCCGCGAGGCAATGCTCGAGGAGATCGTCTCGGTCTATCGCCCGCGGCCGGCGCTGCGCGTGCCCCGGCCGTCGGAGCCCTAGCCATGCCGCGCGCCGCCCCCGTCACCGCGGTGGAGATGGCGCTGGCGAGGCGCCGCCGCCTGACCCTGCCGTTGGGCCTGCTGCTGCTGCTCGCGCTCATGCTCGGGCTGGCGGTGATCGCGATCGCGGCCTGGCATGGACCGCGCTTCCTGCGTGGCGACCGCACGCCGACTTTCGCCAGCGAACTGGACCACTTCAAGTACGGCTCGATCGGCGCCGAGCGCGACAGCGGGATCCCCTACCTCGCCTGGCAGGCCCTGCCGCGCCTCTTTCCCGAGGTGTTCGGCGACGCGGCGCAGCAGGCGGCGGCGCGCGCAGGCGGGGAAGGCCCCTACGCAGTCTTTGGCTTCCTCTACGAGCCGGTCTCGGCCGGCAGCGCAGCGCCGCGCGACCTGCCCATCGGCATCGCCCGGCGGGAGGTGCGTGGGGTGGAGATGGTGTGGTTCAACTGCGCCGTCTGCCACACAGGCACGGTGCGGGAGAGGGAGGACGGGCCACGCCGCATCGTCGTGGGCATGACCTCGAACAACCTCGACTTCCACCGCTTCGTCGCCTTCGTCGTGTCCATCGCCGCAGACCCGCGCCTCGCCCCGGATCCGCTGCTCGAAGCGATCGAGGCGGGCGGGACGCGGCTCGGCCTGGTGGACCGGCTGCTCTGGCGCTTCGTCGTCGCGCCGAACCTGCGTGAGGGCCTGCTGGAACGCCGCGCGCAACTGGCGCCGCTGCTGGCCATGCAGCCGGCCTGGGGGCCTGGGCGGGTCGACACCTTCAACCCCTACAAGGTGGTGCAGCTTGGCCAGCGTGCCGGCAGCGGCGCGCCGGAACAGTGGATCGGCGCCGCCGATTTCCCGACGGTCTTCCACCAGCGCGAGCGGCAGGGCATGCAGCTGCACTGGGACGGCAACAACCCGTCGCTCGCCGAGCGGAACCTCTCCGCGGCCGTCGGCGCCGGCCTACGGCTCGACCGCGCGACCGAAGCCGACCATGCCTCCATCCGGCGCGTCGCGACCTGGCTGCTCGACCTGCCGGCGCCGCCGAGCCCCATGCGCGCGACGGCCGATGCGGGGGCGGTGACGGAGGGGAGCAGGATCTACCGGCAGCATTGCGCCGCCTGCCACGGCCATCATGACGGCGCCCGCCACGTGTTCCGCGGCGACCGCCTGGGCCGCGTCACGCCCATCGCCGAAATCGCGACGGATCGCGCGC
This sequence comes from Neoroseomonas eburnea, assembly GCF_018129005.1. GTDB lineage: Bacteria > Pseudomonadota > Alphaproteobacteria > Acetobacterales > Acetobacteraceae > Neoroseomonas > Neoroseomonas eburnea. The sequence continues at coordinate 45,448 of NZ_JAAEDL010000021.1, forward strand.
GGCTCGATTCCTACACGCCGGACTTCATGTCCATGCAGCACCGCGTCCTCGGCCTCACCGCCTTCGTCAAGACGGACGGCTACGCCAACCACCCGCTCGACGGGCTATGGCTGCGCGGCCCCTATCTGCACAACGGCTCGGTACCGACGCTCGAGGCCCTGCTGCTGCCCGCCGCGGAGCGACCCCGCTTCTTCCTGCGCGGCGACGACACGCTGGACCGTACGCGCGGCGGCTTCCGCTCCGAGACCTTCGAAACCGGGGAGGCTTGCCTGGAGGCGGCCCGGCGCACGCGCGGGCGCTTCTGCTTCGACACGCGCCAGCCCGGCAACGGAAATGGCGGCCACGACTACGGGACGCGCCTCGGCCAGGCCGAACGCGACGCGTTGCTGGCGTATCTCAGGACGTTCTGACGGGATGTGGGCAAGGAGGAGACGCAGGTGGACCAGACGCTCAGCCTGGGTTGGATGCAGAGCGAGGCCGCGGCGCGACGCGCCGCCTTCCGTCGCGTCCTCGGTGTCAATCTGGTGCTGCAGGGGGTGATCGGCGTCGCGGCGGTCCTGGCGCCGGGCTGGCTCTCGGCGCTCCTCGGGCTCGGCGGGACGCTGCAGCCGGGCTGGGTGAGCGCCTGGGGCGGGATGCTCCTGCTGGTGGCCGCGCTCTACCTGCCGGGCTACCAGGAGCCGGCACGGGCGCGGTGGCCCAATCTGGTTGGCATCCTGGGCCGGTTCGGCTTCGCGCTGCTCTACGTGGTCCTGGCGCTGGGCGGGGCCCCTGGCTTCCTGTGGCTCGCGGCCTTCGACCTCGGCTTCGGCGTGTCGTTGGCGATGCTTTACCTCTCGCTCGGCCGGGCCGAGCTGATGAGTCGGCCATAGGTCGTCCCCGGGGACGGCGAGATGCCGATCCCGAGGTGCCTGAACGAAGACCGCTCCAGGTGCCCGCGACACTCCCGTCGCGAGCCATCTGCCGACCTCTGCCAGCATGGCCTCGGCCGCCTCGACAGCCCCGCATGCCATGTCGCCGCGCCTTGCCGATAGCGTTGCCGACAAGGCGCGGCGGCATCAGTCGGCCGCCATCAGCTTGTCCTGCGTTCTCGTGTCGAAGTCGCCGGCGTCGTGGCGTTCCCAGAGCTGGCTGGCCGGATCGCCCTGGACACGGTTGACCATCCGTCCCCGCTGCACGGCCGGCCGCTCACCGATCATGTCGGCCCAACGCTGCACATGCCGGTAGGATTGCACGTCGAGGAACTCGGCGGCGCCGTAGAGCCAACCCTTTGCCAGCCCGCCATACCACGGCCAGATCGCCATGTCCGCGATAGTGTAGTCGGGACCTGCCACATAGGTGGTCTCGGCCAGGCGCCGGTCGAGCACGTCGAGCTGGCGCTTCACCTCCATCGCGAACCGATCGATCGGATATTCCATCTTCGTCGGGGCATAGGCGTAGAAGTGCCCGAAGCCACCGCCAAGGTAGGGTGCGCTGCCCATCTGCCAGAACAGCCAGGAGAGGCATTCCGCCCGCGCGGCGCCGTCGGTCGGCAGGAAGGCACCGAACTTCTCGGCGAGGTGGACGAGGATGGCGCCGGACTCGAATACCCTGACCGGCTTCGGTCCGCTGCGGTCGAGCAGAGCCGGGATCTTCGAGTTGGGGTTGACGGCGACGAAGCCGCTGCCGAACTGCTGGCCTTCGCCGATGCGGATGAGCCACGCATCGTATTCCGCCCCCGCATGGCCGAGGGCCAGGAGTTCCTCGAGCATGACAGTGACCTTCACGCCGTTCGGCGTGGCGAGCGAATAGAGCTGCAGGGGATGATGACCGATCGGCAGGTCCTTCTCGTGTGTCGGTCCCGCGACCGGCCGGTTGATGTTCGCGAATCGTCCGCCATTGGCTGTGTTCCAGCGCCAGATGCTGGGCGGGATGTACTCGGGTGACGTGCTCATCAAGCTCGCTCCTGGTGATTGGCTGACAGGCAGCAGTGCCGCGAGGCAGGTGGGGGCGCTTCCGAGATCGCGCCAGGGGACGCGAAAGCGTGAACAGCGGTCCGCGCACGGGCTCACGCGACCATCGGATATGCTCGCATGCCGTTGCCCCGCGGCATCGGGGTTCTTCGGCGCGGGTGCGGGTGCGACACGGCCTGGGATGGCTCGATCCGCGTCATCGGCTTGGCCCCCTGACGTGCACTGGCTCGGCTGTGCGCCCGAAGCGATCTTTGCGGCGCATGGCGAGGCGGCGGCCGCTGCGATTCTGCGCATCCGGACGGCGATCGACGCCCATGTCAGGCCCGATGGAGGCGACTACCGCGTAAGGTCGGAGCCGAATTCCGACACCTCGGTCGCCCCGCTGCTGCATGCCGTTCCTGTGCCAGGCATCGTGCCGCCCCTGGCAAGCCTGGCGCGGTTCAGCGCGCGTCGCCGCCCAGGCCCGGTCAGGAAGAGTGCCAATGCAGCCCCGTCCTCTTCGACAAGAAAACCGCGCTGCAGCAGGGTCGCCATCGCATTCCGCACCTGGGCTGCGCCGAACTCTCCGGCAAGCCGGGCGCGAATCTCGTGCTCCGGGGTTATTCGCCAGCAGAGCCTGGCGACCGCCGCTTCGCAACCGACGAGCGTCGTCGTCTGTCGCGGCCACCCCCAGCGCTCGTCGTGCACCACCAACACCCCATTCTCGTCGCAGGCATGGAGCGCACTCTCCGCATGATGGAGGTTCCAGCTCGTCTGCTCCGTCTTCATCGGCGCCACGACTGACTCTATCCGGTCCAGCGCGTCGGAATGCATGTCGAAATGATAGGCGAGCCTGCCGACGCCTTCGTCACCGAACGGGTAGATGTAGCGGTACCCGGCACAGGGCCGGAGCGTGACGCCGAATGCGGCCGGCCGCTCGAAGTACGGACTGAACCGATCGGCCAGGGCGCGCCCCGTGTCGTTCGGCGGCTGCAGATGGCGCAGAAGCGGGATCAGGCGTGCTGTCCGCGCATAGGCGGCTTCGCTCTCGCCGGGAAAGCCGTAGAGCAGGTTCCAGGCGACCGAGATGCCGAACTCCGCAGCCATCTTCAGGGTCTGGACGTTCTGAAGCATGGTGCAGCCCTTGCGCATCAGCGTCAGGAGCTCGGTGTCCAGCGCCTCGATGCCGGGCTGGATGCGCCGCACCCCCGCCTGCGCAAGAAGCTCCATCTGGTCCGGGCGCAGATTCGCCTTCATCTGCCAGTAGATGCTCGCATCCGGGCCTTGGCTTGCGAGCAGCGGCAGAAACTCCTCGAAATAGCGAAGATCGAGGATCGCGTCCGTCGTGACGACGTCACCGCCGTGGCGCGCGACGAGGTGTGCCAGCTCATCGTAGGCGCGGCGCTGCGACTTGCTGCGATAGGCCATGGAGCGCCCGTTCAGCCCGCAGAAGGTGCAGTGATGCTTGGCGCCCCACCAGCAGCCGCGCGCCGCTTCAAAGATGACGGCCGGCACGGCGTGCGGTTCCGCTGCAGTGGCGGCCCGCTGGGCATAGAAGTCATCGAGATCGGGATAAGGCAGCGTATCGAGATCGCTGATCCGATCCGCGTCGATCCTGGGCAGGCTCGTCTGCCCCTCCGCCGAGCGGATGACCATGCCGGGCAGCCCTGCGAGATCTTCCCGCGCCAGGTGCCGGCACACCAGTTCGGGGAAGGTACGGTCGCCCTCGCCGAGGCAGACGACATCGATGAAGGGATAGCGGCGATGCAGCTCGACGCCCATCTCGCCCTGGCAGTTCGGCCCGCCCAGGACGATCAGCACATGCGGAGCGCGCTCCTTCACCCGGCGGGCGAAAGCCAGCGTCGCCATGTTCTGCTGGAACGCGGTGGACAGGCCAAGGACGGCATAGCGATCCCAGTCGATCGATGCGGCGCAATGCTCGATGAACGCCTCGGCGCCTTCGCGGGCAGCCAGGATCAGCAGCAGCCTGGCCACGTATTCGCGCTCCGGGCAGACGGCCCGGAAGACATGCGTCAGAAAGCCGAGATCCGCCGCCTCATCTGCGGCGGATGGCATCCGCGCGGCCCGTGCGAATACCCATTCCCCGACCATGCTCGTGTGGTAGGCGGTATCGGTGAGACAGGAGAACGTCTCGCTTCCGACCGACGCGACGTAGTCGAGCGAAAAGTAGCGCACGTCACAGGGAATGCCCCTCGCCGCGATGCCCGATTTCAGCAGCCCGAGTGCCAGGCTCGGGTAGCGCGCCGAGGCCAGTGGCAGCGAGGCCAGCAGGACACCGCCACGGCCCGCCGCGTGGGGCGTGTGGTCAGCCCCTGGCCTCGGCATCGAGCGTGGCTGCGGCAGCGCTCATCCGCGCTTCGAAGTTCGCCTCCGTCAGGCTGTCGAAGAAGATCACCCATTGCGGCTCGGGTCGCAGGCCCTGCCCTCTCAGCGCCGTCGCCGTATCATCGAGCAGGCTGCGCCGGAATGCCGGATCGGCCTTGGCCAGGGCGAAGAGGAGCTTGAAGGAGCCGAGCGTGATAGGTTCCAGAGGCATGGATCCAATCTCCGTCGCGAAGGCGCGGTTGCGTCGCGATGGGTCCATCCGGCCACGACCATGGACGTCGCCGGCCCACGTTTCGCGATCATCCGTTTCACAATCGCACCAGATTATATGTTGGTCAACCAATGAGTCGCGCCCTTGCCGGGCTACCGCGGCGCGTCTCCGCAGTCGCCGTGCAGGATGTCCGTATCCACGCCGATGCGAAGGCCGAGACCGACAAGAGCCGCTTCCGCCCTCTCGGCCGCCGCAGCCATGCCGCAGCCCCGGTACTCTTCGGCCGCCATGGTCAGTGCTTCTGTCGCTTCGACGCCGCGGCCCTGGCGCGCCAGCAGCCGCCCCAATCCGAACTGGCTCTCGGCGAGTTCAGGCCGCATGCCGATCGTGCGGGCCAGGCCGAGGGCTTCGCGGAATGCGGCCTCGGCTCGCTGCAACGCCGCTGCATCGCCCTCCTGCGCGGAGCCGATCTCACCGATGAGTCGGGTCGCATGGGCAGCGAGCGGACGGTAGCCATAGCGGTGCGCCAACTCCGCCGCCGCCGCGGCGTGGCGCTCCGCCTCGCCATCGGCGCCGGCCACGTGGTGGGCGAGGGCGAGCGACGCGGTGCACCAGCCTTCCAGTGCCGCAAGCTTGTGCGAGCGGGCCTGGACGATCGCTTCCTCGAGCAGAGGAATGGCCGGATCGGGGCGTCCGGAAAGGGCGTAGGCGCGGCCGAGATAGCGCGCCGCATGCGGCATCAGAAGCACAATCTCATTGGCGCGCGCGATCCGGAGGGAGTCCTCGAGTAGCGGTATCGCCGCATCGATCGCCCCGCCCATGAGGTGCGCGAGGCCGAGCGCCGCCTGGGTATAGCTTAGATCGTAGGGGCGCTTCGTAGCTTCCGCGAGATCGAGCGCCTCGCCCGCTCGCGCCAGAGCCTGCTTCCAACGCCCGAGAAAGCTCTGAACATGGGAGAGCGAGACCAGGCACATGACCGACGCCGTGCCGGTGGTCGCGGACTGGCCGCGGCGCTGGTCCTCGGTCGCCCGCTCGAGCGTGGTGGTGAGGATCTGCTCGGCTGCGGCGAAATCGCCTCGGCTCCAAAAGGCCTGGCCAAGCGCGAAGCCCGAGCTGATGAAGGAGGAGATGTCGCCCAGGCGCTCCGCGAGAGCCCTTCCCTGCCTGCCGGCCTCCACCGCCACATCGAGCCCGCCGAAGTTGGATTGGATCGTCGACCGGCTGATGACGATCTGCATGAGGCGCCGCTCGTCGCCGATCGCCCGGGCCAGCGTCTCCGCCTCGGCGAGGTGGCCAAGCACCTCCTCCAGGTCGGCGCTCGCCGCGAGAGCGACGCGCAGCCCCAGGCGGATGTCGATGCACAGCTCGGCGTTGCCGCGATCGGCAGGCAGGTGGACCGCTGCGTCAAGGGCGCGTCGGAAGAAGGTGGCGGCAGCGCGGTGCGCGGAATGCGCGTTGGCCTTCTGGCCCGCCTTGAATGCGTAGGCGGTGGCCTTGTCCCAGACCTCGCCGCGCAGCGCGTGATCGGCCAGCCGCTCCGTGAACTCGTCGATCCTCTCGGCGAAGCTCGCCTCGATGGCTGCGAGCGCCTGGCGGTGAAGAGCACGCCGATGGCGCTGGAGCATGCTGTCGTAGGCGACGGTGTGGGTCAGTGCATGCTTGAAGGTGTATTCCACGCCGGGCATGCCGCCGTGCTCGTAGAGGAACTCCTGCGCCTGCAGCTCCTGCAGGAGCCGCGCGAGCTGATCCGGCCCCATGCCGGCGATCGCGCGGAGCAGGGCAACCGGCACGTCCTTGCCGATGATCGAGGCCACCTGGAGCAGGGTCCGCGCCTCGCTCGGCAGCCCGTCGATGCGCGCCGCGATGACGCTCTGCACCGAATCCGGGATCTCCACGTCCTCGGCGCTGCGCGTCAGGCGAAAGCGCTGCGGTTCGCTGACCAGCACGCCGGTCTCGACCAGGGAGCGGGCGATCTCCTCGAGGAAGAGCGGCGTCCCGCCCGTCTGTTCGATCATGCGCTCGCGCAGGCTGCTCAGCTCCGGCGTGCCGCCGATCAGGTTCCGCAGCAGGCGATCGGAGGCGTCCCGGTCCAGCGGGCCGAGCTGCACCAGCGAAAAGTAGCTGAGCCGCGACCAGCGGTTCTCGAACTCGGGCCGATAGGTCGCGATGATCAGGACCCTCGCGCCGCCAAGACTGTCGATCACCGCATCGATCACCGACCGGCTTTCGGCATCCGCCCAGTGCATGTCCTCGATGAGCAGGATGACGGGGCGGGAGGCGGCGGCGCGCAACACGAGGGCGCGCAGGGCATCGTGGGTGACGCGGCGCCGGTGCGCGGGGTCGAGGCCAGACCATGCGGCATCCGGGATGGGCAGCGCCAGGAGCGAACGCAGCGCCGCGTGTTCAAGGGAATCGGACCGACCGAGCGCCGCCAGCGCCTCGGCGAGCTTCGCATCGATGGTCAACTGGGTATCGTCCACGCCGACGCCAAGCCAATCGGACAGCAGTTCGGCGATCAGCCTGTAGGGCGTGTGCCGGTCATGCGGCATGGCTGCCGCCGAGACCAGGGTCGCGGCCATGAAGCCGGTGTCGCGCAGGAACTCATGGGCCAGGCGGGACTTGCCCATGCCCGCCTCGCCCGAGATGGCGACGACCTGCCCACGGCCGGCCTCGAAGCGTCGCAGCGCATCCGTCAGGATCGCTGCCTCCGTGCCACGCCCGACGAAGGGCGTCAGCCGATGCGCGGACGACCGGACCTGCCAGCGTGTCTGGCCGGCCGTGCTCACCAGTTCGAACACCTCGACGGGCCGTGACGTTCCCTTCACCTCGACCGGCCCGCGCGACCGCAATTGCACGAACCCGCTGACAAGACGCGCCGTGCGAGCCGTGAGACATGCCGTGCCCGGCTGCGCCAACTGCTCCATGCGGCTCGCGAGATGGGTGGTGGGCCCGACCGCCTCGTATTCGAGCGACAGATCATGGCCCCTGGCACGCACCACCACCTCACCGGAATTGAGTCCGACGCGCAGCTCGACGGAGGCCTCCCCGAGGCGCGAGGCCGCCGCGATCATCTCCTGCGCGGCGAAGCAGGCCCGGACGGCATGATCCTCGAAGGCGAGCGGGGCACCGAACACCGCCATCATCCCGTCGCCCTGCCAGCGGTTGACCGTGCCGCCATAGCGGTGCACCGCCTCCGCCATGGCTGTGAGGCCCGGCTCCAGCCGGCGGATGGCCTGCTCGGGATCGAGGTCTTGGATCAGCGCCGTGGAATCCCGGATGTCGGCGAAGAGAACCGTCACCTGCTTCCGTTCGCCCTCCCGGGCGAAGCGCGAGTTCAGCAACGTTGCCAGGGGTGAAGGAAAGGGCCTGGCGACGGCCCCTTCGGTCTCGCCGGCCTCGTGAAGCCCCGCATTGTCGGCGCCCTCGTCGCCCGCGAGGGCGCGGCCGCAGCCGCCGCAGAACCGGGCGCCGGGGCGGCTGACGTGGCCGCACACCACGCAGCGGGTCGGCAATGGAGCGCCACAGGCGTCGCAGAAGCGATTCCCGTCGGCACTATGGCCACCGCAGCTGGCGCAGAGCATCGCCCGTTGCCTCCTTGCGAGTCCCGCCGCGGCGCTTCCGCTCCCCTCCGCGCGCGAACGCGGCAGCGCCCAGTCTATGTGGATGCATCACCCGGATAGAATGGTTTGTTTCCATTCGCCGACAAACTCGGTTGCGGATGTCAGGTTCGGCGATATATGAGTCGAAATCGAAATAATGAAGCCCCCGCCTGACTCGAGGGGCGCGGGCCGTCCGCGGACGAGACATCGTCGGAGGAGGGCAACATGCCGGCGAAGGTTGAGCTCGAGAATGCGGCATTGCTGGACGATTTCCTGGCCCGTCGGACGCCGCTTTGCCTCAACGAATGCGACACCCTGGTCAGCGAGGCGATCAAGGTGCTCGAGGGGCTCTATGTCCATCTGCCCCCGAAGCGCGCCCTCTATGCCGTCGATCCCGTGCGTCGCCTGCGGCTCCTGGCCATGCGGATCCGACGGAAGATGGAGGCGAACGGCGTGGACCGCGGTGCCTCGCTCCCCGACGACATGTGGTTCCATCGGGAACTGAGCGAGATCATGACCTCGATGCGGGACCTGCATACGATGTACGTGCTGCCCGCGCCCTTCGACCAGGCGATCGCATTTCTCCCCTTCCAGATCGAAGGCTGCATCGAGAACGGCGAACATCGGTATCTCGTCTCCAACATCATCGATGGGCTGTCCTGGTTCAGCGCTCCGCAGAGCTTCGAGCGCGGCGTCGTGGTGACACACTGGAACAACGTGCCGATCGATCGCGCCGTGGAACTGTCCGGAGAGCGCAACGCCGGAAGCAATCCCGAAGCGCGCCGGGCGCGCGGCGTGGCCCGGCTGACGATGCGCCCTCTCGCCAAGTCGCCGCCGCCCGACGATGCGCGGGTCGCCCTGCGTTACCTCGCGAGGGACGGAAGCGCCCACGAGCTGGTGGAGGAATGGCGGGTGGCCGAAGTGGAAGGGAAGGATGATCTTCCCGTCGACGGCCGGCCCATCGTCGAGGCGCTGGACTACGAAATCGATCAGGTGAGGCTTCTCCGGCGCGAGAACTTCTCGCGCCTTGCGCAGCGGTCGAGGAAGCCGGCAAGCGAGAAGACGAGCTGGCTGCGCCAGGACCGGGCCGTCTCGGACGAGGATGGCCTCACGGAAGTGGATACCATGCTTCCGGGCGTATTCCGGGCTGCGAAACTCCGGACGGAGGAAGGGCTGTACGGCTACATCCGCATCTACACGTTCCAGACAAGGGAGAAGCTCGTTGACGAGTTCATCCGGCTGCTCGGGGTCATGCCGGAGGATGGGCTCATCATCGATATCCGCGACAATCCGGGGGGCCTGGTCGCGCATGGCGAGTGCATCCTCCAGACGCTGACGCCGCGGCACATCCAGCCGGCGCCTGCCCAGTTCATCAGCACGCCGCTCACCGCGGAGTTCTGCCGCCGCTTGCCCGCCTTCGGGGAGTGGAGCGTCTCGGTCGAACGCGCGCTGGAGACCGGCGCCACCTATTCCGCAGCCTTCCCGATGACGGCGCCCGTCTTCGCCAACGCTATCGGCCAGCGCTACCAGGGCCCCGTGGTGCTCATCGTCAATGCGCTCTCCTACAGCACGTCCGATATCTTCGCCGCCGGCTTCCAGGACCACGGGATCGGCGCCGTGCTGGGCACCGACGGTTTGACCGGCGCCGGCGGCGCCCAGGTCATCACGCATTCGGAACTGCACAACCAGTTCCCCGATGCGGAGGAGGATTGGCCGCTTGGTACCCTGGTCGCCGGCCGCGGCGACATTCGCTTCGCCCTCCGGCGAACCCTGCGCGTCGGCGAGCTCAATCCCGGGATGGAGCTGGAGGACCGCGGCGTCGAACCTGACGACCGCTACACGATGAGCAGGTCGGATGTCCTGGGCCGCAATCTCGGGTTGCTCCAGAAGGCCGCCGCCATGCTCGGCAGCAAGAAGGAGGAGCGGTATTGCCTGAAGCCCGCCGGTCCCCTGAAGCGGGACGCCGGCATCATCACCGCGCCCGTGTCGGTACGTGGAATCGACCGCCTCGACGTTCTCCTCGATGGCTGGGCCAGCGCATCGCTGAAGGTCACGGGCGATACCATCCCGATCGTCGCCACCTTGCCGCCCGAGCCCTGGCCCAATCCGACGACCCTGCAATTGCGCGGCTACCGGCGATCGGACGGCAAGCTGGTCGCTGCATGGAATGAGCCGCTGCCCGACGATCTGTTCACGACCGGGACGTGACGGCGCTGCACCGCGCATCGGACATGACCAGGACGAGCATCCAGGAAGGGGCGCCCGGCCGCTGATCAGGCCGGGCGCAGGAGGTCGGCGCGGGATCCGACGCGAAGCGCGCGCCGGCAGGATCACCCGGCCCTTTCCGGCGGCCGCGCGGCATCTCGGTCGCGCGGCCGCCGCGAGGCCATCGTCACGGCGATCCGCTCTCGAACGTCACGAGAGGCCGCTCCTCCCCCCTGGGCTCGAAGCGCATCGGGGCGGAGTCGAAGGCACTCGCATGCGGGAGCACCGGCGCGCGGGTCACCTCGACGGAATAGGTGTGCGCGCTCTCGCCCCACCCCTCGGTCACCGAGACGAGCGGCGCCTTGGGGCCCGGCGCTGCCGAAAAGGCGCCGCGGGCGCGCGGGTCCTCCGGACCGACATAGATGACGTCGCCGTTCTCCCACACGGCGAAGCGGTCCTGCGCAAGGACGGGGTTGCTCAGGAGAGCCCCCGCGACGAAGGCGAAGCGGATAGCGCTGTCTCTGACGAACATCTTGGAGTCCTCCTTCCTCGCCCGACGATGAATTCGTCGAAGCGGCACGAGGACGGTGAGCCCTTCGATGACGCAATTCGGTGCGAACGCGCACAGGACGCTGCGGCCACGTGCGGAACGCGTCACCCGCTGCCGAGCGGGCCGAAGGGCCGGCCGGCCGGCCGGCATCAGAGATCGGTCTCGGCCTCCAGCTCGGCGTCCAGTGCGCGACGGAGCGCATCCGGGCGCCGGATGACGATGCCGCCGCGTTCCCGGGCGATGGTGCCTTGGCGCATCAACTCCCCGAACTCGCGCGAAACCGCCTCCCGTCGTGCGCCGATCCGCGCGGCGAGCACGTGCTGACGCGGGGGCGGGCTGATCACCCGCTCCTCTCCGGAGGTCCGGCCGTCATTCCCGGTGCGCGGGCGCGAAAGGCGCAGCAGCTCGGCATGAACGCGCAGGCGCACCGGCAGCGCCTCGCGCTCGAGCAGGCGCTTCGATTGACGCCTCAGGATCTCCGTCACGTGCCGCAGCAGATCGCGGCACGCCGCCGGCGTGCTGCAGGCCGCATCGAGAAAGGCCGCCGCCGGCAGCATGCAGAGGCTCGACTTCACGAGCGCGGTCGCGGCGGCCGTGCGTGGTGCGCCATCGATCGCCGCGATCTCGCCGAACATGCCACCGGCGGGAATGTCGGTGAGAATGAGTTCGCGCCCCGCAGGCGTTCGGACCTGGATGCGCACCGCGCCTTCCAGCACGAACCAGACGTCGCTCGAGGCATCTTCAAGGTCGAGGATCAACCCGCCGGGACCATAGCTGCGCCAGGAGGCGACCTCGGCCGCGTGTCGCAGGGAATCCTCGGAGGCCTTGCTCAGAATGGCCAGGCGGCGCAGGCGTTCGAGAGAAGCGGTCCCGACCATTGTCGCGGCCGCGGATGGCGCGACAGGCGCGCCACCATGCGTCGGCTGTGCACACATCTCCGCCACCCTCCAAGGTCTGCGCAATCCTGCGCCGCGCCCAGGCGTCGTTCAACAATAGCAACGACTTCGGCGGGGGGTCCATGCAACAGGCCATCGGAAGTTGAAGTTGCCCTGCTTCGGTCGACGGATTGCGAACCGCGATCGGTCCTTCATGGCGATGTTCGTCGCCTCGTCTTCGAGGAGCGAGCGGTGCATCAGCACCGAGTGCCGCCTGATTGGATCGTGGAAGCCCCTTACGAATTGGAACACAGCCATGCGGGCTCCGGCCATCGGCGATGCACCGCATGTCACGCGCCGGCCGCGGTTCAACAACAGTCGCGCAACCGACCCTCCGCGTACGCGTGGTCGTTGATCACGGGGCGCGTCAGCCCGAATCCTCAGGCCGACCGCGCAAGCGCCCTTCGATTCTCCTGGAAGGACCGGGCGCAGGAATCCCGGACCGGCTGGATAAGGTAGCGCCGGAAGGTACGCTCCCCCCAGTTGGACAGCCTCAGCCTAAGCTCGGTGCGTGGCGTGGCGAGTTGGACTGCCTGCTGAAGGAGAATGCGGGTCGGGCGAGCCGGGAGCGGTTGACACTGATGCGCGTGTTCGAGGCGCTGCGCGGCCCTCGCTATGGCCGACCATCTCTGTCGCGTCGATCTCGTTGTGCGACGAGGTCGGCGACCTGCCGTTCGCGCAATCGGACGGGCAGTTGCTGTTCCGCCTGGTCAGCCGGCTGTACGAGCAGACCTCGACCCCGGTGACGACTACCCTTGCCTTTGGCGAATGGCTGAGCGTGTTCGGCGACGCCAAGATGATCACAGTGCTGCTCGATCGCCTGACACATCGCTGCGACATCGTCGAAGCCGGCAACGACAGCTGGCGGTTCAAGAACGGCGCCTGATCCCCCACCGGCGGTGCCGCCGCGCCCGGGTTGCCCGGCGCTGCGCCTACGGCTCGGCGCCAGCCAACCCGCGTGTGCTCGCGCAAACGAAACGCGTCCTTTCCGCACGCCGATCGGGGGTCCCGTTTGCGTCCCGATTGCCAGGGCATCTTCGCCGCCACCCTCGAACTCGGCGCGGCAACGCTCTCGGTAGCGGCGAAGAAGCGCGGCGTGCCGAGTTATCCTGACGACCGAACCGTCTGCGCCGGGCCACCATGGCCCCACGCGCGACACCCAGCGCGCAAGGGCCGGCCCTTGTGCCCCGGGCATCAGATCTTGATGTAGGCGAAGCCGTCCCATTGCAGCCGGCCGAGCTGCCCCACGCCGCTTGGTACCAGGTCGTCCTCGCCGGCGTCGTAGAGCTCCTCGATCCGGATGTTGCTATTGCGCAGAGTGATGCGGCAGATCTCGAAGCGCACGCCGGCGAGCTTCAGCTCGTCGATCCGGGCGGCCACCTGCGGGTCGTGCTTCGCCGCGATGCGCAACAGGTTCACGCCCGGCCCGTGCATGACGACGCGGAAGTCGAACTGCCCCGGCGTGAGCACGGTGAGGTGGTTGGCGACGTTCACGAGGAACTGCCGATAGAAGGCGAACTCCTCCCCGCCCGGCTGGTTGAGATGATAGACGACCTTCTCGCGCGGGCCGCTGACCTGCGCCGCCGCGGGCGTCACCGCGCCCATGGCGGCGAGCGCAGCGATCCCGCCGCGGCGACCGACCTTCCGCTTCATGTCTCCCGTCCCCCTCCCAGTGATATCCGGCGGCTATTGCGGCTCGGCGGTTCCCGATTCCGAACCGGGCGGCACGAATTGCCGGCTGTCCATGGTGACGGTGACCGGGCGGCCCTGGCGGCAATTCGTCATGCAGGCGGCATTCGGCGTATCGGGCCGCGCCTCCAGCACGAAGCCGTCGCGGTTCGGCATCTGCACGCGCGGCAGGCTGTCGCGGTCGATCACGACCTCCTCGCCGATCAGCTCGTTGATGAACAGGACATAGGCCGTCAGCGCGTAGTACTCGTCGTTCGTCAGGCTTTGCGGCGCCGCATAGGGCATGGCGCGGCGGATGTAGTCGAAGACGCCCGGCGCGTGCTGCCAGAAGGACCCCACGGTGCGCCGCGGCTGGTCGCTGCGCAGGCTGTCGCGCCCGCCCATCAGCGCCGGCCAGCGGTCCAGCCCCTCGCCGAAATCGCCGTGGCAGGCCGCGCAATGGGTGGCGAACAGATCCTCACCCTCCTTCACCGTGCCGCGGCCTGGCGGCAGATTGTGGCCATCCCCGCGCACCGCGATGTCCCAGCCCGCGACCTCGGCTGCGGTCGCGGCGCGGCCGACGCCCGGGATCGGTGCGGGCAGCACGCCGGGCGCGATCGCCGGCGCCGGCCAGGCGACGTCCGCGCGGGTCCGTTCCCCCGGCGGCGCCTGGAACGGGCGATACAGTGCCGCGATGTCGGTTTGGGCGGGCGCGGGCTGCGGCGCCTGCTGCGCGATCGCGAAGCCCGCGAGCGCGAGCAGCGGGGCGCCGATCGCGACCGCCTTACGCATCGATCTGGACATTGACCACCGTCCCTTCGCGATCGACCAGCCAGGTGTGGATGCTGTTCTTGTGATAGATGCTCTCGGTGCCCCGCGCGCGGCGCAGCTCCGTGATGGTCGGCTGCACGCGGCCGGTCTCGTCCATCGCGCGGCTCTGCAGGTAGGCGGTCTGCCCCTCCCGCCATTCCCACGGTATGCGGAACCGCGTCAGCGCCTTGGGCAGCACCGGATCCTGCAGCGCGGCGGTGCGCCAGGTGTCGCCGCCATCGACCGAGACATCCACGCGCGTGACGCGCCCCGCGCCCGACCAGGCCAGGCCGGAGATCTCGACGAAGCCCGGCCGGCCGCGCAGCGGCTTCTCCGGGCAGGGCTGGGTGATGACCGAATTCACCTCGTTGACGAAGGTGAACTGGCGCGACAGCCCGTCCGGCATCAGGTCCGTGTAGGTGCGCGTCTCCCAGCGCGTGAACCAGGGACGATCGCCGACCTCGATGCGGCGGATCCACTTGATCCACATGTTGCCCTCGTAGCCGGGCAGCACCAGGCGCACGGGATAGCCCTGCTGCGGGCGCACAGCCTCCCCGTTCTGACCGAAGGCGACGATGGCGTCGTCGAGCGCCTTGGCCAGCGGGATCGACCGCGCGAGATGCGAGGCGTCCGAGGCCTCCGCCAACAGCCAGGAGGCGCCGCTGCGCAGCCCCGCCTGCGCGAGCAGCGCCTTGAGCGGCACGCCTGTCCATTCCGAGCAGGAGAGCATGCCGTGCGTGAACTGCACGCCCGACATCTGCGCCCCGCGCCATTCCATGCCGCCATTGGCAGGGCATTCGATGAAGTGGATCCGGCTGACCGAGGGCATCCTCTTCAGGTCCTCGAGCGTGAAGACCAGCGGGCGCTCCACCATGCCGTGGATCATCAGCCGGTAGTCGGCCGGGTCGATGTCCGGCACGCCGCCATGGTGGCGTTCGAAATGCAGGCCGGAGGGCGTGATGATGCCGTGCATCTCCGCGAGCGGCGTGAAGGAGACCGAGGAGATGCGGTCCGGCGTCAGCCAGGGCACGTAGCGACGTACCGCCGTCTCGTGCCGGCTGCGCGTGCCGTAGGTCTCCTCGATCACGCCAGGCCCGAGGCTGCGGCTCCATTCGGGCAGGTTGGGCGGCTGGTTCTCGGGATTGCCGGCGGCGAGCGCGATGGCGCCCCCGCCACCGAGGCCCGCGGCCGCGCCCGCGCCGGCCGCCGCGCGGAGCAAGCCGCGGCGCGACGGCCGTTCCGTGTGCTGTCTCGTCGTCATGTCTGCTCCATCGGACAGTCCGGCGCGGTCAGCCGAACATCTCGTTCGTGATGCTCTCGTACCAGCCGTCGGCGTAGAGCGCTTCGAGATGACGGTGCTCGCGGCGCCGCTGCGGCGACATGGTCGCGTTGCGCGGGCTGATGCCGCCCGATCCTTCCACCTCCACCAGCGACGTCGGGCCAGGGCGGTACACGCCCACGATGGAGATGCCGTAGTCCGGTCCGACATGGCTGTAGCAGGTGTTGAAGAAGGTCGCGGCCGGCGGCGCGCGGCCCGCCAGCGACGCCGCGATGCAGGCGATCGCGTGCTTGGCGTGGGAGGATGCGGCGAAGCCCGACTTCGGCATCGGCGCGGCGATGGTCGCGTCGCCGAGCACCCAGATGCCCTCGACCTGTGCGCTCTCGAAGGTGGCAGGCTTCACCGGGCACCAGCCGGACTGGTTGGCCAGTCCCGCGTCGCGCGCGATCCTCGCGGCCATCTGCGGCGGGATGACGTTGACGACGGCGCCCTTCACCTTCTCGCCGAACTCGGTTTCCACCTCCATCGTCGCGGGATGCACGCGCATCACCCGCCCGTCGCTCGAGGCGCCGCGCCATTCGACGATGCCGGGATAGAGCTCCTCCCACGCGTCCTGGAACAGCGGCTGCTTGGAGAAGCCGTTCTTGGCGTCGAGCGCGATCAGCTTGCTGCGCGGCTTGGCCTGCTTGAGGTATTCCGCAACCATGCTGATCCGCTCATAGGGGCCGGGCGGGCAGCGGAAGGGGTTGTCCGGGATCGCCATGACGAAGGTGCCGCCGTCGGGCATCTCCTGGAGTTGGCGCGCGAGCAGCGTGATCGGCTGCAGCGACGGGATCCAGCCGTGCGGCATGCGCGCGCTGGCAGCCTCGTCATAGCCCTCGATCGCGCCCCAGCGCAGGTCGATGCCGGGCGACATCACCAGACGGTCGTAAGGCACGTCGGTGCCGTCGGCGAGGCGCACGCGCCTGCCGGCGGGATCGACCGCCGTGACGCTCTGGTGCACCACGCGCACGCCGCGCGCCGCGAGGCGGTCGTAGCCGAAGGTGATGCTCTCGACGGTGCGCCGGCCAGCGAGCACGAGGTTGCCGTAGGGGCAGGTGGTGAAGGTCTGGCTGCGCTCGATCAGCGTGATGTCGAGCGCGGGGAAGCGGTCACGGGCGAACCGTGCGGCGGAAGCGCCGCCGAAGCCGCCGCCGATGATGACGACGCGGCCCGCGCCGGCTTGCGCGAAGGCGAGGCGCGGCGTGGCGAGCGCGACCGGGACGGCGGCCAGCAGGGCGCGGCGGGAGATGGTCATGACGGTGTCCTCCCCCTACTGCGCGCGGGCGTAGTGGGCGGCGAGCAGGGCGATCTGCTCGTCCGTGTAGCCGCGCGCGATCCGCCCCATCACGGTCGCCTCGCGCTGGTTGGCGCGGAAGGCCTGGAGCAGCGCGACGAACTCGGCGCGGCTGTGCGCGTCCTTGATCAGCGGAATGCCGTGCGAGCCTTGTCCGGCGACGCCATGGCAGCCCTGGCAGGCACCGGCGAGCACGGCCGGGTCGGACGTCTGCGCGAGCGCGGGAGCCACCGCAAGCAACAGAAACGGCAGGATCTGCCTGACATTCATCGACGTCATATCCTCCGCTGCCCTCTTGTCGGGAAAAATATTTTAGCGAAGACTAATGCAAACGCGCCACACCAGTCCATACCCAATCCGGTACACGCGCGAACTGGAGGAAGCCCGATGCAACTTCGCCCCGCCCTTCTCGCGCTCGCGCTGCTTACCGCGCCGGCCGTCGCCTCGGCGCAGGACGCTGCGGCGGGCCAGCGTGTCTTCAACCAGTGCCGCGCCTGCCACACGGTCGACCAGGGCGGGCGGAACGGCGTCGGGCCCAACCTGCATGGCGTCTTCGGCCGGCGCGCCGGCAGCATCGAGGGCTTCCGATACTCGGCGCCGATGCGCGCGAAGTCGGCCGAGGGACTGACCTGGAACGAGGCTACGCTGCGCGCCTACATCGCCGACCCGAAGGGCATCGTGCCGGCGGGGTCAATGGCGTTTGCGGGCCTGCGCAGCGAGCAGCAGCTCAACGACCTGATCGCCTACCTGCGCCAAGCGGCCGGCGCGCAGTAGCCGCGATGCGACGCCGCGCCCTGCTGCCGCTGCTCCTGGTCGCCCTGCGCGCGCAGGCGGCGGAGGCGGCGGCACGGCTCGTGATGTTGGAACGCCACGACTGCCCCTGGTGCCGGCGCTGGCTGCGCGAGGTGGGACAGCAGTCGTGGAACCTTTCGGACCTGGGCCGGCGCGCGCCGCTGCGGCGCGTGGACGTGGCGCAAGGCCTGCCCGAGGACCTGCGCCACCTCGTGAACTGGCGCTTCACGCCGACCTTCGTGCTGGTCGCGGACGGGCGCGAGGTCGGTCGCATCATCGGCTACCAGGCCGACCTCTTCTTCTGGCAGCAGGCCGAATCGCTGCTGGCGAGACTTCCCGAAGGACCCGAACAGGAGAGACGCCCATGAAGAGGATCATGCTCGCCGCCGCCGTCCTCGCCGCGACCGCCGTGGCGGTGCCGTCGCGCGCGCAGGACTTCACCACTTTCCGCGTCATGGCGCCGTCGCTTGCGCTCGACCTCGCGCGGGCGGCGCTGAAGGCGTGCCAGGACCGCGGCTTCCAGGTCGCCGTCGCGGTGGTGGACCGCTTCGGCGTCACGCAGGTGCTGCTGCGCGACGCGCTGGCCGGCGCGCATACGCCCGACACGGCGGCGGCCAAGGCGCGCGCGGCGGTGTCCTTCCGCACCTCGACCGAACAGCTCAACGCCCTGACCCAGGCGGGGCAGATCAACAGCGCGATCCGCCATCTGCCTGGCTATGTCTTCCTCGGCGGCGGCGTGCCGGTGGAAGCCGCCGGATCGATCGTCGGCGGCGTCGGCATCTCCGGCGCGCCGGGCGGCCCGGAGGACGACGCCTGCGCCCGCGCCGGCATCGCCGAGGTCGAGGACCGCCTGCTCATGTAGCCGCGCGGCCCGCGGCAAGGCCCCGGACCGCAAGCGCGAAGCGCGCGCAATCGCCCGTCGTCCTTGGCGCGCCCCGTGCGCGGGGGCGCCGAGGTGGCCCGATGCTGTGCCTCGGGCGGGAAGCGTGAAGCGCGACCGCGCGCGGCCGCCCCGGCAGCCCCGCGCGCCATACCGCTGAACCTCGCCGATGCGGTCATCGGCGAGGTTCAGCGGTATGGGGGCATCAGGAAGACTCCAGATCTCCGGCCCTTTCAGGGCCGGAGATGCACCCAGCCTTCCAGCTCCCGCTCGACGATCTCGGGCAGGCCGTTCTGCACGACCTCCACGCCCTCGAGCACCGCCTCCGCCCCGAGCCCCAACGTATCGAGCGTCGCGCCGCAGGCGACGAACTCGATGTCATAGGCGCGCAGCGAGGCGACTCGCTCGGCCACTCGGCTCTCCGCCGAGATCAGGTGGCGCACGCCGGGCCCGTAGCCGACCACCATGATCCGCACCAGGTCCTGCCCGTAGAAGGACTGGATGTTGATGATGTTGCTGAACACGGCATTGGCGCGTGCCGGATCGGCTTCCGACAGCGAGACCACGATTCGGCGCGGCGCCTCTATGCTCGGCTTCGGGTCGGCGAGCGGCGTCTCCCGTACGCCCGCCGCGCCAAGCGCGAGGGTGGAGAGGGCGGTGAGCATGCTGCGTCGTTTCATCGTCCGCTCGCCTCCGGCGACAGGATGAGGTGGGACATCAGCCGGTCCACCGGCGCGAAATCGTCGGTGAGCACCGGCACGCGCGCCGCGTCCCAGCGCGACGCGACATAGTGGGGCGGCAGCCGAACCCAGAGCCGCTCCGGCCCGCGTCGCGCGGTGATGCGCGCGGCGGCTGTCGGCGCGTCGGAGGCCAGCACGAGGTACGTGATGCGCCGCCCCGCGGGCTGCTCCGTCGCCTCGACCCAGACCTCGACGGCGGCGAAATCCTCGGCCAGCGTGCGCAGCAGCGCGAGCAGGAAGCGCGGCGCGCGGCGGTCCTCCATCACGTTCACCAGGTAGGCGCCGCCGGGCTTCAGTCGCGCGCGCACCGCCTGGTGCCATTCGCGCGTCACCAGGTGCACCGGCATCGCGAGATCCTGGAAGGCGTCGGCGAAGACCAGGTCGAAGCGCGGTCCCGCCGGCACCGCCTGGAGCGCCACGCGGCCGTCGCGCAGGATCACCTCCAGCGCCGGGCTGTCCGGCAGCCAGAAGTCGCGGCGCGCCAACGCGGCGATGGCGGGGTCGATCTCCGCGACCATCAGGCGCCCTCCGGGATGGTCGGCGGCCCAGGCGCGCGGCAGGGTGAAGGCGCCGCCGCCGGCGAAGAAGGCGGCCGGCGCCGCCGGTAGGCCGCGCGCGGCCATGAGTTCGTCCACCAGATGCAGGTAGGGCTGCACGAAGGTCGTCGGCTCGTCGCGCAGGTTCATCCCATGCGCGAGGTGGTCGAGCACCAGCAGCCGCGCGGGGCGGCCGACCATCGGCTCGGCATCCACCACGCGCAGGCAGGCATAGGCGCTCTCGACATCGCAGACGCGCGCATAGGCCGGTGTCGCCGCGGCACCGGCCGGGAGCGCGATCGCGGCCGCCGCGAGCCCCAGCGCCGCCGCCCGCCGACCCGCGGCGGCCGCATGCAGCGCCGCCAGCGCCGCGTAGCACCCCGCGCAGGCGAGCATGGTACCCGAGGACCCGATCCAGGCGACGAAGACGAAGCCCGCCGCCAGCGTGCCGCCGATCGCGCCCAGCGCCGAGACGGCGAAGAGCCGCCCAAGCACGCGCCCGACCTCGCCCCGGGGCGCCTCCTCGACCGCGAGTTTCGTCACGATGGGCGAGACGGCGCCGACCAGCAGGCTCGGGGCGAGGAAGCCCGCCAGCGCGAAACCCAACATGGCGATGAGCGGCGAGACGCCCTCGCGGTCGAGGACGGGCGCGGCGACCCGCAGCGCCGGCACCGCCGCCAGTGACGCCACGGCACAGCCGGCGAGGATCCAGGCAAGCCGCGCATGGCCCTGCGCCCGGCCGCAGTCCGGCCCCGCGAGCCGCCCGCCCCACCAGTGCCCGATGGAGAAGCCACCCAGCACCACGGCGATCACCGCCGTCCAGGAATACACCGACATCCCGACATAAGGGGCGAGCAGCCGCCCGGCGATGATCTCCACCACCAGACCGAGGGCGCTGGAGAGCAGGATGGTGGTCGCGTCGAAAACGGCCCTCACGCGCATTGACGCCCACCCGCTGCCTGCGCACATGCTGATGTAGAGACGGAACCATCGAGGAACGGCCCATGTCCCGGATCGCCCGCCGCGTCCTGCTGGCCGGCCTGGCCTGCGTGCCCGCCCGCGGCCGTGCCGCCCCGGTGCGCACCGAGAACGGCTGGACCCAGGACTGGTTCCACGAGGGTTTCCTCAACCTGCGCGAGGATCTCGAGGAGGCGACCGCCGCCGGCCAGCGCCTCGCCGTGGCTTTCGACCAGCGTGGCTGCCCCTATTGCCGGGAGATGCATACGGATCATCTGGCGCAGCCGGAGATCGAGGGCTTCATCCGTCCGCGCTTCCGCATCGTGCAACTCGACCTGCACGGCGCGCGGCCGGTGACCGACTTCGACGGCACCGTTCACGAGGAACGCGCCCTGGCGCGGCGCTGGCGGGTGACCTTCACGCCGACCATCATCTTCCTGCCGGAGCAGGCACCGCAACGCATGGGCCGCGAGATCGAGGTCGCGCGCATGCACGGGCTGATGCCGAAGCCCGATTTCCTCGCCCTCTTCACCTATGTCGCCGAGCGCGGCTATGCCGACGGCACCTCCTTCGCCGCCTGGAAGGCCCGGCGCCAGCAGGGCTGATCCCCGCCTCATCCGAAGCGCCCGAGATCGGGCCAGCGGTCAAGGAGGAAGGTGCCGATCTCCTGGAAGGTGCCGGTCAGCACCATCAGGCCGGTGATCACGAGCAGGGCGCCGACGGCGATCTCGACCACGCGGAAATGCTTCCGGAAGCGCTGCACGAAGCGCAGGAAGGGTGTGACGAAGGCGGCCGCCAGCAGGAAGGGGATGCCGATGCCGAGCGCATAGGTGAAGAGCAGTGCCGCGCCCTGCCAAGCGCTCTCGGCCGCGGCGGCGATGGTCAGGATGCCGGCCAGCACAGGGCCGACGCAGGGCGTCCAGCCGAAGGCGAAGGCGAGCCCCACGACATAGGCGCCGAGCGGGGAGACCGGCCTCTGCGCCACCTGGAAGCGCTTCTCGTAGTTCAGGAAGGACAGCCGCAGCACGCCCGCGAAGTGCAGCCCGAAGGCGATCAGCACGAGGCCGGCGACGACCGCGACCGTATCGAGGTGATCGGCCAGCAGTTGCGACACCAGGCTCGCGGTCGCACCGAGCGCGGTGAAGACGGTCGCGAAGCCGAGCACGAAGAACAGGGCCGCGACCAGCACGCGCGCGCGGTCCGGCGCCTCGGCCGCCGCCCCGCCCGGGGCGGCGCGCAGCGTCACCCCGCCGAGGAAGCCGAGATAGGGAATGATCAGCGGCAGCACGCAGGGCGAGAGGAAGGAAAGCGTGCCGCCCAGCAGCGCCGCCGCGTAGCCGACCTGCATGGCGGACTCAGGCGCCGCGGAGGCGCACGTCGTTGCGTGGCTCGGCGCGCACCGGGCCTTTGGCCAGGTGGCGGAACACCACGTCCCAGATCGGCGGGCCTTCGGTCGCCTGGTTGATGCTCGCCCAGCCGGCCACGGTGTAGTCGCGCGCGGCGTCGATCGGCTGGCCGGTGCGCAGCAGCGTGAGGTCCGAGACGCGCCGGCCCGAGGGCGCGGCCACGTCCAGCGTGAAGGAAATCCCGCCGGTGCGCACCATGTCCCCGCCCTGCTGGTAGTAGGGATCGGGGTTGAACAGGTTGTCGGCCACGTCCTCCAGCACCGCCTTGAGCATCTCCCCCTTCATGGTGGTGCGGTAGGCGGCGGGGTAGGTCATGGCGGTCTGCGCCCAGACATCCTCGGCGGTGATGTCGGTGCCCGGCAGCAGCGTGGTGCCCCAGCGGAAGCCCGGCGAGAGCGCGACCTCGGCCTCCCGCTGCTCGAGCAGCGCGTCGCAGATCAGGTCGTCCCAGGTGCCGGCGGTGTTGCCGCGGCGCCAGAGCAGGCTCTCGGTGCGGCCGACCACGCGCGCGAGGTCGGCGGCGAAGGGCTCCCGCACGCGGCGCACCAGCGCGGCCATCTCGGGATCCGGGGCGATCGCGTTGCTGAAGACCGGGATCAGCGCGTGGCGGAACCCCGCCACCTTGCCGTCCTTCACATCCAAGTCGAGCCGGCTGACGAACTTGCCGTTGGCGCCGGTGGCGATCAGCAGCGTGTTGCCGACCTGCAGCGGGCGCGGCAGCGCGTCATGGGTGTGGCCCGTGAGGATCACGTCGATACCCGGCACGCGGGAGGCCACCTTGCGGTCCACGTCGAAGCCGTTGTGCGAGAGCAGCACGACCACCTGCGCCCCGGCCTCGCGTGCCGCCCGCACGCGGGCGGCGAGCTTCTCCTCCTTGATGCCGAATTCCCAGTCCGGGATCAGCCAGCGCGGATTGGCGATCGGCGTGTAGGGGAAGGCCTGGCCGATCACCGCGACCTTCACGCCGCCGCGCTCGAACACCGCCTCGGCGGGGAAGACGTCCTCGTTCCACTCGGTGTCCTGGATGTTGCCGCCGAGGAAGGGGAAGCCGAGTTCCGCCACGAGTTCCTTCACACGGTCGGCGCCGTAGGTGAATTCCCAGTGGCCGACCATCGCCTCGACGCCGAGCGCCCTCTGGAAGGCGACCATGTCGGCGCCCTTGGTCTGCAGGTTGGTCCAGGCGCCCTGCCAGGTGTCGCCGCCATCGAGCAGGAGGGTCCGGCCCGGGCGGTCGGCGCGGATCGCCTTGACGATGGTGGCGATGCGGTCGGCCCCGCCCATCGGGCCGTAGCGGCGGGCGAGGTCCACATAGTCCACATCGGTCAGCGCATGCGCCATCGCCGTGCCGCGCGGCAGGCCATAGGCGCGCAGGAAATCCTCCCCCGTGACGTGCGGCACCTGGCCGCGCGCCTCGCCGACGCCGAGATTGGTCGAGGCCTCGCGGAACAGCATCGGCATGAGCTGCCCGTGGATGTCGGTGATGTGGATCAGCGTCACCTGGCCGAGCGGCTCGAAGCGCAGCAGCTCAGCTTGGGTCGGCGCCTGCTGGGCGCGTGCGGACAGCGCGGCAAGCGCCGCCGCGGCGGCGAGGAGGTCGCGACGGGTGATCATGCGTCTTCTCCGCCCGGGGCCCGCCGCCTCAGCGCCGGACCGAGGGGCTTTCCACCGGCAGGCCCTGCGCCCGCCAGGCCAGGTAGAATTCGAGGTTGGTGAACTCCTCGCCCCCCATCGGCGGGGCCTCGCCGCGCACGTCGTTGACGCAGCCCTGCAGGCGGAACTGCAGGCTGATCACCCGCTGTTCCTTGAGGCGATAGGTCGGGAAGCCGTTGCTCATGCCCTGGGAGAGCAGGTCGGCGCGCAGGGAGCGGCCGTAGTTGTCCTCGTGGCAGGAGCCGCAGCGCATGTCGAGCTGGCCGCGCCGCGTGTTGTAGAAGCGCTCGCCCGCGTCGAAGAACGGGCGCGCGGGGCCGGAGATGTCCACGTTCACGGGCATCCCGCGTGACTGCAGCGCGACATAGGTGGTGATGGCGTTGAGCGGCCGGCTGTCCACCGGCAGCGCGGGGGCGCCCATGCGTTCCGTGCGGCAGATGTTGATCTGCTGCTCCAGCGTCACGACGCGGTTCAGCCGCGCGTGATAGGCCGGCATGCGCGCGCGCACGCCGCGCATCGTCTGCGTCCCGTCGTTGTGGCAGGAGGCGCAGGACTGCCCCGCCGTGCCCTCGACGCGACTCCAGGCCGCCTCGCCTTCCTCGGCCCAGAGCATGGCGGGGTTCTGGAAGTCGTCGTCCTGGATGGCCAGCGTCTCGGGCGTGGCGAAGTGCCGGCCCGACTGCG
Source organism: Neoroseomonas eburnea (assembly GCF_018129005.1). Taxonomy (GTDB): domain Bacteria; phylum Pseudomonadota; class Alphaproteobacteria; order Acetobacterales; family Acetobacteraceae; genus Neoroseomonas; species Neoroseomonas eburnea. The sequence goes on from NZ_JAAEDL010000021.1 coordinate 69,963, forward strand.
GATCGGGGATCGCGCGCTGAGGCTCGGGCGCGCCGCCCTGGGCGAGGGCGAGCCCGGCCGCGAGCGCCGCACCCCCGAGCGTTAGCCCCGCCACCTTTCCCATCGGCGCGGCCTCAGGCGAGCTTGATTTCGTTCGTCGCCTTGCGCTGTTCGCCGGCGTCGTTGGTCCAGGTGAACTCGAAGGTGCCGGCCTTCTCCACCTTGAAGGGGAAGGCGATGTAAGGGTTCGCCGAGATCGCCGGGGCGAGGTCCATGGCGAAGACGAGCTGGCCGTCGAACTTCGCCTCGAAGCGCTTGATGATGTCGCGCGGGATGACGGCGCCGGCCTGGTCGCGGCGCTGCCCGGTCTCCATGATGTGGGAGATCAGGGTGCGGACCTCGATCACCTCCCCGGCGCGGGCCTGGGCGGGGATGCGGACGCGGGGCTGCCCGATGGGTGCGGCCATGATTGCTGTTCCTTCTCGTTCAGCCGCCGCAGCCGCCGATGGTGACCTTCACCTCGGCGCGCGCGATGAAGAGGCTGCCGTCGCTCATCTCCGCCAACGCCACCACGTCCTGCGTCTGGCCGAGGCGGATGCGCGTGTCCGCGCTCGCGCGGCCCATGGCCGGCGTCATGTGGAAGGTCGCGATGTCGGGCGTCGGGTTCCTGTCGGCGAAGACATGGATCGCCTTGACGTGGTCGGCCGTGGTCATCGGGCTTTCGACCGAAACGGTCAGCGGCACGGTGTTGCCGTTCTCCGCGATCGGCGGCACGCGCAGCGTGACACGCCCTTCCTGCGGCGTGCGGCCGCCGCGGATGCGGTCGATCGCGGCCTGGGTGGGCGCGGCCAATTGCGCCGAGGCGGGACGCGGCAGCAGGGTGATCGCCACCCCCCCTGCCGCGAGCGCCAGCATGCCGCGGCGCGTCGGTGTGGCGATGGTGTCCATAGTGGTCTCCATTCGTCTCATCGGAGGGTCATCAGGTAGGCGAGCACGTCCTCGACCTCCTGCGCCGTCAGGATCGGGCGTCCGGCCCAGTCGCTGCGCACCGCGGTCAGACCGTCGATGCGATGGTAGGATGGCATGTTGCTCTCGGGGTTGATGCGCTTGCTGTCGACGACGCGCAGGCGCAGCTCGCCAATGCTGTAGCGGTCCGCCACGCCCGCCAGCGGCGGGCCGAGATCGCCCTGGAAATCGGCGCGCAACGGCAGTTCGTGGCAGGTGACGCAATTGCCCTTGCTGCGGTCGAGCGCGAGCGCCCGGCCGCGGGTCGCGTCGCCGGGCGTCAAGGTCAGGGGTTGCGGTATGGCATCGTCGACCACCGTGAAGGGGACGGCTGGGGCTGTCTGCGCCCATGCCGGCGTGGCCGCGGCCATGGCGGCGAACATGCTGACCAGAACGACCGGCCGGAGACCGAGCACCTTGCGCCCCTCCTATTTTTTAGTAGTTCCTGATATAGGAACACGCGCATTCTCGTGGCGCAAGAGGAAGTTCGCGGTGCCGACGCAGGTGAGGCCGGGGCCGGGCAGTACAGATCCTTCAGGATGGCGATGATGGCTTCGATCCGCCGATCGGCGATGCGGTAGTAGATCGTCGTCCCCAAGCGGCGGGTCGCGACGAGGCCGTGCACGACGCGACCCAGAAGGAGGGATGGCGTTCGAAGGACGGCATCGGGCAGGATTCCCGGCGGGCCTGGCGGCGGCATCCGGGCACGCACGCCCGAAACGGGTGGGCCGAGGTGATGTCATGCGACCAGCGCGGCAGATCAACTTGATACGCCGCAAGATGCCGGAACCTCTGGCGCGATAATCATTTCAGGGTACTGCGGGAGTGAAACCGGTGCAGACCTACGCGGTCACCGCCCTGCGGCTCGACAGCCATGGCACGCGCATGAGCTGCAAGCAGGCCACGCTTGTGGCGGATACCGACGCGGCCGGGCGGACCGACGCCTTCAACCCGGTCGAGCTGCTTCTCGCGGCGCTGGCCGCCTGCATCGTGAAGGGTATCGAACGCGTCGCGCCGATGCTGCGCTTCACCTTTCGTGGCGTCGAGGTGCGGCTCACCGCGGAACGCCAGGACGTGCCGCCACGACTGACCGGTATCGCCTACGAGATCCTCGTGGATACGGACGAGACCGACCGCCGCCTCGACCTGCTGCACGAGAACGTCCGGAAATACGGCACCATCTCGAACACACTGGCCGCCGCCACGCCTCTCACCGGCAGGCTGGCGCGCGCCACCGTCCCGGCGCCGGCCGCGGATTGAGCCCTATCCAGCCCCAGGAGCAGGTCCCATGCAAGATCGTGACGTCGTCATCTGCACCCCCGTTCGCACCGCGCTCGGCACCTTCAGCGGCACGCTGAAGGACACGCCGGCCACCGATCTCGGCGCGGTCGCCATCCGCGCTGCGATGGAGCGCGCTGGCCTCGATCCGGCACAGGTCGATGGCGTGGTGATGGGCAACGTCATCCAGGCTGGCAACCGCATGAATCCGGCGCGCCAGGCGGCGATCGGCGCCGGCATTCCGGTTTCCGCCCCGGCGCTGACCGTGAACCGCGTCTGCGGTTCCGGCGCCCAGGCCATTGCCTCCGCCGCGCAGGAGATCCGTCTCGGCGAGGCCGAGGTGATGATCGCCGGCGGCATGGAGAACATGGACCGCGCGCCATATCTGCTGCCCAACGGGCGCTGGGGCATGCGCATGGGCGACAGCCAGGTGATCGACAGCATGCTGTGCGATGGTCTGAACGACGCCTTCTCCGGGGAGCATTCCGGCTGGCACACCGAGGACCTGGCGACGAGATGCCAGATCTCGCGCGAGGAGCAGGACGCCTGGGCGCTGCGGTCGCAGACGCGCTTCTCGGCCGCGCAGGCGGCGGGGCTGTTCGAGGCCGAGATCGCCCCGGTCGAGATCAAGGGCCGCAAGGGCGCGATCGCCTTCGCGAAGGACGAGCACAACCGCCCCGACACGACTGCCGAGACCCTCGCGAAGCTCCGCCCCGCCTTCCGCAAGGACGGCACCATCACCGCGGGCAATGCGCCGGGGCTGAACAGCGGTGCGGCGGCGATGGTGCTGGCCGAGCGCAGCGCCGCCGAGCGCCTCGGCCTCAAGCCGGTGGCGCGGCTGGTTTCCGCCGGCGTCGGCGCGGTGGAGCCTGATTTCTTCGGCCTCGGCCCGGTTCCGGCGGTGCAGCGGGCGCTGGCGCGCGCCTGCTGGACGGCGGAGGAGGTCGAGCGCGCCGAGATCAACGAGGCCTTCGCCGCCATCGCCATCGCCGTGATGCGGGAAACCGGGCTGCGCGAGGAGGCGGTGAACCCCGAGGGCGGCGCCATCGCCCATGGCCATCCGATCGGTGCCTCCGGTGCCGTGCTGACCACGCGTCTGCTGCACGGCATGGCGCGCGCCGGGCAGAGGCGCGGCCTCGTCACGCTGTGCATCGGCGGCGGGCAGGGCATCGCGCTCTGCCTCGAGCGGATCTGAGGGACGGGAGGGGCCCGCATGACCGGCGATTTCAGGGAGCGCGCGGAGACGGTGGCCCAGGGCGCGGCGCTGATCGCGCGCGCCGCGCCCGGGGCGATGAAGGGCTTCGGCGCGCTGGGGATGGCGGCAACCGCTGTCGGCGCGCTCGACACGAAGACGAAGGAACTGATGGCTTTGGCCATCGGCATCGCGACGCATTGCGACGGTTGCGTCGCCTATCGCACCCGCGCCGCGCTCTAGCACGGCGCGACGCGGCAGGAGGTGGCGGAGACGGTCGCCGTCGCGCTCTACATGGGGGGCGGGCCGCCGGCGGTCTACGGCGCGACGTGCTGCGCGCCTACGACCAGATGGCGGGCGGTGCGGGTGGCTGAGCTGCCGTCCTTCCTCACGGCGCCGCCACGCTGCCTGTTCTTCACCGGCAAGGGGGGCGTCGGAAAGACCTCCGTCGCCTGCGCCGCGGCGATCGCGCCGGCCGAAGCCGGCAGGCGCGTCCTGCTCATCAGCACCGACCCGGCCTCCAACCTCGATGAGATGCTCGGCGTCGCGCTCTCCGACACGCCGCGCCCGGTGCCGGGCGTGGCCGGGCTGGAAGCGCTGAACATCGACCCCGAGGCCGCCGCCGAGGCCTATCGCGCCCGCGTGCTGGCGCAGATGGAGGGTGCGAGCGAGGGCGAGCGCGCGACGGTGCGCGAACAGCTCTCCGGCGCCTGCACCAACGAGGTCGCCGCCTTCGACGAGTTCGCCGCCCTGCTGGCCGGCGAGACGGACGGCCACGACCACCTGCTGTTCGACACCGCGCCGACCGGCCATACGCTGCGGCTGCTGAACCTGCCCGCGGCCTGGATCATCAACCGGGCGCTCACGGGCAGCGGCACCACGGACCCGCTGCTGACCCGGCGGATGGCCGGCGAGGCGGGGCAGATCGCGCGGATCAAGGGCAGCCTGGCGCGACGGACGTTCCTCCTGCCCTGGCAGGCCGAGGCGCCGGTCGGGCTCGCGGCGCTGAGACCGCTGGCGGCAGAGCAACGGCCATGCGGCGGGCGCGGGGCCAGGCTGCAGAATTCGCGCATTTCCGCATATGCGCGAGGGCGCATTTCCCGCGCATGGATTCCGTCGCTCTTCTCTCCGCTTTGGCCGACCCCACCCGCCTCGCCGCCCTGCACCGCCTGCGGGATGGCGAGGAACACTGCGTCTGCGAGTTGATGCAGTGCCTCGGCGCCACGCAGTCGCGTATGTCGCGCCACATGCAGGTGCTGCGCACGGCCGGGCTGGTCGCCGCCAGGCGCGACGCGCAATGGGTGCGCTACCGGTTGAACCCGGCGATGCCCGCCCCCGCGCGCCGGCTGCTCGACGCTGCGCTCGGACTGCCATCCCCCGCCGCTGAAAGGATCGCCGCATGAGCGCCAGCGCTGACGCGCCCCGCGCGCCCTCGACCCTGCCCTGGCTCGGCGGCACCGCCGCGGGCCTCGCGCTCTGGGCGCTGCTCTACAGCCAGCTGGTCCCCTTCTCCGAATGGGCGGTCTCGCTGCTGCCGGTCGAACGGCAATCGCATCTCGGCGAGGCGATCGCCTTCTTCCTCTACGATGTGCCGAAGGTGCTGCTGCTGCTCACGGTCGTGGTCTTCGCGATGGGCGTGGTGCGCTCCTTCTTCTCGCCGGAGCGCACGCGGGCGCTGCTGGCCGGCAAGCGCGAAGGCGTGGGTAATGCCATGGCGGCGTCGCTGGGCATCGTCACGCCCTTCTGTTCCTGCTCGGCGGTGCCGCTGTTCATCGGCTTCGTCTCGGCCGGCGTGCCGCTGGGCGTGACGTTCTCGTTCCTGATCGCGGCTCCGATGGTGAACGAGGTCGCGCTCGGGTTGCTGTTCGCGCTCCTCGGCTGGCAGGTGGCGCTGACCTACCTCGCCTTCGGTCTAGGCATCGCCATCGTCGCCGGCTGGGTGATCGGCCGGCTGAAGCTCGAAGGCTGGCTCGAGCCCTGGGTGCTGCAGATCCACGCCGGCACGGCGGAGATCCCCGAGGACGCTTCGACCTGGCCCGATCGCATCCGCGCCGGGCTGTCCGCGATCCGCGAGATCGTCGGGCGCGTCTGGCACTGGATCATCGCCGGCATTGCCATGGGCGCGCTGATCCATGGCTATGCACCCGAGGAATTGCTCGCCTCGGTCATGGGCAAGGACGCCTGGTGGTCGGTGCCCGCCGCCGTGGTCATCGGCATCCCGATGTATTCCAACGCCGCCGGCATCATCCCGGTGGTCGAGGCGCTGCTCGGCAAGGGGGCCGCGCTCGGCACCGTGCTGGCGTTCATGATGAGCGTGATCGCGCTGTCGCTGCCCGAGATGATCATCCTGCGCAAGGTGCTGTCGGTGAAGCTGATCGCCGTGTTCGTGGCCGTGGTCGGCAGCGGCATCCTGGCCGTAGGCTTCCTGTTCAACCTGCTGTTTGCCTGAAGGAACGCGAACCATGAAGGATGTGAAGGTGCTCGGACCTGGCTGCGCCAAGTGCAAGGCCACGGCCGAGGTGATCGCCGCCGTGGCGAAGGAGTCCGGTGCGGCCGTGACGCTCAGCAAGGTCGAGGACATGCGCGAGATCGTCGGCTACGGCGTGATGTCCACCCCCGCCGTGGTGGTGGACGGCAAGGTGGTGCATGCCGGCTCGGTGCCGGCGCGCGCGCAGGTGCAAGGATGGCTGGCATGAGCGCGACCGTGAAAAAGGACCTGGCCGAAGCGCGTGAGGTCTGCCCGACGACATCCCGCCGTCTGCTGGCCGAAGGCGCGCTGCTGGTGGATGTGCGCGAACCGGCCGAGGTGGACCAACTGGCATTCGCCGATTGCGAGCAGCTGCGCATTCCGCTCAGCGAGCTCGAACGGCGCTGGGCCGAAATCCCGCGCGACCGCGACGTGATCCTGGCCTGCGCGGTCGGGCAGCGCAGCCTGAAGGCCACCTACTGGCTGATGTACCAGGGCTACGAGCGTGTGATGAACATGCAGTACGGGATGCAGCGATGGGCCGCGTGCGGCTTTCCGGTGACCGGGCAGGCCGAGGGCGCGCCGATGGTGGCCGGCAGTTGCTGCGACAGTGCCGAGCCGGCGGCCGAGGGTTCCGCCTGCTGTGACGCCGCGAAGGCACCCGCATCGGGCTGTTGTGGCTGACGACCGCGCCGCCGCACCGCCGGCACCGTCCGAGCGCGACCTGCCCGAAGGCATGACCCGACTCGACCTCGCGGTGCTGCTGCCGGATGCGCCCGATGCGCGAGACGCCTGCGTCCGCCGCTTGGTGAGTGAGATCGAGGGCCGACCCGGTATCGCTCGCGTGCATGTCCTGCCCGCGGGCGCCGGCGTGCCGGCGCAGATCTGCATCCATCACGACGCGGCACTGCTGGAGGTCGCGCGGCTGCGCGAACTGGCGCTGGCCGCGGGCGCGCGGCTGACCGAGCGCTACGGCCATGTCGTCTGGGAGGTGGACGGCACGCTGTCCGCCCGCCGGGCGCGGCGCGTCGCGGAAGCGCTCGGCCGCCTGCCCGGCGTGCTGGAGGCCGAGGCCGCCCCGGGGGGGCCGGTGCGCATCGAGTTCGACCGCGGCGTCACCGACGCGGCGGCGCTGGAGGCGGCGCTGGCCGGCCTGCGCCTGCGCCGGACCGCGCCGGATGAGCACGAGCACGATCATGACCATGCCGAGGCTCCCGGTCACGCGCATGATCACGACCATGATGGCCCGTTCGGCGCCAACAGCGAAATGATCTTCGCCATCGCCAGCTTCGCCCTGCTCGGCACCGGCTTCGCGCTCTCCTTCATCGCGGCGGTCCCGGCGCTGGTGCCGACCGGCCTCTACGCCGCCGCCTGCATCGCCGGCGGCTGGTTCATCCTGCGCGAGGCGATCGAGGCCGCGCGGCTGCGACGTCTGGAGATCGACGGGCTGATGCTGCTGGCCGCGGCCGGCGCGGCGGTGCTCGGCGAATGGGCGGAAGCGGCGCTGCTGCTCGCGCTGTTCAGCCTGGGCCACGCGCTTGAACACCACGCCATGGGCCGCGCGCGGCAGGCGGTCTCGGGCCTGGCGGATCTCGCCCCCGCCACGGCCGAGCGGCTGCGCGACGGCGTCGTGGAAACCGTACCCGCGGCGGCGCTCATGCGCGGCGACGTGCTGCTGATCCGCCCCAATGCCCGCATCCCGGCCGATGCCGTGGTGCTGCGCGGCGAGACCAGCGTGGACCAAGCGCCGATCACCGGCGAGAGCCAGCCGGCCGACAAGCGCCCCGTCGCGGATGCGGCCGCCGCCCTGGCCAACCCGGCGGCTCTCGCGCCCGAGAACCGCGTCTTCGCCGGAACGCTGAACGGCGCCGGCGCCATCGAGGTGGCGGTGAGCGCGCTCTCGGGCGAGACCGCGCTGGCTCGGATGATCCGATTGGTGCGCGAATCGGAAGCGCGGCCGTCCCCCACCCAGCGTTTCGCCGATCGCTTCGAGCGCCTTTATGTCCCGGCCGTGCTTGCCGTGGTGGTGCTGCTGCTCTTCGCCTTCCTGGTACGCGACGAGAGCTTCGGCGAGAGCTTCTACCGCGCCATGGCGGTGCTGGTGGCAGCGAGCCCCTGCGCGCTCGCCATCTCCACCCCGGCGGGGGTGCTCTCGGGCATCGCGCGCGGCGCACGGGCGGGGGTGCTGATCAAGGGCGGCGCGCCACTTGAGGGCCTGGCGCGCATCCGCGCCGTCGCCTTCGACAAGACCGGCACGCTCACCGAAGGGCGGCCACGGCTGACCGACGTGCTGACGGCACCGGGCGTGCGGGAGGACGAGTTACTCGCTCTCGCCGTCGCAGTGGAAGCGCTCAGCGATCATCCGCTGGCCGTCGCGGTGGCGCGCGACGGGCGCGCCAGGCTCGGCGCGGCGACCGCGCTGCCGGCGGTCGAGGGTGTCGCCAGCGTCACCGGCCATGGTGTGACGGCACGCCGCGGTGATGCCGAGATCCGTATCGGCCGCGACGGTTTCGCCGCCGCGGCCGCGAGCCTGCCGGCCTCGCTGCGCGAGGCCATCGCCGCGCTGGAGACCACCGGGCGGACGGTGATGGTGGTGGCGCGCGACGGCCGGGCGCTGGGCGCGCTCGGGCTGATGGATACGCCGCGCGCCGGGGCACGCGACGCCGTCGGCGTGCTGCGCGCCATGGGCCTCGCGCCACTGATCATGCTGTCGGGCGACAATGTGCGTGTCGCCGCGGCGGTGGCGCGAGACGTCGGCCTCGACGAGGCGCGTGGCGGACTGCTGCCCGAGGAGAAGGTGGCGGCGGTGCGCGCCCTGCGCGCCGCGCAGCCCGTCGCCATGCTGGGCGACGGCGTCAACGATGCGCCGGCGCTGGCCCAGGCCGATATCGGCATCGCCATGGGCGCGGCGGGCTCGGCGGTCGCGCTGGAAGCGGCGGATGTGGCGCTGATGGGCGACGACCTCGCGCGCCTGCCCGAGGCCTTCGGCCTGGGTCGCGCCACGGTCGCGGTCATCCGGCAGAATTTGGTGATCAGCCTCGGCATGGTGGCGGTGCTGGTGCCGGCGGCGATCCTCGGCTTGAATCTCGGCGCCGCGGTGCTGTTCCATGAGGGCTCAACCGTCGCCGTGGTGCTGAACGCGCTCAGGCTCCTCGGCTGGCAGGCGCGCAAGGCCGGAGGCGGATGAATGCCATGGCACGGCGCGCTTTCCTCCTCGGCCTGGGCACCGCCACGGCCGCCTTCGCCGGCATCACCTGGGTCCGCCTGCCCGACCCGGCCCGGCGGCCTGCCGTTCCCGCCGCGCGTCTGGCCGAGGCGCGCTTCCTTGGCCTGCCGAACGAGCGGTTCTTCCCGGAACTCCCGGCCGGGGTGGAGGCGCTGCGCGGCGAGTTCATGGCCGCGACGGCGCGCCTGCGCGACCGCCTCGGACTGCCCGAGGGCGCGCCGCCACAGGAACGGACCATGCTCGCGATTTCCGGCGGCGGCTCCGACGGCGCGTTCAGCGCCGGGCTGCTCTGCGGCTGGACCGAGCACGGCACGCGGCCGGTCTTCCACCTGGTCACGGGTGTCAGCGCCGGGGCCCTGATCGCGCCCTTCGCCTTCATCGGCCCGGCGCGCGACGCACAGTTGCGCGCGCTATACACCACGCTGCGCCAGGAGGACGTGCTTCGCCGGCGCGGCTGGATCGAGGCCGCCTTCGGAGACGCGATCGCCGACAACGCGCCGCTGGCCGCGACCATCGCGCGGCACCTCGATGCCGGGATGCTTGCCGATATCGCCCGCGGCCATGCCGAGGGAAGGCTTCTTCTCATCTCCACGGTCAACCTCGATGCCCAGGTCGCGGTGATCTGGAACCTCGGCGCCATCGCGGCCAGCGGGCATCCGCGGGCCCTCGATCTCGCGCGGCGCATCCTGCTCGCCTCCGCCGCCATTCCCGGGATCTTTCCGCCCGCCATGTTCGACGTCAGCCTCGACGGACGGCTGTACCAGGAGATGCACGTGGATGGAGGCACCTTTGCGCAGAGCTTCCTCTACCCGGACTCCTTCGGCCAGCAGCGGCGTGATCGGTTGCGCGCGGGGCTGCCGGTTCCCGCCGTCGCGGCCTATGTCATCCGCAATGCCCAGCACGATCTCCGTGCGCCGGAGGTTGCGCGCCGTCTCCTCGGTGTCGCGCAAACAGCGGTCACGGCATTGATCCGCGCGAACGGGCACGGCGACGTGGCGCGCATCCACGCGAATGCGGTGCGCGACGGCATCGCCTTCCGTCTTGCCCATATCGGACCGGATTTCGGTCTGCGGACGGACACGTCCTTCGATCCGGCCTACATGCGGGCACTGTTCGATCACGCCTTCGACAGGGCGCGCGCCGGCTATCCCTGGGCGGACCGTCCGCCCTTCTGACTCATGCCACCGGCGCGGCGGGCACCAGAACCGACCCCGCTTCCTGCGTCAGCGCCTTCACACTGTCGAGGAACGGGCGCACATCCTCCTGCCGCTCCGAGGTGACCTCGAAGCCCATGTTAGGATGGCACCTTCTGCCGCGCCCCCTTCGGCGTCGGCACTTCGAGACGCAGGCCCACGATGTCGAAGGGCTTGCCCTCGATCAGCGCTTCCAGCCGCAGCAGGAAGCGCTTGTCGCCGAACTCGCCGGCGATCTCGACGCGCGCGCGGGTCGGCACCGTTGCCGCAGCGGTGGCGAGCGCCTCGTGCCGCGCCTTCTGCGCCTCCTCGCGATGATGCTTGCCGGGCGCTTCCTTCTTCACCGCGCGGAAGATCTGCCGCTTCCACTCCAGCTTCCGGATGCTGTCGCGCCTGGGGAAGCTGATCGCGCCGGTCGGACAGATGTTGCCGCAGGTCGACGACGAGCCGCCCGCCATGCGAGGCGAGGCGGCTACGCGGGTTCCCAAGGATGCGCATGCAGAAGGCACGCTGATTTGGGTCGCGTGGTGGCGGGCATCACTTGTCTCCCCCCGTCCGGGGGAGGCAGGGAGGCTGCATCCTTCTGCGGCCGATATCAGCCAGATCTCCACACGGGCAAATCATGCGCGATCACCCCGCGACGCCCACCGCCCATAGCGCCAGCAACACCACCAATGCCGCGACCCCCTGACACGTCGCGGCCCCCGTCAGGCGCTGCAGCGCGGCCTGCTCCGATGCGCCTTCCAGCGCGTCGCGTCGAACCAGCCAGTAGTAGTTGTCGTTGGGCAGGATGGCGACAAAGCAGCCGGCACAGATCGCATAGACCGCGAGCGCCGGCGGCAGGCCAAGATGCGCCACCACCGGTGCTACCAGCGGCCCGAGGGCGGCGAAGGTCGCCATGCTCGACCCCTGCAGCATCTTGAGTGCGGAGGCCGCGGCAAACAGGCCGAGCACGCCCACGACATGCCCGACCTCGCCCTGCGGCAGCAGGCTCGCCACCGGCACGACGGAGGTCGCCATGAAGCCGAAGGCCCCCGCCGCGCCCACCAGCAGCATCAACCCCGTGGTGCGCCGCACCGCGCTGTCCACGCATTCCCGCCGCAGATGCGCCGGCGTGCCGAGCCAGGCCGCCACGCCGGCCATCAGCAACGCGCCCTTGGGCTGGGTGAGGAATCCCAGCAGCGGCACGTCATGCAGCGGCAACAGCCAGCCGGCGAGCAGGGCGCCTGCCAGTACGCCGAAGGGCGCGAAGCCGGCCCAGTCGCCGCCACCGGCCTGCGCAGTTGCCGGCACGGTGGGTAGCGGGAACAGCCGCAGCCAGGCCTCGCCCGCCAGCACCACCGGGACCAGCAGCATCAGGCCCAGCACGTAGATCGACGGGTCGTCGATGCCGAGCGAGGCGCCGACAATCAGCGGCCCGGCCGGCGCCAGCAGCAGGAAGCCCGCGAAGGCCGCCATGGCCATCGACAGCCGCTGCGCCCCGGCCAGTGGCGCCAGCGCGGCGTAGGCCGTGATGTGGCAGATCATACCCGCCGAGGCGAAGGGCGCGACATAGCGCACCGCGCCGCCCATCGCCGGCAGGGCGCGATGCGACAGCGACGCCGCGATCAGGAAGGAGGGCAGCAGGATCAGCGCGAAATCGCCGAGCGAGCGCCCGAAGCCCTGGCCGAAGCGGCGCACCACCTCCTCCGGCGCCAGGCCCGAGCCGATGCCGATGGCGAGCGCGCCCAGCACCAGCAGCACCGGCAGGGGCAGCGAGATGCCGAGGCCGGCGTTGGCGGCAGGGCGGGTTGCGGCGGCGGTGCTGGACATGGCGGGGCTCTCCGGTGTGGTGGCAGGCTAGGCGCCCGGCCTGCCACGGGACACGGCGATTGCGGTTGCAGGCAGATGAGAAGAACTCATCAATAGCGGCGATGGAGAACCTGCCTCCGCTCAATGCCCTGCGCGTCTTCGAGGCCGCCGCCCGCCTCGGCGCCTTCAGCCGCGCCGCGGAGGAGCTGTCGGTGACCCAGGGCGCGGTCAGCCGGCAGATCCGGCTGCTCGAGGACCGGCTCGGCCTGGAACTCTTCCGCCGCGTCGGGCGCCGGGTGCATCTGACGCAGGAAGGCCGCGACTATCACGCCACGGTGCGCGTCGCTCTGGAGGCGATCGCCGCCAAGACCGCGCAACTCTCGCGCCGCAGCCGGCGCCGGCGCCTCGTGGTCAGCACCGTGCCCTCCTTCGCCGCGAAGTGGCTGGCGCCGCGCCTCGCCTCCTGGCGGGCCGCCGCGCCCGATATCGATCTGCGCGTCATCGGCGCCTACGAACCCGCCGACTTCGCGCGCGACGGCGTGGACGCCGCCATCCGCTACGGCCGCGGGCCCTGGCCGGGCCTGCATGTGGAACGCCTCGCGGAGGAGGACCTCTTCCCCGTCTGCGCGCGGGACTTCGCGCGCGAGCACGGCCTGCGGGGACCGGCCGACCTGCTCCGCGTCACGCTGCTCGACCGCGAGATGACGGAGGGCTGGGCGGAGTGGTTCGCCGCGCAGGGCGTGACGGGCGCCGATCCCGCGGGACTGGTGCGGCTGCGCGACGCCTCGGCGGCGATCGAGGCGGCGCTCGGCGGGCAGGGTGTGGCGCTGGCGAATACCTCCCTGGTGATCGGCGACCTCGCGGCCGGGCGGCTGATCCGGCCGGTGGCGGGCAGCCTGGGCTCCGCCTTCGCCTACCACTTCGTTTGTCCCGAGGCGGCGCTCGCCCGCCCGCCGGTCGCCGCCTTCCGCCGCTGGGTGGTCCAGGCGATGGCGGAGCGGCCGGCCGCCCTCAGCGCGCCGCCCGCGGCGCCAGCGACGCCGCGCAGGCGGCGAGCGACAGGGCCGACGTGAGTGCCAGCGCCACGCTGGCGGCGGCGCTTTCCATCAATCGCCCGAACAGGAACGGCGCCGTGGCCTGGAGCAACCGCCCCGGCGCGCCCAGCCAGCCCAGCCTTGCGCCGTAGCCGGCCGGTCCGAACACGGCCATCGGCAGCGTTCCCCTGGCGATGGCCAGCACGCCGTTGCCCATGCCGTGCAGCACGGCGAAGACCATCGCCGCCGGCGGCAGCGCCTGCGCCGCGCGGCGCAGGCTACCATTCACGCGGCCGGTCGGCTGCGCGAGCACGCGTGGTGCGACTGCGGCCGAAGAAGGAAAGGCGCCGCATATTCCGAGACCGGACCTGCGGCGCGAAGAGGCGGCCGATCATGCGCCCAGTTGCTCGCGTCTCCCTCGGAACCCCAGAAGCCGGGCGGCCGGCCCGATTGTCCAGCCCTGCACGATGAGCGAGATGACCACGACCACGAAGGCCGACTCGAACAGCAGCTTCACATCCGTCATCCCCGCGAGCATCGGGATGATGACCAGATAGATTGGTACCCCGCCCCGCAAGCCCACCCAAGAGACGAACGCCGTCTCGCGCAAGGTGAAGCCGAACGGCAGCAGGCACGCGCTACAGGCAATCGGCCGCGCGACCAGGAGCAGGGTCGCGGTGATGGCGGCAAACACGAACCAAGGGACCGAAAGGATCGTGTGAGGGGTGGCAAGCAGACCCAGCATGAGGAAGAGCACGATTTGCGCCAGCCAGCCGATTGCTTCGAAGAAGTGCCCGACGGCCGGACCTGACCGGTGTTCAGCTGTCCCGACGACGACGCCCGCCAGATAGACGGCGATGAACCCGCTCGCACCGAGGCTCTGCGCAGCACCGAACAGCAGCAGTGCACCCATGAGCGCCAGCACGGGGTAAAGCGCGGTCTCCGCCACCAGGCGCCGTAGAACCAGCAGCAGAAGGTAGCCCCCGCCGACGCCGAGCAGCGCACCTCCACCCATCTCTTTCGCGAAGAGCAGGGCTGCGTGCTCCACCGTGAAACTGCCCGGGGTCAGGACTTGCTGAGTTAAAAGTACGGTCAGGAAGACCGACATCGGGTCGTTGAGACCGGACTCCACCTCGAGCACGGCCGTGATCCGTTCGGGAAGCGCGAGACCGGCGCGGCGCAGCACCGTTGCTACCGCTGCGGCATCGGTCGGCGCAAGGATGGACCCAACGAGAAGAGCAATGACCCAAAACGAGTAGGGCAAGGGCGGAGGGGGAAGCAGGGCGAAAACGAGCCCGACCACGCCGGCGGTGATCGCGACCCCGGCCGTGGCCAGCGCCAGCGCAGGCCATAGCGCGATCTTGAGCATGCTGCGCTTCGTCTTGAGCCCGCCCTCGAACAGGATGACCGCAAGGGCGACGCTGCCGATCAGGTAGGCGGTCTGGAAATCGTTGAACACGAGGCCAACCGGCCCCTCCTTGCCGAACAGCAGTCCGATTGCCAGGAACACCAGCAGCAACGGCGTGCCAAAGCGAGCGGAGAAGAGCCCGACAAAGATGCTCAGCAGCCCAAGTGCGCCGGCGAGGAGAATGAGGTGGTGAGCAGCGTCCATTGCGATTGACTTTCTGTAGGCATGTGACCCGCAGCGCAGCGCTTGCGTGACGCCGAAACCGAGCCGCACGCGGCCAGATCGAACGGCGATGCTGGGATCGCAATCATTGTCAGGCTTCGTCTACACTACCGGTCAACGGCAGCCGCTCCGAAGTCGACGCGTGACTTGGGGAGAAGCCCCGGCCTATCCGGAAGCGAGGGGGCTGGTTCGCCTGGCGCTGGTCAGAGTGCAGACCTCGGTGTCGTCGCTCGGCGCTCCCGTGGAGACGTCAGCGCCGATCGGCGGGCGTCTTGGCGTCCGCCGGCCAGGTGCAGCCACGCGGCGCCAGTGAAGCCGAGGATGCTTCGCAGCGCGGGGCGAGCAGGAGGCTCCAGCGGAGTCAGGCTCTGCCATCATCACCGCTGCCTTTCGGCCGCGACATGCGATAGCGCAGCAGGAAGATTCGGATCGTCTCCTCGATCAGAACCGGAGCCGGTGCCGGAAGATTCTTGCGGCCCATCATCCAAGGCCACAGGAAGAAGTCATTGAGCATCCCGGTGAACTGCCGCGCCGCCAGCGTTGGGTTCGGGCAGTCGAGGATGCCCATCGCGGTCAGGTGCGCGATGTAGCGCGCGAAGCGCTCCGCCTGAGGCTCCATGACGCCCGCAAAGGCCTCCGCGATCCAGGGAAACTGCCGAGAATCGGCCACCACCATGCGCATGAAGCCGAGATAGCCCGGGCGCTCGTGCAGCTTCAGGATCGCTCGCGCAATCAGTCGAAGCACCTCCTCGACATCACCCTGGGTTTCGACCCCGGGCGGCAAGGCATGCTCGAGTTGCCCCGCGAATCTGAGAAGCATCTCACGGAAGATCTCCTCCTTGCTCGCGAACTGATTGTAGAGCGTCCGACGCGCGACGCCCGCGGCTTCTGCCAGCTCGTCCATGCTGACGGCACCGAAGCCGCGCTCGAGGAAGAGGCGTTCGGCGGCCTCCACGATGGCTTCCCGCGACCCGCCGCGTCGCACCTTCGGAGCCGCGTCACTCAAAGCTCTGTCGTCAGGCATGGGCGATTCCCTGTTGCACTCATTAGTGCATTTTACATTTGCACTCTCGAGTGCAATTTGATAGCTGTTTAGATGCAAGTCAAGGCCGCCGGCCGGAACGGCACCATCGTCGCAGGCCGGCCGCCTACCTCATCGTTCTCGGCTCAGAAGGGTCCATCCATGTTCAAGTCTCGGTTTGTGGCGGCAGCGCTGCTCGTGGCGACCGTGGCTGGCTGTGACGACCCTGCGCCGCCGGCACCACGGGCCCGACCCGTGCGGGTGGTTACGGTCGAAGGCCGGGCGGCGGGCGAGACCATCTCGCTGACCGGCCAGATCCGCGCGAGGGACCAGGGCAGCGTCGCGTTCCGCCTCGACGGGCGCATGCTCGAACGGCCCGTCAACGTCGGCGATACGCTCCGGCCGGGCGACGTCGTCGCGAGGCTCGATCGGCAAAACCAGGAGAACGCGCTGCGCTCGGCAAGGGCAGCCCTGTCGGCGGCGGAGGCAGTGCTGACCCAGGCCCGGCTGACCTTCCGGCGCCAGCAGGAACTTCTGCGGGACGGATGGACACCGCGCGCCCGCTTCGACGACGCGCAGCAGGCGTTGCAATCCGCACAGGCCCAGGTCGACGCCGCGCAGGCGCAGGTTCGGATCGCGGAGGATCATCTCGGCTACACGACCCTCTCCGCCGATGTCGCCGGCGCCGTGACTGCGGTCGGCGCCGAACCGGGCGAGGTGGTCCGCGCAGGGCAGATGATCGTGCAGATCGCGCGCGAGGGCGGCCGCGATGCTGTCTTCGACGTGCCAGAGCAGCTCATCCGCACGGCGCCGCGCGACCCGGAGGTCGAGATCGTGCTCACCGATGATCCCCGGATCAGGGCCGTCGGCCGCGTGCGGGAGGTGTCGCCGCAGGCGGACCCCGCCACGCGGACCTTCCAGGTCAAGGTCGGCATCATCGACCCGCCCGAGAACATGCGGCTCGGATCCACGGTCAGCGGCAGCATCCAGCTCGAAGCGCCGCCGGGTGTGAACCTGCCCGCAAGCGCGCTGACGGAGGCGAACGGGCGTCCGGCCGTATGGGTGGTGGACCCGGAAAGCCGGACCGTATCGCTGCGCAACGTGGAGGTGGCGCGCTTCGACCCCGGTCGCGTCGTCATCTCGCGCGGTCTCGAGGCCGGCGACGTCGTGGTCACCGCCGGCGTGCAGGTGCTGCGGCCCGGTCAGCGGGTGCGCGTGCAGGGAGCCGTGTGATGCAGCGCTACAACCTGTCCGAATGGGCGATCCGGCACCGTTCCCTTGTCGCGTACTTCATGCTCATGGTCGCGGTGGCCGGCGTGTACTCGTACCTCCGCCTCGGGCGCAGCGAGGATCCGGAGTTCACCATCAAGACCATGGTGGTCCAGGCCGCGTGGCCCGGAGCCACTGTCGCGGACACGCTCCAGCAGATCACCGATCGCCTGGAGCGCACGCTCCAGGAAACGCCGAACCTCGACTACCTGCGCAGCTACACGACTGCGGGCCAGACCACGATCTTCGTCAATCTGCGGGACTCCACGCCGGCCTCCCAGGTGCCCGACATCTGGTACCAGGTGCGCAAGAAGGTCGGCGATATCCGTCAGACCCTGCCGCGCAGCGTGGTCGGGCCATTCTTCAACGATGAGTTCGGCGACACCTTCGGCATCGTCTACGGCTTCACCGCGGACGGCTTCACGCACCGTGAACTGCGCGACTACGTGGATGAGGTTCGCCAGCGCCTCCTCCAGCTGCCGGACATCTCCAAGGTCGAGGTCCTGGGTGCGCAGGATGAGCGCATCTATGTGGAGTTCTCGACCGAGCGGCTGGCCGGACTCGGCCTCGACCGCTCGGCCCTGATCGAGGCCCTGCGGGCGCAGAACGCGGTGACGCCCGCCGGCGTTGTGCAGACCGAGGATGAAAAGATCCTTGTGCGGGTGTCCGGCGACTTCAGGTCGGAACAGGACATCCTCTCCGTCAATTTCGTCGCCAATGGCCGAATGCTTCGCCTGGGCGACATCGCGCGCGTGACGCGTGGCCCGGCCGATCCCGCCCAGCCCATGTTCCGCGTCAATGGACAGGAGGGCATCGGACTCGCCATCGCCATGCGCCAGGGCGGCGATGTCCTCGCCCTCGGGCATGACGTCGAGCGGACGATGGCGGAGATCGTCACGGACCTGCCGGTCGGCATCGAAGCCCATCTCGTCGCCGACCAGCCCGTGACCGTCGAGCACGCGGTGCACGAATTCATGGAGGCGCTGTGGGAAGCCGTCGCCATCGTCCTCGCGGTCAGCCTGCTGAGCCTCGGCCTGCGGGCGGGCGCCGTGGTCGCCCTCGCCATCCCGCTGGTGCTCGGCGTGGTGTTCGTGGCGATGGAGCTCTTCGGCATCGACCTCCAGCGGATCTCGCTGGGCGCCCTCATCATCGCCCTCGGACTGCTGGTGGATGATGCGATGATCACCGTCGAGATGATGGTCACGCGGCTGGAGCGCGGCGACGACAAGGAACAGGCCGCGACCTTCGCCTATACCTCGACCGCATTCCCCATGCTGACCGGCACTCTCGTCACCGTCGCGGGATTCGTGCCGATCGGCTTCGCGCAGAGCGCCGCTGGCGAATACACCTTCTCGATCTTCGCCGTCGTCGCCATCGCGCTGATCGCGTCCTGGTTCGTCGCGGTCCTCTTCGCCCCGCTGCTCGGCGTCTGGATCCTGAAGAAGCCGAAGGTGCCGCATTCGGAGGAGCCGGGGCCGATCATGCGCGCCTTCCGCGGCTTCCTCGTGCTGGCGATGCGCGCGCGCTGGATCACGATCCTGCTGACCTTGGCTCTGTTCGGCGTTTCCCTTTACGGCACGCGCCTCGTCCCGCAGCAGTTCTTCCCGCCATCGGACCGGCCCGAGTTGCTGGTCGACCTCCAGCTGCCAGAGACGTCCTCGATCCAAGGCACTCGCGAAGTCTCGGCCCGCCTCGATCAGCTCCTCGCCGGCGACGCGGACGTGGATCACTGGAGCACCTATGTCGGCCGAGGCGCAGTCAGGTTCTACCTGCCCCTCAACGTGCAGTTGCCGAATGACTTCTTCGCCCAGGCGGTCGTTGTCACCAAGGGCCTGGAACAGCGTGAGCGTGTGCGGGCGCGCCTCGAACAGGCACTGGCGACGGACTTCCCGAGCGTCGCCGCGCGCGTCTACCCGCTGGAGCTCGGCCCGCCGGTCGGATGGCCACTCCAGTACCGGGTCAGCGGACCCGAGGCGCAGCAGGTGCGCGAGATCGCCTGGCAGGTCGCGCAGGTCATGGGCAGCGGTGCGGGCGTCCAGAACATCAACTTCAACTGGATGGAGCCCGCGCGCGCGCTGAGGATCCGCGTCGACCAGGACCAGGCCCGCCTGCTCGGCCTGAGCTCCGAGGCTGTGGCGGATGCGCTGAACACCGTCGTGTCCGGCGTGACGGTCACCGAGATGCGGAGCGGCATTCGCCTCGTCGACGTCGTGGTTCGCGCCTCTCCGGAGCAGCGCATGTCGCTCTCCACGATTCGAACGCTGCAGGTGCCCCTCTCGAACGGCAGGACCGTGCCGCTGACCCAGGTCGCCTCCGTCGAGTACGCGCAAGAGTACCCGCTCGTCTGGCGTCGCAACCGGAGAACGACACTGACGGTCCAGGCCGACGTCACCGCCGGCATGCTGCCCGCCACGGTCGTGCAGGAGCTGGCCCCACGGATCGCGGAGCTGCGCGCCAGCCTGCCGGAGGGCTATCACATCGCCGTCGGCGGCACCGTCGAGGAGAGCGCCAAGGCACAGGGCTCCGTGATCGCGGTGATGCCCTTGATGCTCCTGCTGACGCTCACGGTCCTGATGGTCCAGCTCCAGGGCTTCAGCCGCCTGTTCCTGGTGCTCAGCGTCGCACCCCTCGGCATCATCGGCGTCGTCGCGGCCCTCCTGCTCTCGGGCAAGCCGCTCGGCTTCGTTGCGATGCTCGGCGTGCTGGCGCTGACCGGCATGATCGCGCGCAACTCGGTCGTGCTCATCGATCAGATCGAGACCGAAAGGGCGCATGGAAAGCACCCCTGGGATGCCGTGGTGGAGGCCACGATGCACCGCTTCCGCCCGATCCTGCTGACCGCTGCCGCCGCGATCCTCGGCATGATCCCGATCGCGCCGACGATTTTCTGGGGGCCGATGGCCTACGCAATCATGGGCGGCCTGGCGGTCGCGACGGTGCTGACCCTCGTCTTCCTGCCGGCCCTCTACGTCGCCTTCTTCCGCATCAGGGAGCCGGAGGCCGGCCCGGATTCGGTTCAGCCCGAAGCGGCGGCGGAAGCTGCGATCGGTGCCTTCGATGGCCCCCCTGACGCCAGCATTGCTGCGGCCGCACGGTGAGGGACCAGAGATGGAAATCGATTCAGCCCTGCTGAGCTCGGGTGCGGCGCTTATCGGGGCGCTGATCGGTGGCGGCGCATCACTCGCCGTCGCCATCTATACGCAGCGCAATCAGGACCGCCTCCAGCGCATCGCGCAGGAGATCACGAAGCGCGAAGGCCTCTACGCCGAGTTCATGATGAAGGCGTCAAACCTGCTCATCGAGGCCTATGTCCACGACACTGACGCGGCCGAGCTGACCGAGGGTGGAGAACGGCTCATCGGCATCATCAATCGCATGAGGCTGTTTGCACCGCCGGACGTCGTGGAGGAGGCGGAGGCCACCCTGAGGGCGATCATCGAGATCTCACTCCGGCCACGCGTCGGGCTGGGGGAACTCGCCAGGGAGGCGCTGTCGAAGCGACCCGATCCCGATCGGCTTCTCCGGTTCGGCGAGCTGTGTCGCGCCGATCTGGAGAATGTCCGTCGGACCACGGCCTGAAGCGGGACGTGACCGCGATGCACGATCCCTTTCGTACCGATGGTTCCCGACGCGCGAGGCACAAGGCTCTCGCGCCGGCCCGTTCACCATCCTGCGTCCCGCAACGGAGGACGCAGCAGCAGCGGAGCGAACGCAATGGAACTTTCCCCCCAGGAGCTGAGTGCGGACGCCGTTCATGCCTACGTGCAGGAGCGGAAGAGGCGCGACGACGAGGAAAGACGCAGCCACGACGGGGCCACGAAGGCAGAACGGGAGAAGCTGCATCGCGAGTTCCTGGAGCGCGATATCCCGCCCGATGCGATGAGCATCGTCGCGACGCTCGTCCGCAGGGCCGTGGATACCGGCGACAGGAGGGCACTGCTGTTCCAGTTTCCGTCCGACTGGCTGCCCGACTCCGGACGCGCGGTCACCAACCATGATGCCGACTGGCACGACCATCTCGAAGGCTTCGCCCAGCGCGCCTACGCCTACTACGAGCGCGAGCTCAAACCGCGCGGATTTCAGCTCCGCGCGGAGATCCTCGACTGGTCTGACGGCATGCCGGGCGATGTCGGATTCTATCTGCAATGGAAGCGACCGGATGAGGAGTGAATGACATGGAAGCGCAGTCCACCCAAATGATTGCCGATCGACGCCGCGAAACCCTGCCCGCCGTGAGGCCGGCGGATCCCCCGACGGGCCAGCGGACACCCGCCTGGCCCGTCGACCCTGTCACCGAATACTGCCTCGATGCGGCACAGCGCGCGATCCTGCTCCTGGACGTGCTGCGCCAGCGCGGCAACAATGCGCTCGAGTACAGCGCCCGCGTCACCCCGCACGTCCTCGCTTTCGAGTTTGAGCTGATTGCGGACGGCCGCGATCTCGAACGCCCGGTCAACTACGGCCTGGTGCGCATCATCCCGCCGGCCGGCACCGTCCCCGACGATACGAAGCGCCCCTTCGTGATTTTCGACCCGCGCGCCGGGCATGGCCCCGGGATCGCCGGCATGAAGCAGGACAGCGAGATCGGCGAGGTGCTGGCCGCCGGCCATCCCTGCTATTTCGTGGGCTTCGTGCCGCATCCCATTCCCGGCCAGACGATCGAGGACGTCTGCCTGTCCGAGGCACGCTTCGTCGAGATCGTGGCGGCGCGCCATCCTCTCGCCCAGGGCAAGCCGGTCCTGATCGGCAACTGCCAGGCCGGCTGGCAGGTCATGATGACGGCTGCGATCCGCCCGGACCTGCCGGGGCCGATCCTCCTTGCCGGATCGCCGCTCTCCTATTGGGCGGGCATTCGCGGCCAGAGCCCGATGCGCTATCTCGGCGGCCTGCTCGGCGGCACCTGGCTGACCTCGCTCGCCGGCGACCTCGGCTGCGGCATCTTCGACGGGGCCAGCCTTGTGGCCAATTTCGAGGCGATGCACCCCGACAACACCTACTGGAAGAAGCTCTACGAGGTCTACTCGAAGGTCGACACCGAGGCGCCGCGCTTCCTCGAGTTCGAGAAATGGTGGGGCAGCCCGGTCCTGACCAACGCCGAGGAGATGCAATACATCACCGACAACCTGTTCGTCGGCAACAAGCTGAGCACCGGTCAGCTCCGCACCGCGCAGGGTCTGCGCATCGACCTGCGGAACATTCGCACGCCGATCATCGTGTTCTGCTCCTGGGGTGACGACATCACGCCACCACCGCAGGCGCTCGGCTGGATCCTCGACCTCTATGAGCGCGAGGACGAGATCGTCTCCAACGGGCAGACGATCGTCTACTCCCTGCACCCCAGCGTCGGTCATCTCGGGGTCTTCGTCTCCGGCAAGGTCGCGACGAAGGAGTACAAGGAGTTCGCGCAGTGCATGGATCTCGTCGACCTCATGCCGCCCGGCCTCTACGAGGCCGTCATCACCGAGGTGGACGACGACACCGAGAACCCGCAGCTCGTGAAGGGCGCTATCTCTTCGCCCTTGAGAGGCGATCGCTGGATGACCTTCGCTCTCTCGTCAGGAACGATCCGTCCGACGATCGGCGCTTCGAGACGGTGGCGCGCCTGTCCGAGGTGAATCAGGGTCTCTACGCGACCTTCGTACGGCCGGCGGTGCGAGCCATGGCGACGCCGCAGACCGCGGAGGCATTGCGGCTGCTCCACCCCAACCGGCTGCAGTTCTCGCTGTTCTCGGATCGCAACCCGTTCATGGCGGCGGTCGGACCGGCGGCCGCGCTGGTCCGGCAGGATCGACGCTCGGCCGAGGACCGCAACCCGCTGCTGGCAGCGGAGCACCTTGTCTCCGACGGCATCCAGTTCTGGCTGAAGTCCATGGGCCGGGCGCGCGACATGCTTACCGAGCACTTCTTCCACTCGACCTACGGGTCGCCCGCACTCCAGGCGGCGCTGGGTCTTGCTGCGGAGAATGCCGGAACGCCCCGTCACGCTGCACGCGAGTCCGCGCGGGAAGCCGCTGCGAGCGCGACCCGTGCGGACGCGGAGGCGGCTGTCGATGTCGGCGGAGTCGTCGAGGCATTCGTTCGGGCGGTCATGTACGTCGCCCGGCCGGTTGGGCAGGTGGATGAGCGGGGCCTTGCAGCTCTGAAGGAGGTCGAGGCCCTGCTGCCCGCTGAGGAGCGCCCCGGCTTCGTCCGATTCAAGGAGATGGTGCGCCAGCAGTTCCTTGCACTGCACCTCGACGAGGAGCGGGCGATCGAGGCTCTGCCGAAGCTTGCCGGGACTGACGAGGATCGCCGATGCGTTCTGGCCGGCCTTGGCCATCTCATTTCGCTGCGGCCGTCGCTCACGGCGGATCAGCAACGAAGGCTGGAACGCGTGAATGCACTGCTCACCGCGCCGAGCGCGGTAGCGCCGGAGCGGAAGCGTGTCGGGGCGAAGCAATGAGGAATGCGCCGGCGGGCGGCCGACTGGGTCTTCGGCGTCCTGCCGCGCAGGGCACGATCACGTTGCCTGCGTGGTCCTCAAACGCGTGGCGCCGGTCCCATCGACCCGTCGCGCGCCTCGCTGCACCAGCGCCCCTCGGAGGCGGGCTACCCCTTGCCGAGGAACCGGGCTGGCGGAAGCCGGCGCGCAAGGACCGGCTTCGTCCGCCGCGGGGACGGCGTTCTCCGGCCGCGCGGCATCGGCGTGTCGAAACGGCTGA
Organism: Neoroseomonas eburnea; assembly: GCF_018129005.1. Classification (GTDB taxonomy): domain Bacteria; phylum Pseudomonadota; class Alphaproteobacteria; order Acetobacterales; family Acetobacteraceae; genus Neoroseomonas; species Neoroseomonas eburnea. Next base: position 93,749 of record NZ_JAAEDL010000021.1, read on the forward strand.
ACTCGAAGGAAGATCGCAATGATCCTGGGTCTCGCCTCGGAGCACACGAAGCGTCGGCGCAGCGTGGCCTTGGTCCCGGGTGCAGTGGCGACGTTGAAGACCATCGGTCAGGGCCTCCTGGTCGCTGTCGGGATTCTGATGGCGGGCTGCGCGTCGGTTGTCTCCTCCGACACGCAGCCATTGCCGGAAGCGCGGCTCGAGCCGTTGGGCGCGGAGCACATCTCACGGGGCGGGTATCGCCTGGACAGCCTCCCGGTCTCCAAGGATGCGCCGGACCTCGTCGTGCTTGTGGCCTTCTCCGGCGGCGGAAAGCGTTCCGCCGCCTTCGGCTACGGCGCGCTGCGGGGCATGCGGGAGGTCATGGTCTCGACGCCCAGCGGGCCCCGCCCGTTGCTCGATCAGGTGGATGCCATATCGGGTGTCTCGGGTGGCAGCTTTCCCGCGGCCTATTATGGTCTCCATCGGGAGCAGACCTTCGGCGGCTTCGAGCGGGATTTCCTGTACTCCGATACCAACAGCTACATCTACGGAACCTATTTGCTCCCGTGGAACTGGGGATGGCTCGTAGATCCCGGTGTCGGCACCAACGACTACATGGAGCGCGCCTATGATCGCACCATGTTCCGGGGCGCGACCTTCCGAGATCTCGAAGCGCGTGGACGTCCCCTGATTGCCATCGGCGCGACCGACATCGCTTACGGCACCCCGATCCTGTTCAACCAGGACATGTTCGACGTGATCTGCTCCGATCTGTCGGCGTTACCGGTGGCGCGTGCCGTCGCCGCGTCCAACGGCTTCCCGGGCCTGTTCTCGCCCGTAACCCTGACCAACCACGCCGCGCGTTGCGGCGGGCGGCGGCCCGGCTGGCTGCGCCGGATCGGCACCGAAGAACGCCAGAACCCGTTGTCCCGCGCCGGTGCAGCTGCAATCAGGACGGAACGCTACCTCGATGCCGAGCGCACCCGCTACGTACACCTCGCGGACGGCGGCATCGCCGACAATCTCGCGATGCGGGCCGCCGGCAGCACGACGCAGGCAATGTCCACCGCGGACCTGAGGGAGAGCGGCCACCTCCAGGTGCGGCGGGTCCTCATGATCAGCGTGGATGGCCAAGGCGCGCAGGACAGTTCTGTGGCGCGGCGCAGGACGGTCGGCGGGCTCTTTCAGATGCTTGGTCTGGTCAGTGGCGCCCAGATCGATAGCTACAATTTCGAGACGCTGATCACTGTTACAGAGCAGCTCAATGCCCTCACCGACAGGCTTCGCCAGGCCCGATGTGCTCAGGGACGCCTCGTCAATGGCGTGCCATGCGGTGATGTGTCGTCGGAGCTGGTCCACATTTCGCTCACCGGGCGCCCGGAGTCCCCCGAAAAGGATCGACTGCTTGCGATCCCGACGGGTCTGACGCTGGAGCGCGACGACGTCGATCTCCTTGTGCGGGCTGGGTACGAAGCCGTCTTGCGGTCACCGAGGCTCCGAACGTTCCTCGGGGCCTATCCGGCGGCGGCGGTGGCACCGAGACCGGCAGCCAACGCTGGGGCGTCGAGACGAGCAAGGTAGGGATGGGCCGCATGGATGCATTCCGGAAGGATGAAGCCTGATACCCGGCGCACAAAGGGCGGACTCTTTGGGTTGATCCGACGCGGCCGGACATGATTCATCGGCGGGCATGGCTTCGAGGAGCGGACCAT
>NZ_JAAEDL010000022.1 GCF_018129005.1 Neoroseomonas eburnea
CGCCGCCCGTGCCGCCGCCGCCCGTGCCGCCGCCGCCCGCTCCGCGATCGCCATCCGCGCCGCCCGCGCCGACGCCGACGACGCCCGCGGCGCCGCCCGGGATCGGCGGATGCTGAAGGCGCCGGGGCTTGGCGCGGCCGTCGGGGGTGTCGCTGCCGTGCTGCATTTCGCCGGGGCGCTGAAATCCGCCCCACCGCTCGCGGCGCTGCCCTTCGACCTGACGGTGGCGGCGGCGCTCGGGCTCTTCGCGTTGCTGCCTCTGCTGGCGGCCGGCCGCGCCTGGTCCGCGGACGCACGCATCGCCCTGCCGCTCGCCGCCTGCGGGGCGCTGTGGCTGTGGCTTGTGCTGGCGGGGGCCTGGAGCCCCTCCCGCACCATCCTGCAGGCCAAGCTATCGGATGCGGTGCTGCTCGGGCCGCCGATGCTGCTTGCGGGACTGGCGGTGGCGGGCGAGGGGCGGGCCCTGCGTGCCGGCGCGGATGTCGCCCTGGCGATCGGCGTCTTCGTCGCCGGCGCCATTGCCTGGGGGCTGGCGACCGACCGCGTGGTGCTCGGCGGGCTGCCGGGCGCGCAGCCGGAACAGGTGCGGGTGCAGTACCAGATCGCCGGGCTGGCGATCGCCTCGGCGGCCGCGCTGGCGGCGGTGCGGGCGGCGGAGGCACGGCACATCGCCGCACGACTCGCTTGGTTGGCGCTGGTCACGCTGCTCGCCGCCGCGGCGCTGCTGCCGGGGGGGCGCGCGGCGCTGGCGGCGCTGGTGCTCGCGCTCGCCGTCGCCCCGGCCATCGCGTTGTGGCGCCGCGGGCGGCGGGGGCAGGCGCTGGGCTGGCCCTTCGCCGTATTCGCGGGCGCGGCGCTGATGCTCGCCGCGGTGCTGGGCGATCCGCCGCTCGCCGCCGGACTGCGCACGGTCGAGCGCCTGGCGGAAGGAGAAGTGGCGCAATCCTCCGGCCGGCTCGCCCTGTGGCGCGCGGCAGCCGAGCAGGGCGGCGCTGCCCTGCCCTGGGGCCTTGGCACCGGCGGTTTCGCCATCGCGGCGGGGCATGGCGAGCGGCGTGGCCTCTATCCCCACAACCATCCGCTGGAGGCGTTGGCCGAGGGCGGGCTGCCGGGATTGCTGTTCTGGGTCGTCGCCTTCGGCGGCGGTGCCGTGGCGGCGGTTACGCTCGGCGCGCGGGCGGAAGGCTGGCGGGCGGCGCGCGTCGCCGCGCTGGCGCTGCCGATGGCGCTGTCGGTGATGGTCTCGACCGACCTCGGCAACCGGATGGCCTGGTTCGCGCTGGGGCTCGCGCTCGGGCTCGGTGTGGCCGCGGACGACCGCGATGTACGCGCGCTGCGGCAAGCGGGCGCTTGACCTGGTCGGCGCGGCGCTGCTGCTCGTGGCGCTGTCGCCGGTGATGGCCGCGGTGGCGGCTATCGTGCGTGTCGCGCTCGGGCGGCCGGTGATCTTCCGCCAGGTGCGGGCAGGGCGCAGCGGCGCGCCCTTCGCCGTGTTGAAGTTCCGCACGCTGCGCGAGGGACCTGGCGACGACGCCGCGCGCATGACGCGGGCGGGGCGGGTCCTGCGCGCGCTGGCACTCGACGAACTGCCGCAGCTCCTCAACGTCCTGCGTGGGGAGATGAGCCTGGTCGGGCCACGTCCGCTGCCGTTGAACTATGTGGCGCTCTACGCCCCACGCCAGGCGTTGCGCCTGGCGGTCCGGCCGGGCCTCGCGGGGCTGGCGCAGGCTGCGGGGCGCAATGCGATCGGCTGGTCGGCGCGGCTGGAACTCGATGCGCGCTATGCGGAGGCGCCGCCGCGTCTCTCGCGCGACCTCGCGCTGCTGCTGCGCTGCGCCGCCCTGGCCGCAACCGGACGGGGCGTCGCGGCGCCGGGACACGCCTCGATGCCACCGTTTCGTGGCGAGAGAACATAACTCTTGGTTGATTTGTCGGTTCGATACTAACATCACCGCGTGACGGTCCTGGTGCCCCTTCGCGCCTCCGCCCCTTGGCGCGGCACGCCCGCCGCCGAGGCCTGGACGCGGCGCATCCACCTCTCTCCGCCGCATCTGACGGGGCGGGAGATGCCCGCGTTGCGGGAGGTGCTGGAGAGCGGCTGGGTCGCCCCCGCCGGTCCCGCGATCGCCGCCTTCGAGGCCGCGGTCGGCGCCGCCACCGGCTTTCCGCATGTGCTCGCCACCGCCTCCGGGACGGCGGCGCTGCATCTGGCGTATCGCGTGCTCGACATCGCGCCGGGGGACGAGGTCTGGGCACCGGGCTTCACCTTCGTCGCCACCGTCGCCCCTGCGGTGCAGATGGGCGCGGTGCCGCGGTTCCTCGATGTGGCGCCGGAGTCCTGGACGCTCGACCCAGATCTGCTGCGGCGGGAACTGCGGGCGGCGGCGCAGCGCGGGCGACTGCCGCGCGCGGTGGTGGCGGTGGACATCTACGGGCAGGCGACCGAGCTCGACGCCATCCTCGCCGCCTGCGACCGCTGGGGCGTGCCGGTGGTCAGCGACAGTGCCGAGGGGCTCGGCGCGACGCTGCGTGGGCGCCATGCCGGACGCGGGGCACGGCTCGCCGCCTTCTCCTTCAACGGCAACAAGATCGTCACCGCCGGCGGCGGCGGGGCGCTCGCCGCGGACGACCCGGTGCTGCTGGCGCGGGCGCGGCACCTCGCCGCCCATGCCAAGGACCCGGCGCCGCACTACCAGCATTCCGTCACCGGGCATGCCTATGGGATGTCCTCCGTGCTGGCGGCGGTGGGGCTCGCCCAGGTGGCGGCGCTGCAGGAGCGGGTGGTGGCGCGGCGTGCCATCTTCGCGCGCTATGTGGCAGGGCTGGCTGACCTGCCGGGCCTCGCCTTCATGCCCGAACCCGATTGGGGCCGCGCTTCGCGCTGGCTGACCGCGGTGCTGGTGGACCCCGCGCGGTTCGGCACGGATCGGGAGGCGCTGCGCCAGGCGCTGGATGCCGCCGGCATCGAGAGCCGCCCGGTGTGGAAGCCGCTGCCGCAGCAGCCTGTCTTTGCCGATGCGCCCTCGGCCGGCGGCGCGGTGGCGGCCGGGCTCTACGTGGGTGGGCTCTGCCTGCCCTCCGGCACCGGCATGACGATGGACGAGCAGGACCGCGTCATCACCGTGATCCGCGCCGCCTGCCGGGCGTGAGCATGCGCATCCTCTACCTGCACCAGCATCATTCCGGACCGGCGGGCAGCACCGCGACGCGCAGCCATGCCTTCGCGGAGGCGCTCGCCGCGCGCGGCCATGAGGTGACCATCGGCTGCGGCCGCTACGACGGCGCGGCGACGGGGCTCGTCGGGTCCTTCCGCCATGGGCGGAGAGAGGGGCGCGTCAGCCGGCATCGCGTCGTCGAATTCGACATCCGCTGCGGCAACGCGATGGGGCTTGCGGCGCGCAGCGCGGCGTTCCTGCGCTTTGCGGCGCGCGCCGTGCCGCTCGCGGCCTCGGGGCGGTTCGATGTGGTCGTCGCGTCCTCGACGCCGCTGACCGTGGCCTTGCCGGCGCTCATCGCACGGCGGCTGTGCGGCACGCCCTTCGTTTTCGAGATCCGCGATCCCTGGCCGGAGCTGCCGCGCGCCATGGGCGGCGTGCCGCGGCCGGTGCTTGCCGGCATGGAGCGCCTGGCCGATGCCGCCTGCCGGCGCGCCGCCGCGGTGGTGGCGTTGAGCGAAGGCATGGCCGGGACCGCCGTGGCCCGCGGCGCCGACCCGTCGCGCGTCCATGTCGTGCCGAATGGCTGCGACCTGCAGCTGTTCGGCCCGCATCTGGCGCCGTGGCGGCCGGCCGAGGCGGCGCCATGGGAGTGCCTCGCGCTCTATGCAGGCGCGCATGGGCGGGCGAACGGGCTCGGCACGCTGCTCGACGCGGCCGGAGTGCTGCTCGCGCGGGGAGAGACGCGGCTGCGCATCCTGCTGGCCGGCGAGGGCGGCGAAAAGCCGGCGCTGATGGCCCGCGCCGCGGCGGAGGGGCTGACCAACGTGACCTTCCTCAGCCCGTTGCCGCGCCGGGCACTGGGCGGGCTGATGGCGGGCTGCCAGGTGGCGCTGCACGTGCTGGCCGATGTGCCGGCCTTCGCGGAATGGACGTCGCCCAACAAGATCATGGACGGGCTCGCGGCCGGGCGGCCGCTGGTGACGAACCAGCCGGGACGCGCGGCCCGCATCGTCGAAGACGGCCCCTGCGGCATCGCCGTGCCGCCTGGTGATGCGGTCGCGCTGGCCGACGCGCTGGTGCGGCTCGCGCGCGATCCGGCGCTGCGCGAAGGCATGGGGGCGGCCGCACGGCGGCAGGCGGTGACGCGGTGGGATTGGCGGGTGCTGGGGGAGCGGTTCTGCGCCTTGGTGGAAAGGGCGGGGGAGGGGAACCTCCCCCGCTCCCCCTCCCTTCTTCGGCCGTTGGGAACTGACAGCGGCGGACAGTGCCCAGGTGCCAAAAAAGGGAGGGGGTTCGGGGGAGGTTCACCCTCCCCCGACCTTCCTTCTTCGCCGTGACTCTCCCCGCCCTGCACCTGGTCGCCGCCGCGCGCCCCAACCTCCCGAAGCTCGCCGCGCTGTGGCATGCGCTCGCGGAGGCCCCGCCCATCTGCGCGCCCTTGCTGCTGCACACCGGCCAGCATCACGACGCCGCCATGTTCGGCGACCTGCGCGAGGATCTCGGCCTGCCGGAGCCGGCGATTTCCCTCGGCATCTCCGGCGGTACGCATGCCGAGTTGACGGGCCGCACCATGATTGCCTGCGAGGCGGCCTGGCAGCGCGAGCGCCCGGCCCTGGTCGTCGTCGCCGGCGACGTGGATGGCGCGCTCGCCGCGGGGCTCGCCGCGCGCAAGCTGCGCATCCCGGTCGCGCATCTGGAGGCGGGGCTGCGCTGCGAGGATCGCGACATGCCGGAGGAAATCAATCGCTGCGCGCTGGATGCCATCGCCGACCTGCTCTGGGCGCCGGACAAGACGACCGCCCTGCGCCTGATCGCGGAGGGCCACGGCGCGGGGCGCGTGCGGGCTGTCGGCAACGCCATGGTGGACAGCCTGATGCGCCACCTGCCGGCGGCGCGCGCGCGGCCGCTGCCTGCGGGGCTCGAGCCTGGCGGCTATGGCGTCGTCACCCTCCACCGCCCTGCCAATGTCGATGACCCGGAGGCGCTGGCGGCGCTGCTCGACGGCATTGCGGCGGCGGCGCAGCACCTGCCGCTCGCCTGGCCGCTGCATCCGCGCACGCGGGCGCGTATGCAGGGCTTCGGCTTCGGGCCGCCGCCGCGCGTCGTGATGCTGCCACCGCTGCGCTACCTGGATTTCCTCGCGCTGATGGCGCGCGCGCGGCTGGTCGCGACGGACAGCGGCGGCGTGCAGGAGGAGGCGGCGGCGCTCGGCCTGCCTTGCCTGACGCTGCGACCTTCCACCGAGCGGCCGGCGACGGTCGAGGCAGGCGGGAACCGGCTGGTGGCGGCGGCGGAACTCGCGGAGGCGGTGCGCAACCCGCCGGGGCGGGCGCGGGGAATACCGCTGTGGGACGGCAAGGCGGGGGAGAGGATGCGGGCGCATCTGGCCGAAGTGCTCGGCGCATGAGCGCGCTGATGAAGATCGGGGGAGGGGAACCTCCCCCGAACCGGGACCCCATCAACGTTGCTCGGCACGGCCGACGGGACCGCCAAGCCCTTCCTTCCTTGTCGCTTGGCACCCCCCGCGGCAGTCAGTTCCCAAATGCCAAAGAAGGAGGGGGGTCTGGGGGGAGTTCATCTCCCCCCATCCTTCTGCTCTCCGCCGCTCACCCGCCGGCCGACACCAGGGTGGTCCGCAAGGAGGGTGCCGCGCTGGCCGCCGCCGGCTGGCGCGTGCTGCATCTCTGCCCGGCCATCGGCGACCCGCCCGCCCGGGTGGACAGTGTGGAGATCGTGCCGCACCGGCATCGGCGCCTGCGCGGCCTGCTTGCCCTGGCGCGCGACGCCGCGGCGCTCCGCCCGGCGGTGATCCATGCCTCCGAGCCAGATGCCTGGCTGGCCGCGCTGCTCGCGGCGCGGCGCTGCGGCGCTCGGGTGGTGCTGGATGTGCACGAACACTACCCATCGCGCCTCGATGCACGCCTGCCGGCGGTGATGCGGCCACTGGCGCGTGCGGCGATCGCCCTGGCCTGCCGGCTGATGGGGCGCACCGCGGATGCTGTGGTGGTGGCGAAGGACGGGCTGGATGCGCCCTTCGCCGGCGCGCGGCGCCTGGTCGCGGTGCGCAACTATGCCCCGGCGCCCGTGGAAGCGCCGCGTGCGCATGGGCCAGGGCCGCTGGTGCTTGGGCATCTCGGCGCGATCGGGCGGGCGCGGGGCTGGCCGCAGATGCTGGCGGCGCTGGCGCTGGCGCCGCCCGATACGCGGCTGGTGCTGGTCGGCCGCTTCACGGACGGCAGCGAGCCGGCATTCCATGCCCGCGCGGCCGAGCTCGGGCTTGCGGACCGCGTCGAAGTGACCGGATGGCTGCCCCAGGCGGAGGCGCTGCAGCGGCTGGGCGCCTGCGACATCGCGCTGGTGCTGTTCCAACAGGGCGAGGAGAACCACCGCCTCGCCCTGCCGCACAAGCTGTTCGACGCCATGGCTGCCGGCCTGCCGGTGATCGCGCCACGCTTCGCCGAGGAGGTCGCGGCGGTCGTGCGCGAGTCCGGCTGTGGGCTGCTGGTGGACAGCGGCGACCCGGCGGGGATTGTTGCTGCGGTCGTGCAACTTGCCGACCCCACGCGCCGCGCCGCGCTGGGCGAGGCGGGCTGGCGGGCGGCGCGCTGGCGCTTCGCCTGGGAAACGGAGGCCGAACGCCTGGTCGGGCTCTATCGCGAATTCGTTCCCCGACCGTGACCCTGGCGGGCGAGGCCCGGGCGCCCTATTAGGCCGGCATGGCCCGCGGCCCTTCCCATCGGATCCTGCTCAACCTGGCGCTGGACAGCCTGCTGGCCCTGGCCGCCCTGCCGGCGGCGGTGTGGCTGGCCGCGCCCGGCGCCTGGCCGGACGGCATCTGGTGGGCCGGCGCGCTGCCCGGGGCGGTGGTGGCGCTCGGCGCCGCCGGCGTGCCGCTGCGCCTGCCGTTGCAGTACTGGCGCTTCGTCGGCCTCGGCGACCTGATGGCGGTGGCCGGGGCGGCGGTGGTGGCGGCCATGCTGTTCTCGGCGGGGCTGCACCTCACCGGAGGCTGGCGGCCGCCCAATCCGGCTTTCCCGGTGATCCATGCCGCGACGCTCGCGGCGCTGCTGATCGCCGCGCGCGTCGCCGGCCTGCTGCAGGCGGCGCGGCACGCCGGGGACGCGGCGCCGGATGCGCAGAACGTGCTGGTGGTCGGCGCGGCGGAGGGAACGGACCTGTTCCTCCGCGCCCTGTCGCGCGACCGGAGGGCGCCCTACCGTGTCATCGGCATCCTCTCGCTGCGCGCCCGGCAGGCGGGGCGGCGGATGCAGGGGCATCCGATCCTCGGCACGGTCGAGGATCTTGAAGCGGTGCTCGATACGCTGCGGGCGGAGGGGCGGCTGCCCTCGGTCATCGTGCTCGCCTCCAGCATCGCCGGCCCGGCGCTGGAGGGCGTGCTGGACGCCGCCGACCGCCATGGCGTGCCGGTGCGGCGCGCTCCGGCGCCGACCCGGCTCGCCCCCGCCGGGGGCGAGGAGGCGCGGCGGGTCGAACTGCGCCCGGTCTCGATCGAGGACCTGCTCGACCGCCCGCAGGTGCCGCTGGACCGGGAGGGCATGGCCCGGCTGGTGCAGGGGCGGCGCGTGCTGGTCACCGGCGCCGGCGGCACCATCGGCGGGGAGCTTGCGCGGCAGGTCGCGGCGCTTGGCCCGGCGACGCTGACGCTGCTCGATCACGGCGAATACGTGCTCTACGAGATCGACCTGGAGTTGCGGGAGAAGCATCCCGAGGTCGCGCGTCGCGCGGTGCTCGCCGATGTGCGCGACGAGGCGCGCATCCGCCGGCTGTTCGAGGAGATCAGGCCCGAGCTCGTCTTCCACGCCGCCGCACTCAAGCATGTGCCGATGGTGGAGAACGATCCGCTCGAAGGGCTGCTGACCAATGCGCTCGGCACGCGCATCGTCGCCGATGCGGCGCGGTCGGTGGGCACTACGGCGATGGTGTTCATCTCCACCGACAAGGCGGTGAACCCGACTTCCGTGATGGGCGCATCGAAGCGGCTGGCGGAGATGTACTGCCAGGCCTTCGACCGGGAAGCCCGGCACGGCCAGGGCACGATGCGCTGCATCACCGTGCGCTTCGGCAACGTGCTGGGGTCCACGGGGTCCGTGGTGCCGCTGTTCCGCCGGCAATTGGAACGCGGCGGGCCGCTGACGGTCACGCATCCCGACATGCGCCGCTACTTCATGACGGTGCGGGAAGCGGTGGGCCTGGTGCTGCAGGCGAGCGTCGTCGGCACCACGGACCCGGTGAACATGCCGCCCGAGCTCGCCGATGGCGGGATCTTCGTCCTCGACATGGGGGAGGCGGTGAAGATCGTCGACCTCGCGCGGCGGATGGTGCGGCTGGCGGGGCTGCGGCCGGACGAGGACATCGAGATCCGCTTCACCGGCCTGCGGCCCGGCGAGCGGCTGTTCGAGGAATTGTTCCACGGCAAGGAAGCGCCGCGCCCGACGGAATATCCGGGCCTGCTGGTGGCGACGCCGCGCACGGCGGATGCGGCGCTGGTCGGCCGCGCCATCGACGAGATCGCCGCCGCCGCGCGCAGCGGCAATCCGCGCGCGGCGCTGCAACAGCTCGCGCGGCTGGTGCCGGAGTTCGAGCACGCGCCGGAAGGCACCGTCGCGACGCGGTGAGGCGGCGGTTCCGAGAGGGGGCGCGCGCCATGCGCGCGAAGATGCGGCGATGAGGGAACCGGAGAGGGGCTTCGCCCCTCTCCAGACCTCTCCCCACCAAAGGCCGAAAGGCCTTTGGAAACCATCACCTGGTGTTGGGCAGGGCAGGAAGTTCGCGGGGGCGAAGGGAGTGCCGCGCCCGCAGCGCGCTTCTTCGTGCGGCCGTGGCCGTCATGTCCGGCACCAGGTATCCGCGGTCCAGGGGGCCGCAGCCCCCTGGTGGGGGAGCTCGAGGGGGCAACGCCCCCTCGATCCACCTGCTCCACCGCTACCGCCCGGCCCCGCCCAGCGCCACGCCGAAGGCAAGGGACATGGCGAGCAGCGCAAGTCCCGCCACGGGCCAGGATCGAAAGACCGTTTCGACCCCCGCCAGGACGGCGGCGAGGCGCGCCATGCTGTGCCGCAGCGGCCCGGCCAGCACGACGACATCGCCTTGCGGGAGTTCCGGCATTCGGTCCCCCGCCCGCCACAGCAGCATGAAGCCGGCAGCGCCAAGCAGCACCGGCCAGAGCGCCTTCCAGAGTTCCGCGGGCGTCAGCAGCGCCGGCGCTTCGATACCGAACAGCGCCCAGGGCACGGCCATGGCCAGCGCCGCCATGGCGAGCCAGCACGCCACCAGCGGCAAGGCGGGCCTGGCGCCCTCCATCGCCGCCAGCCGCCGCACGAAATGCAGCATGAGCACCGTCGAGCCCGCCGCCGAGGCCGCGGCAAGCCCTGCCGCCAGATCCCCCGCAAAGGCATCCTTCACCATGGCCTTGGCGAACCACCCGCCGGTCAGCGGCAACCCGCCGAAGCCGAGCGCCAGCACCAGTGCCGGCACCAGCACCGCCAGCCGTCCCGCGCCCACGACGCCGACCGAGAGGAACAGCGCCCCCTTCGCCAGCACATGCGCCAGCGCATAGGCAGCGACGGCCCCGGCCGTCCCCGGCAGCCCGTGGGCCATGCCGAGGCCGAAGGCCGCCGTCGCCACCCCCATCTGGCTGACGCTGGAATAGGCGAGCACCGCCTTCGCCTCCCGCTGCGTGACGCCGCAGGCGACGCCCCAGAAGGCGGTCACGAAGCCGACCACGGCCAGCAGGCCGCCCCAGGCCTCGGGCGTCGCCTCCGGCGGCAGGAAGCGCAGCAGGCCGATGATGCCGGCCTTGATGATGGCGCCGCTCAGCACCGCCGAGGCCGGCGCCGGCGCCGCCGGGTGCGCCAGCGGCAGCCAGACATGCAGCGGCACCAGCCCCGCCTTCAGCCCGAAGCCGATCACCAGCATCGCGATGGTCACGTCGCGCAGGGGTGAAGTCGGCAGGGCGCGCAATACGTCCGTGATGGCGAGGCTCTCGCCCGGCGCGAAGGCCGCCAGCAGCGCGAAGGCGCCGAGCAGCGCCGCTTCGCCGAGCAGCGTCAACGTCAGGTAGAGCCCACCCGCCCGCCAGGCCCGCGCCGTGCGGTCGTGGATCACCAGCCCCCAGGCGGGCAGGCTCGCCAGCGCATAGACCAGGTAGAAGCCGATCAGATCGCCGGCGACGAAGACGCCGAGGCTCCCGGCCATGGTCGCGAGCCACCAGGCGGCGAAGCGCGGCAGTCCCGGCGAGCCGGCGAAGTAACCGCGCGCATAGACCCCGGCCACCGCCCAGAGCAGCGAGGCCGCGCCGAGCAGCAGCGCCCCCGGCGCATCGAGCGCAAGGTTGAGCCGCAGCCGGCCATCGAGCACCAGCGGCGGCCCGCCGGCGGCGAAGATCGCGCAGGCCAGCCCCGGCAGCGGGGCAACCCAGAGCCAGTCCGGCACCTTCTCCCGCGCCGGACCCCAGGCCAGCGCCGCCAGCATCGCCAGCGGCAGCAGCGGCGTCGCCGCCAGCAGCACGGCCGTCACGGCACGCCCCCGACAGCAAGATCGAGCCGGCCGATCTGCACCAGCCCGAAGGCGCCGAGCGGCAGGAAGCCCAGCGCCACCGAGATCAGCGCCAGCCCCAGCGCGATCCACGCGCGGCTGTCCTCCCGCCCCGTCGCGCCGCCCGGCCCGGCGGTCAACGCCGTCGCCAGCACGCGGTAGACATAGGCGCCGGTCAGCAGCCCGCCGCCCAGGATCACCAGCGCCCACCACCATTGCCCGGCCTCGATTGCCGAAGTCAGCAGCAGCCACTTCGCCGCGAAGCCGCCGGAGGGCGGCACGCCCATCAGCGACAGCCCGGCCAGGCCGAAGGTCAGCAGGCAGAGCGGCATGGCCCGCCCCGCACCGGCGAGGTCGGCGATGCGGTCATGCCCGAGCCCCTTCGCCATCAGCCCGACCGCGAGGAACATCGCCGCCTTGGCGAAGGCGTGGGAGACCGCCTGCAGCACGCCGCCGGTCCAGGCCCGCGCCGCGTCCTCCGGCGTGCCGAGGGCGGCCGCCAGCAGCGGGAACATCAGGAACAGGTATCCGATCTGCGCCACGGTCGAATAGGCGACGAGGAGCTTCAGCCGCGCCTGGGCCAGGGCCGCCGCGCTGCCCAGGATGATCGCCGCGGCGCCGAGGCCGGCAAGGATCTGCGCCGCCGCCGGCACCGGCAGCCCCGGCATGACGCCGAACCACAGCCGCACCAGCAGCACGAAGGATCCCTTGACCACCAGGGCCGAGAGCACCGCGCTCGCCGCTGCCGGCGCGCCGGAATGGGCTGGCGGCAGCCAGAGGTGCAGCGGCAGCAGCGCCGTCTTCGCGAGCAGCCCGGCGGTCATCAGCGCCACGGCGACGATGGTGGCCGGTATGGCGCGCGTGCGCTCCGACAGCAGCACGATGTCGAGCGTGCCGTAGGCGCCGTAGAGCAGCGCCACGCCGAGCAGGTAGAGCACCGAGCCCAGCAGGGCGAACATCAGGTAGCGCAGCGCGGCTTCGAGGGTTGCGCGCCCGCCGTCCAGGCACACCAGCGGCACGGCAGCGAAGCTCAGCAGTTCGAGCGCGACATAGAGGGTGAAGAGGTCGTCGGCGACGAGGACCAGGTTGATCCCACCCCACAGCGCCAGCAGCAGCGCCCAGAAGGAGAGCGCCTCCCGCCGCTCCGGCGCGCCCGCCGGCGTGCCGAACCCGGCGCGGGCGAACAGGGCGACGGCGCCGATGACGATGGCGGCGGTGAGCATCATCGCCGCCGAGAGCCCATCCGCGCGGAAGGCGAGGCCGAGCGGCGGCGCCCAATGCCCGAGCAGATGGACCAGCGGGGCGCCGCTCGCATAGGTGGCCGCCGCCATGCCGAGGGCGATCAGCAATCCGAAAGGCACCAGCGCCAGTGTCAGCCGTTCCGCCCCACGCGCACCGAGCGGCAGGGCGGCCACCATGCCGGCGACCGGCAGCACCACCGCGAGCACCGGCAGCATGCCCCAGGGCGTGGGCGCGAGGGTGACAGCCGCCGTCACGGGGGATCCGACCGCCCCTCGCCTTCGGCGGAAAGGCGCAGCAGCAGCATGACGGCGAGGGTGGTGGCGGCGAAGGCGACGACGATGCCGGTGAGGATGATGGCCTGCGGCACCGGGTCGCCGGGAAAGCCGGCCCCGGCGCCGCGCCGCGCCACCGCGCCGAACACCAGGAAGACCCCGCCGCCGAGCAGGTTGAAGGCGAGGATGCGCAGCAGCGGCGAGGGCCTCGCCAGCAGCCCGAACAGGCCGATGCCGACGAGCGCCGCGCCGAGCAGGCCATAGAGGGTCGCGCTCATGCCCGGTCCTCCTCCTCCGGCGGGCCCATGACCAGCAGGGCGAGCGCCACGGCGATGGAGGCGGTCAGCGCGAATTCGACCGCGAGCACCAGCGCCTTGGTCCAGCCCGCCGGGTAGGCCAGGAAGGCGCCTTCCGCCAGCGCGCCGGCGACGCCGATGGCGAGGAACAGCCCCGCCCCGGCCGAGACGGCGAAGCGCAGCCGGCGCGAGGCGATGCGCGGCGGCGTGGCGAGGCCTGCCATCCAGGCGAGCAGCCACATCGCGGCGAGGATCGCCGCCGCCTGGAATTTTCCGCCCGGCGCATCCTTGCCGACCCAGAGGATGTGCAGCGCGATGACGATGCCGATCGGCGGCAGCAGCCGCGCCAGCAGCGCCAGCGGACCACTTTCGACGCGCAGGTGGAAGGGGCCGGGAAAGCCGCCCCAGCCGCCCGGCGGCGTGAGCGACCACACGCCGACCACCGCCAGCACCACCACCGCCGATTCGAGCAGCGTGTCGAGCGCGCGATAGGACATCAGCACCCCGGCAACGGGGTTGCCGAGCGCGGTGGCGGGAAGGTTGGCGGCGACCTCGGCGGCGAGGCTCGGCGTCGGCTCGGGCAGGGAGAGGATGGCGGCGCCGATCGCCACCGCGACGGCGGCGCAGCACAGTGCGATCAGCGCCGTCAGCAGCGGCCCCGGGGCACGTTCCGTCGCCACCGGGCGGGCGGCGAGCCGCGCGGCGGCGGTGAGCAGCAGCACGCCCGACAGCCCGGCGCCGATCGCCGCCTCGGTCAGCGCGATGTCCACCGCGCCGAGGCGCACCCAGGCGAGGCCCAGCAGCAGGCCATAGGCGATGAAGAAGGCGGTGGCGGTGAAGGCGCTGCGCGCGGCCACCATGCCTGCCGCGAGCGCCAGGATCGCCGCGCCGATCGCCAGGTCGGCGAGCAGGCCGGTCATGGCGGCGCATCCTCCTCGCGCGCCAGGCGGGCGATCAGCGGCCCCACCGTCGCGCCGGCGAGCAGCGCCAGGGCCCAGATGACCAGCAGCTTGAGCGCCGGCAATACACCGCCCGCCTGCGGCAGCAGGCCGAGCACGATGAGGCCGAGGCCGAGATGGTCCGCCTTGGTCAGCGCATGCAGGCGGCTGCTGGTGTCGGGAAAGCGCAGCAGCCCGGCCGTGCCGGCAACGAAGAAGAGGATACCGGCGAAGACCGCGACCAGGGTGAAGCCATCGAGGAGCAGGCTCATCGGCGTGAGGCCCGGCCGGGCGCGGCGACGACCAGCGCGACGGCGGCGAAGGCGGCGAGCAGCGCCAGGGTCAGCGCCGCGTCCAGCAGCGCAGGCGTCGCGGTGGCAGCGGCGAGCAGGACCAGCACTGCGATCCCGCCCGTGCCGAGCAGTTGCGCCGCCATGACGCGATCCGCCGCGCCGGGGCCGCGCAGGATGCGCAGCAGGCCGGCCGCGACCGTCAGGAGCACGAGCAGCGCGGCGAGTTGCAGCAGTTCAGCCATCGGCGCCGATGGCCTGGGCGAAGCGGGCCTCCTCCTGCGTCATCGCCTCGCCGACCGGCGTGCGGCTGTCGAGGGCGTGGATCGCGATCGCCCCGCCGTCCAGGGGGCCGGCCGGCAGGGTGCCGGGCAGAAGGCTGGCATAGGCGAGGAAGGCATCCTGCGCGCGGCCGGCTTTCAGGCGCGGCGTCCAGGCCAGCATGCCGGGATGCGGCCGGCGGCGCGGATCGAGGGCGAGAAGGGCGACCTCGGTCCCCGCCCGCAGCGCCTGCCAGGGGAAGCGCAACACCAGCAACAGCAGCGCCCCGGGCCGGGGCCGCCATGGCAGCGGCGGCATCAGGCGCAGGCTGGCCCAGGTTGCGAACCCGGCGGCCAGCAGCCCGACCACCAGGCCGTCCGGCGCGGGGCCGGCCAGCACGACCCACAGGCCGAGAAACGCCGCACCCCGCGCCGCGGCCGCCAGCGTCGGCCCGCGCGGTGGTGCGCCGGCCGCCGCCATGTCAGCCGGCCGCCGCCGGCGCGGGCGGCGTCCCCTCGGCCCGAGGCGGGCGAGGCTTGCCGCCGAACACCGTGACGTAGAGCGTCGGCAGGAAGACCAGCGTCAGCAGCGTCGCCACCATCAGCCCGCCCATGATGGCGAAGGCCATCGGCCCCCAGAACACCGTCGGCGCGATCGGGATCAGGCCGAGCACGGTCGAGATCGCGGTCAGCAGCATCGGCCGCAGGCGGGAGGAGGCGGCGGCGATCACCGCATCCCAGACCTCCTTGCCCTCGGCCCGGTCGGTCTCGATCTGGATGATCAGGATGATCGCGTTCTTCGCGATCATGCCGAGCAGCGACAGGATGCCGAGGATGGCGACGAAGCCGAGCGGCCGGTTGAACACCAGCAGCGCCAGCACGACGCCGATGATGCCGAGCGGCAGCAGCGCCAGCACCAGCCCGAGCCGCCGGAAGGAGCCGAGCTGGAACATCAGCAGCGTGAGCATGATGAGCAGCATCATCGGCACCACGGCGATGACCGAGGCCTGGCTGTACGCGCTTTCTTCCGCGATGCCGCCGAGATCGACGCGGTAGGGGCGTTCGAGCGTCGCGTTCAGCGCGTCGATGCGCGGCTGCAGCGCGGCGACGACGGTATCGGGCAGCACGCCCGGATTGACATCGGCGCGCACGGTCAGCGTCGGCACGCGGTTGCGCCGCCAGATCAGCGGGAATTCCTGCGTGTGCTCGAAGGTGGCGAACTGCGTCAGCGGTACCGTCCGCCCGCCCGGCAGCGACACCTGGAGCGAGCGCAGCGTGTCGAGCGACAGCCGCTGGTCCGAGGTTGCGCGCACCACCACGTCGATCAGGTAGATGTCGTCGCGCACCTGGGTGATGGCGGTGCCGGTGACGGCGGCGTTGATCGCCGCCGCCAGCTCGGCGGAGGACAGGCCGAGCCGCCGCGCCTCGTCCTGGTCGACGCGCACGCGCAACTGGCGGGAGGGTTCCATCCAGTCGAAATGGACGTGCCGGGCGCCGGGCGTGTCCGCCAGCAGCTTCGCCACGTCCTGGGCGATTACCCGCACGCGCTCGATGTCCGGGCCGTTGACGCGGTACTGCAGCGGCCAGCCGACCGGCGGGCCGAGCTCGAGCGGATAGACGCGCGAGACGGCGGAGGGGAACTGCTCGGCGAGCAGCGTTTCGAGCCGCCGATGCAGGCGTTCGCGGCCGGGCAGGTCCTTCGCCACCACCACCGCCTGGGAGAAGAAGGGCAGGGCGAGCTGCACGTTCAGCGGCAGGTAGAAGCGGATGGCGCCGCGGCCGACATAGGTGCTCCAGCGCTCCACGTCCGGATCCGCGGCGAGCGCGGCATCGAGGCGCCGCGACACCTCCTCCGAGGCGAAGATCGAGGCGTTCTGCGGCAGCGTGACCTCGACCAGCAGCTCGGTGCGGTCGGAGGAGGGAAAGAACTGCCGCGGCACGAACTGCATGGCGAAGACCGCGACGCCGAACATGACGACGGTGAAGGCGATGGTCACCCACTTCGCCCGCATCGCCATGGTCAGGAATGCGGTGTAGCCGCGCAGGATGGCGCCCGGCTTCGCCGGCTCCGCGGAGGCCTTCGGCGCCTTCAGGATCGCCATGCCGAGCAGCGGCGCGAAGATCACCGCCACGAACCAGGAGACGATCAGCGCGATGCCGACCACGGCGAAGATCGAGAAGGTGTATTCGCCCGCCGAACTGCGCGCGAAGCCGATCGGCACGAAGCCCGCGATCGTCACCAGCGTGCCGGTCAGCATGGAGGAGGCGAGGCTGCTGTAGGCGAAGGTCGCCGCCTTGGGCTTGCTGTCGCCGGCCGCCAGCCGCCGGATCATGGCGTCGATGGTCGTCATCGCGTCGTCGACCAGCAGCGTCAGCGCGATGATCAGCGCGCCGAGCGAGATGCGCTGCAGGTCGATGCCGAAGACCGACATCAGCGGGAAGACGATGGCGAGGGTCAGGGGTATCGACAGCGCGACCACCGAGCCCGCCCGCATGCCGAGCGCCACGAAGGACGCCGCCATGATGATCAGGATCGCCTGCCACAGGCTGTCGGTGAAGTCGCCGATCGCCTCATCGACCGTCACCGCCTGGTCGGCGACCAGGACGGGCTCGATGCCGATCGGCAGGCCGGCGCGGATCTCCTCCATCGCCGCCTTGATGTTGCGGCCGAGCGCGAGGATGTCCCCCGAATCGCGCATGGCGACGGCGAGGCCGATCGCCGGCTGGCCGTTCACGCGGAACATCGGCTGCGGCGGATCGGCGGTGGCGCGGCGCACCTCGGCGATGTCGCCCAGGCGGAAGACGCGGTCGCCTGCGACGAAGTTGACGTTGCGGATGTCCTGCTCGTTCGTGAAGGCGCCGGAGACGCGGACCAACAGGCGTTCCTGCCCGGTCTCCACCAGGCCGGCCGGGCGCACCAGGTTCTGCGCCTGCAGGGCCGCGATGAGCGCGCCCCGGTTCAGGCCGAGGCCGGCGAGGCGCTCGGTCGAGAACTCGATGAAGATGCGCTCGTCCTGGGCGCCGAGGATCTCCACCTTCGAGACATCGGGCACCAGCAGCAGGCGGGACCGCGCGGCTTCCACGTGGTCGCGCAGCTCGCGCTGGGTGAAGCCGTCCGCGGTGAAGCCGTAGATGATGCCGAAGGTGTCGCCGAAATCGTCGTTGAAGAACGGCCCGACCACGCCCTGCGGCAGGGTGTGGCGCATGTCGGCGACGCGGCGGCGCACCTGATACCACATGTCCGGCACCACCGAGGGCGGCGTCGATCCCTTGAGGTCGACGAAGATCGTTGTCTGCCCCGGCACGGTGTAGGAGCGCAGGTTGTCGAGGTTCGGCGTCTCCTGCAGGGTGCGCTCGAGCCTTTCCGTCACCTGCAGCAGCGTCTCCTCGATCGTCGCGCCGGGCCAGACGGCGGAGACGATCATGGTGCGGAAGGTGAAGGCCGGGTCCTCGTTGCGCCCGAGCTTGAGGAAGGCGAAGGAGCCTGCCACCAGCGCGACGATCATGAAGTAGACGACGAGCGAACGCCGCCCGATCGCCCATTCGGAGAGATTGGGCCCGATCATCGTGCGCCGCCGAGCAGGCGCACCTTCTGGCCCGGCCTGAGCGCCTGGACGCCGGCCGTGACCACGATCTCACCGGGTTCGAGCCCGCTGCCGACGACGACATGGCCGGGGTCGTGGCGGACCAGCTCGACCGTGCGCAGCGCGACGGTCTGCTCGGCCGGGTTCACCACCCAGACGGCAGGCTGTCGGTCGGCCCGCGTCAGCGCCGAGGCCGGGATGGCGAAGCCCGCGCTCGCGCCGAGCGTCAGCCGCCCCGTCACGGTGGCGCCGAGGCGCATCGCCGGCGGCGGATCGGCGAGGCCGACGCGCACCTGGAAGGTGCCGGTCACCGCATCGGCGCGCGGTGCCACTTCCCGCACCCGGCCGGTGGTGCGCACATTCGGGTCGGTGGCGAGCACCACCTCGATCACCGGGTTGGCGGGCGCCTGGTCCTTCAGCGTCGGCGGCACGTCGAACACCGCGTCGCGGCCCTCGTCGCGCGCCACCTGCACGATCATGCGGCCGGGCTGCACCACCTCCCCCGGCTCGGCACCGCGCTGGGTGACGCGGCCGTTCACGTCACTGACGAGCTCGGTGTAGCCGAGCCGTGTCTCGGCGATGCCGACCTGCGCCTCGGCGGCATCGACGGCCGATTGCGCGCTCTGGCGCGTCTGCGCCGCCTGGTCGTAGCGGACGCGGGTGGTCCAGCCGTCGCGCAGCAACTCGGACTGGCGCCAGTAGTTGTTCTGCGCCTCGACGAGCTGCGCCCGCGCGGCGGCGAGCTGGGCACGGGCGGCGCGCAGGCCGTTCTCCTCGTTCTCGCGGTTCAGCCGCGCCACCACCTGGCCGGCGCGCACCGTGTCGCCGACATTGACCAGGCGTTCCACCAAGCGGCCGTCGATGCGGAAGGCGAGGTTCACCTCGGTCTCGGCCTGCACGGTGCCGGTCAGGGAGACGACCTCTCCGCCCGCGGCGCGTTCCACCGTCACGACGCGGACGGGGCGGATCTCCGGCGGCGCCGGCGGCGGCCCGCCGTCGCAGGCGGCGAGCAGGCCGATGGCGAGCGCGCAGGGCAGGGCGGCGCGACGAGGGGGCCGAGGGAACCGGTGTTGCATCATGGTGTCCAGTGTCGGCGTATCATTCGGGAGGGATCGTCATTACGCTCATGCCTTCCCGGCGGGGCCATGCGCAAGGCAAAGTCTGAAGGCACCCGGTCTGTCGGCATCGGCACGCTCCGGAGCCTAGGCGGGCCACGCCCCGCTGTGATGCGCCGTCTGTCCCATGGATGCTCCGGGCGTCCCGCCTCATCGCATCGGCACCGCTTCGGTCACCCGGCCAAGCAGGTAGGGAAAGAACGGATTCGACGTCACACGGGAGAGCTGGTCGAGTCCCACCGCGAGCACCCCACGCTCCCCGCGGATCGCGATGGCGCCCAGTCGCGCGCCGAAATCTTCCGCCGGATCCGGATCCGCGCCGTAGAGCCCGTCCTGCGGCGGGAAGGGGATCGCGACATGGGACAGGGAGAAGACATCCCTCGGCCAGACGGCGCCGAGGACGGCCGTCTCATCCTCCCGCGCGCCGGCGGGGGTGCGCCGCGCCAGCACCGCATCGGTTTGCGGCCCGGCATTGGTGACGATCGTCAGCGCGTAGGCGCGCGGCGCGGGCGGCAGGATGCGGCCCAGCACCGCATAGGCGCCGGCGGCGAAGAGCGGCCCGAAGCGCGCATTGCGGTTGAGGTCGAACAGCACGACCTCGCTGCCGTTCTCCGGCAGCCGCGCATAGAGGGCGGACAGCACCGCCGGCGTCGAGACCGTGGCATCGACCACCGACTGGAAGGTCAGCACCGGCGGCATCGCCGAAAGCCGCCCCGCCGCCGCCAGCCGGTCGAGCTGCGCCTGCAGCGCCGCGGTCAGCCGGTGGGTCTGGCGCGCCGCGTTGACCGGGAAGGAATTGTATTTGAACGGGTTGAACTCCGGCTGCACGTCGAGCCAGGCGGCGCGGGCAAAGCGCGGCAGCAGCGAAGGCAGGCCGGCGATGCCGGCGAAGCGCGCGAAGGCCGTCACGCCCACCATGGGCGAGAGCAGCACGATGCGCTCTGCGCGCGGCAGGCGCGGGTCCTCGATCGCGTCAAGTTGATGCTTCAGCGCCAGGGCGCCGCCGTTGGAGTAGCCTACCAGGTGGATCGGCCGCTCCTGGCCGATGCGCGCCCGTGCCTCGCGCACCGCGAGCCGCGTCGCCGCCATCCAGTCCTCCCAGGCCGCGCGCGTCAGCCCGGCAGGGACGGTGCCGTGGCCGGGCAGGCGGATGGCGATGGCGAGGAAGCCGCGCCCGCGATAGGCCTCGGCGAGATGCCGCAGGCTGAAGGGCGCGTCGGTCAGCCCGTGCAGGAAGACGGCGGCGCCGATCGGCGCGCCTGCGGGCTCCAGCACGAAGGAACGGTTCCAGTCCTGCGCGAAGCGCCCCGGATGCACCGGGCTGCCGGCGAAGAAGCGGTTGGCTGGCACGCGCTCGTCGGGTTCGAGCGCCTCCGTCACCTCCCGCCGCACGGTCGCGAAGGCGGCCTCCTCCGCCGCCATCCAGCGGCGCCAGTCGGCGGCGTCGAGTTCATCCGGGCCCAGTTCCTCCGGCACCACGGTGTGCCACGCCGCGAGCGGCGGACCCTGCTCGGCTTCCCAGGCACGCACGCCGAGAAACAGCAGCAGCAGGACACCGAGCGTCACTGCCCCGCGCACCAGCCAGCGCCGCGTGAAGGACACCATCTGCGACTCCCGTCCGTTGCCGCGAAGCTCGCACGGAACGACGCCGGAACCGAAGCCCTTGCACGTCGCGCCGCGACGACCGAGTCTGGCGCGCCATCCTCGGGGAGCCTGCGCGGTGACGTTCCATGAATCCTGATCGCGGTCTTCGCGTGCTGCTTGGCCTCTGCGCCGCGGTGCTGGTCGCGGCGGCCTTGCAGGCGGGGCAGGCGATCTTCGCGCCGGTGGTCTTCGCCGTCTTCGTCATCGCCCTTGTCTGGCCGGTGCAGCGCGCGGTGCAGGCGCGCATTCCGGCGGCGCTTGCCATGATCGGCACGGTGCTGGTGACGCTGGTCGTGGTGGCGGCACTCGTGATGTCCATCGCCTGGGCCTTCGGGCGGGTGGCGCAATGGGTGGTGGCGAACGCGTCGCAGCTCCAGGTGCTCTACAATGCCAAGATCGCCTGGCTCGAATCGCAGGGCATCGCCGCGGCTGGCCCGCTTGCCGAGCAGTTCGACGTGCGCTGGCTGGTGCGCATCGCGCAGGGCGTGCTCGGCCAGCTCCAGGGTGTCATCAGCTTCGTCGTGGTGACGGCGGTCTTCGTCATCCTTGGGCTGCTCGAGGTCGGGCAGGTGGCCTCCCAGCTCGCCTGCCGGAAGCAGAGCGGCGCGGCGCAGGGCGTGCTCGCGGGACTTGCCGAGAGCGCGTCGAAGCTGCGCGCCTACATGCTCGTGCGGACCTTCGCCAGCGTGCTGACCGGCGCGGCGGTGTGGGCCTTCGCGCTGTACATGGGGCTCGACCTGGCGGCCGAATGGGGCGTCATCGCCCTGGTGCTGAACTACATCCCCTTCATCGGGCCGCTGATCGCGACCGTCTTCCCGACCGCCGTCGCGCTTCTGCAATTCGGATCCTGGCAGGTGGTGGTGACGGTCTTCGCCGTGCTCCAGGTGATCCAGTTCCTGATCGGGTCCTACCTGGAGCCGCGGCTGGCCGGAAAGCACCTGTCCGTGTCGCCCTTCATGGTGCTGGTCGCGGTGTTCCTCGGGGCGTTCCTGTGGGGGATCCCGGGGGCCTTCATCGGCGTGCCGGTGCTGATCGCGGCGCTGACGCTGTGCGAGCAGTTCGAGGAAAGCCGCTGGGTGGCGGAACTGCTGTCGGGGCGCGGGGCCGGCGCGGAATGATGCGACCCGTGCCTGGCGTGGCGCGGGGAGGGCTCTGCCCTCCCCGGACCCCACCCGCCAAAGGCCGAAAGGCCTTTGGAAACCGGGAGATAACATCAGCGCCACGAGTTCTTCACTCGTGCCGAGGCCGCGAATGCGGCCCGCCGGTGGTCCGGCGCAGCCAAGCAGACCGGAAGTTTGCGCCCGGCGCCTGAGGGCAGGAAAAGCCTCATGCCAGCGGTCGCGAGTAGCGGCCGCTTGTATGAGGGGTGCGTGCCACGTCGGCGTGCGGCACCCCCGCGGCGGCAGATTGTTCAGGTGACGGGTTCCGAGGGCCTTTCGGCCCTCGGCGGGGTGAGGTCCGGAGAGGGGCGGCGCCCCTCTCCGCTGCCCCTCAGAACGACCCGACCACGCTCCCCAGCACGATCACCGCGGCCAGCGCCAGCAAGGCGCTGACGATGCAAGCCATGACGATGTCGATGTAGCTGGTCTTGTGCGTGCAGCCGCAGACGGCGAGCAGCGTCACCACCGCGCCGTTGTGCGGCAGGCTGTCCAGCGTGCCGGCGCCGATCACCGCGACGCGGTGCAGCAGGTCCGGGTTGATCCCCTGCTGGGCGGCGATCTGCATGTAGGTCGGCCCCAGCGCATCGAGCGCGATGGTCAGGCCGCCCGAGGCCGAGCCGGTCAGCGCCGCGAGGATGTTCGTCGCGACCGCCAGGGAAACCAGCGGCCCGCCGCCGATGCCCAGCACCCATTGGCGCACCGCCTCGAAGGCCGGCATGGCGGCCACCACCGCGCCGAAGCCCACCAGGCTCGCCACGCTGACCACCGGCAGGACCGAGGCATTGGCGCCGGCGGTCATGGTGGCGCGCAGCTTCGGCACGCTGAAGCCGTTGGCCAGGATGACGACGATGATGGCGACGAACAGCGCCGTCACCACCGACCACACGCCGGCGACGGCGGTGAGCGTCGTGCCGCCGAAGCGCGGCTCGGCCAGGAAGCTGGCGTCGAGGCGCGGCAGGATGAAGAAGGACATCAGCAGGTTGACGACCACGACGACGAACAGCGGTGCCGCCGCGATCAGGATGGACGGCGGCTCCTTGACGCTCTCGCTGTGGTGGATCTCGGCGGGGTCGAAGCCCTGCGACGTGGTCGCGCGCTCGCGCACGATGGGGTCCTCGGTGGCGGCCTCGGTGGCGTCTTCGGGCCCGTCGCCGAAGCCTTCACCCGCCGCGCGCGCCCGCGCCTCCGCCCGCTGCAGCCACCACAGACCGAAGGCCAGCATGATGGCCGAGGCGATGATGCCGAGCCCCGGCGCCGCGAAAGGCGTGGTGCCGAAGAAGGGCATCGGGATCGCGTTCTGGATCGCCGGCGTGCCGGGCAGGGCCGACATGGTGAAGGTGGAGGTGCCAAGGGCGATCGCACCAGGCATCAGCCGGCGCGGGATGCCGCCGGCGCGGAACAGCCCTTCGGCCATCGGCACCAGCACGAAGAAGGCGACGAACAGGCTGACGCCGCCATAGGTGACCGCGGCGCCGGCCAGCACCACCGCGAGGATGGCGCGCTGCGGCCCGAGCTTCGCGGTGGTCCAGCGGGAGATCGCCTCGACCGAGCCGCTGTCCTCCATCAGCTTGCCGAACAGCGCGCCCAACAGGAAGATCGGGAAGAACTGCGCGATGAACTGCGCCGCGCTGCCCATGAAGGTCTGCGTCCAGTGGGCGAGCAGCGGCTCGCCGGCGAAGGCCGCCGCCACCATCGCCGCGATGGGCGCGAGCAGCAGCACCGAGGAGCCGCGATAGGCCAGCGCGACGAGGATCGCGAGGC
The DNA here is from genome assembly GCF_018129005.1 of Neoroseomonas eburnea. GTDB lineage: Bacteria > Pseudomonadota > Alphaproteobacteria > Acetobacterales > Acetobacteraceae > Neoroseomonas > Neoroseomonas eburnea. The sequence goes on from NZ_JAAEDL010000022.1 coordinate 23,275, forward strand.
CGATGAGGATTCCGGACAGCCCCATGGGTCAGTCCATCTTCAACAGGGTGTCGATGGGCAGGGTGGAACGCGTGCCCAGGGCGGGTCCGTGCTCGGCCATGAAGGTCTCGGCCGCGCGGCGGCCTTCGTCTCGCAGCATGGTCAGGAACTCCCATTCGGCGTTCAGCTTGGAAGAGGCGCCGAGTCCCAGCAGCACGTCGCTGCGCACCAGGTGGACGCGCATCTTCGCCCAGTGCGCGGTCTTCTCGTCGCCGGGATCGGCCACCTGGCGGAGCAGCGCGATCATCTGCAGCTCCTTCAGCAGGACGGCGTTGAAGGCGACCTCGTTCAGCCGGTTGAGGATGTCCCGCGCGGTCTTCGGGATGCCCGGCCGCTCCACCGGGTTGATGCCGACGATGATGGTGTCGTCCGAGACGCACTCGTTGATCAGCGGCGTCATGGTCGGGTTGCCCGAATAGCCGCCGTCCCAATAGGCCTGCCCGTCGATCTCCACCGCCTGGAACATGAAGGGCAGGCAGGCCGAGGCGAGCAGCGCCGCGGGCGAGACGTCGCTGTTGCGGAACACCCGCGGCCGGCCGGTGTGCACATTGGTCGCGGTGATGAACAGCTTGACCGGGGAGGCGGTCAGCCGTTCGAAATCCACCGTCTCGGCCAGGATCGAGGCGAGCGGGTTGGGCAGGCCGAAATCGAGGTCGTAGGGCGAGAAGATCCGCGTCGCCATGTCCATCGCGAGGTAGGCGGGCGAGTTGTCCAGCGTCCAGCGCCCGAGCAGCACGTCGAGCGGCCCGCGCCGCAGCGGGCTCAAGGCGGCGGCGTCCGAGACACGCCGCCAGAAGGTTTCGAGCGCCGCCTTCGCCCCCGCCGCACCGCCATGCATGAGGCCATGCGCCATCACCGCCGCGTTCATCGCCCCGGCCGAGGTGCCCGAGACGGCCTCGATGGTCAGCCACTCCTCGTCGAGCAGCCGGTCGAGCACGCCCCAGGTGAAGGCGCCGTGGCTGCCGCCGCCCTGCAGGGCGAGGTCCACGAGCAGGGGCGCGCGTCCGGCGGAACGGCGGGCTGGGCGTTGAGCCATGGTCGATCACCTCGGTGGCCGGCGTCGGTCCCGGACCTTCGCCCGGCACCGCCCCGACGGCAAAATTTGATGCACTGCACAATTTCGCTTCGAACCTAGACCGATGGGCGGGTCGGGGGAAGCGTGCAGACGTGACGCTTCTGTGCCGGGCGTCCCGTGGTGCTTTCCGCCATCGGGAGGGGCGATCTAGAATGAAAGGGCCCGACCGGTGCCGCCCGGGCCGGGGCTTGGCGGGCGGCGGCGGAGGGGAAGGCGGCATGGCGATGGATGCGAAGGGCTGGCGCGGCGGGGCGCCGGCGCGGCTGCTGGGCGCGGCCGTCCTGCTGCTGGTCCTGGCCGGCTGCGGCAGCATCGCGCGGCTGGAGCCGCCGCCGGTCGCGGCGACCGAGACGCTGCCCATCCTCGGCATCGACAATGCCCGCTTCTGGCTCGATGCCGGCCCCGACGCGATTGCCCGCGAAGCGCGCATGATGCAGCAGCGCCAGGCCGCGCTGCTGCCCGCCGGCCGGCGCGGGGCGCTGCCGCCGGCGCACTACCTGGCCCTGTCGGGCGGCGGGGACAACGGGGCCTATGGCGCGGGCCTGCTGGTCGGCTGGACGCAGTCCGGCCAGCGCCCGAGCTTCGACATGGTGACCGGGATCTCCGCCGGCGCGCTGATCGCGCCCTTCGCCTTCCTCGGGCCGGATTACGACCGGCAACTGAGAGAAGTCTTCACCGAGGTCGCGCCGCGCGACCTGATACTGATGCGCGGCCGGCTGCGCGCGGTGCTGTTCGGGGAGGCGCTGGCCGACACCTCCCCCCTCTATCGCCTGATCGAGCGCCATGTGGACGAGGCGCTGATGGCCGCGATCGCGCGCGAATACGGACGGGGACGGCTGCTGCTGATCGGCACCACCAATCTCGACCTCGGCCGGCCGGTGTTCTGGAATATCGGCGCCATCTCGGCGAGCGGCCACCCGCGGGCGCTCGACCTGTTCCGCAGCATCCTGCTGGCCTCCGCCTCGATCCCCGGCGCTTTCCCGCCGGTGCTGATCGATGTCGAGCACGAGGGCGCCCGCTACCAGGAGATGCATGTCGACGGCGGCGCCGCCCTGCAGGTCTTCCTCTGGCCGCCGGGCCTCGACATCCGCACCGTCGGCCGTCCGCGGGAACGCACCGCCTGGGTGGTGCGCAATGGCCGGCTCGATGCCGAATGGGCGGAGACCAACCGCTCGATCCTGTCGATCGCCGGGCGCGCCGCCTCCACCCTGCTGCACTTCAGCGCGGTCAACGACATCGTCCGCATCTACCTGCTCTCGCAGCGGGACGGGGTGCGCTTCCGGCTCGCCTATATCAGCGCCGATTTCGACGCGCCGCGCAGCGAGGCCTTCGACACCGCCTTCATGCGCGCCCTGTTCGAGCACGGCCATGCCGAGGGGCTGCGCGGCGGGCGCTGGCGGGAGACGCTGCGCCCGGTGGGCTCCATCGACCCGGCGCGGCCAGCGGCGGCGCGCTGATCGTTCCGGCCGGGCCTCTGCTGCGTTGCACAAGGATACCAAGGGTGATTTCGCGCGACGCGGCCGCCGGGTCTAAGAGGGGCCGGCTCCGTTTCGCGTGAGGCTCCGACGAACCATGACCGCCCCCATCGCGCTGTTCGACGTGAAGGCACAGCAGGCGCTGATCCGCGCCGAGCTCGACCGCCGCATCGCGGCGGTGCTCGATTCCGGCCGCTTCATCAACGGGCCGGAGGTCGCCGAACTGGAGGAACGTCTGGCCGCCTTCGCCGGCTGCGCCCATGCCGTCGGCGTCTCCTCCGGCACCGATGCGCTGCAGATCGCGATGATGGCCGAAGGCATCGGCCGCGGCGACGCGGTGTTCCTGCCGGCCTTCACCTACACCGCCACCGCCGAGGTGCCGCTGGTGCTCGGCGCCACGCCGGTCTTCGTCGATGTCTCGGCCGAGACCTTCAACATCGACATCGCCGACCTCGAGCGCCGCATCGCCGCGGTGAAGAAGGACGGGCGGCTGAAGCCGCGCGCCGTGGTGGGCGTCGACCTGTTCGGCCTGCCGGCGGACTGGCCGGCGATCGAGGCGATCTGCGCGCGGGAGGGGATGTTCGCCCTCGACGACGCCGCGCAGGCCTTCGGCGCCCGGCTCGGCAACCGGCGGCTCGGCTGCTGGGCGGGGGCGGCGGCGCTGTCCTTCTACCCGACCAAGACGCTCGGCGCCTACGGCGACGGCGGCGCGCTGCTGACCAACGACCCGCAGCGGGCCGAGCTGTTCCGGATGCTGCGCACCCATGGCGAGGGCAGGACCCGCTACGAGGTGGAGCGCACCGGCATGAACGGCCGGCTCGACACGCTGCAGGCGACCATCCTGCTGGCCAAGATGGGCCTGTTCGAGGAGGAGCTCGCGCAGCGCCGGCGCCTCGGCACGGCCTATGACGCCGTGCTCGCGGGCAAGGTCGGCGTGCAGGTGGCGCAGCCGGGGGCGGAGAATGCCTACGGCCTCTACACCATCCGCCTGCCGGATGCGGCGACGCGGGCCCGCGTGCAGCAGGCACTGGCGGCGCAGCAGATCGGCTCCGGCATCTACTACCCCAAGCCGCTGCACCACCAGCCGGCCTATGCCGCGCATCATGCCGGCTGCATCGCCGGCGGCCCGGCGCCGCTGCCGGTCAGCGAGGCGCTGTGCGACCAGGTCCTGTCCCTGCCGATGCACCCCTACATGACCGAGGCGGATGCGGCCCGGGCGGCGGGGGTGGTGCTCGCCGCGCTGTGACGTGCCGGACGGCGTGGCCTCCAATCATGGGGCGGGCGCCACGGAACGGTTGAATCCCGACCCGGCGCGGCGCCACCATGCGGCGTCGAGCCGAGGAGGCGCCGATGCGCCGCAGGATCCTTCTCGCCGCGGCCGGTGCCGCGGCGATGCCGGCTTTCCGCCCCGCCCGGGCGGAGGAGGCGGTGGATGTCGCTCTCGTCCTCGCCGTCGATGTTTCCCGCTCGATCGACGAGGACGAGGCCAGGCTGCAGCGGGAGGGCTACCGCACCGCCGTCGCTGACCCGGTGGTGGTGGCGGCGATCCGCGGCGGGCTGATCGGGGCCGTGGGCATCGCCTATGTCGAATGGGCGGGCATCGAATACCAGCGGACCGTCATTCCCTGGCAGCGCATCGCCAGTCAGGCCGATGCCAGTGACTGGGCGGCGCTGCTGTCCGAATCGCCGCGCGCTTCGCTGTCCTGGACCTCCATCTCGGGCGGCATCCGCCATAGCCGCGAGGTGCTGGCGGAATGCCCGTGGGAGGCGACAAGGCGCGTCATCGACGTCTCCGGCGACGGCGTGAACAATTCCGGCCCGCCGGCCGACCAGCAGCGCGATGCGGCGGTGGCCGAGGGCATCACCATCAACGGCCTGCCCATCATCAACGACCGGCCGACCTTCGGGCGCCTGCCGCCTGTGCCGCTCGACGACTACTACCGGGAGAATGTGATCGGCGGCGACGGCGCCTTCATGATCGTCGCCGAGGATTTCGAAACCTTCGGCGTCGCCGTGAAGCGCAAGCTGATCCGCGAGATCGCGGGCCTGCCGGCGGGAGCTATTCCCGGCTGACCCGTTCCTGGTCCACCAGGCGCAGGCAGCCCTGCACGACCGGCGCGCAGGCGGAATTCTGCGACATCGGCAGGTCCGAGGCGGCCGAATAGCCGATGCGCGTCACCTTGCCGTCCACGAGCTGGAAGGTGACCCGGCAGGTCGAGCCCGCCGAGACGCTGAGCGAGCCGCCGATCACCGGCACCGGCGCCGAGACACCGGCGGCGGGCGGCGTGCGGTCATAGGTCCAGAACTCCCCGCCGGCCGATTGCGCGGTCAGGTTCGGCACCCCGGCGCAGAGCCGCAGGTCGTCCGCGCGCAGGCCGACCAGCCGCTCGCGCCCGTCCTCGGCCACGGCCGAATCGCGGGCGGAACAGGCAGGCAGCAGCAGGGGCAGCAGCAGAAGGAGGGTCGCGATCCTCACGAGCCGTCCGCATCCTCGAGGGAAAGGCCGAGTTCCGAGAGCCCTTCCTCCAGCATGTCGCCAAGCATGTCGATCCCCAGAAGGTACTCGGCTGTGTCGCGGATATTGCGTTCCTTGGCGAGTGTCCGCGCCTCGTCCCACTCCCCCGCGCCGTAGTCGCCGCGCCCCACCCAGGCGAGGGCGATGAGGGAGGCCTGCTCGTCCTCGTTCAGGTCTGCGATGAAGGCGCGCAGCGCGTCCTCATCCATGTTCTCGTCGTCCTCGGCGTCGAGGCCTTCCTCGTCGTCCTCCTCCCGCGCGAGGGCGCCGCTTTCCTCGCCTTCCTGCACGGCACGGGCGGCGTCCACGATGGCGGCGACGGCCTCGAGGCTGATGCCGAGATCGAAGTCCTCATCATCGTTGCGGTCGCGCGCGGCCATGATCCTCACTCCTGCTGCAAGATCGGCGGCAATCAAGCATGGGCGGGCGGGGGCGTGCCACCCCCGGCGGGGAGCGGGTTCCGCTCACGCTGACTTGCGACACGCGTTTCCGCCATCCGGGCAGGCGGCGTCCGCAAGACAGGTGGCCTGGCAGATGCGGGTCTGTTCCGCGGGTGGATGAAGGACGCCGGTTGAGGGGGCGTTGCCCCCTCAAGCTCCCCCACCAGGGGACTGCGGTCCCCTGGACCCGCGGAAACGTGAGTCATGGTTTCCAAAGGCCTTTCGGCCTTTGGTTGGGTGAGGTCCGGAGAGGGGCAAAGCCCCTCTCCGGTTCCTTCATCGCCGCATCGTCGCGCATGGCGTGGCGCCCTTCCCCCAAGGGCGCACGCATCGGACTACCCCGCCCAGTCCGGCGCGAAATCGGGGTTCACGAGGCGCCGGTCCTTGGGCAGGGCTGCGATGGCGGCCATGTCATCGGCATCGAGGCGCAGCGCGGCGGCGGCGAGGTTCTCCCGCTGCCCCTGCGGCCGCCCGGATTTCGGGATCGCGACGAGGTTGTCCTGCGCCATCAGCCAGGCCAGCGCCACCTGCACCGGCGTCGCGCCGTGCTTCGCTGCGATGCGCCGCATCGCCGGGTCGTCATTGACCTGCGCCTTGGCGATCGGCGAATAGGCCGTCATCGCCAGCCCGTGCTGCCGGCACAGTGCCGCGAGCGGTTCCTGCCAGAGATAGACATGGCATTCGACCTGCAGCGCCGCGATCGGCGCGATGCCCAGGTCGAGCGCCTGCTTCAGCAGCCCCGGCGGGAAGTTGGAAACGCCGACCGCCCGCGTCAGGCCATCCGCCTGCAGCTTCGCCAGCGCCCCGAGCGAGGCCGCGAGGTTCATCCCCCGCGCCGGCCAGTGGATCAGGATCAGGTCGGCATGTGGCGTGCCGAGCCGTTCCAGCGAGGCCTCGGCCGAGGCCCGCAGCGCATCCGGGGCGAGTTCCGTCCACCACACCTTGGTGGTGAGGAAGATCTCCTCCCGCCTCAGGCCGGAGGCCCTGATGCCGGCACCGACCGCTTCCTCGTTGCCGTACATCGCCGCGGTGTCGATGTGGCGATAGCCAAGGCCGATGGCGCCCTCGACCGCCTTCGTCGCCTCCGCCCCGCGGAGCTGCCAGGTGCCGAGGCCGATGCGCGGGATGCGCAGGCGCGGCGTCTCCAGGATCGGCGCGGTCATGCGGGCCTCTATCGCTTGGACAGGTCGACGATGCCGGCGAAGCCGGACTCCGCGCCAAACGCAAGATGCGTCCCGGCCGGATTCCAGGCCAGGGCCGAGATCGCGGAACCGCGGGGTGCGGCGACCGGCACGACGCGGCCGGAGGCGATTTCCGCCATCAGCACCAGCCCGTCGCCGAAGCCGGCCGCCACCACCTCCTGCTGCGGATGGCAGGCGACGGTGGTGCAGAGCACGCTGTCGCCGCCGGCGAGCTCGGTCGGCGCCTTGCCCATCGGCCCGCCGCCGAAGAAGGGCCAGAGCACGATGCAGTCCGCTCCGGCCGTCGCCAGCCAGCGCCCCTTGGCGGTGAAGCCGAAGGACTTGGTCTTCGAAGGATACCCCGCCATGCGCATGTGCTGCCCGTCCGCGAGCCGCCAGCCATGCAGCGTGTTCTCCTGCATCGCCGTGACGACATGCGTGCCGTCGGGGCTGATGAGCACGGCGATGTGGCTGCCCTTCCATTCCAGCACGCGCGGCGAGCTGTCCTTCGCCGCGACGAACCACAGCGAGGCGCCGTTGTAGTGCGACGCCGCGATGCGCTTGCCCTTGGCGTCGAAGGCGATGCCGGTGACCGAGGACGGATGCGCGAGCGATTTCAGCGCCGCGCCCTTGCCGTCGAGCAGGTGGACCGCCTTGCCGACGGCTGCGGCACGCAGGCCGGAATCGTGGGTGGCGACCTGCTCCACCCACTTGCTGCCGTATTTCGCGAGTTCGGTCGCGGTGCCGTCCGAAGCGACGCGCATCAGGCGGCCGTCATCCCCGCCGGTGATGACGCCGTCCTTGGCATCGGGCGCGATGGCGAGGCAGGCGCCGTCATGTGCCGCGACGGAGGTCCATGCCGCGCGCAGGTCGCCGGCTGCCGCGACCCGCACCGAGCCGTCGCCGAGGGCGAAGGCGCAGGTGCGGCCCTCACGGCCGAAGGCGGCGCCGATGACCCAGGCGCCGAGCTCCTCGGCGCGGCCGCGGGAATCGAGAAGGAAGTCGGCTTCGGTGGCACTCATGATGGCAGTGTCCGGGTCCGTGTCGTGGGGCCTGTATGGCGCGTCCGGGGCGCGGCAGCGAGGGGGCGCCCGCACCCTCGCGCTCCCCCGCCAAAGGCCGAAAGGCCCTTGGAAGCCATTTTCAATCGGGGTGAACAGGGAGGGGGCGTCAATCGCGAGCCAGTGATCGCCGTCATGTCATGCCCCCTCCCTGTCTACCCCGATCAAATCGAGGGTTCCGAGGGCCTTAAGCCCTCGGCGGGAGGGGTCCGGGGAGGGCAGAGCCCTCCCCGTCTCGCGTCATGCCGGCGGCGGCGACCACCGCGCGATCTCGGCCTGGATCTTCGCCTCGTCCTCGCCCGCCTGGCAGGCCTCGAACCCCCGCCGCAGCCAGGGCCGGTTCAGGTCGCGGCCGATGAAGACGATCTTGGACCTGCGCGGATCGCCGTCCTTCACCTCGCCGATGAAGTCGCCGTCGGCGATCATGTGCACCGCCTGGAAGGCGAAGCGGCGGCTGTCGCCCTCGTAATACAGGATGCCCTTGGTCCGCAGCAGATCCTGGCCCTTGGAGGCCAGCACCTGGGTGATCCAGGCGTTGAAGCATTCGGCGTCGATCGGCTTCTCGACCTCGAAGGAGACGCTGTTCACCTCGGAATCATGCTCGTGGTGATCGTCGCCGGAGAGGAATTCCGGCTCGCGTTCCAGGATGCGGGAGAGGTTGAAGGCGTCGCGCCCGACCACGCTGTCGATCGGCACGTCGGACTTGGTCGCGCGGCGGATCTCGGCATAGGGGTTGATGGCGCGGATGCGGCGCTCGACCTCGGCGGCTTCCTCCGCGCTGACCAGGTCCATCTTGTTCAGCACGATGATGTCGGCGAAGGCGATCTGCTCCTGCGCCTCGCTGCTGTCGGACAGCCGCGCCGGCAGGTGCTTCGCGTCCACCACGGTGACGATGGCATCGAGCCTGGTCGCGCGCTTGACGTCCTCGTCCACGAAGAAGGTCTGCGCCACGGGGGCGGGGTCGGCGAGGCCGGTGGTCTCCAGGATGATGCCGTCGAACCTGTCGCGCCGCTTCATCAGCCCGCCGAGGATGCGGATCAGGTCGCCGCGCACGGTGCAGCAGATGCAGCCGTTGTTCATCTCGAACACTTCCTCGTCCGCATCGACGACGAGGTCGTTGTCCACGCCGAGCTCCCCGAACTCGTTGATCACCACGGCGAACTTCTTGCCGTGGTTCTCGGTCAGGATGCGGTTGAGCAGCGTGGTCTTGCCGGCGCCAAGGTAGCCGGTCAGCACGGTGACGGGCACGGGCTCGCGGGCGGTCGTTTCGCTCACGGGGTGTCTCCAGGGGGTGTGTCGCTTGCCGCCCATATGGGGTCTTCGGCGGCTGCGGTCATCCTGTCCTTGCGCAGGGCGACCCGTGCGGCGACCACGGCGGTCATCAGCGAGTGGAGCAGCCGGCGGCCCTGGTCGGGGTTTTCGGCCAGGCGGCGGGCGGCGGCGGTGGCGGCGATGCAGCCCACCGCCTCCAGCGCCGCGGCCACGTCCGTTCCCGCGGCGACATAGTCATCGGCGCCGCCGCCCTCGTCGAACAGTCCGGCGAGCAGCCGGCCCGGTGTCTCCATGGCGGCGTCGTCCAGTTCGGCCAGTGCGGCGGGGCCGTGTTCCCTGCGCAGGGCCGCCCGGCGCTCGGGGTCCAGCGCCGGGGGCGGGGTGCGGTCGCGGGCGGCCTGGCGCAGCGCCTCGGCCAAGGCCTCGGCCTCGAAGGGGTGGGCGAGAAGGACGTCGAAGCCGGCCTCCAGCGCCTCCTCCTCCTCCCCGCGGCGCAGGCCGGAGGTGGTGCCGACCAACGGCAATTCGGCGTGCGGCGGCAGGCGGTCCCGGAGGCGCGCCGCGGCGTCCTTGCCGTCGAAGCCGTCGGCGACGAAGGCCATCACCACCGCACCGACCTCCTCCCGCAGCAGCAGATCCTCCGCCGTCGTCCAGTCGGAGACCGGCAGGACCTCATGCCCCTGCTCCTCCAGCATGGCGATGACGGTGACCCGCGTCGCCGGCATCGGGTCCACCAGCAGCACGCAGAGCGCGGCCGCCTCCTGCTCCCCCGCCATGGCCGTGCTCAGGCCGCCTCGGCGCGGATCGCCTCGTCCAGCGTGCCGACGATCCGGTCGACATGGCTGTTCTCGACGATCAGGGGCGGCGAGAGGGCGACGATGTCGCCGGTCACGCGCACCAGCACGCCATTGTCGAAGCAGCGGCGGAACACGTCCATCGCGCGGGCGCCGGGCTTGCCGGGGCGGGAGGCCAGCTCGATGCCGCCGATCAGTCCGAAGTTGCGGATGTCGATGACGTTCGGCGCGGCCTTCAGGCTGTGCATCGCGTCTTCCCAATACGGCTCGATGGCGCGGGCGCGGCCGGGCAGGTCCTCGGTCTTGTGGAGTTCGAGCGTGGCGATGGCGGCCGCGGCGGCGAGCGGATGGCCGGAATAGGTGTAGCCGTGGAAGAACTCGATCCCCCCGGCGACGCCGTTCACCACCGCGTCATAGACCGCGTTCTTCACCGCGACCGCGCCCATCGGCACGGCGGCGTTGGTCAGGCCCTTGGCCATCGTCATGATGTCGGGCGTGACACCCAGCCGCTCGGCGCCGAAATTGGTACCGAGGCGGCCGAAGCCGGTGATCACCTCGTCGAAGATCAGCAGGATGCCGTGCTTGTCGCAGATCTCGCGCAGGCGCTTCAGGTAGCCGACCGGCGGCGCCAGCACGCCGGTGGACCCCGCCACGGGCTCCACCATCACCGCCGCGATGGTCTCCGCGCCATGCAGCGCGACGAGGTTCTCCAGCGTGTCGGCCAGTTCCGCGCCATGCACCGGCAGGCCGCGGCTGAAGGCGTTCTTCTCGGGCAGATGGGTGGAGGGCAGGTGGTCCACATAGGGCAGCAGGGCCCCGAACTGCTTGCGGTTGCCGCCGATGCCGCCGACCGACATGCCGCCGAAGCCGACACCGTGATAGCCGCGTTCCCGCCCGATCATGCGCACCCGGCCGCTGTCGCCGCGCGCGCGGTGATAGGCCAGCGCGATCTTCAGCGCGGTGTCGGCGCTCTCGCTGCCGGAATTGGTGAAGAAGACGCGGTCCATGCCCTCGGGCGTCATCTCGGCGATGCGGGACGCAGCCTCGAAGGCGATCGGATGGCCGAGCTGGAAGGTCGGCGCGTAGTCGAGGATGGCGGCCTGCTTCTGGATCGCCTCCTTGATCTCCCGCCGGCCATGGCCGGCGTTGCAGCACCACAGCCCGGCGGTGCCGTCCAGGATCTCCTTCCCCTCGGGCGTGTAGTAGGACATGCCCTCGGCCCGGGCGAGCATGCGCGCGGTGTCGCCCTTGAAGTACTTGTTGTCGGAAAAGGGCATCCAGTACGCGTCCAGGGAGTTCGGACGCGGCACGCTCAACTCGTTCATCGGGGAGATCTCCAGGCTCGGCAGGGCTGCAAGGAACACCCGGCGGCGCCGTGGGGCAAGCACCCTGCCCGCCGGGCGGCCGGATCCGTGGCCGGATGGCGGATATCCGCCGGTTTTCCGGGGACGGTCGCGCCTGCGGGGGGGGCACCCTTCGCCGGCGCCGCCCGCCGTGGCATGGTCCGCCCGCGCCGGAAGGAGGGCGCGCGCATGTCCAAGGGCCGGCTCGTCATAGGCACCAAGCGGTATTCCTCCTGGTCCCTGCGCGGCTGGCTGGCCGTGCGGCTCGCGCATCTGGACGTCGAGGAGGCGGTCATCCCGCTCGCCGGCGGCTCGACGGAGGCGGTCAAGGCGGTCTCCCCCAACGGACTCGTGCCCTATCTGGAGCATGACGGGGCGCGCATCTGGGAGAGCCTCGCGATCGCCGAATATTGCGCCGAGATCGCCCCGCTGCTCTGGCCCGCCGACCGTCCCGCTCGGGCCCACGCGCGGGCCATCGCATCGGAGATGCATGCCGGCTTCCGCGGCCTGCGCATGGCGATGCCGATGAACCTCGGCCGCACCTTCCCCGGCCGCGGCCGCACGCCCGATGCGCTGGCCGACATCGCGCGCATCGAGGCAATCTGGGCCGAGGCGCTGCGCGCCCAGGGCGGACCCTTCCTGTTCGGCCCGCGCTTCGGCCTGGCGGACGTGATGTACGCCCCGGTGGTCACCCGCTTCCTGACCTGGCAGCCCGAGCTGACGCCGACCTCCCGCGCCTATGTCGCCGCGGTGCGCGCGCACCCGCTGATGGAGCGCTGGTACGTGGAGGCGGCCGCCGAGCCTGCCGCCTGGCTGCTCGACAAGTACGAGAACCCGGCATGAGCACGGCCGTCGCGCTGGATCATGTCGGTGTCGCGGCGCGCGACCTGGCGCCGATGGCCGCGGCCTATGAACGGCTCGGCTTCTCGCTCTCCCCCGTCGCCCAGCAATCGGGCCGGCGCCGGCCGGACCTGCCGGTGGAGAAGTTCGGCTCCGGCAACCGCTGCGCCTTCCTGAAGCACGGCTACATCGAGCTGATCGCAATCCTCGACCCGGCGCTCTACGACAACACGCTCAACGCCTTCCTCGCGCGCTATCCCGGCATGCACATCCTGGCGCTGGCGATGGAGGACCCGGAGGCGAACCTCGCGCGCATGCGCGCAGCCGGCATCGACATCCCGGGCATCGCCTGGCTGGAGCGGCCGGTCGAAGCGGGCGGGCCGATCGCGAAGTTCGCCCGCCTGCCCTTCCCGGACCCGCCCGAGGGCCGCGTGCAGCTCATCCGCCACCTGACGCCGGAACTGGTGTGGCAGGAGAGGTGGATGGACCACGCCAACAAGGCCGTGGCGCTGGAGGAGGCGATCCTCTGCGCCGCCGAACCGGCGGACACGGCTGCGCGCCTGTCGCGACTGTCCGGCCTGCCGGTCGAACCCGACCCCGCCGGCGGCTTCCTGCTGCGCCTGCCGGGCGCGGCGGGCGCGGCCGGACCCTTCGCGCCGGTGATGGAAACCCGCGTTCGCGTGCTGACGGAACAGGCCCTGGGCGAGGTGCTGCCGGGCGTCGCCGCGCCTGCCCTGCCGTTCATGGCCGGGATCCTGGTGCGGACGGAGGACGGCGGAGCGGCGGCGCGGCGCGTGCTGGACGGGATCCCCACGGTGCAGGCGCCGGCCGGGGTCATGGTTCCGCCGGCCCATGCGGCCGGGGCGGCTGTGGTGTTCGCGTGAGATTGGGAAGAAGGACGGGGGGAGAAGCGAACTTCTCCCCCCGAGCCCCCCTCAACCTTCTTTGGCATCCGGGGGCTGACCGTCGAAGTCGGTTTCCCGGTGACAACGAACGCGGGACTTGGGGTGCCCGGCGGCGTTGCGCAGCACGGCCGTTGGCGTCCCGGTTCAGGGGAGGTTCACCCTCCCGTGACCTGACCGAATGACCACTTTCGCGAGGGCCGTCGGCGTTTCGTTGCGCACCTACTATGCGCCGGGCCGCGCGGCGCTGCTCGATCGCTTCCACGCAGGTTTCGTCGGGCCGGGCGACCTCGCCTTCGATATCGGCGCGCATGTCGGCGACCGCACGGCATCCTTCCGTCGGCTGGGCGCGAGGGTGGTGGCGGTGGAACCACAGCCGCTGCTGGCGCGCGCGTTGCGGCTGATCTTCCGCGGCGATACCGGCGTCACCCTGGTGCCGGCGCTGGTCGGCGCCGAGGCCGGCGAGGCTGTGCTGCGCCTCAACACCGCCAACCCGACCGTCGCGACCGCGAGCGCGGCCTTCATCGCCGCCGCCGACGGCGCCGCGGGCTGGGAGGGCCAACACTGGGACGCCGAGATCACGCGGCCGGTGACGACGCTCGATGCCCTTGCCATGCGTCATGGGCTGCCGGCCTTCGTGAAGATCGACGTCGAGGGCTTCGAGGCGACCGTGCTGCGCGGCCTGACGCGCCCCCCGCGTGCTCTGTCCTTCGAGTTCACCACCATCCAGCGCGATGTCGCCCTGGAGTGCCTCGGCTTGCTGTCTGGCCTCGGCTACCGCGCCTTCAACGCGTGTCTCGGCGAGAGCATGGTGTTCGCGCATGCCGTGCCGGTCGATGTGCGGGCGATGGCCTCCTGGCTCACCGCCCTGCCGCATTCGGCCAACAGCGGCGACGTCTATGCCGCCCTCGCCTCCGAAAGGCTGGTGCCGTGATGCTGCAAGGGCGGAGTCCCAAAGAAGGGAGGGGGTTCGGGGGAGGTTCACCCTCCCCCGACCTTGCGCCATGACCGACCCGCGCCGCTTTGCCCCCGCCGCCGCCCGCAACCGCGACCCGATCCTGGCGGTCCTGCGCGGCTGCCTGCCTGCCCGTGGCCTGGTGCTCGAGATCGCGAGCGGCAGCGGCGAGCACGCCGTCCATTTCGCCGCCGCCTTTCCATCCCTGATGTTCCAGCCGAGCGACCCCGACGCCGCTGCGCGCGCCAGCATCGATGCCTGGGCGTCGGGCGTGACGAATCTGCGCCCGGCGCTTGCGCTCGATGCCGCCGCGGCCGAATGGCCGATCGCCGCGGCTGATGCGGTGCTCTGCATCAACATGATCCACATCGCGCCCTGGTCGGCCTGCGAAGGGCTGATGCGCGGCGCGGCGGCGATCCTCCCGGCCGGCGCGCCGCTGGTGCTCTACGGTCCCTACAGGCGCGGCGGGCGCCACACCGCGCCGTCCAACGCGGCCTTCGATGCCGACCTGCGCGCGCGCAACCCGGCCTGGGGCGTGCGGGACCTGGAGGAGGTCGCGGCGCTGGCCGTGGCGTCGGGCTTCGGCGCGACGGAGGTCACGGAGATGCCGGCGAACAACCTGGTGGTGGTGTTCCGCCGGTCCGGCGCGGGATAGAAAGGAACTGGAGCGGTTTCCGCTCGACTGTGCCCGCGGCGACCTCTCGGCCACTTGGTTTTCGCGAGCATCTTTACCCGATCAGGTGATTCCAGCTGATCGGGATCCGCTCTGAGGATTAGGAGACGGCGATGAGCGACCTGCCGCGCAGCGTGCGCATCACGGAGGAAGGCCCGCGCGAGGGCTTCCAGATCGCCACCGTGCCGGTGCCGACGGCGGACAAGATCGCGCTGATCGATGCCTTGTCGGCGACGGGCGTGTCCCGCATCCAGGTCGCGTCCTTCGTCAGCCCGAAGCGTGTGCCGGGGTGGGCGGATGCGGATGCCGTGGTGGCGGGGTTCACGCCGCGCGCAGGGGTTGCCTATACGGCGCTGTGGTTCAATCCGCAGGGGCTGCAGCGCGCGCTGGCCTTCAAGGACCGGCTGTCGGTCTACGGCTCGATCACCGTCGCGGCGTCGGAGGCCTTCTCGCTGCGCAACCTGAACCGCGACCGGGCGGGGCAGCTCGCGGCGATGCGGGAGAATGTGGCGGAACACCTCGCCGCCGGCGTGGCGGTGAACCGCGTCTCGGTCCAGGCGGCCTTCGGCTGCAACTTCCAGGGCGAGATCACCCCCGCGCAGGCGGTCGGTGCCGTGGCGGACGCGATGGCGCTGGCGGCCGGGACGGGCTGCGCCATCGAGCGCATCTCGCTGGCCGACACCATGGGCTGGGCCAATCCCCTGCTGGTCGAACGCGTGGTGGGCGAGGTGCGCTCGCGCTGGCCGGGCCAGGCGGTGTCTCTGCACCTGCACGACACCCGCGGCCTCGGCATCGCCAATGCGCTGGCCGGGCTGCGCATGGGGGTGGCGGAATACGACGCGGCGGTGGGCGGTGCCGGTGGCTGCCCCTTCGCCGGACATCCCGGCGCGCCGGGCAACATCGCGACGGAGGAACTCGTCCTGTTGTGTGAGGAAATGGGCATCGCAACCGGCGTCGATGTGGACGCGCTGATCGCGGCGGGGCACCTCGCCGAGAAGATCCTCGGGCGGACGCTGCCTTCGGCGCTGCTGCGCGGCGGCTCGCTGACCGCCTTCCGGGCGAAGGCGCGCGCGGCATGAGCGGGCCGGTTGACCGGGGCGCCGAGGGACGCGGAGGGCCGGATCGGCCGAGCCAGGCGCAGGGCGCGCCGCTTCCCCTCGCGGGCATCCGCGTCGTCGAGTTCTCCCACATGGTGATGGGGCCGACCTGCGGGCTGGTGCTGGCCGATCTCGGCGCCGAGGTCGTCAAGGTGGAGCCGCCCGGCAAGGGCGACCGGACGCGCTACCTCACCTCCTCCGGCACCGGCTTCTTCCCGGCCTTCAGCCGCAACAAGAAATCGGTGCAGCTCGACACCGAGGACGCGGCGGATCTCGAAACGCTGAAGCGGCTGGTCGACACCGCCGATGTCGTCATCGAGAATTTCCGCCCGGGCGGGCTGGAGGCGAAGGGCCTCGGCTATGCGGCGCTGTCGGCGCGCAACCCGCGGCTGATCTACCTCTCGCTCAAGGGCTACCTGCCCGGCCCCTATGAGAACCGCACCGCGCTGGACGAGGTCGTGCAGATGCAGTCGGGCCTCGCCTACATGACCGGCCCGCCGGGGCGGCCGCTGCGTGCCGGCGCGCCGGTGAACGACATGATGGGCGGCATGTTCGGCGCCATCGCCATCCTCGGCGCGCTGCGCCAGCGCGATGCGACGGGGCGGGGACAGCACCTGCAGTCGGGGCTGTTCGAGAATGCGGCCTTCCTGGTCTCCACCGCCATGCTGCAGCAGGCGATGACCGGCCAGGATCCGACGCCGATGCCCGCCGGCCGTCGCGCCTGGGGCGTCTACGACGTGTTCGACACGGCGGACGGCCAGCAGATCTTCATCGGCGTCGTCACCGAGCGGCAGTGGGAGATTTTCCGCCGCGAGCTCAACGAGCCCGCTCTCGACAACCCTGACTACGCCACCAACACGGATCGTGCGAAGCGGCGCGAGACGCTGATCCCGCTGGTGCAGTCGTTGCTGAGGAAGCACGACGTCGCGACGCTCGAGACGATGTGCGAGCGGGCCGGCCTGCCCTTCTCCCGCATCGCAAGGCCCTGGGACCTGTTCGAGGACCCCCACCTCAAGGCAAGCGGCGGGCTGCTGTCCATCACCCTGCCGGATGGGCGGCCCTGCACCGTCCCCGCGCTGCCGATCCAGTTCGGGGAGGAACGGCTCGGGGTGCGGCTCGATCTGCCCAGGACAGGCGAACACGACGCGGAGATCCTCGGGCCGCTGCGCGCGGAACGGACGAACGCGGCGGAGTGACGGGCGGCGGAGAGGGGCTTCGCCCCCCTCCGGACCTCCGCCCCACCAGGGGCGGAAAGGCCCCTGGAACCCGCTAGCATGGGTGGCCGAAGGCAAGGCGCCGGATGACCGGCGCGGTCGGTGCGACACGGCGCCCTTCTTTCCGGCAGGCCAACTCATGGTGTCGAGAGGCCCTTCGGCCTTTGGCCGGAGGGGGGGCGGGAAGGGCAGCGCCCTCCCCGTCACGCCCGTTCCGCTGCCGGCGCGCCGCTTGCTAGGCTGCCCTCATGGCCGCCCCGATCCGCTTCACGCTCAACGGGCAGGACGTCACCCTGCCGGAGGGCACCTCGCCGACGGTGACGCTGCTCGACTGGCTGCGCGGACCCGGTGCGTTGCGCGGCACCAAGGAGGGCTGCGCCGAGGGCGATTGCGGCGCCTGTACCGTGGTGCTGGAGAACCCGGAGGGCACCCGCACGCCGATCAATGCCTGCCTGATGCTGCTTGGCCAGGCGGCGGGGCGCGCGATCCGCACGGTCGAGGGGTTGCGCGGCGAAGCTGGCGAGCCGCATCCGGTGCCGCGCGCCATCGCCGAACATGACGGCACGCAATGCGGCTTCTGCACGCCGGGCATCGTGATGTCCGCCTGGGCCTGGGCGCGGGAGGGCGGCGACCCGCATGAGGCGTTGGCCGGCAATCTGTGCCGCTGCACCGGCTACCGGCCGATCCTCGATGCCATGGCGACGCTGGAGGACGACAGCGCGCCGCCGCCGCTGGCGCATGATGCGCCGCGCCTGATCGCCGCCGGCGCCCAGCGCTTCTTCCTGCCGGAAACCGTGGACGAAGCCGTCGCCCTGCGCGCCGCGCATCCCGCCGCCTGGCTCCTGGCCGGCGGCACCGACCTCGGCCTGCGCGTGTCGGAGCACCGGGAACGGCCTGAGACCGTCATCTGCCTGCTGAACATTCCCCGGCTGCGGCGGCTGGAGGTGACGGCGGCGGGCATCGTCGCCGGCGCCGCGGCGCCCTATGCGCGGCTGCTCGATGCCTGCGCGGCGGATGCCGATTTCGCGCCCCTCGCCGCGCTGCTGCGGCGGCTGGGGTCGCGGCAGATCCGTGGGCTGGGGACGCTGGGCGGCAATCTCGGCACGGCCAGCCCGATCGGCGATGCACTGCCGCCGCTGATCGCGCTGGGAGCGACGGTGGCGCTGGTGTCGTCGCGCGGCGAACGCACGATGCTGGTGGAGGATTTCATCACCGGCTACCGAACGCATGCATTGGCGGCAGACGAGATCATCGCGCGTGTTGCGATCCCGCGTCCCGCACCAGGCGCGATCCTCGCCTGCGAGAAACTGTCGAAACGGCACGATCAGGATATCGCGACGGTCGGCCTCTCGGTGCTGCTGACGCTGCGCGATGGCGTGGTGGAGCAGGCGCGCATCGCCCATGGCGGCTGCGGCCCGCGCGCCGCGCGTGCCCCGGCGGCGGAGGCGGCGCTGCTGGGCGCGCGCTTCGACGCTGCCGCTGCCGATCGTGCGGCGCGTGCGCTGGAGGCGGAGATCGCGCCGCTGTCGGACCTGCGCGGCAGCGCGGCGTATCGCCGGCTTGCGGCGGGCAACCTGCTGCGGCGGATGGCGCTGCGGCGGCCCGAGCTGCCGGGCGAGGTGGCGGCGGTGCCGGCGCCGCATGCGCCGGGCTTTGTCGCGCCATGAGGGCGCAAGGAAGGTCGGGGGGAGTGAACTCCCCCCGAATCCCCCCTCCTTCTTTTGATACCTGGTGCTGTCCGCTGCCGTCGGTCCCCAATTGCCAAAGAAGGGAGGGGGACCGGGGGAGGTTCTCCTCCCCCGACCTTTCTCCATGACCATCGGCGCCCCCATCCCCCACGACAGCGCCCTGGCCCACGCCACCGGCGCCGCCCGCTTCGCCGACGATCTGGCCGAACCGCCCGGCCTGCTGCACGGCGCGCTGGTGCTGTCCCCCGTCGCGCATGGTCTTCTCGCCGCACTGGATACGGCGACTGCGCGCGCCCTGCCTGGCGTGGTGGCGGTACTGACGGCGGCCGACATTCCCGGCGCCAATGATGTCTCGCCTTCCGGCAAGGGAGGTGAGACGCTCTTCGCCGAGCGCACGGTGGAGCATCACGGCCAGCCCATCGCGCTGGTGCTGGCGGAGACGCGCGATGCCGCGCTGCGCGCCGCGGCCGCGCTGGAACCGGCGATCGCGCCCCTGCCTGCGCTGCTCGACGCCGAGGAAGCGCTCGCGCACCAAGCCTACCTGATGCCGCCGCAGGTCATCGCGCGAGGCGATGCGGAGCATGCGCTGGATGCTGCGCCGCTGCGCGCCGAGGGAAGCTTCCGCTCGGGCGGGCAGGAGCATTTCTACCTCGAATCCCAGATCGCCGTCGCGACGCCGGGGGAGGATGGCGAGATCGCCATCACCTCCTCCACCCAGCATCCGACGGAGGTGCAGCACATCGCGGCACGCGTGCTGGGTTGCGATTTCAACCGCATTCCCGTGACGTGCCGGCGGATGGGCGGCGGCTTCGGGGGGAAGGAGAGCAATGCCTCCTGGGTCGCCGCCGCCGCCGCATTCGGTGCGCAGGCCACGGGGCGACCGGTGAAGCTGCGGCTCGCGCGCAAGGCGGACATGGCGGCGACGGGCAAGCGCCACCCCTTCCTGTTCCGCTGGCGCGCGGGCTTCGACGCGGATGGGCGCATCCTGGCGCTGGACGCGACGCTCGCCGCCGATGGCGGGCACAGCCTCGACCTGACGCCGGGCGTGGTGTTCCGCGCCATCACCCACGCGCTGAACTGCTACGACGTGCCGGCGGTGAAGCTCACGGCGCTGGCGCTGCGCACCAACACCGTCTCCCACACCGCTTTCCGGGGCTTCGGCGGGCCGCAGGGCGTGCTGCTGATGGAGGATGTGATCCGCGGCGTCGCCCGCGCGACCGGGCACACGCCGGAGGAGGTGCGCGAGCGCAACTTCGCCGGCGCGCCGAATGGCGGCGAGACGCCCTACGGCCAGGCGCTGGAAGGCGACCTGATCCGCCGCGTCTGGGCGGAATGCCGCGCCGATGCGGGGTGGGAGGCGCGGCGGCAGGAGATCGCGGCCTTCAACGCGGCGCATCCTTATCTGCGGCGTGGGCTCGGTTCCTTCGTGCTGGCCTTCGGCATCTCCTTCGGCGTGCGCCACCTCAACCAGGCGGGCGCGCTGGTGCATGTCTATGCCGATGGCTCCATCCGCCTGAACCACGGCGGCACGGAGATGGGGCAGGGGCTCAACATCAAGGTCGCGCAGGTTGTGGCGGAGACCTTCGGCGTGCCGCTGCATCGCGTGCGCATCACCGCGACCAGCACGGCGGAGGTGCCGAACACCGCGCCGACCGCCGCGAGCACGGGCAGCGACCTCAATGGCTGGGCTGCGCATCTCGCGGCGGGCACCATTCGCGGCCGCATGGCCGGGGTCGCCGCCGCGCTGTGGGAGGTGCCGGTCGAGGCCATCGTCTTCGCCGGCAACCGCGTCTTCGTCGACCGCCCCGGCGACAACCGCGCGATGGAGTTCGGGGAACTCGCGCATCGCTGCTGGATCGAGCGCGTGTCGCTGTCCGCCACCGGCTTCTACCGCACGCCCGACATCCATTGGGATGCGCAGGCGATGCGCGGGGAACCGTTCTTCTACTTCTCCTACGGCGCCTCGGTCGTGGAGGTGGTGGTGGACACGCTGACGGGCGAGCATCGCGTGCTGCGCGCCGACCTGGTGCAGGATGCCGGACGCTCGCTGAACCCGGCGGTCGACCGCGGCCAGATCGAGGGCGCCTTCGTCCAGGGCCTCGGCTGGCTGACCTGCGAGGAACTGCATTGGGACGAACAGGGGCGCCAGCGCACGCTCGGGCCTTCCACCTACAAGATCCCGGGCTCGCGCGACGTGCCGCCGGCCTTCAAGGTGCGGCTTCTCTCTGCTGCGCCGGCGCGGGCGGACACCATCTTCCGCTCCAAGGCGGTGGGCGAGCCGCCGCTGATGCTGGCGACCGCGGTGTGGAACGCGTTGAAGGACGCGACGGGGGTGGAGCGGCTCGACCTGCCGGCAACGCCGGAACGCGTGCTGATGGCGCTCGCGGCGAAGGCGCGTTGATCCCGCGCGGCGCACTGTGCTCCGCGCGGGCCGCCGCTACCGCAGGGGAATCGAGAAGGCCGGCACCGCGACGCCGAGTGGCCGGCCCAGCGCGGCCTTGGCCTGCACGCCCACCACCACGAAGCCGCCATCATCGGCGCGCGCGAGCAGCGGCGCGCCGCTGCTGCCGAGCGTGCCGGCGCAATTGTGCCCGACCAGCATGCCCTGCGCCCCGAAAGTCGCCATCACGATCACCCGGCAACCGATATCCGCGAGCAGCACCCCGGGCCGGTCGTGCTGCCAGCCGGGCAGGGCGAGGGCGATGCCCTCCCGCGGCGCCTCGCGCGCCAGGCGCAGCGCGCGGCCCTCGCCGAGCGGCGTATCCAGCGTCAGCACCGCCCAGTCGGAACGCCAGGGTTCCTCCCGCCCCGGATCGAAGCCGGCGCCGCTGCGCAGCGACACCACCCGCGCGGTGCGGGTGCCGAGGCGGAAGACCACCTCGCGCGCCGGCACCAGCGCGGTGGCATCGTCGTTGATCAGGCAATGCGCCGCGGTCACCACGCTGCGAACGCCGACCAGCGTGCCGGTGCAGCGATTGCCCGAGGTTTCGACCTCGCCCACGGCGTGCCAGGGGGCGCGCCCGGGCGGGACGGCGCGGCGCGTGTCGTTGCGACCGAGGCCGGGAACCTCCTCGGCCAGCGCAGGAAAGCCCAGCAGGGCTAAGCCCAGGGCTGCGGCGCAACGGGCTGCGCACCTCGCCGGCAGCGTGCCTCCGCCTGTCCCGCGCCTGGAGATGGCTTCGGCCATCAGGTGGTCGGCGGTGCCGGCGGCGGTGCGCAGGAGCGCGGCGGCCGCGGTGCGGGCGAGGAGGGCGGGGGTGCAGGCGTCTCGGTCTGCTGTGCCTGTGCCACGGCGATGGGCGGCGCGGCCGGCAGCGCCGGGAGCGCCGCGGCGACGAAGAGGATCTTCAGGCTGCGCATGGAGATAGCTTAGAGCAGATCGCACGCGCCTGTAATCGGCCGTGGACGGGCCGATCCCGCCGGAGCGGAACCCTTCGATCCGGCTGGGAACCGCCGAACCCCGGTGCGGAACTTCCGCAAGGACACCCCGATATGCGCTGGCCGGAGCCGCGGCTGCGCGCCATGCTGTGCGCCGTGTTGCGCGTCCTGTTCCTGCTTGTTGCGCTGGCGGCGCTTGGTTTCGGCGGCTGGTGGCTGGCTACCGCGCCGCCGCCCGCCCCGCCCGCTCCGGTCCCGCCTGCCTCGGCGGCCGAGCGCCTGGTGCGGCCCTCCTCGGCCACGCCGCCGGCGGCCGGCGCCTCCGGCCTGCACACGCCGCTCGGCGATGCGATGTTCCGCTGGCGTTGCACCGCCGGCCTGCGGGAGGTGCTCGGCGAGCGATCCGACTGGCCGTTGCGGCGCGTCGCGACCCTGTGCCTCTGCGTCGCCGAACGGATGCGGGAGGAAGGGCTGCGCGACTTCGTGCTGAGCGGCGGCGACACGGCCGCCGGGCTGGCAGCGGCCGAGGCTTCCCTATGTCGTCGCTAATGCCCTGTCCGCTTCGTTCGCTGGAGATCCAGCGAACGAAGCGGACAGGCAGGCCACGGTCCACGAGGGCTGGTGTTCTGACCGGTGGAATCGCCCGATCGGGTCAAGACGTTCGCGACGGCACGGGGCTGGAGCGGTTGCCGCGGGCCGAGGCGAGCGGAACCCGCTCCCGCGTCTTGTCCGGCAGCTTCGCCGGATGACCGGCGAGCGGTGATCGCTCCGGAGGGCGCCGCACATGTGCCGGCCGTCACGCCGGCCAGGCTGGCGCGGCCTGGCGCAATTCCGCCAGCCGCGCGGCGAAGGGCTCGGAGCGCCGGCCGTGCAGCAGGCCTTCGAGGCGCGGCAGTGTCGGCCCGCGGTTGAGCCACAGCATCAGGCTGCCGAGGGCGCCTGCATCGGCCCGGTGCACCAGGGTCTCGCCCCTGTCGAGGTCGTAGGGGTGGCAGTAGGACCACAGGGCGCCGCCCGCCTCCTCTGCCGCCCAGCGCGCCGACAGCCCACGGAGGCGCCACGGCGGCAGCCAGCGGAGATACATCCCCCCCAGGAAGGGCAGCCGCGCCGGACCGAGGCGCGCCACCGGTACCGGCAGTTCGAGCAGGCCCGAGGGCCACAGGAAGGGCCGTCGCGGCGCTCCCGGCCAGCCGGCCAGCGGGTTCCAGGCCGGCAGGACGGATGAGGAATAGGCGAAGCCCAGTTCCGTCAGGATCTCCGGCGCCCAGGTGGCCGCCGGCGTCAGCGAGAAATAGGGCGCCCGGAAGCCGATCGGCGCCGCCCCGGCGATGTCCGCAAGCCGGTCCCGCGCCGCTTCCATGCCGGCACGGAACCGCGCCGCGCCTTCGGCCGCCAGGGGGCGGTGGGTGTGCCCGTGCGAGGCGACCTCGTGGCCCCGCCGCGCGATCGCCGCGACCAGGCGCGGATCGGTCCGCACCACCTCGTCGAGGACGAAGAAGGTTCCGCGCGCCCCGGCCGCCGCCAGCAGGTCCAGGAGCCGGCCGGTCTGCGCGCGCGCACGTGAGCCGCAGCCGTGCTCCTCGACATCCACCGTGAAGGTGAACAGGCCGGGCAGGGCGGCAAACCGGCGCGCGGCGCGGCGTGCCGCCCTTGTGAGGCCACTTTCCCGTTGATACTGTTCAATTCCGGTGGCGGACGACATCGCGGCGGAGGTCGCCGTTCGGCGCCCTTTCGTCAAGGCCCCCCGGGAAGGGTGGCCTGCGGTGGGTTCCCCCGGAACGGTTTGTGACGCGCGGCGGGAGTCCCAGTTTGACCACGACCTTCTCCTTGGAAGCGGAGGTGGCGCGCCTTATCGTCGAGGCGCTGCACCTCGAGACCGCGCCGGAGGAGATCGATCCGGAGGCGCCCCTGTTCGGGGAGGGGCTGGGCCTCGATTCGATCGATGCGCTCGAGATCGCGCTCGCAGTCTCCAAGCGATACGGCTTCCAGCTTCGTTCCGACGACGAGCGGAACCACCGCATCTTCGCCTCGCTACGCGCCCTGGCTGCGCATATCGAGAAGAACCGGACGGGCTGACGCCCATGCCGTCGTTCCCTCTGGCACCGCGGCTGCGGATCTCGCTGCCGCTTTCCGGGTTGCTGATCGCGGCGCGGATGGCGGGGCAGGATGCCGCCGGTGCCGCCTTGGCTGCCGCGCTGATCGGGGCGATGCTCGCCCCCGCTGCGCGTCCCTTGGGCATTGCCGGCGCGGCGGTCGCCACAGGCGGGGCAACGGCCCTGTGGGTGGCGCATCCGGGGATGGCCGAGGCGGTGCTCGCCGCCCTGCCGCTTGCCGGCAATCTGGCGCTCGCCTGGCATTTCGGCGCGACGCTGCGTCCTGGGCGGGATCCGCTGATCACCCGATACACCCGTTTCGAACACGCTGAGGTATCGGCGGGGCTCGCACGGTATACGCGGCGGCTGACGCTGCTGTGGGCGGGGTTCTTCCTGCTGTGCGCGGCGGTGAACGCGGCAACGCTGGCCGGGCACGGTCCTGCGGCGGGGCCTTTCGCGGTGTTCAACCTTGGTCTCGCCGCGGCCTTTTTCCTGGGCGAGCATCTGGCCCGCGCCGTGCTCTTCCCGGAACTCGGCCGGGCGCGGCCATCCCGCACCCTGCGGGCGGTCTGGCGCGCGGAGGTGGTGCCCCATGCGCACTGACGCGACCTTCCCCCTGACCGCCCGCGCGCCGGGGGAGGTGATCTTCCGCCGCGGCGCCATGCCGGTGACCGCGGCGCGCTTCCTGGCGGAGGTCGCGGCCCTCGCCGCGCGCTTGCCGGCCGATGGGCCGGTGCTGAATTTCTGCGCCGACCGCTACCTGGCGCTCGTCGCCTTCGCGGCGGCGCTGTCGCGCGGGCATGCCACGCTGCTTTCGGCGGATCGCTCCCCGCAGCGGCTGGCCGATATCGCGCGACTGCACGGGGCGCGGTACGCGCTCGCCGATACCGATGTCGCGTTGCCGCTGCCGGTCCTGCGGCCCGAAGCCGCGCCAAGCGAGGCGGCGCCAAATCCTGTCATCCGCGCCGACCGCGTCGCGGCCATCGCCTTCACCTCCGGCAGCACGGGGGAGCCGCGGCCGCATGCCAAGCCCTGGGGGGCGCTGGTGGCCGGCGCCCGGGCCGCCGCCGCGCGGTTCGCCGTGACGCCCTGCACGGGCATCGTCGGCACCGTGCCGGCGCAGCACATGTACGGCTTCGAGACGACCCTGATGCTGCCCTTGCAGGGCGGCGGCGCCGGGCATGCCGGGCCGGTCTTCTACCCTTCCGACATGGCGGAGGCGCTGGCCGCCATGCCGGCGCCACGCCTGCTGGTGACGACGCCACTGCAGATGCGCGCGCTGCTCGGCAGCGGCGTCGCGCTGCCGCCGCTGCGGGCGGTGATCTCCGCTACCGCACCCCTGGCCGCGGGACTCGCCGCCGAGGCCGAGGCGGCCTGGGGCGCACCGGTGCTCGAGATCTACGGCGCGACCGAGGCCGGTTCCGTCGCCTCCCGCCGCACCCTCGAGGGCGATGCCTGGCTGCCCTATGACGGCACCGCCTTCACCATCACCGAGGACGGCGCCAGCGTGACGGTGCCTGGCCTGCCCGCCCCGGTGCCGCTGGCCGACACGCTGGAGGCGCTGGAGGCCGGGCGCTTTCGCCTCGGCGGTCGGCGGGCCGACATGGTGAAGCTGGCGGGCAAGCGGGCTTCGCTCTCCGGCCTGACCAGCATCCTGACCGGGATCGAGGGCGTCGCCGACGGGGTGTTCCTGGCGCCGCCGGACCTCGACCGCAACCCGCGCGCCCGGCTGGCGGCGCTGGTGGTGGCACCGGGGCTGACACCGCAGGCTGTGGTCGCGGCGCTGCGCGGACGCGTCGAGCCCGCCTTCCTGCCGCGCCCGGTGGTGATGCTTCGGTCGCTGCCACGCGACCCGGTGGGCAAGCTGCGGCAGGGCGACCTGGCGGCGCTCGCCTGGCCGCGGCACTGAACAGCGACGCCGCGATGCCGGTGCGGGCCCGGTTGCCGAACGGTCAGCGCGCGGCCCGAACGGGCGGAAGGTGCCGGCGCGGACCCGTTGCGCCCGGTGCGCCGCAATCGCTTCAGCGTCTTGTTTCGGCCCGCATTTTCATCGGATCGGATGATTTCGCCTGACCGGGATCTGATCTAGACAGCGCCATGGCCACCGACCCCAGCCACGGCCCCGCCCCCGGGCGCCCCGAGGCGGCGCCGGCGCCGGCCGTGCATCGCGCATGCTTCACCGTGCCGCTGACGCACCCTAGCCTGCCCGGCCATTTCCCGGGCCATCCCGTGGTGCCGGGCGTGGTGCTGCTGGACCAGGTCGCCGCGGCGGTGCGCGCGGCCTTCGGTCTTGCGCCGGTGCGGGCCGTGCCGCGCGCGAAATTCGCCGCACCCGTGCTGCCGGGGCAGGAGGTCCGGGTGGCGCTGACGCGGCTCGCTCCTGGCCGCGTCGGCTTCGCCTGCGAGGTGGCGGGCCGGCCGGTCGCGGCGGGAGAGATGGCCTTCGCGGCATGACCGGCACCACCGCCTGGGCCGCGATGCCCGAGCGCGGCAGCGCCGCCGCGTTGCGCCTGATGGCGCGCCTCGCGCTTGGCCTCGGCTGGCCGGTGGGCCATGCGCTGCTCTACCCCGTCACGCTGTTCTTCCTCGCGACCTCACCGGCGGCGCAGACGCGCGCGGTGCGGCGGTACCTGGCGCGTGCGCTCGGGCGTGCGGCGCGGTGGCAGGACCTGTGGCGGCTGTATTTCTGCTTCGCCTCGACCATGCTCGACCGCGTCTTCCTGCTGACCGGGCGGCGGCGCGGCTACCGGGTGGAGGTCGAAGGGCTCGAGATCCTGCGTGCCGCCGCCGCGCGCGGGCAGGGGCTGGTGCTGCTCGGCGCGCATATGGGCTCCTTTGAGGCGCTGCGCGCGGTAGGCGGCGCCGGCGCGCCGGTCGAGGTGCGCATGCTCATGCACACCGGGAATGCCGGCGCGGCGGATGCGCTGTTCGACAGCCTGGATCCGGCGCGCGCCGCCTCGATCATCCCGCTCGGCCGGCCCGAGGCGATGCTGGCGGCGCGGGAGGTGCTGGAACGCGGCGGGGTGGTGGGGCTGCTGGCCGACCGCGCGCCACGGGGCGACCGGATGCTGGCGGTCGCTTTCCTCGGCGCGCAGGCGCCGTTTCCAGGCGGGCCGATGACGCTGGCGGCGATCCTGCACGCGCCCGTGGTGCTGGGCTTCGGCCTGTGGCTCGGCCCGCGGCGCTACAAGCTGTGCTTCGAACCCTTCGCGGATGCCATCGACCTGCCGCGGGAAACGCGGGAGGCGGCGCTGCGCGGCTGGCTGGAACGCTATGCCACGCGGCTCGGCGAGGTGTGCCGGGCCTATCCGTACAATTGGTTCAACTTCTACGAGTTCTGGGGGAAGGGGTCTTGAGGCGGCGGTGGATGAAGGTCGGGGGGAGGGAACTCCCCCCGAACCCCCCCTCCTTTCCTGTGACCAAAGAAGGAAGGGGGTTCGGGGGAGGTTCTCCTCCCCTGACCTTCTGCCGCCGCATCCTCCTCGCGCTTCCCCTGGCCGCTCAGGGCCCCGATCTGCTGCGCGAACTGATGGCGGCGTTGGCCGCCGTGCGCGAGAGCCGCGCGACCTTCACCGAGGAGCGGGAGATCCCGGAACTCGATCGCCCGCTGACCTCGCGCGGCGTGCTCGCCTGGCGTGCGCCGGACCGGATGGAGAAGCACACGATCGAACCGGTCGAGGAGCGCTTCCTGGCGGAGGGCGACAGCCTCGTGCTGGAACACCCCGCGCGCGGCAGCCGGGAGGTGCTGGCACTCGACGCCATGCCCGAGATCCGGCCGGTGGTGGAGGCGATCCGCGCCACCCTCGCCGGCGACCTCGCCACGCTGCGCGAGCATCACGAGGTGGCCTTTTCCGGCAGCCGCGCGCGCTGGCGGATGGTGCTGACGCCGCGTTCCGTGCGCGTGCGCGCGGCGGTGC
Organism: Neoroseomonas eburnea; assembly: GCF_018129005.1. Lineage (GTDB taxonomy): Bacteria > Pseudomonadota > Alphaproteobacteria > Acetobacterales > Acetobacteraceae > Neoroseomonas > Neoroseomonas eburnea. The sequence goes on from NZ_JAAEDL010000022.1 coordinate 51,227, forward strand.
AGCGCATCATCCTGGAAGGCGAGGGCGCCGCCATCCTGGTGATGGAGACGCAGATGCGCGACGGGCGCGCCCGCATGGCGATCTCGTCCACGCGATGAGGCGTTTCGCCGCGCTTTTCGCCGCGCTGGCCGTGCTGGCGCTGGCCTTTCCGCTGCTGCTGCGCCAGGTGGAATTGCGGGGCGACATCGCCGACTTCCTTCCGACGCCGAAGACGGAGGAAGCCGCCTTCCTGCTGCGGGAGCTGCGCAGCGGCGCGGCGACGACCCTGCTGATCGCCGGTATCGAGGGCGCGGCGGCGCCGGACCTCGCGCGGATCTCGCGCGCCATGGCCGCGCGGGTGGAGGCGAGCGGGCTGTTCGCGCTGGTGGCGAACGGTGCGCCGCGCATGGAGGATGGCGAGGCGGCGCTGCTGTTCGCGCATCGCTACGCGCTGTCCCCCGCCACGACGCCGGAGGCCTTCACCGAGGATTCGCTGCGCCGGTCGCTGGAAGCGGTGCTCGACGGGCTGCGGTCCTCCGCCGCGCCGCTGGTGCGCCGCTACGGCTTCGCCGATCCCACCGGCGCCTTCCTCGCGCTGGTGCGCGGCTGGACGGCCGATGCGCATGTCGCGACGGAACACGGCGTCTGGATGGCGGAGGGCCCGCGCGCGCTGCTGCTGGCGCAGTCCCGCGCCGCCGGGCTGGACACCGGGGCGCAGGCCGCCGCGGCGGCGGCGTTCCGGGCCGCCTTCGCGGAGGCCTCGCCGCCGGCGGGGGCGCGGCTGCTGCTGTCCGGCCCCGGCGTGTTTGCGGCGGAGGCGGCGGCGGCGGTGCGCGCCGACGTGAAGCTGGTCTCGATGCTGTCCTCCGTCCTGGTCGGCGCCTTCCTGATCTGGCGCTACCGCTCGCCGCTGATGCTGGCGGTGGTGGCGGTGCCGCTCTCGGCCGGGACGCTGGCCGCGCTCGCCGTCGTCGATGCGGTGTTCGGGCATGTTCACGGCGCGGCGCTCGGCTTCGGCATGACCATGCTCGGGGTGGTGGACGACTATCCCATCCTGCTGATCACCGGCCGCGCGTCGGAGGAGACGCTGCGGGAGGCAGCGCGGCGCATCTGGCCGACGCTGCGGCTGGCGGTCGCGGCGGCGGTGGCGGGGCTGACGCCGATGCTGGCCTCGGGCTTTCCCGGCCTCGCGCAGCTCGGGCTCTTCGCGGCGACGGGGCTGATCGTGGCCGCGCTCGCCACGCGCTACCTGCTGCCGGCGCTGCTGCCGGCGGAAGGCCTGCCGGTGCGACCGCTGCCCGAACGGCTGGCGCATGTGCTGCTGCGCCTGCCGGCACGGCGCAGGGCGGTGATCGTGCTGATCGCCGCCGTTGCGGCCGCGCTGGCGATGGCCGGCGGACCGCGGACGGAACGCGATCTGGCGGCGCTGAGCCCGGTGCCGGAGGCGGTGCGCGACCTCGATGAGAAGCTGCGCCACCAGGTCGGCGCTCCGGACGTGCGGGTGGCGCTGTCGGTGCGCGCGGCAGATGCGGAAGGCGCGCTACGCGGCGCCGAACGGGCGGCCGAGGCGCTGGCGCCGCTGGTCGCCGCAGGCGCGATCGGTGGCCTGGACCATCCGGCACGCTACCTGCCCAGTGCCGCGACCCAGCACGCGCGGCTTGCCGCCCTGCCTGATGCGGCGAGCCTGGCGGCGCGGCTGGAGGCGGTGCGCGAGGGCCTGCCCTTCCGCGCCACCGCCTTCGCGCCCTTCCTCGAGCAGGTCGGGCAGGCCCGGTCGCAGCCGCCGCTGACGCCGGCGGATCTCGCCGCCGCGCCGCTGCTGTCGGCCCGCCTGACGCCGCTGCTGCGGGCGGAGGAGGGCGGCTGGCGTGCCGTGCTGCTGCCCGCCGAGATCCATGACATGGCAGCCTTGCGCGCGACGGCCGCCGCCGTGCCGGGCCTGCTGGTCGTCGACATCAAGGCGGAGACCGAGGCGCTGCTCGCCGAGGCCACCGGCGCCGCACTGCGCTGGGCGTCGGTGGGTGGCGTGCTGGTGCTGGTACTGCTCGGCGCCGGGCGGGGCTTGGCCGGCGGGTTGCGCATCGCCGCTGCGCTGGGCGGCGCGCTGCTGCTGACCTTCGCGGTGCTCGCCGCCCTGGGGGAGAGGATCTCGGTCTTCCACCTGACCGCTGCGCTCTTGCTGGCCGGCGTCGGCATGGACTATGCGCTGTTTCTTGCGAATACGCGGGCCACGGCCCGTCCGGGGAAGGAATCCGCAGAGGAGGCGGCGCGGGCGTTGGGGTCGGTCATCACCTGCATGGTCACGACGCTGCTCACCTTCGGGCTTCTCGCGCTCTGCCGCACACCCGTGCTGCACGCCACGGGGCTGACCGTCACCGTCGGCGTGGCGGCCGCCTTCCTCCTGGCCTGCGCCCTGGCGCCAGGGCGGGGCGCACAAGGCTGAGGCGCATGCGTCCCCTTCGCATCACGGCGATCACCGCGACCAGCGCGATGGGCACGGGCCTCGCGGCGATGCACGAAACGCTGGCCAGCCGCCGCGCCGGGCTCGCGCCCTGCGACCTGCCGGGCATGCCCGATGGCGTCTGGGTCGGCCGCGTGCGGGAGGCCGAGGCATTGCAGCCGCCCGCGCCGCTCGCCGCCTTCGCCTGCCGCAACACGCGCCTGGCCGAGCTCGCGCTGCGGCAGGACGGCTTCATGGAGGCGGTGGCGGCGGCGGTCGCGCGCCATGGGGCGGGGCGCATCGCGGTGGTGCTCGGCACCTCGACCTCCGGCATCGAGGAGACCGAGCAGGCCTGGGCGCGGCGCGGGCAGGACGGCGCCTTGCCGCCCTACGACTTCGCGCGGACCCACGATCTCCATGCGCTGCCGCGCTACGTGCGGGCGCGCCTGGGCCTGCGGGGCCCGTGCATCCCGATCTCCACCGCCTGCACCTCGGGCGCGCGGGCCTTCCTCGATGCGGCGACGCTGATCGCGGCGGGCGTCGCCGATGCCGCCATCGTCGGCGGGGCGGACACGCTGTGCCGGCTGACGCTGCACGGCTTCGCCTCGCTGGAACTGCTCGCGAAGGGGCCGACGCGCCCCTGCGCCGAGGATCGCGACGGCATCTCGATCGGGGAGGCCGCGGCCTTCGCGCTGCTGGAACGGGCCGGGCCGGAGGATGCCGGGCGGATCGGGCTGCTCGGCGTCGGCGCTTCCTCCGACGGGCACCACATGTCGTCGCCGCATCCGGAGGGGCTCGGCGCGGTGACGGCGATGCGCGCGGCGCTGGACAGCGCGGGCATCGCACCGGCCGCGATCGACTACGTGAACATGCACGGCACCGGCACGCGCGCGAACGATGCGATGGAGGATCGCGCCATCGCGCGCCTTTTCGGCGATGCGGTGCCATGTTCCTCCACCAAGGGTTGGACCGGACATACGCTGGGTGCCTCCGGCGCGCTGGAGGCGGCGGTCGCCGCGGTCTGCATCCAGGCGGGGCTGGTGCCCGGCTGTCTCGGCCTGGCGCGGCCGGACCCTTCCTTCGTCTCGGGCGTCGTGGTGGAGAACCGCGCGACGCGCGTCGATCGCGCGTTGTCCAATTCCTTCGGCTTCGGCGGCAGCAACTGCGCGCTGGTGATCGGGCGTATCCCATGACGCTGCTGGTCGGCATCGCCGGGATCGGGCTGCTCGGGCCGGGGCTGGCGGGCTGGGCGCAGGCCGCTCCGGTGCTGGCCGGCCAGGCGCCCTACGCGCCGGCGCCGCTCACCCCGCCGGCGCCCACCCTGCTGCCGCCGACCGAGCGGCGCCGGACCGGGCCTTCCGTGCGCCTCGCGCTCGCCGTGGCGGCGGAGGCGGTGCAGGACAGCGGGGCGCCGCCGGAGGAGCTCGACACCGTCTTCGCCTCCTCGAATGGAGAGGGGCAGGTCATCACCTCGATCCTCGAGGCGCTCCACACGCCGGACGGCGCGATATCGCCGACGCAGTTCCACAACTCGGTGCACAACGCGGCGGCGGGGTATTGGGGCATCGCGGTGGGGTCCTCGCGGCCCTCGGTCAGCCTCGGTGGGTATGACGGCGTCTTCGCGACGGGGCTGCTGCACGCGGCGGCGCAGGTCGTGGCGGGTGGGGAGAAGGTGCTGTTCGTCGCGCACGACGTGCCGCTGCCGCCGCCGCTCGGCGCGCTGCGACCGACCAGCGAGTCCTTCGCGCTCGCCCTGGTGCTGGCGCCGGGAGGGGCGCGCCGTGGCGCGTTGCGGATCGAACCGTGCGAGCTGCCTGCACCCGCCGCGCCGACGCTGCCGCCGGGGCTCGGCACGCTGCACGACGGCAACCCGGTGGCGCGCGCCCTGCCGTTGCTGTCGGCGCTGGCGGCAGGCAGGCACGGCGGGATGCTGCTGCCGATGCTCGATGATGCGAGCCTTTCCGTCACGGTGCTGGGGTGAGCACGCTGCCGGCGTCGCGGGAGGCGATCGCGCGCCTCATCCCGCACCAGGGCGCGATGTGCCTGCTCGACCGCGTGGAGGCCTGCGATGCGGAGGGCATCCTGTGCTCTTCCGCGACGCATAGCGACGCTGCCAATCCGCTGCGGCGGGACGGGATGCTGCCGGCGATCTGCGGCGCGGAATACGCGCTGCAGGCGATGGCGCTGCACGGCGCCCTGACCCAGGGCGCGCCGCAGGGGCGAGGCTTCGTCGCGGCGCTGTCGGGCGTGGAGATCGGCACGGACCGGCTCGACGACGTGGTGGGGGAGTTGGCGGTCGCGGCCACGGCGATGGCGCGGGAGAGCCGGGGATTCATCTATCGCTTCACCATCGACGGCGATGGCCGCAGGCTGTTGGGCGGACGGGCGACGGTGGTGCTGGCATGATGTGCGACGTGGAAGCGCCGGGGCGGGGAACCTCCCCCGGTCCGGGAACCCCAAGCGCTCCCGTGCCTTTCCTTTTCGGAGCCGATCTCGGGGGGCAGCCTCCAGGAGCCAGGGACGGTTGGGGGGTTCCGGTCCCATGGGCGTTGCGCGGCGACGCCGATGGGGGCCCGGTCCATGGAGACGTTCCCTTGCCCCCGATCTTCCCGCGATGACCCGCGCCCTCGTCACCGGCGGCGCGAGCCCGATCGGTGCGGCCATCAGCCGTGCCCTGGCACGCGACGGCCATGACGTGATCGTCCACGCCCACGCCAATGCCGACCGCGCCGCGGCTCTCGCCGCCGAGATCGGTGGCAGCAGCATTGCCTTCGACATCGCCGACCATGACGCGTCGCGCATCGCCTGCGAGGCGCTGCTTCACGACGGCCCGATCCAACTCCTGGTGCACAATGCCGGCACGCATGAGGACGTGCCGTTGGCCGGCATGAGCGAGGCGCAGTGGCGGCGCGTGCTGGCGGTCTCGCTGGATGGCTTCTTCCATGTCGCGCGGCCGCTGCTGCTGCCGATGATGGGTACGCGGCGCGGGCGGATCGTGGCGATGTCCTCGGTCTCCGCCATCATGGGCAATCGCGGCCAGGCGAACTACGCCGCCGCCAAGGCCGGGCTGATCGGCGCGGTGCGGTCGCTGTCGCTGGAATGCGCGCCGCGGGGCGTGACGGTGAACGCGGTGGCGCCGGGCCTGATCGAAAGCCCCGCGGTTGCGGCGGCGGTGCCGGCAGACATGGTGAAGCGGATCGTCCCGGCGCGGCGCCTCGGACTGCCGGAGGAGGTGGCGGAACTGGTCGCCTTCCTCTGCTCCGACCGCGCGGCCTACATCACGGGGCAGACGGTTTCGATCAACGGGGGGATGGCGTAGCGGTCAGCCGCCGCGCAGGATCGCAGCTTCCAGCGCCCGCACACGGTCGTTGTAGGCTTGGTGGATCTGCACCCCGTCGTAATCGAGGTTCAGGCTGTTGACGTAGCGGATCGTGAAGCTGCGGATGTCGAAGGCGATATCCACCGTCATCTGGTGGCTGCGCCAGGTGTTGGTGCCACGCAGCAGGCCGGACCGCACCGCCTGGATCTGCCAGCCGCCCACCGCGGCGGCGGCGCGGCGGATCAGCGCCTCGCGCTCCGCCATGTTGCCGCGGCCCGGGAACTGGCCCCCGGTGCTTTCGTAGATCGGCTGCTGGCGGCAGGCGCCGAGGCCGATGCCGCCCCCCAGCGCAACCAGGACCGGCAGGCTGCGGCGCAGCGCGTCACGACGGTGGATCATCGCGTCCTTCCCCTTCCAGTCGTCGCAGCCCGGCCAGGCTGCGGCGCAGCCCCGCGGGGTCCATCCCGCGCGCGAGCAGCTTGCCCGCCACCATCATGACGATGCGGGCGATGTCCGCAACGGGTCTGAAATGACTGGGGCGGCGCAGGGTCGCGCCGTAGAGGGCGGGGATGTCGGCCGCGACGGTGGTGATGCCGGCGCGGGCGGCGTCGATCAGGATCTCGCTTTCGAAGGAGAAGCGGCGCGCGCGGCCTTCGTAATGCGCGAGTCCGGCCAGTGCCGCCGCCGGATAGATGCGAAGGCCGGACTGGCTGTCCGCCACCGCATGCCCGGCGGCCCAGGAGATCCAGAAATCCGCGATGCGGTTGGCCCGCCGCCGGGCCTCGGGCTGTCCGGAGGCGTGGCGGCGGGACCCGATCACGATGCGGTCGGGCCGCGCCAGGGCGAGCAACCGCGGCAGATCCTCCGGCCGGTGCTGGCCGTCCCCGTCCAGGGTGGCGACGAAGGCGGCGCCGCGCGCCAGCGCCTCGGTCATGCCACGCCGGAGCGCCGCGCCCTTGCCCTGGTTTCCCGACATTGCCACCACCTCGGCCCCGGCCGCCGCAGCCAGCGTGGCGGTGCCGTCGGTCGAGCCGTCATCCACCACCAGCAGCGGCGCATCGGGCAGCGTGGCGCGGACGCGCGCGACCACGGCCCTGATGGTTGCCGCTTCCTGGAAGGCTGGGATGACGACGGCGAGCCTGGCGGGCGCCGTTGCGGTTGCGTCGGTCACGGGAATGCGGCTGGAATGGTCGCGCACCTTACCGTCCAACCGCGTCGGGACCTAGGCCATGCCGCTCGATTCCGCCGCCCTCCAGGGCGAGACCGCCTGTGACGTGCTCATCATCGGCGGCGGGCCCGCCGGCGCCACCGCGGCAACGCTGCTCGCGGAGAAGGGCCGGCGCGTCGTGGCCCTGGAGAAGGACCGCCATCCGCGCTTCCACATCGGCGAGAGCCTGCTGCCGCTCAACCTGCGCATCTTCGAACGGCTCGGCGTGCAGGACGAGATCGCGGCGATCGGCGTCCACAAGCCCGGCGCGCGCTTCGTCTCGGACGAGCACGGCAAGCACACCGCCTTCTCCTTCGCCGCCGGGCTGAACCAGGACTACACCTACGCCTACCAGGTGCGGCGGTCGCAGTTCGACGAGATCCTGTTCCGCCGCGCGCTGGCGGCCGGCGCCGATGCGCGCGAGGGGGTGCGCGTGCTCGACGTCACGCTCGATGCGCGGGGCGGGCACCTGGTGACGGCGCGCGGGGAGGACGGCGCGATGCACGCCTTCCGCGCGCGCTACGTCATCGACGCCTCCGGCCGCGACACGCTGCTCGCCACCGCCATGGGCAGCAAGGCGCGCAACCCGCACAACAACACCGCCGCCATCTATGGTCATTTCCGTGGCGTCGCGCCGTTCGGGGAGCATGAGGACGGCAACATCACCATCCATCTCTTCGACCATGGCTGGTTCTGGATGATCCCGCTGCCGGACGAGGTGATGAGCATCGGCGTCGTCAGCAATCCCGGCTTCTTCAAGCGCCGGCGCGGGCCGGTGGAGCCCTTCCTGATGGAGACGCTGCGGTCCGTCCCTTCCGTCGCGCGGCGGATCGAGGGGGCGGAACTGATCTCGGACGTCACCACCACCGGCAACTACTCCTACGCGTCCAGGGTGATGCACGGCGACGGATGGCTGATGGCGGGCGACGCCTATGCCTTCATCGACCCGGTCTTCTCCTCCGGCGTGCTGCTGGCGATGGCGAGCGCGGAGATGGGGGCGGAGGTCGCCGACGCCTGGCTCGACGACCCGGCGCGCGCGGCGGGCATGGCGAAGGCTTTCGAGCGCAAGGTGAAGCGCGCCATCGGATCGCTGTCCTGGCTGATCTACCGCATCAACACGCCGGTGCTGCGCGACATGTTCATGGAGCCGCGCAACCGTTTCCGCATGCGGGAAGGCCTGGTCAGCCTGCTGGCGGGCGACGTGCACGCCAATGCCAACCGCCAGTTGCCGGTACTGGCGTTCAAGGGTGCCTTCTACGCGCTGTCCCTCGCCTACCGCTTCGGCTATCGCCTGCGGCCGGAGGGGCTGACGAAGGTGCCGCCTTCCGGACCGGTTACACCGGCGGCTGCCGGATGATCGCGCGTTCCAGGTTCTCGATCCAGCCATTGTAGTTCTTGTGGATGCTGGTCCCGTCGTATTGCAGGTTCGTGCTGTCCGCGTGGCGGATGGAGAAGCTGTCGGCAGTGTAGAAGACTTCGGTCACCGCGACATGGCCGCGCAGGCGCAGGGTGGCGCGGACCAGGCCCGGGCGGACCGGTTCCATCTCCCAGCCCAGGCCGGCGCCGGCGCGCAGGATCTGGTTGCGGCGGGCCTCCGGCGTTCCGCTGTCGACGAAGCTGCGGCTTTCCACGTTGTAGACCGGCCGCGTGCAGCCCGAGAGGCCGAACGCGCCCGCCATCGCCAGGACCGGCGCCGTGCGGAGCAGGCACCTTCGTTGCATCCGTCTTCCTCCTGCTGTCCTGCGCGCCACGGTGCGGGCGGCGCGCGAGCCGCGGCCTGATGGCGGCGAGCCATTCCGCCGACCGTCATCAGCGTGTTGGCCTCGCGCAGGGCCGCGCCGCAAGTCCCGGCGCGTGGCGCCGGTCAGCCGATCCGCGCGAGCCAGCGCCGCCGCCGCAGCATGCGGGCGAGCAGCCTCCCGGTCACGTACCAATGGACCATGAAGCCTTCCGCCAGCAGGCGGGGCAGCGCCACGCGCAGGTTGTCCTCCGCCGCCACCGGCGCGGGCGAGAGGCCGAGGCCGCGTGCCATCAGCATGGCCCGATGCAGGTGCAGGCGGCTGGTCACCAGCGTCTCCGGCCCTGCGGCCGGGGGCGCGTCGCGGTGGTTGCGCAGGTTCTCGAGCGTATGGCGGGACCGGGTCTCGAGGCCGATGCGCGCGGCATCGAGCCCCCGCGCGGCCAGCCAGTCCCGCCCGGCCTCGGCCTCGCTCGGCGTGCCGGGGGCGGCGCGCCCGCCCAGCACCACCACGCCTGCGCCGGGATGCGCCTTCGCGAGGGCCAGCGCCCGGGCCAGCCGCGCGATGAAGTCGGGCGAGGGCGCGCCGCCCGGCAGCAGGCGATGGCCGAGCACCAGGATGCGAGCCGGCGCCGCGCCGGGTTCCACGCCCGCGCGCCGCGCCGTCCGCAGCACGGCCAGGGTCGCGGCGAGCGGCGCCAGCCCCGCCGTCAGCAATGCTGCGAGCAGCGCCGCCGCCAGGGTGATCGCGCCGTCATGGCCGAGGAAGGGCGGCGCGCGTCCCGTCACGCCGCCAGCCAGGTCCGCGCCGCGGCCTCGGCGCCGGAGGGTAGCGCCACCTGCCGGTCCACGGCCCAGGCGGTGATGTCACGCGCCACGCGGTCCCCCCGCATGTCGCGCAGCATCATGTGGTAGCCGTCCGGGTAGAAGCCGACGCGTTGGCGGGCGGGCTCGGGCAGGGTGGCGACCAGCCGCCGGGTCGGCGCCGCGGGCACCAGCCGGTCCCGCCCGCCATAGAGCAGCAATGCCGGCCCACGGAAGCGCGGCGCCGCCGCCACCGCCGCGTCCATCAGGTCCACCAGGCCGGCAAGTGCATCGACGCGGGTATGGCGGATCAGCAGCGGGTCGCTCGACCAGCGCTGCCAGGCGGCGATGTTGTCGGTCGGTTGGAAGCCGGGCGCGGAATTCGCGAAGCCCATCATCGGCACCAGCGTGACCATGACGTCGAGCATGTTGCGCGCGAACCAGCCGAGGCTGTCCCGCCCCACCACGGCCGGGGCGAGCAGCACATGGCCATCCGCCGGCGGCGGGTTGGCAGAGCCGCCCGCCACCAGGAGCACCGCGCCGCCCATGCTTTCCCCCATCATCACCAGCGGCAGGCCGGGATGGCGGGCGCGGATCAGGCGGGCAGCCTCGGTGGCGTCGGCGGCCATGGTCTCGTGCCCGGCCCAGATGCCGCGATGGGGCGCGCCCCCGAAGCCGCGCTGGTCGTAGCCGTAGAGGGCGACGCCCTCGTTGGCGAACCAGGGCGCCGCATCCTGCAGGAAGGCGCGGGCGTGCTCGTTCATGCCGTGCAGGCCGACCACGACGGCGCGCGGCGGGCTTGGCGGCAGCCAGGCATGCAGGGGCAGGCGGGCGCCGTCGGCCATGACCAGGACATCGCCGAAGAGGGAGGGGGTGGCGACGGGCGGCCCCATCGGGGCGCGGGCCGGGGTGCAGGCGGCCGTGCCCAGGGCGGCGAGAAGGGCGCGACGGGGGAAGGCAGGGCGAGGCGAACCTCCCCCGATCCCCCTCCCGTCCTTGTCCCTTGGGAGCTGGCGACTGAGGTCAGTCTCCAAGTGACAGAAAAGGGAGGGGGTCTGGGGGAGCTTCACCCTCCCCCAGCCCTTCCGTCGTCCATCATGCCCCAGGCGGATCATCGTCGCCGGAGATGGTACCGCCCTCCAGGCTGGTCCACCACGCCCGCCGCGACTATGGTGCGCGCCCTGGCGAGAGGACCCCCATGCGCGACCCCCAGATGACCGGATATGCCCCGAAGCCCGTGGCCGGGCTCACCCCCGACCAGCGGGTCGAGGTGACCTCCCGCAAGGTCGCCTGCGACGGGGAGGCCGCTTCCGGCCTGGGTCATCCGCGCATCTGGCTGCACATCGAGGACCGCGAGGTCACTTGCCCTTACTGCTCCATCACCTACGTCCTCGCCGAGGGCGCAGGCGAGGACCATGGACACTAGGTTTTCCCTAGAGAAAGCTTGCGTTTCGCGAAGATCGAAGTTCAGGATGGTTCAGGCCAAATCGGGAACATCCGCCTCGAAGTAGTGCACTATCGGGGCAGTCCGGCCCGCCATGTTCTCGCGCCGTTCATGCCGCTACGCCCCGGCCCGCCCTCAGCCAGGCCGCAGGGCGAGCGTGACCGCAGCCCATGAGGCGCTTGCGTGGTCGCCCAGCGGATACACCCAGGCGCCCGGATCGTAGGCGCCAGACCCCGGCCACACAGTCCAGCCGGCCAGCGTCACCTCGATGGTGCCGCCTCCGCTCGCGCGATGCTGCAGCGTGTCCGGTAGATCAGGGTGCGTGTAAGTCTGGACCAGATCATCATTGCGCTGACCGACCGCCGCGGCGGCGAGGATGATCGCACCGGGCGTAACGGGTGTGATGGCGGCAGGATCAGGCAGGCGGCTGTCCGGCAGATTGGACGCGACCGGCACCGCGTCGAGCGGCGTCGCCGGGTCCATGCCGCGCCACACGAGCACGTGGGCGGTGCCGCACGCGAATTCCGACCCGATGTAGGGCAGCACCACCTCGGTATCCGGCGTGCTGCCCATAACCGCATAGCTGACGGACAACTGCGCTCTGGCGTTCGTGAGCCCCGCACCGGCCGGCTCGCCGCTTTGGATCGGCGATCCTTCCGCAAGGGCATAGGCGCCTGTACTGTCGCCAGTCGCGTGGTGCCCCCCGCCCGTCAACGCCGCCGACTTCGCCACCCCCTCGCCGGCGAGCACCACGACGAGATCACCGGCGACGGGCGCGGAGCCGATGCCGCCGGTCAGGGCCGTCAGGGGCACCGTCGTGTTGCCCGCGCCGAGGCCGACATTCAACGTTGCCATCGCGTAGCCGACGAAGCCAGGCGCACCGGGCGGACTGGACGCACCGAACCGATACGGGTTGATCAGCCAGGCCATTAGACGCGCACGCCGATCAGCGCAACCTTCAGGCCGGCCGCATCGGCCCCCGCTGCGTCGATGTCGATGGTGATCTCGGCGTCGTCGGCCAGCGCCGTCGTGCCGATGGCGGCGGGCGTGGCTGCCGTCGTGCTCGTCTTCTCGCCCTCGTCGATGGTCAGCAGCGTCGAGAGGATGGACGCCCCGTTCTGGTTGATGTCGATCGTGACGGCGCCGCTGGTGCTGGCCACGCCGAGGCTCGCGCGCACCGCCTGAAGCGTCATCGCGAAGGGCATACGGAAGGTGATCTTCGCGGGGCCGTCCGTGATCTCCGTCGTCTCGTCGGAGACGGCGAACTGGATCACCTCCGGCTTGACGATCCACTCCCCCCCGCCGCCGGTCCAGGCCCCGATGCGCATGATGTAGCAGAGGGCGTAGTAGGGCGGGACGATCGGGATCGTATGGGCGTGATCGCCCTGCGTCGGGATGGTGTGGGCATGGCCGCCGCCGCCGCCGGCATTCTGGATGCTGATCCCGGTCGCGGCGGGGTTGATCGCGCCGCTGGTGCTCCAGGTCCAGCCCTCCCCAGCGACCTCGACGGTCCCGTATTCCAGCCCGGCCAGGCCGTCCGCGGCGGTGGGCGTGAAGGCGACACCGCTGCCGCCGTGCGTGTGCTGCGGGTCGGTCACGCCATGCGAGTGCGCCGGGATTTCGCCCGTCGTCAGGGTGTGGGAGCCGGTGCTGCCGCCGTGGTTGTGCGCGCCCGCCGCGCTGGTGATGCCGCTGAAATCGCCCCCGATCGTGTGAGGCGCCGGGTAGAGACCAGTGCCGGCCCCGAGCACGAAGCGGTTGCCTAGGTTCGGCGTGCCGTTGGTGCCGTCGCAGAGCGCCCAGCCCGCCGGAATGCTGCCGACCGAGCCCGACCAGGCGACGATGATGCCGGGCGGGAAGACGTTCGCCAGCGCGTTGTTGATGATCTGCTCGATCAGGCCCTGGCTGATGTCGCCGCCGAGGCTGACGGTCAGGCCGATCGGCTGCCCATCGCCGTCGAAGGCCAGGACCTTATTCGCCCGGGCTGCCCGCCCCGGCAGTTCGTTGACCGTGATCTCCGACGCCGGCACGCGCAGCGCGCGGCGGCTGTCCAGGCCGATGCCCTGGAGCATCGCCACGAGGCGGTCCAGCTCGCTGTTCAGGCTCTGGATGTCGAGGACCTGGGACGGGTAGGGGAAATCGGTCACGCGCTCGACGTCGAGCCGGCGCACCAGCACCACCGCCACCCCGGCGCCAGGCGCCGAGACGAAGGTGACGGTCCCGTCCTGGAAGCCGCCGTCGAGCGGATCGCCCGAGACCGAATAGCCCGAGCCCTGCTCGACGCCGTCCAGGTAGACGGTGATGTCCGCCGCGTCGAAGAAGGTGAACGGCACCGGGAAGGCGACGGTGACGCCATCGCCGGTGTAGGCGATGAAGGGGTCTTCAGCCGGGATCGTGACGTGCGCCATGACCCCGGCTGTCCAGATGAGGCTACCTGCCGTCCAGACCTATCGCACGGTCCAGCGCAGGGCCGCGCTCGGGGCCGGCCTCGCCGGGCCGCCACCAGAACTCCTGGCGGGTCTCCTGCCGGGCCCGCTGCTCGGTCCGCCGCCAGGATCGGGCCGCGTCGGGGTCCAGGATCGCCTGGAGCTGGTCCCACATCAGCCGGTCCAAGGCGAGACGCATATACCAGAGGGACGTGCCGGGGGTGTTGCGGCGCACGAAGCGGGCGGCGTCCCGACCCCAGTTGGCATCCTTGCCCTCGGTGGTGGCGGAGATGTTGGCCATGGTGAGGCGGGCGAGGTCATCCGCCAGCCCGGCGGTCGGGCCGCCGATGGCCGTCATGTAGAAGCTGGTGTCGGCGCGGTTCAGCGAGCTGTTCAGGAAGTCCCCGACGATGCCGGCCCCGCCGCCCTGGAAGAAGGCCGCGCCCCAGAAACGCCAGTCGGTCATGTCGCGCGGGTCGCGCCCCTTCGCGATCTCCTTCATCTGCATGGCGAAGGCGCCGAAGGCGGTCAGCCCCACCGCGAGGCGGGCGAGGTAGAGCCCGGCCGCCGTCGCCCCGCCCGCATTGAAGCCGCGGTAGAGATGCCGCGTCATCATGGTGATGGGGAAGCTCTTGTACTGCGTCGTGGCGCGCCAGAACTCGCCCGACCAGGTGCCGGCCCGCGTGCCCTGAAGCGTCAGCGCCTTCTCGGCCGCGCCGGGTTCCAGCACCGCGAAGCCCCGCTCGGCGTCGATCATCTCCAGCAGCCGGGTCGCGGCGCGCTCGGCCGCCCGGTCGCCGTCCCGCATCATGTTCTCGGGGAAGATCAGGTCAACTCCGTCCTCGGAATGCAGCCCCTTCGTGCGGATCAAATTCCATTCGGCCGCCGTCAGCCCATACCGCTCCATGGTCCGGCGCAGCGCCGGGTCCAGCGCGTCGAAGGTGTGGCCCGCGTCGTCTGCCAGCCGCCCCAGGAACTCCATCCCGAAGGCCCATTTCGCCGCCTGGGTATGGGCGTTCATGCCGGAGATGCGCATCACGAAGTCGCTGATCCGCGCCGGCAGGGTCTGCCCGATCTCCTCGAACATGGTGCGCTGCGCGGCGCGGGCGCGATGGGCCCAGCCATCCGCGATGAGGCCAGCCCGGACCGCCAGCTTCCGGTCGGCCGCATTGGCCGGGTTCAGCAGGCGGAAGTACTCGCCCATGATCCCGTTGGAGCCCAGGCCGTTCCACGCCGCGGTCTGCCGCATGGTCTGGAAGTCGGAGACGGAGGAAAGCACCGCGGACCCGAGTTGCGCCGAGGACAGCCAAGCGCGCACGCCGCCGAAGAAGGAGGCTTTCCAGCCGGCGACGGGCGACAGCGCCGTGCCGTTCACCACGTTCCAGGCGTTCTCCAGATACCAGGCCTCATTGTCGCTGACCCCGGCCTTGCGCGCGCTGTCGATCAGCACGCGGGCCGTGGCATTCGGGTTCGGGCCCAGGATTTCGAGCATCGCTATGTCGCGCGCCATGCCGTCGATGTGGTTCACCAGCAGGTCGAAGATGCCCGCGTCGCCGCCGCCGAAGGTGCGGTTCGCCTCCAGCCATGCGTCGGCGGTGGTCCATTCGAAGGCCCGGCGGTCGGACCGGGAATTGGCCAGCTTCGCCGAGCCGGCCTGGCCGGGCGTCAGGTCCGACAGGCCGTTGGTGTCGATCCGCTCGAAGGCCTGGGAGATGATCTCCGCCCGGCGGATGGGGTCCACCGGCGCGTTCGCCTCATAGTCCCAGATGCGCAGCCGGCCGTCCTCCACGGCGCGATGCATCCAGTCCTCGAAGCCGGCGCGGCCCATGCGCTTCACGGTCTCCGTGTCGAAGTGCTGCGGCAGCCGCCACGCCTCCTTGCGGGGGATGTTCCCGCCGGCCGCGTTGAACCGCTGCCGCGCGTATTCCGCGGCCTCCGACCAGGCCCGCGCGGCATTGGCCGCCACCGGATCGCCGGACGCCTCGCCGTATAGGTCGCGGATGAACCGCTGCAAGCCGATGGTGTCGCGCGTCAGGCCAAGGTTCTTCGCCCGGTAGGCGTCCAGGACATCCGCGATCTTGCCATAGAGGATGCCACGAACCGCCTGCGTCCAGCCATCGACGTTGGAATAGGTCGCCTTGCCGGTCAGGTCGCGCACGAAGACAGCCCAGGTGCCGCGATAGGCGCCCTCCGGATGGCTCGCCACGTCCTGCAGCACCCTATCAGTCGCCGTCACCTGCAGGGCAGCCTGGCGCTTCCGCAGCGCCGCGTCCGCCTTCAGCGTCTCCGCAGCCCGGGCCGCCGCCGCACCCTCGCTCACGCCCGGGTTCTCGTCGAAGACGCGCTTCACCTCGCGCAGCGCGCGCTCCGCACCCTCCCGGCTGATCCGGCCCGCATCGACCGCATCACCAAGACATTTCGCGATGTTGTCCGTCGCCGCCATCAGGCCGCCATCCCTCCGATGAGGCACGCCGCCGCCGCATCCGCGTCGTTCGCCGCCGCCTCCACCTCGTCCAGCAGCTCGCGCGCGCCGCGCGTGCCATCGTCCATCCCGACCTGGATATCCCGCTGCATGGCGATCCGCTGGGCCTCCAGGAACTCTGCGTCCGGCACCTGCGCCCCGGCCTGCACCTCCGCCGTGCGGTCCCCCGTCGCCGCCGCGGCGCGCTGGCGGCCCCTGGCCGGGTCGGGCGGCTCGGCCTCGCGGGCGCTCACCGCGTCCAGCACGTCCCGCGCGGGCGCCGCCTCCGCCCCGAACATGTCCCGGCCCGGCTGGGACTTCATCGCCTCGTCCAGATAGCCGGCCAGCCGGCGCGTCATGGTCGCCTGCCCCGCCGGCCGCTGGAACTGCGGCCCGTTGAACATCAGCGCCAGCATGGCCCGGCCATTGTCGGAGAGCGGCGGCGCGTCCAGGTCCATCTGCGCCAGCACGTCCGCGACCCGCAGGCCCTTCTCCCGCGCATGCAGCACGGTGCGGACCGCGCCGATCAGGTCCGGGGTGATGTCCATCCCCTCCGCGATCTCGCCCCGCGCCGCGGCCTCCCGCATTGCCGCCCAGGGCCCAGCCACGTCCCGCAGCGCGCCGGCGATGGCCCGCATCCCGTCCGCGTCGCTGTCCAGGATGCGATCCAGCAGCGGGCCCATCTCGTCGCCATAGGCGCGGGCGATGACAGCGCCGCGGATGCGCCGCCCTCCCTCGGCCGAGAGGTTGCCGCGGGCAGTCATGAGCCGGCCCTGCTCGGTCTGCGGCAGCCCCTGCATGAAGGCCCGGACGAACTCGGCATTGCCGGCCTGGGCGATGTCCCCGCCGCGGTAGAGCGGCAGGATGCGGCCCACCAGGTCGCGGTCGGCGCGCGCCTGCTCGGCCGCCGACATGGTCAGGGACTGCGCGCTGTTCGCCTCCTGCACGAAGGCTCGGCGCTCGTCCGGGGACAGGGCCGTGGTGCGCCGGGCGATGAGCACCGGCTGCGCCATGCCGGCGGTGTCGAAGCCCTGCGCCTCGAGCCAGGCGCGATAGGCCGCCTGCTGCCCGGCCCGGGCCGGGTCTCCATAGACGCGGCGCAGGGCCAGCACGCGGCCGTTGCCGCTCTCGACCACCTCGTCCGGCCCGACGATGGGCGCGCCGCTGCCGGCCTCGGTGGACCGGCCCAGGCGCTCCGGCTCCAGCCCGGCGGCGATCTCGTCCACCTGCCGGCGGGAGGCGTCGCGCTCGCGCTGTCGCGGCTGCACGCCCTCGGCATGGGGATAGGCCGGGTTCAGGGAGAAATCGTCGGTGTGGCTCGGCGTCAGCGCCGACAGCTCCGCCACCTCATACCGCACGCCCACCGCCCGGCCGGAGGGGGTGTAGACCCGCGCCTCCGCCGGGAAGGGCGCCACCTCATCATCCGGCATAAGGCGGCCCTGCATCGCCGTCTCTGTCGCGCGGGCGAGCCTGGCCTCGTGCACCGGCGGCGGGACGCCCGGGTTGCTGTCCACGATGCGCTGCTGGTCCTCCAGCACATGCAGGGCATCGTCGATCCGCTGGCCGCCACCGCCATCCGGCACGCGGCCTGTCCCGCGCAGCAGCCGCCAGCCCTCGGCCAGCGCGCGGACCCCGCCGCCGAGAACGGCGCCGCCGGCCGCCGCGGACAGCAGGCTGCCCCCCACATCCGCCGGCAGGCCGAGCGACACGCGGTAGGGCGCAGCCGTGACTTCGATCGGCACCTGCGCGCCGGCGGCAACGCCCGCCTCGATCAGCGCCGTCCGCGCGATGTTCCACGCCGCGCCGCCTGTCACACGCGCCCCGGCACCGAAGGGCAGCGTGGCCGCCGTGACGGGATCGCTGAGCGCCGCCGCGGTCTGCCCGAGGAAGCCGCCGAGGGCCCCGCCACCGACCAGCGCCTGCGTCTCCGACGCGCGATAGGCGCGCACCGCATTCTCCCGCGCGCGCTGCTGCACCTCGACCGCGGTCATCACCTCCCCGGCGCGGTCGGGAAACTGCTGGCGGAACTGCGCCACCTGCTGGTCGTAGGCCCGCATCAGCGCCTCACGCGCGATGCTGCGGGAGAACCGCTGGCCGAGGCCGTGGCCGGGCAGGAAATCCAGCGGCGTGTCGTAGCCGACATCATGCGGGTTCGGCGCGTTGAAGCCCTCGCGCCGGAGGATTTCCCGGGCCTGCTCGTAGACCTCGAACTCGTTCCGCTGCTCGGAGATGGAGAGGCGCGTAGCGCGGTCCGCCTCCCAGTCCAGGGAGAACCGCTCCCAGAAGGTGGCCGGCGTGACCGGCAGTTCCGGCAGCAGTTCAAGGGGGGATGCGCCGCGCCCGGCGCCGAGGTCCATCAGCATCAGCCGAGCACCCGCGCGACGGCGCGCCGCACCGCCTCGGCGTCCACCGGCTGGCCGTTCTCATGGTGCGCCATGGACTGGATCACCGATCCGAGCACCGCCGGGTCGCGCCAGTTGATCGGCGCAGAGGGATTGAGGCCGGTGTCACGCGCCACGCGCTGCACATAGGCCGCCGTGTCGTTGTTGTCGCTCGGCGGCGCCCAGCGGGTGATCAGCGCGGTCAGCGTGGTGTCGCCGCGGTCCACCCATCGGAGGATCTGCTGCGCGCCGGCGAACAGGCCGTCCTCCATCGTCTGGTAGCGGCCGAAGCGTCCATCGTTCCCCACCACGCCGGGCTGGCCGGAGCGGAATTCGAGGTTCAGCGGGTTGTTGTTGCGGATGCCGCGCGGGGCGTTCGGATCGCCGGCCGCCGGCGGCGCCGGCCAGTCCTGCCGCATGTCCACCACGAAGGGCCGCCCGTCCGGCCCGTTGACCCGGAAGCCCCGGATCGTCAGCCCATACCGCCCTTCGCCAACCGCGATCAGCGCGCCATCGCGGCGCACCATGTCCGGGGTGATCGGCGAACCGTTCGCCGCCCGGACGCCGCTCAGCACATGGGCAGGGATGCCCTGCATCTGCTCGCGGAAGGCCGCCTCGGTCATCACCTGCCCGTTGCGCACCGGCGGCGGGATCATCTGCCCGTTGTAGGTGATCGTCGGCGCCACCTGCTCAAGCACGCGCCGCATCAACCCGCTGTCGAACCGCTGCGCCAGCCCCGGATCGCGCCGGCTCGCCCCCGGCTCGGATGGGTCCATCCCCGTCGCCGCGCGCTCCGCATAGACCGCGCGCGCCGCAGCGGAGACGGCCGCATAGGCCGCCGGGTTCGTCCCATAGGCCTGCCCCACGCGCTCCTCGATGAAGCGGTCCACCTCCGCGCCATTCAGCGACGGCGCCGGCGTGGCGCGCAGGCGCTCCATGCCGTTGATGATCTCGATCGCCAGCCGGCTGTCGCGCTGCATGACGCCCGCCGCCGCCATGAAAGACAGCACCCGCGGGTCGCGCTCGTTCTCCTGGCCGGGCAGCATGCCCTCCATGGTCCGGCGCATGGTGTCCGCCGGCAGCCGGTTCAGCGACGTCAGGAGAGCCATCTGCTGGTCGCGCGTCCCGTTGCGCACGAGGCCGCCGAGCTGCGCGGCCTCGGCCGCGGTCAGCACCGGCATGCTGTCCGCCATGCCTTCGAGCGCCCCGAGCCGACGCGCCTGCTGCGCGCGAGCCGCCAACCCTTCGCCCAGCTTCTCCGGGCTCGACATGTCCAGCGGGATCAGCTCGCCGCCGTTCGGGTTGAGCCGATGGGTGGCTGCGGCCGTGCCGAGCGGGTCGCGGCGCATCGCTTCCCGCCGGCGCGTCACCGCCTCGCCCAGGAGCTGCGCCAGGATGGCATCGCGCGAGGATGCGTTCGGGTCGGTCGCCACCCGCTGCACCAGCGCCGAATACTGCCGGGTCAGCTCGGGGAGGCTTGTCGCCTGGGCATCGCGCAGGTTGGAATACACCTCCTGCGTGCGCCGGATTTCGGCCGCGGTCGCGCGGGCGCCAGCACCCTCGGCCCGGCGCGCCAGCGCGTCCACCTCCGTCGCCTCCACCGGCACGCCGCCCGTGATGCGCGCCCGCATGTCGGTCCATTCGATCCCGACCTCGGTCCGCTGCTCGGCCTGCACGGCCCGGCGCTCATTGACCCGCGCCTCCAGCAGGTTCCGCAGCCGCTCCCGCTGGTTGAGCGGCAGGGCGCGCCGGTCGGCCTCCGCGTCGAAGTCTCGCAGCACTTCCTCGGCCGTCGCGCCCTCGGCCAGACGGTCCATGCCCGCCCGCACCACCGCGACGCCCGTCACCCGGTCGGACAGCGCCTGCCGCTGCACCTCCGCCGCCTCGGGAGACAGCCGGCCCTCGCGCACGCCACGGTCGATGAGCCCGATCACCGCCTCATGCGCCGTCCGATACTCGGGGCTGTCCATCCGCCCGGCGCGCGCCAGGCCTTCCAGTTCCTGGGTGCGCACCTGCAGATGCGCCTCCCACCCGGCCGCTTGGTTGCGATCCTCCCGCGCGACCTGCTGGAGGGCCAGCGACTGCACATGCTCGTTCGCGATGCGGCTGAATGCGCTGCCCGCCTGCTGCCGCACCCATTCGGGCATCTGCGATGTGCGCCCCTCGGCCCAGCCGCGGAACAGCGCCTGGAAGCGCGCGGGATCGGCGCCGGCTTCCTGCCGGAAGCGCACCGCCGCCTCGCGTCCCTCGATCTGCGCCTCGTCGGCGAGACGGTTCAGGATCGCCTCATTCCGCAGCCTGCCGCGGCGCGTGCCCCATTCGCCCGGCTCGGGCACCATGTAGTTCCCGGCCTCGTCGCGCATCGGCCTCGTGAGGATGTCGCGGCGGTCCTCGCCAATCTCCCGCTCCTCGCGCGCCTGCTGCATGTCGCGGCCGGTCGCGGCAAGGACGTTCTGCAACTCGCCCATGGAGCGGGACAGCGCCGCCATCGCGCCGCCCTCACCGGTGAAGGTGTCCACCACCGGCTGGCGCTGGATCCGCTCCTGCGAGCGATAGACTGGAACCGTGCCGCTCATCGCGTCATCCCGTAAATCTGCCGCGCCCCGCTTGCGAGCGAGCCGACCGCCTGGCCGTAGGAGCCGATGATCGCCGCATTCGCCGTCTCACCGCCGCGCCGGAGCGCCGCATCGGCCGCCAGCCCGAGGCGCCGGCCGGTGCGGTTGTCGTTCGCGCGGATCGTCTCGATATCGCCCTCGGCCGCGTCGATGCTGGCGCGCCGGATCGCCTCACCGGTCTGGCTGCCGAGGTCCAGCCCGCGCCCGGCCCGCAGCGCATCCGCCGCGCTCAGCACGCGGCCGAGGTCGCGACGCTTCGCCGCCTCCTCCTGCTCTGCCGCCAGCCGCGCGGCCCGGCGCTCTTCCTCGTATTGCGCCGCGGTCGCCTGCGCCTGCGCCTTGGCTGCCGCGGCCTGCTGCTGGCCGCTATAGATCGCCGTCCCTGCGCCAACGACGGCGGATGCCGCGACCGCTGCCAGAACTGCCGTCTCAGCCACCGACCGATACCTCCCGCGTCAGAGACAGGAGCGTCACGCGATGCGGACGATCCACCTCGATGTCGAACACCGCTTCCTCATCCACACCCCGCAGCCGCACCTCGATGATCCCCGACCCGCCCGGCGGCGGGCTGTCGAAGTCGTCGCCCACGAAGTCCAGCAGCACCCGCCGCCCCTGCACCCGGAACGGCCCGCTGTTCACCACCTGCACAAAGCAACGGATCAGCCGCTTCTTCAGCCCGCGCACCGGGCCTTCCTCCAGGTCGAAGTCGATCGGCATCGGCCGGATGATCTGGAGGAAGCGCAATCCGATCTCGACCTCGTCCACCTCCGGACGGTCCGGCCCCATCGTCACCACGCCGTTGCCGTCCACCACGTAGTCGCCCAGGTCGTGGCCGCGCGAGACGACGCTGACGGTCCGCCCAGCCAGATGACCCATGCCGCCCCAGACCCGCGTCTTGCCCGCCGAGGTCAGACGCCGCGCGCAGTCCAGCGGCGCGGCATCCCAGACCAGCTCCTCGAGCGCGATGCCAGACGAGCCGCGGCTCACCAGCGCGAAGACGTCCTCGCCTACGCTGCACACGTCGAGCCACGCGCCATCCGTGACCCATTCGAAGAACGCGCTGATCCGCTCCGACCGTACGGAGTGGAACACCGTCATCGTCCCGTCCGCGTTCGGCATCAGCACCAGCGGCTCCGGCTGGGCCGCGCGCGCAGGCGCATGCTCTAGCCGGACCGGCTGCTTGATCAGGTGCTCCGCGATCAGGCTGACCGGCGAGACGTCCGTGCGCTCGGTCGCTCCGTCGTAGAGCACTTCGTAGAGGTTCCGGCCCGGCGTGTCGGCGAAGATCGTGGCGCCGTCATAGACCACCGGCTGCGCTTCGCTCGCGCCGATCTGGTTCAGCCGGCGATATGCGACCGTCGTCGGGGTGATCGGGCCGTTGTCCGCGCCGCGAAGCTGCCAGACGGCCCGGTCGGTCAGCACCTGCAACCGCTCCTGCGCGACGAGATGCCGCACGAGGCTGACCTGCGCCCCACCCACCGGCTCGACGATGGCATCGCCATCGTTCGCGCCCGTCTCCCAGGAGAAGTAGGCGCCAGCGCGCGAGGCCCATACCGCGTTGGGCTCGGCGGTCGATGCCGCCAGGACCAGCCGGCCGTCGATGAACTCGCCCGTGCTCGGATAGCCGAACTCGGGCAACCAGGCCTCATGCCGCCAATCGGTGGTGTGCTCCGTGCTGAGCCCAGTCGCATCCTCCAGCCAGGTGAACGCCGCATCGGCCGGCGTGAAGATGGCGGTGATCTGCATGCGCTTGCCGCGATACAGCACCTGCTTGCCCAGCCAGTTGGCGGTCATGACGCCGGACGAGAACCCGATCGCGCCGCCCGTGCCGGCCGCGCCGGACGCACTGATCGTCATCGTGATCGCCGCATCCAGCAGCCGGGAGAAGGGCGGCACTTCCACCGGCATGTCGGTCAGCACCCAGGACGCTGCGCCGGTGCGGAGGATGCGCTTCGGGAACATGATGGGATGCAGGAGGATCGACGTGTTGCCGGCCTGCACCCAGCCCATGTCTGGGACCATGGAGCCCGTCCATGGCGCGCCGACGACGCCGTTGGCGAATGCGCCGGAGACGGCATCGAAGGCCCACATGGCCCCCTCCACCAGCAGGCAGACATACCGCTGGCTCGGGTTGAACACGAAGGGATGCAGGCGTGCATGCGCCGGGATCGCGGCCGGCGTCGGCAGGGTGGAGGTGATCCAGCGCGTCCCCGGCCGGGTGCTGGTGCCGCCCTGCGCCAGCGGATGGCGGTTCAGCAGGCGCGCAGCGCCGTTGCGGTACAGCGCGATGTCCGAGCGACCGGCCAGCCGCGGCGACAGTTCCCCCAGCGCGAAGTTGGTCTGGCCCTGGCGACGCTTGCTCACCGGCCGAACCTCGCCGCCCGCAACCGGGTTGCCCGCAGCCGGCGCGACGTCCGCTGCTGACTGTCCGCCGTCCGCACCCCCTCCCAATTCATCGTCCGGCGCAGCTCGGCCGCGAGCTCGGCGTTCTCGTTCAGCGCCATGGCGAGGCGGTGCGCCAGCTCGTGGCTGACCGCGTCCGCGAAATCGGGCGGCCACAGGCTCTCGTCCGCCCGGAAGGTGTGGTCGCAGATCAGGTCCGCGTGCTGGTCGGTGAAAATCTTGTCGCCGTAGATCGCGAAGGCGATCGGATGGTCATTCTCGGTGACGGCATGGATTTTCAGGCAGAGGGCAGGGGTCTGCCATGCCTTCGACCAGCGCCCGGCCGGGACATCGGTCAGCGGGGCCAGGCGCTCCTGCCGGCTGGCGAATGACCAGCGCATGGGCGAGCCGCCCGGGGTGAGCAGCGCCTTTCCGACGAGGTTTTCGTAAAGCTGGCCGCAGACGGCGCCCTCGGTGGAGCCATCGTTGAACGCCGCAATGGCGTTGGCCCCGACCATGGCCAGGGCGGCATTGCAGACGTCGATCTTGCTGCGGGGCATGCGGACCTCCGCGATCCGCTGTCCAGATGAGGCCGCGGCAAGGCAAGCGTTACCAGCCGCAGAGGCGCCGGCCGGTCAGGTTATGGGCGAGGATCGCGCGGGCTGTCTCGGTGGTGAGCTGGTCCTCGGCGCCGATCAGGATCGGCCGCCAGGCCTCACATCCCGCGCTGCCAGTCCCGGCGCAGTTCGGCAGCAGGGTCATCAGCACGAGCAGCGTCACGATCCGCATGGGCTCTTTCCTCCGCTCCTTCGACACGCGCCGCGAGCTGGTCGCGCTCCGCCGCCTGCCGGCCGCCCCGCCGGCCCAGGACCCAAGCCGAGACGAGCGCCCCCAGCACCAGCCCGGCCGCCGCGACCCAGCCTTGGATGCGCGTCCACAGGGCGGCGAGCATCACGCCTCGATCCCCGCTGCGGCCCGGAACAGGTCGTCGAGCTGCGCATCGCTGAGGCCGAGGCCGAGGGTGGCGCGCTGATCGGCGGCCGTCGCATCGTCGAGCAGCGCCTTGCCGGCAGCCGTGATGTCGCCGCCCAGCTCCGCCGTCGTGATGGAGCCGGCGGCCACGGTCCCGGCCGGCGCCGCGCCCCACGCGCCCGACGAATAGACCCACAGGGCGTCAGCCGCGGCGTTCCACGCGCGCCAGCCCTCCGCCGGCGCATAGAAATCCCACGTCGAGCCGTTCCACCGCGCGA
The DNA here is from genome assembly GCF_018129005.1 of Neoroseomonas eburnea. Taxonomy (GTDB): domain Bacteria; phylum Pseudomonadota; class Alphaproteobacteria; order Acetobacterales; family Acetobacteraceae; genus Neoroseomonas; species Neoroseomonas eburnea. The sequence continues at coordinate 75,673 of NZ_JAAEDL010000022.1, forward strand.
TCGCATCGTCATGCCCGGCCCATGCACCGCTGCCGGTCCCGACGATGTAGCGATCCCCCGCGGACGGCGCGCCCGGCGGGCTGTTCTGCTGCCCGAGCACCGCCAGATGCGTGACCGCATCCAGCGCGGCCATGTTCGGGTTGAAGCCGCTCACGCCCCAGCCGGGCTCGCCGGGCAGCCAGCCATAGGTCAGGCCGAGGTTCGGGCCAGGATTTCCGGGCATCAGGAGAACGCCTCATCGAAGCAGAAGTCGAACCGGCCCACGATGTTCGCGTGGATGTGGGCCAGCGTGGGCAGCACGTCCCCCAGTCCAAGCGCCTCCTGCGCGATCGCCTGCTTCTCCCGCCGGAGGAACAGCAGATGCCACGTCTCGGGATGCCTGGTCTCAGACATGCTCGGCCGACGTCTTCCGGCGGCTCAGCACATAGGCGATGGCGACCGCGGCGGCAGCGACCACCAGCGCCACCCCGACCCACATCGGCAGCCCCCCGACTGCCTGGATCGCCGGTGCCGCGGTGGCCGCCGCCGCCGCCGCCGCGCCGACCGTGATCGCCCCCTGGCCCGTCCCGGTGGCTGCGGCCTCCCGCACGGTCTGCACCGGCTTCGGTACGCCGGCCAGGCGCAGCCCGGCGTCGATCGTTGCGCGGTCGTAGGGGTTGCCGCCGAGCTCGTGCGTGATGATCGCCTGCACCAGCGGTCGCAGGTCGGCATAGGTGTGCAGGTCCAGCGTCTCGCCCGGATCGCGGTTCATCAGCTCCGCGACATGGCGGATGTAGGCGGCTGTGTTGTTCTCGCTGCCCGGCGCCCAGCGGGAGACGATGCCGCGGATCGTCCGCAGCCCGTGGCGGTCCTGGTAGGTGGTCAGCAGCATCGCCAGCGCGCGGATGCCGTATTCGTGGCTGACGAAGCGCGCGAAGCGCGGGCGCCCGCCGCCGGGGGGCGGCGGCTCAAGCGGAGGATCGGCCAGCCCCTGCCAGCGGTTCGCCGGCACGTGGTCGATGTTGCCGGGGTTGCGATTGCGGAAGCCGCGGGATTGCCGGGGGTCCATCAGCGTGCTCCGCTCCTCTGGTCCAGATACCGCTCGATCCGCTCCACGCTCCGCAGCGTCGCGGCCTGCTGCGCGGAGAGGCCCGCCAGCGCTGCCTCGATCGTCGCAAAGCGCGCCGCCTGCCTGGCGCTCTCTTCACTCCCGCGGCGCTCGACTTCGGCGAGGCGGCGGATCAGCTCCGCCTTCTCGGTCTCCACTCGACCGAGGCGGCGGTCGTGCCCCTGGATTTCGTTCACCGCCCAGGCGCCGGCGGCCAGCATGACGGGGACGCCGATCGCCATGGTGAGGCGCGCGATCGCCGTCAGAAGCACGTTCTGCACGACGCCTTCCGCTGCCTCCTTCAACTTCGGTGCCATCCTCGCGGGGTCCTGAAATGGCCGAAGGAGAAGGGGCAGGCCGAGGCCCGCCCCGCCGGATCAGTCGGTGTCGGTGGCCGTCACCGCGAGCGTGTCGTTCACGTCCACGGTGCTGCCGTCGTTCGCGCTCACCGTGTGGAAGCCCTGCGAGGAGAGCGTGGTGAAGGCAGTGGTCGTGAAGGTCGTGCGCACGATCAGGTCGCCGACCTTCAGCCGATTGGCCGCGCCGTTGAAGTACCCGGCCGTGTCCACGTCCGCCGCCGCATCCGTGGTCTTGTAGCCCCAGATGCAGAGCCCGCTGCCGCCGGCCAGGAGTTCGAGGTTCTTCGCTTCGAAGGCCATGGCTTACGGCTCCGTGATCTTGATGCGCACGACGCCGGTGCCGTCGATCAGCACCGCGCCCTGCGACATCATGTTGTTGACGAAGTGCGCGGCGCGATCGCCGTGCCAGGTGATGTCCGTGGTCACCTCGGCGCCGATCGCGTGGCCGACCGCCGTCCGGTGGTAGATGAAGTTCTCCCGATAGGTCGTGTCCATCGGGAGGCCCGAGTGCATCAGCCAGTTCACGCCGAGCCAGGAGCGGGCCATCGTCCCCATGCTCTGGCGATACGGCAGGTCCGCCCCGATGAAATCGGCGGAGGCGAATTCGGCGATGCTCATCAGGCCAGTCCAGCCGCCGGGGCTCACCACCGCGAACCGCTGGCCGTCATCCGGCACATCGGCCTCGTTCAGCATCTGGATGGCCATCAGCACCTTGGCCTTCGTCAGGCCGGCGCTGTCGGCGAGATCGGAAGAGCCGGTGACGTTCTGGCCCGAGCCGACGCTGTCCAGCGCCGTGATGATCATCTCGTCGGTCTTGCGACCGAGCGCCCAGGCCTCGGAGTTCACCACGACGGTGCGTTCGTCGTGGTTGATCTTCAGCTCGTCGAGCTTGTCGATCCACTCGCCCGCGTACCAGTCGGCCAGCGTGCACTCGACCGTGCTGTGGTCGAGGTTCATCGCCGGGATGATGCCGTGGCGCGCCTTCTGCGTCGCGCTGCCCTTGCCCACCTTCTGGAAGATGGTGGACGCGCCGCGCACGCCGTTCTTCGTGCGGATGGTGCCGCGGAGCTTGGAGCCCTGCCGCTGGTAGGCGGCATGCACCTCGGCCTCGTACTGCTTGACGAAGGCGAGATCGATGGTCGGAAGAGGCACGGGAACCTCCGAAATGGGTTGCGTTTCCGCCTCCCGCTTCGGTTGTCCCGCCCGTGGCGCCGCCGGATTGCCTCTCGGGTCCGGGTCGCCTCGCAGGGCCTCTGCGTCAGCCAATCATGCGGCTGTCCAGAGGCCCCCGCGCCTCGTCAAGCGAAATTCTTCACGACGCCCGCGCGAACGGCGCCGGCACCCCCGCATCCTGGCCGCCATAGAGGCGCTGCCACCCCGCCGTGACCTCGCTCCGATAGGCCTGATCGGTCTGATACCGCGGATCCATCATCATCGCCCGCAGCTCCTCCTCGCTCTTCCGGGCCGCAGCCGCGCCGGCCGCCGAGGAGGAGAACCGCGCCCCGCCGCTCGCGACCATCAGCTCCTCGAACGCCTCCACGGCGGCCCGGCTGCTGAGCGACGCCGCGATGGCCTCGGCCTTCTCCGGACCGACCCGGCCGCGCAGCCAGCCGCGCAGATGCTCCGCGCGCAGCTCGCCGTTCTCGCCGAGGGACGCCACGAACTCCCGGTTCATGCGCGCTTGCTCGTCCGCGGTCGGCACGCGCACGCCTGCCACCCGAGCCACCAGCGGCAGCACCTGCTTCTGGAAGTCGTCGTTCGAAAGGCCGGCCCGATGCGCCAGCGCCCGGACCTCGCCCCACAGCGGGTCCGCCGGGTCCGGCGCGAAGTACGTCTTGCCCGGCTCCAGCTCCATGCCCGGCTCGTACTTCTCCAGGATCACGACGCCCTCGGGCATCTCCGCCGGCGGCTTGAGCTCGTAGCCCTCCGGCTTCTCCGGCCGCGCGCCGAAGACCTCCTTCTCGAACTCCGCGCGATGCGCCTGGCGCAGCCCGGAATTGCGCTTCTCCAGCTCGCTGTACGACTTCGCCAGCCCTTCGATCCGCGGCTCGCCCTTCTCGGCGTCCCAGAACTTCTCGGGCAGGTAGTCCGGGCGCTGCGGCTTGTCGCCGCCGCCGCTACCCTGCCGCTGTTCCCCGCCGGCGCCGGCCTGGGCGCCCTGCTGCCCCTGCAGCTCGGCGCCCTGACCCGCCGTCGCCTGATCCTGCTGCTGCCCGCTTTCGTCGGCCATGCTCGATCCTCTCGATGATGATCCCCAGGAGCCGCTTCTGCCCCATATGGTCGCGCAGCTCCGCCTCCGTCCGGTCCGGCGTCAGAACCTGCGCATGCACGAACGCCTCAAGATCCAGCAGCACCCGCTGTCCCGCAGGCGTCGAGAAGCACGCGAGATAGGTCTCGCACAGATCATCCCGCCGCCTCTCCGCGGCCTCGCGGGCTTCCGCCCACCGATCAGCCCGGCTGACGACCTCGCTCACTGGCCCACCATCCCGGCGCCCTGCGCTGCCATCAATTGCGCCACCTGGGCCGCCAGAGCCTCGCGCTTGATCTGCGGCCTCAGCAGCGTCGGGTTGAACCCGACCTTCTCCGCAAGCCACGGCGCGAACTTGTCCTGGTCCACCATCAGCAGGCTCGCCTGCGGGCCGCCCGCCATCGGCAGGATCTCCAGGAACCGCAGATGCCGCAGGATGTCATCCTGCGCCTGCGCCCGCGTCAGCGGGGACAGCGGCCGAACCCGGATGCGGTCCCCGTCGATCGGCGGCAGGTCCCGCGCCCCATTCATGTCGCGCAGCAGCCACCAGGTCCGCGCCACCTGCGGGAACAGCCATTCCGTCAGCAACCGCCCGTAGGCGCCGGCCAGCCGGCGCGCGCGATCGGCCGTCCGCTGCATGACCTCGGTCGCGCTCCGCGGCGTCTTGCCCAGGTCGCCCAGGTCATTGACGAACATCGCTTCGCGGATCTGCGCCTGCGTCTCGGAAAGCTGCAGGTCCGCCACCCGCAGGTCGCTCGGGATCTCCAGCGGCTCCAGCCCGCGCGACCCCGATGCGCGCGGGATCAGCGCCCCGGGCCCCAATTCCGCCGTGTCCGGATTGAACACGCCATCGTCGTCGTACTGGAACATCCCCGACAGGATCAGGTCCGCATGCTCCAGCAGGATTTCCTTCAGCTCGTTCGCGACCCGGATATCCGGTAGCGCCATCATCGCCGGCCCGCGGCCAAGCGTCTCCCCACTCACCCGAGAGAACGACGGCGCCACGAAGGAGCATGAGCCGATCCCCTGCGCGCGCCGGCGCAGCAGCATCTCCCCGTCCCACACCACCCGGAAGAGCCAGGCTTCCTCGTTCCGGACCGTCCAGTCCCGCTCCTCGCCTTCCAGAACCTTCACCTTCTGGTCCGGGTTCTGCTCGATGCGCCGCCGCAGCTCCGCCGGGATCGTGGCGCCGGGCCACATGACCTCAATCTCGCCGGCCCGCACCTCGCGCTCGCGCGTCAGGAAGTCTACCCGCCCGAACGGCCCCAGGTCCGCCACAACCTCGGTCAGCGGCAGCGCCTGGAATTCCAGCGGCGTCAGCACCGTGCCGCGGTTCACCGTCATGAACCCCGTGCCGATGCCCCAGTCCAGCAGCATCTCATGCGCCGCCGACCGGAAATTCGAGTTGTTCGTCAGGTCGATGATCTGCTGCGAGATGGCCGCCAGGATCCTGTTCGCCTCCTCGCGGCGCCCCTCATCCTTAAGCCCCGACTTCAGCTCGAACGGCGTCTGGTCGGCCGGCCAGACATCATCCAGCGTCTGCGAGGCAAGCCCCTGCAGCGCCGTGACCGCCGTGCCATCGAACAGCCGGTCTGTCCGCAACTGCTGCCCAGTCATCATGTAGGTCCGCTGCCGCAGCGGCAGGGCATATTCGTAGCAGCTATCGATCACCGCCGCCGAAAGGTCGCGGATCCGCTTCGCCTCGTCGTACCTCCGCCGGAAGCGCTTGACCTCATCGCTCATCGCGTGACCATCCGATAGACGCCGCCGAAGATCTCGCCGAGGCTCCCGCTGCGCATGATCCGGCGGAATTCCTCCTCCGTCGCGCTGGCGCCGCCGGACGATGCGCGCGGCGTCGGCAGCGCCCCGCTGCCCGCCTGCGCCGCGCCACCGCCAAGCGACCCGCCGCTGCCCATGCCCTCCCGGTCGAAGCCGATCATGCCGCCGCTTCCCAGCAGCGATTGCGCCCCCCGAAGCCCGCGCCGCCGCGCGTCTTCCTCACGCCGCAGCCGGTCCTCTTCCAGCGCCTTCTCCCGCGCAGCCCGCTCCTGGGCGGCTATCTCCGCCGCACTCGGTTGCGGCGGCGCCGGTGCTGACGGCTTCTTCGCCCCCACGCCAGATCTCCTTCACCCCGGGCATGCGGCGCAACGTCCAGAACAGCCCCCATGGCGTCAACGGAAAGCGCCGCAGCCCGAGCAACGACGCCACCGCCCCCGCGCACGTCACGCAGAACCGCGGTCGCACCACCTCTGCCCCGACATGCGGCACCGACAGCAGCCGAACCTCCCCGAGCTTCGCCCGCAGAAACACGCCGTGCACCGCTTCCGAGGACAGCACCCGCACCAGCGTGCCCTGGAACAGCGGCTCGACACCCACCCAGACGCGCGCCGCCGGATCGAAGCCCATCGCCCAGCAATGCCCAAACCCGCGCGCCAGGAACCGCCCCCACCACGCGCTCGTCGTCGGCTCGAACACCACCATCCAGGAATGCAGCCCGGGCCAAGCCATCACCGCCGCGTCCCCCAGCCCCGATGCCGCCACGTCGCCGCCCGCACCACACGCGCCGGCGCCACCGCCCGGCCCACCGCCGTCCGCTGGAACAGCACCCGGCCCTCGCCACCGCCCAGCACCATGTACTGGAGCGCATCCGCCACATGGCTGAACCGGTTCTTCAGCGGCCGGTCCCCATACCGCTCATCCCCCGTCGCCATCCGCGGGTATGCATATTGGCCATCCAGCCCAGCCGTCAGCACCGGGCAATGCCCCGGATCCACCATGAACGCCGGCCGCCCATCCGCCATCCGCTCCAGCAGCTCCCCCACCGCATCGCGCCGCACCACCCAGTCATTCGTCGGCGCCGGCAGCACCTTCACACCCTCCGCCCGCAGCGACAGGAACGGCGACACGTCATCGCTCTGTTCCATGTTCTCGCCCGCCGGGTCCCCCCAGCACGCCCAATCGAACTCCGGATACCACTGCGCCAGCGACGCCTTCAGCAGCCGCGCGAACGCCCGCGCGCCCATGCTGTCCGTCACGATCTCCCGGAACACCCGCCAGGCGCCGAACACATGCTGCCCAATCGCCGCCGCCGGCGTCCGCCCGAAGTCCACCCCCACCAGCAGCGGATGACCCGCCACCGGCTCCAGCCCCGCCCGCGCATGCACCTCGCGCCGGAAGCCAGGCCACACCGGCTTGCCCGCCTTCCGCGCCCCCGGCTTGTTCCCGAGCTCCGTCTCGATCTCGCCCCGCGTCCGGCCGCCGATCTTCTTCGCGTAGTAGTCGAGCCCCCCCGGCAGATACTGCAGGTTCTCCGCCGCCGGGTTCGGCACATACCCCACCACCTCGCCCGCCGCGTCCCGCTCTTCCAGCACCGCCGGCGGCTGCAACCAGTACTCCCACCCCTCCGGCTTCTGGTACGCCAGCCGCTCCTCCAGCCCCAGCCCCTCCGGCATCGGCGACTGCCCGCTGATGATCGACAACCAGCTCCCAACCTCCGGCGCGTTCGTGTCCCCCAGCATCTGCGGCTCCACGCACCCGCCCGCCGCCAGCGGCGGATACCGCCCCGCACGCTCGAACGCGGCCACCAGGATTTCCCGCGCCATGTACCGGGCCTCGGACACATACACATCGCTCACCTCGAGCGATTTCAGGTCCTCCAGCGACGCCACCGGGTCATCCAGCCCATAGAACAGGATTTCCCAATCCACCCCCGGCATCCGGATGTGGTGCCGCGGCCGGCCCGACAGCGTCGGCTCCCCCCACACATGCGCCGGCATCACCAGCGCCTTCGTCGGCAGCACCGTGTCCTTGATCTGCTTCAGCGTGTTCCTCAGCACCAGCGTCCGCCGATACCGAACCCCCTTCCGAAGCCCCATCCCCCCCGTGCTCGGCGTCTGCCGCAGCAGCGCATTCACCATCAGCGCATGCCACGACGCCGTGCTCTTCCCCGACCCCACCGGACCCTGAACGATCTTCACCGGCGCCCGCGACGCGATGTACGCCTCCAGCACCGCCCCGTCCGGCTCAATCCGGACCGGCGGCACCGACCGAAGATGCACAACGCCATCCTCAGCCACCGCCCGCCTCCAGCAGCCGCTTCTTCGCCATCTCCAGCAGCCACAGCACCTCGCCGCCATCCGCCAGCGACGACGCGAAGTAGAACTCGCCCTCCGCCGTCCAGCCGACCACGACCGCCTTCTCAAGCCCCGCCTCCATCGCGCAGGACAGGACGCGCTCCGCAGGCACATCCAGCCGCGTCACCACCGGCAGGACCACCACCTCACCCATCCGACACCCCAGAATTTTTCCCAGGCAACTTCCGCCCCCCGCGTCGGGCGGGTGACCCGGCGGCGGGGGGGCGCGCGCGGTTTTCGACCCCGGGGGTGCCCTTGGCCGCCCGCGAGCGACCCCGGGGAGGGGGTGCCGATCCGTCCGCCTGCCCACCCTCGCCCTCATCACGGGCGCGGTCTACCCGCGCAACGCCTTGATCCGCTTGGCCTTCCAGCGTCACCGGCTGCGACTGCGCCAGCAGTGCGCCAGCGTCGGTCCGGAAGACGATCTGGATCGCCACTCCCTGCGCCCCGCTCTGGGCCTGCTGCGTGTCGAGACCGCCGATGCGCAACCCGCCGAGCGCTGCATCCAGCCTCACCCGCTCGCTTTTCGCCTTGCGCTCCAGGTGTCGTAACACTGCGAGAGAGCTCGCCGCGTCAACCTGAGCGGCCTCCTGCAGGGCTTGCATGAGGGCGGCTCGGACGGCAGGTCGCTGAAGGGCGCGAGAGGCTTGGATGCGAGCGACCTCGCCTCGTCCGTAGCCTGCGGCGGTTCCGGCCTGTTCACGGGTGAGGGTGGCGCCGCGGGAGGCGGCGTGGACGATGGCCTCGACGAGGCGGTGCTCTTTCTCGGTGAGAGAGCGGTCAGCGTGCGTTTCGCCGGAACGCGCCAGGGCTTGGCTCATGCTGGATGGCTGTCCAGATGGCGAGAGGGCGGCGCAAGGGGGAATAGTGATCCGCGCGCGCGAAGCGCTGTCCAGATGGCGAAAAGTGCTGTCAAGCGGATGATGTTGTGGATTTGTCTATGAATGTGGCTGTGGGCGTTGTGTGGTGCGGTGTGCCCAATCCTGAGACGGGCGGACATGGTCACGCCGCGGGCTCCATGTCGTAGCCGCCGAGCGGGGTGCTGAAACGGCCGGTCACGTGATCGAAGTCCAGCGCGACGCTGGTGCCGCGGCGGCCCCACCGCCGGAAGCGCGCTTTGGTGACGAAAACCTTGCCCTCGTGGACGGTCAGCCCGAGGTCCGCCTTGTTCGCCCAATGGGCACTGCCTGCTATGGACAGGAGCGACGGCGGGTCCACCTTCTCGCCGGGCCGCAGAGGTGGCGGCTTGGCTGGATGGGCCAGTACCCAGACATTGACGCCATGCCGCAGGCCGAAGGCGCGGAGGCGCTGGAGCGCCCGGCCGATGTGGTCCGTCTCGCTCTCGCCGCGGCGGTCGAAGCTCAGCTCGTTCCACGGGTCGATGAGGAGATCGGTCACGCCGTGCTGGAGTACGGCCGCACGGGTGCGCTCCAGCACCCAATCTAGCGTCGGCGCGGCATCCTCACTGTCCGGGACGAGCATGATCAGGCGGTCGCCGAGCCACCATTCCGCGTCGGCGAGCTCGCTGTCTGTCATGCCGGCCATCTGCGGGCCGCCTCGGAATGGCTTGCCGGTAAGCACCTCGGCGCAGCGCGCGGCGTACTCCTGCCATGGGAGCATTTCCGGCGAGAACACGGCGAAGCGGCGCCCGTGCTCGCGCATGACGTGGATCATGCTGAAGGTGGCGAAGGCGGTCTTGCCCTGGTTGGGGTACCCGGTGATGACGATGATCCGACCGTCGCCTGGGAACCGGAACACCTTGTCGCCGGCGCCGGTACCGGTGCTGAGCACGGGTGGCGGGGGCGCGGCGCGGTGCGCAAGCAGGGTGCCCGTAACGACGCGCTGCACGCCGGCCATCGGGTATGGCTGGGCCGCCTCGATGCACTCGCGGACCCGTTCGGGCCCGTGCTGCCGGAGCGTGTCGTTGCAGTCCTTGCAGCCCTCCGGCCAAGTGACGATCCAGCAGCGGTGCTTGCCGAGCCGGCGGGCAAGCTCCTCGCGCAGCACGCGGCCGGGCTCATCCATGTCGCCGGCCAGGATGAACTTCGCCACCTCGGCGAGCAGGTCGGCATGGGTGTCTAGCGCGGCGAACCGCTTGTCGTCGCGGCGCTTGGGGTCATCCTCGTCACGGAGCTGCGCTGGCGCGCCGTCGCGGAGGGAGACGATCTGCCGATAGCCCGCTTCGTGGGCCGCCATCACATCGGGCTCGCCCTCGACCCAGACGACCACGTCGGGGCTCGTCACTGCGTCGATGTTGAACAGGGTCGGCAAGGTGCCGGGGTCCTGGGCGTGGTTCTTGTCGCGGTCGCGGTACTTGTGGCCCACCACCTCGCCGCGCCAGCGGTATGGGAAGACGATGGCGGGCCGCTCCTCCTGCGCCTGGGGGAACCATGCGGGCGCGACGAACAGCCCGAATGCGTCCACCGTCTCGGCGCTGATGCCGCGCTCCTCAGCCCAGCGGTACAGCGTCTCGGGGCGGGCAATGGCCTCGGGCTGGTACTGCCGGGGCGGCTTCGCCGGCTCGCGCTGCCGCTGTACGCCGCTTCGCGGCGCGGCGATGCGCCCGCTGCCAGGCACGATGGCGCTGCCGGGACACTTGCCGCGATGGCACTGCCACACCGCGCCGGCGCCGTCATCGTCCACGTGCAGCGACAGGGAGGCCTCGCGCGTGGTTCCGCCGCCGCAGGCCGGGCACAGGAGCTTGACCGTGCCGCCCGGCGAGGGGAGCTGCGCACGGCCGAGCGCGATGCCGGCCTCGGCGAGGATGTCGGGGAGGCTGTCCCCGACGAGAAACGGCCTGGACGGGTCTGGACGGTAGGCCATCAGACCGGCATCCCACCTGAGAAGCGGATTTCGTCCTGCGGTGGCGGTCGGCGTGGCAGGCGCTCGACCTCGGTCCGGCACCAGTTCCGCCAGGTCGCTGGCCAGTCGAGCTTCGCGCCGTCCTTGCCGGCCTTGGCGTGCCAGTAGTCGCGGAACCGCTCGGCCACGGCGTCGGGATCGAGGCCGAGCTGCCGGGCGAAGGCGCGTTCGCGGTCACTGGGCTGCCAGTCGGGCGGCAGGCGGGTTCCTCGTCGGGCCGCAGGCGGGTCTTTCTTTGACCCCGAACGAAGTGAGGGGGTTTCTTTCTCTTCTCTCCATCCTCCATCCTCCATCTGCGGAGCGATTTCCGACTTTTGCGGAACCAGAGGCCCATCAGGTGGCGCCGGTGGGGAACTCCCTCCGGCGTCATCGTCATCCGGTTCCGAACTCGCCCCTCTTGAGCCGAGGTAGGTTCGGAACTCATCTGGGATGGGGTGAAGCGAGTTCGGCTTCTTGGGGCGCTGGAATTTGGCAAAGTTCCGAACCGCTCCGTACTGCCGGCCGTCCACGGTGTAGGCCCGGATCATGTCAGCGGCGACGAGTTCCGCCAGCAGGGCGGGCACATCGACATTGTCCACCGGCAGAATGCGCATCTTGAGAGTGACGGGTTTCCACTCGAACGCCCCCTGGTCGTCGCATTCGGTCCAAATGCCGATCCACAGGATGCGCGCGAGCGGCGAGACGGTGACGAAAGCCTCGTCCGTGAACAGTCCTGGGTGGACGCTGCGAATGCGGGCCATCAGACGCGAGGCTCCCTACGGTGCAGGATGAACAGGGCTTGGCAGTCGCCCCAGGTGAGGCAGTCCGGGCCGCGCCGCGCGGCATCGGTGACGAAGTCGGGGGCTGGCGGATCGCCAGCGCCGATAAGGTCAAGCGCGCATTCCCACGCGCGGCGCGCCACGATGAGAGGGACGGCCTTCATCGCCCATCTCCCTCCGCCCAGATCGTGCTGCCGCGCTGCCGCTTGCCGCGCAGGTAGCGCAGGTAGCGCAGGTTGTTGCGAAATGACTTCCGCACCGGTCTGGCCTTCATGCCTGCCGATGCGGCGGTGATGGCAGGGGTGTCGGGCAGGATCGTCACGATGATGGCCGTGTCCGGCGCCCAGACGACGCGCACGGGGACCTCGCCGACGCTGGCCAGCCAGATTTCCTTGCCGCCCGGCCTCGTGGCGAGCAGCAGGGCGCGGCGCTCGACGACGGCGAGCAGGAGGGCGTTCCATTCGTCGCGGCGGAGGGTCCGGCCGAGGCGCTGGCGGGCGCGCTCGATGGCGTGGTCGGTGACGTGCGGGATGTCGCTCATCGGACGGCTCGCTCCCGCTGCTCGCGCCGGTATTCCTCCCGCCAGCGGAGCACCCGGGCGCGCTCGCGGCCCGTGCGGGCCTTGGCGACGATCTCGCGGCGGCGGGCGCGGCGTTCGAGGATGGCTTGGGCGATATGCGACCACCACGCGCCGGCGGCGCGGCAGTCCCAGACGAACTGGTCCTCCCAGCGGGAGAGACGGATGCGGCCGGCGTTGACGTCCTCCCAGAAGGTCATGGAGGAGCCCCCAGCGCATGGTGCAGCAGGACCATGGCGTCCGCCGCGTTGTCGTCGGCGGGGTCGAAGCCGTTGCCGCGGCACCAAGCCATGACGGCCTCCTTCGCTTCGGACCGACCGCCGAAGCGCGCGCGGCCCAGGACGGAACGCCGCGCCACGTCGGCACGGACCAGGCTCGCCGGCAGGCTGCGGCGATAGGCGAGCAGCAGGAGCACTGCATGCAGGCCGAACTGGTGCTCGGCCGTGCGGCCATGCGTCTGTGCTTGGACGGGCAGCGGCGCCTCGGCGACAATCCGGCTGGGCTGGTGCAGGTCCAGCAGATCGGCCACGGCATCGACGCAGGCGGCGAACACCGCGCCGGGCTCGCGGCCGACCAGGTGCACCACGCCGCATTGCGCGCGCCGGCCGGGCGCGCCGAACGCCCAGCCAAGCCGTGTCGCCAGGTCGAGGGCGAGGACGCCGCCGGCCATCACGCGGCGGGCCGGTCTTCCGGGTGGCCGCCCTTGCCCTTCCGGCCCTTCTTCGGCGTCCCGGTCCGCAGCCCCTCGACGATGTCCGCCTGGCCGCGGGCCCAGCCGGCATCCCACCGCGCGGCGAACAGCGTGCCGGGGGGATAGGGGTTGGCGTCGCGCGCCGCGCCGGAATGGCCTTCGTCGTAGCCCGCCTCCTCGGCGGCCCATTCCGCATGCTGGGCGGTGGCCTTCTCGGATGGCTTCTGGTCGTCGGTCGCGCCGAACAGCTCCGCCTGCGTGCCGAGCGGCTTGCCCATCCATTCGGAGTAGCGGGAGAGATTGCGGAACCGCTGCGCTATGGTCGCGCTCTCCATCCGCGACAGCACCAGCGCCTCATCCATGTCGGCGAGGGCGACGCCGGCCGCCTTGGCGCGCTTCCGGGCAGCCTTGCGCAGGTCGCGCGCCTTCTCGAGCTGCCGATCCGCCTCGACACAGGCGCGCAGGTGTTCGAGGAACTGCTCGGGCTCGATAGTCGGGGGACCGTTGGTCTTGCTCTTGCGGGCCATGCGGCTCTCCATGTCAGCGCCGCGCCGCCGCCCGCGGCGCAGCAGGGCGTGCAGGTCAGTCGGGCGGCTGGACGAAGACGATCCGCGCGTGGTCGGCGCACCAGGCGCATCCGGGCGCGGCGACCGGAGCGGCGCAGAACAGCGGCGGCCGGCCGGTTTGCAGGATCCACCTGCAGGTGGCGTACCGGGTGCCCGCGATGGGCTGCATGTTGATCAGGGTGAGGGGATCGAGCCGGCGATGCCGCTGGCGTTGCGCCTCGGAGGTGCGCAGGCGCTGCAGCGTGCTGTGGCGATGCGGATATTCCCAGACCGCCGCCTTCACAGCGCGAGCCGTCCCTGGCGGCGCGGCGGGGCCGGGGGCTTGAGGTGGAGGACGGGCCGGATGGCCTTGCGGGCCTTGCTGCGCGCGCGCCGGTGCCGCTCCAGGTCGGCGGCGAGCCGCGCGGCTTCCTCGGCGTGCATGGCGGCCTTGGCGCGACGGATCGCGTCGGCCTCGTGCGCCTGGACGGAGGCGGCCTCGCCCCACCAGTAGGCCTCGATGCGGCGGGTGGAGAGGCCGAGCCGGGAGGCGGCCAGATGGACGGCGCGCTTGACGCTGCCGGACTGCGCGCGCTCGGCGCGCACGATGGCGCGGACGGCCTCCGTGCACTCCTCCAAGACAGCGCGCGCGGGGTTCATGCCCGTGCTCCGGGGCGGGCGGCCCGGTGACGGATGCCGGCGCCGTGATAGCGTCCCTGCGCCCGGAGGAGGGGCAGGGAATGAAGCTCACGATGATCCTCGCCGCGATGGCGGTGGCTGTGGGGGGGTGCCAGACGCCGGAGGAACGCTTGGCCGGCTACCGGGATCGGTGCCAGCGCGAATACGGCTTCACGCCGGGCACCGACGCCTTCGGGAACTGCCTGATGCAGCAGGAGAACCAGCGGCAGCGGCGCATCGACGCGGTGCTGGCTGCACCGGCGCCTGTGACCCCGGCCCCGCAGCCGATCTTCATCCCGCCGGTCTACGTGCCGCGATGAGCGCATCACACCACCCCAGCAGCCGGTTGACCTGCCGTCGCCGGGCGACGACCGCGAGGCAGTGGCGGTACAGCCTGTTTGGGCTTGCCTTTCGCGAGCACCTCAAGCGTCACGCCCAACATGCCTTGCCTGGCCGCGAGCGCCGCGACCTGGACCCACGCAGAGGGCGGGATGCCGTGGCGACGCCAATCAGAGATGCGGCTGCGATGCCGCCCGACCCCCCGCGCGACAGCGTCTATGCCGCCCAGGCGGGCGATGATCTCCGTATGGTCCATGCGCGAGAGTTAGCGCGATGATCGCGCAAATTCAACCGCAGTCTTCACCGTGGAATTGCGCGGCCAGCGCTTCTATTCCGAGACGCATGGTCAAGGCGGCTGATTTCGAGCCTGAGGAAGCGCTCAAGATCCAAGAGCAGCAGGGCCAGCGCCTGACCCGCTTGCGCGCCCGCCTCGGGTTCGATCAGAACGACGCAGCCAAGCTGGGAATGATCGACAGAGACGCATGGGGCCGGATGGAGCGAGGCACAGCCAAGATCAATCCGATCGCGCTGCACCGCTTCATCGCGGCGGTCACGGCCACCGGCGCGGGCGTGACCGCGGAATACGTCATCACCGGCAGGTTGGTTGGCTTAGACGACGACCTAATTCGCGAGCTGCTTGAGGCCGAGGCACTTGAGAAGCACGGGCTTCCAGTGGACACCGCTTTGTCCACGGGGAAGAAGCCTCGGGGCAGGAAGCGGCGAAAAAGCATGCACGGCACACCCACTTCGGGGCTGTGAACCGCAGTTCTTTACCCTCGTTCATGGCCCCTCCCGCTGCGTGAACATACAGAGAACATGCCGGCCGCGGGCACGCCATGCAAGGATGATTTCCTAGACGCCATGAGACACAATGCCTAGTAGGAGGCGGAGACGGCGGGCACTACACAGCCCAGAGTTTCGGCGCCGCCACCAGGCGGTGAGGGTGGCCTAAGCCTCCAGCCCGCGCAGGTACCAGGCGACAGCCGCCAAGCATGCGCCGATCACCCCGAGCACTAGCCCCAGATCGCGCGTGGTGTCGTAGCGGTCGGACGAGATGGCGAAGAGCGCGCCGACTGCCAGTGCAGCCCCGCCAATAGCGAGCAGGCCTCGCGCCAGTTTCGCCGTGTCGTATTCGGCTCTGCCCTCCTCCGCGGTCACTCGCCTCGCGCTCAGGAAGGCCGCAATAACAGCACCGGCCGGAAGCCCCAGAGCGGCGATCCACATCCAATCTTCGGCCTGCGGATAACCGCTGCTCAGGCGGTAGAGCGTTCCCGAAGTGGCCCGCCCGATTGCCCTCGCAAGCAGCAACAGCACCACGGAAAGGCCTATCCCCAGCACCGTCTTCATTGCTTGCTCCGTGATCTGCCGGATCAGAAGCTAACTCGTCCCCTCGCGGAGCTGGGAGCGGTCGCGAGCGAGGGCCGATTGGGCGTGCACCATAAAAGTGCGTTCATCACGCTTTTTAGTCTTGATTTTGCGCGATGATCGCTCTTATCTCCCCTCCACCCCAAGGAGGAGCGGAGATGCCGCAGATCGACACAGCGAGGCTCCAGCAGATCGAGGGCGTCCCGCTCTCGACCGGGGCGCACGATCCCGACAGCGGCGCGATGTGCGTCATGGAGGCGGTCGCCTTCGTCGCCGGCGAGCCGTGGTCGGATAGCCCCGCCTGTGCCTGCCCCGTGATTGCGGCGTTCTGCCGCGCCTGGAACGACGGTCTGCCGGATGATGAGCGCAACGCGCTTCTTCGGCCGCTGATCCCTCGGCTGGTCGGCACGCGCGGAAGCCGGGCGCTGGAGCATCGCCGCGCGCTGATGGCCGCGGACTATCTGGTGCGCGAGCACACGTCGGCATGGCTGCGGCTCGCCGGGCTGACCACGCAGGCGGACGCGCTCTCGTCGCTGCCGGAGATCACCGACATGGCGCAGGTGCCGAGCATTCGCGGCGCGATCGAAGCGGCGCGGGCTGATGCGATGAAGGCCAGGGACGCCGCCAGGGCCGCCGCCTGGGCCGCCGCCAGGGACGCCGCCTGGGACGCGCTCGCCCCGACGCGCCTCGTGCTGCAGCAGTCCGCGGTGCGGCTGGTCGAGCGGATGATCGAGGCGAGGGAGCCCGCGTGATGGCCGCCGCCAGAGCGGAGGCCGAAGCGCGCGTGCGGCTGGCCGAGGACGAGCTCTATCGCGTCCAGCAGGCCGACGACTTCGCCTTCACGAACGGCTCCTACGACCGCGCGCTGCGCTGCCTGCGCGAGGCGCGCCAGGCGCTCACCGACGTTCTGGCCGACGAGGCCGCCCGCATGGCGCGCGAGGTCTCCGCGACCTGCTCGGCCATCAGCACCGACCTCAGCCGCATCAAGAAGGAGGTGTCCCTGTGACACTCGATCTGTCCCCCAATCAGCCGACCGAGGACGCAGCGGCGCCGGGCAGCGATGCCGGCCCTGCGCTCGCCGTGATCGCGACGCTGGTCACCACGAATGGCGTCGTCGTGCAGGTGGGCGAGCGCCCGGATGGTGCGCTCGTGCTCTCCCCGAACGGCAACCGCCTGCCGCTGGTCTTCGACCGGCATCAGGCCGGCGCGCTGCGCTCGGTGCTGGCGGAGGGCTGAGCGATGAGCGCGGTCCTGCACAACCTCCCGGTGTCCGACTACACGCGGTTGCTCGCTGCGCTGACCGCGATCGTGGTGCGCTGCGATGACCTCGACGCGCTGGCGGCGGCGGATGGCGCCGTGGACCGGCAGCAGGTGCGCATCGACAGCGCGCGCATCCGGCATCTGGCCGACGAGGCGCGCAGGCTGGTGGTGGCGAGGCTGCCGTCATGAGCCTGTATGCGCAGATGATCGTGCTCGGCCTGCTCTCCATGCTCGGCTGGGCGATCGTCATCATCCTGCTGCTCGGCGGCTATCGCCTGCTCGGCGGGGGGTGCCTGTGACCTACATCACCTCGCCCGGCCTCTACGAGATGCCGGCGGCGCGCTACCACGCCGATCCTGTCGCGCAGCTCTCCCTCTCGGCGAGCATCGCGCACATCCTGCTGTCGCAGAGCCCGGCGCATGCGCGGTGGGCGCACCCCCGGCTCAACCCGTCCTGGCAGGACAGCGAGCCGACCACGCAGCAGGACGAGGGCACGGCGCTGCATGCCGCGATCCTCGAAAACCGCGGCGTGGTCGCCCTGTGCGACTTCCCGGACTGGCGGAAGAAGGAGGCGCAGGAAGCGCGCCGGCTCGCGCGCGAGACGGGGAAGGTGCCGATCCTCGCCCATCGGTGGGCCGAGATCGAAGGCACGGCTGCCGCTGTGCGGGCTGCGCTGCGGGGCCACGAGGTCGGCGATGTGCTGGCCTCGGGTGTCGCCGAGCGCGTGATGGTCTGGCGCGAGGATACCGCAGCCGGCCCGGTCTGGTGCCGTTCCCGCGTGGACTGGCTGCGCGCCACCACCGCGCCCATTGGCTACGTCTGGGACCTCAAGACGGTCGGTGGGTCTGCCGAGCCCGGCGCCTGGGGCAAGAAGCTGACGAGCGACGGCTATGCCTTGCAGGCGGCGTTCTACCTGCGCGGCGCGCGGGCGCTCGGGCTGGAACCGAGCGGGTTCCGCTTCATCGTCGTCGAGCGGGATGCGCCGCATGGCGTGTCGGTCTGCGAATGCGCGCCGGACCTGATGCACTTCGCCGAGCAGCAGGCGCGGGCCGCGCTGGAACTGTGGGGGCAATGCATCCACAGCGGCGAGTGGCCGTCCTACCCGCCGCGCGTCGCAGCGGTCGAGGCGCCGTCCTGGGCGATGATGCAGTGGGAGGAGCGCGCCCTTCGCGTCGAGCGCGAGACGAAGGCGAAGCCCTTCTACATGCCGGAGAGCCAGCGCGTGGTGAACTCGGGAGCACCGTTCGCATGACCGCCTCCTTCTCCTTCCGGCCGGCGAGCCGCGAGAATGTCGGCCTGCTGATCGCGCTGGCGGGCGCCTCTGGGTCCGGCAAGACCTTCTCCGCGCTGCGTCTGGCCCGCGGCCTCTCCGGCGGCGGCAAGGTCGCCTTCATCGACACCGAGGCACGGCGCGCCCTGCATTACGCCGACCGCTTCGACTTCCTCCATGCCGATATGCGCCCGCCCTTCCGGCCCGCGCGCTTCGTCGAGGCGATCCGCGCCGCAGAGGACGCCGGCGCCTCCGTCGTCATCGTGGACAGCATGAGCCACGAGTATGACGGCGAGGGCGGCATCATGGATTGGGCCGACGAGCTGGCGGCCAACGGCGTTAAGTCGCCGGGCAACTGGAAGGACCCGAAGCTCGCCCACAAGAAGCTGATGAACGCGCTGCTTCAGATGCGCGCGCATCTCATCTTCTGCCTGCGTGCCGACGAGAAGATCGAGATCGTCCGCGAGGGCGGCAAGACCCTGGTGCGACCCCTCGGCTGGATGCCGATCTGCGAGAAGCGCTTCATGTTCGAGATGACGGCGTCCTTCACGCTGATCCCGAGCGCGCCGGGCCTGCCGCAGTTCGACCTGCCCCACAAGCTACAGGAACAGCACCGCGGGATGTTTCCCGCCGGGCGCACGATCGGCGAGGATGCCGGCGAAGCGCTGCGCGCATGGGCCGCCGGTGGAGCCGCACCGCCCGCGGCGCCGGCCGACGATCAGCTCCCGCTGCTGGCCCCAGACGGCCGGCTGGTCGCGGTGCGCAAGGCCGTGTGGCTGGCCGCCATCGGCAAGGCGCTGGGCGGCCTTGAGGACCTGAGCGCCGTCAGCCAGTGGCGCGCGGCGATGGGTCCGCACCTAGGCAGCATCGCGGAGGCTGGCGACGCCGATCTGGTGCGGCAGGCGGAGGACCTGATCGAGCGTCGGCGCGCATCGTTCGCCGACGACCACCCCGGCGCGACGAGGGACGGGGCATGAGCGGCCAACCCGACACGAATGCGGAGGCGGTGGAGCGGCTGGCCGCGTTGTTGGACGGGATGGCGGAGCGCGGAGATTGCGCAGGCCCGCCAATCTGTCGCTGGACCGCGGCAGCGCTGCGCGCACTCGCCGCAGAGCGCGATCGGCTGAAGAGCCTGATCGCCGGCATGCTGCCTCATCTGATCCTCGACACCGAGAGCATGGTGCAATGCCAGACGGCGATCTATCGGAGATGGACGGTCGGCGATCCGTTGCCGCCAGACCTCGACGATTTGCTGCCCGAGGCGCGGGATCGATCTGCGCTGATCCTGGAGGCCCGCGCCGCGCTCGGAGACGCGCCATGAGTGACGTTGTGCAGCCCCCGCGCCGCCGGGGCAGGCCGCCCGGCACGAGGCTGTCGGATGAGACGCGCGCGCGCATGTCGGAGGCGAGCAAGCGCGCCCTCGCAGACCCCGAGGTCCGCGCGCGCATGTCGGAGGCGAGCAAGCGCGCCCTCGCAGACCCCGAGGTCCGCGCGCGCAT
>NZ_JAAEDL010000023.1 GCF_018129005.1 Neoroseomonas eburnea
ATAGGTGGCGGCGTGTCATCCACACCCAGAATCACACCGCCCCGAGCCGATGCAAGCGGATCAGATTCGCGCCTATGGGGCAGAGCCCCTCTCGGAAGCGCCTTCAGCCGCCCGTCCTGTCCGTCACTCCTCCCGCCCCTTCCTCAGCCCGCGCCCCTTCACCACCGCCGCCTCGCCGAACTTCGCCCGCAGCGCCTCGACTGCCGCCCAGCGCGCCGCGCGCTTCGGCGCCTCCGGGTCCGCGAGGTCGCCGCGGTCCGCCTCCGCTGCCGGCGCCAGCGGCTGCGCGCCGATGCCGATGAGTCGAAAGGCGGTGCCATCGGCTTCCTTCGCGAGCATCGGACGCGCGGCGGCGAACAGCACGTCCGGCAGGCGCGTCGGCTGCGGCAGCCGGGTCGCGCGGGTGCGCGTCGCGAAGGCGGCGGTCTTGAGCTTCAGCGTGACGCCGGCGGCAGCGAGCTCCTTCTCCTTCAGCCGGCGCGCGAGCTTCTCGCACAGGCGCCATAGCGGCGCCTCCAGCGCGTCCTGCGCGGCGATGTCGGTCTCGAAGGTGGTCTCGGCACTGATGCTCTTCGTCTCGCGGTCGGGATTGACGCGGCGTGTGTCCTCCCCGCGCGCGCGGGCAGCGAGCGAGGCCCCGTCCTCGCCGAAGCGCTGCATTGCCTCGCGCGGCGACAGGGCTGCCAACTGGCCGAGCGTCGAGAAGCCCGCCGTCTGAAGGCGCTTCGCCAGCGCGGGTCCGACGCCCGGCAGCAGGGAGACCGGCTGCGGCGCCAGCCAGGCCGCCGCCTCCGTCGCGCCGATCACCGCGAAGCCGCGCGGCTTGTCGCGCTCCGCCGCGAGTTTCGCCATCAACCGGTTCGCCGCGAGGCCGATCGAGACGGTAACGCCGACCTCCTTCTCCACCGCCAGCGCGAAGCGCGCCAGCACCACCGCGGGCGGGGCGCCGTGCAGCGCCTCGGTGCCCGCGAGGTCGAGCACCGCCTCGTCGATCGAGAGCGGCTGCACGAGCGGCGTCAGCGCCTCCATCATGGTGCGGATGCGCCGGCCCTCGTGCACGTATTTCGCCATCTCGGGCTTGATCACCACGGCGTCCGGGCAGGCGGCGAGCGCCTTGAACATCGGCATGGCGCTGCGCACGCCGCGGGTGCGCGCAATGTAGCAGCAGGCGGAGACGACGCCGCGCTTTCCACCGCCGACGATGACCGGCCTGGTCAGCAGTTCCGGCCGGTCGCGCTTCTCGACGCTGGCGTAGAAGGCGTCGCAGTCGATATGCGCGACGGTCAGCCGGAACAGGTCGGCATGCGCGACGACGCGGCGCGACCCGCAGGAGGGGCAGCGCACGAAGGCGGCCTCGGCATGGCGCAGGCAATCGCGGCAGAGCGCCGGCATGGCGCTATCGTCGCACGAGGAACGGCAGTGCCGCCATCCAGAGCAGGAGGGGCAGCATGGCCGCGCGTTCCGCCATGCTGCGCGGGGCGCGTCCGGCGGCGAGGCCGCTGGCTTCGAAGGCCAGGCCGAGCGCGGCCTCCAGCAACAGCACCAGCGCGACGCCGACCGCCGCGGTCGTGCCGCGCGCCATGCGCCCGGCCGGCCGCGGCAGCCGCCCGGCCGCGATCCACGCCGCGGGCCAGAGCAGCGCCGCCATCACCGCGGCCTCCGCCAGCGCCGCGGCCATGCCGCCGAGGCGCGGTGCCAGCACCAGTTCCCGCACCGGACCGAGCACCGTGCCCAGCACGAAGGCGAGCGCGGCGTAGAGCGCCCCGGCGCCGGCCGCCGCGCTCATCCGGCATCCCACAGCCGCGCGGCGCCGAAGACGCCGGAGGAATCGCCATGGCGCGCCCGCACGATCGGCGTGCGGGCCACGTCGCCGAAGACGTGGCGGGCCATGATGGGCGGCACGTCGCGGTAAAGGTGGTCCATGTTGGACAGCCCGCCGCCGAGCACGACCACGTCCGGATCGAGGATGTTCGCGATCATGCCGAGGGCGCGCGCCAGCCGGTCCGTGTGCCGCGCCAGTGCCGCGGCGGCCTGCGCGTCGCCGGCGGCGGCGCGTCCGGGCAGCCGACCCGCGTCGCGCGCGCCGGGACCGTCGCAATCGGCGGCCAGGCCGGGGCCGGAGAGGTAGGTTTCGAGGCAGCCATGCCGGCCGCACCAGCAGCGGGGGCCGGGGAACTCGGCCGGCATCATCCAGGGCAGCGGCGTGTGGCCCCATTCGCCGCCGGTGCCGTTCGGCCCGTCCAGGATGCGGCCGGAACTGACGATGCCGCCGCCGACGCCGGTGCCGAGGATGACCGCGAAGACGGTGCGATGGCCCGACCCCGCGCCATCGGCGGCTTCGCTCATGGCCAGGCAGTTGGCGTCGTTGGTGACGCGTACCTTCTGGCCCAGCGCGGCTTCCAGGTCCTTGTCCAGCGGGTGGCCGTTCAGCTCCTGCGAATTGGCGTTGCGCACGAGGCCCGTGGCCGGGCTGAGGCTGCCGGGAATACCGACGCCGATGGTACCGCGCTTACCGGTCTCGCGCTCGGCGCCATGCACAAGGGCGGCGATCGCCTCGATCAGGTCGGGGTAGCCTGGCGGCGTGGGCACCCGCCTTCGCAGCCGCACCGCGCCGTTGCGGTCCAGTGCCGCGATCTCGATCTTCGTTCCGCCCAGGTCGATTCCGTACCGCATGCCTCCAGGGTGGTCGGCGCCTGCTCGCGCCGCAACCCTGGACGCCGCCGCGCCGGGGTGCTGGACTCCTGTCCATGAGCGATACCCTGCTCGACGTGAAGGGCCTGACCTGTCCGCTGCCCGTGCTCAAGGCCAACAAGGCGCTACGTGGCCTGCCGGCGGGGGCGCGGCTGACGGTGCTCGCCACCGATCCGGCCTCGGTCGCGGATTTCCGCGCCTTCTGCAAGGAGACGGGGCACGCGCTGGTTGCCTTCGGGGAGGAAGCCGGCGCCTATCGCTTCGTCATCCGCAAGCGCGAGGACCCGCCGGGGTGAGCGTTCTTCTCCTGACCCATCGCGCCTGCCTGCATCACGACCCCGGCCCGCACCACCCGGAGTGCCCGGACCGGCTGCGCGCCGTGCTGAAGGCCCTGGATGCCGGCGAATTCGCCGACCTGATCCGCGACCAGGCGCCGCTCGCGACGGTGGAACAACTCACCCGCGTGCACCCGGAGAACTACGTCTCCGCCATCCTGGCGATCCGGCCGGAGCCGGATGACCGCGTGCCGCTCGATGGCGACACCATCATGTCCTGGGGGAGCGCCGAGGCCGCGCTGCGGTCTGCCGGCGCCGCGGTGGCGGCGGTGGATGCGGTGATGAAGGGCGAGGTCCGCCGCGCCTTCTGCGCCACCCGCCCGCCCGGGCATCACTGCGAGCCCGCCCGCCCGATGGGATTCTGCCTGTTCGCGAATGCCGCCGTCGCGGCGCGCCACGCCCAGGCGGAACACGGCGCCAAGCGCGTCGCGGTGGTGGATTTCGACGTCCACCACGGCAACGGCACCCAGGCCTGCTTCGAGACGGACGGCTCGCTGTTCTATGCGAGCAGCCACCAATGGCCGCTCTATCCCGGCACCGGCGATGCGAACGAGCATGGCGTCGGCAATATCCTCAACGTGCCGCTGCCGCCGGGGGCGGATGGCATGGCCTTCCGCGCCGCCTGGGGGGATCAGATCATTCCCGCCCTCGAAGCCTTCGCCCCGGACCTGCTGGTGATCTCGGCGGGCTTCGACGCCCATGCGGCCGACCCGCTGGCGCAGCTTCGCGTGCGGGAGGCCGATTTCGCCTGGGTGACGGAGGCGCTCTGCGCCATGGCGGAACGGCGCTGCGGCGGGCGCGTCGTCTCCCTGCTCGAAGGGGGCTACGACCTCGATGCGCTGGGGCGCTGCACCGCGGCACATGTCAGGGCGCTGATGCGGGCATGACAGGGGCGGGAGCGGGGGCCTCCGTGGCGATGCCACTTGCCCCCGGTCCTGCCCCGGCCCTATCAGCGCGCCGTGATCCGGGAAGGAGACGCCATGAACCGCCGCGCCCTGCTGGCCGCCCTGCCGGCTGCCGCCCTGCTGCCTGCCGCCGCCGGCGCCCAGGCCTGGCCCGATGCGCCCATCCGCGCCATCGTTCCCTTCGCCCCGGGCTCGGCCACCGACACCGTCTCCCGCGTCCTGGCCGACGGCATGCGTCCGACGCTCGGACAACCCGTGGTGGTGGAGAACCGGGCCG
Source organism: Neoroseomonas eburnea (assembly GCF_018129005.1). Taxonomy (GTDB): domain Bacteria; phylum Pseudomonadota; class Alphaproteobacteria; order Acetobacterales; family Acetobacteraceae; genus Neoroseomonas; species Neoroseomonas eburnea. The sequence goes on from NZ_JAAEDL010000023.1 coordinate 4,209, forward strand.
GCGCCAATGGCCTCATCGGTGCCGAGGCCGTCGCCCGCGCTGCCCCGGACGGCAACACGGTGCTGATCGGCACCAATTCCACCAATGCCGCGGCGAATGCGCTCTTCCGCCGCGTCCCCTTCGACATGGAGAACGGCTTCATCCCCGTCTCCACCATCGCCACCGTGCCGCTGCTGGTGGCGGTGAAGGCGGACAGCCCCTACCGCACGCTGGCCGAACTGATCGCCGCGGCCAAGGCGCGGCCGGAAGCGATCACCTTCGCCTCGGCGTCGTCGTCGCAGCGCGTCGCGACGGAATCGCTGGCGGCGATGGCCGGCATCAAGATGCTGCACGTGCCCTATCGTTCCTCGCCGCTCGCGGTGCAGGATGTGCTGAGCGGGCGCGTGGACCTGTTCATCGCCGACCAGGCGGTGATCCTGCCGCAAGCCCAGGCCGGCGCCCTGCGCATCCTCGCTGTCACCTCCGGTCAGCGTTCCGCCGCGGTGCCGGAGGTCCCGACGGTGCGGGAAGCAGGCGGCCTGCCGGACTACGAGGTGATCGCCTGGTTCGCCCTTTTCGTGCCCGCCGGCACGGCGGCCGACCGCGTCGCGCGGCTCAACCGGGCGGTGGTCGCCTCCCTCGAACTGCCGGAGACGCGCCAGCGCCTCGGCACCTTCGGCATGGCCATCCGCCCCTCCACCCCGGAGGAGGCGGTGGCCTTCGTCCGCGCGGAGACGGTGAAGTGGACCAATGCCATTCGCCAGGCCGGCATCGAGCCCGAATAGCTCCCGGCCCGGATGGCTGGTAAAGTGGCCTGACATGGCCAGGACATCCAAGTCGGAGGGCGAGATTCCCTCCGACATCGAAACCCTCACCTTCGAGCAGGCGCTCGCCGAGCTCGAAGGCATCGTGAAGGCGCTGGAAAGCGGGCAGGGGGCATTGGAGGCCTCGGTCACCGCCTACCAGCGCGGCGCGGCGCTGCGCGCCCATTGCGAACGCAAGCTCGCGGAAGCCGAGCAGAAGGTGCAGGCCATCGTCGAGGGCCCGTCCGGCCTCACCCTCAGGGACGTGGAATAGGTCATGGACACCCCCCCGGCCGCGGCCTCCGACGAGGCCCTGCGCGCCGCCATGGCCGAGGCGGCAGCCGAGATCGACGCCGCGCTGGACGTGCTGATCCCGCGCCCCGAGGGGCCCGAGTCCCGGCTATTCGAGGCCATGCGCCACGCCGCCATTGGCGGCGGCAAGCGCCTGCGCGGCTTCCTGGTGCTGGAAGGCGCCCGCCAGTTCGGCGTCGGGCGCGATTCGGCCCTGCGTGCGGCCGCGGCGGTCGAGATGCTGCACGCCTATTCGCTGGTGCATGATGACCTGCCCTGCATGGACGACGACGACCTGCGCCGCGGCAAGCCGACCGTCCACAAGGCTTTCGACGAGGCGACGGCGGTGCTCGCCGGCGACGCGTTGCAGGCCAACGCCTTCTATGCCCTGGCCGAGCCCGAGACGCATGCCGACCCGGCGGTGCGGGCCGAGCTCTGCCGCGGCCTGGCGCGGGCGGCTGGCCCGCGCGGCATGTGCGGCGGGCAGATGCTCGACATGCTGGCCGGGGAAGCCGGCGGCCCGCTCGAGGAAGCCGAGATCGGCCGGCTCCAGCTCCTCAAGACCGGCAAGCTGATCGAGTTCGCGGCCGAGGCCGGTGCCATCCTCGGCAAGGCGCCGCCGCAGCTTCGGCACGCCTTCGCCGCCTATGGCCGCGACCTCGGCGCCGCCTTCCAGATCGCCGACGACCTGCTGGATGCAACCGCCTCGGCCGAGGAGGCCGGCAAGCGCACCGGCAAGGATGCCGAGGCCGGCAAGGCGACACTGGTCGGGCTGCTCGGCATCCCGCGCGCGCGCCTGCACGCGGAAAGACTTGCGGCGCAGGCCGCCGCGCATCTGGACGCCCTGGGCGGGCGTGCCGATCTGTTGAGGGCGCTCGCGGACTACGCGATCGCGCGGAGGAGCTGATGACCCGCCCCGCCACCCCCCTGCTGGACCGCGTGAGCGTGCCGGCCGACCTGCGCAATCTCTCCGCCGACCAGCTCAAGCGCCTGGCCGAGGAATTGCGCGCGGAGACGATCGACGCCGTCTCCGTCACCGGCGGGCATCTCGGCGCCTCGCTCGGGGTGGTCGAGCTGACGGTCGCGATCCATGCGGTGTTCGAGACGCCGCGCGACCGCCTGATCTGGGATGTCGGCCACCAGGCCTACCCGCACAAGATCCTGACCGGGCGGCGCGACCGCATCCGCACCCTGCGCCAGGGCGGCGGGCTGTCCGGCTTCACACGGCGGTCGGAATCCGAATACGACCCCTTCGGCGCGGCGCATTCCTCGACCTCGATCTCCGCCGGCCTCGGCATGGCGGTGGCACGCGACCTCAAGGGCGACGACCGCAACGTCATCGCCGTGATCGGCGACGGCGCGATGAGCGCCGGCATGGCCTATGAGGCGATGAACAATGCCGGCGCGTCGAAGGCCAACCTGATCGTCGTCCTCAACGACAACGACATGTCCATCGCGCCGCCGGTCGGCGCGATGTCCGCCTATCTCTCGCGCCTGATCTCCTCGCGCCCTTTCCTCAGTCTGCGTGAGCTGATGGCACGCGTCGCGCGGCGCTTCCCCGCGCCGCTCGAACGCGCGGCGCGGCGCGCCGACGAATACGCCCGCGGCCTGCTGACCGGCGGCACGCTGTTCGAGGAGCTGGGCTTCTACTATGTCGGCCCGGTGGACGGGCACAGCCTCGACCACCTGCTGCCGGTGCTGCGCAACCTGCGCGACACTGACCATACCGGGCCGATCCTGCTGCATGTCGTGACCCAGAAGGGCAAGGGCTATGCGCCGGCGGAGGCCTCCGCCGACAAGTACCACGGCGTGCAGAAGTTCAACGTCATCACCGGCGAACAGGCCAAGGCCCCGCCCGGCCCGCCTTCCTTCACCAAGGTCTTCGCCAATGCGCTGATCGCCGAGGCCGAGGCCGATGAGCGCATCGTCGCCATCAACGCCGCCATGCCCTCCGGCACCGGCCTTGATCTGTTCGGCAAGCGCTTCCCGAAGCGCTGCTTCGATGTCGGCATCGCCGAACAGCACGCCGTCACCTTCGCCGCCGGCATGGCGACGGAAGGGATGAAGCCCTTCTGCGCCATCTATTCCACCTTCCTCCAGCGCGGCTACGACCAGGTGGTGCATGACGTCGTGCTGCAATCCCTGCCGGTGCGGCTTGCCATGGATCGCGCCGGGCTGGTCGGCGCCGATGGCGCGACGCATGCGGGCGCCTTCGACATCGCCTATCTCGGCTGCCTGCCGAACATCGTGCTGATGGCCGCAGCCGACGAGGTCGAGCTGATGCACATGGTCGCCACGGCGACGGCGATCGACGACCGCCCCTCCGCCTTCCGCTATCCGCGCGGGGAGGGCTTCGGGCTCGACCTGCCGGCGCGCGGCTCGGTACTGGAGATCGGCAAGGGCCGCATCCTGCGCGAGGGCGGTTCCATCGCCATCCTCTCCTACGGCGCGCGCCTGCAGGAATGCCTGAAGGCGGCGGAGGAACTCGCGACACATGGCCTGTCCTGCACCGTCGCCGATGCGCGCTTCGCCAAGCCGCTCGACACCGCCCTGGTGGAGCGCCTGGCGCGCGAGCACGAGGTGTTGATCACCATCGAGGAAGGCTCGATGCTGGGCTTCGGCGCCATCGTCATGCAGCATCTCGCATTGCGCGGCCTGCTCGATTCCGGGCTGAAGATCCGCCCGATGTGCCTGCCCGACCGGCTGATCGAGCACGATTCGCCACGCAAGCAGTACGACGACGCCGGGCTGAACGCGCCGCATATCGTGGCGACGGCGCTCGCGGCGCTGGGACATCAGGCGAGCCAGCGGCCGGCCCGGGCCTGAGGCTCCCGGCGGGGGGGGGGGGACGAGCCGCCAAGCTGTTCCCGAGGCCAAATGACAGCTATCTAGGCCTCCTGTCCGGGACAGGGGCCGCCTCGCCGCACGCGATGAGCACGCAAGTCTTCTCCACGCGCGCCGTGCCGGCCGATCAGCAGCTCGATGCCTGGCGATCCTGGTTCGAGCCGGTCTTCGATGTCGCCAAGCCCGATGACGGCACCGCGCAGGGCTTCGAGGCCGAGAGCGCGGTCCGCATCCTCGGCGGCGCGGTGTTCAGCCAAGTCACCACGCCGCACATCCATGCCATCCGGGGCATGCGCAACATCCGGCGGGATCCGGTCGATCACTGGTCGATCACCGTCGGTACGCGCGAAACGAGGCTCACCCTTGCCCGCGGCAGCCTCGCCGTCCCGGCCTCGACCCCCTTCGTGGTCTGCCTCGGCGAGCCGGTCGAGAGCGAGCGGGAGGCGGATGAGCGTCTCCAGCTCTACCTTCCGCGGGACCGCTTCGCCTCGCTGGCGCCAGTGCTGGACCAGGCGAGGGGCACGCCGATGCTGGGTCCGACCGGCCGCCTGCTCGCGGACTACCTCCGTCTTCTCGCGCGGTCGCTGCCCGGTCTTCCGGACGAGGACCTTCCCCGCCTCAGCGAACCCATCCGGGCCATGGTCGCCGCCTGCGTCACCCCCGTGGGCGCCGTTTCGGAGCTTGCCGCCGAGCAGATGGACCTGACGCGGCTGGAGCAGGTCCGGCAGGCAATTCGCCGGCGGTTGAGCAGCGCGACACTGACAGCCGGCTCGCTCTGCCGCGAGGTGGGCATGTCGCGCAGCCAGCTCTACCGGCTGCTCGAGGGCGAAGGCGGCGTGATCCACTACATCCAGCGTCTGCGCCTGCAGGCGAGCCACGCGGTGCTGTCCGATCCCCACGACATGCGACCCATCGCGGCGATCGCCGAAGCCTGCGGCTTCTACGATCCCTCGACCTTCAGCCGGGCCTTCCGGCGCGAATTCGGCGTCGCGCCATCCGATTTCCGCGTCGCCGCCAGGGTCGGGGCGGCCCCGGCAACGGCCTGGAGGCCGTTGATGGAGGCGGAGACGCGGAGCCTGGGCGCCTGCCTGCGCGGCTATTGAACGAGGCTCCGCCTCGTGCTCCGCTCGGGGGCGCCGCCCCCGAGGCCCCCGCCAGGGGACCGGGTCCCCTGGACCTCCCTGACCGCGTGCCTTCGGTGGAGCGGCGGCATGCGTGGGCGTGGAACGGGGCGGCAGGGGCCGCGAGAGCGGTCCTTGGCTCCCTGCACCGGCCGATCCGGAGGTCGCCGAGATTGGCGGCGACGGTCATCGCGAGCGTCGCCGAACCTTCGGTGCGCCCCGCCGGCGGCAAGCGGACGGAACCGCCCGGGCCTGGACGCATCCAGCCCGGCGCGCGCATCTTCCGGCCATGTGCACGCCCTTCCCGGCCCGGCAGCAATGACACCACGGCCCGCACGACAGCGCGCCGACCTCGCTTTGGTCGAGCGCGGCCTCGTCGACTCCCGCGCCAAGGCACAGGCGCTGATCCTCGCCGGCAAGGTGTTTTCGGGGCAGAAGCGCGTCGCCAAGGCCGGCGACCTGCTGGCCGAGGGCACGCCGCTCGAGGTCCGCGGCCAGGACCATCCCTGGGTCAGCCGTGGGGGCATCAAGCTCGCGCATGCGCTGGCGCATTTCGGCCTGTCGCCGGCGGGGCGGATCGGCCTCGACATCGGCGCCTCCACCGGCGGCTTCACCGACGTGCTGCTGCAGCACGGCGCGGCGAAGGTCTATGCCGTGGACGTCGGCCACGGTCAGCTCGACTGGAAGCTGCGCAACGACCCGCGCGTGGTGGTGCTGGAACGCACCAACGCCCGGTACCTCACGGCGGAGCAAGTCCCGGAAGCGCCCGGGGCCGTGGTCTGTGACGCTTCCTTCATCGGGCTGCGCACGGTGTTGCCGGCGGCGCTCGCGCTGGCCGCCCCCGGCGCCTGGGCGGTGGCGCTGATCAAACCGCAGTTCGAGGCCGGGCCGGAGAAGGTCGGCAAGGGCGGCGTGGTGCGCGATCCCGCGATGCACGAGGAGGTCTGCGCCACCATCCGCACCTGGTGGGAGGCGCTGCCCGGCTGGCGGGTATTGGGCATTGAAGCGAGCCCGATCACCGGGCCGGAGGGGAACCGGGAATTCCTGATCGCGGCCGCGAAGGCGTGACGCTGCGGCGGTATTGTTCCGCGAAGGGCGCCGCCCCCCCCTGCCAAAGGCCACACGCCCTTCGGAACCCATCACTTGAGTTCTCGCGGGTGCAGGGGACCGTGTCCCCTGCTGGGGGAGCATGAGGGGGCGACGCCCCCTCATGCCAGCGGCCGCTGCTCGCGACCGCGGGCATGAGGCTTTTCCTGCCCTCAGGTGCCGGGCGCAAACCTCCGGTTTGCTTGGCTTCGCCGGACCACCGGCGGGCCGCATTCGCGGCCTCGGCACGAGTCAAGATTTCGTGCCGCAGGTATCAGTCCCTGCCCGAGGGCGCCCGGGCAGGATCCTGCGCCCCGGCCTTCTGTTTCGCTGGCCCCTGCGGTGCCAGACCCGCCGGAAGGCCGTGAGCGCCGCCGTTCAGCGCGCCTCGGCGGTGATCCCGAACATGCGCTGCGCCGCGGCTGCGTTCGGCGGCGGGCCTTGCACCTGCTGCAGCGTCACCGGCTGCGGCGGGTTGGCGCGGATCTCCACCGTCTGGGCCTGGCCGCGGATGAAGCGCTGCACGGCGTCGCGGATAGGGTCGAGCGTCGCCACCCCCGGCTGGGTCAGCGCGCCGCCGGCCATCGCGGCATATTGCTCGCGCAGCTGGGCCTCCGGCGTTCGCGTCTGCGCTGCCTGCATGGCGAGGAAGCGGCCGAACAGCGAGGCGTCGGCATAGCGGAGGCCGAAGGAGAGCAGCCGTGCCGACGAGAAATCCCCCGCCTGCATCTGCTGCTGCGTCAGGCCGTCCAGCGCCACCGCGAAGGAGAGCGCGCCCACCTCCCGCCCGGCGATCGACAGGTCGCGGATCTCGACACGTCCCGCCGCACCGTCAAAGGCGGTTTCGGCGGTGATCTCGCCCTCGATCGCCTGGTAGCCGAAGCGCGTCAGCCAGTCCGCGATCACCGGCAGCGGCTCCACGCGGATGCCGCGGAAGGCGACCGTACCGGTGCCCGAGCCGTCGGTGCGCGTCACATCCGCCGCGATGCGCATCTCAGCCAGGCCGCCGACCGGCCGCCCGCCCGCGGTGAGCTCGAGCCCGTCGAGTTCGATCGCGGCCTGCCCGACCAGGCTCGGCGGCGTCTGCTGGCGCATCACCGCGGCGAGCGTGGTGCCGAAATCCATCCCGCTCATATTGAAGCGGCCAAGACGGAAGGCGTCGACGAGGCCGGCGTCGAGGCCGCCCATCTCCAGCCCTTCCAGGGACATGCGGGAAGGCTGCCCGGCGATCCAGTTCTCGACCGAGGCGGTGGCGAGGCGCATCGTTGTCGTGCCGGTGGCCTCGACGCCTTCGACGCGCAGCGCCTCGAGCCGCACCTGATCGGGCTCCGGCGGTCCGCCGGCAGTGTTGCGGGGCACCGTGAGCCCGCCGATCCGGATGGAGGCGACGCGCACATTCGTGCCGGCCTCCTCGGTCGCGAAGCCGCGGATCAGCGCCTCCGCAACGCCATCCTCGCGCAGGCCGTTGAGGGTGACTTCCTCGGCGGTGGCGCGCTTGCCCGGGCGCTCCATCACCACGGCGGTCATGCGCACCTGTTCCCCGGCAGGGTCGAGGGCCTCGGCGGCGCCGTAGGAGAGGCGGACGTCGCGACCCATCAGGCCGCGCAGCCGCGTGATGGCTGCGGGCTCGTTGGCCGGGACGGGCTGCGGCACCGCTGCCTGCGGGGCCGGTGCGGCGGGCGCCTGGGCGGCCGGCGGCTGGCCGGGCTTCCCTGGCGCCTGGGCTGTCGGCGGGGTGACCGGGGCGGCGGGGGCCCGCGCCGCAGGCGGCGGGGCGGGCGCGAAGCGTGGGCCCGGCCGCACCTGCTGCGGTGCGCCGAGTGGCGCCGGCTTCGTCGTGGGAAGCGCCTGCTGCGGGGCGCCCTGCGGCGCCGGCTTGGTCTGGGCCAGTGCGGCGCCGGCGAGCGCCAGCCCTGCGACCGTGGCGAGCGCTGCGGCCCTGAAGCCGATCCTGGCTGCTGCGTGCATCCGGCGAACCTCCTGTTGCGGCGGCGCAGTAAAGCCCGTGGCGCGATCCGCCGCCAGCACTCGCGGGACGATCTTGGCGTGGGGTGTGAGCAGTTTCACATGTCGGATCCAGAGCCCATCATGGGACCAGAGACATGACCCGCCCGCCTGCCCGCACCGGACCTGGCACCGAGGTCGCCGCCTTCCTCGAGAAGGTGGCGCAGCTCCCGGCGGCGCGGCCGGCGCGTGGCCGGCCGGGGCGGCTGGTCTTCGCGGTGGATGCCACCGCCTCCCGCCAGCCGGCCTGGGACCGCGCCTGCGCGCTGACCGGGGAGATGTTCCTCGCCACCCGGGACCTCGGTGGGCTTGCCGTCTCGCTCGCCTACTGGCGTGGCTTCATGGAGTTCGCCGCGACACCTTTCCTGACCGACGGCGCGGAGCTGGCGCGGCGCATGTCCACCGTGTCCTGCCTCGGGGGCCAGACGCAGATCCTGCGGGCCCTGCGCCATGCCCTGGCGGAATCCCGCAAGGAGAAGGTCGGCGCCCTGGTGCTGGTTGGCGACGCGGTGGAGGAGGATGTCGACGCGCTCTGCCACGCGGCAGGCGAACTGGGCCTGTTCGGCACGCCGGTCTTCTGCTTCCACGAGGGCGCCAACCCGGTGGCGGGCAACGCATTCCGGCAGATCGCGAAGGTCTCCGGCGGCGCCTATGCCCCCTTCGATTCCGCCGCCGCCGAGACGCTGCGCGAGCTGCTGCGCGCGGTGGCGGTCTATGCTGCCGGCGGGCGCGCGGCGCTCGCGGCCCTGCCGGGGGCGACGGCGGCACGCATCGCCGGCCAGTTGCCGCGCCCGAAAGGGGCTTCATGACCTGGCTCGCCCTTGGCGCGCTGGCGCTGCTGCTGCTGTTCGCGGCGCTGTCGGCCTTTGCCCGGGCACCGGTCGCCACCGTGAAGAAGGCGGTGGCGTGGATCGCCGGCGGCATCGGCGTGGTGCTGCTCGCCGCGGTGCTGTTCAGCGGCCGCGGGCTTCAGGCGATCTGGACGCTTGCGTTCTTCGCGCCCCTGCTGGTGCAGGCCTGGCGGTCGTGGCGCAGCGCGCGCACCTTTTCGCGCGGCGGCCAGCCGCAGCCGGGGCAGCAAAGCCGTGTCACGACCGCGACGCTCGAGATGGTGCTGCACCACGACAGCGGGCGCATGACCGGGACGGTGACGCGCGGCCGCTTCGAAGGGGCGGATCTCGGAGATCTCGACCTTCCTGCGCTGCGCGCCCTGCTCGCGGATTGCGCCGCCGAGGACGCGGAGAGCGTGCCCCTGCTGGAGGCCTGGCTCGATCGCAGCCACCCGGACTGGCGGGCGGAAGCGCCGCGCCCGCCCGCCGAAGGACCGATGACGCGTGCCGATGCGCTCGCCATCCTTGGCCTCGCCGAAGGCGCGACAGAGGAGGATATCCGCGCCGCCCATCGCCGCCTGATGCGCGCCGCGCACCCTGACCAGGGCGGCAGCGCCTGGTTGGCGGCGCGGCTCAACGCGGCGCGGGACCTGCTGCTGGGGGGATAGGCGGCGCAGGATGTGCCGCGTGCATCACCTTCCGCCACGCGCTGCATGTCGCGCCATCGGCCTGTGCCGCCATGGCCGCAATGTTGCCGACCTGGACCGGCAGGGTGACAGCATGAACGCCACCCGCCGCGCGGCTTTCGCCGTTCCCATCGCCGCCCTCGCCGCCATGGCGGCGGCCATTGCCCAGGATGCCGCCATCACCGGCACCGTCACCTACCGGGAGCGCATGGCCCTGCCGCCCGGCGCGGTGCTGGAGGTGGACCTGCTCGACATCTCGCGCGCCGATGCGGCGGCCGAACGCATCGCGGCGATGCGCATCGAGGCGACGGCGCAGCCTCCCATTCCCTTCACCCTGACCTTCGACGCGTCGCGCATTGACGAGCGCAAGACCTACGCCGTCGCAGCGCGCCTGCTGGTCGGCGGCCGGGTGCTCTTTCGGAATGACGTGGCCCACCCCGTGCTGACGCGTGGTGCCGGGACGCATGCGGAGATCCTGCTCCGTCGCGTCGCCACGCCGGCCGGACAGGCCGCACTGATCGGCCCGAACTGGATCGCCGAGGATATCGGCGGCCGTGGCGTGGTGGACCGGCTGCGGACGGAGATCACCTTCGGCGCCGAGGGGCGCGCCTTCGGCAGTGGCGGCTGCAACCGCTTCACCGGCGGCTACACGCTGGAAGGCGAGCGCCTGCACTTCGGGCCGATGGCCTCCACCAACATGGCCTGCACGCCGGCGGCGATGGATCAGGAGGCGCGCTTCCACGCCGCCCTGGCCGAGATACGGGGATACCGCATCGAGAACGCCCTGCTGCATCTGTTGGATGAGCGTGGGGATGCGCTGGTGCGGCTGGCTCGCGCCGATTGAGGGGGCTTTGCCCCCTCAAGCTCCCCCAGCAGGGGACACGGTCCCCTACACCCGCGGATCCTTGAGTCATGGTTTCCAAAGGCCCTGCGGCCTTTGGCGGGGTGAGCCCGAGAGGGGCGGCGCCCCTCTCGGAACCTTCCCCCCACCCAACGCCTCACGCCAGCGGCGGTCGGAATTGCGCCCATGGCCGCGCCCGTTCCAGCAAGGCCCCGAGGCGGAGCACGTCCGCCTCCGCCCCCCAGCGGCCGACGATCTGCAGCCCGGTCGGCAGGCCATCCGCACCGAAGCCGGACGGCACGGACAGCGCCGGATGCCCGGTGAGGTTGAAGGGGTATTGCGGCGAGGTCCAACCCTGCCGGGTGATGCCGCACTTCACGCCGTCCACCTCCACCTCGTCATGCGCCGAGTCGAAGGACGCGGGCAGGGCGGTGCGCGACATGGTCGGCATCAGCAGGGCATCGTACTGTTCCAGCAGCGCCTGCACCGCCCGGAACAGGCGGGTGCGCGCGAATTGCGCCTCACGGAACTGAACGAGGGAGAATTCGGCGCCGCGCTCCATGGCGACGATCGTCGCCGGGTCCATCTCGTTGCGCCAGCGCGGCAGGTAGGGCGCGAGCAGCACGGCGAAATTCGCCTGGTACAGGACGCGGCCCTCGTACTCCATCCAGTCGATCGCCTCGGTCACTTCCTCGACCTCCGCGCCCATCTCGGCGAAGGCGGCGAAGGCGGCGCGGGTGTTCTCGGCCATGTCGGCAGCCACGCGGGGATTGGCGAGGCGCATGAAGCAGCCGAGCCGCAGCCCCGACAGGTCCTCGCCGACGAGGGCGGGCGACAGAGGCCTCGGCGGGGCCGCGCCCGCTGCCCAGGGATCGGCCGGCGCCGGCCCGGCCAGCACGTCGAGCATGACGGCGGCATCCGCCACGGTGCGCGTCATCGGCCCGGCGTAGCCGTGATTGGCGAAGGCGTCGCGCGCGGTCTCCAGCGGGACGGTGCCGAGCGTAGGCTTGAGCCCGACGACGCCGCAGCAGGCCGCCGGCCCGCGGATGGATCCGGCGCCATCGGTGCCGACGGCGAGCGGCGCGATGCCAGCGGCCACCGCCGCCGCGCTGCCGCCCGAAGACCCGCCGGAGGTGCGCGCCAGGTTCCAGGGATTGCGCGTGACACCGAAGGCAGGGCCGTCGGTCAGGCCCTTCACGCCGAACTCGGGCAGCGTCGTCTTGCCGAGGATGATGGCGCCGGCGGCGCGCAGCCGCGCGACGATGACGTTGTCCCGCGCGGCCGGCGGCGCGTCGTCGAAGATCCTCGAACCGTTGCGGGTCGGAAACCCGGCGATGTCCATCTGGTCCTTGATGACGACCGGGACGCCGTGCAGCGGGCCGAGCGGCGCCCCGGACATGACGGCCTGCTCGGCGCTGCGCGCGGCCTCGCGCGCCCGCTCACCCATCATGGTGATGAAGCAGTTGAGCCGGGGTTGCTCGCGCTCGGCCGCGGAGAGCGCGGCCTCCACGTACTCGACGGGTGAGAGCCGCTTCTTGCGGATCAGCGCCGCTGCACGGCGCGCGGACATGAAGAGCAAGTCGGCGTCACTCATGAGGAGGTTCCGGTTCGGCGGGTTATGGTTGACGTGCCGGTGTCCCGGAGGCGGCCGGAACAGCGGGCGGGGCAGGCGGCATGGGGCCCGACCGGGCCCCGTGCATGCGGATGCGCATCGCTCCGGGTGGCGGTTCGGCCGGCCGATGCAGTGGTCCTGGTGTCGCGTTCAGCTGCCAGGCGATCCCTGCGCACGCCGCCGCCGAGCCTCGCCACCGAAGGGTCGGCAGCAAGACGCCGCGGCAGCGGGCACCGGCCGGGGCGGCCTCACGCCTCCGGAAGCCGCTCTATCGCGTCACTTCGACGTTCCACATCACCGTCACCGGTGCCTGGACCAGGCCGCGCACGCTGCACCGGTGGGCGAGCGGACGCACGAACTGGCCGAGCAGCGCTGCCGGCATGAGGCGTGCGGCGGCGAGTTGCATCTCCTCCACCAGCGCCCGGCGTCGGGCCGGGTCGGTCTCCTTCAGCCAGGCCTGGCGCGTATCGAACAGCGTCTGGTCGCAAGCCCAGCCGGCATAGCCGGTGCCGTCGCAGGCGCTCGAGAGCAGGAAGTTCGAGGCCGGGCTGTCCAGCTCGAAGGCGAAGGCCAGCATCGGGAACATGTTCCAGCCGCCCTGGGCCGGCGGGTCCCGGCGATTGCGCCGCGCCATCATCGAGGCGAAGTCGGAGAACTGGACGTCCACGACGAAGCCGGCCTGGCGCATCTGCTCGGCCGTCACCGTGGCGATGATGCGCAGGGAGTCGTTGTCGCCGGGCGCGATGAAGACCACCGGGGTGCCGGAATAGCCGATCGAAGCCAGCAGACGCCGTGCCTCGGCCTGGTCCTGGGTACGGTTCGCGCCGGTGCCGGCCTCGGTCTCGTTGGCGCCGCCGCAGGCGAAGTAGCTGTAGCACTCGCGCATGCCCGCCTCGGCGTCGGCGCCGACCGCCGAGACGATGTCGGACTGCCGCACCGCAAGCTGCAGGGCGCGGCGCGCCTCGGGGCGGTCGAAGGGCGGGTGCAGGAAGTTCATCCGCGTGAAGGCGACCCAGCCCTGCGGATTGGTCGAGGTGATGACGATGTCTCGCCTGGCGCGCAGCACGGGCATCAGGTCGAGCGGCGGGGAGGAGCAGATATCGAGCTCACCGCGCTGGAGGGCCGCGACCGCGGTGGCGGAATCCGGCATCGCCATCCACTCGACGCGATCGATCTTCACCACCTTGCCGCCCGACAGGTAGCTCGGCGGTTCCGGGCGCGGCTTGTAGCCGGGGTTGCGCTCATAGACGAGGCGGTAGCCCTGCCGGTGTTCGTCGCGCAGGAAGCGGAAGGGGCCGGAGCCGACGACCTCCGGCACGGCGCGCGTGGGGTCGGTGCGCGCCTCCCTCTCCCGCATGACGAAGAGCGCCGAGGAGGTCGGCTTCGCCATCGCCTCGAACAGGAAGGGCGTCGGCGCGTCGAGGCGGATGCGGAAGCTGCGCGCATCCACCGCTTCGGTCCGCAGTCCCATGCCGGCGAGCTGCCGCCCGGCCGTGTCGCGGCTTGCCCAGCGCGCGATGGAGGCGAGCACGTCCGCCGAGGTGACGGGCGAGCCGTCATGGAAGGCAAGGCCGTCGCGCAGGCGCATCGTCCAGACCGGGCGGTCGCGGTCCGCCTCCACGCTCTCGACCATCTGCGGCTGCGGGCGGAACTGCCCGTCGAGCGAGAACAGCGTGTCGTAGACGAGGTAGCCATGCTCCTGCGTCACCAGCAGCGGGCTGACCACCGGGTCGAGCGTCGTCGGCTCGGAGGAGGCGGCGTAGCGCACCACGCGCGGCGCACGCTGGGCGGCGGCCTCGCGCGGCGACGTCGCGACGGCGGGCACTGCCGTGAGGCCGGCGAGGGCCGCGCGGCGGGTCATGGCGGTGGCCTTGATGTCCTCGTGCATGGGGGCCTCCTCAGCGAGGCGTCGTCGCGGGGATCAGGGCGCGCCCCGAGGCGAGGCTGCCCGGAGCCTCGGCGGCGTCGAGGCCCGGCGGGTAGGGCACCGGCGTGGTCTCGGCCGCATCTGCGTGCCGCACCCAATAGAGTTCGCGCAACGTCATCGAGAGCGGACCTGGCGCTCCATTGCCGAGGATCCGATCCTCGATCCGCACCACCGGCATCACGCCGCCCGCCGTGGTGCAGGTGAAGATCTCGTCGGCGTCCAGCAACTCGTCGCGTGACACGCGGCGCACCTCCGCCGGGATGCCGCGCTCGGCGCAGATGTCGAGGATGGTGCGGCGGGTGATGCCCTCCAGCGCCCCGGCGTCCGGGGTAATGACGCGGCCGTCGCGCACGATGAACACGTTGAAGCCGGGACCCTCGGCAACGCTGCCGTCGGGGGCGAGCAGGATCGCGGTGTCGGCGCCGCGGTCATAGGCCTCGAACAGGCTGCGATCGAGGTCGAGCCAGTGGTAGTTCTTGACCGTGGGATCGACGGATTCGGCGCCGATGCGCGGGATCGAGCTGATGATGGCGCTGATGCCGCTGACCTGCCGGTCCGGCGCCACCACCCAGACGAACGGCACGGCGTAGGCGATCAGGTTGTTGCGGCACAGCCGCAGGTCGCGCGAGCCCTGCGGCGGCCGTCCGCGCGTGCAGATCATGGCGACGAAGGCGTCGCGCAGCCCGGAGCGGCCGACGCATTCCATCAGCACCTGGCGCAGCCCGTCGCGGTCGAGCTGCGGCGTCATGCGCAGCGACGCCATGGAGGCGGCGAAGCGGTCGAGATGCTGTTCCAGCCGGAAGAAGCGCCCGTCCCAGACATGCACCACGTCGTAGGTCACGTCGGAGCGCGAGAAGCCGTAGTCGAAGACAGAGATCTTCGCTTCCTCGGCCGGGACGAAGGCGCCGTCCACATAGGCTACGCCCCGGTAACCGGACGTCACGCCTGTTGCCTGATCCATCGTCGCCCTCCCGCCTGTTGCGCCCGCAGCCTAGGGCCGGCGGCGCGGCGGATACTTGACGTTTTCGGCGGCCGATGTGACGAAATCGGCGATATGCCGGGAAAGGAAGCCGCCTGGGCATGCGCTGCGTCGCTCTGCTCGTCGTGCCGCCGGTGACGGATCTGGACGTCGCGATTTGCCACGGCCTGCTGCGCGTCGCGCAGCATTTCGCCGCGGTGCCGCCCGAGATCCTGGTGCTGACCGGGACGGGCGCGCCGGTTGCCTGCAGCAATGGGCGGATGGTGACGCCGACGCATGACGACCCCGCGGCGATCGCGGCGCCCGATGTCGTGCTCATCCTGTCGAACCTTCGCTCACCACGCAGCGCCTTGCGGCGCTTCCGCCCTTGGCTCGCGCAGGTGGCGCGCCAGGGCGCGCTGATCGGCGGCGCGGATTACGGCGTGCAGATCATGGCGGTCTGCGGCCTGCTGGATGGCCACGTCGCGACCACCCACTGGGACATCGCGGAGGCGATGCGCGAGGAGTTCCCGCGCACGCGCTTCGTCGAGACGCTCTACATCCGCGATCGCAGCCGCATCACCTGCGCCGGGCACCTCGCCCTGGTGGACATGATGATGGAGGTGATCGGCGAGATCTGCGGCGATGCCGTGCGCCGCATGGTCGCGGTCGAGATGCTGGCACCCGCCCGGCGGGACGCGGAGACGCCGCAGCGCATCGGGGCGATCACCGATGTCCATGCCGGGCGGGATCCGCGCTTCCTGGCTGCGGTCGCGCTGATGCAGGCGCATATCGAGACACCGCTGCGGCTGCCGGCGATCGCCGCGCAGTCCGGCCTGTCGGCGCGCCAGCTCCACACCGTCTTCCTGCGCGAGTCAGGCCAGGCGCCGCGCGACTACTACCTGGAATTGCGCCTGGACCGGGGGCGGACGCTGCTGCGCTTCTCGGCGCTCGGCATCCAGGAGGTGTCGCTGGCCTGCGGCTTCGCCTCCGCCACCGCCTTCGCCCGGGCCTTCCGCGCCCGTGCGGGCATGTCGGCGCGGCGCTTCCGAGCGCGCTACGCCAATCGCCTCGCGCCGGCCCTTGCGCGCGGGAGGCGGGCCGAGTGAGCGCGTGGCCGTCCCGTTCGCCTTGGCGAGCGCCAACCGCTCCTGACGCTTGACGTCGCCAGGAACGTCTTCACCCGACCAGGCGGTTCCATCCGTTCAGGATCTGGTCCGGCGCCCGACTTCGGCTTCGGCCAGGAGCCAGTCCCGGAAGCTGCGCAGCGCAGGGAGGTCGGCCGAAGCCTCCGGATAGGCCAGGACATACCCCTCGCCGGCATCGAGGGGCTGGTCGAAGGGGACGACAAGCCGGCCGCCGGCAAGTTCCTCCGCCACCAGGAAGCGTGGCATCAGGGCGATGCCCAGCCCCTGGGCGGCCGCCTCGGCGACCATCGCATGGTGATGGAATTGCGGCCCGCGAAAGCCGTCTACGCCGCTCGCGCCTGCCATTGCCAGCCATTCCGCCCAGGCGCGCGGCCGCGTCGAGTGCTGCAGCAGGGTGTGGTGCGCAAGATCCGCGACCGTCGCCAGCCCGCCCCCTTCCACCAATGCCGGGGCGCAGACCGGCACGCGGAGGTCGGCCACCAGGCGGTGGCTCGCGATGCCGGGGCGCGTGCCGGCATCGAGCATGATCGCGGCATCCACGTCCTCCGCCGCGAAGTCGAGCGGCGTGGGCCGCGTCGTGTAGTTGCGGAAGTTCACCACCACGCGGCGATGCACCGCGTGGAAGCGCGGCATGCGCGGCATCAGCCAGCGTGTGCCGAAGGTCGGCTGCACCGCGAGGGTCAGCGTCCCGCCGGCCCCCTGATGGGCCAGCACTTCGAGCGTCGCGCTCTCGATCCGCGCCAGTGCGGCGCGGACCTGCGGCGCGTAGGCCGCCGCCGCCGCCGTCAGCGCCAGGCGCTGCCGCACGCGCAGGAAGAGCCGCACGCCGAGCAGCGCTTCCAGCCCCGCGAGTTGCCGGCTGACGGCACTCTGCGTCAGGTGCAGCTCCTCCGCGGCGCGGGAGACGGAGAGGTGCCGGGCGCAGGCCTCGAAGGCCTGCAGCGCGGCGGTTGGAGGAGTGTGGCGACGCATGGTGGATCCCGACTTCATTCCATTCCGTCATGAAGGCATGAGGGAGTATCGGTTGCCAGCCCCAGGCAGGCCGCCGAACACTGGCCTCAACACGGAGCGGGGATGTCCCGCCCCATGCGGCTGGTGCATGAACGGCGCCGCCTCAACGCCGCCGGGGCCAACCCGGCGACACGGGAACGCTGGGCCGGACGGTGAAGCAAGGAGGCATCATGACCGACTCGTTCCGTCCCCTGTCGCGCCGCGCCGTCCTCGGCGGTGCCGCCGTCGGATTGGCGCCGCTCGCGCCGGCCCGTGCGGCCTGGGCGCCGCAGCAGCCCATCCGGATCCTGATCGGCTACCCGCCCGGCGGCGCGGTGGACATCCTGGTGCGGATCATCGCCGAGGGCGTGCAGCGCCTGCGCGGCGTGAGCGTGGTGCCGGAGGTGCGCAGCGGTGCCTATGGCTTCATCGCCGCCCAGGCCGCCGCGCGCTCCGCGCCCGACGGCTATACGCTCGCCAGCGCCATCATGGGCATGATGAGCGTCGCGCCCGCCATTCCCGGCATTCCGATCCCGCTCGACCTCGATCGCGAGCTGACGCCCGTCACCGCGCTCGCCGGCACGCCGATGGCGCTGGTGGTGCGGCCGGATGCGCCCTTCTCCGACATCGACGGGCTGATCGCCTATGCGCGGCAGCGCGATGGGGCGGCGACCTTCGCCTCCTCCGGCAACGGCTCGATCAACCAGCTCGGCGCCTTGCTGTTTGCCAATGCGGCGGGCGTCACGCTGAACCACGTCTCCTATCGCGGCGGGGCGCCGGCGATGCTCGACGTCACCGCTGGCCGCGTGGACATCATGGTGGCGAATGTGGCGGAGGTCGCGCCGGCAATCCGAGGTGGGCAGCTCAAGGGCTTCGGCGTCACGGCGCGGGAGCCGACGCCGCTGATGCCGGAACTGCCGCTACTCGCCGTGCGCTTCCCGACGCTCGAGATCAACAACTGGTTCGGCCTGGCCGGCCCCGCAGGGCTGCCGGTTGAGGTGCGGGACGGGCTCGCCGGCCTCTTCGAGGCCACGCTACGCGACCCGCAGACCACCCGCACGCTGATGGAGCGCGGGCTGATCCCGCTCGGCGAGAGCGGCGCGGCCTTCGAGCAGCGCATCCAGCGCGACCGCGCGCGCTGGCGCCAGGTGGTGCAGGCCAACAACATCCGCGGCGAC
The DNA here is from genome assembly GCF_018129005.1 of Neoroseomonas eburnea. Taxonomy (GTDB): domain Bacteria; phylum Pseudomonadota; class Alphaproteobacteria; order Acetobacterales; family Acetobacteraceae; genus Neoroseomonas; species Neoroseomonas eburnea. The sequence continues at coordinate 22,507 of NZ_JAAEDL010000023.1, forward strand.
TGATACGGGCGGCGGCGATGATCGACTCATGGGCCATCGCCGCCTGTAGCCGCCTTGGTCGTGCGCGCGGCCGCCCCGCCAGCCCCGCGCGCCATACGATCGGCGCAAGGCGCCGCCCGCATGATCCCGCCTGACCCTTTCCCTCATCGCATCGCTGCGTCCAAGGAGCACCATGGCTGCGTCGCTTTCGCTCGGCATCGACATCGGCGGCACCTTCACCGACCTCGTCGTCCTCGACCCCGCCGATGGGCGGGCGGTGATCTGGAAGGAGAGCACCACGCCCGACGATCCCTCCCGCGGGGCGATCACCGGACTGATGCGCCTGCTGGAGAAGGGCGGCATCGCGCCCGGCTCGATCGGCCGCGTCGTGCACGCCACCACGCTGTTCACCAATGCGCTGATCGAACGCAAGGGCGCGGCGACGGGTCTGCTGACGACGGAGGGCTTCACCGACGTCCTCGAGATCGGGCGGGAACGCAAATACGAGCTCTACGACCTGTTCCTGGAGATGCCGGCGCCGCTGGTGCCGCGGCCCTGGCGGCGCCCGGCGCTGGAGCGGCTGGCGCCGGATGGCAGCGTCGAGCGCCCGCTCGACGTCGATGCCGCGCTGCGGGAGGTGGAGGCGCTGGTCGCCGCGGGCGTGACCAGCCTCGCCATCTGCTTCCTGCACGCCTATGCCAACCCCGCGCATGAGCGCCTGGCGGCCGAGGCGATCGCGAAGCGCTTCCCCGCGCTGTCGCTTTCCCTGTCCTGTGACATCGCGCCGGAGATCCGTGAATATCCGCGCATGGTGACGACGGCCGCCAATGCCTATGTGCGGCCGATCGCCGCGACCTATCTCGACACGCTGGAAGCCGCCTTGCAGCGCGCCGGGATTCCCGGCGGGCTGTTCCTCATGCTCTCCAATGGCGGGCTGACGCATGTGGCGGAGGCCAAGCGCGCGCCCGTGCAGTTGCTGGAAAGCGGACCGGCGGCGGGCGCATTGGCCGGCGCCTGGTTCGGGCGCCATGCGAAGCTGGATCGCGTGCTAGCCTTCGACATGGGCGGCACCACCGCCAAGCTTGCGCTGGTCGATGACGGCGAGCCGATCGTTGCCTGGGGCTTCGAGGCCGCCCGCACCAAACGCTTCCTGCGCGGCAGCGGCCTGCCGGTGCAGATCGCCACGGTGGAACTGATCGAGATCGGCGCCGGCGGCGGATCCATCGCACGGCGCAGCGAGCTCGGCACGCTGCATGTGGGGCCGGAGAGCGCCGGCGCGCAGCCGGGGCCGGTCTGCTACGGCCGCGGCGGCGCGGAGCCGACGGTGACGGACAGCGACCTCGCGCTGGGGTATCTGAATGCCAACTTCTTCCTCGGCGGCACGATGACGATCGATGCCGGCAAGGCGGGGGCGGCGCTGGGCGGGCTCGCCGGGACACTTGGGCTTGATGCGGCGCGCGGCGCCTTCGGCATCCATGACGTGGTGAACGAGAACATGGCCGGCGCCGCGCGTGTCGCCATCGCCGAGCGCGGCCGCGTGCCGCAGGACTACGCGCTGCTCGCCACAGGCGGCGCGGCCCCGGTCCATGCCTGGCATGTCGGGCGCAAGCTCGGCGTGACGCGCGTCGTCTGCCCGCCCGGCGCGGGTGCGGGCAGCACCATCGGCATGCTGATGGCGCCGGCGCGCATCGATCGCGTGGCGTCCTTCAACGCGCGGCTTGCGGCGGTGGATTGGGACGCGGCGGCGCGCATCTTCGACGCGCTGGAGGCGGATGCGCTCGCCGTGGTCGCGGCCACAGGCGCCGATCTCCCCCGCCGCGCCGTCCGACGGCTGGCGGATATGCGCTATGTCGGCCAGGGCTCCGAGATCACCATCGTGCTGCCGGACGCACTGACGCCGGACACCGTCCTGGCCGCCTTCGAGGCCGCCTACCGTAGCCTGTTCGGACGCACGCCGCCTGGCGCCGCGGTGCAGTTCGTGGCGCTGCGCCTATCACTGTCCGCGCCCATGCCGGGCTCGGGCGGGGCTTTGCGGCTGGACGGCCTCGGTGCCGGTACGACGGCACTGAAGGGCCACCGCGCCGTGCACTTCCCCGATGCGGGCGGCGAGGTCCACACCCCGGTCTATGACCGCTACGCGTTGCCGACCGGAACGCGCCTCGAGGGCCCCGCGGTGTTCGAGGAGAACGAGAGCACCTTCATCGTCGGCCCTGGCGCGCGCATCGACGTGCTGGCCGACGGATCCATCCTCGCCGAGCGCATTGCCTGAGGAAGCCGCAGATGAACGACTTTGCCCTCCCGGCCACCCGCAGCTTCGATGCCGTCGAGCTGGAACTGCTCTGGCGCCGCCTGATCTCCCTGGTGGACGAGGCGGCGGCGGCGCTGGTGCGCACCTCCTTCTCCACCCTGGTGCGTGAATCCTACGACTTCTCCTGCGTCGTCACCGATGCCGCCGGGCAGTCGCTGGTGCAGGCGACGGAGAGCATCCCCTCCTTCATCGGCACGCTGCCGGAGACGGTGAAGCATTTCCTGCGCTTCTTCCCGCCGGAGACGCTGGCGCCGGGCGACGTGCTGATCACCAATGATCTCTGGCTCGGCACCGGGCATCTGCCGGACATCACGGTGGCCAAGCCGATCTTCCGCGATGGCCGGCTGGTGGCCTTCAGCGCTTCGACCGCCCATGCGCCGGACATCGGCGGCAAGATCCGCAGCCCCGAACCGCGCGAGGTGTTCGAGGAAGGGCTGCAGATCCCGCCGCTCAAGCTGATGCGCGCCGGCGTCACGGATGAGACGCTGGTCGCGATCCTGCGGCAGAATGTCCGCACGCCGGATCAAACGCTGGGCGACCTCTGGGCACAGGTGGTGGCGCTGGATCTGATGGAGGAACGCCTTCTTGTGCTGATGGAGCAGGCCGCGCTTGCCGACCTGACGGACCTTGCCGCCGAGATCCATCGCCGCTGCGAAGGCGCGATGCGCGATGCCATCGCAGCATTGCCGGATGGCACCTACCGCAGCGAGCTCAAGACCGACGGGCTGATGGACACGCCCATCACCATCCGCCTCGCGCTCACGGTGAAGGGCGACACCATCACCGCCGACTTCACCGGCACGGATGCGCAGGTGGACCGGGCGATCAACTGCGCGCTCTGCTACACCTATGCGATGGTCATGTACGGGGTGAAGGTCTGCACCAGCCCCACCCTGCCGAACAACGAGGGCGCCTGGCGGCCGATTTCCATCGTCGCGCCGCCTGGCTGCATCGTGAACCCGCAGTTTCCCTCCCCGGGCGGATCGCGCATGCTGATCGGGCACTACCTGCCGATGCTGGTCTTCGGCTGTCTCGGACAGATCGTGCCGGAGCGCGTCATGGCTGCCTGCGGCTCGCCGATGTGGGGGATCAACCAGTCGGGCGTGCGCGATGCCGGTGACGAGAAGGGCAAGCCCTACGCCAACATGTTCTTCTTCAACGGCGGCATGGGCGGCAACGTGCATGGCGATGGCATCTCCTGCCTGTCCTGGCCCTCCAACGTCTCCTCCACCGCCGTCGAGATCAGCGAGCACATCGCGCCGCTGCGCATCCACCACAAGCGCCTGCGGCCCGACAGCGGCGGGCCGGGGCGCCATCGCGGCGGGCTGGGGCAGGAGATCCTTCTCGAGAGCCGCTCGGAGACACCGATCGCCGTCTCCTTCCTTGCCGAGCGCACCATCTTCCCCGCCTTCGGCATCGAGGGCGGAATGGACGGCGCGCCGGGCGTGCTCAAGATCAACGGCGAGACCGTGGATCCGAAGCGGCAATACGTGCTGAAGGGCGGCGATACCGTCTCCCTCGCCACGCCGGGCGGCGGTGGTCACGGTGATCCGCGCGCAAGGTCGGCTGCGGCGGTTGCCGCCGACCTCGCAAATGGGCATGTGACGGACGCCTCGCCTTACGGGCAATAGGCAGGGCGTCGGCAGTCTGGCGATAGCTACATCGGCCGTCGGCTCGATTTCGGCCGGCACGGCTTTCGCTTCGATCGGTGCATTGAGCGGAGTCGCGCTCGGCGTCACACTTCCATGCCTGCCCGCCGAGCAGGAGCAACGCCGATCGCCAGCCGTCTTCCGTCCCTTCGCAGCCTGCGTGCCTTCGAGGCCGCCGGCCGTCACCTGAGCTTCACGGCGGCCGCCGAGGAACTCGGCGTCACGCCGGGCGCGATCAGTCACCAGATCCGCCAGCTCGAGGAGTTCCTCGGGGCGCGCCTCTTCGATCGCCAGCATCGCGAGGTGGTGCTGACGCCGCAGGGGCAGGCCTATCTGCGGTCGGTTGGCGAGGCCTTCCGACGTATCGAGGACGACACACGCGTGCTGTTTGCGGCCAACGATCTCGCGATGCTGCGGATCTACGCCTCGACCAATCTCGCCATGCGCTGGCTCGTGCCGCGATTGCCGCGCCTTGCCGCCCGGCATCCTTCGATCACGCTGGACCTAACGGCGGCAAGCGGCCCGCCACCGGCGCTCGAGCCGCGTTGCTTCGACCTTGCGATTACCCACGGACCAGCGCCGCTCACCAAGGCGAAGCCCGCGCGGCTGTTCGACGGCCGCCTCGTGCCGGTGTGCAGTCCGCGCTACCTCGCGGGCCGCCCACCCATCACGCGGCCGTCCCAGCTCGACCCGGACAGTCTCATTCATGCCCGCAAGCGGAAGGGTGATTGGCGCAAGTGGCTGCGTCTTGCGAAGGCGGAGTCGATCGATGCCGGCCGCGGCATCAAGTTCGACGACATGAACCTCGCCTACCTCGCGACTGTCGCCGGCATGGGGGTGATGCTGTTCTTCGCGAACCTGATCGCCGACGACCTGCGTGACGGCAGGCTGGTCATGCTGTTCGACCAGGCTCTGACCGAGGAGCCCGATTGGCTCGTCTATGCGACACCGGCGCGCGAGCGGAGCGCCGCGGCGCTGCTGCTTCGTGACTGGCTGCTGGCCGAGGCCCAGCGTGACCGCTGAGCCCCGGCGCGGGCCTCAGCGGCGCGACATGTTCCAGAAGATGGGGATCGGGAACTCGATCACGTTCTGCAGTTCGGAACGGTAGGCAGCAGGCGCCGAGAACTGCCCGCCGAGAATGTAGTTGACGTTGTCGTGGAAGGCCGCCTGCAGCTCATCGGCCAGGCGCGTGCGTTCCTCCGCCGTCCGCGCAGATGCGAGCCGCCGCAGCAGCTCGGTCTGGCGCGGGTCGCAGTACCAGCCCGAATAGTGGGTGGCGCAATTGTAGGCGACGCCCGGATTCGCCAGTGGATTCACCAGGTCGATGCCGTTCCAGATGATGTTGACCATGCTCCAGCCGCCTGCGCTCACAGGGTCGCGCTTGAGGCGCCGCTGCGCGACAGTGGCGTAGTCGGAGGTTGCGAGCTGCACGTTGAAGCCGGCGCGCCGCATCTGGTCGGCGATGACGACACCCATCGGATTGAGCAGCGCCGAGCTCTCGGAATGCAGGAACACCAGCGGCTCGTTGTTGTAGCCGGCCTCCCGCAGCAGGGTGCGCGCTCGCTCGATGCCGGCGTTGCGGAACACGTCGGCGCCCGCGTTGGATTGGGTCGCGGTGTCGCACATGAAGAGCGAGCGGCATTCGCTCAGATACATCCCGGCCGGCAGGCCGATGGAGGCCATCACCTCTTCCTGGTTCAGCGCGAGCTGGGCGGCGCGGCGGATCGCCGGGTTGTCGAAGGGTGGCTGGGCGTGGTTGAGGCTGACGATCGCCATGATCTGCCCGGCACCGCGCGGCTGTGCGATGGTGATGTTGCGGTTGCGCCGCATCGGCTCGATGTAGTCGGCCGCGATGATCTCGAGGTAGTCGACCTCGTTCGCCTGCAGTGCGGCGACGCGCGTGGCCTGGTCGGGCAGGGAAATCAGGTCGACGCGGTCGAAATGTACGACCTTCCCGCCCGCGAGGCCGGAGGCCGGTTCCGTCCGTGGACGGTAGCGCGGGTTGCGGCGGAAGGTCGCGCGCTCGCCGGGCCGCCAGCCGGCGCGGTCGAACAGGAAGGGACCCGAGCCGACCACCTCCGGCACCGCGGTGTTGGCCGGAAGATTGGCGAGGCGCGCCGGCATCATCACGGGAATGACGTTGCCCGGCTTGCCCAGCGCCTCGATGACGAAGGCGTAGGGCTCGCGCAGCTTCAGTTCGAAGGTGCGGGCATCGACGACCCGCAGCCCCTCGGCGATGCGCATGATCTGCACGCCCAGCGCCTCCCGCTGCGCCCAGCGGCGGATCGAGGCCACCGCGTCCTCGGACGTCACCGGCGTGCCGTCGCTCCATTCCAGCCCCTCGCGGAGACGGAAGCTGTAGGTCAGGCGATCGTCGCTGACCGTGTAGGTCTCGACCATCTGGGGCTGGTAGTTCCCTTCGCCGTCGATGGCGAAGAGCATGTCGTAGACAAGGTAGGAGAAGACGCGCGTCGCGTTGATCGTGGTGACGATCGGGTCGAGCACCTGCAGTTCGGTGTTCAGCGACACGCGCAGCGTCCGCTCCTGCGCGGTCGCCCCGCCCAGGGCGGCGCACAGGGCGATCGGTGCCAGCGCCAGGGCGCGAGCCATCCGGCGGAAATTCATCAGAAGCCTCTCCATCGAACGCGGTCTTGTCCCGAAGACCGTGTGTGGCGCGCGTTGTTGGGCGCCGTGGCGCCGATCGATCCGGTCCGCCGCTACTCGGCCGCGGCAGCCGGCGCTGACTTGCGGAGGTGATCGTAGTTCCTGCCGCGGAACCACGCCATATACTCCGCGGTGGTCATCGCCGGGAAGCGAGGCTCCTCGCCCTCGACCCGGCAGGTCCGCAGGCATTCGATCAGCGTCTCCTGGCTTGGATGGAAGAAGTACGGGATGGCGTAGCGCGAGCCGCCGGAGACGTTGAAGGCGCGATGGGGCGTGGAGAGGAAGCGCCCGTTGGTCCAGCGATGCAGGATGTCGCCGGTGTTGACGATGAAGGTGCCATCGATCACCGGCGCGTCGATCCAGACGCCGTCCTGGCGGCGGATCTGCAGCCCGGCGACCTTGTTCTGCGCGAGCAGCGTGATGAAGGTCGAATCCGTGTGCGGCGCGATGCCGAACTGGTTCTCGGCATAGGCCGGGACCGGCGGGTAGTGGCTGAGACGCAGCGAGCTGAAGGGACGCTCGCACTTGGCGTCGAAATACTCCGCCGGCAGGTCGAGCGCGCGGGCGTAGAGCGGCAGCATGCGGATGGCGAGGGCTTCGAGCGCCTCGTAGTAGGCGAGGGTGGTCTCCTTGAAGCCGGGCACGTCGGGCCAGCGGTTCGTCACGCCGGCCTCGCCCTCGCGCTTCACGAAGAAGGCTTCGTTCTCGTTCGGCTTGTTGTTGGCATTGAGCGTCGAAGTGCGCGTGGTGCTGCCGCGCATGGGCAGATAGCCCTGCATGGCGTTGTCCACCTTCAGCTCCATCTTCTTCTCGATGGGCTGGGCGTGGAAGGCGGCGGCGGCAGCGAGGGTGCGGTCCATCAGCGCCTGCGAGACGCCGTGGTTGCTGATGTAGAGGAAGCCGACCGTTTCGCAGATCTCGCGGAGCTGCGCGGAGCTGCGCGGCGGTGCGCTCCAGCGCGCCCTCTTCGCCGGCGAAATAGGGGCCGAGATCGACGACGGGGATCTCGGTGGTTGGGACGTCCTGCGCGCTCATGAAAATTCCTCGGCCGGGCGCTGGGACCCCTTGTCCCCGCTGCGAAGGCGGGATGCTTCCGGCGGTGGCCGGAAGGGTCAAACCAAAAGAACTCAGTCCTGCATGAGGGAAATTCACACGGACCGCGGCGGTGGCCGGGCGCGACCCGGCCGGCCGCGGCCCGCCGCTATCCCGCGAAGGCGGCCTGCGCCTCGGGCAGCGCCCAGATCTTGCCGATCGCGGCAGCCCCGGCCGCCGTGATGGCCGCCTCGTCCGCGAACAGGTGGCGCCCGCCCTCCACCAGCAGGCGTCCGTCCACCATCACCACGTCGACATCGGCCCGGTTGGCCAGCCAGACGAGCGCGCGCCGCGGCTCGAACAGCGGCTGCAGATGCGGGTGGCCGATGTCGATCGCCGTGATGTCGGCCGCCGCACCGGGGCGCAGTGTGCCGAGGTCGTCGCGGCCGATCGCGGCGGCGGCGTCGCGCGTCACGGCATCGATCAGTTCCGGCGCCGTGGCCACCGTGGCGCTGGCTGCCGTCGTCTTGGAAATGATGGCCGCGGCCTGCAGCTCGCCGAGCAGGTCGAGGTTGTAACCATCGGTGCCGATCACCGTGCGCAGCCCATGGGCGCGGAAATGCGCGAAGCTTGCGACGGTGCCGGCGCGCGCGAAGACGCGCGGGCAGTTGAGCACGGTCGCGCCGCGCCGGGCCATCAGCGCCAGGTCGTCGCCGGAGCAGTCCACGCAATGCGCCGCCAACAGATCCGGCCCGAGCACGCCGAGCCAATCGAGATACTCGGCCGGCGTGCGGCCGTGGCGCGCGCGGATGGTCGCGACCTCGCCGGGGCTCTGCGCGACATGGATGGTGTTGGGCACGCCGAGCTCCCGTGCGCGGGCGGTTGCCGTGCGCAGCAGGTCGGGGCCGCAGGTGTCGGTCGCGTGCGGGCTCATCGCCAGCCGGATACGCCCGTGGTCGCGGCCCTCCCAGGTCGCGTGGAGGTCGTTCCAGGCGGCGAGGTCGGCCGCACCATCGTCGCCGGCATAGCGTACCACGCCATCCGCGCCGGCCTGCGCATCGGCCGTCGAGAACAGGTAGGGCGCGCCGTAGAAGCGGAGGCCCATCTCCTCCGCGGCGGCGAACATCTCCGGCAGGCCGTTGCGGAAGGGCTCCATCACCGTGGCGTTGCCGCCCTTCAGCAATTGCAGGACGCCGAGTCGCGCCACGGCCATGCGTTCCTCGGGCGTGTAGAGGTCGAGGCCGCGCCGGCTGAGCGGCATCAGCACGGTGTAGACGATGCTCTTGTTGTTCTTCCGGCCGGCGCCGTCCTCCGTATGGGTGCGCGCCAGCATCTCGCTGAAGCAGTGATTGTGCAGGTTGATCAGCCCCGGCAGCAGGAAGCGCCCCGGCCGGTCGAGCACGAGGGCGGCCTCGGGGCGCGTTGGGGTGATGGCGGCGATGCGTCGGCCCTCGATCAGGACCCAGTGGTCGCGCAGCACAGCTTGCGCGCCCTCGGCCTCGGTCAGCACGTAGGAGCCGAAGATGGCCGTGGTCCGGGGTTCTGGCAGCATGTCTCGCTCCTGCGGCCTGGTCGGCGGCGTCGATGGTGATGGCGGTCGGCGCCGGGCGTGCATGGCCGTGGCGGTGGAGGATCTCGCCACAGGCCCCCGGCGATCGGCCTGGTGAGCGCGCCGGCGACGGCACCGTGCCGCGTCGTCGCCGGCGGCGGCGAAGGTGCCCGGTTTCCGCCGTGGGCGGAAGGTGACGCACGTCGCGCCGTTCACGCAGCCAGCGGCGGCGCCTTCGCCAAGCCGCCCATCGTCACCGATGCCGTTAGGAACGGCCCGCGCACCTGCCAGGCGATCCGGCCGCCGAGCAGGAACGATGCCAATGACTGGCCTTTCGAATGGGCGAGCCCGAGCATCGCCGGCATCCCGGAGTGCCGGCCACCATCCGCCGGCGCCCGCGGTCACACGGGAAGCGGCGCCCCCGGCGCGCCCACCTGCGCCGCGCGCAGGATGGCCGCGGTGTCCAGCCCGTAGGTGTCGTAGAGCTCGGCGATGCTGCCGCTCTGGCCGAAGGCGTCGACGCCGAGCGCCTTGACGCGATGCCCCTCGACCGAGCCGAGCCAGCCGAGGCCCGCCGGATGGGCGTCGGTCACCGTGACCAGGCAGCAATGGCGCGGCAGGGGGCGCAGCAGACGCTCGACATGGCTCGGCGCGGTGGCGTCGCCAGCCATCCGGGCCGCCTCGGCCGCCCGCCAGCCGGCGAAGAGCCGGTCGGGGGAGGTGACGGCCAGCACCCCGACATCGCGGCGATGCTCGCCCAGCAGGCCGGCGGCGGCGATCGCCTCGGGCGCCACGGCGCCGGCGTAGGCGATGGCGACCTCGCAGTTCGGCCCGGGTGGGCGCAGCCAGTAACCGCCGGCGACGATGTCCTCGGCCAGGGCGGGGGTCATGGCCCGGCGTGGCTGCTCGATGCTGCGCGTGGACAGGCGCAGGTAGACCGAGCCGCCCTCGCTGCCGTCCCGCTGCACATGGTCGAGCGACCAGCGCAGGATGACGCCGAGCTCGTCCACGAAGGCGGGTTCGAAGGAGGAGAGGCCCGGCTGCGCCATGCCGATCAGCGGCGTGCCGATCGACTGGTGCGCGCCGCCTTCCGGCGCCAGCGTGATGCCCGAGGGCGTCGCCGCCAGGATGAAGCGCGCATCCTGGTAGCAGGCGTAGTTCATCGCATCGAGGCCGCGCGCGATGAACGGGTCGTAGAGCGTGCCGACCGGGATCAGCCGCTCGCCGAACAGGCTGTGCGAGAGGCCGAAGGCCGAGAGCATCAGGAACAGGTTCATCTCCGCGATGCCGAGCTCCATGTGCTGGCCGCGCGGCCCGGCGTCCCAGCGATAGGCCGAGGGGATCTTGGTCTCGCGGAAGAGGTCCTGCCGCACCTCGCGCGCGAAGAGGCCGCGCCGCCCCACCCAGGCGCCGAGATTGGTGGAGACGGTGACGTCGGGCGAGGTGGTGACGATGCGCTCGGCGATCGGTGCCTCGCTGCGCGCCAGCGCATGCATCAACTGCCCGAAGCCGGCCTGGGTGGAGGCCTGGGTCTGCGTCTCGATCGCCAGCGTTTCCGGCACCGGCAGGGCGGGCGCGGTGGTGCGGCGCGGGCCGCGGGCGTTGAACGGCACGCCGGCGAGGAAGGCGCGCAACCCTGACTCGCTGACGCCGAGCCCCTCGGCGATGTCCCATTCATGCCCCGGCCGGATGTCCATGCCGGCGCGCCATTGCTCCATCTGCGCCGGGTTCATCAGCCCGGCGTGGTTGTCCTTGTGGCCGGCGAGCGGCAGGCCGAAACCCTTGATGGTGTAGGCGAGGAAGCAGACCGGCCGGTCATGGCCGATGCTGCGGAAGGCATCGAGCAGCAGCCCGAGGTCATGGCCCCCGAGATTGGTCATCAACCGTGCCAGCTCGTCGTCGCTGCGCCGCGCGATCAGCGCGCTGACCTCGCCCTGGTCGCCAAGGTCGTCGAGCAGCCGCGCGCGCCAGGCCGCGCCGCCGCGGAACACCAGCGCGGAATAGAGCTGGTTGGGGCAGGCATCGATCCAGTCGCGCAGGCGCTCACCGCCCGGCTCCGCGAAGGCGGCCTGCAGCAGGCGGCCGTATTTCAGCTCCACCACCTCCCAGCCCATGGTGGCGAAGGCGCCCATGATCTTGTCGTTGACGCCTTCGCCGATCACCGCGTCGAGGCTCTGGCGGTTGTAGTCGACCACCCACCAGGTGTTGCGCAGGCCGTGGCGGGAGCCTTCGAGCAGGGCCTCGTAGATGTTGCCCTCATCCATCTCGGCATCGCCGACCAGCGCGACCATGCGGCCTTCCGGCTGGCCGCTGCCCCAGCCATGCAGGTGCACATAGTCCTGCACCATGCTGGCGAAGATCGTCTGCGCGGCACCGAGGCCGACGGAGCCGGTGGAGAAATCCACGTCGGCCACATCCTTGGTCCGGGACGGGTAGGATTGCGCACCGCCGAGGGCACGGAAGGCCTCCATCTTCACGCGCGTCTGGTTGCCGAGCAGGTACTGGATGGCGTGGAACACCGGCGAGGCATGCGGCTTCACCGCCACACGGTCCTGCGGCCGCAGGATGGCGAAGTAGAGCGCCGTCATGATGGTGGCGATGGAGGCGGAGGAGGCCTGGTGCCCGCCGACCTTCAGCCCGTCCGGCGAGGGACGGAGGTGGTTGGCGTGATGGATCATCCAGGCCGACAGCCAGAGCACCTTGCGCTCGATCTCCGCGAGCATCCGCGCCTCATCGGGCTGCGGGCGGGCGGGCGAGGTGTCGAGGCTGAGCTGGTCGAGCATGGCGCGGATCCCCTGCCGCGGGACTGTCCGTGCCCGCGTGAAGGCTGATCCTGAGGAAGCGCAGGCGGGAATGGCTTGCAAACTTGCCGGCCGCACGCGCAAATCTGGCAAATTCAGCCGGAACTTGCGTCATATGCGGAAAACACTCGCGAACGAGCTGCTTGACCCCTTGAGCGTCCGCATCATCGAGCAGATGCAGGAGGACAGCGACATCGGCCTCGCCGAACTGGCCGAGGCGACCGGCACCACGCCGTCCTCCTGCTGGCGCCGCCTGGACGAGCTGCGCAGCCGCGGGGTGATCCGGCGCTCCGTCGCCGTGGTCGATCCGGCGGCGATCGGTCTTGCGGTCAATGTCTTCGTGCAGGTGACGCTCGAGAAGCAGAACGAGGCGGCGCTGCGCGTCTTCCAGACACGGATCGCGCGGCGGCCGGAAGTGATGGAGTGCTACCTGATGAGCGGCGACTCCGACTATCTGCTGCGCGTCGTGGTCGAGGACCTGGCGAAGTACCATCGCTTCGTCGTCGATCATCTGACGACGATTCCCGGCGTCGCGAACCTGCGCTCCAGCTTCGCGCTGGAGCAGGTGAAGTATACGACCGCGCTGCCGACCGGCCATCTGCACCAATCGGCGCCGGAGAAGCCGCCGGCCCGCAAGCGGCGTGCGGTCGGGCGCGGCTGACGGGCCGGCAGGCCGCCCTCAGAAGCGCGGCCGCCGCCCGCTCAGCGCGAGCCCCGCGCCGACCATCGCCGCCCCCGCGGCCAGCGGGCCGAAGCCGGCGAAGCCGATCTCCGCCATCACCCAGCCGCCGACCGCGGCCGCGCCAAGCCAGCCGAAGCTCGCCGAGGTGACGTTGAGGCCCAGCACCGTGCCGCGGATGCCGTCCGGCACATTGGCGAGCGCCGCCATCAGGCAGGGGCGCGCGATCGCGTTCACGAAGACGTAGGCGAAGCCGAGCGCGACCGTGACGACGAGTCCGGGCACCCAGGCATAGAGCGCCAGCGCGATCACTGCGGACAGCATCATCGCCGCCGCAAAGGTCCGCAGCCGGTTCGGGAGGCGATCCGCCAATTGCCCGCCCACCACCGTGCCGAGGATGTTGCCGATGGCGATGAGCGCGAGCGGGATTGCCACCCCCGCCGGCGTGAGGGCGTAGGTGGCCTGCAGGAAGGTTGCGAAGTAGACGACGGACAGGCCGTAGCAGACGCGCTCCGCCACGCCCATCGCCAGCAGGCGCAGCACGGGTCCGCTCATCGCTCCGCGCAGGCTTGGCCGTGCGGATGGCGCGGCCGGCGGCGCTTCCGCCGGCCGCAACGTGGTGGCCAGCAGGCCGAGTGCTGCCAGCACGGCGATCGCGGCGACGCTGAGGCTGACGCCGCGCCAGCCGATGAAGGTGCCGATCCAGGCCGCCAGCGGCACGCCGAGCAGCAGCGAGAGCGACTGCCCGAACATGACCCAGCCGAGCGCGCGGCCGCGCTGGCGGTCCACGGTGCGCGCCGAGGCCTCGGCCATGATCACGCCGGTGAAGGCGCCCGAGCAGCCGCCGGCCAGCGTCACCGCGATGGCGACGCCGAGGTATCCCGGCGACGTCGCGACACCGATCATGCAGAGCGCGAGGCCGAGCGGCCCGCCGATCAGGAAGGGCCGCCGCCCCCATCGATCCGATCCTGCGCCAGCCAGCAGCGACGTGACCCCCCAGGCGATGGAGGTCATCGCCATCAGGTTCGCGACCATCGTCAGGCTGGTGGAGAGGTCGCGCGCCATGTCGAGGAGGAAGGGCGCGCGCGTCGTGCCGCTCGAGGATGCGGCGAACATGCCGAGGCAGGCGGCTGCGAGCAGCGCCCAGGGCATGCGGGGGGTCTGGGCGCCGGCCGGTATCGTCACGCACCCATGGTGCTGCAGTCCGGGGCATCGCGCCAGCCGCCGCCGGGTCGGCGGTGCAGCATGCCGGCCGCACGCTCCGCGCCGCCGTGCACGGCAGGCACGGGGCTTGCTGGGCCGGTGAAAGATGGCGAGGCTTGCCTCGCTCGATGATGTGGGGAACAGGGTGTGTCGGACCGCAGCTACGATCCCATTGCCTTCGAATTGTTCAAGAACGCGCTCTTCTCCATCGCCGACGAGATGGCACTGACGGTCCATCGCACGACCTATTCCGCCGTGCTCAAGGACAACATGGACTACTCGACGGCCTTCTGCGACGGCCAGGGGCGCCTGGTGGCGCAGGGGCTGACGCTGCCCTCGCATCTCGGCTCCATCCCCGAGGCGCTGGCCGCCGTCATCCGCAGATACGGGGACGACATGGCGGATGGCGACATCTTCGCCCTCAACGATCCGTTCGAGGGCGGGATGCATCTGCCCGACATCTTCGTGTTCAGGCCGATCTTCGTGGATGGGCAGCGCCTCGCCTTCGCGGCGACCATCTGCCACCACACCGATGTCGGCGGCCGCGTCGCGGGATCGAACGCCTCTGACAGCACGGAGATCTACCAGGAAGGGCTGCGCATCGCGCCCATGCGCATCTACGAGCGCGGCCGGCCGAACGAGACCTTCTTTCTCTTCCTCGAGCGCAACGTGCGCGTGCCGGACAAGGTGATGGGCGACCTGCGCGCGCAGCTCGCCGCCTGCACCATCGCCGAGCGCGCCTTCCGGGAGCTGGTCGGCCAGCACGGGGCCGAGCGCACGCGCTTCTTCATGGAGGAGCTGCTCGACTACAGCGAGCGCCTGACCCGCGCCGCGCTGGCCGATCTGCCCGACGGCGAATGGTCCTTCGAGGACAACATCGACGATGACGGCGTCGACCTCGGCAAGCCGATCCCGCTCAGGGTGAAGGTCACCAAGCGGGGGGATGGCATTACGGTCGACTGGACCGGGTCCTCGCCGCAGGTGAAGGGAGCGATCAACAGCACCTTCTCCTTCACGCGCAGCGCCTCCTACTGCGCCATCCGCTCCGTCCTGCCGGCCGGAATTCCCAACAACGAGGGCTATTTCCGCGCCATCGAGGTCATCGCGCCGCCCGGCACCATCACCCATGCCGTGCTGCCGGCGGCCTGCGCGGCACGCGGGTTGACCGGTTTCCGCATGGTGGACACGATGTTCGGCGCGCTGGCGCTGATGCTGCCCGACCGCGTCGGCGCGGCGGGCGACGGCGGCAATACCGGCGTGTCCATCGGCGGCTATGACGCGACGCGGCGGCCCTTCATCTACGTGGACTTCACCTGCGGCGCCTGGGGCGGACGGCCCTGGGCCGACGGGCTCGACGGCAATTCCCACATGTTCGCCAACATGGCCTGCCCCTCGATCGAGGTGACGGAGGCCGAGCAGCCCATCGAGATCCTCTGCTACGAGTTGCTGCCCGGGCGCGCCGGTGCCGGGCGCTTCCGCGGCGGCGTGCCCTTCGCGCGCGAGTACCGGATGCTCGAGGATTCGGGCGTGCTGCAGGTCCGCTCCGACCGGCGGGTCTATCCGCCCTTCGGTCTCTATGGCGGGCAGCCCGGCGCGCCGTCCCGCAATGCGATCCTGCGCGACGGCGCGTGGGCGGAACTCCCTTCGAAATTCTGCGTGGAGTTCCGCAAGGGCGACGTCTTCCGCCATGAACTCGCCGGAGGCGGCGGATGGGGGGACCCGCGGGAGCGTGACCCTGCTCTTGTGCTGCGCGACCTCCGCGCCGGGTTGCTCGGCGCCGAGGCCGCGCGGCGCGACTACGGTGTGGTGCTGACGCCCTGTGGCAGCGCGGTGGACGGGGCCGCGACCGCGGCCGCGCGCGCCGCCATGCCGCGACGCTCCGCCGCCATCGTCCGCGGCGCGGAGGACGCGGCATGACCCGGCTGCGCGTCAGCGCCGACATCGGCGGCACCTTCACCGACATCGTCCTGCTGGACGGGGAAGGCCGGCTGCGCACGAAGAAGGTGTCCTCCACCGTCGGCGACTATGCGACCGCGATCGTGCAGGGCCTGGCCGAGGCGCTGGCCGAAGGCGGCCTCGATGCCGGCGCGGTGGAGGAGGTGCTGCACGCCACCACCGTCGCCTCCAACGCCATCCTGGAGCAGAAGGGGGCGCGCACCGGGCTGATCACCACGCGCGGCTTCCGCGACGTGCTGGAGATCCGCACGCTGCGCATGCCGCGCCTCTACGACCTCGCCTGGGAAAAGCCGCCCGCGCTGGTCGAGCGGCGGCTGCGGCACGAGGTGACCGAGCGCATCGCCGTCGATGGCACCGTGCGCGTCCCGCTCGACGAGGCGGAGGTGGAGGCCGCGGTCAAGGCCCTGCTGGCCGAGGGCGTGCAGGCCATCGCGGTCTGTCTCATCCATGCCTACGCCAACCCGGCGCATGAGAAGCGCGTGGGCGAGATCGTGCGTGCCCTCGCGCCGGAGGTGACGCTTTGCCTCTCGCACGAGGTGCTGCCGGAGCGGAAGGAGTACGAGCGCACCTCCACCACCGTCATCAACGCCTATGTGCGGCCGATCTTCGAGCAGTACCTGGCGCGGCTGACGGCGGAACTCGGCAAGGGCGGCGTCAGTGCGCCCGTCCTCATCATGCAGTCCAATGGCGGGCTGATGGGCGCGGCGGAAGCGACGGAACGCCCGGTCCATGCCGTGGAATCCGGCCCCGCCGCGGGCGTGATCGGCGCGCGCGCGCTCGCCCGCCAGGCGGGGCTGCCGCGCGTCATCTCCTTCGACATGGGCGGCACCACGGCCAAGGCCGGCGTGATCGAGGCGTACGAGGTCAGCCGCGCCTCGGAATACGCGGTGGGGGCGGGCATCATGGTCGGCTCGCGCCTGCTGACCGGCGCGGGCTACCTGCTGAAGGTGCCGGCAATCGACCTCGCGGAAGTCGGCGCGGGCGGTGGCAGCATCATCCGCGTCGATGCCGGCGGCGCGCTGCAGGTCGGGCCGGAAAGCGCCGGCGCCCATCCCGGCCCCGTCTGCTACGGCCGGGGCAACATGCAGCCGACGGTCACGGATGCGAACCTGGTGCTGGGCTATCTCAATCCGCACGCGCTGGTGGGCGGGGCCCTCGCGGTCGACGCGGCGAAGGCGCGCGCCGCGCTGGAGGAACGCGTCGCGAAGCCGCTCGGCCTGCCGGTCGAGCAGGCCGCCTGGGGCGCGCACGCCATCGCCGCGAGCAACATGATCCGCGCCATCAAGGCCGTGACCTCCGAACGCGGGCGCGATCCGCGCAGCTTCGCGCTCGTCGCCTTCGGCGGCAACGGGCCGCTCTTCGCCGCCGGCATGGCGGCGAGCCTCGGCATGAGGCGCATCATCGTGCCGCCCTCGGCCGGCGTCTTCTCCGCGGTTGGATTGTTGTGCTCGGATGTGGAGGTGCACCTGACGCGCACCTGGCGGCGACCGACGCAGGGGCTCGATGCCGGCGCGCTCCAGGCGGCCTGCGCGATGCTGGAGGCGGAAGCGCGCGCACGGCTCGCGGCGGATGGCTTCCCACCGGAGAGGCAGGACATCACGCGCTCCGCGCAGCTTCGCTACCAGGGCCAGTCCTTTGAGCTGACGGTGCCGGTGCCTGCCGAAGGCGACGTCGCCACCAGGTTGGAGGAAGCCTTCGGTGCCGAGCATGAGCGCACCTACGGACACCGCGCCGGCGCCGGGGAGCCGGTGGAGGTCGTCGCCTTGCAGGTGCTCGGCCGCGGCGTTCCGGAGCGCCCGCGCATGCCGGAGCGGTTGATGGCCGGGACGGAGGGCCCGCCGCAGCCGCCGCGCGCTGCCTATTTCGGCGCGGCGGCCGGGTGGATCGAGACGCCGGTACTCAGGCGATCGGATTTCGCCGCGTTGCGGCCGGGCCCCTGCATCATCGAGGAATATGATGCGACCTGCCTGGTGCCGCCGGGTGCACGGGCGGTGCTCGATGCCTTCGGGAACATCGTGATCGAGTTGTAGCGGGCATCACGTCACGCGGGTTGAGGGGGCCTTGCCCCCTCAAGCTCCCCCAGCAGGGGACACGGTCCCCTGCACCCGCGGTGACTCCAGTATCGGCTTCCGAAGGCCCTGTGGCCTTTGGCGGGGTGAGTCTGAGAGGGGCAGCGTCCTTCTCGATGGCGGCGCTGCGACCGGACGCAGAGCCGCTTTCCTTCAGGCAGCCCCGTTCATCTTCGCGACCGTCGCTTCCAGCGCCTTGTCCAGCACCTCGATCAGCATGTCGCATTCCGTCCGCGTGATCACCAGCGGCGGCGACAGCACGATGGTGTTGGAATGCCGCGTGCCACCACCGGAGCGGCCGACGATCACGCCATTCGCCTTGCAGAAATCCACCACACCCTGCACCAGGGCGCCGTCGAGCTGGACCTTGCTCTCGCGGTCCGTCACCAGCTCGATTCCGATCAGCAGCCCCTTGCCGCGGATGTCGCCGGTGATGCCGTGGCGGAACAGGCGGTCCTTGAACCCTTCCATCAGATAGGCGCCCATGGTCGCGGCGCGCTCGGGCAGCTTTTCCTCGAGCATGATCTCGATGTTGCGCACGGCGACGGCCGCCGAGACGGGATGGCCGCCATAGGTATTCACCTGCATCACCTGGCGCGCCTCCGCGACCTCGCCGAGGAAGCTCTCGAACACCTTGTTCTTCACCACCGTCGCCGCGATGGGCAGGTAGGCGGAGACGATGCCCTTGGCGATCGCCATGATGTCCGGGCTGATGCCGTAGTGCTGATGGGCGAACATCTTGCCGGTGCGCCCAAAGCCGTTGATCACCTCGTCCACATGCAGCAGCACGTCGTACTTGCGGCAGATCCGCTCGACCATCGGCAGGTATTCGTCCGGCGGCACGGCCACCCCGACGGCCGACATGATCGGCTCGACGATGATCTCGGCGACGGTCTGCGGACCTTCGGCCTGGATTGTCGCCTCGATCAGCTTGGCACAGGCCATGCCGCACTTGCCGGACTCCAGGCCCAGCGGGCAGCGGTAGCAGGTCGGCGCCGGGACGTGGATGAACTCACCGGCATAGGGCTCGAACTTCGTCTTGCGCTCGCCCATGCCGCCGGCGGCGAGCGTTGCCAGCGTCGTGCCGTGATAGGCGTAGTGCCGCGCGATGGTCTTGAAGCGGAACTGGCCGGGGAATTCGTGCTTGGCGTACTGCCGCGCGACCTTGAAGCCAGCCTCGTTCGCCTCGGAGCCCGAGTTGACGAAATAGGTGTGGTAGTCACCGCCCATCAGCGTGTTGATCTGCTCGCCCAGCCGCGCCGCCGGAAGGTTCATTGCCGTGTGCGGGTAGTAAGCGATCTGCTGCATCTGCTCGGCCGCGATCTCGGCGAGCTCCGTGCGGCCGTAGCCGATGTTCACGCACCACAGCCCGGCCATGGCGTCGAGATAGGTGGAGCCGTCCGCATCGACGATGGTCGAGCCCTGGCCGCCGGTGACGACGATCTGCGATGTCTCGAGCGCACGGTGCTGCACGATCGGGTGCATCACGTTCTCGAGGTCCTGCGCGACGACTCGGCGGCGCGCCTCGGGATCGGGCTGGTTGGTAAGCGACATGAGACACCTCGCGGGAAGGGGCTGGCCGTCAGCTGGCTGTTCCAAGGCCAATGGTCGCGCGAGCAGGCGGTCGAGGGAAGACCCAACAATGCTATCCGAAGGCGGGCCGTCCATTCGTGATGTCCGATGCTCGCCATTGCCTGGAAGGCCGCCTATGAACCGGCCAGATGCGCCCAGACCACAGGTCAGCTCCGGTGGTGACAGGCCTTGGCGAGGCGATTGATGTGCTCGATCCGCGCGCGCGGGTGAAGCTCACGATCCAGAACTTCAGCCAATCGTAGCCGGCATCGAGGTTGCGCGTGGGGGCGGAGATCACCGGGCCTTCGCATCAGGGATGGTAGCCCTTCGTCGCGACGACGTGGCGGAGCGGGGTGCCCTTGGTCGCGACATCGACCAAAGCCGGCCCCAGGCATCAGCGATCCGGACCTTCTCGGAGGCCGTGAGGTTCAAGCACTCCGATCAAAACGGCAGTGGCGCATCCGACTTCACCTCTTCCATCACCGCATAGGTCCGTGTCTCCCGCACCCCGGGAAGACCGAGCAATACGCCGCCCAGGAAGGCGCGATAGGCTGCCATGTCCCGCACCCGCGTCTTGATCAGGTAGTCGAAGCCACCCGCGACCATGTGGCATTCAAGCACTTCGGGGGCGCGGCGGACAGCTTCTGCGAAGCGCGCGAAGACGTCCGGTGTCGTCTTGTCCAGCAACACCTCGACGAATACGAGCAGCCCGAAGCCGAGGCGTTGCGGGTCCACCCGCGCGCCGAAGCCGGTCACCAGGCGATCCTTGATCAGGCGTCGCGTCCGCTCGCTCGTCGCGGTCGGCGAGAGCCCGATGCGGTCCGCGAGCTCAAGATTGGTGATGCGCCCCTCTTGCTGGAGGATGCCCAGGATCATTCTGTCCGTACGGTCGAGCTCTTGCATGAATCACCGAATTTTCTCAGGTATTCCGTGAATAGTGCGGCGTCCTGATGAAAATGACGATACTGATCTCCCAACGGGCTTCCTACCCTCGCGCAATCGGCCACCCGGCCGCGCCGTTCAGCCGAGAGCAGAGATGATCGTCGAATTCCCCGCGCCCGCACCGTTCAAGGCCCTGATCGAGGAAACCCATCCACAGACGCCGCTGCGCGCTGCGATCACGGCTGCCTGCCGCCGACCCGAGGAGGCCTGCCTGCCACCCCTCATTGCGCTCGCCGCCCCGTTGCCGGAGGAGGCTGTCGCCGCCTCCGGCCTGGCACGGCGTCTCGCGGAGGCCCTTCGCGCGAAGCGCCGCCACGGCACGGTGGAGGCGCTGGTGCAGGAATTCAGCCTGTCTACCAGCGAGGGTGTCGCGCTGATGTGCCTGGCCGAGGCCCTGCTGCGCATTCCCGACGATGCCACGCGGGACGCCCTGATCCGCGACAAGGTCGCCGGCGGCGACTGGCACGCGCATCTCGGCCTCGACCGTCCGCTCTTCGTCAATGCCGCGAGCTGGGGCTTGCTGCTCACCGGCCGGCTGAGTGCCGCGCCGGAGACAGCGGGCCTCGGCGCTGCGTTGACGCGCCTTATTGCCCGCGCCGGCCAACCCGTGATCCGGCGCGGCATGGATGTCGCCATGCGCATGCTCGGCGAGCAGTTCGTGGCCGGCCGCACGATCGAGGAAGCGCTGACGCGCGCACGCCGGATCGAGGCGCGTGGCTTCCGCCACTCCTATGACATGCTTGGCGAGGCCGCGATGACGGCGGAGGATGCCGCGCGCTACCTCGCATCATATGAGGCAGCGATCCATGCCATCGGCGTGAATGCCGCGGGGCGTGGGATCATCGAGGGGCCGGGTATCTCGATCAAGCTTTCGGCGCTGCATCCGCGCTATGCGCGATCGCAGCGCGCCCGCGTGATGGCGGAACTCACCCCACGTCTGCTCCGCCTGGCGACGCTGGCGCGGCGCTACGACATCGGACTCAACATCGACGCCGAGGAGGCGGACCGCCTCGACCTCTCGCTCGACCTGCTGGAGGGGCTGTGCCTCTCGCCCGAGCTCGCCGCCTGGGACGGCATCGGGTTTGTGGTCCAGGCCTATCAGAAGCGCGCGCCTTTCGTGCTCGACTGGATCATCGACCTCGCGCGGCGGAGCGGACACCGGCTGATGCTGCGCCTGGTCAAGGGCGCCTACTGGGATACGGAGATCAAGCGCGCCCAACTCGACGGGCTCGATGATTTCCCGGTCTATACGCGGAAGATCCATACGGATGTTTCCTACTTGGCATGCGCGCGGAAGGTGCTCGCGGCCACCGATGCCGTCTTTCCGCAATTCGCGACCCACAACGCGCAGACCCTTTCCGCCATCCATGCCATGGCCGGCGAGGACTTCTATCCCGGCCGGTATGAGTTCCAATGCTTGCACGGCATGGGCGAGGTGCTCTACGAGGAGGTGGTCGGCCCCGCGAAGCTCGACCGCCCTTGCCGCATCTACGCGCCAGTCGGCACGCATGAGACGCTGCTCGCCTATCTTGTCCGCCGATTGCTCGAGAACGGGGCCAATTCCTCCTTCGTGAATCGCATCGGCGATGCGTCGGTGCCCATCGAGGCGCTGATCGCCGATCCGGTGGCGGCGGCCCGCGCCGTCAAACCCGTCGGTGCGCCGCATCCGGGCATCGCCTTGCCGCGCAACCTCTTCGGTGCGGCGCGCCGAAACTCAATGGGACTGGATCTCGCGGACGAGGCGCGTCTTGCCGAACTCTCGAGGTCGCTCAGCCTTCCCGCCGTGTCTGCGCTGGCAGCGCCGGCGGCGGGGGACGGCGTGCCGCGCGCCGTCCGCAACCCTGCCGACCATCGCGATGTGGTCGGCCATGTCGTCGAGGCGACGCCGGAGGTGGTCGATGCCGCCCTCACCGCGGCGGTTGCGGCGGCACCTGGCTGGGCCGCCTTGTCGCCCGCCGATCGTGCCGACGTGCTGGAGCGCGCGGCGTCGCTGATGGAGGAGCGGATCCCGGGCCTGCTCGGCGTGATCATCCGCGAGGCCGGCAAGACCCTCCCCAATGCGGTCGGCGAGGTGCGGGAGGCGGTGGATTTCCTCCGGTACTACGCGACTGCCATCCGCGGTGGCTGGAGCTCTGCCACGCACCGCCCGCTCGGGGTCGTCACCTGCATTTCGCCCTGGAACTTCCCGCTTGCCATCTTCACGGGGCAGGTCGCCGCGGCGCTCGCCGCAGGCAATGCGGTGCTCGCCAAGCCGGCAGAAGAAACGCCGCTGACTGCCGCTCTCGCAGTCGGGATTCTGCACGAGGCCGGGGTCCCGCAGGGTGCACTGCACCTCCTGCCCGGCGATGGCGATGTCGGCGCAGGTCTGGTCGCCGACGGTCGGACGCAGGGCGTGATGTTCACTGGCTCGACCGAGGTGGCACGCCTCATCGCGCGCAGCCTTGCCGAGCGGCTGAATCCGGATGGCACCCCGGTACCGCTGATCGCCGAGACAGGCGGGCTGAACGCCATGGTGGTGGATTCCACTGCGCTCCCCGAGCAGGTGGTCGCCGATGTCCTCGCCTCGGCATTCGACAGCGCAGGGCAACGCTGCTCCGCGCTGCGTCTCCTCTGCGTGCAGGACGACGTCGCGGACCACATCCTCGCCATGCTGCGTGGCGCGCTGGCCGAACTTTCCGTCGGCAATCCGGATCGGCTCGCGACGGATGTCGGGCCGGTCATCACGGCACAGGCGCGCGAGGGCATCCTCGCCCATGTCGCGGCAATGCGGGCGAAGGGGCGGCGGGTCCACGCGCTGGCGCTGCCGGATGCCTGCGCGCATGGCACCTTCGTCCCTCCCACGATCGTCGAGATCGACGACGTCGCCGAGTTGGCACGTGAAGTCTTCGGGCCTGTCCTGCATGTGCTGCGTTTCAGTCGCGACCGGCTGGATGCGCTGCTCGAGGAGATCAACGCCACCGGCTATGGCCTCACCTTCGGCGTGCAGTCCCGCATCGGCGAGTTGACGGAGCGCATGGCTGCCCGGATCGCGGCTGGGAATGTGTACGTCAATCGCAACATCATCGGTGCCGTGGTGGGCGTGCAGCCCTTCGGCGGGCATGGTCTCTCCGGAACGGGCCCGAAGGCCGGAGGGCCCCTCTATCTGCGGCGGCTGCTTGCCGCCTGCGATGCGGAACCATCACTGCCCCGCACGGCGTTGACGGAGGAGATGGCGGCCTACCTCGACTGGCTGGGGATGCGCCATGCCGACATGAGTGAGGCAGCCAGGCGCCTGACCGCGACGTCGCGCACCGGCCTCTGTCTTGAGTTGCCTGGACCCGTGGGCGAAGAGAACCGCTACCTGCTCGAGCCGCGGGGCAGAGTGCTCTGCCGCGCGGTCACGCGGGAGGGGCTGCTGCTGCACCTCGCGGCCTGCTTCGCGACGGGCAATCGCGCAAGCATCGCCGTGCCGAAGGCATTGATGCAGGTTCTTGATGGCTTGCCGCCGGCCTTGGCCCGGCAGATCGAACAGGCAACCGAAGTCGATCCGGCCGTCTTCGACGCCGTTCTCGTCGAAGCGGACGGAGATGCAGATGCGTTGCGTCTGCTTCTCCGGCGCGCTGCGGCGGCGGAGGGACCGATACGGAGCGTGCTAGTGGCGTCTCCGGCAGGGGGAGGCGGACGAAGGCTTCATGTCCTCGACATGCTCCTGGCCGAACGGTGCATCAGCATCAACACCGCCGCGGCAGGCGGCAACGCCTCGCTCCTGAGCCTCTGAGCCGATGCCTCGACGCTGCTCTCGCGGCCCGTGGCGATCGCCGCGCGCTCCAGCGCAAGCCGCACAGGCGGTGCGTTCCACGAACGCCTCGGCGGATCAGCCGCACCTCCCATAACCCAGGCTTATGCAAGACGTGCAACTACTGTCTGGACAACCTTCATCCCCGCCAAGAAGGATTGAGCCACAGGCGGGGCGAAGACACCTGCCGCGGGGATGGCCGGTCGAACAGGAGACATGTCTGATGTCGATCTGCAGCGATCACGACTCGACGATCGATCGGATTGTGGAGCGGAACCGCGGGCTTCTGGTGCCCCGCCGGCAGGTTCTTGCACTGTCGGCCCTCTCGGCCGCGGGTCTTTCCACTAAGCAGGCGGCAGCACAGGCGGCGCCGCCGCGGCCGTCCCGCCGGCAGGGGCAGATCGTGATGGGGCTCTCGCAGGAGCCGACACGCTTTCACCCGCTGCAGGCGCGGCTCGAGGTGGATGAAGGCGTCCACCTGAACCTGTTCAGCGCCCTCTGGAGTGTCAGCCCCGCGGGGGATCTTGTCCCTGACCTAGTGACCGAGATCCCATCCGTGGCGAATGGCGGGATCTCTGCCGACGGGCTCGAATGGCGCATCAAGCTGCGTTCGGGCGTCACCTGGCATGACGGAGCGCCGTTCTCCGCCGAGGACGTGAAGTTCACCCTCGACCTTCTGCAGAATCCGAACTTCCCGGCGATGAGCCGCAACGGGCATGCGTTGCTCCGCGACATCACGGTGGTGAGCCCGACCGAGATCACCTGGAGGATGGAGCGCTTCTTCGCGCCATATTTCGCCATCCTGGCCTGGACCTTCATCGTGCCCAAGCACGTCCTGGCCACGGTTACCGACCACCGCGATCCGGCCTTCAACAACCGGCCGATCGGTACCGGTCCGTTCAAGTGGGGCGAGCGTCGGCCAGGCGACTATGTGAGGCTCGATGCGAACGACAGGTATTTCGGCGAAGGTCCCTTCGTCGAGCGCGTGATCTTCAAGTACATCCCCGAGATGACGGTGCTGAAGACGCAGTTCGTCGCCGGCGCCATCGACGCGGTGGGCATTTCCGGCATCACTCCCGACAATCATGAGGAGGTGCGGCGCACGCCCGGCGTGACACTGCACAAGTCGCCCACTTCCTTTGTCACCTTCTTTGCGCTGAACAACGGCATCCCGCAGTTCCGCGATCCGGCGGTGCGCAAGGCGCTCTACATGGCGCTGGACAAGCAGACGATCAACCGCGACCTGTTCTACGATGCCAACAGACCGACCGAGTCCTTCCTCCCTCAGGAGAGCTGGGCATACAATCCAAACCTGCCGCTGCATGTCCACGACCCGGCGCAGGCGGCGAGGATGCTGGACGGCGCCGGCTGGCGGCGCGGTGCCGGCGGCGTGCGAATGAAGGATGGCGTCCGCCTGAGCTTCTCCTGCTCGACCGTGGCGGGCAATCACCTGCGCGAGCAGGTCCAGCAGTTCCTGCAGCAGAGCTGGCGGCCGCTTGGCATCGAGATGACGATCAGGAACTTCCCGGCGGCGGTGATGTGGGGCGACTTCTGGCGCAACAGCGAGTGGGAATCGACCATCGTCGGCGCCATCTATCCCACCGCCGGCGACCCGGATGTCAGCGACCGGCTCGGAAGCTGGGCGATCCCGAAGCGGTCCGGCGCCGGCGCGAACCAGATGCAGTACGAGAATGCAGAGGTCGACCGGCTGCTGCGCGAGAGCGTCGGCCTGCTCGACCGCGCGCAGCGCCGGGCGAACTACATGAAGGTGCAGGAGATCGTCCGCGAGGATCTTCCCGCCTTCCCGCTGCACCAGACATTGCTGGGTGAGGGTACGAAGAAGAACCTTCACGGGTTCACGCCGAACATCAACTACCGCAGCAATGCCTGGAACATGAGCCAGTGGTACTGGTCGGCTTGACCGCGATGCCCGGCAGCCTTGCCGGCGACAGGAAGCGGGAGTGCGCGATCCGGTGAGCAGGTTTCTATTGCGACGACTGGCCCAGAGCGCGGTACTGCTCTGGCTGGTTTCGATGATCGGCTTCGGGATGCTGCACCTAGTCCCGGGTGGTCCGCTGTCCCAGTTTGCGAACACCCCCGGCATGACGGATGCGGATCTGCAGCGTCTTGCGACTCAGATGGGGCTCGATCGGCCGATCCCCATGCAATATCTCGACTGGGCGGGCGGGCTGCTCGTCGGCGACTGGGGCAAATCGTACCGCGACGACAGCCCCGTGCTGCGCGTCATCGCCTCGCGCCTCGGCGCCACGGTGAGGCTGATGTTGACTGCCACGTTGATCGCGGTGGTGGTTGGCGGTCTCGTCGGCATCATTGGCGCGGTGCGCCGGTATTCCCTTTTCGACCAGTGCGTGACGATCGGCACGATGGTCGCGCTGTCCATACCCACCTTCTGGTTCGGATTGCTGGTGATCTATGTCTTCTCCGTGAAGCTGCGATGGCTGCCGCCAGGCAATATCGCGCCGGTCGGCAACGAATCCTTCCTGGTATTCGTCCATCACCTGATCGGTCCCGCGCTGGTGTTGGGCCTCGTGACGACGGCACTGTGGAGCCGCTTCATGCGGTCGTCGATGCTGGACGTCATCAACCAGGACTACGTCCGCACCGCGCGCGCCAAGGGTCTGCCGCCGCATGCCGTGCTGATTCACCATGTGCTCCGCAACGCGCTCCTGCCCATGATCACGATTGCCGGTCTCGAACTCCCGACCCTGCTCGGCGGGGCGCTGGTGACCGAGACCGTCTTCACCTGGCCGGGGATGGGTCGCCTTTTCCTCGATTCGATCGAATACCGGGACTATCCGGTGGTGATGGGGCTGCTGCTCTTCTCGGCGGTGCTGGTGATCGTAGGCAGCCTGCTCGCCGACATCCTGCATACCGTGGCCGACCCGAGGGTGCGGCCGCAATGAGCGCAGGACAGACGAACGCCACCGATGCGCTGTTCGATGAGGCCGAGGGCGGCAGCAGCTCACGGCGCAGCCCGACGATGCGGCGCTTCCTGCGGCACCGGCTGGCGGTGTTCGGCCTCTTCGTCATCGTGTTCCTGGTCGCCGCCTGCGCGATCGGGCCGAGCATCATTGCCTATGATCCGCTGCAGCTCGACATGCGCCATCGCTTCCAGGCGCCGTTCGCGGGGCCGCATCTTTTCGGCAGCGACGAGCTCGGGCGCGACCAGCTCGCGCGGCTGCTGGCGGCGGGTCGTATCTCGCTTGCCATCGGCCTCGCGGCGATGCTGCTGAGCGTCGTTGTCGGGACCTGTGTCGGGTTGATCGCAGGCTTCCATGGCGGGGCGGTCGGCACCGTGCTCATGCGCATCGTCGATGCGATCCTGTGCTTCCCCAGCATCTTCCTGCTGCTCACACTGGCGGCGCTGATCGACCCCAGCGTCGTCACCATCACGTTGATCGTCGCGCTGACGGCCTGGATGGAAGTGGCGCGCATCGTGTACGGGCAGATCCGCGCATTGCGGGAGCTGGACTTCGTGGCGGCCGCGGTCACCTCGGGATCGACCGGGACGCGCATCATGTTCCGCGAGTTGCTGCCCAACGCGATGGGGCCGATCATTGTGGCCGCCACGCTGATCGTGGCCCGCGCGATCCTGCTGGAATCCTATGTCAGCTACCTCGGCTACGGCATCCAGCCGCCGGTACCGAGCTGGGGCAACATGCTGGAGAAGGCCCAGCAATACCTGACCACCGCACCATGGCTCGCGATCCTGCCGGGGCTGATGATCACGCTCACCGTGGCGAGCTTCAACTTCGTGGGCGACGGTCTGCGCGATGCGCTCGACCCCCGCAGCGACCTTCAATGACCGATGCCGCACAGGCCGTCGCGCCGCATGAGGATTCCGCTCCGATGACACATCTCGCCCCGAACAGCCCGCATGCGCGCGATGTCGCATCGGTACTGCATCCCTACACGCATGCGCGGCGGCATCTCGAAACCGGGCCCACCATCTTTTCCGAGGGCAGCGGCATCTACATCCACGACGATACCGGGCGCGCCTACATGGAAGGGGCTTCCGCCCTGTGGTGCGCCTCGCTCGGCTTCGCCAGCGAACGCCTGGCCAAGGTCGCCTACGAGACGATGCGGCGGATGGGCTACTACCATATCTTCCGCGGTGCCTCGAACGAGCCGGCGATTGATCTGTGCGAGAAGCTGCTCGCGATCGCGCCGGTGCCGATGTCGAAGGTGCTGCTGCAATGCTCGGGATCGGAGGCGAATGATTCCGCCCTCAAGCTCGTCTGGTACCATTGGAATGCCCAGGGGCGGCCGGAGAAGCGCAAGATCATCTCGCGCAAGGCGAGCTATCACGGATCGACCGTCGCCACGATCTGCCTGACCGGCATCCCCGACTTCCACAAGGGCTTCGGGATGCCCTTCGAGGGTTTCCTCTACGCCGACTGCCCGCACTACTACCGCGACCACGAGGAGGGCGAGACGGAGGAACAATTCTCCCAGCGCATGGCCGATGCGCTGGAGGAAATGATCCTGCGCGAAGGCCCCGACACGATCGGCGCCTTCTGGGCCGACCCGATCCAGGGCGGCGGCGCCGGCGCTCTGCCGCCGCCGGCCCGCTACTTCGAGAAGATCCAGGCCGTGCTGCGCAAGTACGACATCCTGATGGTCGCCGACGAGGTGATCTGCGGCTTCGGCCGCACGGGCAACATGTGGGGCAGCCAGACCTGCGGCGTCGTGCCCGACATCGTTACCTGCGCCAAGGCGCTGTCGGCGGCGATGCAGCCGATCTCCGCGGTGCTGATGAACGAGCGCATCTTCCAGTCGGTGATGACCCAGAGCGACAGGCTGGGCAGCTTCGTGCACGGCTTCACCTACGCGGGCCATCCGGTTGCCGCGGCGGTGGCGCTGGAGACGCTGCGCATCTACGAGGAAATGGACCTCGTCGCGCATGTCAAGGCGCTGGAGCCGATCTTCCTGCGGGCCTTCGGCGCGCTGAAGGACCATCCGCTGGTCGGTGACGTTGCCGGTCACGGGTTGATGGGCGGCGTGGAGCTGGTGCAGGACAAGGCGAAGCGCCGGCCCTTCCCGGAAGGACAGAAGATCGGCGCGAAGGTCGATGCGCATGCGCGGGAACGCGGGCTGATCCTGCGCACCACGGCGGACCGGGTCGCGCTGTCGCCGCCGCTCATCATCACCGAGGAGGAGATCGTCGAGATGGCCGCCCGGCTGCGCGGCGCGCTCGACGATACCTTCGCAGAGATCGCAGCCTGATGGTGCTGCCAGTCGAATCCGTCGCGAGCGACGCCGATCTGCCCGAGAAGGTTGATGTCGTCGTCATCGGCGGCGGCATCATCGGCGTTTCCGCCGCCTTCAACCTGGCGAAGAAGGGGTACTCCGTTGCCCTGCTCGAAAAAGGCAAGGTCGGCGCCGAGCAGTCCAGCCGCAACTGGGGCTGGTGCCGCGTGCAGGGGCGAAGCCTGCCGGAAGTGCCGCTCGCGCGGTTCAGCCTGTCCTGCTGGAACGACATGGAACGCGACGTCGGGCGCGATGTCGGCTTCCGCCGCACCGGCCTGCTCGTCGTCACCGACGACCCCAAGGAGCTCGCCGAACTCGAGGAATGGGTGGAGCGGGCGCAGCCCTATCAGCTCGACAGCCGCATGCTTTCCCCCGCTGAACTGCGGGCCATGCTCCCGGACGCCGCGGGAAGCTGGCTCGGCGGCCTCTACTCCGCCTCGGATGGCCGCGCGGAGCCGCTGAAGGCCGCGCCGGCGATCGCCGAGGCGGCGCGGCGCATGGGCGTTACCATCCATCAGGGCTGCGCGGCACGCGGCATGGAGACCACCGGCGGCAAGGTCTCGGCCGTGGTGACGGAGCGCGGGCGGATCCGCACCAGCGCCGTGCTCTGTGCCGGTGGGGCCTGGGCCTCGATGTTCTGTCGCCGCCACGGCATCAGCCTGCCACAGGCCGGTGTATTCGCCACCGCCTGCCGCACCGAGCCCGCGCCCGAGGTGATGCCCGGCGGCATCAGCACCGGCGGCTATGCCTTCCGCCGCCGCGATGATGGCGGCTACACGGTCGCGATCGCCGGCGCCGGGCGCGTGGAGCTGACGCCACAGAACATCCGCTATGCCTGGAAGCTGATGCCGCTCTACCGCAAGCGGCGCAAGAAGGTGAGAATCACGATCGGCCCATCGTTCTTCCGGGGGCCCGAAGCTTCGGGAAGCTGGTCCTTCAACGAGGTCTCGCCCTTCGAGAAGATCCGCATCTTCGACCCGCCGGCGAACATGGATCTGATCAACAAGGCGATGGCGCGGTTCCGTGCCGACTATCCGGTGCTCGCCGACATCAAGGTCGCCGAGGCCTGGGGCGGCTTCATTGATTCCACCCCCGATGCGCGGCCGGTGATCTCGGCGGTGGACAAGCTGCCGGGCTTCTTCGTCGCAGCCGGCTTCAGCGGGCACGGTTTCGGCCTCGGACCGGGCGCCGGGCGGCTGGCCGCGGATCTCGTCTCCGGCGATGCGCCGATCGTCGATCCGCACGCCTACCGCTACTCGCGCTTCACCGACGGCACGAAGCTGCGGCCCTCGTCCTGGGTGTGAGTGCAACTCCGCCGGCTCTCTGGCGGCGCCGCTGCAGGTCGCCATCGCGGACTCGGCGCGGTGCGCGGTCGCACAGAATGTCGTGAGCCCTAGCCGCCGCCGATGAAGATGCCCGCGGCCAGGACGAGCGCCCCACCGAGAACGACCTGCGTCACCGAACGCAGGAAGGGCGTCTCCATGAAGCGGTTCTGGATCCACGCGATCGCCCAGAGTTCGATGAACACCACCACGAAGGCCACCACCGTCGCAGTCCAGAAGCTTGGGATCAGGTAGGGCAGCGCGTGGCCGAGCCCGCCAAGAGCCGTCATGACGCCGGAGGCGATGCCGCGCTTCACCGGCGATCCGCGCCCGGAGATCACGCCATCATCGTGCACCGCTTCAGTGAAGCCCATGGAGATGCCCGCGCCCACCGAGGCGGCGAGACCGACCAGGAAGGTCGTCGCGGGATCTTGCGTGGCGAAAGCGGTCGCGAAGATGGGCGCGAGCGTCGAGACCGAACCATCCATCAAGCCAGCGAGGCCCGGCTGCACCCAGGTCAGGATCGTCTGGCGCCGTGCGCGCTCGTCTTCTTCCTGTCTGGCGTCGCCGGTGAGATGCGTCGCCTCTGCGACCTCGACACGGTGCAGGTGGCCGCTCTCCTTCATCGCGAGATCGCCGAGGAGGCGCCGCGTGCCAGCTTCGGTCGCGCGCGCCGAGGCGGCCTCGTAGAAGCGACGGGCGTCCTCCTCCATGCGCACCGCTTCCTGGCGGATGCGCTCGATGCCGAGATTCTCCACGAGCCAGGTGGGGCGGCGCGAGTAGTAGCCGGCGACATGCTCCCGCCGGATGAGCGGAATGGTACTACCGAAGCGTCGCTCGAAATCCGCGAT
Organism: Neoroseomonas eburnea; assembly: GCF_018129005.1. Classification (GTDB taxonomy): domain Bacteria; phylum Pseudomonadota; class Alphaproteobacteria; order Acetobacterales; family Acetobacteraceae; genus Neoroseomonas; species Neoroseomonas eburnea. The sequence goes on from NZ_JAAEDL010000023.1 coordinate 54,129, forward strand.
CAGCGTGCGCCGGTGCTCGTTCTCCTCCGCCACCATGTCGTCGAACATCGCCGCACTCGCCGGGTAGTCCTGACGAAGGCGTTCCGCATAGGTGGCGTAGATTCTCGCGTCATCCTCTTCGGAGGAGATTGCGAGCGCCAGGATCTCCTTCTCCGATAGCCTGGAGAACGATTTCCGGTTGCCCAGAAACGCCAGCATCGCTTGTCCTTCCAATCAATATTCAGGACCGACGCATCGTGCCCGCGGAGGAGCCGCACCGCGCATCGCGCCGTGTCCTCAGCCGAGGATGGCCGATTGCATCCTTGCATCTTAGGCGGAGCTTGCCGCCGTGCGAAGTTGCGGGCAGTCCGCTGCAATTGAGAGCGACCCGCAGCATTCCTCGAGGTAGGCTGAATCGGGGGACGAGCCTTCGCGTCGTTCCGCCGGTTCGACGAAGCGATCCAGCTTCCTGATCGGCGCAGACATATATGAGCACGACGGCCGTGCTCACTCGCGCCACGCGGCCGCGCTGCCGACCCGATCGAATCTTGCGTATGCCGCGTCGTCAATGTTGGGCCTGGGCATCGCGGGCAATTGCGCTATGTGACGCCGATGAGCACCGTCGACCCTTCTTCCGGCCTTCGTCGCGTCGTTGCCGCACAAGCCGGCCGTGAACAGCCCGGCACACTCTTCGCCGCACTTCAGGCAGAGATGGGCGAGGCCTTCGGCCATCGCCTTTTCACCATCATGCGCCATGATTCTGAGGCCGGGCGGAATCGGCGGGTTCATAGCAGCGATCCGGTTTCCTATCCCGTTTCAGGCTACAAGCCGGTGAACTGGGACCACCCGTGGACGAAGCGCGTGCTGGTCGATGGGCTGCCCTGGATTGGCCGCAGCGCCACCGACATCGCCTGGGCCTACCCGGACCACAACAAGATCGCATCGCTCGGCCTTGCCAGTTCCTTGAACCTGCCCGTCCGATGGTCCGGCCGGACGCTCGGTACGGTGAATCTGCTGCACGCGGCCGGGCACTACGGTGAGGCTGACGCGGAGATCTGCCTCGTCTTCGCGGCCCTTGCCGCGCCGGCATTGCTGTCCATGGATGCATCTTGAGACGATGGAGACCCCAATGAGCCTTCTTCCGCGCCGCGGCCTCTTGCTGGCCGCCCCCGCCGTGCTCGCCGCCTCGTCAGTCCGGGCGCAGACGAGCTTCTCCAGGCCCGTCCGGCTTGTGGTCCCGTGGGCGCCAGGGGGCACGACCGATATCCTGGCACGCATCGTCGCCGAACCGCTCGGCCAGGCGCTTGGCCAACCGGTGCTGGTGGAGAACCGCTCCGGTGCTTCCGGCAATGTCGGTTCGGACGTCGTGGCCAAGGCCGCGCCGGACGGTCAGACGCTGCTCTTCGGCTCGATGAGCACCCACGCGATGAATCACGCGCTGATGCGCAGCATGCCTTTCGACGGCGTGGCGGATTTCACGCCGCTGGCGATGCTTGGCTTCGCGGTGAACACTATGGTGATCCACCCCTCCGTACCGGCCCGGACGGTGCCCGAGTTCATCGCCCATGCGCGCGCGAACCCGGAGAAGATCGCCTATGCTTCGGCCGGCCCCGGCTCGACGAACCATCTCTGTGCCGCGTTGTTCGAGTCGATGACCGGCATCCGCATGGTCCATGTCCCCTATCGCGGCGGCCAGCCGGCGGTGACCGACACGGTCGCCGGCCAAACGCAGCTGCTGTTCAGCGCGGCGACGCAGACCATGCCGCATGTGGAGGGCGGCCGCCTACGCCTGATCGGCGTGACGGAGGCGACGCGTTGGGGCCGCCAGCCGAGCGTGCCGACCGTCGGCGAGGCGGTACCCGGCTACGAGATGGCGGTGTGGTATGGCGCCTTCGGGCCGAAGGGCATGGCGCCGGCGTTGCAGCAGCGTCTGCATGCGGACCTCAACCGCATCATGGCGCTGCCGGAGGTAAGGGAGCGCCTGGCCGGCATGGGCGTGGAGGTGGCGCCGGAATCCGTCGACGCTTTCGACCGGCGCCTGCGCGGCGATGCCGAGAAGTGGGGCGCGCTGATCCGACGCCTCGGCATCGAGGCGAGCTGAGCCCGGCTTGCCGCACCATCGGCCGCGTTCCATCCTCCGCCCCGCCAAGAAGGGGAAACGCAAATGGACGCGCCGCTCAAGGTGGAGATCGAGGAGGGCATCGCCCTCCTCACCATGAACCGGGCGGAGTCCCGCAACCCGCTCGATCCCGAGATGCAGGACGCGCTGCTCGACACGCTGTCCTCGCTCGATGCCGGGCAGGAGGTGCGCGTCGCGATCCTGACCGGCGCCGGCACTGCCTTCTGCGCCGGCGGCAATGTGCGGCGCATGGGCGAGGCCGCCAGCGGCCCCAAGGAACGCACGCCCGCCCAGGCGCGCGGCTATTATCGCCGGGGCATCCAGCGCCTGCCGCGGCTGCTCGAAGAGCTCGAACTGCCGGTGATCGCCGCGGTGAACGGACCCGCCATGGGCGCGGGCTGCGACCTGGCCTGCATGTGCGACCTGCGCATCGCCGCGGAAAGCGCGCGCTTCGCGGAATCCTTCGTCAAGCTCGGCATCATTCCCGGTGACGGCGGTGCCTGGCTGCTGCCGCGCGTGGTCGGCTTCGCCAAGGCGGCGGAGATGGCGCTGACGGGGGATTCGCTGACGGCCCAGCAGGCGCTGGCGGCGGGGCTGGTGTCGCAGGTCGTGCCCGATGCCGAGCTGATCCCGGCGGCGAAGGCACTCGCTGCGCGTGTCGCGGCCAATCCGCCCCAGGCGGTGCGCATGGCGCGGCGCCTGCTGCGGGAGGCCTGGAACAACCGGCTCGACACGGTGTTGGAGATGTCCTCCGCCATGCAGGCGGTGGCGCATACCACGGAGGACCACAAGGAAGCCCTCGCGGCGATGCGCGAGAAGCGCAAGCCGACCTACAAGGGCGCCTGAGATGGCCTTCGCACCGGGATTGCTGGCGGGCCGCCGTGCGCTGGTGACGGGCGGCGGAACCGGGCTCGGCCGCAGCATCGGGAAGCGGTTCCTGGAGCTCGGCGCGTCGCTCGCGATCTGCGGGCGGCGCGCGGAGGTGCTGGAGCAGGCGGCCGCTTCCTTCCGTGCCGAGCTGGCCGGCGCGCAGGTGACGACGCATCCCTGCGACATCCGCGACCCGGTCGCGGTGGAGGCGATGCTCGACGACGTCTGGCGGCACGGCGCGCCGGACATCCTGGTCAACAACGCCGCGGCGAATTTCCTGGCGCAGACACACAGGCTCTCCGCGCGCGCAGTGGATGCGGTGCTCGGCACCACACTGCATGGTGCGGCCTATTGCACCATAGGCTGCGGGCGCCGCTGGATCGAGGCAGGGCAGCCGGCAGTGGTGCTGTCCATCCTGACGCTCTCCGCCCTGCAGGGCGGCGCCTTCACCACGCCGTCCGCCATGGCCAAGGCCGGGCTGCTGGCGATGACGCAGAGCCTGGCGGTGGAATGGGGGCCGCACGGCATCCGGCTCGTGGCGATCGCGCCCGGCACCTTCCCCACGGAAGCTGCCGTCTCGCGGCTGCGCCCGGGTGGCGTCGAGCACGGCGGCGTACCGCTGCGGCGTGCCGGGAAGCACGAGGAACTGACCGACCTTGCCGCCTTCCTGATCTCCGACCACGCCGGCTACGTCACCGGCGAATGCGTGGTGGCGGACGGCGGCCGGCGCCTGCTCGGCGGCGCGCGGGCCGGCGCGCAGGAGATGCTGGAATGGACGGATGACGATTGGGCGCAGCAGCGTGCCCGCACCCCCGCGCGCTGAGGAGCCGCCCGCCATGCCCTTCGCCGAGATCGCCTACAATGTCGCCGACCGCATCGCGACCATCACCCTGAACCGGCCGGACAAGCGCAACGCCTGGTCCGCGGAGACGGAGGCCGAGGTGCGCGAGGCCTTCACCATGGCCGCCGCCGACGAGGGCGTGCGTGCCGTCATCCTGACCGGCGCGGGCAGCACCTTCTGCGTCGGCGCCGACGTGACCGGCATCGCCGGCCGCAAGCCGGATCGCCCACGTTTCGCCGGTGTCACGCCACCGCCGGGAGGCGATGCGCCGGTCGAGGATCTCGCGCGTCGCTATTCCTACATCCTCAACATCGGCAAGCCTGTGGTCGCCGCGATCAACGGTGCGGTCGCCGGTGTCGGGCTCGCGGTGACGCTCTACTGCGACCTGCGCTTCATGGTCGCAGGCGCGCGGCTGGCGGCGGCCTTCCCGCGACGCGGGCTGGTCGCCGAACATGGCAGCGCCTGGATGCTGCCGCGGCTGATCGGGCCGATGAATGCGGCGGATCTGCTGCTCTCGGGCCGGACGATCGCGGCGGAGGAAGCCGCGACGATGGGCCTGGTGCGCGTGCTGCCGGCGGAGGGCTTCGCCGGTGCCGTGCGCGCCTATGTCGCCGACATCGTCGAGAACTGCTCGCCGCGGTCGCTCCGCATCATCCGGCGGCAATTGGCGCTCGCGCCGCTGCAGTCGCTCTCGGACGCGATCGAACTGTCCGAGGTCGAGCAGGCGGCGACGATCGGCACCGAGGATCGCCGCGAAGGGGCCACCGCTTTCCTGGAGCGGCGGAAGCCCAACTTCACAGGCCGCTGAAGCGTGGCCCCAGCGCACCGGCCGCGCGCAGTGCTTCGCGCTCGGCCTCCTCGATGCCGAGCATGCCGCCGAGCACCTCGGCCTCGTGCTGGTTCAGGAAGGGGCTGGGCGCGAAGTCCGGTGGCGGCGCGCCTTCGAGCCGCAATGGCGTCGACGGCAGGACGACACGGCCGACCTCCGGGTGGTCGACCCAGCGCAGCATGCCGCGTTCGTGCATGCCGGGGTCTTCCAGCACTTCCTCGAGGGTGCGCACGGGTGCCGCCGGCACGCCGTGCTGTCGCGTCAGCTCCTCGAGCTCGGCGCGCGTATGGCGGGACGTCCAGGCGGTCACGAGGCCGTCCACCTCCGCCATGTGCTTCACGCGATCGGCGTTGCTGCGGAAGCGTTCGTCGCCGATCAGCGCCTCCTGCCCCATGGCGCGGAGCAGGCGATCCCAATGCCCCTCGGTGACGACGATGATGGCGATCCATCCGTCCGAGGCCCGGTAGACGTTGTACGGCGCCATGGCGAGCCCGGCATGGCTGTTGCCCGTGCGCGGCGGCGCCTTGCCGCGCTCGCCGCCGAAATGCATGCCGATGGCCGAGGCGAGGGTCGAATAGGCGGCATCCTGCATCGCCACTTCGACGAAGGTGCCCTTGCCGGTGCGTTCCCGCGCGAAGAGCGCCGTCATCACCGCGCCATACAGGTGGGTGCCGCCGAGGAAGTCGCACACCGTCGGGCCGGCCTTGGTCGGCGGGCCGTCGGGGAAGCCCGTAGTGTGCATCATTCCGACGGCCGCCTGCACGGTTAGGTCCATCGCCAGCCGGTCGCGGTCCGGCCCGGTCTGGCCATAGCCCGACCCGGCCGCGTAGATCAGACGCGGATTGCGCTTCAGCAGCGCCTCGTGCCCCAGGCCGAGCCGGTCCATCGCACCGGGCGAGAAATTCTCGATCAGCACGTCCGCACGATCGACCAGGCGCAGGAAGATCTCTCGCCCCTTGGGATTCTTGAGGTCGATCGACAGGCCCTGCTTGTTCGAATTCAGCATCGCCTGGGGCACGGACCCGCCGGCGACGGCGGCGCGGCGACGCAATGGCTCGCCGTTGGGTGGCTCGATCTTGATGACGGTCGCGCCCGCCATCGCCATCAGGAACGCGCAATAGGGCGCCTGGTAGATATGGCCGAGATCGAGAACGAGGATGCCGTCGAGCGGCCGCTGCGGCGCGCTCACGGTCAGACCTTCGAACCGAGGGTGCGGCGGCCGATGGCGCTGCGATGCACTTCGGACGGACCTTCATAGACGCGCATGACGCGCACCTGCTGATGCATGAGCTGCAACGGCAGCTCCTTCGTCATGCCCATGGCGCCGAAGGTCTGCATGGCGTTGTCGAGCACCGACTGCGCCATCTCCGTTGCGCGCACCTTGAGGATGGAGGCCTCCATCCGCACGTCGGCCCCGGCATCGAGCTTGGCGGCGAGGTCGTTCACCATCAGGCGGCAGGCATGCATTTCCATCACCGCTTCGGCGGCGAACCACTGGATGGCCTGGCGATCCGCCAGCCGCACGCCCCAGGTCACGCGGCTCTGCGCGTGCTCGGACATCATCTCCAGCGCGCGGCGCGCCATGCCGATGCAGCGTGCGCCCATCTGCATTCGGCGCACGTTCAGCCGAAGCTGCATCGGCGCGTAGCCGCGGCCGAGTTCGCCCAGCACGTTCTCCGCCGGCACGCGGCAATCCTCGAAGACCAGCTCGTAGGTCGTGCGGCCGCCGATCATCGGGATGGCGCGTTCGATCACGAAGCCGGGCGTTCCCTTCTCGACGATGAAGGCGGTGATGCCTTCCTGCCGCTTCCCGTCGCCGGTGCGGGCCATGAGGATGATGAAATCCGATCGCGGGACGTTGGAGACCCAGATCTTGCGGCCGTTGATGACCCAGTGATCGCCGTCCCGCACCGCGCGCGTCGTCATGCCGGCTGGGTCACCGCCGGCGCCTGGCTCGGAGATAGCCATGGCCGAGCGCGCCTCGCCCGCGGCATAGGGCGCGAGGTATTTCGCCCGCTGGATCGGGCTCGCGACCGAGAGCATCATGTGCAGGTTCGGGCTGTCCGGCGGGATGGTGAAGGGCACGCAGGCGCGGGCCATTTCCTCCTCCGCCGCGGCCAGCGACAGCAGCGGCAGGTTGGCGCCGCCGAATTCCTCCGGCACGTCGAGGCCCCAGAGGCCGAGTTCCCTGCAACGGGCGAGGAGCGTCGCCTCCTCCTCCGCCGAGAGCCTGTACCCGCCGCCTTCCGCTTCGCGCTTCAGCACGGCGGGCTCGATCGGCATCAGGTCGCGATCGACGAATTTCGCGACCAGGTCCCGGAGCATCCGGGTTTCCTCGCTCGGGGCGTAGGGCAGGCTGTGATCCATGCTGCGACGTTCCTCGTGTTGCGCGAACCGCACCACCAGGTGCGGCCCGCGTCAAGCAGGGCCGCGGTCAGCGCAGGTAGCGCCAGCGGAAGCGGTCGCCCATGGCCTCGACACGCCCGACAGACGGATGGGGGAAGTGGATGGGCAGGATCTTCGTGTCGCTGTCCGCAACCTCACCAAAAAAGCGGCGGCGACTCACGGTGGATTCTGTGGTGTCCCAGTCGAAGACCGTGAACCAGTCCGGCTGGTGCACCTGCAGCGCGTGATGCATCAGGTCCCCGGTTACGACCGCGTGCTGGCCGCCACTGCGGATGTGGACGCAGCAATGACAGGGCGAATGCCCGGGTGTCGGCTGGATGGTGATGCGGTCGTCGAGCTGGAAGTCGTCATCCACCAGCAGCGCCTGGCCGGCTTCGATGATTGGCTCGCAATTGAAGCGGAAGACGTTGCCGCCGCCGCCAGGGCGCTCGATTTCCGCCTTCGTCGTTGCTTCCCAGGCGGCATATTCGCGCTTGTGGAACACGTACTTCGCATTGGGGAAGGTCGGCACCCAACGGCCATCGCGCAGCACCGTGTTCCAGCCCGAATGGTCGATGTGCAGATGGGTGCAGAAGACATAGTCGATATCCTCGAACGAAAGGCCTTCGGCCTTCAGCCCGTTGAGCCATGGCTGCTTCGGATAATCCATCGGTGCGGGCCAGCCCTTGTCCTCACCCGTGCAGGTATCCACCAGGATGGTGTGATGCGGCGTACGCACGACATAAGTCTGGTAGGTGATGACCATCTTGCCTGAAGCGGCATCGTAGGTTTCCGGTTCGACCTCCTTCAGCCGCTCGGCCAACAGCGCGGGCGCCGCAGCGGCGCTGGGAAACATCGCCTCGGGCGCGCGCCAGGGGCCGTCGCGCTCGATGATGCTGGTGATGCTGACGTCGCCGACGGTGAGCTTTCGCATGTCCTGTCCTGGGTTGTCAGTGGGCCATTCGGTGCCCGTGCCGCCTGCGGCAGCCAGGGCGGCAGAGCCGGGTGCTGGCACGGGCAGGCGGCAGCGCCGCATCCTCGGTGTCACGCTCGCGGGATGGCGCTCGCGCGGCGACGGCGCATCGCAGGCTGGTGATCAGCACGCATTCCTCCCGTCGCCCGTCATCCGGCGGCTGGAGCCAACGATCCGACGGAGGTGGCGTCCGCGCAAGACGTCGCGTCAACGCCGAGTTGCCTCCCGTCGTGCGATCCATGTCGTTGCGGCAAAAATGATCGCTGCGCCCGCGAAGGTGGTGGTCGCCGGCACCTCCGCGAAAACCAGCCACCCGAGCGCCGCGGCCCACACCATGTCGATGAACTTGACCGGCTGGGTTGCGGAGACGTCGGCGATGCGGAAGGCCTCGGTCAGGCACCAGTGGCCTGCGCTACCGAGCAGGCCGGTCAGCAGGAACCAGCCCCATTGCGTGACCGAAGGCCAAGTCCAGCCGGGGATGGCGAAGGGCAAGGTGAAGGCTGCGACGGTGATCGCCTGCCAGGCGACGATCACGGCGGGCCGGTCACGCCGCGTCAATGCCTTGGTGATGAGGAAGGAAGCCGCGAAGAGCGGAGACGAGGACAGCATCACCAGGGACCAGAAGCCTCCGCCTACCGCGCTGAGCTGCGGCGTCACGACGATCATGACGCCAAGGAAGCCGATGCCGGCCGCGACCCAGCGCGCCCGGACCATCGGCTCCCCCAGGAAGAGAACGGCACCTGCCATGATGAAAATCGGCCCCGTGAATCCGATCGCCGTCATGTCCGCCAACGGTACGTGCGGCAGCGCCCAGAACCACAGCAGCAACCCGACCGTGTGGACCAAGCCGCGCCAAGCCTGACCGGGCAGATCGTGCGGCCGCCAGGCCGCCAGGCCTGTGCGCAGCATGAAGGGCAGCAGCACGACAAGCCCGGCCAGGTAGCGCAGGAACTGCGTCTGGAATGGGTCGATCTCCAGCGTCAGACGTCGCGCGATGGCGTTGAGGACGCAGAACAGCAGCCCCGCCGCAGCCATCCACGCCATGCCCCGGAGTGTGGCCGCGCGGGTCGGCCGCGCGGAGGGAGTGGTCACGCCGTCACGGACTCCCGTGCGAGGATGCGGGCCAGGGCTGCGTCGAATTCCGCCGCGGCCTCATAGGCGACCCAGTGGCCCGCGCCGCGAATCATCTCGGTGAGCGCACTCGCCTGCAGCGAGCGGATCAGCTCGATGCGCGACGGAACGTGTGGGCGGGCAATGGCGTCCTGTTCTCCATAGATGCAGGCTAGCGGCGCCCGGCTACGCAGGATCGCCTGCTTCAGAGAGTCAGTATTTGCAAAGCCGCGGCTCTTGAAGCGGGCGCGGCGTGTATGGAGGTCCTGGATCGCCAAGGCGACTTCGTCGATGCGTGTCGCGTCGGCGAACATCAGCGCAGCGAGATTGTGACGGTTCGCCTCCTCCCGTGCCGTCCCCTCAAGATGTCGGACCTTGAGGAGTTCCGTCGGGCTCCGCGGCAGCCCGAGTGCCCCCGCGCCCACCACGGTGAGGGAGCGGCAGCGCTCGTGGTCAACCGCCGCGAGATGCCCGGCACAGAGCGCGCCGAAGGAGAAACCGACAAGGTCGTAACCCTCTCCCGGGCGCAGCAGCATGTTGAGTCCATCGCGCAGGATGCCGCCAATCGTTTGGGGGATGGCCCCATCCGGCGGCATGTCGCTGTCGCCTAGCCCCGGGAGGTCGGGGCAGAGCACGAGCCGATCTGCGGCGAAGGTCGGGATGTTCCGCAGCCAATGCCGCCAGGAGCCGGAGCCGCCATGCAGCATCACCAGCGGGCGACCCGCGCCCCAGGCGCGCCAGACCAGCGAGCCCGCGCCACAGGGGGTCTCCGCACGTCGCGCCCGCTCCGCTGCCATCTTGAGGCTGGGATGCGGCTCGTCTCGCCCCGAATTCTCGCCCCATCTTCCAAACGCCATGCGCGACGCTTCCCCTTTGCCGTCCGAAGGCATCCTAGGGCACACCGGCAGTGGGTCCACCCGGTGCGGCCATGAGACCCGGTCAGACTGCCGGCGCGGCCTGCAGGGGTGGCCCCGATGCCAGGTGTTCGACGCCGAGGCGCTGTTCCAGGCTCGGCAGCGTGGCGCGGGCCACAGCGATCACCGCGGCCTGGAGGTCGGGGGAGGGGTCCCCGGCCCGCGCGGCCTTCTGCAGTGCCTCGGCCTCGGCGGCGAGCCGAACCGCACCGAGGGTTCGTGCCGCTCCGACCAGCCGGTGGGAGGCCTGGTGGACATGCGCGGTATCGGCCTTCTCGGCTTGCGAAGCGCTGGCCAGCAGCGCCAAGGCACGCCGCAATTCCCCGACAAACTCCGCCAGGATCCCGTGGGCGGCGTGGCCGAGTTCGCGCTCCAGCACTTCGAGCGCCGAGACGTCGAGCAGCGGAGCCGACGTCTCTTCCGCGCGCGGAGCGGTCGCACCTCCCTGGCGCGGCATGCGGCGCAGGAGGTCGAGCAGGGCGCGCCGGTCGAGCGGCTTGGCGAGGTGGGCATCCATCCCGGCCCGCCGGGCGGCCTCGACCTGTTCGGGCAGGGCCGAGGCCGTCAGGGCGATGACCGGCACCTGGCTGGCCGGCGGCTGCATGGCACGGATCCGGCGCGTGGTCTCGAACCCGTCGAGCTGCGGCATCTGGAGGTCCATCAGCACGGCGTCGAAGCGATCGCGCGTCAGGGCAAGCAGCGCAGCCGCGCCGCCCTCGGCGAGGGTGACGCGATGGCCTGCCCCTTCGAGCATCGCCTGGGCGATCTGTCGGTTGGCGAGAACGTCGTCGACGACCAGCACACGCAGCGGGGTCGCATCGCTCTGCGTCGTGGTTACGGCTTCCACGGCACCCTCCTCTGCGGCATCGGCGGGTTGAAGCGGAATTTCGACCCAGAACAGCGCGCCACCGCCCGGGGGTGATTCGCAACCGATGCTGCCGCCCATGAGTGCCACAAGCCGCGCCGATATGGCGAGCCCGAGGCCGGTGCCCTGCGCCTCGTTCCCGGCTGCGGGGGTGAGCTGGACGAAATCCTCGAACAGCAGGTGGCGTTGATCCGGGGGCACGCCCGGCCCGGTATCCGCCACTTCGATGCGCATGCCGCCGCCGGGCGTGGCCCGGACGCGAAGGTCCACTCGCCCGCCGGCCGGCGTGAACTTCACGGCATTGGAAAGAAGGTTCAGCAGAAGCTGGCGGATCCGCGTCGGATCGAGCTGTGCCGCGACCGGCAGCGACGGGTCCACGTCCAGGCCGAAGGACTGGGCCTTGCGGGCGATCTCCGGCTCGAGAAGGGTCGCGCAGCCATTGAAGAGCGGCTTGATGGCGGTCGGGCGCGGCGCGAGGTCGAGGCGTCCTGCCTCAATCTTCGAGAGGTCGAGCAGGCCGTTGACGAGATCGAGCAGGTGGCGACCCGCTTCGTGCAGGGTCTTGACCTGCTCGCGCTGCTCCGGTGCCAGGCGTGGATCCTGCAGCAGCACCTGGGCGAAGCCGAGAACGCCGTTCAGCGGCGTGCGCAGCTCATGTGATACGCGCGCGAGGAAGCGGCTCTTGGCTTCGCCTGCCGCGGCCGCTGCGTCGCGGGCGGCTGCGAGGTCCTGCATCGCCCTCTTCAGCGCCGTGATGTCCGTGCGGATGCCGACGGTGCCGCCGTCCGGCGTCCTCCGCTCCGTGATCAGGACCCAGCGGCCGTCCGGCAGCAGACGTTCCATCGGGGGCTGGTTGCCGAGATGGAAAATCTTGCTCTCGGTGACGAAGGCCTCGATATCGTCGCCCGCCTGCGGATATTGCCCGCGCCGCGCACCCTCGCGCATGATCTCGTCGAAGCTCGCGCCAGGCTGGATGAAGGGCGTGCTGATCTTATAGAAATCCCGGTAGCGGCTGTTGCAGGCGATCAGACGGTCGTCCGCATCGAACATGACGAAGCCGTCGGACATGGATTCCAGGGCGCTCTCGAGGGTCCGGCGCGCGCGCGCGCGCTCTTCCTCGGCCTTGTCGCGCTGCCGCAGGATCACCATCAGCGTGACGGCGACGAGGATGATGACGATGCCGAGCACGCTCGAAACCGCCAGCGCCCGGATCCGGTCACGATACCAGCCGGCGAGTGCGGCATCGACTTCTAGCGTGCTGGAGATGGTAAGCGTCGGATAAAGCGACGGTCGGCTCGACGCGAAGACCAGCGTGCCGTTGAAGCGGCTGACGGCGATGCCGACCTGCGAGTTGGTCTGGTTCGCGTGCCCGACGCTGCTCAGGCGCTGGCCGATTCGGGTTTCGTCGTGCGGGACGGTGGCGAGCAGGGTTCCGTCGTCGCGCTCCAGCGACGTCCGCAGCCCCGGGCTTTCGCCGGCCGCGGAAAGCAGCGCGCGGACCGACGGCACCGGCACTTCGGCGACGGCCAGAACGGGGCCGAGACCAATGATCGTGACGTTGCGGGCGAAGAAGAGTGTCCATTCGCCGGTGCTTGGGTTCTGCACGGGGCCACCGATGGAGACACCGCCGCTGCTCCCCGCCAATTCGGAGAAGCCGGTCTCCACAGGAAGGGGAAGGCGGCGACGGCGCGACACCGGCAGCGCGGTTGCCGCCGGCAGGCCGTTCCGGCCGAGCAGCAGGATGTCTCGGTAGGTGAAGTTCTGATTGATGAGCTGGCGCAGCACCCGGTTCGCCTGGGCGGTGTCCAACTGACCGTTCACCGCGAAGGGCGCGAGCATCGCCGGCAGGCCGGCCAGCATCGCATCGACCTGGACGAACGCACGGTTGATCGAGGCCTCGGTGGCGATGCTGATGCGCTCCACCGTCTCCTCAGCCGCGCGGATCTGTGCCTCGCGCGCCCGCCCGATGATCATGAGCGTCGCGACCGTCTGCGCCAGGAGCAGGATGACCGCACCGATGAAGATGGCGCGGCGCAGGAAGCGCGTATTCTGCATCGTCAATCCGGCTCAGCGCGCACGCCGATGATCGGCGCGAGTCGAGAGTTCCAGGCTTCGATGCAGGGTTCGCCGCAACGGCGGACCCACCCCGGGAGCACGGTTTCGGTGAGGAGGCGGAAGCGCCGTTCCTGATCCGCTTCGGACACTGGCACGATCGTCATCGTGCCGCGACGGCCCGACCGGCAGTCGGGCATGCCCGCGTTGCAGGCGATGCCCTCGCCCGTCTCGACCTCGGCTGCCTTCCAGATCTCCTCCTCGAGCTGACCGACCTCATGCCGGATGAGGGTGCGGGCCCATTCCGGCAAGGACTGCCACGCCGCGCGGTTCGCGCCGAAGACGGACAGCCCCCAGGTGATCGCCATGCCGTGCATGTGGGTCGTCATCTCGTTCAGGCCGATGGCATTGGCGGAAAGGGTCCCGGTCACCGCGCATTCGACGACACCCGACCGCATTGCGGCGAGCGTCTCTCCGAAGGGTATGACGACGGGTGTCGCTCCGAGCGCGGCGAACATCTCCGACTGTCCGACCGATGAGGTCCGGATGCGCCGCCCGGCAAGATCAGTCAGACCCCGGAAAGCATTGCGGCAGAAAATCACCTGGGCTGGATAGGTGTAGACGGCCAGAAGCTCGACGTCGTAGCGCTGGGCGAGCAATTCCTCGAGATGCGGGCGATAGGCCGTGACGGTGCGTCGCAGCGTCTCCATGTCGGGGCTTACGATCGGCAGATCGACGGCATTGAATTCCGGTTCCTCGGTGCTCACGATGGCCAGCAGAGCCGTGCCGAAGGGCACTACGCCGAGGCGCATGAGCGCGAGCATCTCCTGAGCGCGGATGCCGCTGCGGTCGAAGGGCGCGATCTCCGCCTGGATGCGGCCGCCGGAGGCTTCCGAAAGGCGCCGTCGCCAGAACGGCTCCTCATAGCGCACATACTGGCTGACATCCGCGAGGCCGCCGACGATCTTGAGACGAATGGGATCTTCGCGTGTCGTCTGTGCGAGGGTGAAGGCGGGCATCAGGACGGCGACCAATGTCATCAGGCAGCAAGACAGGATCGCCCAGATACCCGATCGAGTCATCGATACCTCCTGGCGGTTCAGATTGGAGGTTATTGCCATCTTTGGGCGAAGAGTGTCACAATTTTCCTTAAGGATCTGGCATCATGAGTGGTGACGATGCCAGGGAATTCCCGCCTGGCGCGTATCGCGGCCGCGCCCCCGCAACGGGTTTCGTCGCCTGACGCCGCCAGCCGGAGTTTCCTTCATGTCGGAATACCGGACCGCCATCGCCAGCCATCGCGGCGGTGCCTTTCTGTGGCCCGAAAATAGTCTGTCGGCCTTCCGGCAGACGGCGATGCTACCGGTCGAACAGGCGGAATGCGACGTCCACCCCTCGGCAGACGGCGACCCCGTCATCCTTCACGACGCGACACTCGAGCGGACGACGGACGGACGAGGCCCTGTTGCGGGCCTCTCGACGGCGGAGGTGCGCCGCCACCGGATCAGGGGCGGGGGCGGGGAAGGCGTGCCGCTGCTGGCGGACATGCTCGCCCTGCTGCAGGGGACCTCAATCGACCCACGTATCGAGGTCAAGGCCGATCTCCTGGGGCGAGCCTATCCGGGGTTCCTGCCGCGCGTGCTCGACGTGCTCGACCGGCAAGGCGCGCGGGGCCGCAGTTGGATCATCGCCTTCGATGCGCCGACCGCGGCCGAGGCCGCGGCGGCCGGGGGTCTGGCCGGCGTCGCCTGGCTGCTGGAGGCAACGACCTGGCGGTCGCTCGGGATGCGGGGGACTATCGCCGTCGCGCATGGCTACGGCTTCCCGGAGATCGGCGTTCATGAATCCCTGCTCGACGCCGAGGCGTGCGCCGCGCTGCGCATGGCTGGGCTGCGGATCTCCGTCTGGGGCGCGAATCACGAGGCGTCGATCCGGCGGATGCTCGGTCTCGGGATCGACGTCCTGACCACGGACGACCCTCCCCTGGCGGTTGCCCTGCGCAGCCGCGGCGGCCGGTAGGGGGCAAAGCCGGCCAGACGGCCGCGTCGGCGCGCAATCAGGTTGCCAGCGGCGGCGGCCGCCCCCTAACCTCCCTGCAACGAGAGTGAGTTCTGGGGGGAAGGGAGAGTTGGTGGCAGAGCCGCCCATCCTCGAGGCCGATCGCGTCAGCCTCCGGTTCGGCGGCGTGCGGGCGCTGACCGACGTGTCCTTCGCCGTAGGCCAGGGCGAGATCTTCTCCATCATCGGCCCGAACGGCGCCGGCAAGACTTCCATGGTGAACTGCGTCTCCGGCCGGTATCGGCCGACCGAAGGCCGAGTCCTGTTTGCCGGGCAGGACATCACGCGCACCGCCACGAGCCGCCGCGCCGCGCTTGGCATCGGGCGCACCTTTCAGAACCTGGCGCTGTTCGGCCACATGACGGTGCTCGACAACATCATGGTCGGCCGCCACCACCTGCTCAGGAGCGGATTCGTGCGCGGCATGGCCTACTGGCTCGGTGGCGCGCAGCGGGAAGAACTGGAGCATCGGCGGGAGGTCGAGGAAATCATCGACTTCCTCGAGATCCAGCATGTCCGCAAGGCGATCGCCGGAACGCTTTCCTACGGGCTCCGCAAGAGGGTGGAACTGGCGCGTGCGGTGGCGCTGCGGCCGCGGCTGATCCTTCTCGACGAGCCGATGGCCGGCATGAACCTCGAGGAGAAGGAGGACATGGCCCGCTACATCGTCGACCTGAACGAGGAGTGGGGCATGACGGTCCTGATGATCGAGCACGACATGGGCGTGGTCATGGACATCAGCCACCGGGTCATGGTGCTCGATTTCGGCAAGAGGATCGCTGAAGGCGCCCCCGAGGAAGTGCTCGCCAATCCTCATGTGAAGCGCGCCTACCTCGGCGAGGCGGATGAGGTGGCGCGCGACGAGGGCGAGCCGGTGCCGGCATGAGCGCGACCGAAGACACGCTGCCCCGCCTGCTGCGCCGCAATGCACGTGCGCATGGCGGCGACATTGCGATGCGCGAGAAGGAATTCGGCATCTGGCGCGCGCTGCGCTGGTCCGACGTCGCTGACAGGACGCGCCATCTCGCGCTCGGGCTGCGGGCGCTCGGTGTGCGGCCGCGGGAGGTCGTCGGCCTGATCGGCGACAACCGGCCGGACTGGGTAATGGGGGAGATCGCGGCGCATGCCGTTCGCGCGCAGTCGCTCGGCATCTATCGCGACGCGCTGGATGAGGAGGTGGCCTATCTGCTTTCCTTCTCCGGTGCCGTCGCCGTCTTCGCCGAGGACGAGGAGCAGGTCGACAAGCTGCTCAATGTCTCGGAACAGGTGCCGACGCTGCGGCACATCATCTACGCCGACCCGCGCGGCATGCGGAAGCATGCCGATCCTCGCCTGATCTCCGCTGCCGATCTGGCCCGGCGCGGGGCAGAGCTGGCGGCCGCGGAACAGGACCTGTGGGACAGCCTGGTGGATGCCACGGATGGCGAGGATATCGCCGTTCTCTGCACGACGTCGGGCACAACGGCGCGGCCGAAGCTTGCGCAGCTCACGGCGCGTGCGCTGATCCGGCATTGCGAGGCCTACCTCGCGGCCGATCCGAAGGGGCCGGAGGACGAGTACGTCTCGGTACTGCCGCTGCCCTGGATCATGGAGCAGATCTACGTTCTCGGCTGGGGGCTGATCGCCCGCATGAAGGTCAACTTCGTCGAGGAACCCGAGACGATGATGGCCGATTTCCGGGAGATCGCGCCGACCTTCGTGCTCTTCGCCCCACGCGTGTGGGAAGGGCTTGCGGCGGATGTGCGGGCCCGGGTGATGGATGCCTCGCCGTTCAAGCAGCGGGCCTTCGCAGCCGGCATGCGCATGGGGCTGCAGGCGCTGGAGAAGGGCGGTCGGTCGGTGGTCGCCGATGCCCTGCTGTTCCGGGCGCTGCGCGACCGGCTCGGCTTCACACGGTTGCGCTCGGCCGCCACCGGCGGCGCGGCACTGGGGCCGGAGACCTTCCGCTTCTTCCAGGCCATGGGGGTGCCGCTGCGTCAGCTCTACGGCCAGACCGAACTGCTTGGCGCCTACACCATCCACCGGCCGGGGGCGGTCGATTTCGACACCGTCGGCGTTCCCTTCGGGCCGGAAATCGAGATCCGCATCCACGAGCCGGACCACAACGGCGTCGGTGAGATCGTCACGCGCCACCCGCACATGTTCTCCGGCTACCTCGGAATGGAGGATACGCCGGACCTGCGCGAAGGATGGTTGCACACGGGCGATGCCGGCTACTTCGATCCGCGCGGGCAATTGGTGGTCATCGACCGCATTAAGGACATCGCGACGACCAGCGGTGGCGACCGCTTCTCCCCGCAGTTCATCGAGAACAAGCTCAAGTTCAGCCCCTTCGTCGCCGAGGCTGTGATCCTCGGCGACCAGCGGCCGCATCTGGCGGCGATGATCTGCATCAGGTTCCCCATCGTCAGCAAATGGGCCGAACGCAACCGGATCGCCTTCACGACCTATTCCGACCTCTCGGCGCGGCCGGAGGTTCTGGACAAGATCCGCGAGGAGGTGGCGCAGGTGAACGCCTCCCTGCCCGCGGCGCAGCGCATCCGCGATTTCATCCTGCTCTACAAGGAGCTCGATGCCGACGACGAGGAGCTGACGCGCACGCGCAAGGTGCGACGTGGCGTGATCAATCAGAAATACGGCGACATCATCGGCGCGATCTATGCGGGCGATGAGTCCATCCCCGTGGACACGACCATCGCTTTCCAGGACGGCACGAAGCAGCGCATCCGCACCGTGTTGCGCGTCGTCCGCATGGACGGCATCGCCCCCGAACCCGCACTGGCCGGCGCAGAAAGGGTCTGAATGGACGCGACGCTGCTCTTCCAACTGGTGCTGAACGGGCTGATCGTCGGCGCGCTCTACGGCGTCGTCGCGATGTCCTTCGTGCTGATCTACAAGGCGTCGCAGGTGGTGAACTTCGCCCAGGGCGAATTCCTGCTGGTCGGCGCGTGGGTATGCTGGTGGCTGCTGACAACCTGGCAACTGCCCTTCTGGGCAGGCTTCCTGGTGACGCTCGCCTTCATGACCGCCTTCGGCGTGCTGCTGCAGGTGATCGTGCTGCGGCCGCTGATCGGTGAGCCGGTGATCAGCGTGATCATGGCGACCGTCGGCCTGTCGATCTTCTTCCAGGCGCTGATGAAGTGGATGTTCGGCGTCTTCGCCCAACCCTTCCCACCGATCTTCGCGGCGGAGCGCATGCGCGTTCTGGGGCTCGAAGTGCAGACGGTCTACCTCGCAAGCCTTGTCGTCTCCGCACTGATCATGCTCGGCTTCTGGTGGTTCTTCACTTATTCGAAGCATGGGCTGGCGATGCGGGCGACGGCCTTCGACCAGCAGGTCGCGCAGTCGCTCGGCGTCTCGGTGCCACGGGTTTTCGCCATGTCCTGGGCCATTTCCGCCGTGGTCTCCGCGGTGGCGGGCGTCGTGGTGGGCGTCGTGAACGGCGTGTCCTCGGCGCTTTCCTTCTATGGGATCAAGGTCTTCCCCGCTGTCATCCTGGGCGGGCTGGATTCCATTGTCGGCGCGGTGCTCGGCGGGCTGATCGTCGGCGTGCTCGAGAACCTGGCGCAGTACGTCGATGCGGAGTGGCTCAACTGGGGCAACATGTACCAGATCGCGCCCTTCTATGCGCTGATCCTGATCCTGCTGATCAAGCCTTACGGCCTGTTCGGCACGCGCAACATCGAGCGGGTCTGACGGCGCGATGACGTCCATGGCCCCGGCGGGGGATTTCCGCTCCTCCTACCGGGCGGACACCACGATCTTCCCGACACGGGGATCGCGGTATGCGATGTTCACCGGCGTTCTGATCCTCTGCGCTGCGCCGCTCGTGTTCGGACGCTACGAGCTTGGCCTGCTGATCACCATCGGCTTCAGCGCCATCGCCGCCCTCGGTCTCAACATCCTGGTGGGGTTCACGGGGCAGATCTCGATCGGCCACGCCGCCTTCTTCGGCTTCGGCGCCTTCTCCTCCGCCCTGCTGGTGGAGCACCACATCCCGGTACCGCTGGCGATCTGGGGCGCCGGCCTGATGACCGCCCTGGTCGGTCTTGTGTTCGGCGCGCCGGCGGCGCGGCTCAAGGGCCTGTACCTGGCGATCGCGACGCTCGCAGCGCAGTTCATCCTGGAGGATTTCTTCGCCCGTGCGCGGTGGTTCTCGGGCGGCGTCGCGGGGCGCGTGACCGAGCCCTACGAGCTCTTCGGCCTGCGCTTCGACCGGGAGGAGACGTATTTCTACATCGTGCTCGCGCATGTGGTGGTGATGTTCGTGGCCGCGGCGAACCTGATGCGCACGCGGGATGGGCGCGCGCTGGTGGCGGTGCGCGATCACTACCTGTCGGCGGAGATGATGGGCATCAATCTCGCCTACTACCGCACCCTCTCCTTCGGCATTGCGGCCTTCTATGCCGGCGTCGCGGGGGCGCTTTACGCGCACTACCTGCTCTTCGTCAGCGTGGAGGCATTCAACATCCTTTACTCGATCCAGTTTCTGGCGATGGTCATCATCGGCGGGCTCGGGTCGATCTTGGGCAGCATGATGGGGGCCGCGTTCATGGTGCTCCTGCCGGAGATCGTGCAGGCCGGGGCGGACCTGCTGTCGGGTGGCGCCATCGATCGAGCGCTGCGGCTTGGTGCCTCGATCTCCTTTCTCCGGGAGATGGCGATCGGCGCGGCCATCATCCTGTTCCTGATCTTCGAGCCCGACGGGCTCGCGCATCGCTGGAAAATGATCAGGGCGTACTGGAAACTGTACCCATTCTCGCATTGAGGCCGGCCAACGGCCCATAGGACGCAAGGAGGAAACGAGACATGAGGCTTCCGCTGCCACTGCTTGCCGGGGCGCTGCTCGCCGCCGGTCCGGCGCTTGCCCAGGCGCCGATCCCTGTCGGACATCTGATGGACAATTCCGGGCCGACATCGGATGTGGGCGTACCCTACGGCCAAGGTGTGGCGGATACGCTCGCCTGGGTGAACCAGACGCGCAATGGCGTGGCCGGGCGACGGCTCGCGGTATCGGGCTATGACTACGGCTACCAGGCGCCGCGCGCCGTCAGCCAATACCAGTCCTGGGCGCAGCGCGAACGCGTCGTCGCGATCCAGGGATGGGGCACGGCGGATACTGAGGCCCTGGTACGGTTCGTGACGCGGGACCGCATTCCCTACATCTCGGCCTCCTACTCCGCGGCGTTGACGGATGCCGGCGGTCGGTCGGGGCGCCAGGGTGTCGAGGCGACGCCGTTCAACTTCTTCTATGGCCCATCCTATTCCGACGCGCTGCGCGGCATGCTGCAATGGGCGGCCGATGATTGGCGGGCGCGTGGCCAGCAAGGGCGGCCGCGCTACGTCCATATGGGCGCCAACCACCCCTATCCGAACAGCCCGAAGGAAGCCGGCGAGGCGCTCGCGCGCGAACTCGGCTTCGAGGTGCTGCCGGCGATCCAGTTCGCGCTGACACCGGGCGACTACACGGCGCAATGCCTGACGCTGAAGAACCAAGGCGCCAACTACGCTTATCTCGGCAATACGGCGGGGTCGAACATTTCCGTGCTGCGGGCCTGCCAGACCGTCGGCGTGCAGGTGCAGTTCCTCGGCAATGTCTGGGGCATGGACGAGAACGCCATGAAGGCGGCCGGCACCGCGGCGGACGGTGTCGTCTTCCCGGTGCGCACCGCGGCGGTCTGGGGCGGCACCGGGCCGGGGATGGACACGATCCGCACGATCAGCCGCGTGTCCGACCAGGCGGGCACAGCCTACCGGCCCGTGCACTACCTGGCCGGCGCCTGTGCCGCGATGCTCATGGTCGAGGCGATGGAGACCGCGGCGGCGAATGGTGGTCAGGTGAATGGCGTGCGCATCCGTGACGGCTTCTATGCCCGGCGTGACTGGGTGCCGAACGGCTTCCAGGGCGTGTGCAACCCGTCCACCTTCACCGACACCGACCATCGCGGCACGATGCGCGTCGCGCTCTATCGCGCTCGTGTCACCGGCAACACGGCTCAGGGATCAGTCCAGGAATTGATGGCGGCGGGCACCATGTCGCTGCAGCCCGTCACCACGATCGAGCTGCCTCGCCGCGCTGACTGGCTCGGCTGGTGATGTCCGCGGCGGCCGCGCAGCAGCCCGGGATGCGGCGGGAGACCGCCGCGCCCCTCCTCGAGGTGAAGAACATCGAGGTGGTCTACAGCGAGGTCATTCTCGTGCTGCGCGGCCTCTCGCTCGCGGTGCCGAAGGGCGAGATCGTCGCGCTTCTGGGCGCCAACGGGGCGGGGAAGTCCACCACGCTCAAGGCCATCTCGGGGCTGCTCAAGACCGAGGAAGGGGAGGTCACGCGAGGCGACATCCTGTTCGATGGGGAGCGCCTGAACGGGATCGATCCCGACCGCATCGTGCGGCGCGGCATCTTCCAGGTGATGGAAGGCCGGCGGATCATCGCCGACATGACGTGCCTCGAGAACCTGCGGCTTGGGGCGTTCACGCGTGACGACAACGAGGTCCGCCGTGACATCGACATGGTCTACGAGTACTTCCCCCGCTTGCGGGAGAGGACGGGCCTGGCCGGTTACCTCTCGGGTGGGGAACAACAGATGCTGGCGATCGGCCGTGCGCTGATGGCACGGCCGAAGCTGATCCTGATGGACGAACCCTCGATGGGCCTGTCGCCGCTGCTGGTGAAGGAGGTCTTCGGCATCATCCGCCGGCTGAACCGTGATCTCGGCATCACCATCCTGCTGGTCGAGCAGAATGCCCGCATGGCGCTGTCGGTCGCGTCCTACGGCTATGTGATGGAGCAGGGGAAGGTCGTGCTGGACGGCACGGCGGCGGCGCTGGCCGAGAACGAGGACGTGAAGGAGTTCTACCTCGGCGGCCACGGTGCGGAACGGAAATCCTTCCGCAACCTGAAATCCTACAAGCGGCGGAAGCGTTGGCTGTGAGCGGCACGGGGCTGCTTCCCGCGGCGACGACCTATGAAGAGATGGTGCGCCGCTTCCGCTGGGCGGTGCCCGAGGCCTTCAACATCGCCGAAGCCTGCTGCGACCGGTGGGCGGATGGCAGTGGGCGTGTCGCGCTCATTCACCTCCGCGCGGATGGCGGGACCGAGCGGATCACCTTCGACGTTCTGCGGTCGACCTCCGCGCGGTTCGCGCATGTGCTGGAGGCGTATGGCATCGGTCGCGGCGATCGCGTGGCCGTGCTCCTTCCGCAGGGACCCGAGGCAGCGCTGGCGCATCTCGCGATCTATCGGCTGGGCGCGATCGCCGTGCCGCTCTTCCAGCTCTTCGGGCCCGATGCGCTCGAGTTCCGGCTGCGCGATTCCGGCGCGGCGGCGATCATCACGGATGATGTGGGCCTGGCTCGCCTCGCGCCAGTGCGTGAGCGGCTGGGCGAGCTGCGTCTCGTGCTCAATGCGGACGGCGCGCGCCCCGGGGCGAAGTCGCTCTGGGCATTGGCCGAGCAGGCCAATGACACATATCCGGCAGTGCGCACGGCGGCGGACGATCCGGCCCTGATCATCTACACTTCCGGCACGACGGGCGCGCCGAAGGGGGCGCTGCACGCGCATCGGACGCTGCTCGGCCATCTGCCTGGCGTCGAGATGCCGCAGGAGCTGTTCCCGCAGCCTGGCGACCTCTTCTGGACGCCGGCCGATTGGGCGTGGATCGGCGGCCTGCTGGACGTGCTCCTGCCATCGCTCTTCCATGGTGTGCCGGTGCTGGCCCACCGCATGGCGAAGTTCGATCCGGAACGCGCCTTAGGGATCATGGCGAAGCATGAGGTGCGCAACGCCTTCCTGCCGCCGACCGCACTCAGGATGATGCGCCAGGTCGTCGATCCCGCGCGCTTCGGTCATAGGCTGCGCAGCATCGGCAGCGGCGGCGAGACGCTGGGGGCGGAGACGCTGGAATGGGGCCGCGCCGCCTTCGGCCTGACCATCAACGAGTTCTATGGGCAGACCGAGTGCAACGTCGTCGTCTCCAACTGCGCCGGCCTGATGCCTGTCCGGCCCGGCTCCATGGGACGTCCCGTGCCGGGGCATGACGTCGCAATCCTCGACGCGGAGGGCGTCCCCTGCGGTCCTGGCGAGGCCGGTGTCATTGCCGTTCGTCGGCCGGACCCAGTGATGTTCCTGCGCTACTGGAACAACCCGGAGGCGACAGAGGCGAAGTTTCGCGGAGATTGGCTCCTCACCGGCGATACGGGAGCGGTGGACGACGCCGGCTATCTGCGGTTCGTTGGCCGCGATGACGATGTCATCACGTCCGCCGGCTACCGCATCGGTCCTGGTGAGGTCGAAGACTGCCTGCTTAAGCACCCGGCGGTGGCGCTTGCCGCCGTCGTGGGGCTCCCGGATGCACTCCGCACCGAGGCGGTCACGGCCATCATCGTCCCGCGCGAGGGTGTCGCGCCCGGGGCAGCGCTGGCCGCCGAGATCCAGTCCTTCGTGCGCAACCGTCTGGCTGCGCACCTTTACCCGCGCCGAGTCGTCTTCGCTGTGGACCTGCCATTGACCGCGACCGGCAAGGTCATGCGCGGTACGCTGCGCAAGACGCTTGGCAAGGCTGCCGCCGGCGGCGATCCTTGACTGCGAGGTGACCGATGCTCGCGAACCAGATCCCCACCCTTGACTTCGGCCTCGGCGACGAGGTGGACATGCTGCGCGACAGCGTCCGTTCCTTCGCCGCAGAGCGCATCGCCCCGATCGCCGCCGAGATCGACCGCACCGACGAGTTTCCGCGCCATCTTTGGCCGGAGATGGGCGCGCTCGGCCTGCACGGCATCACCGTGGAGGAGGAGTATGGCGGTGCCAACATGGGTTACGTCGCGCATTGCGTGGCGATGGAGGAGGTCAGCCGCGCCTCTGCCTCGGTCGGCCTCTCCTACGGCGCGCATTCCAACCTCTGCGTGAACCAGATCCGCCGTTGCGGCACGGAGGAGCAGAAGCGCCGCTATCTGCCGAAGCTGATCTCCGGCGAGCACCTTGGCGCGCTGGCGATGAGCGAGCCCGGTGCGGGCAGCGACGTGGTCAGCATGAAGCTGCGTGCGGAGAGGCGCGGCGACCGCTACGTACTGAACGGCACGAAGATGTGGATCACCAACGCGCACTATGCCGAGACGATGGTGGTCTATGCCAAGACCGACCCCGAGGCAGGGCCAAAGGGCATCACCGCCTTCATCGTCGAGCGCGACTTCAAGGGATTCCGACCGGCGCAGAAGTTGGACAAGCTCGGCATGCGCGGCTCCCCTACCAGCGAACTGGTGTTCGAGGAGTGCGAGGTGCCGGAGGAGAATGTCCTTGGCCAGGTCGGCGGCGGCGTTCGTGTGCTGATGTCAGGTCTCGACTACGAACGGGCCGTGCTGGCAGCGGGACCGCTCGGCATCATGCAGGCCTGCCTCGACCTGGTGGTGCCCTATGTGCATGACCGCAAGCAGTTCGGCCAGGCGATCGGCGAATTCCAGCTCATCCAGGCCAAGCTGGCGGACATGTACACGACGCTGAGCGCCTGCCGTGCCTACGTCTATGCCGTAGCCCGCGCCTGCGACCAGGGGCGCACCACGCGCAAGGACGCCGCCGGCGCGATCCTCTTCGCGGCGGAGGCGGCGACCAAGGCCTCGCTCGATGCCATCCAGATCCTCGGCGGCAATGGCTACATCAACGACACCGCGACCGGCCGGCTGCTGCGCGATGCGAAACTCTATGAGATAGGCGCCGGCACCAGCGAGATCCGCCGCATGCTGATCGGGCGCGAACTTTTTCGGGAGACCGCGTGAGCCACGTCCTGTCCTCCGCCGTCGAGACACGGTCCGACGCCTTCCGCGCCAATGCCGCGACGATGCGTGCGCTGCTCGACCAGCTCGCGGCACGTACGGGGGAGGCGGCCCTGGGTGGCCCGCCGGCGGCACGGAAGAAGCATCTCGGCCGCGGCAAGCTGCTGCCGCGCGAGCGGGTGGAGCGGCTGCTCGATTCCGGCGCGCCCTTCCTGGAACTCTCGCCGCTTGCCGCGCACGGCATGTATGGCGGGGAGGTTCCCGGCGCCGGCATGATCACCGGCATCGGTCGTGTCTCCGGCCGCGAATGCGTCATCGTCGCCAATGACGCGACGGTGAAGGGCGGCACCTACTACCCCATTACGGTGAAGAAGCACCTTCGCGCGCAGGAAATCGCGACGCAGAACCGCCTGCCCTGCATCTACCTGGTGGATTCCGGCGGGGCGAACCTGCCCAACCAGGATGAGATCTTCCCCGATCGCGAGCATTTCGGCCGCATCTTCTACAATCAGGCGCGGATGTCCGCCGCCGGAATCCCGCAGATCGCAGCCGTGATGGGTTCCTGCACCGCGGGCGGCGCCTATGTGCCCGCGATGTGCGACGAGGCGGTGATCGTGCGGGAACAGGGCACGATCTTTCTCGCCGGCCCGCCCCTGGTGAAAGCCGCTACAGGCGAGGTGGTCAGCGCCGAAGACCTCGGCGGGGCCGATGTTCACACCCGCCTGTCGGGCGTGGCCGACCACTATGCCGCGGACGACATGCATGCGCTCGGCATGGTGCGGCGGATCGTCGGCAATCTGGGGCGTCCCACGCGTGCCGTGCTCGACACCCGCGCGCCCGCGCCGCCGCGCTACGATCCGGCGGAACTCCACGGCATCATCCCGCCCGACCTCCGCACGCCCTTCGATGCTCGGGAGATCATCGCCCGCATCGTGGACGGATCGGAATTCGACGAGTTCAAGCACCGCTACGGCACCACTCTGGTCTGCGGCTTCGCGCGCATCTGGGGCATGCCGGTCGGCATTCTGGCGAACAACGGCATCCTGTTTTCGGAATCCGCGCAGAAGGGCGCGCATTTCATCGAACTCTGCTGCCAACGCGGCATCCCGTTGCTGTTCCTGCAGAACATCGCCGGCTTCATGGTCGGGCGGAAATACGAGGCCGGCGGCATTGCCAAGGACGGTGCGAAGCTCGTCACGGCCGTGGCCTGCGCCAATGTCCCGAAATTCACCGTCATCACCGGCGGTTCCTTCGGCGCGGGAAATTACGGCATGTGCGGCCGCGCCTATTCACCGCGCTTCCTGTTCACCTGGCCGAACTCGCGCATCTCCGTCATGGGTGGGGAACAGGCGGCGAGCGTGCTGGCCACGCTCCGGCGCGACAACATCGAAGCCCGGGGCGAGAGCTGGAGCGCCGAGGCGGAAGACGCCTTCAAGGCGCCGATCCGCGAGAAATACGAACGGGAAGGAGACCCCACCTACGCTACCGCGCGCCTGTGGGATGACGGCATCATCGACCCGGCCGATACGCGCGACGTGCTGGGCCTCGCCATGGCGGCGGCGCTCAACGCCCCGATCGAGGAGACACGCTTCGGCGTGTTCCGCATGTGACGACGATGTTCCGCAGCCTGCTCATCGCCAATCG
Source organism: Neoroseomonas eburnea (assembly GCF_018129005.1). Taxonomy (GTDB): domain Bacteria; phylum Pseudomonadota; class Alphaproteobacteria; order Acetobacterales; family Acetobacteraceae; genus Neoroseomonas; species Neoroseomonas eburnea. Next base: position 80,533 of record NZ_JAAEDL010000023.1, read on the forward strand.
TGGCGAGATCGCCTGCCGGATCATGCGCACCGCGCAGCGCATGGGAATCCGCTGCATCGCGGTGTTCAGCGAGGCCGATGCGAAGGCGCTGCACGTGGCGCTGGCCGATGAGGCGCACCCGATCGGCCCCGCGGCGGCCAGCGATTCCTACCTGCGGGCGGACCGCATCATTGCTGTCGCCAAGGCCGCCAGTGCGGACGCCATCCATCCCGGTTACGGCTTCCTGTCGGAGAATGCCGATTTCGCCGAGGCTTGCGCGGCGGCCGGCCTCGTCTTCGTGGGCCCGCCGGCCGGGGCGATCCGCGCGATGGGCAGCAAGGCGGAATCGAAGGCACTGATGGTCGCCGCCGGCGTGCCCGTGGTGCCGGGCTATCACGGCGACGACCAGTCCGAGGACCGCCTCGCGACGGAAGCCGCGCGCATTGGCTTCCCGGTGCTGATCAAGGCGAGCGCCGGCGGCGGCGGCAAAGGCATGCGTCCGGTTCACAGCGCGGCGGATTTCCTCGACGAACTCGCAGGCGCCCGGCGTGAGGCGAAGGCGGCATTCGGCGACGGCCGCATGCTGCTTGAGCGCTACCTGCAGAAGCCGCGTCATGTGGAGGTGCAGGTCTTCGCCGACCGGCACGGCCATACGGTGCACCTCCACACGCGCGACTGCTCCGTTCAGCGCCGCCATCAGAAAGTGCTGGAGGAGGCGCCGGCCCCCGGCCTCTCGCCTGCGTTGCGCGAAAGGCTGCACACGGCCGCCGTCGCTGCCGCGCGGGCGGTCGGCTACGTCAATGCCGGCACGGTCGAGTTCATCGTCGAAGGCGATGACGCCTTCTTCATGGAGATGAACACGCGGCTTCAGGTCGAGCATCCCGTCACCGAGATGATCACCGGTCTCGACCTGGTCGAATGGCAGCTCCGCGTCGCGGCCGGGGAAGCCCTGCCGGAGCACTGGCCACCCGAGCCTGACGGCCACGCCGTCGAGGTGCGGCTCTACGCCGAGGATCCGGCCGAGGATTTTCGTCCCTCGGTGGGCAAGCTGCGCCGTTTCCTCGCGCCGGGGCAATCCGGCAGTGTCCGCGTGGATACCGGTGTGCGCGCGGGCGATGCGATCACGCCCTTCTATGACCCGATGATCGCCAAGGTGATCGCCGCCGGCCACGACCGCCCGGCTGCGCTGGAACGGTTGTCCGGCGCTCTGGCCGATACGCAGATCGGGGGGCTGGCGACGAATCTCGGCTTCCTGCGCCGCCTGGTGGCGCATCCGGCGATGCGTGCGGCCGAGCTCGATACTGGCTTCGCTGCACGCTACGCGCCGGCTCTGATCCCGACGCCGAGGGAGGCGCCGGCGGCAGCCCTGGCCGGCTTCGCGGCAGCGTACCTGGCGCGGCTTCGTCTCGATGCGCCGGGCACGTCGCCGTGGGATCTCTGCCGCGGATTCCGGCTGTTCGGCACGGCGGAGGAGTTGATCCTCCTCCGTGACGGCGCACGCTCGCGTCGCATCCTGGTGCGCGAGCGCCGGGGCGATGCCGAGGCGATCGTGGATGGCGGGTCGCCGATCCTCATCGACGCCGACCTCACGCTCGGGCTGCGCGCCTCCGTGGACGGCATCTGGCACCCGGTGCCCTTCACGTTGGATGACGGTGTCGTCAGCCTCGCCTTCGCCGGCGAGGAATACACCTTGCGCCTGCTCGACCCCTACGCCCCGCTGGGCGGGGAAGCGGCGGCGGAAGGGCGGTTGTCGGCACCCATCCCGGGGCGCGTCGTGCAGGTGCTCGTCGCGGTCGGAGACCGCGTCGTGCGCGGTCAGGTCGTCGCGATTCTCGAGGCGATGAAGACGGAACTGCGCATCGCCGCGCTGGCGGACGGCATGGTCGCCCATATCGGCTGCGCCGCGGGCGACAGCGTGGAGGAGGGGACGGAGATCGTCACCCTCGCGCCGCCGGACGAGGGCGCATCGCCTCCCTGATCGGGTGGCGCAGCAGCAGGCCGGCGCGGCGCAGGGCGCTGCCCAGGTGGATCGCCGCCGGCATGGCGGCATAGGCGGCGCGCAGTGGCAGCAGGCGGAGCAAGGCGGCCAGCGCCTCGCTGCGCGCGCCCCGCTGGGCCAGGGCGCAGGCGAGCAGCAATGCCGCTTCCTGCGGCGCGACGCGCAGGCAGAAGGGACAGCCCGCCGCGACAGGGGCGGCGCGCAGCAGCGCATCGAGCGGCGGGGCGGCGGGGGCAGCCTCCTCCGCTACCAGGACCAGATGGGCGGCAGGCAGGGGTGGGGCCCCGGCGCGGGCGGCGGCGTACCACGCCCGGACAGCATCCAGCACCAGGCGCTCGGCCTGGGGCAGGGCGTCTGCCTCGGTGCCGGCCCAGGGCCAGTCGGGAAGTCCGCTGGTGCTCATCAGGGGCTCCTCTCGCTGCGCGAATGGCATGATTAGAGCAAATGAGAATGATTCGCAATAACGCCGTGCCTCAATGGAAATCCCGGCTGGGTGGCAGGCGCAGCCGCGGGCGGGGGGTGGCGCGATAATCCGGGTGCCGCACCTCGTCCGCCCGGGCCATGGCGCCTTCCCAACCCGCCTCCTCCAGCAGATGGAGGCCTTCGAGCAGGTCCGAGCGGTCGCTGACGTGGCCGATCAGCAGGTGGATGATCGGCACTTCGGAGGCGTCGTGCCTCTCCACCGTCCCTTCCGCGAGGATGAGGCGCGCGGCGACGACCGTGGCACGGAAGCGTTCCGCGACATCAGGGTACATGATCAGGTTGGCGATGCCGTGCTCGTCCTCCACGGTGAAGAACACCACGCCCTTGGCGCTGCCGGGGCGCTGGCGCACCAGCACGAGGCCTGGCAGGCGCAGCTTCTGTCCTTGCCGCGCCGCCGCCAATGCGCGCGTGTCCGCCAGGCCGAGCGCGTCCAGTTGCGGGCGGAGCAGGGTGAGCGGATGGGCGCGCAGGGTCAGCCCCGTGCTGGCATAGTCGAGCACTGTCTGCTCCCCCGCTGTTGCGCGCGACAGGCGGGGTGCTGCCTCGGCGCCGTCATGCGCGGCGAGCGGCGGCGCCGGTCCCGACAACGCGGCGGTATCCCACAGCGCCGCGCGACGGCTGCGGTCGAGGCCTCGGAAGGCATCCGCCCGGGCCAAGGCGTCCAGCGCCGCGCGGTCGGGCCGCGTGCGGTTCGCCAATTCGGCGATCGAGGCGAAGGGACCGCCCGCCGCGCGAGCCTCGACGATGCGCTTCCCCGTTTCCGCGGCCAGATCCGCCACCAGGCGGAAGCCGAGCCGTAGCGCCAAGCCCTCGGCGCTCTCCCGGTCAGGTTCCAGGGTGCAATCCCAGTCGCTGTGGTTCACGTCGATCGGCCTGACCCGCACGCCATGGTTCCGTGCGTCCCGGACGAGTTGGGCCGGTGCGTAAAAGCCCATGGGCTGGCTGTTGAGCAGGGCGCAGGCGAAGATCGCGGGGTGGTGGCACTTCACCCAGGCGCTGGCATAGACCAGCAGGGCGAAGGACATGGCGTGGCTTTCGGGGAAGCCGTAGCTGCCGAAGCCCTCGATCTGCTGGAAGCAGCGTTCGGCGAAGTCCTGCGGGTAGCCGCGCCGGAGCATGCCGGCGATGAATTTCTCCTGGAACAGCGCGACCTTGCCCTCGTTGCGGAAGGTCGCCATGGAGCGGCGCAACGCATCCGCTTCGGTCGGCGTGAAACCGGCCGCGACGATGGCGATCCGCATCGCCTGTTCCTGGAACAGCGGCACGCCGAAGGTGTGTTGCAGGACGGCCCGCAGCTCGTCCGGATCGCCGTGGGTCGGGGCGGGGATGTCCGGCTTCTCGATCCCGTCGCGGCGACGCAGATAGGGATGCACCATGTCGCCCTGGATCGGACCCGGGCGGACGATCGCCACCTCCACCACCAGGTCGTAGAACTTCCGTGGCTTGAGTCGCGGCAGCATGTTCATCTGCGCGCGGCTCTCCACCTGGAAGACGCCGATCGCGTCGGCCTTGCACAGCATCTCGTAGACCTGGGGGGCCACGGGCTTCAGGTCGCGCAGCGCGATGCGCCGGCCGTGGTGCCGCTCGATCAGCTCGAAGCCCCGGCGCAGGCAGGTCAGCATGCCGAGACCGAGCACATCGACCTTCATGATGCCCAGCGCCTCGATGTCGTCCTTGTCCCATTCAAGGGTGGTGCGGTCCTCCATCGCCGCGCTGGTGACCACGGCGAGCTCGACGAGCGGCCCCTCGGTGATGACGAAGCCGCCGACATGGGTGGAGAGGTGGCGGGGAAAGTCCTGGATCTCCTCCGCGAGTTCGACCGCCATGGCGAGCCGCGGATCGCCTGCCGCGTCTAGCCCCTTCTCGGCCGCGACCTCGGCCATGTCACGATCCCCGCGCGGCCCCCAGACGGCCTTGGCGAGGCTGGCCGTGATGTCTTCCGTCAGGCCGAGCGCCTTGCCGACCTCCCGGATCGCGCCGCGCGGCCGGTAGCGGTTCAGCGTGGCGCAGAGCGCGGCGCGGTCGCGGCCGTAGCGGTCATAGATGTGCTGGATGACCTCCTCGCGCCGCTCGTGCTCGAAATCGACGTCGATGTCGGGCGGTTCGTTGCGGGCCGTGGAAAGGAAGCGGGCGAAGAGCAGGTCGTGCGTCTCGACATCCGCCGCGGTGATGCCGAGCACGTAGCAGACCGCCGAATTCGCCGCCGAGCCACGGCCTTGGTAGAGGATGCCTTTGCTCTCCGCGAAGCGGATGATCTCGTGCACCGTCAGGAAATAGGGCGCGTAGTCGAGCTGCGCGATCAGCGCGAGTTCCTCATCAAGCAAGCGGCGCAGCTTTTCGGAAGGGCCCTGCGGCCACCGCTCCGCCAGTGCCTCCGCCACGCGTGCCTTGAGCGTCTCCTGCGCGGTGCGGCCCGCATCGAGGACCTCCTTCGGATATTCGTAGCGCAGGTCGTCGAGGCTGAAGCTGCAGGCCTTCACCACACGCAGCGTGTTTTCGACCGCGTCTTCATGGCCGCGGAACAGCCGCAGCATTTCGGCCGGCGCCTTCATGTGCGCCTCGGCATTCGCTTCCGCCGCGAAGCCCAGCGCATCGACCGTTGAGCGCAGCCGGATGGCGGTGAGCACATCGGCCAGGCGCCGCCGCTCCGGCGCGTGGTAGCGCGTGCCGCCGGCCGCGAGCAGCGGCACGCCGAGCCGCGCCAGCGCATCGAGCCGCTTCCGGTCATCGCCGCGGAAGCGGTGCGCGACGGCGCAGAACATCGGCAGGGCGAGGTGCGGGCGCAGTGTCGCCGAATCCTGCTGCAGGCGCACGGCGAAGGCGGCGCCGATATCCTCCGGCGCGATCAGCGCCAGCACGCTGCCCTTCGCGTGCCGGATCAGTGCGTCGCGGTCGATGCGGCATTCGCCCTTGGGGGCGGCCATGCGCCCTTCCGAGAGCATCCGCGTCAACCGCCCATAGGCGGCGCGGTCACTCGGCCAGGCGAGATAATCGCAGCCATCCGTGAGGCAGAGCCGCGTGCCGGGCAGGAAGGGCAGGCCTTCCTGCCGCGCCGCCACATGCGCCCGCACCACGCCGGCGAAGGAATTGCGGTCCGCCACGCCGACCGCCGCATGGCCGAGCGCCTTGGCCGCTTCCGCGATCTCATGCGGATGCGACGCGCCTTCCAGGAAGGAGAAATTGGTCAGTGCACCGAGTTCGGCGAAGCCGGTCACGGCAGGTGGCCGTGCAGGGCCCAGCGGGCCGTCTCTCCGGGCTCGGCCAGGCCGATGCGGCAGATCCAGAGGCGCGCGCCGGAGGCCAGTTCCACCCGGTAGTAGTCGCGCAGCTTGCGGGCCGGCCGAGCGGGACACCCCGCGGAGCCTGGCCTCGCAGGGACCCCGTCGCGCCACCATTCCGGCTCGAAGCGCTCCGGCCCCTCGGCGCGGATCACGCGCAGCGCCTCCCGCCCGATTCGCAGCAGGGAAGGCGGCGCATCCGGCAGCAGCGCCATGGCACTTATATAAGGAGGGCGGCGCAGCAGCCGGACCGGCCGCGGCCGGGCGGCCCAGCCTTCCGGCGTCTCCACCTCCTCGAAGGCGCCGATGCGGCGTACCGCCCGTTCCGGCCAATGGGAGGCCTGCGGCGCCAGCCGCCAGACCGCCAGCCGCTGCGACAGGCGGTCGAGCAACTGTGCCAGCTCCTCCCGCCGCGCCGAGCGCCCCGCAATGCCCAGCCCGTCCTGCACCCCGGTCAGTGGGTCGGTCGTCGGCGCTTCCAGCGTGAGCCGATCGAAGCCGCAATCCGGCGCCAGGCGTTCCAGCTTCCCGTGGAACAGCCGCGCGAGATGTCCCGGGTCGCGCGAGGCGAGGCCGGTGCCGATCGCGACTTCCTGCACGTCGCCATCCACCCGATGCGCCCGCAGCAGCATCCGTCGCGCACCGCGCCCGGTTTTCCGCAATGCGCGGCACAGGTCTTCCAGCAAGCCGCCAAGGGCTGCCTCGATCCCCTCCCGCGTCACCACGGGGTCCGCGAAGTCACGGCCCACCGCCATCTCCGGCGGCGGGCGGATCGGCGTGATCGGGCGCGAGGCGCGGCCCAGCGCCTCGTCCAGCATCCGCGCCAGCCCGCTGCCAAAGCGCCGCACCAGGCCCGGCCGAGGCTGGGCGGCGACGCTGCCGACATCGCGCAGCCCGAGACCCTGCAGGGCGCCCACCAGTGCCGGTTCGAGCTTCAGTGCCGCCAGGGACAGGGGTGCAACCGCCGCTTCCTCCTGCCCTGGCGGCACCAGGCCGCCCCATCCAGCCCGCACCAGTGCGACCGCCGCGCCGGTTGTGCCCGCGACGGCGCCGACGACCGACAGGCCCATGCGCGCCAGACGGCTCAGCACCTCCTCCCGCAAAGCAGCCTCACCGCCGAAGAGGTGCTCCGCGCCGGTGATGTCGAGCACCAGCGCATCCTCGCCTTCCAGCCCGACCAGCGGCGTGAAGCGCAGGGCCCAGAGCGCCAGCCGTTCCAGCGCCGCGGTATCGCCGGCCGGGTCCTCCGGCACCAGCAGCACCTCCGGCAGGATTGCCTGGGCATCCGCGAGCGCCTGGCCTTCCCGCAGTCCGGCAGCCTCGGCCTCGGCACTGACCGCCAGCACCAGCCGGCGCGATCCGCGCTGCGCCCAGACGGCGACGGAGCCGGTGAGGCGCAGGCGTTCGATGCGGAAGCAGGGAAGGCGGAGAGCGAGGATGCGGCGCGCTGTGCGGGACGGGCTGCCGGGGGGCCAGCCCCCCGTACCCCCCGCTGGGAGGCCAAAGCCTCCCAGACCCTCGATTCCTTCAGGCGGGGCTGGGCGTGACTGTGCTGCCGATGCTGCCGAGTCCGTCCCTCTCCAGGACCCAAAAAGGGAGGGGCCCGGGGAGCCTGTCGGTTCCCCGGCGGGGGTCCAGGGGGCAGCGCCCCCTGGAGGCACCCCCACCATCCTCGGTGGCCCGCAGCACCGCCGCCTCATGCCCGCCTCCGTGCCGGAGCGTTCCGTGCCGCTCCGTCCTCCGTCACCAGGCTGGCCTGGCCTTCGTGCCAAGTGGCGCGCCAGCCTGCCGGCCGTCCGCCACGGCAGCGCAGCAGATCGAGGCTCCAGGCCGGATCCCCGAGGTCATGCGGGCTCTGGCTGTCAGAGGGTGCGGCGCCGATGCGCCAGCGGGTCAGGGCTGCGGTCGGGGCGGCGTTGTCCTCGTCCGGCCGCAGCAGCAGGCCGAGCACGCCACCGGCCTCGGCGGCGAGCTGCAGGCGGCGGGCGGCGGTGAGGTCGAGCTCGCCCGTGACCAGCAGGGCGGCGCCGACGGCCGGACAGCGGAGGGTTTCCTCCATGGCCCAAAGCGCGTCCTGCCCGCGCGGCGCACGCACCAGCACGAGCTGGGCGGGGGAGAGGCCGAAGCGGGCGAGTCCTGGCGGCCAGGCATCCGGCTCCGGCGCGATCCAGAGGACGGTGCCTCCGGCGCGGGCCAGCACCAGCGCCACGAAGCCGGCGGCGGCGCCGGGCTCGGCGGCGAGGATCTCATGCAGGGCGGCGCGCGGCAGGCCGCCCCAGGGCAGGGCGGAATCGATGGCCGGGGCGAGGGGGATGGCGTCCTCCCCCCGCGTGGCCAGGGCCTCGGCCGCGCCGGCGCGTTCCATGCGCGCGATGCGGGCGCGGAGCGCCGAGATCAGGGCGGGGCGGTCGAGCGGGGCGGGGTTCAGGGGGGTGGTCATGGCCTGGGGGGAGGGCCGCTGATGTTCGCATTATGTTCTCTTATTGCCCGCCCGAAGGTCAAGAAGCGTGGAGGGTTTCGCCCTGAAAGCGCCTGCATGGGCATGGATTTCTGCCATTAAGGCTTTCAGGAGAAAGGATTTCCTGCCCCTTGTCCCGCCGCCTTCGGCACCCGACCATCATCCGCCGAAGCACAAGGAAGCCAGCCCATGGACGCAGTCATGCCCCCCGTCACCGGCATCGTGGACGGCTTCGAAGGGGCGGTCGGCAACACGCCGCTGATTCGTCTGCGCCGGGCCAGCGAGGCGACGGGCTGCGACATCCTCGGCAAGGCGGAGTTCATGAACCCCGGCGGGTCGGTGAAGGACCGGGCGGGACTCGGCATTATCCTCGATGCCGAGAAGCGCGGCCTGCTCACGCCCGGCAAGCCGGGCACCATCGTCGAGGGCACAGCAGGCAATACCGGCATCGGCATCACCCTGGTCGCCAATGCCCGCGGCTATCGCAGCATCATCGTCATCCCGGAGACGCAGAGCCGCGAGAAGATCGACTTCCTGCGCATGATCGGCGCCGACCTGCGCCTGGTGCCGGCCAAGCCCTATTCCGATCCCGGCAACTACGTGCATTTCAGTCGCCGCCTGGCGGAGGAAATGGGCGCCGTCCATGCCAACCAGTTCGACAATACGGCGAACCGCGCCGCACACGAGGCGACGACCGGCCCGGAGATCTGGGCCCAGACGGACGGAAGCGTGGATGCCTTCACCTGTTCCTGCGGCACCGGCGGTTCGCTTGCCGGCGTTGCGCGGGCCCTGAAGGCACGTAAGTCCGGCGTGCGCATCGTGCTCGCCGATCCGATGGGCAGCGCGCTCTATTCCTGGGTGAAGACCGGCACGCTGAAGGCCGAGGGCAATTCCATCACCGAAGGCATCGGCCAGGCCGCCCGCGTGCCGGGCAACCTCGAACCCGACCGCGCGCTGATCGACGACGCCGTGCAGGTGACGGACGAGGAAGCGCTCGAGCAGGTCTTCGACCTGCAGATCCATGAAGGGCTCTCGGTCGGCGGCTCGGCCGGCATCAACGTGGCGGCGGCGATCAAGGTGGCGAAGGCACTCGGGCCCGGTCACCGCATCGTGACGCTGCTCTGCGATGGCGGCGCGCGCTACCAGTCCAAGCTGTTCAATCCGGAGTTCCTGCGCGGCAAGGGCCTGCCCGTGCCGCCCTGGCTCGCCTGACGCTTCGGGGGCATCCATGGAAGTGATCGAGCTCGCCCGCACCATTCGCAGCCGCGACCCGGCGCGACCCTCCTGGCCGGAGGCGATCCTCTGCTATGCCGGGCTGCATGCCGTGCTGTGGCACCGCATGGCGCATGCGCTGTGGCGGGCAGGGCTGAGGGGTCTTGCGCGCTTCGTCTCCCATATCGGCCGCTTCTTCACCGGCATCGAGATCCATCCCGGGGCGCGGATCGGCAGGCGGCTCTTCATCGACCACGGCATGGGCGTGGTGGTGGGAGAGACGGCGGAGATCGGCGACGACGTGCTGATCTATCACGGTGTGACCCTGGGTGGGCTGTCCGGCAGCCCCGGCAAGCGGCACCCCACCATCGGCAGCAACGTCGCGATCGGGGCGGGGGCACAGGTGCTCGGGCCCATCACCGTCGGCGACGGGGCGCGGATCGGCGCGAATGCCGTGGTGACGAAGGATGTACCGCGCGATTGCACCGTGGTCGGCATCCCGGCGCGGCCGCCCGTGGGCTCGACCTGCGCCGACCCGAGCGTGGGTTATGGGCTGACGCACCCGGAGGATGACCCCGTGGGCGAACAACTCGCCGTCATGCGGGCGGAACTTGCCGCGCTGCGGTCGCGGGTCGCGGAACTGGAACGCCAGCCCGTCACGACGCGCTGACCTGCCGATGGGCGTGGTGTCGCCGTCATGGTGGCGCCATCGCGACGCGCTTCGGCGACTGCCTCGGCGCGATGCTTCTGCGTCACGTCGAGGGCGCCGGAAACCGCGACGATGCCAAGGATGATGGTGACGCTGGCCCAGCCGCCCGTGATGGCGGAGACGGCGGCAGCCACCGCAGCACGGCGGTACTCCACCTCGCTCGTGGCCAGGCCGCCTCGGGAGGCCGCGAGGGCGGCGAGCACTTCATCGGGCGCGGCGGCCCGATCGTCGGAGCGGATCGGGGCGGGCATGGACCGGATCCGGACAGAGCCGGATCATCCTGCACCGCCCCGCGTGGCGGGTCTTGCGTTGTCCCAGCGGGTGGCGCCTCAGCGGCGCGGCGGCGCCAAGTCCCACGGCGCGCGGGCGGCTTCCTCGCGCGCCTCCGCCCGGCTGATGCCGATATCGGCCAGCATGCGGCCGTCCATCTCGGAGAGGTGGCGTCGGCTCTCGACTGCCCGCAGGACGCGGGACAGCCAGTCGAACCAGCCGGCGCGGCGCGCTGCGATGGCCTGGACGGGATGGGAAGCGGGAAGGCTGCGGGTCGTCATGGCGGTCCTCCTGGTTGCGCCGGAACGGAAGATCGCAGCGGCAGGGGCATAAGGAAAACGAAATCGCTTGACGTTAAGCATCAACAAGATTGATCAATAAGGCGGAGGGCACTCCCATGCTGGCCATTCCCCCGGGCATCGATCCCGATCTGCTGCGCTCCTTCGTCCTGATTGCGGAGGGTGGATCTTTCACCCGTGCCGCCAATGCGGTCGGACGCACGCAATCCGCCGTATCCATGCAGATCCGCCGGCTCGAGGAGACGCTCGGCCAGCCATTGCTGCTGCGCGGGCCGCGCGGCGTGGAGACGACGCCGCACGGCGCCTGGCTGCTTGAGCGGGCGCGCCGCCTGCTCGCCATGCATGATGAGATCTTCGCCACCTTTCACGCGCCCGCCGTCGCCGGGACCGTGCGGCTTGGCACGCCGGACGACTATGCGCTGCGCTGGCTGCCCGGGATTCTGGCTCGTTTCGCGGAGGTGCATCCGGCGGTCGAGGTGGTCGTCACCTGCGCCCCCTCCAATGAACTGGTCGAACGGCTCGACCGGGACGAGATCGACCTGACACTGCTCTCGGCGGGCAACGAACCGCCGGGGGCCGCGAGCCAGACATTGTGGCAGGCTGGGCTGCGCTGGATCGGGTCCACCTCTCACGCGGCGCACAGGCGCTCGCCGCTTCCGTTGGCGACGGCGCAGCCGCGCTGCCTCTGGCACCGCGCCGCGGTGCGCGCGCTGGACGAGGCCGGCATTCCGTGGCGGGTCGCCTATACCAGCACCTCCCAGACCGGGACGCTGGCGCCCGCGCTGGCGGGGCTCGCGGTGACCATCGGCCTGCCGGGGCCGCTGCCGCAGGGGTTGCGCTTCCTCGGGGCGGAAGACGGCCTGCCGCCGCTGCCGGATTTTTCGATCATCCTGATGCGCGGCCACGCGAACGGGCCGGTGGTGGACACGCTGGCCGAGGCGATCCGGGGCGGCTTCGCGGAGGCCGCGGTCGCCCGGGCTTGAGCGGTGCGGAAGCCCGTGCCATCTGGCCGGGACAGCCCCTTGGGGGGGCCAGAACAGGATCGGGAGGTCCGCGCGCACATGAACCGTCGTGCCTTATTGGCGCTGGCTGCGACCGGCCTTGCTGTGCCGAACGTTCTGCGGGCCCAGGGTGCCTGGCCGGACCGGCCGGTGCGCGTGATCGTGCCCTTCCCGCCCGGCGGGTCCACCGACACCATCGCACGGCTGTTCCAGAGCAAGCTGGCGGAGGAGCTTGGCAAGCCGGTCGTGATCGAGAACCGCGGCGGCGCCTCCGGCTCGATCGGCGCGATTGAGGCGGCGCGCGCTCAGCCGGACGGCTACACGTGGCTGCTCGCCTATGACAATGAGGCGACCAACCAGACGGTGATGCGCCTGCCTTACCGGGCAATGGAGGCCTTCGCCCCGGTCAGCCTGGTGGCGACGGGGCCGCTCGCGCTGGTGGCTCACAGGAATGCGCCGTACCGGACCTTCCAGGACGTGGTGAACGCGGCGAAGTCCGCTCCGGACTCGATCGGCTACGCGACGTCGGGTGTCGGCGGCCTCGCCCACGTCTCGACGACGCTGCTGGCCAGCCAGGCCGGCATCAAGCTGACCCACGTGCCCTATCGCGGCGGCGGGCCCGCCGTGCAGGATGCGGTCGCGGGCAATGTGCCGCTGTTCATGTCGAACGTCGTCATCATCAGCCAGCACATCCGCAGTGGCGTGTTGCGGCCGCTCGGCGTGACGACGCGGCAGGAGACGCGGCATGTCCCGGACGTGCGATCCTTCGCGCAGCAGGGCCTTGGCGATTTCGAGGCGCCGACCTGGTGGGCCTTCCTCGGCCGTGCCGGAACGCCGGAGCCGATCCTACGGAAGATGCAGGAGGCGCTGGTGCGCGCGGTGTCCTACCCCGACGTGAAGGCGAGGATCGAGGAGCAGGGCTGCGACGTGCAGGCATCCTCGCCCGAGATCTGCGGGCGTTTCCTTTCCGCCGAGATCGAGAAATGGGGCCGCGTGATCCGTGCGAACGGCATCACGGCGGATAGCTGAGATGGACGAGGTCGCGCGCTTTGCCGCAATCATGGAGGACGGCGCCGTGCTGCGGCGTCGCCTCGCAACGGAGGCCGTGGCCGCCGTGATCGGCGTGGTGGACGCCTGCGAGGCCACGATCCGCGGCGGCGGGCGGCTGTTCTTCTGCGGCAATGGCGGCAGCGCGGCGGATGCGCAGCACCTTGCGACCGAGCTGCTGGTGCGGCTGCGTTCGCACGTGGAGCGCCCCTCCTGGCCGGCGATTGCGCTGACCCTGGATCCCACCGCGCTCACTGCCGGGGGGAATGATTACGGTTTCGAGCAGGTCTTCGCCCGGCCGCTGTCGGGACTCGGCCGGGCGGGGGACGTGCTGTTCGGCATTACGACCAGCGGGAAGTCGCCCAACGTGGTGCGGGCGCTGGAGACGGCGCGCGGCATGGGGATCGTGACGGTCGGGATGCTGGGCGGGGATGGCGGGCCGGCTCGGGCGCTTTGCGATCATGCGCTGCTGGTGCCAGGCACCGAGACGGCACGGATCCAGGAGGCGCACATTACGCTCGGCCATGCGGTGATGGAACTGCTCGAGGACCGGCTGGTGCAGGCATGACCGTGCTGCTGACCGGCGCGGCCGGCTTCATCGGCATGCATGTCGCCGAATCGCTGCTCGCGCGGGGCGAGCGCGTGATCGGCGTGGACAGCCTGAACGCCTACTACGATGTCCGATTGAAGCAGGCGCGGTTGGCGCGACTCGAAGCAATGCCAGGTTTCGGCTTCATCAATGCCGACATCGCAGACCGCGAGGCGATGCTGCCCCTGGCCGCGGCGCAGGTGGAGGTGACACGAATCGTGCATCTCGCGGCTCAGCCAGGGGTTCGATACTCGCTGGTGGATCCCTTTGCCTATGTCGAGGCAAACGTCATGGGGCACTTGGTGATGCTGGAACTCGCCCGGCGGCTGCCGAGGCTGGAGCACCTTGTCTATGCCTCCTCCTCCTCGGTCTATGGCGGTAATTGCAAGCTGCCCTTCGCCGAATCGGACCGGGTGGATCATCCGGTGTCGCTCTATGCCGCGACCAAACGGGCGGGGGAGCTGATCAGTGAATCCTACGGGCACCTGTTCGGCCTGCCGCAGACGGGGCTGCGGTTCTTCACGGTCTATGGTCCGTGGGGGCGGCCGGACATGGCGCCGTGGATGTTTGCCGAGGCAATTCTCGAGGGGCGGCCGATCACGCTCTACGACGGCGGCCGGCTGAAGCGGGACTTCACCTTCGTCTCGGACATCGTGGCGGGGGTGTTAGGGTGCCTGGATCATCCGGCCCCGGCGAACGCGCCACGGGTCCTGAACATCGGGAACCACCGGAGCGTGGAGGTGCGGCGGTTCGTCGACGTGCTCGAGGAAGCCCTTGGCCGACAAGCCGTTGTCGTCGATGCGCCGCGGCCGGCGACGGATGTCGAGGAAACCTTCGCGGACATCGAGGCGATCCGGGCCTTGTGCGGATACGAGCCGAGCACGCCGATCGAGGTAGGGATCCCTCGTTTTGCGGAATGGTTTCTTTCTTGGCGAAAGGGGGGTTGACCGCCCCCCGGCGCCCGCATAAAAGCCCCCCACGCCGACGACGTGAGCGGTTGACCTTCCGGACTTGATCCGGTAGCCTCTTCCGCCCCGCAGAGACGGTGGCTCTCTGGATCAAATGGCGGCCGCCCGCTGGGGTTGGCCGCTGGTTGGTTCGGGCTTGTTCTTTGACAGTTGCATCGGTTTTGGAAGTGTATGGTTCTTGGCTGTTCCTTGGTTTTTTGGGATGGCTGGGTGCTGGGCTGGAAGAT
>NZ_JAAEDL010000024.1 GCF_018129005.1 Neoroseomonas eburnea
GCATCTTCGCCGGCCGCGCCGAGATCGGGGCGGCGTGGAAGAAGACCTCGAACGAGGGCCGCGACTACCTCTCGGTCAAGCTCGACGACCCGTCCCTGCCGGCGCCGATCCTGGCGAACCTCTTCGAGATGGAGGGCGGCGAGTTCGAGCTGATCTGGTCCCGCCCCAACGGCAACCGCAGCAGGGAGTGAACGGCCAGCGGCGCCCCGCCCGGGAGGGCGGGGCGCCTCCCCGCGTCACGCAGGGCCCAACAGAACCTCCGCGCATCGCGTGAGCCGCCGAACCCGCGCCTCCACGATCGGGCCGCGCATCTCGAAGTGATCCGTTTCGTACTCTGACATCGCATAGGCCGTAGCCAGCCACAGCGCGTACCAGCGACCGCGCGGACGCCCGGAACGGCCTGTCGCCTCATCGAACACCGCACGAAGAAAAAGAAGCCGCCGGTCCGCGGTGATCCAACCGTGCCCATGCACGCTGCGACGATGGCGCCGCCGCGGCGCTGCAGCCAGGATCTCTGGACCAAGCGCGATGATCGAACGCGTTCGATCCGGGCTGGGCTGCTCGACCGCGCAAAGCATTCGATCAACCAACGCGCGAACGGCCGGTGTGCACGACGCATCGGCGGCCGCTTCCGCCGCCACGTCGTCGATGAGAAACCGCACGAGATCGTCCGACCTTGCCGGCTCCGCGATGCAGGCCCTGGCCAATGGAATGAAGCGCTGCGGCGTCTCACGTCGGCCTTGCCGAAGGTTCTCGGCAACCGCATCGAGCCGCGCCGCAATGCCTGGACGCCGCCGCACGGCCCGGTGAGCAGTCTGCGCCGCGCTCAGCACCGACGAATCAGTTGCCGAGCGCCCCGCCACGCGACCGCCGATCAGCGCGGCGGCGCGCCGTCCGCATGCACCTCATGCGCGCGGACTTCGTCCTCGATCCGCGAGACGAGCTCGTCGATCTCGGCTTCCTCGACCACCTCGGGCCCCAGCGGCGCCTTCCGGATCATCGCAACCGCCTTGTCGTACGCCGACGCCAGCGCAGGATCATGAGGGGCGCCGACGATGAGGTGGAGCTTCAGCGCCTCCGTCACGCCGTCCTTCGCCGTTGTCAGATGCCCAACCAAGCGGCGAGCCTTTTCGAGGATGCCATCCTGGCTCGCGAGGTCGAGCGATACGCCCTCATACGCGTGCCACTGCCCGTTCTTCCACGCGTGCCGGAAGGTGATCGCGTCCACCTCTCCGGCAAATGTCTTCTCCTCGAACGGCACCGTGACACCGCGCGCCACCAGCTTCTCGCGCACCGGACGCCAGATCTCCTCATCATCGCGGCGCCGCGCCACGCGCTCGTCATGCCGCCGCACGAAGCGGTCATACAGGCGGTCGAGCGTCGCGGCTCCGTCGTCAGTCAGGCCCGAGCCGACGGGCGACCACTGCAGCGCGCTGTCATCCTCCGGCATGCCGCGCCGCGCGAACGCCGCGGCGTCGCCCGCGGCCGCAAGGAGGCCACCCTTCTGCATTTCACGAGCCACGCGCTCGATGCCGCGTTCGACATCGCGCAGGGCCTGGTTGAAGGCCTCCCCGTCCAGATCGGGAAACGCCCGCTTCACCCGACCAAAGGTCGAGCGAACGCGAACCAGCAGCTTCTGCTCGGCCGCGACGTGAAGGACCACGCCGACGTTCAGCGCCTCGCCAGCGCGCGGGTCATGCACGTAGCGCAGGATGGTGTAGGTATAGGGCCGCTGCGTCATGCCAGAACCCTCCCGATTTCAGCCAGGCATTCCTCCATCCGGTCGCGGACCTCCTTGATGGTCCGGACCGCGGCGTCCGCATCGGCGCCCGCGCTGGCCCACTCGGCCGGCAAGGCGGCGACATAGCCGTCCACCATGCCATCCGACAAGGCCGCCCAGGCGGCCCGGATGGACGCGAAATCCAGCACCTGCCCGCGCAGCTTGTCACGGAAAATGTGGCGGCCGGGTGTCATCAGGTCCTGCAACGCGCCGGCGCGCCAGGGTGTGAGCCGCGGGATTACCATATGGTGTGTGAACGCCATCTCGTGATCGAAGATCTTGATGTGCTCGCCCTTCACCAGGCAGTTCGGGTTCTCTTTGCGGCGGTCCGGATTGGCGGTCAGCGCATCGAAGACGAAGACGGCGAGCGCGACCGGCACCATGGCGGCGGTCAGCCGCGTCTCCGGCTTCCAGGTGGAGAACTGGCTGCCGACATGGCGCGATCCGAACGCGACCGGCAGGCTGGCACGCAAGGCGCGCTGCACCTCGGCATCGGCCACGCTGCCGATCCAGGCGGCTGGCAGTTCCACTAGGAGCGGTTCGGCGACCGGCAGGCCAAGGTCACCGGCGAGGCAGGCGGCGACGACCTCGCGCGCGAGGCTGACCTCCTTCTGCTCGCAGCCGGCCGACAGCTTCGCGACCACCTCCACCTCCTCGCCGGCTGCGTCGATGCAGGTGAGGAAGAGGGGGCGCGTCTTGCCGCTGCGTGCCGGACGGTCGAACTGCGTGGCGACGACGCGTCTGAGCATCGCTACGGCGCGAAGGCTTCGGCGAGCAGCGCGGGCACTAGGTGGTCCAACTCGGCAGCGGCAGCAGCCTGGGCCTCTCGCGCGGCGCGCGCTTTCTGCTGGAGCGCATCGAACCACTGCTGGGCATCGAGCGAGGGCACCGGCACGGTGATGTTGGGCAGTTCTTCGGCGGAGAGCGTCTTATTGCGAGCGATCGTCCCTGGCGAGGCTGCGACGACCTGGGCGAAGCCCTCCTCGGTCGTGAAATAGAACCACAGGAAGCCCGGCACCAAGCGGTCGCGGTCTGCCTCGCAGGTGAGCATGCGGTGATTGCCCACGCAGCCGTCATCGGCTGCGCCGGCGAGTGCGATCCCCTTTTCCCAGGCCATCAGGTTGCTGAAGATCAGATCGCCTTCGTTGACGCGAAACAGCTTCTGCCACGTGAATTCCGCGCCGCTCACGGTACGGCGATGGAAGACACCCTTGAAGAAGCTGCGCACCCCGATCTCGGTGTAGCTCGCTTCCGGATCGATCATCACCGAACGTCGCACCAGCGGTGCAACGTCACCCATACGCGCGCGCGGCGCGTCCTGGGCGATGCGGTGGAACGCGGCGGCGAGCAGCCTGGCAAGCTCCTTGTCCACGGCGTCGGCCTCGCTCTGCCGCTGCGCAATCCGCGCCTCGACCGCGTCGAGCCGCTCCACGATCCGCCGCTGCACGTCAGGCGGAGGCATGGGCACGGGCATTCGGCTCGCGGCCTCGATGCCGAGCGTTCGGTTCCTTCCCGCACCGCCTGGTGATGCGCGCCCAAGAACTTCGAGACCAGCGGGAGTGCTGAACCACGCCTTGATGAAGCCGGCATCAGCCCGCTTCGGATTGGGCACAAAGGTCAGGAACCGATGCGAGCCAAACCTGCCGTTGTCGTTTGGTCCAGCGACAGCGACCGCGCCTTCCCATGCGAAGACGATATTGAACACGAGATCGCCCGTCTCGATCAGGAACAGCCGCTTCGAGCCAGCATCCGCCCCGGTGAGTGGCGGCTTATGGAATGTGCCGCGGCCGAACGACCGTACGCCAAGCTCGGGATAGAGCCCGTCAATATCGACTTCCACCGGGCGGCGCACCAGCTCCGCCACCTCGCCCAGCGGCACCATCGGCCAACGCACCGTCACGCCACCCGCTCAGCGACCAGCGCCTTGATCTCGTCGAGCAGCGCCAGGACCTGCCGCTCCTTCTCGATCACGCTCGCGACGATCTCGGCCGGCGCGCGGTGGTCCACTGCCTCCTTCGCCGCCGGGTTCTTCAGGTCGAGGTTCACCGCGACAACGCGGCCCGCCTCGTCGCGCCGGATCAGTTCCGGCCCGCTGACCTTCCAGGCCTGCGGGCCCTCCTCCCGCCGGCCCCACCAGGCGATGCAATCGGCGAATTCCTCGAGCTGGACCGGCCGCGTCTTGGAGTATTTCCGCCGCCCCTCCGGCATCGGCTGCTCGTAGAACCACACGTCCCGCGTCGGCCCCGCCGTGTCGAAGAAGATCACGTTGGTGGGGATGTCGGTGTAGGGCGCGAAGACGCCTTCCGGCAGACGCAGCACGGTGTGCAGGTTGAACTGCTCCAGTATGTCCGCCTTGATGCGCGCGCAGACGCCATCGCCGAACAGCGTACCGTTCGGCACCACCACCGCCGCGCGCGCCGGCCGCCCCGCCGAGGTCTGCGCCCGCTTCAGCCGACGCATGATGAGTTGGAGGAACAGCAGTGCCGTCTCGGCCGCCTGCCGGTCCTCCGGGAAGTTGCCCTGGATGCCGCGCTCCTCCTCGCCGCCGAAGGGCGGGTTGGTGAGGATCACGTCCACCCGATCTCGCTCGCCGATCTCGGTGAGGCGATGGCGGAGCGCGTTGCCGGGATCGATGCGCGGCGCATCCAGCCCGTGCAGCAGCAGGTTCATCTGGCAGAGCAGATAGGGCAGCGATTTTGGCTCGCAGCCCATGAGCGAAGCAGACTGCAGCACGCGACGGTCGGCCACGGTCTGCACCTGGCCGGCGAGATGCGCGAAGGCCTCGACGAGGAACCCGCCCGTGCCGGCTGCGGGGTCCAGCACCGTCTCGCCCAGGCGCGGATCGGTCACCTGCACCATCAGCCGAACCACGGCGCGCGGCGTGTAGAACTCTCCGGAATCGCCCGCCGCGTCGCGCATCTCGCGCAGCATGGATTCGTAGAGCGCGCCGAGGGTGTGCAGCTCCTCCGACGAGGTGAAGTGGATGGCGCCGATCTTGTCGATCACGTCACGCAGCAGGTAGCCGCTGCGCATGCGGTTATCGACGCCACGGAAGACGGTGGCGATCACGTCCCGTCGGTCATCGCCGTTCGCGCTCGTCAGCCCGCGCAGATAGGCGAAGAGGCCAGGGCCGCGCGTGCCGTCGGGCCGGACGCCTTCATCGTTGTTGATGAAGGCCAGCAGCTCATCGCCGGTGATGCCCTGCGGGTTGGCCGCCCAGTCGCGCCAGCGATAGGGCGGCTCGATCGCCGGCCGGAAGCGCGTGCCGGCCAACGCCGCTTCCTGCTCCCGCTGCTGCTCGAGGTCATCGAGAAACTTCAGGAACATGATCCAGGTGAGGAGCGGCAGCCGATCGAGGTCGCCGTTCAGCCCCTTGTCCTTGCGCATGATGTCGCGCGCGGATTTCAGCAGCGAGCCGAGCGCCTGGGCCGTGGTCAGCGCCGGCTTCGTGGTGGTGGCGCGTGGCTTACGCGGCATAGAGCTGTTCCTGCAGTTCTGCGACAGCGGCGCGCAGCTGATCCGCCCCTCCGAACAGGCGGATGATGTCGGCGACCTGCCCGTGGTTGGAGATGGGCGGCACCTTCAGCACGTCGGGCAGGACGAATTCGGCCTCGCCGTGGGCAGCGTACTTCTCCAACAGTTCCTCCAGGATGGCGCGGCCCTCGGGGCCGAATTTCGTGAACACATCAGGCTGACGCGTGCGCAGCTGCTGCGCCCGTTCCCGCCGCGTGCGCAGCGGTGCGTTGAAGGCCAGGTGGCAGAGCAGATCGAAGGGGTCGGCCTCCGGCTGCTGCGCTGCCTCGGCCAGCTGGTCGAAGCTGATGCCACGTTCGGCGAGGCGCTGCACGATGGCGGAGCGCTGCGCCGCGTTCATCCAGGCCGCGCGCAGCTCCTTCGAGGTGGGGTAGAGCGAGCGGACGCTCTCGGCGGCATAGTCGGTGTAGCGCACGACGCGAAGCTGCGCGCCGGATGGGTCAAGCTCGTAGACAAGGTGGGCCGCGACCGCGACCTGACCGCTATCGAAGTAGAATTTCTGGCGCCTCGCCTCGGGTGGCTCGATGATCTCGGGCTCACCGGGCTCTGGCTCGGGTTCCGCACCCTCGACCGGAATGTCGGTCTCGGAGACGGTCTCGCCGGCTTCGTTCAGCTCCTCCTCGGTCAGGCGGGCGGGATCGCCGTCGAAAGCAGGGTCAGCGAACAGGCGGGTGGCCGAGCCGGTGTAGTCGATGATGTTGAACCAGAGCTTCCCGTAATCGTCCCTCACCCGCGTGCCGCGGCCGATGATCTGCTTGAACTCGCTCATGGAGCCGACGATGCGCGCCAGCACGACGTTCTTGCAGGTCGGCGCATCCACGCCGGTCGTCAGCAGCTGGGATGTGGTGAGGACGGTCGGCGTGCGCGTGTCCACGTCCTGGAACCGGCTGAGATGGCCGCGGCCGATGTCGCCTTCATCGGCGGTGACACGGCACACATAGTCAGGGTGCTGCGCCACCATGTCCGCGTTCAGCGCGACCAGCGCCTGGCGCATCTCGGCCGCGTGTTCCTGGTCGACGCAGAAGACGATGGTCTTGGCGTAGCGATCCGTCTTTCGCAGGAAGCCGTCGAGGTGCTTCGCGATGGCCTGCGTGCGCGCGCGCAGGGCGATGATGCGCTCGAAGTCCTGGGTGCGATACTCGTCGTCCGGGATCTCGCGGCCGTAGCGGTCAAGGTCGCCCTGGCTCGGCCGCCAGCCAGCGGCGTCCCATTCGGTGATGACACGGTGCACCCGGTAGGGGGCGAGGAAGCCGTCATCGATCCCCTGGCGCAGGCTGTATTCGTAGATCGGGTTGCCGAAGTACCGGTAGCTGTCGCGGTTGTCCTCGCGCAGCGGCGTGGCGGTCATGCCCAATTGAAAGGCGGGCGCGAAGTGTTCGAGGATCACGCGCCAGGAGCTGTCATTGCGCGCGCTGCCGCGGTGGCATTCATCGACGATGATCAGGTCGAAGAAATCGGGCGGGTAGGCGCGGAACAGGCCTTCGCGGGACGCGTCCTCGGCGAGCGCCTGGTAGATCGCGAAGTAGATCTCGCGCCCCATGACGACCTCGCCCGATTCGATCTTGCAGCGGGCGTCGCCGAAGGCGGCGAAGATGCCATCCTTCGGCTGATCGACGAGGATGTTCCGGTCAGCCAGGTAGAGGATCTTCGGGCGCCGATGGGCGCCGTCGCGGTTCCAGCGACTGTTCCAGAGCTTCCAGCAGACCTGGAAGGCGACCGTGGTCTTGCCCGTGCCCGTCGCCATGGTGACGAGCATGCGACGCTGGCCTTGCAGGATGGCTTCGACGATGCGGTTGATCGCGCTCTGCTGGTAGTAGCGTTCGTTCTTGCCGACGGTGTGATTGAAGGGGGTGAGCAGGCGATCGGCTGCCTGATCGCTCGCGAGGCCCGTGCCCGCGCGATAGCGGGCCCAGAGCTCCGCCGGCGCCGGGTAGGAGTTACGTGGCGTCTCGGCGCCGGTGAAGTAGTCGATCTCGATGATCTCGGGGCCGTTCG
Organism: Neoroseomonas eburnea; assembly: GCF_018129005.1. Lineage (GTDB taxonomy): Bacteria > Pseudomonadota > Alphaproteobacteria > Acetobacterales > Acetobacteraceae > Neoroseomonas > Neoroseomonas eburnea. The sequence continues at coordinate 7,310 of NZ_JAAEDL010000024.1, forward strand.
TCGCATAGGCGAATTTTAGGCCCAGCATCTCCGCGTATTGCCGCGCCTGTTGCACAGCATCCGCGGCGCTCTTGTAGCTGGCCTTGGCCTCGACCACCGCGAGGGGGAAGTCGCGCCGGTATCGCAGCAGGAAGTCAACGCGCTTCGGCGGCTTTCGCACGAAGCCGCGGCCGACCGGGACGATGCGGCCATCGGTGATGGTTCGCTGCTCGGCGATGGAGTGGGGGTCGGCGTCCCACCCGGCGGCCTGGAGTGCGGGCACGACGTGCCGGCGGCAAGTATCGGCCTCCGTCTCCGTCATGCTGTTCCCCGGCCCCCATCCCGAAATGATGTAACCCCTCAACTCACGCCAGAATATCATCCTCGGCGTGCCACCATGAATACCCAAGTGCCTGGGAACAGGCAGATTCAGGCTCAGCGGTCGTCTGGCTCCTTCTCGGCGCTCGGCTTTCTTCGTCCCCCGCGCCGCATCGGCTTCGCCGCCTTCACCTCTCCATCTGGCTCGACCAGTGCGACGTGGCTGACGCCGAGCGCGCTGGCGAGCTCGAACAGCGTCACCACCGTCGGATTGCGCGTGCCGCGTTCCAGGCTGCTCAGGTACTGCTGGCTGAACCCGGACCGCTCGGCAAACGCCTCCTGCGTCAGGCCTTTCTCCAGCCTGATCCGACGCACGTTCCTCCCCACCAGCCGGCGCATATCCATGCCGGCACGGTCGGGTCGTTACATACTTTGAGTTTATCTTCCATAGTGTGTAAATCGCGCGCCTGCGTCCCCATGTAACGCCCCGTCTGGCGCTCGCGGCCCGGATGGGTGACTCTGCGGCGACAGCGCGATGAGACGCCGGCAGAGGGGGCGCCCGCATGACCGCCGCGAGGATCCTCGAGACCCCACCCGACGAGCCGCGCGTCACGGCCTATGACCTGGCCCACAAGATCCTCTACCTCCGCCTGCTCGATGCCGCCGCCGAGGGCGCCGACTGGCGGGAGGTCGCACGGATCGTCTTTGGCCTCGACCCCAACCGCGATCCCGACCAGGCACGGCGAATCCACGACAGCCATCTCGCCCGTGCCCGCTGGATGATCGAAACCGGCTATCGCGACCTTCTGCGCCAGGGCTCGACCAACTGACGGGCGTTGCGCCGACGGCAACACCTGTTGCCCGGCGCGCGCCTCCACAACACACCGGATAGTCGCATCTCTCGGCATGCTGCGCGCGGAGCGTGCGCTCCGCGCTGTGCCGGAGCCTTGCCATGCCGTCGCGAGACTGGCGGTCGGCGGCCGCCTACGCAGAGCTGGAGAACGCCTCGGCGCGCGATCTCGCCTGGGAGTTCCTCCGACGCAACCCGCGCTATGTGCGCGACTGGGAAGAGCTCGACGACACGCGGCCCGACGACGCGGCCGACGCCGTCGCCGAGCGCTGGGGGTTGCGATTTCCCGGCCGACCCGACGCTCGACGCGCCCGCGGCGGGTGTCGTCTGGATGCAGGCGCTCTGCACCGCCACCGTGGCGCTCTCGGCCTTGCCGCCGTCATTCTCGCCACGCTCTCCGGCTGCCCTGCCGCCTGTGAGCTCGCCGCGCCAAGCGAGTGACGGGCTGCACGGCGCGGTCGGCAACCCGCCGATCCCGGTCTGGGTCCCGCGCGGCGCGCCGCCGGACAGCCATCTCGGCGCCCTGATCCCCTTCGATGACGCCCTGCCGCAGCGCCTCGCCGCCGTACTGCGCCTCTGGCACGTACTCCAGGGCCGGGCGCAGCCTGACGTCGGCCTGACAGCGCTACAGCGCCGCCGCCTGGTCCTGGCGCTCCGCGCCCATGACGGGCACCGAGACGGCCACAGCTACCGCGATATCGCCATCGGGCTGTTCGGTGCCGCGCGCGTGCCCCGCGGCGCTGCCTGGAAAACTCATGACCTCCGCGCCCGCACCATGCGCCTCGTTGCCGATGCCATCGCGCTCCGCGACGGCGGCTATCGCGGCCTGCTGCGCGTCGGTCCGCGCGTGAAGCTCACGCATTGACGCGCCGGGGTACGCGGAGCCGACCAGCACCTTCGTACTCCCCCGGCGCTGCCGCCCTTCGCCAGCCTCCGATGCGACCGCCGCGCCCCATGCGCGGCATCCGACAGCATCACCGGAGGCTCCCGATGCCCGACCCGAATGCCGGCCTGCCGCCACGCTACCTCCGCACGCCCGAGGCCGCGCGCTTCCTCGGCCTGTCCGGCCGCACCCTCGAGAAGCACCGCACCTACGGCACGGGGCCGCGCTACTCCAAGATCGGCGGGCGCGTCGTCTATGCCGTCACCGATCTCCAGGCCTGGGTGAACCGCGGCACCAAGGCCTCGACCAGCGACGACACGGGCGAAACCGTGCTGCCCGCCAAGCGGCATGTCGCGGTCTCGCCGGCCTACGCCGCGCGGCTGCGCGGCTGACGCCATGGCGCCGCGCCGTCTCCAGCAGCCGGGGAGCGAACGGGCTCGGCTCGACCCGTTCGACGCGCTCGCCGGCGACGTGCCGCCGCGCGACCAGCGCGACCTCATGGAGCGGCCCTTCTTCTCGTTGGCCAAGGCCAAGCGCACGGCGCCGATCCTCTACGTCGCGGGTGACACGCAGGTGCAAGTCCACGGGCTGCCCGAGCACGGCATCGCGACCATCTGGGATGCCGACGTGCTGATCTGGGCGGCCTCGCATCTCGTCGAGGCGCTGGACCGCGGCCTGCCCACCTCGCGCTTCTTCCGGTTCACGCCCTACCAACTGCTTGGCGCCATCGGCCGCGGCCGCGCGCAGCGCGACTACCTGCTGCTCAAGGGCGCGCTGGCGCGCCTACAATCCACCGTCATCCGCACGACGATCCGCCACGGCGCGCACTGGCGCCGACAGCAGTTCAGCTGGATCAGCGAGTGGGAGGAGCTCACCACCTGGTCCGGCCGCGTCGAGGGCATGGAGTTCGTCCTGCCCGACTGGTTCTACCAGGGCGTGCTTGACCGGCGCCTCGTGCTGAGCGTCGACCCTGCCTATTTCCGGCTAACGGGCGGACTGGAGCGCTGGCTCTACCGCGTCGCGCGCAAGCATGCGGGGCGGCAGGCCGGCGGCTGGCGCTTCGAGCTCCGCCACCTCCACGCCAAGAGCGCGAGCCTCGCCCGCTTCTCCGACTTCGCGCTCGACATCCGGCGCCTCGTCGCACGGCAGCCGCTGCCGGGCTACGCGCTGGCGCTGCGGCAAGAGGCTGCCGGCGCGCCACTTCTCCACATCCGACCTGTGGATAACCTGTGGACAAGTGCTGCAGGTCACGGGACTTCAGGCGCATCCGATATCGGGACTTCGGGCGCACCAGGCACGGGACTTCGGGCGCAGGAATCGCCCGATCCGCCAGCCGGATCAATGCGTTGCGGCAGCCGTAACTTCTCTAACCAAGAGTCTAACCTTCAAGAAGTGGTTGGGCCGGCGCGCGGCGGGGAACGCGACCGGGACGGGGAGCGGGGGGCGGCGCCATGATGGCGCTGACCCGCGTCGAGTTGCTGTGGCTCGAGGGCCGCGTCGAGCGCTGGATCCGCTTCGGGCGGATCGCTGAGGAGACGATCCTCGACCGCCGCCGCCGCGTCGTCGCCTTCGCCGCGGGTGATGTCTTCGCCTTCGTGCGGTGGGCGTCGAACGGCTACGGCACCGTGGTCAGCCGCATCGACATCCTGCGCGCGGTCGAGCCCGGCGAGGCCTTCAGCATGATCGGCTTCGTGGAGCCGGGGGCGGAGATCCTGCTGCGCATCTCCGGCTGGCCAAAGGTCAACGAGGTGCTGCGCGCGATCGACGCGGTCGAGCAGACCGGCGTCGCGCCGGAGGCGGCCTGCCCGGACCACTGGCGGCACGTGATGAACCGCCTCGCAGCCGGCGAACCGCCGCGCGCCTACACGCGCGAGCGCCACCGCGCCTGGCTGCTGCGGCGGAGGATCGACGCATGACGGCGCGGCGGAGACGGCGCGCGGCGCCGGTCGCGGTCATGCTCGCCGGGCTTGGGCTGATCGCCGTCCCGACGGTCGCCGGCTGGCAGCCGCGAATCATTTGGAACGCGTCGGCGAGCGTGCCGCTCGGCCTGTACGCCGCGACGCCTGCTGGGGAGATCGCGCACGGCGACCTCGTGCTCGTCCGCCCGCCGGAGACGCTGGCGGCGTTCCTTACCGAGCGAGGCTATGTCGCGCGCAGCGTGCCGCTGCTGAAGCACGTCGCCGCCATGTCGCCGCAGGTGGTGTGCGCGGAGGGCAGCGCGATTACGGTAGACGGCGAGACCGTGGCGCACCGCCGCACGGCTGACCGCCTGGGTCGATCGCTGCCGACCTGGCACGGCTGCCACAGGTTGGAACCCGGCGAGGTATTCCTCCTCAACCCTGCTGAGCCGAACAGCCTCGACGGCCGCTACTTCGGGCCTCTCCTACGCACGAGCATTGTCGCCCGGCTGCGTCCGGTCTGGATCACGGTGCGCGGACCATGAGTACGACGCGCCCTTCCCACGCGCGCCCATTGGCGACGCCCGGCGCTCTGGCAGGGCGCGCTGGACATCTCGGTTCCTCCCTCCCGTCCCGGTCGTGGCCCTGTATCGCCGCCGTGCTGCTGCTGGTCAGTCTGTCGCCGTCCAGGCTGGCGGCGCAGACGATCCATGCTGTCGAGATCGCGGCCGCCTCGCAGCGCTTCGGCATTCCGGAAGCCTGGATCAGGGCAGTGATGCGCGCGGAGAGCGCCGGCGATCGGCACGCCGTGTCGCACCGCGGTGCCATGGGGCTGATGCAGGTGATGCCAGCGACCTGGGCAGGCCTGCGCGCCCAGCACGGCCTCGGCGCCGATCCCTTCATGCCGCAGGACAACATCCTGGCGGGCACTGCGTATCTGCGCGAGATGCTGGACCGGTTCGGATCGGTGCCGCTGATGCTGGCGGCCTACAACGCCGGGCCGCGTCGCGTAGAGATGCACCTGGCGACGGGGCAGCCGCTCCCTGCGGAGACGCGCGCCTATGTCGCAATCCTCGCGCCGCTGCTTACAGGTGACGCCGGGACCGTTGCGCCTGGCCAGCTTGCGGTGCGTGCTGTGCGCGGCGCTGACGGCATCTTCGTGCGGCCCGGCAGTGAGGATATGGAACCGCCGCGGTCAATCTTCGTGCCGGTTGCCGGTGCGACAATCGCAGCCGATACACCACCCGCGCAGCCGTTCGTCGGCCGATCCCGAGCAGCGGAGGCGCACGAGGCCGACGGTTCAGCGGGCCATCGCGGCTCCATCTTCGCCGTCCGTCGCAGCTCGGGTGGTGCACCGTGAGCGATAGCGTTGGGACGCAGGGCATCGTACGGCCCTGGAGTCTCACCGATGTCGCACGTGCGCGCACGCTCGGGTGCTTCTGTCGTGCTGCTGGCTATCCCAGCGCCGACCACCAGCGTGATGGAGCGCGACGTCCCAGGAACCCCGACCGCAGATTGCAAGATAAAGGCCGCGATGTGCGCGCCGTCGGCCGGGGCGAAGCAGGCAGGCAGATCAACATACTCGCGCGAGGTGCGTCCTGCGCTCGCAGCCTGCGGAACGCGGCAACCCGCTGCACCAGCATCACTTCGCGCGAGGTGCGCGTGGCCAGCCCATGACCCGCGACGATGATCTGCGCGTCCGGCCTGGCAGCATTCGCGATGTCAAGGCGCCGCGCCGGGCGCGCACCTTCATGGCCGAGGCGCTTGCGGCCACCGAGAAGGCTGGCGGCTTCCAGCGCGGCGGCAGCCGTCCCGCTTCCGGCCGCAGCACCTTCGGTCGCGGCCGGGTCGCCGCCATCCAGGCACGCGTCCGGTTGCGGCCAAACAGCCGCGTCGTCGCGATCAAGGCACGCGTGGTCCGCCACGGCACTCGGGGCGCCCCCATGTCGACGCACCTCGCCTACCTGCGGCGCGACGGCGTCACTCGGGACGGCACGCCGGGACGCGTGTTCGACGCGACCGGCGACGCCGATCACCGGGCTTTCGCCGAACGCTGCGAGGGCGACCGCCACCACTTCCGCTTCATCGTCTCGCCGGAGGATGCGGCCGAACTCTCTGACCTCCGCGCCTACACGCGCGACCTGATGGCGACCGCCGAGCGTGACCTCGGCACGCACCTCGACTGGGTCGCCGTCGATCACTGGAACACCGAGCATCCCCACATCCACGTCCTCGTCCGTGGCCGGGCCGACGATGGCGAGAACCTGGTCATCTCGCGCGACTACATCAGCGACGGTCTGCGCGCCCGCGCGGCGGAACGCGCGACGCTGGAGCTGGGTCCACGGACCGAGCAGGATATCCGCCGAGCCATGGAGCGGGAGGCCGATGCCGAGCGCTGGACGGGCCTGGACCGCGACCTCGTGCAGCGCGCTGACGCTGGGATCGTCGACCTGCGACCGGCGGCGGGCGTCGCGGATCGCGACGACATGGCCCTCCGCATCGGGAGGCTTCGGACGCTGGAGCGGCTCGGCCTCGCTGAGCCAGTGGGTCCGGCGCGATGGCGCATCGCCGATGATCTCGAGCCCCGCCTGCGCGCGATCTCCGAGCGCGGCGACATCATCAAGCGCATGCATCGCGAGCTGACGGGCAGGGGCTGGGATCGCGGCGCGGAGCGTTACGTGCTCGACGGCGACCGCGGCGCCGTCGTCGGGCGCCTGGTCGCACGCGGCCTGGACGACGAATTGAAAGGCACGGCCTTCGCCATCGTGGATGGCCTGGACGGTCGCGCACATCACCTGCGCTTCCGTGACCTCGACGCCACCAGCGACGCGGCGCCTGGCGCCGTCGTCGAACTGCGCCACTTCACCGACGCCAAGGGGCGGGAGCGCTCAGTGCTGGCGGTTCGCTCCGACCTGTCGATCGAGGCGCAGGTGACCGCACAGGGAGCGACTTGGCTCGATCACCGCCTGCTCGACCGGGCGTCCAACGCCCTGAGCGGGGACGGCTTCGGCGGCGAGGTCCGCGCCGCCATGGCGGCACGGACCGACCATCTGATCTCGGAGGGTCTCGCGCGGCGGCAGGGTCAGCGCGTGGTCTTCGCGCGTGACCTGCTCGACACGCTGCGGGAGCGGGAGGTGCGGGGCGCCGCCGCGCGGATCACGGCCGAGACGGGAAAGGCATTGCGGCCGATGCAGCAGGGTGATCCCGTCGCCGGGGTGTTCACCCGGAGGCTCGACCTGGCCTCAGGGCGGTTCGCGATGCTCGATGACGGGCTCGGCTTCCAGCTTGTGCCCTGGAAGCCATCGATGGAGCGGGAGCGCGGGATCAGCCGGCGCCTGGCCGGCGGCGCTGACGACCTTGCAAACCTTCATCAACGGCGTACCCGCAACCTGTCCATCTAGCGGCGTCGGATCTCCCCATCCGGCACTGCGGCAGCGCCGTCAAATCGGTGACGCTTGCTGGCACGGTCGATCTTCCACCGCAGGCCCTCTCAACTTCTGCCTACAAGCATCCGCAGCTTCTCCAGCGCCACCCGTTCGCTTTCCTTGTAGTCCAGCGTGCCTGCGAACCGACCCTCGGCGTCCAGAAGGAAGACGCTCGCCGAATGATCCATCGTGTAGCTGCCGCCTTCCAACGGCACCCGAAGGTAGAAGACGCGGAAGGCCCGCGCTGCGGCGGCGATCTGGGCCTCGGTCCCGGTCAGCCCGATGATCCGGCGGTCGAACGCCGCCAGGTAGGTGGCCAGGGCCTCCGACGTATCGCGCTCGGAGTCCACGCTGACGAAGACCCACTGCACGCGGTCGGCGTCGGGGCCGAGCGCCTCGATGAAGCCTGTCATCTCGGTCAGCGTGGTCGGGCAGACATCGGGGCAGTAGGTGAAGCCGAAGAAGATCGCCATCGGGCGGCCACGGAAGTCACGCTCGGTCACCGCGCGGCCGCGATGGTCGGTCAGCGCGAAGGGCCCTCCGATCCCGAGCGACTGCGGCCCCGTCGCAACCCGCGATGGCCCGAGCGGACCGTCGGAGACCAGCCAGCCGCCGGTGGTCGCCAGCAGCACGAAGCCCAGGATGCCGACGGCACCCCAGGCGACCCATCGGATGGTTCGCAGCATCGCGCGCCTCAATGGCCCCGATGTTGCCCGACGCCGCGCGCGCCGGCGGCTTCGACCGCGAGTTCGACGGCGACACGCCCGGCGCGTTCGAAGACCAGCGTCACGGGCACGCGCGCACCCTGCGCGAAGCCGCCCTGCGGGGCGATCAGCATGAGGTGCTGCCCGCCGGGCGCCAGCCGCACCTCCGCGCCTGGCGGCAGGGCGATGCCGTCCGTGATCGGGCGCATGCGCATGATGCCGTCGGTGACGGACATCTCGTGCATCTCGACGCGCGATGCGCGCGGCGTCTCCGCGGCGATCAGGCGATCCGGCGTCGCTGCGGTGTTGCGGATCACCATGTAGCCGGCCGCGGTCGGCGCGCGGTCGCTCACGGCACGGGTCCAGGGGTGTTCGATCAGCAGGTCACCGACACGGAACTCGTGCGCGGCGGCAGGGGTGGGCAGCGAGACGACGGCGATGCCGGCCGCGAGGGCCGCGCGCAGGACGATGGGACGCATGGGCGAAAACTCCGACAGGGATTGGAACAGCCCCGCACAAGCGGGAGCGGCTTCAGTCGAGGGTCGGATCGTCAGGCGGTGCGCGGGCTGGCGGTGGCGTGCGCGGCGAGACCGGCCGCGCCGCATCGACCGTCGCCGCGTGTGGCGAGGGCATCACCGTCCAGGCGAAAGCGGCCGGGACACGCGCTGGTGCCGGCGGCACATCGGCGGTTTCGGGCAGACGACACAAGGGGCAATGCGCGCCGAGGGGATTTCGCGGCGCCTCGTCGGGCGCGCCTGGAGCCGGCAGTCCCGATGGCAGACAAAGGCTGGCGCGCAGCGCGGCGTCGAAGGTCGCCCGGTCAGTCGCGGCCAGGGCTGACAAGGGCGCCAGCAGCCGGGCCAACAGGCCAAGCAGCACCAGCACGGAGATCGGTGCGCGTAGCTCGGCCCAGGCGCGCCTCATGTGCTGCGCGGTCCCGGCATCTGGATCGCCGTGCCGACGAGCGCCATCGCCGAGGCCGCAGATGTCGCCGGCGGCCTCATCGGCGCGGCGACGCCTCCGCGACTTCCATCATCGGCACGCAGGCGGTGGCGGTGAGCCAGGGCCAGGGATCGATGGCGCGCCCGTCCCGGCGGAGCTCGACATGCAGGTTGGCACCCGTCGTGCGCCCCGTCCGCCCCACGTCGCCGAGGCGCTGGCCGGCCCGCACGCTGGTCCCTGCGATGATTCCCGACGCAAAGCGGACGAGATGGGCGTAGCGCGCCCGCGATCCGTCCGCGTGCTCGACCTCGACCATCAAGCCATAGTCGAAGTACCGGCCCGCGAAGACGACGGTCCCGCCGCCCGCCGCTTCTACCGGGGTCCCGATGGGGGCGCGGATATCCACCCCGGGATGCGGCCGCCCGTGGCGCATCCCGAAGCCCGAGGAGAATTGCCCCTCGACGGGCAGCGCCGGCGGGCATGGCGCGGCGATGACGGCAGACGGGATGACGAGCGCGCCCGCAAGTGCGCAAAAGATCTGGCGATGTCGGATCATGCGCGATGCTCTGCCCTTGCAAGCCGTGGGACGCAAGCCCGGGTGTTCAGCCACGCGGAGCCGTCCCCGGCGGCAGCAGCGGCCGCACCAGCGCGGAGAAGCGCTCGAAGCTCTGCACGCCGCGATGCAGCTGCCCGTTGATGACGAAGGACGGCGTGGCGTCCACGCGGAACTCACGCTCGCCCTGCAGCCGCATTAGTAGGATCTGGTCGGTGAAGCCGCGGTTGGACATGCAGGCGTCGATGCGGGCGGCCGGTATGCCCGCCACCGTCCCGGCGCGGCGCAGCCAGGTGCGCGCATCGGCGCTGTGCGCCCAGCTCTCCTTATTCGCGTAGAGCGTGGAGATCAGCGCCTCGTAGCGCTCCGGCCCGCCGCAATGGACCATCGCCGCAGCCTCGAGCGCGACGCGGTCGAGCGGGAAATCCCGCATCACGAACCGCACCAGGCCAGGCTCGATGAAGGCCGTGCGGATGCGCGGGAAGATCGTGGTGTGGAAATTCGCACAATTACCGCAGGTGAGGGAATGATACTCGATCACCGCCACCGGCGCGTCGGCGAGGCCGATGATGCGTTCGCCCGGCAGCGGCCGCGGCGTGTCGGGACCGGGCGCCGTCGGCTCGAAGGCCTGCGGCCCGGGCGCCTGCGCCAGCGCGGTAGCCGCCGGAACGGACAGCGCGGCCGCGAGGGCTGTGCGGCGGTGAATGGCGTGGGACATGCGTCGTTCTTCCTGCTTGCGGACGTGGATCATTGCTGTGTCGCCTGTGGCGCCGCGGCACGAAGGCCGAACAGCACCAGCAGCGTGACGCCGCAGACGATGGCGACGTCAGCAAGGTTGAAGGTCGGCCAGTGCGAGCCGCCGTAATGCGCGTCGATGAAGTCGGTGACCGCGCCGATGCGCAGCCGGTCGAGGATGTTGCCGAGCGCGCCGCCGATGATGAGGCCGATCGCCACGGCCTCGATCCGCGACGCCGCGCGCCAAAGCCAATGCAGCAGCCAGGCGACGATCGCCAGCTTGATGCCGACGAGAAGCCACACCGCGCCGGCCGCGCTTTCGGCGAACATGCCGAAGGTCACGCCAGTGTTGAAGCCGAGCCGCAGGTTCAGGACCGGCAACAGCGTAATTCCCTCGCTGTAGGGCGGCCAGAGCGCATCGAGCGCCCAGGCCTTGCTCGCCTGGTCGATGGCCGCCGCGGTCGGTGCGGCCATGAGGCCGAAATATCGCGCAGGGCGGTGGACCGGCGTCGTCATCCCAGCCGTGCCAGCCATGGGAAGGCCTCCAGGATCCAGACGGCGAGACGTGTCATCTCGCCCGTTGCGATGGCGAGGCCTGCGGCAATCATGATGGCACCGCTGATGACCTGCAGGATGCGCCCGAGCCGCCCCAGGTGGCGTGCCCGCGCCATCGCCGCCGGCAGGTAGAAGGCCGCCAGCAGGAAGGGCACGCCGAGGCCGAGCGCATAGGCCGCGAGCAACCCTGCCCCGACGCCAGGCGTGACCGCGGCGGCCGCCAGCACGCCGGCGAGGACGGGTCCGATGCAGGGAGTCCAGCCAAATCCGAATGCGACGCCGATCAGCGTGGCGGAGGCAGGACCACCGCCTTCGCCGGGTGGCCTGAAGCGCAGATCGCGCATCAGCGGTGCGAAGCGCAGCACGCCCATCTGCACGAGGCCCATGGCTGCGATCAGCACGCCGGCGGCGATGGTGAGCTCGTAGGACCACCGCCGCAGCAGGCCGCCCAGCGCGGTTGCACCGAGGCCAAGCAGCACGAAGACCAGCCCAAAGCCGAGCACAAAAAAGGCCGAGAGCCGCAGCGCCCGCCAGCGCTCCGCACGGGCCGTGGCGAGGTCGGTCCCGGCGACCCAGGCGACATAGCCCGGCACCAGCGGCAGCACGCAGGGCGAGAGGAAGGAGACCAGCCCGCCGCCAAAGGCCAGGAACAGCCCGAACAGGGTGAAGTCGAGCGTCATGCGCGGCGCCGCCCGACCAGTGCGAGCCCTGCCAGCGCCGCGACGCCCATGCCGAAGGGCAGGTCGCCATGCCGTGCGTAGAAGCTTCCGCCGGCGAGTGCCGCGGGCAGCGCCACATCCAGCACGCCCTCGGTCGCAAGCGGCAGCCGCGCGCCTTCGCGGCCCATGGCATCGGTCACCAGCGTGATGCCGCTGTTCGCCACCCGTACCAGCGGCAGCCCAAGCTCGATCGCGCGCACGCGCGCAGCCAGCGCATGCTGGTAGGGGCCCCATGAGGTGCCGAACCACGCATCGTTCGTCACGTTCAGGATCCAGCTGGGCGCCGGCGTCTCCCCGGGCAACGGGCCGGGGAAGATCGCCTCGTAGCAGATCAGCGGCCAGAGGGACGGCAGCCCCGCCACCTGAGTCGGCTGCCGTGACGTGCCCGGGATGAAGTCGATGGCGCCGACGGTGAGCTTCGGCAGGCTCGCGAACAGCGCCCGCAGCGGCTGGTATTCGCCGAACGGCACCAGCCGCACCTTGTCGTAGGCGGCAATGATCGCTCCCGTGCCATCGAGCGCCAGCAGGCTGTTGAGCAGGGCGGGATTGCCATCCTCCGTCTGCGTGCGGCGGACCGCGCCGGTCAGCAGCGCGCCGCCGGGCGGGACGATGCGCGCGATCGCGGCGCGGATCGCAGGCGCCTCGGCCAGCAGGAAGGGCACCGCGCTCTCCGGCCAGACGATGTGCGTCGGCGCCATGCCATCCGCCGCTGGCGCGCCGCTGAGCGCGAGCAGCCGGGCGAGGATGCGCTCGCGCTCGCCTTCCGCCCATTTCAGGTCCTGGGCGATGTTGGGCTGCACGAGGCGCAGCCGGGGGCCAGTTGTCTCGGAGGGGACCGTGCCCGCTATCCGTACCGCGCCCCAGAGCCAGGGCAGTGCGACGATCAGCGCGGCCGCGGCGGCGGGCCCGACGCTGCGCTGCCGCAGCGCGACGGCGGCCAGCACCGACCCGAGCACGGCCAGCAGCCCAAGGCCATGGATGCCGACCAGCGCCGCCGCCTGCAACCCGGCATCGCTGCCGCCCCAGGCATAGCCGGCGATATTCCACGGAAAGCCCGTCAGCACGGCGCCACGCAACCACTCCCCTGCCGTCCAGGCTGCCGCAAGGGCGAAGGCGAGTGTCAGGCCACCGGCCGGTCCCGCAATCAGGCGCGCGGCCGCGGCCGAAACGGCCGGGAACAGCGCGAGGCCGGCACTGAGCGCGAGCAGCGACGGGATCGCGAACGCGCCGAAGCGCGCCGCGTCCACGCTGAAGGCCTCGGTGATCCAGGACAGGCCAACCAGGAATGACCCGAGGCCGAAGAGCCAGCCGATCGCGAAGGCGCCGCGCCGCGATGGCGTGCGGACCAGCAGCATCCACAGACCGCCGAAGCCGATGACCCCTGAAGGCGCCAAGTGCAGCGGCGCCAGTGCCGTTGCGCTGATCGCGCCGAGCCCGAACGCGGCGCAGCCCCGGGTGACACCTCGCCCCAGGGTGCGAAGGGGCAGCCACGCAACCGCCAGCGGATCGCCCGGCACGGTGGGCGCAGCTGCGGAGCGATCCACGCCCGTCACGCGCGGACGCGAGAGGTGGTCGCGGCGGGCGCGGTCCGTGGGAGCCATGGTCAATGCCAGTGCGTACGGAACGGCACGACGACCGTTCCAGCCCGTTCGAAGCGAAGCAGCACGCGGATCTCGTCGCCGAGCGCGAGCGGCCCCTGCAGGTCGCGCAGCAGGAGGTGGGCTCCGCCCGGTTCCAGCGCGAGCAGGCCGCCCGCCGGAATGACGAAGCCCTCGGTGATGACACGTGCCCCACCTTGCGCGGCGGCATCCGGCTCGCGCAGCTCCACCACGGCAGCGGCCGAGGAGGCGGTCATCAGCCGCTCGGCCTCGCCTCCGCGATTGCGGATGGTGACGAATGCGAAGGTCAGGCGCTGGTCCGCATCCGCGGCTCTTGCCCAGGCGCCGGTCAGGACCAGGCTGCCGGCGTGGACTTCCTGTGCCATCGATGTCCCGGACGCGATGAGCCGCCATGCCAGAACCGTCGCCGGCATGAGCCAGCGCCGGTGCACGCTGCCGCCGAGGCTCGCCCACGGGCCGCCGCCGAACGGTCCGGCCTGTGCGTCGTCACGCCGACCGGGCATCAGGCGGATGGCCGTGCTGCAGCGGGCGACCAGCGCAGCAGCCGCAGCGCGTTCAGCGTCACCAGGACGGTCGCACCGGTATCCGCCATGATGGCCGGCCACAGCCCGGTAATGCCGAGCAACGTCGTCACCAGGAACACGCCCTTTAGTCCCACCGCGACGGCGACGTTCTGCTTGACGTTCGCCATGGTCGCGCGCGAGAGCGAGACGAGCTCGGCCACGCCCGTCACACGGTCCTTGAGCACGGCGGCATCGGCCGTCTCCAGCGCCACGTCGGTGCCACCGCCCATGGCGACGCCGACCGAGGCGGCGGCAAGCGCCGGCGCATCGTTGATGCCGTCGCCGACCATGATGACGGGTCCCCGGTCCCGCAGCTTCCCGATCTCGCGCAGCTTGTCGTCGGGCAGCAGCTCGGCCTTGGCGTCGAGGCCGAGCGAGATGGCGATGGCTTCGCCGGTGCGGCGGTTGTCGCCGGTCAGCATGACGGGGCGTACGCCGAGCGCGCTGATCGCGGCTACGCCCGCCGCCGCATCCGCGCGCGGCTCGTCGCGCAAGGCGACCAGGCCCGCCACCGCGCCATCCGCCAGCACGACCGAGACCGTCTTGCCCTCGCGCTCCAGCCGGTCAAGCGCCGCTGCAAGCGCACCGAGTTCGGCGCCGGATTCGCGCGCATGGCGCGGGCTGCCGATGCTCACCCGCAGCCCCGCCACCGTGCCGGTGACCGCGCGGCCGGGCAGGGCCGCCTGCGCTTCGGTGGCCGAGACATCGACGCCGCGCGCGGCGGCCTCGGCCAGGATCGCCTTGGCGAGCGGGTGCGACGATCCCTGTTCGACTGCGGCGGCGAGTGCCAGCACCCCCTCCGCGCTGCGCCCTTCGGCTGGCAGCACGTCGGTGACGCGCGGGCGGCCTTCGGTCAGCGTGCCGGTCTTGTCGAAGGCGACGGTCCGCGCGCCGCCGATCGTCTCGAGCGCCGCGCCGCCCTTGATGAGCAACCCGCGCCGCGCCCCCGCCGACAGCCCCGAAGCCATCGCTGCCGGCACCGAGATGACCAGCGCGCAGGGGCAGGCGATCAGCAGCACCGCGAGGCCGCGGTAGATGCTCGTCCACCAGTCCCAGCCCAGTGCGAAGGGCGGGATCACGATCACCAGCAGCGCGACGATCATCGCGCCGGGCGTCCACCACGACGAAAAGCGCTCGATGAAGCGCTGCGTCGGTGCGCGCGACGCCGTCGCGTCCTCGACCATGCGGATGATGCGGGCGATGGTGTTGTCGGTCGCGGCGCGGGTCACGCGGACCCGGATCGCCCCCTCCGCGTTGATGCTGCCGGCCATCACGGCATCGCCCGGGCCGCGCGAGACGGGGATGCTCTCGCCCGTCACCGGGCTTTCGTCGAGGGCGGAGGCACCATCCTCGATCACCCCGTCGCAGGGCACGCGGTCGCCGGGGCGCACCAGCACCAGGTCGCCGACCGCGATCCGGTCCGCCGGGACCTGCTCCGTCGTGCCATCGGCGCGCAGCCGGAGCGCGACCCGCGGCATCAGCGTGGCCAGCGCACGGATGCCGTCGCGCGCCCGCCCGGCGGCGACATTCTCCAGCAATTCGCCGAAGGCAAACAGCAGCACGACCACGGCCGCTTCCTCGGCCGCGCCGATGATCGCGGCGCCGATCGCGGCCGTGCACATCAGCGTCTCGATGCTGAAGGGGCTGCCCGACCGCGCCAGGGCGATGGCACGCCGCCCGAAAGGCACCAGGGCGACCAGCGTCGCGACGAGGAACAGCGGGTAGGCCAGCCGCGCCGGCAGGACGAGGGAGAGCGCGTAGGCGCCGAGCACGAGCGCGCCGAGCGTCCAGACGAGCATCGCCTTGCCGGTCCGCCACCAAGGCTTTCCGGCATCGGCGGGGCTGTCGTGGTCATGGCCATGCGCCGGGGGCGGAGCCGCGTCATGCGTGTGATCGCCGCGGCTGTCGTGCCCATGGCCGTGGCCACAATCACACCCGGGCGGCGGCGCGGACGCCGGGCCGGCCTCGGCCATCCGCCGCGTGGCATAGCCGAGGGACGCGACCTGCGCCTCGACGGCCTCCGCCCTGCCGTCGTCACCAAGTTCCAGGGTCAGCCGCTCGGCCATGAGGTTGACCTCGACGGCGGAGACGCCTGGCAGGCGTTCCACGGCCTTGGTCACCTTGGCGACGCAGGAGGCGCAATCCATGCCCTCCACGCGCCAGGTCAACTTCGTCGTCGCGCCCATGTTGCCCGTCTGGTCATGCCGAACAGCGGTATGGAACCTACAGCGACTAGAGGTTCAAGCCCCTTTTCGCACCGTCAGGCCGGGCGGCTGCCAACGAAACGCATGAAGGGGCGGTGCGGGCCATCGCCGAAGGCGATCACGTCGTAGGTGTCCGGCGCCTGTCCCGGCACTTCCATGCCTGGCGACCCCACGGGCATTGCCGGCACGGCGAGGCCGCGGACCCCGGCGGGTCGCTCGGCCAGCAGGCGCCGGATGGCGGCGGCCGGCACATGCCCTTCGAGGACGAAGCCCTCGACCTGGCCCGCATGGCAGGAGAGCAGGTCGGCTGGCGTGCCGAGCCGGCGGCGCATCGGTGCGACGCTCGGCACGACCTGATCCTGCACCGCGAAGCCTTCCGCGCGCAGGTGGTCCACCCAGCCGGTGCAGCACCCGCAATTCGGGTCACGCCAGACCGAGACGGGAGAGGCTGACCGAGCCCGGAGGGGCGCGGCGACAAGGCCGGCGAGGCCGGCGGCGATCAATTGGCGGCGTGGTGGCATGGCTCGGTCCTCCGGCTGTCTGAATGGCCGGAGTGCCGGCCCGGGACCATCGCTGGCGTCGCCTGGGCCCCCTCAGTCACCGAACGCCACGTTCAGCAGCACCTTGACGTTCAGCGCCACGATGACCGCCGCGATCACCCAGCCGGTCACCACCTGCCAGCGTGGTGCGGCGAAGGCGCCCATGCGCGCCTTGTCCGAGGCGAACATCATCAGCGGGATGACCGCGAACGGCAGCTGCATGGACAGGATCACCTGCGACAGGATCAGAAGCTGCGCCGTGCCGGAGGCGCCATACATCCAGGTGACCACCACCGCCGGGATGATCGCGATCAGCCGCGTCACCAACCGGCGGAACACCGGTGGCAGCCGAAAGCGCAGGAAGCCTTCCATCACCACCTGGCCGGCGAGGGTGGCGGTCACCGTCGCGTTCAGCCCGCACAGCAGCAACGCCACGGCGAACAGCTTGGCCGCCAGGACACTACCGAGCAGCGGCGCCATCAGCTGATAGGCGTCCTGGATCTCCGCGACCTCCGTGTTGCCGGAGGTGTGGAAGGTCGCCGCTGCGGTGATCAGGATGGCCGAGTTGACCAGCAGCGCGAGCGACAGGGCGATGGTGCTGTCGATGGTGGCGAAGCGGATCGCCTCCTTCTTGCCGGCATCGTCCATCGTCCAGGCGCGGGACTGCACCACGGCGGTGTGCAGATAGAGGTTGTGGGGCATCACCGTCGCACCGAGGATCCCCATCGCGATGTAGAGCTGGGTCTCGTTCGTCACGATGCTCGCGGCCGGGATGTAGCCGCGCAGCACCGCGCCCCATTCCGGGTCGGACAGCGCGATCTGCACCGCGAAGCAGCCGAAGATCAGCACGATGAAGCCGAAGATCAGCGCCTCGAGCCAGCGCACGCCTTTGTTCTGGAGCCAGAGGATGAGAAAGGCGTCGAGCGCGGTCAGGATCACGCCGTAGAGCAGTGGAATGCCGAACAGCAGCTCAAGCGCGATGGCCGTGCCGATCAGCTCGGCGAGGTCGGTCGCGCAGATCGCGACTTCCGCGAACAGCCAAAGCGGATAGGCGACCGGCTTCGGAAAGCGTTCCCGGCAGAGCTGCGCCAGGTCACGCCCGGTCGCGACGCCGATCCGCGCGCACAGCGCCTGCAGAAGGATCGCCATCAGCGAGGAGGTGAGCGCGACGGCAAGCAGTGTGTAGCCGAAGGCCGAGCCGCCCGCGAGCGAGGTGGCCCAGTTGCCAGGGTCCATGTAGCCGACCGCAACCAGGTAGCCCGGCCCCATGAAGGCGAACAGCTTGCGCAGGAAGCCGGCGGCATTGGGCACCGCGACGCTGCGGTGGACCTCCGGCAGGCTCGGCGGGCCCGCCACGGGCGGAACGGCGGCGTCGGATGGCGAGTTCATGGCGTGCCTCCAAAACTTAGCCTAGGCTATAGAGTGATTGTGCGGCTATCAAGAGCGTCAAGCCGGGAGACCCGGAGCACCGCATGCGTCGCAATGCCGTCCTGAAACCGCTGCCGTCCGAGGATGACCAGGCCGCCCGCTTCGTGCGCCAGCGCGAAGCGGACCGAACCGCCGTCGCCGAGGACTATGTCGAGCTGATCGCGGACCTGCTCCGTGCCGAGGGCGAGGCGCGGGCGGTCGATCTAGCCCGGCGCATGGGCGTCTCGCAGGCGACCGTCGCGAACACGATCACCCGGCTGCAGCGCGACGGGCTTGTCGAGACAAGGCCCTATCGCGGCCTGTTCCTCACCGAGGCCGGGGCAGAACTCGCCACACGGGCGAAGGCGCGGCACGAGCTCGTCGTGCGCTTCCTCATCGCCGTCGGCCTTGATGCGGAGACGGCCGAGGCCGATGCCGAGGGCCTCGAGCACCATGCGAGCGAGAAGGCACTCGCGGCCTTCGCCCGCTTTCTCGACGCGCACAATGGCAAGCGCAGATGAGCGCGGCCTACTCGATCGGCGATCTCGCCCGCGCCACTGGCGTCAAGGCCACCACCATCCGCTGGTACGAGCAGGAAGGCTGGCTGCCGCCGCCCGCCCGCACCGAGGGCGGCCACCGGGCCTATTCAGAGGCCCATCTGCGCCGCCTCGGCTTCATCCGCCATGCGCGCGAGCTCGGCTTCGACAGCGCGGCGATCCACGCCCTGCTCGACCTCGCGGACCACCCGGAAGCCGATTGCAGCGCTGCGCATCGGCTGGCGACGGCGCAGATGCGCGAGATCGACGCCCGCCTGCGCCGCCTCGAAGCCCTGCGCGCGGAGCTGGATCGCATGGCCACAAGCTGCGCCGGCGCTGTCATCGGTGAATGCCGGATCATCGAGACCCTGGCCGATTTCGAGCACGGCCATTGCGATGACCCGACCCATGGCGGAGATCGCAGAGCGGGCTGAGCTACTCCGCTGCGGGACGATCGCCTCGCAGCGCGCCCCGCGCCACCTCGATGATCCAGCCGGCCGCGAGGCCGACCGCCGGGTCGAAGGCAAAGGTCCCGAGTGCAGCGGCGGCGATCGCTGGGCGGCAATCCGGCCGCGCCTCGACCAGACGCGTCGAAAGGGCCAGGTCACCCCCGGCGAAGACCAGCAACGCGCCCACGGCCGCCAGTGGAATGGCGCCGAGCAAGGCCGCCGCATCCCCGGCGAAGCCGAGCCCAAGCACGAGCAGGATCGCGCCCCGCAGGGCCGGCGCCCAGCCGGTCCGTGCGCCGAAGCGGTGTTGCGCCACCAGCCCACCGGCGCCGTGGCACATCGGCATGGCGCCGAACGGGGCGAGCAGCAGGTTTCCCGCGCCGGTCGTCAGCGCCAGCCGCCGCTCAGTCACGCGTCCATTCGTTGGAAACATCTCGCGCGCCAGCAGCGCCGTCACGATCACCGCATTGGCAAGCGTCAGCGGCAGTTGCGGCAGTGCGCCGACCCAGATCCCGCGCCATGCCGCCTCCCAATCCTGTGGCAGGACCAGTGCGGGCAGTGCGGGAGCGAAACCCGGCCAGGCCGGCATCGCTGCCCCCGCCATCGACGCGGCGAGACCGGCGACGAAAAGGGCCAAGGGTGCCGCGGGCCAACCCGCGCGCCATCGCGGCAGCAGAAGCAGCACCGCGGCCGCAATGCCGCCCGAGATGGGGTCGTCCATGGCCAGCGTCAGGCCAAGCCATGCCATCGACACGCCGAGACCGAGCTGCAGGCCGATCACGGCGGAACGCGGCACCGCGCGCGCGACCCAGGCCATCGCGCCAGTTGCCCCGAGAGCCAGCAGCATCACGCCAGTGGCCAGCCCTGCCGCGGCGACCTCGCCACCGGAAAGCCCACCGGTCAGGACCACGGCGCCGATTGCCTTCATCGGCTGGACCGGCAGCGGCAGGCGGTAGATCGTGGCCGTCGCCAGCAGGAAGGTGCCGAAGCCGGTCAGCACGCCGCCCGGCGCGAACCCCGCGACGGCGATCGCACCCAGCATGATCGGCAGCAGCGTGCCGAGATCGCCGAAGGCTCCGCCGACTTCGCCCGCCAGGCTGGGTCGCGCGCTCACGCCGGCGGACCCGCGAGCCGGACGCCGCCGCGGCCGTCACGCCTGACCAGGCCCGCGCGCTCCAGACGCGCCAGCGCGCGATAGGTCGCCTCATGCGTGAGGCCGAGCTCCGCGGCGAGCGTCTTCCAGGATCGGCCCAGGTGGCGCAGGCCGTCATCGTCCTCTGGCAGCGCATGCAGCGCATCGAGCAAACGGTCAGCTGCGCGCGGCTGCGCGAGGCGTTCCGCGCGCGCCCGCTCTGCCACGAGCCGCGCGGCGAGATGCGCGGCAAGGCGCCAGCCGATCGACGGATCAGCCGCCGCCGCGCGGCGCAGCGCGGCCGCGGCGTGCACCGTGACGAGGCTCGGTGCGGTCGCGACGGCGTCGCAATGGTGGCGCGGCTCGAACAGCGAGGCCTCGGCGAAGCTGTCGCCCGGCCCTGCGCGGTGCAGGACGATGAGACGCCCCTCGGCCGAGACGCGGCGGAGTTCGAGCGCACCGCGATGGACTAGAACGAGGCCGAGCGGGGGATCGCCGGCGCGGAACAGGGCGTCTCCACGCGCAAGGCGGAGATCCTGACCATCCGGGAGGGCGGCAAGCTGGGCGGGATCCATATGATCACAGTCATACACAGTGGCTCCCTGCTGCGCTACCAGCGCTCGAACAGGAGATTCCGATGCGTCCTGCCGTCGTCGCCATTGTCCTTGCATTCGCTGCCACGCCGATAGCCGCGCAGCATGCCCACATGCCGAGCCATCACATGCCTGGTCACGGTGCGGCGCCGGCGCAGCCCTATGCGGGCATGCAGGAGCGAGGCATCAAGGCGCTGTCAGCGGAGCAGGAAGCGGATCTTCGCGCGGGGCGTGGCATGGCACTCGCCCTCGCCGCGGAACTCAACGGCTACCCTGGTCCGATGCATGTGTTGGAACATGCCGAGGCGCTGCGGCTCACCGCCGCCCAACGTGCGGCCGCCGAGACGCTGCGTCGCCGCATGTTGGCCGACGCAAGCGAAATCGGCGCACGCATCGTTTCGCTGGAGATGGAGCTGGATGCGCTTTTCGCCGGCGGCACGGCTGATGCCGGGCGCCTCGCTGCGATCACGGCAGCGCTGGGTGCAATGAACGGGCGCTTGAGGGAGGTGCATCTCGCGACACATATCGAGATGCGCGAGGCGCTCGAAGCGCCGCAGCTTGAAGTCTACCAGCGCGTGCGCGGATATCGCCCGACGCCATAGGTGGGACGTTGCGTCGCAGGCCATCACGCGCTTTGCGTCGGATGGCTGACGAGCCAGGAATCGATTTGACCGACACCCGTCGATCGAGCTGGATCGCGCGCTATCGGCGTGATGCACGCCGAGAACACGTCCCGCCTTTTTGCGCGACACGGTCGCCTGTTCTGCGCGACGCGTGTCATGCGCCTTGAAGCCACCGCCATCGGCCGCGCACGTCTCGCGCCATGGTCATCACGATCCCCACCCACCCATGACGGCCACCAAGATCCTCTGGGGCCAGGTGCTCGTTGTCTTCCTGATCGTCCTCGCCGCGGTCTGGGGCTCGACGCAGTGGGTCGCCTGGCGCCTCGGCTATCAGGCGCAGCTCGGCCAGCCGATGGATGTCTGGGCGGGCGTGCCGGTCTATCCGCCGCCCGCCTTCTTCCTGTGGTGGTACTGGTACGACGCCTACGCGCCGCGGGTCTTCTACGAGGGCGCCGTCATCGCCGCGGCCGGGGGCTTCGCGGCGATCGGCATCGCCATCGGGATGTCGGTGTGGCGCGCCCGCGAAGCGCGGGACGTCACCACCTACGGCTCGGCCCGCTGGGCGACGGAGCGCGAAGTGCGCGACGCCGGGCTGCTCGCCCCCGATGGTGTCGTGCTCGGCTGGTTCGCGCAGCGCTACCTCCGGCACGACGGGCCGGAGCATGTGCTTTGCTTCGCGCCGACCCGCTCCGGCAAGGGCGTGGGCCTCGTCGTGCCGACGCTGCTGACCTGGCCGGGGTCGGCCATCGTCCACGACATCAAGGGCGAGAACTGGCAGCTCACCGCCGGCTGGCGGGCGCGCTTCGGCCGGGTGCTGCTGTTCGATCCCACGAATCCGGCGAGCGCCGCCTACAACCCGCTGCTCGAGGTCCGCCGCGGCGACAGCGAGGTTCGCGACGTGCAGAACATCGCCGACATCCTTGTCGATCCGGAGGGCGCGCTGGAGCGGCGGAACCACTGGGAGAAGACCAGCCACTCGCTGCTGGTCGGCGCCATCCTGCACGTCCTCTACGCCGAGCAGGACAAGACGCTCGCTGGCGTGGCGGGCTTCCTCTCCGATCCACGTCGCCCGATCGAGCGGACGCTGGCGTCGATGATGGCGACGCTGCATCTCGGCGACCGGCCGCATCCTGTCGTCGCCTCCGCCGCGCGCGAGCTGCTCAACAAGTCGGACAATGAGCGATCCGGCGTGCTCTCGACCGCGATGAGCTTCCTGGGGCTCTACCGCGATCCCGTCGTCGCGCAGGTCACTCGGCGCTGCGATTGGCGGATCACCGACCTGGTCGAGGCACGCGAACCGGTGACGCTCTACCTCGTCGTCCCGCCCTCCGACATCGTGCGGACAAAGCCGCTGGTGCGGCTTGTACTGAACCAGATTGGTCGCCGACTCACCGAGGCGCTGGAGAACGAACGGCGGCGCCATCGCCTGCTGCTGATGCTCGATGAGTTCCCTGCCCTCGGCCGGCTCGACTTCTTCGAGAGCCAGCTCGCCTTCATGGCCGGCTACGGCATCCGGTCCTTCCTCATCGCGCAGTCGCTGAACCAGATCGAACGCGCCTACGGGCCGAACAACGCGATCCTCGACAACTGCCATGTCCGCGTCGCCTTTGCGACGAATGACGAACGCACGGCCAAGCGCGTGTCCGATGCGCTCGGCACGGCGACGGAGATCCGTGACAGCCGGAACTATGCGGGGCATCGCCTGTCGCCATGGCTCGGCCACCTGATGGTCAGCCGCCAGGAGACCGCGCGGCCGCTGCTGACGCCCGGCGAGGTGATGCAGCTGCCGCCGACGGAGGAGATCGTCCTGGTGTCGGGCTGCCCGCCGATCCGCGCGCGGAAGGCGCGCTACTACGAGGACCGGCAGCTGCGTGCACGCGTGGTGGTGCCGCCGGACCCCGCGGCGGCGGCGTGCGCGCCTCGTGAGGATGACTGGAGCGCGCTTAAGCCGGTCGCGCCTGACACAACACCACCAACCGCCGGCGCGGGCGACGATGCCGACGGTGGCATCCGCCGCGAACCGACACTGCCCGAGCACGAACAGATCGCGCCGGAGCCAGGCCCTCCGTCCGAAAAGGAGCTGCCGCTGCTCGACGACGACCAGGAAGACGATGCCGTGCGTGCGCGTGCGCTACGCATACGGTCCGGGCGGCTCGCGCGCCAAGCGGCGCTCGACCCCGATGACGGCATCTCACTCTGACGCGCCACCGTGAAGAAAGTCCGACTCTCCGTCTATCTGGACCCGAAGCTCGCGAAGCAGCTCGAGTCCTACGCGCAGGAGCGCCGCCGCTCGCTCTCCGTCGTAGCCGAGGCGTCGATCGCGTCATTCCTCTCACCCGACGCGCCGGATCGGATGGAGGCGGTGATGGCGAAGCGCCTCGACCGGATGAGCCGCCAGATCGAACGGCTGAACCGCGACACTGGCATTGGCCTCGAAACGCTGGCGCTCTTCGTCCGGCACTGGCTGGTCGCCGTGCCGGCACCCCCCGAGGCACACTATGCCGCCGCGCAGGCCAAGGGCCGAGAACGCTACGAGCGATTCCTCGAAGCCCTCGGTCGGCGCCTGTCGAAGGGGCCTACGCTGCTGCGCGAGGTTTCGCTCGACGTCGCGGGCACCGCGGAGGGCGCGCTTGTAGGCGAGGGCGACGAAGTGGGCTGAGTTCGGTTTCGCCAAGCCGCTTCTCTCTACACGCCACCCCGCTACGCCCATGCTGGACTTGTTGAACCCACCCAGACTTGCCGCTCTCTAATCGTCCCCGTCCGCTCCGGCGCTTCCGTCGCGGCACCACCACGGGGACCGCATGTCGCTGCATCCGCTCAAGGCCGAGACGACCGCCCGTGGCGCGAGGATGTTGCGCACAGCCTTTGGTCCCGACATCGCGACCTGGCTCGAGGACCCCGCCGTCGTCGAGGTGATGCTGAACCCCGACGGCCGTCTCTGGATCGACCGCCTCGCGGGAGGCCTCACCGACACTGGCAAACGCCTCGCCTTCGCCGATGGCGAGCGCATCATCCGCCTCGTCGCGCATCATGTCGGCGCGGAGGTGCATGCGGACTGCCCCTGCGTCTCGGCTGAACTGCCCGAGACGGGTGAGCGCTTCGAGGGTCTGCTGCCACCCGTCGTCGCCGCCCCGGCCTTCGCGATCCGCAAGCCCGCCGTCGCGGTCTTCACGCTGGAGGACTATGTCGCAGCCCGCATCATGACGGCTGCCCAGGCCGCCGTGCTGCGCACCGCCGTCGCGGATCGCCGCAACATCCTCGTCGCCGGCGGCACGTCGACCGGCAAGACCACGCTGACCAACGCCCTGCTCGCCGAGGTCGCACGCGAGGGCGGCCGCGTCGTGCTGATCGAGGACACGCGCGAACTCCAATGCCGCGCCCCGAACCTGGTCGCGCTGCGCACCAAGGACGGCGTCGTCTCGCTGTCGGAACTCGTCCGGCGCGCGCTCCGCCTGCGCCCCGACCGCATCCCCATCGGCGAGGTGCGCGGCGCCGAGGCGCTCGACCTGCTCAAGGCCTGGGGCACCGGCCATCCCGGCGGCATCGGCACCATCCACGCAGGCTCTGCCCTCGGCGCACTGCGCCGGCTCGAGCAGCTGATCCAGGAAGCCGTCGTCACCGTCCCGCGCGCGCTGATCGCCGAGACCATCGACGTCATCGCCGTACTCGCCGGCCGCGGCGCCGACCGCCGCCTTGCCGAACTCGCCGAGGTCCGCGGCCTGACCCCGACCGGCGACTACGACCTCACCCCCACAGGAGACACACCATGACGTCCACGCTGCGCACGCGCCTCGCCGGCGCGGCTGCCTTCACGCTCTGTCTCGCCCTCGCGGCACCCGCCCATGCCGCCGGCTCCAACATGCCCTGGGAGCAGCCGCTGCAGCAGGTGCTGGAGTCCATCGAGGGGCCGGTCGCCAAGATCATCGCGGTGATCATCATCATCGTCACCGGCCTGACGCTCGCCTTCGGGGATACCTCGGGCGGCTTCCGGCGACTGGTGCAGATCGTCTTCGGGATCTCGATCGCCTTCGCGGCATCGAGCTTCTTCCTGTCGTTCTTCCAGTTCGGCGGCGGGGCGCTGATCTGATGGCAGCGCCGGCCGACCCCGTCCCGGGCTACTCGGCGCCGGTGCACCGCGCGCTGATCGAGCCGATCCTGCTCGCCGGCGCGCCGCGCGCGGTCGCCATCGCCAACGGGACGCTCGCCGCGGCGATCGGCCTCGGGCTGCGGCTCTGGGTCGCGGGCGTGCTGATCTGGCTGGTCGGCCACCTCGCCGCGGTCTGGGCGGCGCGTCGGGATGCGCAGTTCGTCGAGGTGGTGCGCCGGCACCTGCGCTACCCGGCCTGGCTGCGCGCGTGAGGCGGCGATGCTTAACCTCGCCGAGTACCGCCGGAAGCCCCAGACCCTCGCGGACTTCCTTCCGTGGGCCGCGCTCGTGGCACCCGGCGTCGTGCTGAACAAGGACGGCTCCTTCCAGCGCAGCGCCCGCTTCCGCGGCCCGGACCTGGACAGCGCCACCCCGGCCGAGCTCGCCGCCACGGCCGCGCGATTGAATGGCGCGCTGCGCCGCCTCGGCTCGGGCTGGGCAGTCTTCGCGGAGGCGCAGCGCGTCCCTGCGCGCGGCTACCCGGCCAGCACATTCCCAGAACCCGTCTCGGCTCTGGTCGACGCTGAGCGGCGCGCCCAGTTCGAAGAGGCCGGCGCGCATTTCGAGAGCAGCTACGTCATTACCTTCGCCTGGCTGCCGCCGGGCGATGACGCCGCCCGTGCCGAGGGCTGGCTGTACGAGGGCACGCAAGGCGTCGACGCCGCGACCGGCAGAGAGGCGCTGCGCAGCTTCATCGACCGGACCGACCGCGTGCTCGACCAGATCGAGGCCTTTGTGCCGGAGGCGCGCTGGCTCGACGACGCCGAGACGCTGACCTTCCTGCACTCGACGGTCTCGACCCGCCGCCACCTCGTCCGCGTGCCCGAGACGCCGATGCATCTCGATGCGCTGCTGGCTGACCAGCCGCTGGTGGGCGGCCTCGCGCCGCGGCTCGGCGACGCGCATCTGCGCGTGCTCACCATCATCGGCTTTCCCAGCGCGACCTTCCCCGGGATCCTCGACGAGCTGAACGCGCTCGCCTTCGAGTATCGCTGGTGCACCCGCGCGATCTGCCTCGACCGGACCGATGCGCAGAAACTGCTCACGCGCATCCGCCGCCAGTGGTTCGCCAAGCGCAAGTCGATCGCCGCCATCCTCAAGGAGGTGATGACCAACGAGCAGAGCGTGCTGCTCGACAGCGACGCCGCCAACAAGGCCGCCGACGCCGACGAGGCGCTGCAGGAACTCGGGCAGGATTCTTGGGGCTGGGCCTATGTCACGGCGACCGTCACCGTCTGGGACGAGGACGCCCGCGCCGCCGACGACAAGCTCCGGCTGGTCGAGAAAGCCATCCAGTCCCGCGACTTCACCGTCATCCGCGAGGGGGTGAACGCCGTCGAGGCCTGGCTCGGCAGCCTGCCGGGGCATCTCTACGCCAATGTCCGGCAGCCGCCGATCTCGACGCTGAACCTCGTCCACATCGTCCCGATCTCGGCGGTCTGGGCAGGGCCGGAGCGGAACGAGCATCTCGTTGGCCCGCCGCTCTTCCACGCGCGGACGGAGGGTGCGACGCCGTTCCGCTTCTCGCTGCATGTGGGGGATGTCGGGCACACGCTGGTCATCGGCCCCACCGGCGCGGGCAAGTCGGTGCTGCTGGCGCTGATGGCACTCCAGTTCCGCCGTTACGCGGGCGCGCAGGTCTTCGCCTTCGACTTCGGCGGCTCGATACGTGCTGTGGCGATCGCCATGGGCGGCGACTGGCACGACCTCGGCGGTGCGCTCGCCGGCGACATGGCCGAGCCGGTCGCGCTGCAACCGCTCGCGCGGATCGACGCGCCAGAGGAGCGCGCCTGGGCGGCGGAGTGGATCGCCGGCCTGCTCGCGCGGGAGGGCGTCGCGATCGACCCGGCGGTGAAGGACCATCTCTGGTCCGCGCTGACCAGCCTCGCCTCCGCGCCCGTGCACGAGCGCACGCTGACCGGCCTCGCCGTGCTGCTGCAGTCCCAGGCCCTCAAGCGGGCGCTCGAACCCTACACCCTCGCCGGCCCCTGGGGCCGGCTGCTCGACGCCGAGGCGGAGCGGCTGGGTGCGGCTGAGGTCCAGGCCTTCGAGACCGAGGGGCTGATCGGCACCGCCGCAGCCCCCGCCGTGCTGGCCTATCTCTTCCATGCCATCGGCCGGCGCCTCGACGGCCGGCCGACGCTCATCATCGTGGATGAGGGATGGCTCGCGCTGGATGACGCCACCTTCGGCGCGCAGCTGCGCGAATGGCTCAAGACGCTCCGCAAGAAGAACGCCTCGGTGCTCTTCGCGACGCAGTCCCTGGCCGACGTGGATGGCTCGGCCATCGCGCCGGCGATCATCGAGAGCTGCCCGACCCGCGTCTTCCTGCCGAACGAGCGCGCGCTCGAGCTGCAGATCGCCGCCATGTATGCGCGCTTCGGGCTGAACGACCGACAGGTCGAAATCCTCGCCCGGGCCACGCCCAAGCGCGACTACTACTGCCAGTCCCGCCGCGGCAACCGGCTCTTCGAGCTGGGGCTGTCCGAGGTCGCGCTCGCCTTCTGCGCCGCCTCCTCCAAGACCGACCAGGCCGCCATCGCGGAGATCCTCGCCACCCATGGCCGCGCCGGCTTCGCGCGCGCCTGGCTGCTGCGCCGCGGCCTCGACTGGGCCGCCGAGCTCCTGCCCGACCCTCCGGAGGACACCGTTCCATGATCCGCCGCCCGCTCCGCGCCGCGCTGCTCGGCGCCGCCCTCCTCGCCCTGCCACTTTCCGTCGCGGTCACGCCCGCCCAGGCGCAGTGGACCGTCTTCGACCCGTGGAACTACGCGCAGAACATCCTCTCCGCCGCCCGCGCGCTCGACCAGATCAACAACCAGATCGCCTCGCTCCAGAACGAGGCGCAGATGCTGATCAACCAGGCCCGCAACCTCGCGAGCCTGCCCTACTCCTCGCTCATGCGGCTGCAGCAGTCCTTCGCGCGCACCCAGCAGCTGATCGCCCGCGCACAGCGCCTCGCCTACGAGGTCACCGACATCGAGCGCGCCTTCACGCAGGGCTATGGCAGCGCGGCCTCGCTCGGCTCCAGCCAGCAGATGTTCGCCAATGCGCGCGACCGCTGGCAGACCTCCGTCGCCGGCTTCCAGGACGCGCTGATGACCCAGGCGACCGTGGTCGGCAACTTGACCGGCACCCGCGCCGAGATCGAGGCGCTCATCGGCCAGAGCCAGGGTGCGACCGGCGCGCTCCAGGCGGCGCAGGCGGGCAATCAGCTCCTGGCGCTGCAGTCCCAGCAGATCGCCGACCTCACCGCGCTTCTCGCCGCGCAGGGCCGCGCCCAGGCGCTGGAGGCCGCGCGCGTGGCCAGCGGCGAGGAGCAGGCGCGCGAGCAGCTGGAGCGCTTCCTCGCCCCGGGCGCCGGCTACCAGCCGGGCTCGGCGCAGATGTTCCATGGCCGCTGAGGGATGGTCGTGGCGTCGCATCTCCGCACATCCCGAGACGTGCCATGAACGGCACCGGCGTCATCGACCGCTTCCTCGACGTCTTCACCCGCTACATCGACAGCGGCTTCGGGCTGCTCGGCGGCGAGGTGGCGTTCCTCGCCGCGACGCTCATCGTCATCGACATCACCCTCGCCGCGCTGTTCTGGGCCTGGGGCGCCGACGACGACATCATCGCACGCCTGATCAAGAAGACCCTCTTCGTGGGGGTCTTCGCCTGGATCATCGGCAACTGGAACTTCCTCGCCCAGGTCATCTTCGACAGCTTCGCGGGCCTCGGCCTGGTCGCCTCGGGCTCCACCATCACGGCGCAGCAGCTGCTCCAGCCGGGGCGCGTCGCGCAGGTCGGCCTTGATGCCGGGCGGCCGCTGCTCCAGGCCGTCTCCGGGCTCATGGGCTACATCTCGTTCTTCACGAACTTCGTCCAGATCGCGATCCTGATGTTCGCCTGGGCGGTGGTCCTGCTGTCCTTCTTCATCCTGGCGATCCAGCTCTTCGTCACGCTGATCGAATTCAAGCTGACGACGCTGGCGGGCTTCGTGCTGGTGCCCTTCGGGCTGTTCGGCAAGACCGCCTTTCTTGCCGAGCGCGTGCTCGGCAACGTCGTCTCCTCCGGCGTGAAGGTGTTGGTGCTGGCCGTCATCGTCGGCATCGGCTCGACGCTCTTCTTGCAGTTCACCACGGGCTTCGGTGCGAACCAGCCGACGATCGACGAGGCGATGTCCATCGTGCTGGCGGCGCTGGCGCTGCTGGCGCTCGGAATCTTCGGGCCGGGCATCGCCAACGGGCTGATCTCCGGCGGGCCGCAGCTGAGTGCCGGGGCAGCCGTGGGCACGGGCCTTGCCGTCGGCGGTGCTGCGGTCGCGGGCGTCGCGGCAGCCAGGACAGGAATGGCAGCCGTGGGCGCCGCAGCATCAGCGGCCGGGGCGACCGCGCGCGGCGCCGCCTATGCGGCCGGCGCGACAGGCACGGCCTATCGGAGCGGCGGTGCCTCGGGTGTGGTGATGGCCGGAGCGTCCGCCGCCGCCAGTCCGCTGCGCAGCGCCGCAGACAGCCTCCGCGCCAGCCACGCCGCCGGCAGCGCGGCCGTGTCGGGCGGCGGGCAGCCATCGGCGCCGGAGCCGTCGGGACCAGCGGGCGGCGCTCCAGCCTGGGCCCGCCGCATGCGGCGCGGCCAGGCGCTCAGCCACGGCGTCACCACCCTCGGCCACGCCATCCGATCCGGCGATGGCGGCGGTGCGGGCTCCTCCATCCGCCTTTCGGAGGATCGCTGATGTTCCGCCGCCCCTCCGTCCGCTACGGCCGCACGCCGGAACCCGAGACGCCCTACCAGCGCGCCGCCCAGGCCTGGGACGAGCGCATCGGCTCCGCACGCGTCCAGGCGCGCAACTGGCGCCTCATGGCGCTCGGCGAGCTTTTCGTCATCGCTGGCCTCGCCGCCGCCCTGGTATGGCAATCCGGCCGCGGCACCATCGTGCCCTGGGTCGTGCAGGTCGACCGGCTCGGCGAGGCGCAGGCGGTCGCGCCCGCCATCGCCAACTTCCGTCCGACCGAACCGCAGATCGCCTGGCACCTCGCGCGCTTCATCGAGCAGGTGCGCGGCATCGCCGCCGACCCGATCATCGTCCGCCAGAACTGGCTCCGCGCCTATGATTTCGCGACCGATCGCGGCGCGCTCGCGCTGAACGACTTCGCGCGCGCCAGCGATCCTTTCGGGCGCGTCGGTCGCCAGCAGGTCGCCGTCGAGGTCTCCAGCGTGATCCGCGCCTCCGACGACAGTTTTCGGGTCGCCTGGATCGAACGCACCTACGAGAACGGTCAGCTCGCCCGCACCGAGCGCTGGACCGCGATCCTGACCATCGTCGTCCAGCCGGCGCGCGACGCCGAGCGGCTGCGCAAGAACCCACTCGGCATCTTCGTCCACGCCATCAACTGGTCGCGGGAGCTCGGGCAATGAGGTACGCACATCCCACCCTGGCGCTCCTGCTCGGCCTCGGCGCCTGCGCCTTCCGCCCGCCCGAGATCAGCTACGACGACGAGCCGATCCAGGCGACGCAGATCCCCGAGCCGCCACGGCCCGTGGAGATCGTCGAGGTGCCGACGCCGCTGCCGCTCCCGGGCCAGCTTCAGCGCATCCCGCCCGCGCGCCGCACGCCAGAGCCGCCCGATCCCGCGGTCCGCGTCAACCAGGCCAACGCCGCCGCGCGCGTGCAGCCCGTGCGCGCTGGCTTCATCAACGCGGTGCAGGTCTATCCCTTTACGCCCGGCGCGCTCTATCAGGTCTACACCGCCCCCGGCCAGGTCACCGCCATCATGCTGCAGGAGGGCGAGACGCTGGTCGGCAACGGCCCCGTCGCCGCCGGCGACACGGTGCGCTGGATCATCGGCGACACCGAGAGTGGCACCGGCCCGACGCGCCGCGTGCACATCATCGTCAAGCCGACGCGCCCCGACCTCACCACCAACCTCATCATCAACACCGACCGCCGCACCTACCTGCTGGAGCTCCGCTCGATTGAGCGCACTTACATGGCCTCCGTCTCGTGGCAGTATCCGCAGGACGCGCTGATCGCGCTGCGCCGGCAGAACGCCGCCGCCCCCGTCGAGCAGGGGCTCGATCTCGCGCGGCTGCGCTTCCGCTACGAGATCGAGGGCGACAGCCCGGCCTGGCGGCCGCTCCGCGCCTTCGATGACGGCCGGCAGGTCTTCATCGAGTTCCCGCGCGGCATCGGCCAGGGCGAGATGCCGCCGCTCTTCGTCATCGGGCCGGAGGGCGAGGGGCAGCTCGTCAACTACCGCATCCGCCAGAACTTCATGATCGTCGACCGGCTCTTCGCGGCGGCCGAGCTGCGCCTCGGCGACCGGCAACAGCGCGTGCGCGTCGTGCGCACCGATGGCCGGGCGCGATGAGTGGCGCGGCGCCGGAACGGGGCGGGAGCGAGCGCGACATCGCCGCTGCGCTGCGCCTGCGCCCCGATCCGCCGCGCGTGGTGCGGCTTTCCCGGCGGGTGCTGATCGGGCTTGGCGTCGCGGCCGGGCTTGGCATCGGCGCGGCACTGATCGTCGCCCTCCAGGGCCGCAGCGGCGGTGAGGGGCCGCGCGAGCTCTACAGCACCGACCGGAACCCGCAGGCCGACGGCCTCGCCACTCTGCCGCGCGACTACGCTGGTATCCCGCAATTGGGGCCGCCGCTGCCTGGTGATCTCGGGCGTCCGATCGTGCGGGCGCAGGAGCGCGGGCAGCCGGTCGTGCCGCCGGCCACGCCCACGAGCGCTGATCCGGCCGAACAGCGACGCCTTCAGGAGATCGAGGCGGCGCGCACCAGCCGCCTCTTCGTGCAGGTGGAAGCACGCAGCGAGCCGCGCGGTGCTGCGCCCGCCGCGCCGCAAGCAGCAGACCTCGGCGCCATACCCGTGGGGTCCGACGTTACCGACCGAAGGCTTGCCTTCCTGGGCGGCCCGGCGGACCGCCGCACGACATCGCAGGATCGGCTCCAGGCGCCGGCCAGCCCCTTCGTCATCCAGGCTGGCAGCGTCATCCCCGCGGCGCTGCTCACCGGCCTCCGCTCCGACCTGCCGGGCCAGATCACCGCCCAGGTGACGGCGAACGTCTTCGACAGCCCGACCGGGCGGCACCTGCTCATCCCGCAGGGCGCGCGCCTGATCGGCGCCTACGACAGCCGCATGAGCTTCGGGCAGCGCCGCATCCTGCTCGTCTGGAACCGGCTCATCCTGCCCAACGGCCGCTCCATCGTGCTGGAGCGCATGCCGGGCGCGGATGAGGCAGGCTACGCGGGGCTCGAGGATGCCGTGGAGTACCACTGGGGGCGGCTCTTCCTCGCTGCGGGCCTGGCGACCCTGCTGAACCTCGGCCTGGAACTCGGCCGCGACGACGAAAGCGACATCGCCCGCGCCATCCGTGAGAGCGGCCAGGACACCGTCGGCCGCGCCGGCGAGGAGATCGTCCGCCGGCAGCTTTCCGTCCCGCCGACGCTGACCGTGCGCCCTGGCTTTCCGGTGCGCGTCATCGTCCACCGCGACCTCGTGCTCGAGCCCTATGGAGGCTGACCCATGCCGAAGCTGAAGCTCGGCCCGATCCTCGACGACCGTCCGGTGAAGCTCACCGTCGAGTTGCCGGCGGAGCTGCACCGCGACCTGGTCGCCTACGCGGATGCGCTCTCGCGTGAGACAGGGCAGCAGGTCGAGCCCACGAAGCTGGTCGCGCCCATGCTGGCGCGGTTCCTCGCGAGCGACCGGGGGTTCCGCTCAGCGCGACGGTCCGCGCGCCCCACGCTAGCGCGGCAGCGTCAGTCTGCACCGCTACCGCGCGAAGACGGATCCTGAGTCGCGCGGAGCAACGCAAGGAACCGACGTAGCGCCGGATTATCACGCCGAGGGTCCCAATACGCGGACGCCTCCACCATGGTAGGCCCATTCTCGTCGCCGACCGGCCGAAAGACGACACCCGGGTAGGACGCACCCGAGGCGGATTCCGCCAGCACCGCGACGCCGAGGTCGGCGCCAACGAGGTTGAACATCGCCTCGCGGCCGACATCGTGCGCTGTGAAACGCGCCGCATGACCGGCCGGCAGCAACGCCTCGACCTTCGCTCGTGCCTCTGGCCCGGAGCCGCGTGGCGTAACGATAAAGGTCTCACCGGCGAGGCTTTGCCATGGGACAAGCGTTCGATCAGAAAGGTGATGCTGCTCGGGCAGGGCGACCATCCCGGACTCATGCCAAAGAGCCAAACGCTCGAGCCCCGGTTCCTCGTTCGGGCCCAGCAATAGGGCGAGGTCAACATCTCCGCGACGGACCGCGGTCAGGAGGTCGTGCCTCCCTCCCTCCCGAAGCCACACCTCGATCCTTCGACGCTGCCGGACAAATCGGATCAGTGCGTCCCGGAAGCGGCCAGTTGAGGCCGAAAAGTAGGTGCCGATCACCAGCCGACCGGTCGCTGCCGATCCGGCGTCCCGCGCGCGGCTCGCCGCGTCCTGTACCTCGTCGAGCAGCCGCGTCGCGTCCGCGAGGAACCTTTCGCCTGCCTCTGTCAGCTTCATGCCCGATGATCGCCGCTCGAACAGGGACACGCCGAGCCCATCCTCCAGCGCACGAAGCCGCCGGCTGACCGCCGATGCCGTCAGACCCGCGCCGCGCGCCGCCACTCGGATGCTTCGGCTTCGAGCTACCGCGATCGCCAGCGTCAGTCCACGCAGGTCGATCGCCCCCAGGAGGCCGGCGTTCGCTCCCCACCATTTAGGCTGTCGCGGCACCCAGGCCAGCCTCCATTGCCGGCCGACCCCGATCCCGGTCGAGCGCGGGCCATGGAGCGCGATGCCCTCATTCGGTCGCGCAGGACCGGCCGCAGAGATCGCTGAGATAGTATGTGCAGCGGCTGCCTCAACCACCGGCCTCGGCAGCGCCCATGCAGAGGGGCATGACCGGTCGCTGCCAGCCAATGGCGATCTTCTTCAGCGTCACCTCTCCGTGTCCCGGCCCAACCGTGAACCGGATTGTCTCCGCCCACGGCGATCAAAGAAACGGGAGGCAGGTCCGCCAGCTTCCACTGGCGTTGCTCGTATCTCGCGCCTTCGAGTGGGGTACCGCCGATCGTGGGACATGGAGAGAAAGACGCCCTACCGAGGCGGAGCCCGAGTGATGCTCGCGTGTCGCAGTCTCTCGGCGGGGTGCGCGCCTCCGTCGTTTCGCATCGGCGCCAAGGTCCGTGCCCCGGAGATACCCTTGAGGATCGGGCAATCCGGCCGGTGGTCGCCATGGCAGGACGCAGCAAGCTCCCGAAGCGTATCGCCCATCGCCTGCAGCGCCTTCAGCTTCTCGTCGATGGCGGCGACATGCGCCAGCGCGAGGCGCTTCACCTCCGCGCTCGCGCGCGCCCGGTCGCGCCAGAGGCCGAGCAGTTCCTCGATCTCCGCGAGCGGGAAGCCGAGGTCGCGCGCGTTGCGGATGAAGCGCAGCGCGTGCACGTCCTCGGGCCGGTAGACGCGGTAGCCGCTCTCGGTCCGCGTGGCCGCCGGCAGCAGGCCGATCGCCTCGTAGTGGCGGATCATCTTCACCGAGACGCCCGACACCTTCGCCGCATCACCGATATTCATCACCGTCCCTCCCGCCCGGTGGCCGCGGCGGGTTGGAACCGCCGCAGCCGGAGTGCATTCGCCAGCACGAAGACGCTGCTGAGCCCCATCGCGCCCGCCGCCAGCATCGGCGAGAGCAGCGTGCCGCCGAAGGGCCAGAGTATGCCAGCCGCGACCGGGATCAGCGCAACGTTGTAGGCGAAGGCCCAGAACAGGTTCTGCCGGATGTTGGCCATCGTCGCCCGACTGATCCCGAAGGCCGTCGCCACCGCGCCGAGGTCGCCCGACATCAGCACGACGTCGGCGCTCTCGATCGCGATGTCGGTGCCGGTGCCGACCGCGAGGCCGACATCGGCGGCGGCAAGCGCCGGAGCATCGTTGATGCCGTCGCCCACGAAGGCGACCTTCCGCCCGCCTTCGCGCAGGCCCTGCACGGCGGCGACCTTGCCGTCCGGCAGCACCTCGGCCACCACCTCCTCGATGCCGAGGCCCCGCGCGATCGCCTCCGCCGTGCGCCTGTTGTCGCCGGTCACCATGGCGATGCGCAGGCCCTGCGCCCGGAGCGCGGCGAGTGCCGCAGGCGTCCCGGGCTTGACCGGGTCAGCCACCGCCAGCGCCGCGACGAGGCGCCCGTCCATCGCCGCATAGAGCGGGGTGCGTCCCTGGTCCGCGAGCGCGGCCGCCGTGGCGGCGAAGGGGGCCACGTCGAGGCCGAGCCGCGCCATGTAGCGGTCGGCGCCGACCGAGACGCGCTGCCCATCCACCAGCGCCGTGGCGCCGAAGCCGGGCACGGCCTCGAAGGCAGCCGCCTCGGGCAGCACCAGGCCGCGCCTCCGCGCCGCGGCGACGATGGCCTGCGCCACGGGATGTTCGGACTGCGCCTCGACCGCGGCGACCAGTGCCAGGATCGTGGCCTCATCCTCGCCTTGTACGACCGAGAGGTCGGTCAGGGTCGGGCGGCCTTCGGTCAGCGTACCCGTCTTATCGAGGGCGACGACCTCGACATCCCGCAGCGCCTGCAGCGCCTCGCCCTTGCGGAACAGCACGCCGAGTTCCGCCGCGCGGCCGGTGCCGACCATGATCGAGGTCGGCGTCGCCAGGCCCATCGCACACGGGCAGGCGATGATCAGCACCGCGACCGCATTCACCAGCGCGAAGGCGAGCGCCGGATCCGGCCCGAAGACCAGCCACACGCCGAAGGTCAGCGCCGCGATGGCGAGCACGGCGGGGACGAACCACATCGTCACGCGGTCCACCAGCGCCTGGATCGGCAGCTTCGATCCCTGCGCCTGCTCCACCATGCGCACGATCTGCGAGAGCACTGTCTCCCCGCCCACGGCGGTGGCGCGGAAGCGGAAGGCACCGGTGCCGTTCACCGTGCCGCCGGTCACCTTCGCGCCCAGGGTCTTTTCCACCGGGACGGGCTCGCCGGTGATCATCGCCTCATCGACGAAGGAGGCGCCCTCGGTCACCTCGCCATCGGCGGGGATGCGCTCGCCCGGCCGCACCAGGACGATGTCGCCGGCCAGCAGTTGCGCCGCGGGGATCTCCTGCTCCTGCCCGTTGCGCAGCACGCGCGCGGTGGGGGGTTGCAGACCCATCAGCCGCCGGATCGCCTCGGAGGTACGGCCCTTGCTCCGCGCCTCGAGCCAGCGGCCGAGCAGGATCAGGGTGACGATCACCGCTGCCGCCTCGAAGAAGACATGCCGCGCGCCCTCGGGCAGCAGGGCGGGCGCGAAGGTCGCGACGGTCGAATAGGCGAAGGCCGCGCCGGTGCCGATGGCGACCAGGGAGTTCATGTCTGGCGCGCCGCGCAGCAGCGCCCGCCAGCCCTTGGTCTGGAAGCGCAGGCCGGGAATGAACATCACCAGCGAGGCGAGCACGAACTGGATCTGCCAGCTCAGCGCGAAGCCGATGCTGTCGCGAATGGCGTGATGCAGCGTCATCGAGAGATGGGCGCCCATCTCCAGCGCCACCAGCGGCAGGGTCAGCGCGGCGGCGAGGCCGAGGCTGCGCGCCAGGCCGCGGATCTCCGCCGCACGCGCGGCGCGCTCGCGGTCGCCGCGATCGGCCGGGGCCTCGGTGCCGAGGCGCTCGGCGCCGTAGCCGGCGCCACGCACCGCCCCGATCAGCGCCGCGGTGGCGACCGAGGGCAGGTGCGTCACGCGGGCGCGGTTGGTGGCGAGGTTCACCGCGGCCTCCGTCACGCCGGGCACGGCCTTCAGCGCGCGCTCGACGCGGCCGACGCAGGAGGTGCAGGTCATGCCCTCCACGGCGAGGTCGGTCGTCTCGGTGCCGATGCCGTAGCCGGCCTGGCTGACGGCGCCGAGCACCGCCGGCAGGTCCGGCGTGCCGTCGAAGCGGATCTCGGCCCGTTCGGTCGCGAGGTTCACGGCTGCGGCAGACACGCCGGGGACGGCGGCGATGGCCCGCTCGACGCGGCGCACGCAGGAGGCGCAGGTCATGCCCTCGATCGGGACCGAGACCCGCGCTTCGGGCGGCAGAGGGCTGGAGGCCGCACGCGCAGGCATCGCCTCCATCATGTTGGTGTCGGGGGCCATGCCTTGTGCTCCGGCGTCAGGCGCTTGGCGTGTTGCGGTAGCCGGCCGCCGTGATTGCGGCCGACAGACTCATTGCGTTCGCGTTGCTGATCACGCCGATGCTGTGCGTCGCGAGGTCCGCCTGAACCTGCGCGACCGGATCGACCGAGCGCACCGCCTCGGTCACGGTCTTGACGCAATGACCGCAGGTCATGTCGGGGATTTCGAAGCGGGTCATGCTTGTCTCCTGTTCGAGTATTGCGGGAGACACGTCGATCGCGCTTCCCACATTGGGAAGGTCAAGCGAAATCTCAACCTCCATGTCGGTGAGTCTGGTCGGGGGCAGGTCAACGCCACGCGTCTTGCCAGCTTGGCCAGGCAGCCTTGTCGCCGGTCACGCAGCGACAAGCCGACTGCTGCAATGTTTTGTCATGAACGGGAAAAGACCCGTTCGCGTGCGGCGGGCATACGCGGTTCTCCGAGGGGCGCGCGGAAAGGGGATTCGGTGCTGATCCGTTTGGTATTGACCGTCATCCTGACGGGCGGCGCCGTCGCGGCGCAGGCCAACCCGCTGCGCGACGCCTTCGAGGCGGCCGCCGGCCTCAGTCCCGAATTGCGCACCCTCGAGGTGCAGCGCGGGGCCATCGACGCACGCCTTCGCGGCGCAAACGCCCTCACACCGGGCGCGCCCAGCGTCGGGCTCGGCTACACGACCGATCGCTTCACCCAGAACCGCGGCTTTCGTGAAGCCGAAGTGGAGGTCGGTGTGCCGGTCTGGCTGCCGGGACAGTCGCGCGCCCAGCGAGGCCTCGCCGATGCCGAAGGCACGCGGCTCGCGGCGCAGATCGCGGCGCGACGCCTCCTCATCGCGGGGGAGGTGCGTGACGCGTATTGGGCGTGGGCCGTCGCGGACGCGGCCCTCGCGGCAGCGCGTGCGCGCGCATCGAGCACCGCAGCCCTCACGCGCGACGTTGCGCGCCAAGCGCGCGCCGGCCAGGTGTCGCGCGCGGAAGAACTTCTCGCCACAGCGGATGCTAGGGAGAGCGAGGGCGCGTTGCGGGAGGCGGAAGCCGCGGTGCGGGAAGCGCAGCTCGCGTTTCGCGCCTTGACCGGACGGAACGCCGCCCCTGGCTGGCAGGAAGTCCTGCGCGACGGTACCGCGCCCGCCGAGCATCCCCGGATCGTCGCAGCCAGGCTCGGCCTTGATGTGGCCCGCGCGGGCATTCGCATCGCCGAGGTGGAGGACCGCGAAAGCCCGGAGATCGCCGCCTTCATGCGCCAGGAACGCGACGATCGCGACTCCGGCTGGGACACCCGCTTCGGCGTGCGTGTCCGGATTCCGCTGGCGCATCCGCCGCGCAACGCGGAGCGGCGCGCGACCGCGCAGGGCGAACTGACGACCGCGACGGCCGAAGCCGGGTCGGCCGAACGGCTCGTCGCCGCCGAACGCGACCGCGCACGCGCCGCGCTCGCGGATGCCCGAGCCGCTTCCCGCCTCGCCGACCAGCGGCATGCCGCGCTGGCCGAGGCTGCGTCGCTTGGAGAGCGCGCCTTTCGCGAAGGTCAGGCAACGCTCGCAGAAACGCTGCGCGTACGGACCATCGTGACGGCGGCGGATGCCGACCGCCGGCGGGCGCAAGTGGCGCTGCGCCAGGCCATTTCCCGCTACAACCAAGCGATCGGGGTCGAACCGTGAAGCAGCCAGCGTCCATGATCCGTCGCCTCGTCTTCGCAGCCCTGTTCGGTCTCCTCGCTGCCGTACCGGCGCTCGCCCATCCTGGACACGGCGATGAGGCACCGCCCCCGGCGAATGCGGCACCGCGCGGCATCGCACATTCCGACATTTTCGATGTGGTCGGCGTGCTCGGACCCGATGCACGGCTTTGGCTCTACCTCGATCGCTATCCGTCCGCCGAGCCGGTCGACAATGCCGAGATCTCGGCGACCCTGGACGGTCAACCCGTGCCGGTTACGCGAAGCGCCGAGGCGACCTATGTCATCGCACATCCGCTGCTCGGCCAACCGGGCGCGCGCAGTCTGATCCTGACCATTACGGCAGGGGCCGACATGGATCTGCTGCCGCTGGACATCGAGGTTCCGGCCGCTGCGGCGGCGTCGGTCGTGACGCAGGGTTGGCGCGAGACGGCGACGCGGGCCGCGGCGGAACCCGTCGCATGGGCGGCCGGGCTGGCTCTGCTGCTGCTCGGCGTCGTGATCGGCAGGGCCGCGGCACCTCGCAACCTGCCGCCGATGGTGGCGCCGGATGGAATCGCCCTGAAGCCGATGACGGAAGCCGTGTCGGAGCCGCACCACAAGCCGGCGGCCGGGCGGGTGCCGGCGCGGGCGGCAGCAGCGCCGATGGCGCTGATTCTGGGGCTGTTGGCCCTTCCCGCGACCGCTCAGCCCATGGATCAGCCGCGCCGACAGCCAGATGGCAGCGTCTTCGTGCCGAAGCCGACGCAGCGACTGCTCGGCGTGCGCGCTGCGATGGTGGATCGCGCCGACGCGCCGGTTGCGCTCCAGCTGGTTGGCCAGGTCATCGCCGACCCGAACGCCTCGGGTCGCGTACAGGCGCCGCAGGCCGGCAGGGTCGAAGCGCCGCCAGCAGGGTTTCCGACGCTCGGCAGCCGTGTCGAACGCGGCCAGACGATGGCCTATATCGTACCCGTCCTCGGCGCGCAGGAACGCAGCGGCGTGCAGGCGACGCTGGCCGAGCTGGACTCGCAGATCGGCATCGCCCAGCAGCGGACGCAGCGGCTTGCGGGCCTCGCCGGCAGCGTCTCGGCGCGCGAGATCGCTGAGGCGCGGGCCGAGCTCGACGGACTGCGCGCCCGCCGGGCAGCAGTTGCCGAAGGTCTGAATGGCCGGCTCGCCGTGCAGGCGACGGCATCAGGGTTCATCAGCGTCGTCGCCGCCGTGGGCGGGCAGATCGTGGATGCGCGCGAGCCGCTGTTCGAGATCGTCGAGCCGACACGGTTATGGGTCGAGGCGGTGGCCTATGATGGGGGGATGGTCGCCGACATCGCCGGGGCGCGGGCGACGACCGCTGGTGGGTTGGGCCTCGATCTGGCCTTCATCGGACGTGGCCTCGCGCTCCGCCAGCAGGCGGTGCCCCTGCAGTTCCGCATCGTCAACGCGCCGCCCGGCCTGTCGGTCGGCACGCCGGTGACGGTCACCGTGCAGACGAACCGTCGTGCCGCCGGCATCGTCCTCCCCGGCGAAGCGGTGATCCGCAGCGCGGAAGGCCCGCCCATCGTGTTCGAGATGGCGTCGGCGGAGCGCTTCGTCCCCCGACCGGTGCGCGTACAGCCGCTCGATGGGCGCAATGTGCTCGTCCTGGCCGGTCTTGAGCCGGGCAACCGCGTGGTGACCGAGGCCGCAAGCCTCATCGCGCAGATCCGCTGAGGGCCGCGCGCCATGTTCAACTTCCTCGTCTCCACGAGCCTGCGCAATCGGCTCTTCGTTCTCGCGGCCGCGGCCATCCTGGTCGTCTATGGCTCGCTCACGCTGCGGCAATTGCCGGTGGACGTGTTTCCCGACCTGAACAAGCCAGTGATCACGCTGCTGACCGAGGCGGAAGGCCTGGCGCCGGAGGAGGTGGAGCTGTTGGTCTCCTTCCCCATCGAGACCGCGCTCAACGGCATGCCAGGGGTGACGCGCGTCCGATCGGTCTCGGGGGTCGGTCTGTCGATCGTCTTCGTGGAGTTCGACTGGGGCACGGACATCTGGATCAATCGCCAGCAGGTGGGGGAGCGGCTGTCGCTGGTGCGCTCGCAGCTGCCGCCGAATGTCGTGCCGCAGATGGCGCCCGTTTCCTCGATCATGGGCGAGATCATGCTCGTGGCGATGTCGACCGACGGCCGCGCGAGCCCGATGCAGCTGCGCGAACTCGCTGACTGGGTGGTGCGCCCGCGCCTGCTGACCATCCCAGGCGTGAGCCAGGTCATCCCGATCGGCGGCGAGGTGAAGCAGTATCGCGTCACACCGGACGTTGCGCGCATGCATGCGCTCGACATCACGCATGAGCAGATTGTGGCCGCCCTGCGCCAGTTCGGCGCGAACAGCGGCGGCGGCTACGTCGATCAGGCCGGGCGCGAATACCTGATCCGCAACATTGGCCGCACCACCCGGCTCGAGGACCTCGCCAACGCGCCGATCACGCTGCGCAACGGCCAGCCCATTCTGTTGCGTCAGGTCGCCGAGGTGGACTTCGCCGCGCGGCTGCGCCGGGGCGAGGCGGGCAGCATGGGCCGGCCGGCGGTGGTCCTGTCGATCCAGAAGCAGCCCAATGCCGACACGGTCGTCGTCACACGCGCCGTCGAGGAGGCCCTGCGCGACCTTCAGCGCGTCATGCCGCCCGGGGTGACCGCGGACAACGTGCAGTTCCGCCAGGCAGATTTCATCCAGGCCTCGATCGGCAACGTGCAGACCGTGCTTCTCGAGGCTGTGGCCGTCGTGGCCGTGGTGCTGTTCCTGTTCCTGCTGAACGTGCGCACCACCCTGATTTCACTGACCGCCATTCCGCTGTCGGTGCTGATCACCGTGGTCGTCTTTCACCTGCTAGGCCTGTCGATCAACACCATGACGCTGGGCGGCCTCGCGATCGCGATCGGCGAACTGGTGGACGACGCGGTGGTGGATGTCGAGAACGTCTTCCGCCGCCTG
Organism: Neoroseomonas eburnea; assembly: GCF_018129005.1. Classification (GTDB taxonomy): domain Bacteria; phylum Pseudomonadota; class Alphaproteobacteria; order Acetobacterales; family Acetobacteraceae; genus Neoroseomonas; species Neoroseomonas eburnea. The sequence goes on from NZ_JAAEDL010000024.1 coordinate 49,419, forward strand.
CGCGAGAACCGCGAAAGAGGGAATCCTCTGCCGGTCTTCACGGTAGTCGCGAAAGCCAGCCAGGAGGTACGCTCCGGCATCGTCTATGCGACCATGATCGTCATCCTGGTCTTCGTGCCGCTGTTCGCGCTGTCGGGCATCGAGGGACGCCTCTTCGCGCCGCTCGGCATCGCCTACATCGTCTCGATCCTGGCCTCGCTCATCGTGTCCATCACCGTGACACCGGTGCTCTGCTACTACCTGCTGCCGCGGATGAAGCGGATGGACCATGGCGACGGTTGGATGGTCCGCAAGCTGAAGGCCGGGAACAGGATCGCCCTGCTGTGGGCGTTCCGGCGGGAACGCCTGATGTATGTTGTTGCCGGCGGCGCCGTCGCCATCGCCGTCGCGACGCTGCCCTTCCTGCCGCGCGCCTTCCTGCCGCCCTTCAACGAGGGCACGCTGACCATCAGCCTGCAGTTCCAGCCGGGGATCAGCCTCGCCGAGGCAAACCGCCTGGGCACGGCGGCGGAGCGGCTGATCATGCAGGTCCCGGAGGTGCGCTCAGTCGGCCGGCGGACCGGACGGGCGGAGCTCGACGAGCATGCCGAGGGTGTCCACTCCTCGGAGATCGACGTCACGCTGAACCCGTCCGGTCGCGGCAAGCAGGAGATCGCGGCCGACATCCGCGCACGCCTCGGCATCATCCCCGGCAGCCTCAACATCGGCCAGCCCATCGGCCACCGGCTCGACCACATGCTCTCCGGCGTGCGGGCCGAGATCGCGCTCAAGATCTACGGCGATGACCTCGACACCCTTCGCACCATCGCCGAGCAGATGCAGCAGCGCCTGGCCGCGGTGCCCGGCCTGCGCGACCTCCAGATCGAGCGCCAGGTGCGCGTCCCGCAGTTGCAGGTCACGGTCAACCACGAACGCGCCGCGCTGCATGGCGTGTCGGCGGCGACCATCGGGCAGGCAGTGCAGGACATGTCGGGCGGCCAGGTGGTCAGTGAGGTGGTGGACGGCGCGCGGCGCTTCGACCTCGTGCTGCGCCTCGCCGACCAGGACCGCACCGGCACCGGCCTCTCGACGCTGATGATCGAGACGCCGGGCGGGCGCGTGCCGCTGTCGCTTCTGGCTGAGATCCGCGACACCGACGGCCCGAACCAGATCCTGCGCGAGAACGGTCGGCGCCGCATCGTGGTCCTGGCGAATACCGACGGGAGCGACACCGCCGCGATCGTGCAGCGCATCCGCAATGAAATGGCGAGCGCGCCGCTGCCGTCCGGCTACTTCGTCGCGCTGGAAGGCACCTTCCAGGCGCAGGAGGAAGCATCGCGGCTGATCGCCATGCTGTCGCTGGTCTCGCTGACCCTGATCTTCATGGTGCTCTACAGCCGCTACCGGTCCGCGGTGCTGGCGCTGATCATCATGGGCAACGTGCCGCTGGCGCTGGTGGGCGCGGTCGCGGCGCTGTGGATCGCCGGGCAGCCGCTCTCGGTCGCCTCCATGATCGGCTTCATCACGCTGGCCGGCATTGCCACCCGCAACGGCATCCTGAAGGTCAGCCACTACCTGAACCTTGCCCTGCTTGAGGACGAGCCTTGGGGCCTCGGCCTGGTGCTGCGCGGCAGCCTCGAACGCCTGACGCCGGTGCTGATGACCGCGCTGTCGGCGGGCTTCGCGCTGATCCCGCTGATGATCGGCGCAAGCGAGCCGGGCAAGGAAATCCTCCACCCTGTCGCTGTCACCATCTTCGGCGGCCTGATCACCGCGACGCTTCTCGACACCTTCCTCACGCCGCTGCTGTTCCACCGCTTCGGCCGGCCGGCCCTAGCGAGCCTGATGGAGCGGCAGCAGGAAATGAAGGTCGCCGAGGCCTATTGAGACGACGAAAGGATACCGACCATGCACCGACGCAGACTTCTCGCCGCAGCCGCCCTGCTTCCTGCGCTAACGCACGGCGCGCGCGCGCACACCACACGCGGGCCGAATGGCGGCCAGTTGATCGACCTTGCCGGCGGCCACGGGGAGCTGGTCGCGGAAGGCAACGAGCTGCGGCTCTTCCTGAGCGACAATGCCGATCGTCCGCGGTCTGTGGAAGGCGCGACCGGGCAGGCGGTGGTCCTCGCCGGCGGCCGGCAGGCGACCGTGACGCTCGCCCCAGCCGGTGCCAACGTCATGCGCGGCCAGGGGGACTTCACCGCGGCGACCGGCATGCGCGTCGTGGTCACGGTGACCCTGCCGGGGCAGCGCCCGGCACAAGGCCGTTTCACCCCGCGCGATTCGGAGTGAGGATGACCGGATGTCGCCGGACCTCCTGACGCCCGAGGCGCATCTGCTCGTCGTCGAGGACGACGGCGAGATGCGCACGCTGATTGCGAAGTTCCTGCGCCAGAACGGCTATCGGGTCAGCGGCGCGCGCGACGGGCGCGAGATGTGGGAGACCCTGGCGAATGCGCCGGTCGACCTCATCCTCCTGGACGTCATGCTTCCCGGACAGTCGGGCCTTGATCTCACGCGGGCGCTGCGCGCCAAGACGCAGGTGCCGATCATCATGGTGACGGCCCGCGGCGACGAGACCGATCGCGTGCTCGGCCTCGAACTGGGGGCGGACGACTACATCCCGAAGCCCTTCTCGCGCCCCGAGCTTCTTGCGCGCATCCGTGCCGTGCTGCGGCGTGCCCAGGGCAGCGAACCGCGCACGTCAGGCCTGGTCGCGGACCGTCTTCTGTTCGCTGGCTGGGCGCTCGACACGCGCCGGCGCGAACTCACCGCGCCGGATGGGGTTGCCGTTGATCTCTCCGGCGGGGAGTACGACCTGCTGCTCGCCTTCTGCGAACATCCGCAGCGCGTCCTCAGCCGCGACCAGTTGCTCGACCTGGCGCGCAACCGCGTCTCCGATACGCTCGACCGGACGGTCGACGTCATGATCAGCAGGCTGCGCCGGAAGATGGAACCGAGCGAGGACAGCCCGACCATCATCAAGACGATCCGCGGTGCGGGTTACATGTTCGTCCCCGCGGTCGTCCGCGGGTGAGCGGGGCATTGCCCGACCGGTCCCGGCTGCGCCTCGTGCCCGATACGCTGGGCGGGCGAATCGTCCTCGTGCTGCTGGTGGGGTTGCTGACCTTCCATGTCGGCAGCCTCTGGCTGCATCAGGTCGGGACGGATGCCGTGCTGGGCTCGACGCGGGAGCGACAGACCGCGGAACGCCTTGCGGCAGCGAAGCGTGCGGTGGCGGAGCTGCCGGTGGCCGACCGCGACAGGACGGCGCATGCGCTCTCCTCCGCAAGCCTCGACATGCACTGGACTCCGGCGCCGGCAGTCAGGCTTGTCGAGGAATCCAGTCCGCGCATCGAGGCGCTGCGTGCCCGGCTTGTCGAACTGGTTCCAGAGCTTCGAACCAGCGGCCTGCGGCTTGGCTATGCGGAGGACGGAACCGCGCCGATGCCGGATGGGGAGCAGTTTCGCCACGTCATCATCGGTGCCGTGGAACTGCCCGACGGATCATGGCTGAATTTCTCGGCGGGCCTGTTCCGGCCGCCCACGGCCGAACACGCAAGCCTGCTGTCCACCAGCGCGATGGCCGCTGGCATCCTGCTCCTCGGCCTGTTCGTGGTGCGGCTCATCGGGCGCCCACTGCGGCAACTGTCCGATGCCGCCGACCGCATCGGCCTGCCGGGTGCGACGGTACGCATGCCCGAGACCGGCCCGCGCGAGGTGCGCCACGCCGCACTCGCCTTCAACCGCATGCAGGCGCGCATCAACAAGCTGATCGCCGACCGCACCCAGGCGCTCGCGGCGGTCAGCCACGATCTGCGCACGCCGATCGCGCGCCTTCGGCTGCGCGCCGGCTTCCTCGATGATCCCGAGGCGCAGCGCCAGATCGATAGCGACCTCGACGAGATGGACGCGATGATCGGCGCGACCCTCGCCTACCTGCGCGGCGAGGACGAGCTCGAGGCCGAGCGCCCCACGGACATCGTCGCCATGCTGGAGACGCTGTGCGACGCCGCCGCCGATGCCGGCGCCGATGCGCGCTACGAGGGGCCGGGTCAGGCCCGCCTCACCTGCCGCCCAGTCGCCATCAAGCGGGCTTTCGCGAATCTCATCGACAATGCCGTGAAGTACGGGAAGGCGGCCCGCGTGCAGCTCGACGACGAGCCTGAACGCATCCTGGTGCGCATCGATGACGATGGGCCCGGTATTCCGGAAGCCGACATGGAAGCGGTCTTTGAACCCTTCCGGCGGCTCGAAGCCTCGCGAAACCGCGGCACCGGCGGAACCGGCCTCGGCCTGACCATCGCGCGCCAGGTGATCTCGCAGCATGGCGGCACGATCAGGCTCGCGAACCGGCCGGCGGGCGGCCTGACCATCCTCGCGGAGCTGCCGCGCAGGCGCTGATCCTACCGACCGACGATCGGCTGCCGTCCAGGGCCCCTGACATCTTTTGTCATACTGTGTTGATGCGCAGGACACGCGCCTGTCCGACCTTCGCGGCGTCACCGATCAGGTGCCCAGACCATGAAGGAGTTGAAGATGCGTCGTTCCATCCTCGCCGCGGCCGCGGTCGCCGCGCTCGCCGGCGGCGGCGCGGGCTACGTGCTCGCGCAGGGCATGCCGCCCGGGCACCGGATGCCGGGCGGGCAGATGATGCCCGGCATGCAGCACGGCCAGATGCCGATGCAGCCGGCTGGCCCGGGGGCTTCGGCGCCGTCCTCGCAGGCCTTCGCCGCGGCCATGGACAAGATGCACCGCGACATGGCGATCCAGTACAGCGGCAATGCCGACCGTGATTTCGTCGCCGGCATGATCCCGCACCACCAGGGCGCGATCGACATGGCGCGGATCGTGTTGCAACACGGCCGGGACCCGGAGATCCGCCAGCTCGCACAGGAGATCATCTCGGCGCAGGAGCGCGAGATCGCCCAGATGCGCGCCATGCTGGCGCGGCTGCCGGCGCGCTGATCCGGCATGGGTCCGGCCATGCAGACCAGCGATCTGCGGCGGTCCGACCCTGTCGCACGGTTCGGCGCGGAAACGCCGGTCCGTGCCATTCTTGCCGCAGACTTCGAGGTGATCCGCCGGTGGGTTCTGCGTCGCTGCGACGGTGACGCGCAGGCTGCCGGCGAGATCATGGCCGCGTTCTGTCTCCGCGCGCTGGCGCGGGCGCCGCAGCTGCGCGACACCGCCGCGGCGCGCGGTTGGCTCGCGGCCGTGCTGCGCAGCACCATCGCCGATCACCGCAGATCGGAACGGATGGAACGCCGGCGATATCGGTCCGATGACCCCCTCTCGCTGGCTCAGCGAAGTGAGTACGCGGTACCGCCGCCGGCCGATCCGGCGCGCGGCGACCCCTGCGCTTGCCTGCGAGAGGTGCTCGCCGCGCTGAGGCCCGAGGAGCGCGACCTGCTGCAGGCGATCGACCTGCGCAGCGAAGATCGAGCCGTGCACGCAGCGCGCCTCGGCCTGACGAGGAACGCGCTCGGCGTGCGATTGCACCGCGCGCGCGCCGCCCTGCGCGCCGCGATGCTGGCGCATTGCGATGCCTGTTCAGACGACGGGCGCTTCGATCCATGGATCTGCCCGTCGCCAGCCCTGCCGGACGTGTAAGGGATCGCGCCCGGCGCCGTCTGTTCACCTGAGGCTCGGCGAAGGCCGGGCCGGCCATGTGATGGAAGGAGAGAGCGGGACATGCACGAGGACACCAGGGCACCGACCGAGCCGGGTGACCACCGGCGCCTCGATCCGGTCGCACTCACGATGGACGTGACCACGCAGGTCCAGGCCATCGCCTCCACCTTTGCCGCCGCCCAGGCCGGCGCGGTCCAGGAAACGATCGACCGGCTCGCGGCGCATGGCCAGCGGATCGCGCAGGCGCGACATCCTCTATCGGTCATGGCGATCCAGATGGAATGCTGCGTCACGCTGATCGAGGCGGCAAGCGCGCCGTTCAGGGCCGCATTGCGCGCCTTTCCGCAGCCGCCGGACATGGCGGAGCCTGCGATGCCCACGGGACAGCCGCCATCCGTTCCGCACGGCACGGAGCAGGCCCGGGCTGCGGAGGCACCGCGCCGTCCCGCACGCGCGGGCGACGGAGCGGGCGCGTCGGCGCGTCCGGCGGCCGTCGCGCGGTCGGAGTGACCGCGATGCCCACTGATACGCACGAACCAGCCGGCCGTCCGACGCAGGCGGGATTCTGGCGGACCCGCACGGGCGTTGCCTTCGGCATCTTCGCCGTCGCGCTCGCCGCCTACCTGCTGTTCAGCCACACCGCGCATGTCTTCCAGTGGCTGCCCTTCGGCCTGATCCTGCTCTGCCCGCTCATGCACGTCTTCATGCATGGCGGCCACAACCATGGCGGCGGGGGGAAGCAGTGATGATCCCATCCGCCGAGTACGGCTTCTGGCTGCTCGCTGCCGTGAATGCCGCGCTGTTCATCGGCTTCGCCTACAGTTTCGCGCGTCCGCTCGAAGCGCGAGACTGGCGGAGCTTCGGCGCCTTCTCGGCCTTCATCGTCGCCCTGTTCGCCGAGATGTACGGCTTCCCGCTGACCATCTATCTGCTGGCGGGGTGGCTGCAGACGCGCTGGCCTGGCGTGAACTGGTTCAGCCATGACAGCGGACACCTGCTCGAAATGATCGCGGGACCCGGGGTCAACCCGCATTTCGGGCCGTTCCACCTGATCAGCACGGCGCTGATCCTCCTTGGCTTCTGGCTGATCGCGGCGGCGTGGCCCGTCCTCTATCGGGCAGCGCGATCGGGCAGGCTTGCGACGGCGGGGCCGTATGCGCGCATCCGGCACCCGCAATACGCCGGCTTCATCCTGATCACGACCGGCTTCCTCCTGCAGTGGCCGACGCTGATCACGCTCGCGATGTATCCGGTGCTGGTCGTCATGTACCTCCGCCTCGCCGCACGTGAGGACGCCTCGGCGGCCGAACGCTTCGGGGCCGAGCACGCCGCCTGGGCGCGAAGTGTTCCGGCCTGGATCCCGACCTGGAGGCGCGCCGCCTCGGGGCCGGCGGCCTCGCGATGAACCCCGCACCGCGCAACCGACGTGAGACACACGACGCATGAATGACCACGCCGCGCATCACCATCATGGCGCCCACGGCACACCGCCTGCCGTCACCGCCCCCCATGCCGGCCATGGCGAGGCCGGCCACGACCACGGCGCGATGGTCGCCGATTTCCGCCGCCGCTTCTGGACCTGCCTGCCGCTGACACTCGCCGTCGTGGTTCTCTCGCAGCACATCCAGATGCTGGTGGGCCTGCCCGGGGTCATCGCCTTCCCCGGCAGCACCTGGATCGAGGCGCTGCTCGCCAGCGCGGTCTTCTTCTATGGCGGCTGGCCGTTCCTCGCCGGCCTGTCGGGCGAGCTGCGCCGGGGCAGGCCCGGCATGATGACCCTCGTCAGCCTCGCCATCGTCTCCGCCTATGTCTATTCGCTCGCGGTGCTCGCCGGGCTGCCCGGCGACGTCTTCTTCTGGGAGACCGCGACCCTCATCCTGGTGATGCTGCTCGGCCACTGGCTGGAGGCGAAGTCGGTGCTCGGCGCCTCGGGGGCGCTGCAGGCGCTGGTGCGGCTGATGCCGGCGACGGCGACGCGGCTTGGCGAGGGCGGCGCGCAGCAGGAGGTGCCGATCGCCGACCTCCGTCCCGGCGACCTCGTGCTGGTGCGCCCCGGTGCGAAGGTGCCGACGGATGGCATCGTGACCGAGGGCCGGTCCTCGATGGACGAGAGCATGCTCACCGGCGAATCCCGTCCCGTCGAGAAGGCCATCGGCGCCCATGTTGTCGGCGGCGCGGTCAACGGCGAGGGCGCGCTGACCGTGCGCATCGAGCGCACCGGCGGGGAGACCTATCTCGCGCAGGTGATCCGCTTGGTCGAACAGGCGCAGGCCACGCGATCGCGCACGCAGGATCTCGCCAATCGCGCCGCCGCGGTGCTGACCTGGGTCGCGATCGGCGTCGGCGGCGGCACCTTCGTCATCTGGCTGCTACTGGGCGCGCCGCTCGCCTTCGCGCTGGAGCGCATGGTGACCGTGATGGTCATCTCATGCCCGCATGCGCTCGGCCTCGCGGTGCCGCTGGTGGTGGCCGTCAGCACCGAGCTCACCGCCCGCAACGGCCTGCTGATCCGCGACCGCGCCGCCTTCGAGCGCGCGCGTGCGCTGCAGGTGGTCGTATTCGACAAGACGGGCACGCTCACCGAAGGGCGCTTCGGCGTCGCGTCCGTGGTCCCCCTCGGGGCGGGCCTGGACGAGACGGCGGTGCTGCGCCTGGCGGCCGGGCTCGAAGCCGCGTCCGAGCATCCGATCGCCAAGGGCATCCTGCGCGGCGCCGAGGCGCGCGGCATCGTCCCGCCGCCGGCCAGCGATTTCCGCAACCTGCCCGGCGAAGGCGCGCGCGCGACGATCGAGGGGATCGAGGTTGAGGTGGTCAGCCCCGGCACGTTGCGCCGTCGCGGGATCGCGGTTGAAGATGCGCATGTCGCCGAGGAACAGGCGGCCGGACGTACGGTGGTGTTCGTCACGGCGAACGGCGTCTTGGCCGGCGCGATCGCGCTCGCCGATGTCGTCCGTCCCGAGAGCCGTGAGGCGGTGCGCCAGCTCCGCGCGCTCGGGCTGCGCTGCATGATGCTGACCGGCGATGCGCGGCCCGTCGCCGAGCAGGTCGGGCGCGAGCTCGGCCTCGACGAAGTGCGCGCCGAGGTGCTGCCGCACCAGAAATCCGAGGTCGTGCAGTCGATCCAGGCCCGCGGCCTGACCGTCGCGATGGTGGGCGATGGCGTCAACGACGCGCCGGCGCTCGCGCAGTCCGACCTCGGCATCGCCATCGGTGCCGGCACGGACGTGGCGGCCGAGGCTGCCGACATCGTGCTGGTGCGAAACGACCCGCGCGACGTCGTGGCGATCCTGGCGCTGGCGCGCGCGACCTATGCGCGCATGGCCCAGAACCTGGCCTGGGCGACCGGCTACAACGTCGTGGCCATTCCGCTCGCGGCCGGTATCGGCGTACCCTGGGGCGTGCTGCTGACGCCGGCCGTCGGCGCGGCGCTGATGTCGCTCTCGACCGTCGTGGTCGCGGTCAATGCGCGGCTGTTGGGCCGGCAGGGGGAGCGGCGGCTGGCCGCGCTGCGGGCCGACATCGCGCGCGGCGCGTCCGGATCATGACAGGCCGTGTCTCCCGTGATGCCGAAGGATCCGCCGGCGTGGCTGGCGATGATACGCGCGACGCTCCTCCGAGCCATGCCGGCGATGCTGACCTGAGAGGTTCTGCAGCTGCCCCTCTACACCCTCTGGCACGACGGCACCGCGTGGGAGATTGCCTTCGCCGCCCTGCACTGCACCGGCGGCGACGCGCTGATCCTGCTCGCGGCGATGTCATGGGCCCTGGTGTTGGCGGGCACGCCGCAGTGGCCGGACCATGCCCATGGGCGCGTCCTTGCGCTGACCGTCGTGATCGGCCTCGGCTACACGGTCTACAGCGAGTGGCTGAACGTCGAGGTGCGCGGCAGCTGGGCCTACGCCGATGCGATGCCGCGCCTTCCCATGCTCGGCACGGGCCTCGCGCCGGTGTTGCAATGGGCCCTGCTGCCGCCGCTGGCGATGATCGCAGCGCGTCGTGCCCTGGGTGCTCGCGCCGCACGGTGATGCCGTGCGCGCCCGGCCGGCCCGCGCGTCCGACACCGGTTCGATGGAAGGGGGCCGGCCCGGTGCGCGCAATTCCACCCCTGCCAAGGAGAGGAACCACACCATGACCACGCACACATCGCGCGCCATCGCTGCCACGGCGGCACTGCTGTTCGCCCTGCCGGCCTTGGCGCAACAGGCGCCGGCGGCCGATCCGCACCATCCGGACTCACCGGCGGGCGGCCCGCCCGCGGTACAGCCCGCGCCGACGCCGGCCACGCCGGGCGGCATGGGGATGATGGGCATGATGAGCCGCGAGGGTGGCGGACCCGGCATGGCGATGATGCGCCATCACGCCGCGCCGATGAACGTCATCATCAATGTCGGCCCCGGCATCACGCTGGAGGTCGAGGATGCCGACCGCGCAGGCGGGTCGGCGCGGCCCGGCGCCATGCGTGGCGCGATGCTGGGCGGCATGGCGGGCGGGTCCCCCATGGGCATGGCTGGTGCCCCGGCCTCGGCCGGCCCGCTGCACGAAATGCTGGCCGAGCGCGTCGAGGGAGGCCTCGCCTTCCTGCGCGCCGAGCTGCGCATCCGCCCCGACCAGGAGGTCGCGTGGACGGGCTTCGCCGGGAAGATCCGCGATGCCGCGGCGCGCTACCGCGCCGCGGTCGCGCAGATGCCGCGCCCGGGCGCCGGTCTTGAGGGGCGCCTCGCCGCGGCGGAGGCGCGCCTCGCCGCCGAACTCGCGCGCGCGCAGGCCTGCCGCGAGGCAGCCGCGGCGCTGCTGCCGGTCCTCGACGATGCGCAGCGGCGGACCGTGGACGCCCTCGCCTGGCTGGTCATACCCGGCAGCGGTCCCGGCCCCATGGCCGGCGGGATGGCGCGATGACCGGACGTGCGGATCGGCGCCGCCCCCCCGCCGGCGGACGGGCGCGATGACGGCGAACCCCGCCGGCACCGGACCGGCCACGCCCCCGCCCGGGCCGGCGGACCTTGCCGGCCACGCGATCGATGCCTGGCAGCGCGCGATCCTGTTCTGGGACGTGCTGCGGGAGCGCGCCAACGATGTCCTCGACCAGATGAGCGCGGGGATGCCGGACATCCTGGCCTTCCGGCACGAGACGCTGCTCGATGCCCGACGCTTTCCGCGGCCGGCGAACTACGCGCTGCTGCGCATCACCGGATATGGCGAGGACGAGGCGGAGCACTGCCTCGACCCCGCGAAGCCGCCGCTGATCGTGATCGACCCGCGCGCCGGCCACGGTCCGGGCATCGGCGGGACGCGGCGCGACTCCGAACTCGGCATCGCGCTGCACGAAGGCTATCCGGTCTATTTCGTGACCTTCTTTCCCGCCCCCTGCCCCGGACAGACGCTGATCGACGTGCTGCACGCGATGCGCCGCTTCGTGGACGCGGTCGCGGCGCGTCACGCCGGCCGGGCGCCCATTCTGTACGGCAACTGCCAGGGCGGCTGGGCGGCGATGCTGGTGGCGCTGCATTGCGAGGGGCCGCTCGGCCCCATCGTGCTGAACGGGTCGCCGCTGTCGTACTGGTCGGGCGAGCCGGGCGTGAACCCGATGCGCCTCGCGGGCGGCCTGTCGGGCGGCGTGTGGCCCGTGCGGCTGCTCGCCGACCTCGGCGCCGGGCAGTTCGACGGCGCCTGGCTGGTGCAGAACTTCGAGGCGCTGAAGCCCGAGAACGCCCTGTGGGAGAAGTACCTGCCACTGTTCCTCGACCCGGAGGGCGAGCGCGAGCGGTTCCTAACCTTCGAGCGATGGTGGAACGCCTTCTACGCGCTAAGCGCGGAGGAGATCACCACCATCATCCGGCAGCTGTTCATCGGCAACGACCTGGAACGCGGCGTGCTCGACCTCGGCGACGGGACGCGGCTCGACCTGCAAACGTTGCGCAGCCCGCTGGTGGTGTTCGCATCCGAGGGCGACAACATCACCCCACCGCACCAGGCGCTGGGCTGGATCGCACGGGTGTACGGCGACACCGACGGGTTGAAGCGGGCAGGCCAGCGGATCGTCTACCTGCTCAACCCGAAGGTCGGCCATCTTGGCATCTTCGTCTCGGCCGCGGTGGCGCGGTTCGAGCATCGCGCGATCCTCGAGGCGCTCGACGATGTCGCACGGCTCGCGCCCGGGCTTTACGAGATGACGATCGACAACCCGACCGGCGACCCCGACTGCCGGCGGCCGCAATACGGCGTCGCTTTCGCCGAGCGCCGGGTGGAGGATCTCCACTTCGAACCGCCGCCGGCCGCCTTCGAGCGCGTCCGCCAGGTCTCGGCCTGGAGCGATGCCATTTACGGCGCCTTCGTGGCGCCATGGATGCGCGCCATGGCGAACCCCGCGGCCGCAGCGATGGCACGGTGGATGCACCCGATGCGCACCAGCCGCTATCTGCTGTCGGAGCGCTTCGCGCCCTGGATGCGCGGCGTCGCGCTGGTCGCGGACGCGCTGCGCGCCACGCGCGCTTCGGCACCTTCGACACAGTCGCCGGCGCTGGAGAGTGCCGAACGTGACGCGCTCGCGGTTGTCACGCGGAACCTGAAGGCGGCGCGCGAGGTGCGCGACGGCTGGCAGGAAGTCCTCTTTCGGGCGCTCTACGGCGGCGTCGAGGGTCGCGCGCCCGAGCGCGAAGTGGTGACGGTTCGCGAACCAGGCAGTCCGCGCGCCTCGCGCGCCGCATGACGGCGCGGGACGGAGCAGGGCGTCGGGTCCGCGATGCGGCTCATCGGGTCCGTCGGTGCCCGCTCAGCCCTCGACGCGGATGTTCCTGTCGCGGATCACCGCGCCCCAGCGCTCCGTCTCGACACGGATGAACTCCGCCAGCTCCGCCGGGCTCGACGCTGTGCCGTCCAGCCCTGCCGCCGCCAGCCGTTGCAGGACACCCGGCTGGGCGACCGCGTCGCGGACCGCGGCGTTCAGGCGCGCCACCATCGGCTCCGGCGTGCCGGCCGCGACCATGATCGCACCCCAGGAGGAGCTCTCGGCGCCGCGCAGGCCCTGCTCCGCGACGGTCGGCACGTCCGGCAGCAGGGGATTGCGGACGCTGCTGGTGGTGGCCAGCGCACGCAGCCGGCCGTCCCGGATGCCGCCGATGGAGGAGGCGGGCTGGTCGAGCATCAGCTGGATGGTGCCGGCCATCAGGTCGTTCATCGCCTGCCCGCTGCCGCGATAGGGGACATGGGTCAGCTCGATCCCGGCGGCCGCGGCGAGGACTTCCGTGAAGACGTGCGTGGCGGTGCCGACGCCGGAGGAACCGAAGGAGACCTGCCCCGGCCGCGCGCGCGCCATCGCGATGAGATCGGAAAGGCTGCGCGCCGGCGAGGAGGCCGGGACAACGACCAGGATGTCGGTCTTGAACGCCATCGAGACGGGCGTGAGATCGCGCCGGATGTCGACGGCGCGCATCAGACCAAGATTGGGCGCGATCGTCATCACGCCGTTGGTTCCGAGCAGCAGGGTGTGTCCGTCCGGCGTCGATCGTGCCGCGGCTTCCGTACCGATCGCGCCGCCGGCGCCCGCACGATTCTCGACCACCACGGGTTGGCCGAGCGTCTCGCCCATCCGCTCGCCCAGGATGCGCGCCGCGACGTCGGTGGAGCCGCCTGGCGCGAAGGGGACGATGAGGCGGAGCGGCCGGTTCGGGGACCAACCTGTTTGCGCGGTTGCGGCACGCGGGAGGAAAGGCAGGGCGACGGCGGCCAGCAGAAGCGGGCGGCGCGAGAGCCGGATGCTCATCGGACGGTCTCCTCGACAGCGGGTGGAGAGGCATGGTCGGCCGTGCCTTGCGACGGCCGGAACAAGGCGAAGGCCTGCGCCAGGTCGGCTTCCAGCAGCGCGGGATCCTCGAGACCTGCGCTGAGCCGCAGGATCGGGCCCGTGGCCGGCGCGGGGACCGCGGTGCGCAGCGGCGCCGGGTCAATCGGCGCGACCAGGCTGCGCGTCGCGCCCCAGGAGGCGCCGATGGCGAAGCAGCGCAGCGCCTCCACGACCGCCGGCAGGCGCGACCGCGTCCAGGCGGCGAGCACGACCGAGAAGACCCCGCTCGCACCGCGGAAGTCCCGCCGCCAGGTCATGTGTCCTGGGCAGGATTGGAGCGCCGGGTGAAGCACCGTCTCCACCTCCGGCCGTCCGGCCAGCCAGCGTGCGAGGCGCAGCGCGGTGGCCTCGGCACGGTCGAGGCGGAGTTCGAGCGTCTCCAGGCCGCGCATCACCAGCGCGCAATCCTCCGGCGAGACACCGTGGCCAAGCGCGCGCCCCACGTCGCGGAGCCTTCGGTAGAGCGCCTCGTCGCGCACCGACACCGCGCCCATCAGCACGTCCGAATGGCCGTTGAGGTATTTCGACACGGCATTCACAGCGAAATCCGCGCCGTGATCGAGCGCCCGGCAGCGCAGCGGCGTGGCCCATGTGGAATCCGCGGCGACCAGCGCGCCATGCCGATGCGCCGCCGCGGCGATGTCCGGGAGATCCTGCACCTCCATGGTGACCGACCCCGGCGACTCAACCCAGACCAGCCGCGTGGCCGGTGTCAGCAGGCTGGCGATGCCGCCGCCGATCATCGGGTCGTAGAAGCGTGCCTCGATGCCGCACGGGGCGAGCAGCGTCGTCGCGAGCGTGCGCACCGGATCGTAGACGCTGTCCGGGAACAGCACTTGCCCACCAGCAGCACAAGCAAGCGTGACGAGGGTGATCGCCGCCATGCCTGACGGAACGACGTAGCAGCGCGCCGCGCCTTCAAGCGCCGCGATCCGCCGTTCCAGCTCGCGCGAGGTCGGCGTGCCGTAGAGCCCGTAGGAGTAGCCGTCGTAGAAGCGGTCGCGTCGCCGGCCATACTCCGCCATGCTGCCGAACACGACGGTCGAGCCGCGATGTATGGCAGGCGCCAGGCTGCGGAAATCGCCTGGCTCCGGCTCGCGGGCCGGCACCGTCATCGGGGCGTGGTTCATGCGGCAAGGTTAGGAAGCGGGAGACAGATGCAGGAAGCTGCGCGCTAGCGGCCAATTCATGCGCCGCGGTTAACCATGCGCGGCGCCGCGCGACGGCCGCGCCCGGCGAAGGATCATCGCTGTCGTCGGACAGGCGGACGGGGCGCCCACGGCAGGTCTGCCACGGCGCGGCGCACACGGCCGACCAGCTCCTCCACGAAGCGGGACCGCCCGCGCCCTGCCGGCAGCAGGAGAAGGGAGCGGAAGGCAATCGCCGGTGCGAAGGGGCGGGCGACCAGTCCGCGCGCCTCGAAGCCGCCGGCCGCGTAGACGAGCCAGTTCGCGAGGCCGATCCCGGTGCCGAGCAGGGCGAATTCGCAGACTGTCGCGCCGAAAGGCGTCTCGACGACGACCCGCGGGCGCGCACCGCAGCCGGCAAGCAGCGAGTCGAGGCGCCGCCGTGCCCTGTCTTCCGGGGCCAGAGCCGCGAAGGCGACGCCATCGAGATCGTCCGGACGGATGCAGGGGAGCCGCGAAAGGGGGTGCTCGCCGCGCAGGACGATGACGCCTGCTGTCTCCGACAGGCCCTCGGCCACCACACCGGTGCGATCCACCTCGTCCGCGCAGACGCCGAGGTCGAAGGTGCCGGACGCGACCAGGTCGCGCACCACCGCGGAGCTCGCCACTTCGAGCGTGACCGAGACATCGGGTCGGTCGCGCAGGAACGCCTCGATCACCCGTGGCAAAAGGTGCAGGCCGAAGGCGGCGGAGCTGGCGACGCGCAGCGTGCCGGTCCCGACCTCCTTAAGCCGGGCCGCCGCCTGACGAACGCGATCGAGGCCGGCGCGCGCCGCCAGCACCTCGGCGTAGAGCGCCTGCGCCTCCGGCGTCGGCTGGATGCGGCGCCCCTCGCGCTCGAACAGCTTGAGGCCGGTGGTGTCCTCGAGCCGCCGCAGCGCGCGGCTGACGGCCGGCTGCGAGACGCCGAGCAGCTCCGCCGCGCGCGTGGCGGAGCCGCTGCGCATGACCGCCGCGAAGGTCTCGAGCAGGGCGAGGTTCACGGCCGCCGCATGGCCGCCGTGCGGCGCGGCGCGAGGGTCAGCGGCGCGGCGGCGCCGCCTCGATCATCGCCAGCGCCTCGCGCATGCGCTCGGAGGAGGAGCGGTCGAGCGCGTCGTAAGCGGCCTTCGTGATGCGGATCTCGGCCAGCAGCGGCGCGAGGCGCTGTGCGTCCGCCGGGTTCTGCGCCAGCGCCGCCTCGAGCCTCGCGATCTCGCTGGTCAGGAAGGCCGGCTGCTGGCCTGCCTCGCGCAGGGCCTGGTTGGTCAGCGAACGGACCCGCAGCAGCAGGCGTGTCTCGGCCTGTTCCAACTCGGCCTGGGCGCGCTCGGAGAGGATGCGGGCCTGCACGGCCTGCTGGCTCGTCAGGTCGCGCGCGGCGGCGATCTGGTTGAAGCGTGCGATTTCCGCCACGAAGTCGTGCGCCAGGGCCGGCACCGCGGCGAGGGACATCAGGACCGCCAGCAGGATCCGCATCGCATTCTCTCCTTGACCGGAGCCGGAATGGCTCGGAACGAGCGATGGTGAGACGCCGCACGCATGACATTCAAGAGCACCTGCGTCGCAATTCATTCATGCTAGTTATGGTTTGCGGTCGCCGTCAATCGATCGCGGGCTTGTCCGATCGGTATCGGGGATCGTGCCGCGCTGCCCTAGGGTAACTTCCCGCGCCGTAACCGCGATCATGGTACGACGACCCTCGAGCATGCGCGTGCGGCGTGGATCGCTGACAGGTGAAGTCCGGTTCGGACGCTTGCGACGGCGGTGGTGACCGCGCACCCGGCGCCGGACATGCTTTGTCGCAATCCGTTCAACGTCGGGTCACCTCAAGCGATGACGCTCGGCCCGTTGTTGAATGGAGCCTCGACATGATCGCCTCTCGCCGCGCCCTCCTGACCGGCGGCGCCGCCCTCACCCTGTCCGGCTGGAGTGCGGCCGGACGCCGCGCCGATGCCGCCACGGACATGGCGGTGCTGCGCGCCACCACCCGCACGCTCGACATCGATGGGCGTCCCGCGACGGTGCTGGGCCTGCTCAGGCCGGATGGCGGGCACGGCCTGATTCAGCAGCCGGGTGAGCGGTTCCGGGTGCGCCTGGAGAACCGGCTGACGGAGCGCACGATCATCCACTGGCATGGCCAGACCCCGCCCTATCCGCAGGATGGCGTGCCCGATGCGCCGCTGCCACTGATCGAGGCCGGTGCGTCGCGCGATTTCGACTTCATGCCGAACGCGGGTACCCACTGGATGCACGCCCATGTGCCGGACCAGGAGATGCGCCTGCTGGCGGCGCCGCACATCGTGCGGACCGCAGCGGATGCGCAGGCGGACCGGCAGGAGGTCGTGATGATGCTGCACGACTTCTCCTTCACCCCCCTCGCCGAGATCCTCGCGCGGCTCGGAGCGGGAGGCAGCGCACCGCATGGCGCGGGGGGCGGGCCGCACGGCGGGATGCCTGCCGGCGCGGCGCCGCACGCGGGCATGCCGATGGGCGCGCCCGACATCAACGACCTCGACTTCGACGCCTACCTCGCCAATGACCGCACGCTGTCCGATCCGGAGGTCGTCCGGGTCGAGCCCGGCGGCCGCGTGCTTCTGCGCATCATCAATGGCGCCGCGGCGACGGTGTTCTGGATCGATACCGGGGTGCTTCAGGCCTCGGTCGTCGCAGTCGATGGCCATCCGATCCGCCCGCAGGCGGCGACGCGTTTCGCGCTCGCCATGGGTCAGCGCGTGGACCTGCTGCTGGCGCTGCCGCGCGAGGGCGGCGCCTTCCCCATCCTCGCGCTGCGGGAGGGCGCGCGGGAGCGGGCCGGGCTGATCCTGGCAACCGCCGGCGCGGCCGTCACAAGGATCGCCCGTGACGCCGACACGGCGGCGCCGGCCTTCGACGGACGCCAGGAGCTCAGTCTGCACGCGGCGACCCCGCTGCCGTCCCGACCCGCCGACCGGAGCCTGTCCGTCACGCTCAACGGCGGCATGGCGCCCTATGTCTGGTCCATCGACAACCGTCCCTGGGGTCGGCACCGCGTGCTCGAGGCCAGGCGCGGCGAGCGTGTGGAACTGACGATGTCCAATGCCTCGATGATGGCACATCCGATGCACATCCACGGCACGGTGTTCCAGGTCGTGGGGTTGGGGTCCCAGCGCTTCGCGGGTGCCATGCGCGACACCGTGCAGGTGCCGCCGATGGAACGCGTGACGCTTGCGTTCGAGTTCGCCACGGCGGGGCGGTGGATGTTTCATTGCCACCATATGCCGCACCTGGCGACGGGGATGATGACCGAGTTCTCCGTGCGGGGCTGAACCGCACTGACCACGAAGCAACGCCCTGCGGCTCAAAGCCGCAGGGCGTTGTCCTTGTCCGGTGCGGTGCGCCGCGCAGCGGCGGTCCGCGGAGGCGCGAGAGTGCCCGGCCCCCCCAGGGTCCGGGCACATCCCGTTCAGCGGAGGGAACGGGGCAGCGCGTTGAGGTTCCAGAGCGCGGCGTTGTGTCCGCCGCCGATGTTGGGCATGGCATGTGGCATGTTCGCGGCCTGGGCGTCATCGTACTCGACGCTCATGTTCTCGCCGCTACCGACCACGCGCGCGACCGGGCGGGACACGACCATGCGCGGCGCGGCCGAGGTGTCGTACTCGACCTCGACGTTCTCGCCGTTGGTGATGACGCGCCGCACCGGCAGCGTCGCTACCGGGGACGGGCGGTCGGAGTAGATCATGAAGCCGGTCCGGCCGAGCATCACCGGCTCGAGCGACACCACGGGCTGTCCGTCGGCCTTCGCGGTGGTGGCGACCGCACCGATAACGGCGAGCGCCGTCAGGGCGCCGAGCGCGAAGCGGGGGTTGCGGGTCAGGGTTTGCATCAGGGCGTTCTCCTTCTCGCCCGGTGGATGGGCGACGCGATCAACATGACCCCCTGAGATTTCCTGGTGGCGACGGGCACATGACAAAGTATCCGGTGGTGGTTGCAGTATTTCGGTGCTGAAGGATTGTGGCGCGCGACGATCTGCCAGCGCCAGATTGTCTGCGTCGGTAGCCGCAGCGCTCGTGATCATGAGGGCGGATGCGAGACGTCGATGACAGCCCAGGGTCCCGACGACGGGCTGCAGGGTCTGGCCAGCCTCTAATCGCGGCTGTGGCTCGACCGCCTTCAATGCTAGCGTTTGGTCGATCAGCCAGAAGAGACGTGATCGGTGCGCGTGTTGATCTCCACCTTCGCACTACTCGCGGTCACGACAGCCGCATTCGCCCAACACGGTGGCGACCACGCGCGCGGCGCGCAGGTCATGCCCAACGCGGAACCCGGCTCGCGCGATATCAAGGCGCTGTCCCGCGAGCAGGTCGCTGATCTTCGCGCCGCTCGCGGCATGGGTCTCGCGCTGGCCGCGGAACGCAACGGCTATCCGGGCCCTATGCATGCGCTGGAGCACGCCGAAGCGCTGCGTCTGACAACGCTGCAGACGATCGAGCTTCAGCTTGTCATGGACGGCATGCGGCGCAACGCGATCGCAGCGGGCGAAAGGGTGATCGAGGCCGAGCGCATCCTCGACCGGCTGTTTTCGGAACGGCGCGCAACTCCCGATGCAGTCGCAGAAGCAACAGCCCGCATCGGTGTGGAGAGCGCCTCGCTGCGTGCCGTGCATCTCGCTGCCCATATCGCCACTCGCGCGGTGCTCACCAGCGACCAGATTGTGCGCTACGATGAAGTGCGCGGCTATCGTCGTGCGGATTGAGGGGAGCTTGCGGATGAACAGGCGGCAATCGCTATTCGTAGCCGCGGCCATGGCCGCATTTGTTCCCGCGACGGTCCGTGCCCAGGGTCCCAACCGGGTCCGCGTGTGGCGCGATCCAAATTGCGGGTGTTGCGTCGGCTGGGTCACGCATCTGCGCGCCGAGGGCTTCGGCGTGGAAGACGTCGTGGTTCGCGCCGTCGGCCCGGTTCGGCAGCGCCTCGGAACGCCCGCCGATCTTCTGTCTTGCCACGCCGGTGAGGTCGACGGGTTCGTGCTCGAAGGGCACGTTCCCGCGGCGGCGATCCGGCGCCTGTTGGCGGAGCGCCCCCCGGGCGTCCGCGGACTCGCGGTACCCGAAATGCCTATTGGATCTCCGGGCATGGAAGTGCCGGGCATGCCGGCGGATGTGTATGACGTGATCGCATTCGGCAACGGTCCTCACCGCCCGTTCATGCGCTTCAGCGGGGCGAATCCCACTTGACGTGACTTACGCGGTGCGACCGTGCGGTCCTGATCCACGGATCACCGGAAAGCGGCAGCTTCGCTTGCCCATCACATTCCATCGGGTGGCATCGAGCAGCGCCTGATGTCCTGCCGAATGCTTAGATCACGCTTTGGGACGAACATCCCCAGCCGATTCAAAGCGGACCTTGAATGGGTTGACCGCATCCAATGTGTTGAAAAGCTTGGAGAAATCTGGAGCGGGCGAAGGGATTCGAACCCTCGACCCCGACCTTGGCAAGGTCGTGCTCTACCCCTGAGCTACGCCCGCGCTCCGTGCGGCGGCGGGGCTATTCGCACGACCCGCCGGGGATTGCAAGCCATCCTCCGCAGCAAAAATCCGCCGCCCCTCGACAGCCATTGCCGGTTGGAGCGATCCTCCTGCGTAACGGCAACACGCCGGGAGGACCAACGTCATGCACCGCCGTACCCTGCTCGGCCTTGCCGCCGGCGCCCTTGCCCTGCCCACACCGCGCGTCGCCCACGCCCAGTCCTTCGACCGCCCTGTCCGCATCGTCGTGCCCTTCGCACCCGGCGGTACCTCCGACATCCTGGCGCGGCTGCTTGCCCCGGACCTGACGCGCGGCTTCGGCCAGAACGTGGTGGTCGAAAACCGCACCGGCGCGGGCGGCAACATCGGCGCCGACCTGGTGGCGAAATCCCCGCCGGACGGGCACACCTTGCTGCTGATCGACGTCTCGACGCTGGCGACGGCGCCTTCCCTCTACACGCGCCTGCCGTTTGATCTGAAGCGAGACCTCGCGCCGGTCACCATGCTGATCTACGCCCCTTACATCCTCGCGGTGCATCCCTCGGTGCCGGCGCAGAACGCCGCGGAGCTGGTCGCCTATGCGAAGGCCAACCCGCAGAGGGTGAACGTGGGCCATGCCGGCATCGGGGTGGGGAACCACCTGACCGGCCTGCTGGTCGCCCAGCACTGGGGCACCGATCTGACGCAGGTGCCCTACCGCGGCGGCGCCGCGGCCCTGACGGCCGTCGCAGCCGGTGAATCGCAGATGATCATCAACGGCGCGACGGCCACGGCGCCGTTCTGCAAGCAGGGCACGCTGCGCCCGATCGCGGTTACCGGCCCGGCCCGCCTCACCGACTTTCCCGAGGTGCCGACCTTCAGGGAGCTCGGCTGGCCCGCCGCCGATTCCGGCACCTGGCAGGGTATCCTCGCACAGGGCGGCACGCCGGCTCCAATGGTCAACCGGCTGGCCACCGAGATCGGCGCGGCCATGGCCGTGCCCGCGACGGCGGCGCGCATCACCGCGCTCGGCGCCGTCAACCGGGTGGAAGGCCCGGACAGCTTCCGCACCTGGCTGGACGCCGAGATCGAGACCTGGGCAAGAGTGGTCCGCGCCAACAACCTCCGACTGGACTGAATGCCCGAAACGCCCGAGGGCCTGCTCGCCCGTCTCGCCGCCGCCGGCATCGCCGCCGAGACCCGCCGCCACCGCCCGGTCTTCACCGTGGCGGAAAGCCGCGACCTGATCGCGGAACTCCCCGGCGGGCATACGAAGAACCTCTTCCTCCGCCCGGCCAAGGGCGAAGGCCCCTTCCTGCTCGCCACGCTGGAGGCGGAACGGCAGGTCTCCATCAACGCCCTTGCCCGGATGGCCGGGGCGGGGAAGGTCGCGATGGCGAGCGCGATGGAACTCGAGGAGACCCTCGGCGTGACCCCCGGCTCGGTCACGCCGCTCGGCCTGGTCAATGCCGCGCCGGCGGTCGTCCGCTTCGTCATGGACCGCCACTTGGCCGAGGATTTCGACCGGATCTGGGTGCACCCGCTGACGAACGCCGCCAGCACGGGCCTCGCCCCCGCCGACCTGCTGCGCTTTCTCGCGGGCTTCGGCCACACCGCGGCCCTGCTGGACTTCGACGCCGCCGCCTGAGGCCTTGCCGCGCCCCTCCCGCGGGTCCGGGGGCGCGTATGCCCCCGGCGGGGGTGCAGGGGGCGGCGCCCCTCCCTACCTGCCTCATCCTTCCCGCGCTTGCTTCCGCGCCCGGACGGCGCATTTATGCGCCAAGCTCTGAGGAATGCCTGCCATGGACGTGATCTTCGACCCCGCCCGCCAGGGTGCGCCCGCCGCTGGCGCCGCTGCCGGGGCTATCAAGGATGGTGACCAGAAGACCTTCATGCAGGACGTCGTCGAGGCGTCCCGCGAGGTCCCTGTCCTGGTCGACTTCTGGGCAACCTGGTGCGGTCCCTGCAAGACGCTGACCCCCGCGCTCGAGAAGGTGGTCGGCGCCGCGGGCGGCCGTGTGCGGCTGGTCAAGATCGACATCGACAAGAACCGCCAGCTCGTCGCCCAGCTCACGCAGATGGGCCTGCCGCTGCAGTCGGTGCCGACGGTCGTCGCGTTCTGGCAGGGCCAGATCCTCGACCTGTTCCAGGGTGCGCTACCGGAATCCGAGGTGAAGCGCTTCGTCGAAGGCCTGCTCAAGGCCGCCGGCGGGCAGATGCCCGGCGCCGACCTGATGGCCGAGGCCGAGGCCGCCGTCGCCCAGGGCGACCACGCCGCCGCGCTCGAGCTGTTCGGCGCGCTCTCCCAGCAGGAACCGGAGAATGCCAAGGCGCTTGCCGGCGTCGCCCGCGCGTTGCTCGCGCTGGGCGAGGAGGACCAGGCACGCGCCGTGCTCGAATCCGCCCCGCCCAAGATCAAGGACGCGGCCGAGATCACCGCCGCGCGCAGCGCCATCGAGGTCGAAATCGAAGGCCGCCGCGCCCGCGCGATGCTGGCCGAGTTCCAGAACCGCATCGCCGCCGATCCCGACGACCACGCCGCGCGCATCGATCTCGCGGTCGCGCTCAGCGCCGGCGGCGACCGCGACGGCGCCGTCGATGCGCTGATCGAGGCGATCCGCCGCGACCGCGCCTGGAACGAGGAGGCGGCGCGCAAGCAGCTCCTGAAGTTCTTCGAGGCCTGGGGCTTCGAGGACCCGGCGACCAAGGCCGGCCGCCGCAAGCTCTCCTCGCTGCTGTTCCGCTGAACGGGCGGCAGGCGCCGATGCCCCCCTTCCATCCGCGCCTTGCCGACCTGCCGCGGGAAATCGCGGTCTTCCCGCTCCCCGGGGCTGTCCTGCTGCCGCAGGGCCGCCTGCCGCTCAACATCTTCGAGCCGCGCTACCTGGCCATGACGCTGGACAGCCTGGCCCGGGGGCGCGTGTTCGGCATGGTCCAGCCGGATCCGCGCGCCCCAAGGGGGGAAACCGGCCCCGGCCTCTACCGTGTCGGCTGCCTCGGGCGCCTGTCCTCCTTCAGCGAGACCGAGGACGGTCGGCTGCTGATCACGCTGACGGGCGTGATCCGCTACCGCATCGTCGAGGAATTGCCGCTCGCCTCCGGCGGCTACCGCCGGGTGCGCGCGGAGTATGGGGATTTCGCCGCCGACCTGGACCTCGCCTGCGACGCGCCGGGTCTGGATCGGGAGGAGCTGCTCTCCGCCCTGCGCCCCTATTTCCGCGCCCGCGGCATCGAGGCGAACTGGGACGCGGTGGAGCAGGCGGCGGACGCCATGCTCGTCACCACCCTTGCCATGGTCTGCCCCTTCGAGGTGCCGGAGAAGCAGGCATTGCTCGAAGTGCCCGATGCCTGCGAGCGGGCTCGCATGCTCGTTGCGCTGATGCGCATGGGGGCGGCGGCGAATGCGGCGCCGCCGGAGGGGCGGCCGAGTTGATGGTCCGCTGTCCCGGAGAAGGGCGCCGCTGCTCTTCGGACCTCACCCCGCAAAGGGCCGCAAGGCCCTCTGACCCCATGGTTTCCAAAGGCCTTTCGGCCTTTGGCCGGAGGGGTTCGGGGAGGGCGGCGCCCTCCCCGAAGACGGTGTGGAGTTCGAGGAGGGCAGTCCCCTCCCTGATGGCGTCAATCAAGGGCTTGGGGATGTCAGCGCCCTCCCCGCCCACATGCTGAAGGACGAGACGAAGATGCCTGAAACCCAACCACAGGGCGGCGCCGTGGACCCCCGCCTGCTCGAGATCCTGGTCTGCCCCCTCACCAAGGGCCCGCTGCGCTACGACCGCGAGAAGGGCGAGCTGATCAGCGAACGCGCCGGCCTGGCCTACCCGATCCGCGACGGCATCCCGATCATGCTGCCGGACGAGGCGCGCAAGCTCGCCGACTAGCCGCATGAGCGTGGCCCCGTCGGAAATCCGCCTCAGGCGCGCGGAGCAGGTGCTGGAGGTGGCCTTCCCCGATGGCGCCCGCTTCCGCCTGCCGGCCGAGTACCTGCGGGTGGAAAGCCCGAGCGCCGAGGTGCAAGGCCATGGTCCCGGGCAGAAGGTGATCATCGCCGGGCGCCGCCATGTCGGCATCCTGCGCGTCGAGGCGGTGGGCAACTACGCCCTGCGCATCGTCTTCGACGACCTGCACGACACCGGGATCTACTCCTGGGACTACCTGCGCCGGCTCGGACAGGAACAGGAGGCGCGCTGGGCGACCTATCTCGCCGAGCTCGGCGCGCGCGGGCTTTCGCGCGATCCGCCGCGGCGGCGCTGAGCAGGCGCGGCGATCCGCCTCCGGACCTGCCGACCCGACCAGCGGGCCGCGTCGCGCCCTGCGCGCGGCGCGCCCCGTCCGGTCCGCCTGGGTCCCCCGCACGAAACGGCGCCGCCCGCGCCGTGCGCGTCCGGATCAGGTTCGCGGCAGCCGGGGCGCCGCCGCACATGGACGAGGAACACCGTCACGCCTTGCCGCCGGCCCGTGATCGGTGCCTCTCGCAGGCTCAACCCTCGAACGCGATCCGCACCTCGGCCAGATCGCCGAACACCGCCCTCACCTGCTGCCCCGCGCGCACCGGGAACATGCCGGTGGTGGAGCCGGTGCTGACCGTCTCCCCGGCCTTCAGGCCGTCGCCCCAGCGGCGGCGCTCCTCGGCCAGCCAGAGCAGCGGCGCCAGCGGATCGCCCATCACCTCGGCACCGCTGCCTTGGCGGCGCGGGGCACCGTCCACCTCCAGCGTCACCGCGATGCCGGCCAGGCCCTCTCGCCATCCACGGATCGGATCGCCGAAGACGTAGCGGCCCGAGGCGCTGCCATCGGCGAGGATCGCCGGCAACGGCGGCAGCTTGGCCATGGGGAAGCGGCACTCGGCGACCTCGATTCCCGCTTGCACGGCGCCGACGGCATCGATCACCTCGGCCATGGTCCAGGGCCGGTCCCGTGGCGGCAAATCGCGGGCAAGGGTCACGAAGAACTCGCTCTCGACCAGGGGATCGAGCAGCTCGGCATGGGCCAGGCGGGCGGGGGACGCGACCGCGAAGCGCCGATAGGTCCGACCATAGATGGGGACCGCGACGCGGAGCTTCTCCCGCATCGCCGCGGTGGTGCCGGCGATCTTCCAGCCCAGCGTCTCCCACCCCAGCAGCTCCGCCACGAGGCCGTTGACCGCATAGCCGTCCTCGGAGGTGGCGGGCAGCAGCTCCGCCGGCAGGGCATCCAGTTGGCGAGCTTCGCGTCGTGCCGACGCGAGAAGCGACGCGAACTGGTTCTTGCGGGCAATGTCCATCCTTGGTGTCTCTCCCTCACGATGCTGCCTGGACACATAGCATCGCGCCCGCCTGTCGCCCTCGTGCCGATCGGCGCCGCAGCGGCCGGGGCGTGCGGGGCGCCTGGCGGAGCGACGGAGGGAGCGCGTCTGGGCGAAAGGCGCGACCTCCCGCACTGCGCGCCGCAGTCCTGACGGAAGGACGGGCGGTGGCGCGGCAAGCCATTCCTGCTCCGCAGTGATTGCGCCCGCGCTTCGGCGGAGCCTATCATTTCTTCATGGGGGCATCACGGTTCGCCGGGATGCGTCCATGAGGCACTGGTCATGGCTTGTCCAAGCCAACGGCCTGGGGTGTAGAGCACCTGGCACCAACCAGGAGGTCGGAGGTTCGAATCCTCCCGCCCTCTCCTGCATCTGCGAGGGCGTAGCTCAGCGGTCAACCCCGACGCTTCGTGGCCCCGGTTGGTTCTAATCCACCGGGGCCATCATCTCCGGGAGGCGGACGCGAGCGATGTTCCTGGTATGCCAGTTCGGGCTCGCAGATTTCCGCGGCATGCTTGATTTCCCGCCCGCCTGGCGCTGGCCGAGCTGGTCGAGTTCGGGCGAGGGCCAGTTCCTGCGCAGCATCGGCCCGCTGCGCTCCCGCAGGTCGCTGGAGGCAGCCGAGGCGCGCCGGCGCGCCTCGTATGGCGGAGCCACCGCGGCCGGCGGCGCCGGCGCCTCCTACTTCATTCCCGAGGCCTTCTTCGTGGACGCGCATCGCCGCCTCGGCGTGCCGCAGCAGGCCTTGGACGGCGCGCATGTGCGTTCGCGCTTCGCGCGGCTGTTCCGCAGCGGCCAGTGCCTGCGGCTGCAGTTCGGCATCGACATGTGGGGCATGGAGGAAGCGCTCGCGGACGAAGCCCGCTTCCGTACGATGATCGACCTGCTGGGCCAGGCCGCGGTCCGGCGCCGGATGGTGGCGCAGCGTCACCCGCACCACCCGCGCAAGCCCTGGCGCTTCGCGACCACGGATCTGCCGCTGGCGCGCATCGTCGCGGAGTTCCCGCAATTCTATCTTGCCAGCACCGTACGCGCGGCGACGCAGCCGAAGCCGGCGAAGCTGCCACCTTACATTGCGCGGCTCGATCCGATCCTGCTCTTCCTGTTCGACAGTCCCCGGCTGCCCGCCTGGTGCGCCGGGCACCGCATCGTTGCGCCGGGTCCCGACAGCCCCTTCGAGATCGCGGCGCTGCTGCATCCGCTTTCGCGTGCGGGCGGCAGGCCCGCGCAGGTGCTGCTGGTGTCGCGCCCGCCGGGCGTCGATGCCGCGCTGCGGCGACGCGTGCGCGGCCAGTTGCTGCACATCCCGGCCGACCTGCAGAGCTTCTGGCTGCTGCTGGAGCGTGCCCAGCGCCAAGGCGGCCTGCAGGGCGCGGACCCCGGGCGCATCGAGGAGCTGCGCGCCGAGGCGCGCCGGCGTGCCGAGAGCCTCGGCGACCGCTCCCGCACCTTCCTGCAGGATGCCTTCCCCGGCGCCGAGGCCGCAGTTCGCACGGCGGCGCAGCACCTCACGGCGGAGCGGCAGGCGGAGATCCAACAGTTGCTCGACGGGCTGTCCGTGACCGCGCTGTTCCGGGCCAATGTCCCGGCGCTCGAGGGCATGTTCGGCGCGGCCCGGATCGACCAGGTGACGATCGTGACCAACCCCACCGGGCAGGTGGAGGTCAACAATGCCCGCACCATCGAGAAGGTGGAGAAGAAGTTCCAGGCGACTTCCGAGCATGGCCGCGCCGTGGCGGCCGAGACCTACACCGAGGAGGCTCCGGCGAAGCCCCCCGGCAGCCCCTGAAGGAGAAGGCGAATGAGTGACGAAACCCGCAATCCGGCGCCGCAGAAGAGTTTCGTGGCGACCTCGACGCATGGCCGCGCCGTGGCGGCCGAAACCTACAACGAAACCAACTACTACGGTGCCGGCGGTTTCCTCGAAGGCATCGACCTGCCGACTCTGCAGGCCCAGCTTCGGCGGCTGCGGGAGGCGATGCAGGCCGAGGCGGGCGGCGATCTCGAGAAGATGAAGGCGGTGGTCGCGATCGACGATGCGGAGAAGAGCGCCGCCGCGAACGAGCCCGAGGGTCTTCTCGACAAGCTGAAGGCGGCCGGTACCTGGGCGCTCGATGTCGCGGGGAAGATCGGTGTCGCGGTCGCCACCGCCGCCATCACGCGGGCGTTGGGACTGAAGTAGCCGCCCGCCCCTTCCAGGACCCCGACCGGATCCCGGCTTCCAAAGGCCCTTCGGCCTTTGGAAGCGGATACTTGGCGCCGTGCGCCACTGTCAGGATCAGTGCCGAAACCCGCCCTTGCGCACGAATCGCGCTCCGAAAGGATGGGACTGCCTGAACCGCGCGGCACCAGATGATGGTTTCCAAAGGCCTCGGGCCTTTGGCGGGGTGGCTTGGAGGGGCGGAGCCCCTCCAATTCCGCCCTCGCCGGTCATTCCAAAGGGCCGTTCGTATCATGCCAACCGCCCAGGGGATGAACCTTTGCGCGGTTGCCATTCGGGCCTTGGTTCGGCGCGCGGCCACCTCCGACAACCCCGCGCCCGATACCCTCCGCACGTCGAGCGGCGGTGATCACTCCGCCGGCCCGAAGCCCAGCGCCTCCAGCCGCTGCCGCACCGCCTGCGCCCTCAGCGCCTCGAGGAACGCCACCACTCCCGGCCGTTGCGCCCGCGTCTCCGGCAGGAAGAAGTCGTAGACCTCGTCGGCCAGCGGCAGGAAGCCGAGACCGTAGGCGCGCGCCACGCTTGCGATCGCGACGCCCCAATCCGCCCGCCCCTGCGCCACCGCCGCCGCCACTGCGTTGTGCGATCGCGGCTGGTTCGCATAGCCGGCCGGCCGCGCACCGCCGAGCAGCCCGTCGAGCAGCATGCGCGTGCCCGACCCGGCATTGCGGTTCACCAGCAGGCAGCCTGCATCGGCCGCCACGCGGCGGATCGCCTCGCGTCCGTCCAGGCCCTCGAAGCGCGCATCGCTCGGCCGGAACACCACGCCCTGCAGGCGCCGCCAGCCCGGCACCAAGCGCAGGCCGGGCGCCAGGAAGGGCGTGTTGTAGCGGCCGGTCGCCGCATCGAGCAGATGCGCCGGCGCGAGGTCGCAGTCGCCGCGCTTCGCCGCCGCCAGGCCGCCCAGGCTGCCGACGGCCAGCGTGCGTGCGCGCAGCCCCTGCGCCGCCAGGGCATCGAGCACCACGTCCAGCCCGATGCAATGGCTGCCGATGATGACCAGATCCGGCGGCCGCGCCGCGCTGCCGATCAGCCGCACGGCGACCTTCGCGCCCGCCTCCGCCCCCGCCTCCAGTGCCGGGATCGCAAAGAAGCCGTCGGCCTGCGAGAAGGCGGTGACGCTGCCCGATCCCTTGCCGAGCGGGAAGGCCGCGAGCCCGCCCTCCGGCGCCTGCGCGAGCGAGACCATCACGTACTCCGTTCGCCCGAGCTCGCTCGGCGTGCGCACGGCGAGCGTCGCGGCGACCTGCGTCTCCTCGCGCGGCGGCAAGCCGGCCAGCGCGCGGATCACCGGCACGACGAATTCGTGGAAGGTGAAGACCGCACTGGTCGGAAAGCCCGGCAGCACCACCAGCGGCGTGCGCCCCACCGCGCATAGGCAGAGCGGCTTGCCCGGCTTCAGCGCGACGCCGTGCACCAGCACGCCCGGCGCACCGAGCCGCGAGAGGATCCGGTGCGACACGTCGCCCGCGCCCTTGCTGGTGCCGCCCGACATGACGACCATGTCCGCCTGCGCCAGCGCGTCGCGCACCGTCGCTTCCAGTGCCGCCTCGTCGTCGCGCAGGATACCGAGCGGCACAGGCTCGCCGCCGTTCTCGACGATGGCGGCGGCTAGGATCGCGGCGTTGCTGTCAGGGATGCCGCCGGGTGGCAGCGGCGCGCCCGGCGGCACCAGCTCATCGCCGGTCGAGATCACCGCGACGCGCGGCCGGCGGACCACCGGCACCTCCGCCACCCCGGCGGCGGCGAGCATGCCGATCTCGCGGCTCGTCACTACCGTGCCGGCACGCAGCACCGCCTCGCCGCGGGCGATGTCGCTGCCGGCGAAGCCGATGAACTGACCGGGCGCCACGGCCCGCGTCAGCAGCAGGGCAGGGCCGCCGGGGGCATCGTCCAGCTCGGTCCACTCGATCATCGCCACAGCGTCGGCGCCGCGCGGGATCATGCCGCCGGTCGCGATGGCGGTGGCGGTGCCGGGCGCGACCTCGATCCGGGGTGCCATCCCACAGGCCAGCACTTCCGCGTTCAGCCGCAGCCGCAGCGGTGCCGCCTCCGATGCCGCGGCCGTATCCGCCGCGCGCAGCGCGAAGCCGTCCACCGAGGAACGGTCGAAGGGCGGCGCATCGGAGACCGCCGCCACCGTCTCCGCCACCACCCGGCCGAGGCTTGCCGCCAGCATCACGCGTTCCGCCGGCAGCGGCCGCAGGTCGAGCGCGGCGCGGAACCGGCGCGTCGCCTCCTCGGCCGAGACCACCTCGAGGAACTGCTCCTGCCGCGCGGCGCGGCGGACGCGGTCGAGAAGGTCGGCGGACGCATCGGTCATGGGCGGGGTCACAATGGCAGGATCGGGATCTCGGTCCCGCTCTCGTAGCCCTCGGAGCCCGGCGGGACCACCAGCACCGCCGCGGCGGCGGAGAGCGCGGCGAGCGGCAGGGTGCCGACGGCGAGCGGCTCGGCGTTGCCTCGCGCGTCGAGGCGCAGCGGCACCAGCTCGGCCATGCCGACGCTGGAAGCGACCTTGCGCGTCAGCCGCGCGCGCGCCGGTGGGACGGTGGCGAGGCCAGCCAGCGCCGCGAATGCCGGCCGCGCCAGCAGCAGCCAGGCGGCGATGGCATCCTCGGCACGCCCGGGCAGCAACAGGACCGGGCGTTGATTCACGATTCCGAAGCCGGCCGTGGCGCCCGGCCTCGCGCCGATACCGTGCAGCACCAGGCGCCCGGCGGCGGCGAGGCCCTCGGCGCTGCGGTCATCCGGCCCTTCGCCGCTGCCGCCGCCGAGCAGAACCAGGTCATGTGCCGCGGCGGCATCCGAAAGCGCGGCGGCGATCGTGTCCGGCACATCAGGCACCGGGGCCAATGCCGTCCAGGCCGCGCCTTCCGTCGCCGCCAGCGCAGCCAGGACGGGGCCGGCGGTGTCGGGCGCCGAAGCGACGGTGATCTCGTCACCGACCGCAATCCAGGCCAGGCGCGGTATGCGCACCGCAACCTCCGCCCGGCCGAGCGCCGCCAGCGCCGCCAGGTCGCGCGGCAGCAGCCGCTCCCCCGCCGCGCGCAGCACGGTGCCGGCGGGGATGTCCTCCCCGGCCCGGCGCACACCCTCGCCGGGTGCGACGGGCTGAACGACCTGGCCGAAAGGGCCGTCCGGCAGCAGGTCGAAGGCCGGCAGCACGGCATCCGCACCGGGCGGCAGCACGTCCCCCGGCCGCATCCTCGGCGGCAGCGTCGCGAGCGGGAGCGGCGCATAGGAATCGGCGCCGAGGGTCTCGGCTGCGGAGACGGCCCAGCCGTCGCGCAGCGCAGTCGGCAGCGCAGGTACCGGCGCGATGGCCTGCACCGGCTCGGCCAGCACGCGGCCCACCGCGGCGGCGGCGGCCATCCGTTGCGGCGCGACGGGATGCGGCAGCAGGGCGAGCCAGGCAGCGAGGGCCTCCTCCAGCGCCATGAGGCGCAGCGGGGCGGGGGCGCGGAGCGGGTGGTCCATTGCCTTCATTTCGTGCGGCGCGGCCGGCTTGACCAGGGCTCTCCCTTCCCTGGCAGCCTGCACGGCGGTTGAAGATCCCTCGCTTCGTTATGCTCCCTTGAATATAGAGATCGACAACGGCGACCACCCGGCGGGCGTCCGAGCGGGCAGGCGGGGGAATGCACATGGCGACCTATCCGACATTCCGGCTCTGCATCGCCGGCGAATGGCGCAGCCGGCCCGGCGCGCCGGTGCTGAATCCCTCGGCCCGCCCGCGCTGATCAGCCGCACGCGCAGCCTCGACGAGGCGATCACCAAGGCGAACGCGCTGCCCTTCGGGCTGGCGGGCTATGCCTTCACGCATTCGGCGCCTCGGGTGGAACAGCTCAGCGACCAGCTCGAAGTCGGCAACCTCTCGATCAACCACCTGGTCGCCTCCGTCGCCGAGACGCCCTTCGGCGGCGTGAAGGACAGCGGCTACGGGCGGGAAGGCGGCAGCGAGGGCCTCGCCTGCTACACGGTGACGAAGAACGTCTCTCACCGGGTCGCGGGCATCGCCTGACGGCGGAGGCTCAGCGCCGCGCCGGCTTGAGATCCACCAGCGGCGTGCCGTCCACGCAGTCGAGGCCGCGCACCAGCACCGCGCCGGCCTCGACGCCCGCCACGTCCACCTCCGAGCTCGCGATCGGGTTCGGCCGGTTCGGCGAACGCAGCGCGAAAGTGCCGAGCGGCGCCGGCCTTCCTTTCGGCGCCTGCACCAGCAGGTCGCGCCGCGCGAGGTGCATCCAATACAGCACCTCAAGCCGCATCCCCGGTTCGATCCCGTGCAGCGCCGGCCGCCAGGGCTCGTCCACCTCGATCCGGCACAGCGGCCCGTCCGCCGCACCGCGGTGCGGACAGTCCGCGCGGTCCCGAAAGGGCGTGCGGATGCGACCGATGAAGGTCAGCGCGGCATCGGCGCGGTCCGGCGCACCGCCTTCCACCTCGCCAGGCCGCGTGGCGTTCCAATCCATGGGCAGTCCCCCTTCCGCCGCACGATGGACGCGGCTCGATGCTTCGGCTATTTCCCACGGCATATAACGTGCCCGAGGAGCCCTGCCCATGCTTCGTCGTGTCGTCCTCGCCGCCGTCGCCGCCCTCGCCTGCGTCGCGGCCCCGGCGGCGCGCGCGCAGGAAGGCCCGACAGTCTTCGCCGCGGCCAGCCTGACCGACGCGCTGCGCGTGCTCGGCCAGCAATGGGCCGCGCGCGGCAACCCCGCGCCGCGCTTCTCCTTCGCTGCTTCCTCCGCCCTCGCCCGCCAGATCGAGCAGGGTGCGCCGGCGGACCTGTTCATGTCCGCCGACGAGCCCTGGATGGACTACGTCCAGCAGCGCAACCTGATCGTGACCGCGACGCGCGTGAGCCCGATCGGCAATGCGCTGGTGCTCGTCGCCCCGGCGAACGACGCGCGGCCGGTCGCGCTGGCGCGCGGCACCGACCTGCTCGCGCTGCTCGGCCCGAACGGCCGCATCGCCACCGGCGACCCGGCGCATGTGCCGGTCGGCCGCTACGCCCAGGCGGCGCTGACCTGGATGGGTCAGTGGGATGCGGTCGCGCCGCGCCTCGCCCGCGCCGACAATGTGCGCGCCGCGCTGCTGCTGGTGGAACGCGGCGAAGCGCCCTTCGGCATCGTCTACGCCACCGATGCGGCGATCAGCCCGGGCGTGCGCGTGGCCGGCACCTTCCCGGCCGAAAGCCACACCGCCATCACCTATCCCTTCGCGCTGACCCGCCGCGCCGAGGGCAATGCCCGGGCCCGCGCGCTCTTCGCCTTCCTCGCCGGGCTCGAGGCGCAGCCGGTCTGGCAGCGCTTCGGCTTTCGCCTGGCGCAGTGACCCTCGGCCTCGCCGCGGAGGAGTGGCAGGCGGTCCGGCTCAGCCTTGAGGTCGCCACCCGCTCCGTCGCCGTGTCGCTGGTACCGGCCATCGCCATTGCCTGGCTGCTGGCGCGCGGGCGTTTCCCCGGGCGCATGCTGCTGGATGCGCTGGTGCACCTGCCGCTGGTGGTGCCGCCGGTGGTTGTCGGCTGGGGGCTGTTGATGCTGTTCGGCATCCGCGGCCCGATCGGCGCGCCGCTGCATGACTGGTTCGGCATCCGCCTGGTCTTCACCACGGAAGGCGCAGCACTGGCCACGGCGGTGATGTCCTTCCCGCTGATCGTCCGCGCCGTGCGGCTCGGGCTGGAAGCGGTCGATCCGGGGCTGGAGGCCGCGGCCCGCACCCTCGGCGCCGGACCGATCGACCGCTTCCTGACCGTGACCCTGCCGCTGATGTCGCCGGGCATCCTGGCCGGCACCGTCACCGCCTTCGCCGCCGGCCTCGGCGAATTCGGCGCCGTCATCACCTTCGTCTCCAACATCCCCGGCGAGACCCAGACCCTGCCGCTGGCGATCTACAGCGCCACCCAGACCGCGGGCGGTGAGGCGACCGCGGCGCGGCTCGCCGGCATCTCCTTCGCGCTCGCCGTCGCCGGGCTGCTGCTGGCGGAGCTGCTCGCGCGGCGGATGCATCGCTGGCTGGGCCGCGCCTGATGGTCGAGGTCGCGCTGCGCCACCGCTTCGACCACCCGGGAGCATGGCGCAGCTCGCGGCGCGACGGCTTCACGCTCGACGTCGCCTTCGCCGCGCCGCCGCGGGGCGTCACGGCGCTGTTCGGCCCCTCGGGCTGCGGCAAGAGCACGATCCTCGCCGCCGTCGCCGGCCTGCTGCGGCCGCAATCCGGGCGCGTCGCGCTGGATGGCGCCGTGCTGCTCGACACCGCAGCGGGCATCTGCCTGCCGCCGGAGCGCCGGCGCTGCGGCGTGGTGTTCCAGGATGCGCGGCTCTTCCCGCATCTCAGCGTCGAGACGAATCTCCGCTACGGCCTGCGCCGCGCCCCGCGTGATGCGGAAGGCCCGGGCTTCGAGGAAGTGGTCGCGCTGCTCGGCATCGGGCATCTCCTCGCGCGGCGGCCGGCGGGGCTTTCCGGCGGGGAACGGCAGCGCGTCGCGCTCGGCCGCGCCCTGCTGGCGCGGCCCCGCCTGCTGCTGATGGACGAACCCCTCGCGGCACTCGATGCCGCGCGCCGGACCGAGGTGCTGCCTTTCCTCGCCCGACTGCGCGACGCGGCGCGGCAGCCCATCCTCTACGTCACCCATGCGCTGGAGGAAGTGGACGCGCTGGCCGACCACCTGGTGCTGCTCGAGGCCGGGCGTGTGCTGGCCGAAGGCGCCGCCACCGAAATCGCCGCCCGCACCGATCTTCCCCTGGCCTCGCGGCGCGATGCCGGCGTGCTGCTGGACTGCACCGTACTGGCCGCACCCGGGGGCGGCCTTGCGCGCCTCGGCTTCCCGGGTGGGGAGCTGGTGACGACGCTGCATCCCGGTGCGCCCGGCACGCGGCTGCGTGTGCGGCTGCGCGCGCGCGACGTCGCGGTGGCGGTGGCGGAACCGCACGGCATCTCGACGCAGAACGTGCTGCGCGCGACGCTCGCCACGATCACTCCGGCGGGAGAGCCGCTCGAGGTGTTCCTGCGCCTCGATGTCGGACCGAGCCAGGTGCTGGCCCGCATCACCCGCGACAGCCTGGAACGCCTCGCGCTGCGCCCGGGGATGCCGGTCTGGGCGCTGGTCAAGGCGGTGACCTTCGACCATCGCGTGGCCGCCGCCGCCGCGGCGCCGCCGTGATGCCGGCATGACGCCGGCGCGGCTCCACACCTGCGGGAGGCCGAGATGCCCTTTCCGATCCCCGACGACCGGCTGCTCGCCATGCTGCGCGAGGACGTGCCCTATGGTGACGTCACCACGCTCGGCCTCGGCATCGCGCTTCGCCCCGGGCGGGCGGTCTTCCGCACCCGCACGACGGTCACCGTCTGCTGCGTGGAGGAGGCGGAGCGCATCATGCGGCTCGCCGGCTGCGATGCCACGCGGCGGACGGCCTGCTCGGGCGCGCAGGTCGAGGCCGGCGCCGACCTGCTGACCGCGGAAGGCGACGCCGCGGCACTGCACCGCGGCCTGAAAGTCGCGCAGACGCTGATCGAGGCCGCCTCCGGCATCGCCACCCGCGCTCGCCGCATCCTCTGCGCCGCGCGGCAGGGGCGGCCCGGCATCACGGTGGCCTGCACGCGCAAGCACCTGCCCGGCGCCAAGGACGTGATGCTGAAGGCGATCATGGCCGGCGGCTGCATCCCGCACCGGCTTGGTCTCTCGGACAGCATCCTGGTCTTCCCGCAGCACCGCGCCTTCCTCGGCCGCACGCCGCCGCATCTCTGGGTCGATGCGCTGCGCGCCGCTCAGCCCGAACGGAAGATCGCGGTGGAGGCGGATAGCGTCGACGAGGCGGTGTGGTTCGCCGGCGCCGGCGTCGATTGCGTGCAGCTCGACAAGCTCACGCCCGAACAGGTGGCGGAGGCGGTGCGCGCCATCGCCGGCCTGCCGCGCCGGCCGCTGATCGCCGTCACCGGCGGCATCACCGAGGCGAACGCCACGGCCTACGCCGCCGCGGGTGCCGAACTGCTGGTCACCTCCGCCGCCTATGCCGCTCCACCGGCCGACGTCTCGGTTGCCGTCACCGGCACCGCCCACTGATGCCATGGGCCCGTTTGCCTGACCTGTGGAACCGAGAGGGGCCTTGCCCCTCTCGGGCTCTCCCCACCAAAGGCCGAAAGGCCTTTGGAAGCCGATACCTGGCGCCGTGCGCCACTGTCAGGATCAGTGCCGAAATCCGCCCTTGCGCACGAATCGCGCTCCGAAACGATGGGACTGCCTGAACCGCGCGGCACCAGATGATGGTTTCCAAAGGCCTCGGGCCTTTGGCGGGGTGGCTTGGAGGGGCAGGGCCCCTCCAATCCCGCCCTCACCGGTCATTCCGAAGGGCCGTCGATATGACAGGAGGCGCACGGCGCGCCCTTCCGCCGGCTGATGCGCGCCCGGCAGCGGTGGTAGGCTGACCGCCATGAGTCGCCCGCCCGCCGCCAGCCAGCCCGATGCTGGCCTGCTCAGCCTGCGCATCGACCTGCCCCAGGGCAGGATCGGGCCCGGCAAGATCCTGCTCCTGGAATCCATCGACCGGGAGGGGTCGATCTCCGCGGCCGGCCGAGCCCTCGGCATGAGCTACCGCCGCGCCTGGGACCTGGTGGATGAGTTGAACAAGCTTGCCGGGACCCCGGTGGTGGCGGCCAGCACCGGCGGCTTTCGCGGCGGCGGCGCCACGCTGACCGATGCCGGCCGCAACCTGGTCGCCGACTACCGCGCGATCGAACGCGCGGCACACCGCGCGGCCGAACCACGCCTCAGCGCGCTGCTCCGCCGGACCAGGGGCTGACCCCTCATCCGGCGAAGGCCGGCGCCAGGACGCCGCCGGTCGCGCGGAAGGGGATGCCGTAGACGTCGCCGAGCAGCGCCGGGCGCAGCACCTCCTGTGGTGTGCCGAACATCACCAGCCTGGAATCGGCCAGCACGGCGACACGGTCGGCGACGAAGGCGGCCTCGTTCAGATCGTGCAGCACGACCAGCACGGCGAGCCCCTGCCGCGCCAGCCGGCGCAGCAGCGCGAGCAGTGCGGCGCCGTGCTTCACGTCGAGGCTCGCCGTCGGCTCGTCGAGCAGCAGCGCCGCCGGCCCCGGCGCGCCATGGAGCTGCGCCAGCGCGCGCGCCACCTGCACCCGCTGGCGCTCGCCGCCCGACAGCGTGCCATGGGGCTGCCCGGCCAGCCGTAGCACCCCGGCGGCGGACAGCGCCTCGGCCACCGCTGCCTCGTCCTGCGCCGCCGCCGGCGTTCCGTGCCAGGGCAGGCGGCCAAGCGCGACCACCTCCGCCGCCACCATCGGGAAGGCCAGCGCGACGTGCTGGCTGACCACGGCACGGCGCCGCGCCAGCGCGGCGGGCGACCAGGAGGCGAGGTCCTGCCCCTCGAACATCACCGCCCCGGCATCGGGACGCAGCTCGCCGCTGAGCGCGCGCAGCAGGGTCGATTTGCCGGCGCCGTTCGGCCCGACCACCGCGAGCACCTCGCCGGGCAGCAATTGCAGCGTGACCCCGCACAGCAGCCGCCGCCGGCCGGCGCGGATCGTCAGCCCCTCGGCCGCGATCATCCCGCGCCCCCCGCCGCGCGCCGGCGCAGCAGCCAGAGGAAGAAGGGGGCGCCGAGCAGTGCCGTGACCACGCCCACCGGCAGCTCCGCCGGCGCCGCCAGGCTGCGCGCCAGCAGGTCCGCCAGCACCAGCAGCGCGCCGCCGAGCAGCGCCGCGCCGGGCAGCACCAGCCGATGGTCCGAGCCGAAGCCGAGCCGGACGAGATGCGGCACCACCAGCCCGACGAAGCCGATCAGCCCGGTGAAGGCGACCCCGGCCGCCACAGCGATGGCCGCGAGGACGATGGCGAAGCGCTTCACCGATTCCACCCGCGTGCCGAGGTGGAAGGCCTCCGCCTCCCCCAGCAGCAATGCGTTGAAGGGCCGCGCCAGCGCGCAGAGCATCAGGGAGGGAATGCCGACCAGCAGCAGGACGACCGGCACCTGCGCCCAGCGCGCACCGGCCAGGCTGCCGAGCGTCCAGAAGGTGATGTCCCGCACCTGCCGGTCGTCGGCCATGAAGATCAGCAACCCGGTCAGCGCGCCGGCCAGCGCGTTCACCGCGACGCCCGCCAGCAGCAGCGTCGCGACCGAGGTGACGCCCCCCACGGTGCCCAGCCGCGCCATCAGCAGCGTCGCGCCCAGGCCGCCCGCGAAAGCCGCGAGGGGAAGCATCCACAGGCCCACCAGCCCCGCCGTGGCGCCGAACAGGCTGCCGCCGAACACGATCGCCGCCACCGCCGCCAGCGCCGCCCCTGCGGAGACGCCGATCAGGCCCGGATCGGCGAGCGGGTTGCGGAACAGGCCCTGCATCGCGGCGCCCGCCGCGCCCAGGCCGGAGCCGATCAGCGCCCCCAGCAGCACCCGCGGTGCACGCACCACCCCGAGCACGGCGGCATCGCGCGCATGTTCCACCGGCAGCTCGGCCAGGCCGAGCGCATCCAGCAGGGCGGCGAACAGCCCGGAAGCGGTGACGCGCGCCGGCCCGAGCAGCACGCCCGCCAGCATCGCCGCCGCCAGCAGCGCCAGGCCGAGCGGCAGCAGGGCGACGCCGCGCCGCGGGCGCGGCGTGGCGAGGGCGACGGAAGCGCTCACGTCCATGACCGCGCCGGCAGGGGCGGCAGCGCCGCGCCGGGATGCAGCAGCAGCGCGAGGTCCCGCCGCGCATGCGCCGCCCGCGGCCCGAAGCCGAGCACATAGGACCCGTCCGCCGCGAGCACGCGGCGCGTCCGCGCGACAGGCGTCACGGCCAGCGCCGGGATGGCGAGCAGCGCATCGATCCCGCCGGTCTCTTCCAGCGCATGCGACATCATCACCACGGCCTCGGGGGCGAGCTGCGCCGCAGCCTCGGCCGACAGCGGCCGGTATCCCTCGAAGCCCTGCGCGACATTCGCGGCCCCGCAGGCACGCAGCATCGCGTCGGCCTGGGTCTTGCGCCCAGCGACAAGCGGCGCGCCGCGTGCCGCAGACAGGGTGAAGAGCGCGCGGACCGGCGGCAGCGCCGCGATCGGTGCGTCGAGTGCCACCCAGTCCGCAAGCACGGCATCCGCCACCGGGCGGCCGTCGAGGTGCAGGGCCTCGGCCACCGCCAGGATCTTCCGCGCGGCGCCAGGGCCGCTCGGCTCCTCGGGGATGATGCGCAGGGGCGCGCCGGCGGCCCGCAGCACCTCGATGGTCTGGGGAGGGCCGGAATCCGCCGACAGCAGCAGCAGGTCCGGGTGCAGGGAAATCAAGCCCTCCGGCGCCAGGGCGCGCATGTAGCCGATCTGCGGCAGATCGCGCACCGGCGCGGGGAAGCGGCTGGTAAGGTCCACGGCGACGACGTGGCTGCCGGCGCCAAGCGCGAACACCGCCTCGGTGACGGCGCCGCCGACCGAGACGATGCGTGTCGGGGTCGCGCCGCGGGCGCGGCGTGCGAGGGCCAGTGGCGCCACCGCGACGGCCGGCAGCACCATGCGGCGCGTGATCATGCGGCGGCTTCCTGCGGCTCGGGGTGGCGCTCCGCCGCGGCGGCGGCGATCCGGCGCCAGTCCTCGCGCTCCGGCTGGCCGGGCTTGCGCGCGCCGAAGATGAGCGCGACCACCTCCCCGCCGGCGTCGAGCAGCTCGATCGAGGTGACAGCCCCGTCCGCGGTCGGCTTCACCACGCGCCAGGCCGCGGCGACGCCGGCTTCGCGGAGATGCAGGTTGAACTCCGGGTCGAGCACGTTGAACCAGCCCGGGATATCCACCAGCCGCTTCACCTGGCCGGTGTGGATCTGGATGGCGGAGCGGTTGCCGACAAAGATCATCACCGGCACTTCCGTCTCCGCGGCGAGGCGCAGCACCCCCGACCCGGCCCCGGGCGCCAGCCGCATCGCGAGATCCTGGCCGGCGAGGTGGAAGGCCTGGCGGCGCGTGGCGCGGTGGCGGCGCAGCATGGGAAAGAAGTCGTGCGTGTCGCGCAGCGCGAGCCAGTCGGCGCGCAGGGCGGCACCGTCCACGGCGGCTTCCTCTGTGACGGTGGCCGCTTCCGGGGCGGCTTCGGGCGGCGGCGGGGCGGCCTCGGCCGCGAAGGCGGCGAGGATGCGCGCCCAGCCGTCGCGATCGGTCTCCGCGGTGGCGAAGATCTTGTGCGCGGCAACCCCGTCCTTGTCGAAGATCTGGATCGAGGGGCGCTCGCCGCCGAGCGCATAGGCATGGGCCCAATGGCCGGGGAAGAGGCGGAGGTCGATTTCCGGCCCCAACACCAGGATGTGGCCCGGGCCGGAGGAGACGTCCTCGAAGCGGCCCTTGCGCTCATGCACCGCGTGCTCGTTGCGGGTCAGCGCCATGATGCGTCCGGCTTCGGGCATGGCGGCGAACAGCGCGGACCAGTCCGGCCGCAGCGGCGTGGCGTGGCCGGTGGCGCCGCTGGCGACCAGGGCGGCCTCCGTCGTGCCCAGCCGCATGGCGGCGTCTCGCGCGCGGATCGGCTTGCCGGCCTCCTTGACCAGGGTGGCGTAGCGTTCGGCGAGAGCGGTCATCTGTCGCGGCCTTGTTCAGTTGAGGCGAAAATGGACAGGCACCTCGACCCAGGCCGGGACGGGCCGGCCGGCGGTACGGGCAGGTTCGAAGGCCCAGCGGCGCACGGCGGCGATGGCCGCGGCGTCGAGCAGGGGCTGGCCGGAGGATCGCCAGACGCGCGTCTCTTGAGTGTCGCCATCCGGCGAGACGAGCGCGCGCACGACCACGGTGCCAGTGAGGCCGAGGTCGACAGCGCGTGACGGGTAGTCCGGCGGGCGTGGCGGGCGCCGGTAGCGCGGGGCGGTGACCAGGATCGGCCCGTCAGACGCTGCCGCGGGCACCACCGAGGGCGCGGCGGCGCCTGCCGCGGCGGCTGCGCCGCCAGGCGCGGCGGATGCCGCCGCCGTCATTGTCCCGCCATCGCGATGCGTGGCGGCGGGGCGGCGGGGCGGACGCGTCGCGGGTTCGGCCGGGTGTGGCGCCTGCGCCACGCGACGGACCGCCGGCGGGTCCTCCGGTGGGGGCGGGGGCGCCGGCGGCGGAGGGAGCGGAAGCGCGGCCTGCTGCTCGGTCGGCGGCGGCGGCACCGCGGCCGCGTCGGCGACGAGCAGCGGTGGCGGCTCGGGGAGTGTCTCCGTGACGCTGGGCGAGGCAGGCAGCGGCAGCGCGGCGGGTTGCGGCAGCGTCGGCGCGGCCGCTTCGGCGATGGCGGCGGCGGCCGGCTCCGCGACATCCGGCGCCGGCTCGGCTGCGACGGACTCGGCCGGCGGCATCGTGGCCGCCTCGGCGGCGGGCAGCGGCGGCGCAGGGGGCGCCTCCGCAGTGCGGGTGGGGGGAGCCGTCGCCGGCTCGACGGGTGCCGGCGACGGCATCGCGGGCGCTTCGGCGACGGCCGCGACGGGTGCTGGC
>NZ_JAAEDL010000025.1 GCF_018129005.1 Neoroseomonas eburnea
GATTGCCGCGCCGGCGCGGGGAAGTACGCTGCGGCCACGACGCCCGGAAGGAAATCCGGCCTTCGAGCGTGGCGCTTCCTTGGTTGCCGCGGAATACCTGCTCTGCCCGACACCAGGTGATGGTTTCCAAAGGCCCTTCGGCCTTTGGTGGGGAGAGGTCCGGAGAGGGGCAAAGCCCCTCTCCGCTTCCCTCATCGCCCCATGTTCGCGCGCATGGGGCAAGGCCCCATCGACCCCCCCCCGGCAAGGGCCGGAGGGCCTTTGCGAACCGCCACCTCGCGCCAAGCGCCGCGCTCGGAAGCGGTGCCGGAACGCGGCTCCGGGCATGCATCAGCCGCGACGGTTCCGGACAGCCCACGGTGCCGCGGGGGCCAAGGCAAGGTGTCCAAGAGACCCGCGGCCCTTGGTGGGGCGGTCGGGAGGGGCAGGCCCCCGCGATTCCGCTGCACATGTTCGCGTGGGCAGGTCGATCCTCCGTCCCGCCCGTTGCCTCTCCTAGGCCGGCTCGGCTGCCACCCGTGTCGCCATCCCGCCACCGCCCGGGCGGTCGGCGGTTTCGAGCGCCGCTTCCAGAGCGTGCCGCAGCGTCGCGAGCTTGCGGTCGTTCTCGACCTTCAGCCCGAACACGTCCTTCACGTAGAACACGTCCACCGCGCGCACGCCGTAGGTGGTGATGTGCGCCGAGGCGATCTGCAGCCCCTGGTCGCTGATCGCCGCCGTGACGTCGTGCAGCAGGCCCGGCCGGTCGCGCCCGTTCACCTCGATGACCGTGTGGGTGTTCGACGCATGGTTGTCGATGACGACGCGCGGCGGCACCGTCACGGCGCGGAGCCTGGCGGGTTCGCGCTTCAGCTTGCGGATCTCGTCGCGCAGCTTGAGCCGGCCGGACAGGGACTGTTCCACCAGCACGGCCAGCCGCGCGAGCCGGTGCGGAGCCTCGAAGGCGCCGCCCTGCGTGTCCTGCACCCAGAAGGTGTCGAGCGCCATGCCGTCGGTCATGGTGTGGATGCGGGCATCGACGATGGTGGCGCCGGCCACCGCGAGCGCGCCGGCGATCTTGCTGAACAGGCCGGGGTGGTCGGTGCAGTAGACCGTCACCTCCGTCACCGCGCGGCTTTCCAGCACGCGGGTGCGCACCGTCAGCGGTGCCTTCGCTTCCTTCGCCTCCTGGATCATCGCCGCGTGGCGGGCGTGGGTCTCGGGGTCGAAGGAGAGCCAGTAGCCCGGGTAGCCGAGGGCGAGGAAGGCATCGACCTCCGGCTTCGGCCGGTCGGCCAGCAGCAGTGCCGCCGCTTCCTTGGCGCGCGCCACGCGCACGTCGCGTTC
This sequence comes from Neoroseomonas eburnea, assembly GCF_018129005.1. GTDB lineage: Bacteria > Pseudomonadota > Alphaproteobacteria > Acetobacterales > Acetobacteraceae > Neoroseomonas > Neoroseomonas eburnea. Next base: position 1,327 of record NZ_JAAEDL010000025.1, read on the forward strand.
GGGCACGGAGAGGCCGCCGGCCAGCACTTCCGCCACGCGCCAGTAGAGCTCGCGCAGCAGCGTCGCCTTCCAGCCGTTCCATACCTTGGGCCCGACGGCGCGCATGTCGGCGACGGTCAGCACCAGCAGCAGGCGCAGGCGTTCGGGGGACTGCACCACCTCGGCGATGTCGAGGATGGTCTTGGGGTCCTCGATGTCGCGCTTGAAGGCGGTCTGGCTGATCAGCAGGTGATGAAGCACGAGCCAGGAGACGGTCTCGGTCTCCTCCGGCGTCAGGCCCAGCATCGGGCAGATCGTCTGCGCGAGCTGCGCGCCGATCTCGGAATGGTCGCCGCCGCGGCCCTTCGCGATGTCGTGCAGCAGCACGGCGACATAGAGAGCGCGGCGGGACTGCAACTGGCCGATCAGCTCGGAGGCGACGGGCGCGACCTCGTTCAGCTCGTTCCGCTCGAGCGCGGCGAGCACGCCCACCGCCTCGATCGTGTGCTCGTCCACCGTGAAGACGTGGTAGGTGTCGAACTGCATCAGTCCGACGATGCGCTGCCAGTCCGGCAGCAGGCGGGAGATCAGCCCCGCCTCGTTGATCATGCGCAGCCAGGTCCCCGGGTCGCGGCCCGTGAGCAGGTCGAGGAATTCGGCGCTTGCCTCCTTGTCGCCGCGCAGCCGCGCGACGTGGCGCGCATGGCGGACGATGGCGCGGAAGGCGAGCGGATGGATCTCGAGCCCCCGGTCCCGGGCGAGCCGGAAGATGCGCAGCATCAGCACCGGGTCGATGGTGAAGTCGTGCCCCGGGGCAGCGATGATCTTGCCGTCGGCGAGGGCGAAGCCCGCTTCCGTCAGTGCCTTGTCCGAGGCCGGCACCACCGCGGGCGGGCCGAGCGAGGCGCGTTCGATCGCCGGTTCGAGGATGCGGGTGAAGCGCGCGACGTCGCGGACCATCAGGAAGAAGTGCTTCATGAAGCGCTCGACCCCGTCCTGCAGCCCGTGGCGCGTGTAGCCCATGCGGGCGCCCACCACGGGCTGGAGGTCGAAGGTGAGGCGTTCCTCGGCACGGCCGGTGACCAGGTGCAGGTGGAAGCGCACGGTCCAGAAGAAGTCCCAGGCGCGCTTGATGGCGCGCGCCTCCTCCGGCAACAGCAGGCCGCCGCCGGGCGTATGGGCACCCACCAGCTCGGGCATGCGCTGCACGTTGAAGGCGTAGCGGGCGAGCCAGTAGAGCGTCTGCAGGTCGCGCAGCCCGCCGCGGCCTTCCTTGACGTGCGGCTCCACCATGAAGGGGCTTTCGCCGTAGCGGGAATGGCGCTGCATGCGCTCGGCACGCTTGGCGGCAAGGAAGGGCTTCAGCCCCCATTCCGCGCGGGCCTTGCGGAAGGCGTCGGCGAAGCGGTGGAAGACCGCTTCCTCGCCGGCGACGTGGCGGGCGTCGAGCAGCGCGGTCAGCACCGTGGCGTCGCCCTTGGCATCGACGATGCAATCGGCGCGCGACCGTGTCGCGTGCCCCACCTTCAGCCCGAGATCCCACAGCAGGTAGAGCATGAACTCCACCGACTGCCTGCCGCGCGGGCCCATCGCCCCGTCGGTCAGGAACAGCAGGTCGATGTCGGAGAAGGGGGCGAGCACCCCGCGGCCGTAGCCGCCCGTCGCCACCAGCGCCCAGGGCTTCTCCCCGGCGGAGGGCGGCAGGACGGCCTCGGCATAGGCGTGGATGCCGACCATGACCGTGTCGGTCAGTGCCGCCAGCCAGCGCGCGGCGGACAGGCCGGAGAGGTCATGCGCCTCGAAGGCCAGCTGCACGCGGTTCTGGATGCGGCCGAGATGGCGGCGCAAGGACGCGACCGCGTCCTCCCGCGGCACCGGGTGGCCGTCCGGCATCAGGTCGGCGAGCAAGGTCGCGAGCACGATCGGTGGATCGCCCGCGACCGGGGCCGGGCGCGGTGCCCGGCGCTCAGCGGGGCCGGCACTCCGTCCGGCGTCCTCCAGGGATGTCATCGCCGGCAAGACTAGCTAGTCCGGCGCCTTCGCGACAGTCTCCATCAACGATTTCAGGCGGTAGAGCTCATCGAGCGCCGCTCGCGGCGTGAGCGAGTCCGCGTCCAGCGCCGCCAGCGCCGCCAGCGCCGGGTGGTCTGGCGCCGCCGGCGGCGCGGCCGGCGCGGAGCGGGCAAAGAGCGGAAGTTCCTCCGACAGCGGATCGAGGCCGCGGGCGCGGGCCTCCAGCGCCTTCAGCACGTCTCCCGCGCGCGTCAGCACCGGGCGCGGCACGCCGGCGAGCCGCGCGACATGTACGCCCCAGGAACGTTCTGCCGCGCCCGGCCCGACGCGATGCTCGAACACCACCTCCCCGCGCCATTCGCGCACCTGCATGGTGGAGGGCGTCAGTTCCGGCAGCTTGCCCGCGAGCGCGGTGAGCTCATGGAAATGCGTGGCGAAGATGGTGCGGCAGCGGATGCGGTCGTGCAGCGCCTCCAGCACCGCCCAGGCGATCGCGAGCCCGTCCCAGGTCGCGGTGCCGCGGCCGACCTCGTCCAGCACCACCAGGCTGCGCGCCGTCGCCTGGTTCAGGATGGCGGCGGTTTCCGCCATCTCGACCATGAAGGTCGATCGCCCGCCGGCGATGTCGTCCGCCGCGCCGACGCGGGAGAACAGCCGGTCCACCAGGCCGATCCGCGCGGCTTCCGCCGGCACGAAGAGCCCCGCCTGCGCCAGGATGGCGAGCAGCGCGTTCTGCCGCAGGAAGGTCGACTTGCCCGCCATGTTCGGCCCGGTGAGCAGACAGAGCCGCCGCCCGGGCGAAAGGTCGCAGTCGTTCGGCACGAAGGCCGGACCGCGGGCACGGGCGAGCGCCGTCTCGACCACCGGATGCCGGCCCGCCAGCACGGCGAAGTCGGCACGTTCGGTCATCTCCGGGCGGCACCAGCGGCCATCCGCGGCGAGCTCGGCGCCGGCGGCATGGACATCCAGCTCCGCCATGGCTGCCGCCGCGGCGGCGATTCCCGGCGCGGCGGAGAGGCACAGGCGCCGCAGATGCTGCGCCACCAGACGTTCGCGCTTCGCCGCCTGGTCCCCCGCTTCCGCCACGCGGCGGTCGAGCTCGGCCAGTGCGGCGCAGGTGAAGCGCATGGCGTTCGCCATGGTCTGGCGGTGCACCGGCGCCCGCGCTCCCTCCTTCGGGGCTTCGCGCAGCAGGCGTTCGCCCGCCGCCGCCGGAACCTCCGCGAGGAAGCCGAACTGCTGGTGATGGCGGATCTTCAGGCTCGCCACGCCCCAGGCCTGGGCGAGCTCCATCTGCAGCGCGGCGATCGCCTCCCGCGCGCCGTCGCGCAGGCGGCGCAGCGCGTCGAGTTCCCCGTCATAGCCGACGGTGACGAGGCCGCCATCCTCGAGCCGCGCCGGCAGCGGGTCCGCCAGCGCCCGGGCGAGCTCCGCGCGCGGACTCTCGGCCGGGCACAGGGCGTCCCGCGCCGCGGCGACCAGCGGGGGCATGGGCGGCACGCCCGCCGCGGCGTCGAGCGTCCTGGCCATCGCCTCTGCCCGCCGCAGCCCCTCGCAGATGGCGCCGAGGTCGCGCGGCGCGAAACGGTCGAGCGACAACCGGGCCAGGGCGCGAGCCATGTCCGGAGCACCCTTGAGCGCCGCCCGCAGCCCGCCGCGCACCGCATCGGCGGCAAGCAGGAAGCCCACGGCATCGTGCCGGGCGGCGATCGGCGCCGCATCGGCCAGCGGCGCGGCGAGCCGCGCCGCCAGCTCGCGCGAGCCCGCCGGCGTGACGGTGCGGTCCACCGCGCCGAGCAGCGAATGCCGCGGGTCGCCACGCTCGCTGCGCAGGATCTCGAGGCTGCGGCGCGTCGCGCCGTCCATCTGCAGGAAACCACGCCCGCCGGTCGGCACGGGCGGCGCCAGGCGCGGCAGGGCGCCCGCCTGGGTCAGCTTCACATAGTCCACCGCCATCGCCGCGGCGGCGACCTCCTCCGGCGCGAAGCTGCCGAAGCCGTCGAGCGTCGCGACGGCGAAGGCCTCCGCCACGCGGCGCGTGCCGTCGCGTGGTGGAGCGACATGGGCGATGCGCTCCGCCAGCATCGCCAGCGCCGGCGTGCGGGCAAGCTCCTCCGGTGCCAGGATCTCCGCCGGCTCCAGCCGCGCCAGCAGGGCGGAGAGGTCGGCCTGCGGCAGGCTCTCCGTCCCGAAGGCGCCCGTCGTCACGTCCAGCCAGGCGGCTCCGAGCCGATCCCCGGCCGGCGCCAGCGCCAGCAGCCAGGCGGGGCGGGAGGCTTCGAGCAGCGCTTCCTCCGTCACCGTACCGGGAGTGACGAGGCGCACCACCTCCCGCCGGATGGTGGGCGCCTTGCGGCGCTTCTGTTCCTCCGGCGTCTCCATCTGGTCGCAGATCGCGACACGGAAGCCCTGGCGGATCAGGCGCGCGAGATAGCTCTCATAGGCATGGGCGGGCACGCCGCAGAGCGGCACCTTCTCGCCCTGGTGCTCCCCCCGGTACGACAGCGCGATGTCGAGCGCGGCCGAGGCGACCTCCGCATCGCCGAACAGCATTTCGAAGAAGTCGCCCATGCGGAAGAAGATCAGCGCATCCGGATGCGCGGTCTTCGCGGCGATCCACTGCGCGATCGCCGGCGTCGCGCCGGCCGCGGGCGGGATGGGCTTGCCCCCGGGGGGCGAGGCGTCTGTCATGCTCCGCCTCTAGACCGGAAACCGGCACAACGGGAGGGACGGATGCGACCCGAAGGGCTCGACCACGCGACGTTGCGCTGCCGGCCGCAGGACCTGCCGGCGGCGCTCGCCTTCTACCGCGATCTGCTCGGCCTGCAGGAAGGTCCGCGGCCCGCCTTCGACTTCCCGGGCCACTGGCTCTACGCCGGCGGGCGGGCCGTGCTGCACCTGGCTGCGCGCCAGGACGCGGCGCCGCCGGCCGGACCCTCGGCGGGGGCGAGCTTCGAACACATCGCCTTCCGCCTGCGCGGCCTCGCGAAGGTGCGGGAGGAACTGGCCGCCCACGGCACGGCCTTCGTCGAGCAGCCACTGCCGGGGATGCCGGTGATGCAGCTCTTCCTGACGGACCCGTTCGGGCTGCGGGTGGAACTGAACTTCGACATGACGGACGCGGCGAACGCAGAGGGGTGACGGCGGGTCCCGGAGAGGGGCTTTGCCCCCCTTCCGGACCTCCCCCCACCAAAGGCCGAAAGGCCTTTGGAAACCATGAGATCCATCAGGAATATCGGGGAAGGGCGGCACCGGCGCACCTGGCATCACAGGTGCGCCAGACCCGCCCTCGAACCCCCAGACAATGTCCCGGTGTCCAGAGGCCTTTCGGCCTCTCGCGGGCGGGGTCCGGGGAGGGCAGCGCCCTCCCCGCGGTTCCCATGCCCGCCCTGCCGTCCTAGCCTCCCGCGCAGGGCGCGCCACGACGCCCGAGGAGGACATCCATGATCCAACGCCGCACCCTGTTCGCGGCCGGTGCCGCCGGCATCTTCGCCGCCCCGGCCGTCGCGCAGAATACCCGTGCCGCCACGCTGCGCTTCGTGCCGCAGGCCAATCTCAGCGTGCTCGACCCGATCTTCACCACGGCGACGGTCACCGGGAATCACGGCTTCCACGTCTTCGACACGCTCTACGGCGTGGATGCGGAACTGAAGCCGAAGCCGCAGATGATCGAGGGGCAGGAGACCTCCTCCGACGGCCTGACCTGGACCTTCCGCCTGCGCGAGGGCCTGCGCTTCCATGACGGCAGCCCGGTGCGCTCGGCCGACTGCATCGCCTCCATCACCCGCTGGTGCGCGCGGGAGCCGATCGGCCAGTTGCTCGCGCGCGTGGTCGAGCAGTGGCGCGCCACCGATGACCGCAATTTCGAGGTGCGGCTGAAGCGCGCCTTCCCGCTGATGCTCGATGCGCTGGCGAAGCCGGATTCCTCGGTGCTCTTCGTCATGCCGGAACGGCTGGCCGCCACCGATCCGGGCCGGGCGGTGACCGAGATGATCGGCTCCGGCCCCTACCGCTTCGTCGCCGGCGAATACAATTCCGGCAGCCGCGTGGTGTACGAGAAGTTCGACGGCTACGCGCCGCGCAGCGAGCCTGCAGCCTGGACCTCCGGCGGCAAGGTCGCGCATTTCCGCCGCATCGAATGGCACATCCTGCCCGACGCCGCGACCGCCGCCGCCGCGCTGCAGAATGGCGAGATCGACTGGTGGGAACGCCCGCACCCCGACCTGCAGCCGCTGCTCGCCCGTGCGCGCGACGTGCGGCGGGAAGTGACGGACCCGCTCGGCCGGCTCGCGGTGATGCGCATGAACTGCCTGCATCCGCCCTTCGACGACGTGCGCATCCGCCGCGCCGTGCGGCTTTCGGTGGCGCAGGAGGAATACATGCGCGCCTCCCGCGGCGATGCGCGGGAGGATTGGGCGATCTGCCGCAGCCTCTGGCCGCGCGGCACGCCGTATCATCGCGACGAGGGCGCGGCGATGATGCCCGGGGACCTCGACCGCGCGCGGGCGGCGCTGCGGGAGGCGGGCTACGCCAACCAGCGCGTCGTCATCATCAACCCGACGGATTTCCCGGATATCGGCCCGCTCGGCCAGGTCACGGCGGACCGGCTGAAGCGCGTCGGCATGAACATCGACCTGGCGGAGAGCGACTGGGGCACGGTGGTGCAGCGCCGCAGCAACCGCGAGACGGTCGACAAGGGCGGCTGGTCCATCCTGCACACCACCGGCGGCGCCACCGCCTGGGCGAACCCGGCCCTGTCCTTCCTCGTGCGCGGCCAGGGGCCGAACGGCTGGTTCGGCTGGTGGCAGAGCGCGCGGGCGGAGGAACTGGCGGAAGCCTGGCTCTTCGCCACCGACCCGGAGCGGCAGAAGGCGCTGGCGACGGAGCTCGGCCACCTCGCGCTGGAGGATGTCTCCTTCCTCCCGCTCGGCCAGTTCGTCATCCGCACCGCCTTCCGGCGCGACCTCACCGGCATCCTGCAGGGCTCCTCGCCCTATCCCTGGGGCGTGCGGCGCGGCTAGCCGCGCCGCCATGGACCCGGAGGCCTTCCGCCGCTTCGAGCGCATGAGCCCGTTCGAGATCAAGGACGAGCTCATCCGCCGTGCGCGCGGGGGCGCGTCCTTCCTCAATGCCGGGCGCGGCAACCCGAACTGGGTCGCGACGCGCCCGCGCGAAGCGTTCTTCCTGCTGGGCCGCTTCGCCATGGCGGCCTGCCGGCAGGGTGGCGAATTCGGCGAAGGGCTTGCCCTGGCGCCGGAGGCGCCCGGCATCGCCGCGCGGCTCGCCGGCTTCCTGCGGGAGGATGCGCCCGGCGCCGCCTTCCTGCGGGACGCCGTCGCCTTCGCCACCGGCGAGCTCGCCTGCGATGCCGACGCCTTCGTCCACGAGATGGCCTGCGCCGTGCTCGGCGACACCTACCCCCTGCCGCCGCGCATCCTGCCTCACGTGGAACGCGTGGTCGCGGCCTATCTGCGGCCGGTGCTCGGCGGGCCGGCCGCTCCCTTCGACCTTTTCGCGACCGAGGGCGGAACGGCGGCGATCTGCGACGTGTTCCGATCCCTGCGCGCCAACCGCCTGCTCAACGCGGGCGATGCCATCGCGCTCGGCACGCCCATCTTCACGCCGTATCTCGAGATCCCGGCGCTTGGCGACTACGCCTTGCGCGCGCTGCCGATGGAGGCAGCAGAGGACCGGCGCTTCCAGTATCCCGACGACTCGCTGCGCGTGCTGGAGGACCAGGCTGTCAAGGCGCTGCTGCTGGTCAACCCCGGCAACCCGACCGCGGTCGCCATCGCGCCGGAGGGCATGGCGCGCATCGCCGCGATCGTCCGGGAGAGGCGGCCGGACCTCCTCATCGTCACCGACGATGTCTACGCGACCTTCGTGCCGGGATTCCGTTCCCTGTTCGCGGAGCTGCCGCGCAATACGATCGGCATCTACTCCTTCTCGAAGTATTTCGGCTGCACCGGCTGGCGGCTCGGTGTCATCGCGGTCGCGCGCGACAACGTGCTGGACGACGCACTGGCGGAGCAACCGGACGAGGTCGCCGAGATGCGCTACGCCGCCCTCAGCCCCACGCCGCGACGGATGCGCCTGATCGACCGCATGGTCGCCGACAGCCGCGACGTGGCGCTGAACCACACTGCCGGCCTTTCCCTGCCGCAGCAGGCGATGATGGCGCTCTTCGCGCTCGCGGAGCTGACCGACCGGCACCATGCCTATCGTCGGGAGGTGAACGCGGTGCTGCATCGCCGCTCGGCCGCCTTCGCCGCCGCGCTCGGCTTCGACCCGGAACGCAACAGGCTGTTCGATCACTACTACGGGCTGGCGGACCTCGATTTCTGGATGCGCACGCATCTGGGGGAAGCGGTGGCCGCCTGGATGCGGGCGCATGTGCATCCGCTCGACATCGCCTTCCGCCTGGCCGAGGAGCACGGGATCGTGTTGCTGCCGGGCGGCGGCTTCCGTGCGCCGGGATGGTCCGTCCGGGTCTCCTTCGCGAACCTGCCCTGCGAGGCCTATGCGCGGATAGGCCAGGCGCTGCGGGCGGTGGTCGGGCGATACGAAGCCTCCTGGCGCGCCGCAGGGGCGGGGTGAACGGCGCGTCTTCCGCGCCTGCGAAGCCGGGGGGTCGCAACAGGGCCGCCGGAGCGCCACAATGGAAGCATTCGGATCGAAGTCTCCCTGGGAAGAACCACGACGATGGACGACGCGAAGCAGCCGGCAGCCGAGGACACGCGCACCACCCGCGTCACGGCGGAGGAGGCGTTGGCCCTGCATGCCGAAGGCCGCCCCGGCAAGCTCGAGATCCGGCTGACCAAGCCGCTGATCACCGCGCGCGACCTCTCGCTCGCCTATTCGCCCGGTGTCGCCGAGCCCTGCCTGCATATCCACCGCGACCCGAAGCTCGCCTACGACTACACGGCCAAGGGCAATTTCGTCGCTGTCATCTCGAACGGCACGGCGGTGCTCGGCCTCGGCAATCTCGGCGCGCTGGCGTCCAAGCCGGTGATGGAAGGCAAGGTCGCGCTGTTCAAGCGCTTCGCCGACGTGGACGGCATCGACCTGTGCCTGGACACGGAGGATGTCGACGCCTTCGTGAATTCGGTGCGCTACCTCGGCCCGTCCTTCGGGGGCATCAATCTCGAGGACATCAAGGCGCCGGAATGCTTCGTCATCGAGCAGCGCCTGCGCGAGCTGATGGACATCCCGGTCTTCCACGACGACCAGCACGGCACCGCCATCGTCGCCGCCGCGGGGCTGATCAACGCCATCCACCTGACCGGGCGCGACATCAAGGCGACGCGGCTCGTCATCAACGGCGCCGGCGCGGCCTCCATCGCCTGCGCGGAGCTGGTGAAGGCCATGGGCATGCGGCCGGAGAACGTCATCCTCTGCGACACCAAGGGGGTGATCTGGCGCGGCCGCACCGAAGGCATGAACCAGTGGAAGTCGGCGCATGCGACGACGACGTCCGCGCGCACGCTGGCCCAGGCGCTGGACGGCGCCGATGTGTTCTTCGGCCTGTCGGTAAAGGGCGCGCTGACCGGCGAGATGGTCCGGGCCATGGCGCCCAGGCCCATCATCTTCGCCATGGCGAACCCCGACCCGGAGATCACGCCCGACGAGGCCCGCGCGGCGCGTCCGGACTGCATCATCGCCACCGGCCGTTCGGACTATCCCAACCAGGTCAACAACGTCCTCGGCTTCCCCTTCATCTTCCGCGGCGCGCTCGACGTGCGGGCCAGCACCATCAACGATGCGATGAAGATCGCGGCAGCGGAATCGCTGGCCATGCTGGCGCGGGAAGACGTGCCGGAGGAGGTCGCCGGCGCCGGCGCCGGCAAGGCGCTGCGCTTCGGGCCGGAATACATCATCCCGAACGCCTTCGACCCGCGGCTGATCTCCCGCGTCTCGCCCGCCGTCGCCAAGGCGGCGATGGACAGCGGCGTCGCGCGCAGGCCGCTGCTCGACCTTCAGCGCTATGCGCGCGACCTCGCGAACCGCCTGGATGCGACGGTCGGCGCATTGGAGGCGATCGCGGAATCGGTGCGCCAGAATCCGCGCCGGGTCGTCTTCGCCGAAGGCGAGGAGGAGAAGGTGATCCGCGCCGCCATCGCCTTCCGCAACGCCGGCTACGGCACGCCCGTGCTGGTCGGGCGGGAGGACCGGATCGCCACCATCAGCGCGGCGCTCGGCATCCCGCTGCCGGACGGCATCGAGATCCACAACGCGCGGCTGTCGGATTCCAACCGCCGCTATGCGGAATTCCTCTATGCCAAGCGCCAGCGCGACGGCTTCCTGTTCCGCGACTGCCTGCGCCTCGTGAACCAGGACCGCAACGTCTTCGCCGCCTGCATGGTCGCGACCGGCGATGCGGACGCGATCGTCACCGGCACCACGCGGTCCTATTCGGTGGCGATGGAGGGCATCTCCATGGCGATCGACCCGATTCCCGGGCGCGTCGTCTTCGGCCTGTCCATCATCGTCTCCCGGCGCGCCGGCACGGTGCTGGTCGCCGATACCGCGGTGCACGAACGCCCCGACGCCGAGACGCTCGCCGGCATCGCGCGCGGGTCCGCCGCCGCCGCACGGCGCCTGGGGCTGGAGCCGCGCGTGGCCTTCCTATCCTTCTCCACCTTCGGCGATCCGCGCGGCACCATCCCGGGCAGCATCCGGGATGCGGTGAAGCTGCTCGCGGAACGCGGCGCGGATTTCGAGTTCGACGGCGAGATGTCGGCGGACGTCGCGCTCGATCCGGGGCTGCGCGCCTCGCTCTATCCCTTCTCGCGCCTCACCGGCCCGGCCAATGTGCTGATCATGCCGGGGCTGCACGCGGCGCACATCCTGGCGCGCTCGGTGCCGCGGCTGACCAGCGCCACGGTGATCGGGCCGCTGCTGACCGGCCTCGCGCATTCGGCGCAGATCGTGCCGATGCAGGCGGGGGTGAACCAGATCCTCGACGTCGCCTGCCTCGCCGCCCACGCCGCGGCCACCAAGTGACACACCAGGGCGAAGTCCTGACCATCGGCTACGAAAGGGCGACGCCGGCCTCCCTGCTGGCGGCGCTGCGCGAGGCCGGGGTGCAGACCCTGGTCGATGTCCGCGCGCTGGCCAACAGCCGCAAGCCGGGCTTCGCCAAGGGCGCGCTGTCGGCCGCGCTGGAGGAGGCGGGCATCGGCTACCTGCATCTCCGCGCCCTCGGCACCCCCGCGGCCGGGCGGGAAGCGGCGCGGTCGGGCAAGCCGGAGGTCATGCGCCGCATCTTCGCCGCCCATCTCGCCGGGACCGAGCCGCAGGCGGCGCTGGCGAACCTCAAGAACCTGGCCGGGCGGCAACGCGTCTGCCTGCTCTGCCTCGAAGCCGATCCGCGGCACTGCCACCGAACGCTGGTGGCCGAGGCGCTTGGGCATCCGGTGATGCATCTCGATCCGGCCGCGTGAGGGGGCCGCCCGGGAACGGCATCCGTTCGCCTTGACCCGCGACAATCGCGCCGGCCCTTTGATGCGGGCCAGACTCGCGGCTGAACCGGCATCATCCAGCGGTCGCCGTTCGCGACCGCTGGGATCCGTCCCTTCACACCCTCAGACGCGTCGTGGCGGAGGCACGCCTCAGACGCGCAAGCCTCCAGTCTGCTTGGCTTCGCCGGACCTCCGACGGGCCGCGGTCGCAGCCCCGGCACGAGCCACGGCAAGGGCTCACCAACCTCGGCTGAAAGCGGCCATTGGCCTCACATTGGCACGAGGCAGGTCAGCCGCGACGGATTCTGCTCACTGAGGAAGATCCGCCCGTCCGGCGCCAGCCACATGCCATGCGCGCCGTTCAGCACCGGCCGGCACCGCCCGATCAGCGTGCCGTCGGGCGCCAGCCAGGACAGCCGCGGCACCTGGTCCGTGACGTAGAGCGTGCCGTCCGGCCCGCCATGCACGCTCATCGGCTTGTGGTGCCCGGTCCAGTCCGCGAGCCAGGATCCGTCCGGCGTGAAGACCTGGATGCGGTTGTTCTCCCGGTCCGCCACCGTCACGCGGCCATCGGGCAGCACCCAGACGGAATGCGGCGTGGAGAACTCCCCGGGCCCGTCGCCGGGCCGGCCCCAATGGCCCATCGGCGTGCCTTCCGCAGTGAAGCGGTGCACGAGCGAGGCGCCGTAGCCGTCCGCGACGTAGATCGTCCCGTCCGGGGCGAAGGCGACGTCGCAGGGCCCGTTGAAGGGTTCGCCCGGCCGGTGGCGCCGGCCGATCCCGCCGAGCCGCTTGCCGTCCGGGCTGAAGACGATGACCTCCTGCGCGTCGCGGTCCACCACGAAGACGCGCCCATCGGGATGGACGGAGAGCATGTGCCCGTCGGCCACGTCCCCGCCGCCCCAGGCGGCGAGTCGCCGCCCGTCCGGCGCCAGCACGACCACGGCGGGGCCTTCGGGGTCGGTCGTCGGGTCCTGGCGGAGCTGGCAATAGACGCGGCCTTCCGCATCGCAGGCGACGTCGCTCGGCACGCCGACGCCCCGGGGCACATCGCCCCATGGGCGCTCGACACGATAGAGCGTCTCGCCGAGACGGACGAAGAGGTCGTGCCGCGCCATGCGCCTGTTCCCGCTGCTGTCGGGCAGCAGGGTGGCGCCGGGGCACGAAGGCCGCAACCAGGCAGGGCGGAGGCTTCCGCCGGCGGCCTTTCCGCACCGTTCCGGCGCCGGCGGCGGGCGCCTCACAAGCATGACGTTTCAGCCGCGCCCGCTCCTGGTCTAGCCTGTTGCGGAACAAGGAGACGAACCTTGCCGGTACACACGCTTTCCTGGCGCCCCGTGGCGCTGTTGTTCTCCCTCGCGCTGGTCGCCGGCTGCGAACAGGCCGGCAGTGCCGCCGGTGCCGCCGCCGGGCGCGCCGCCTCCGGTGCCGTTGCCGGCGCGGTGGGCGGACCCGCGGGCCAGGTCGCCGGGGCCGCTGCCGGCGCCGCGGCGACCCCGGCCGCCCAGCGCCTGGCGCGGATGACCACCGCCGCCGCGCAGAACGCCTGGGACAGCATCGCCGCCGAGGACGTGCCCGCCTGCACCGGCGCCGCCGACAAGGAATGCGCCGAGGCCCATGCGCTGCGCGCGCGCGCCTGCCGGCGCCAGGCGGCCTCCGCGCCGCAGGACCGGCGCGCAACGCTGCGCGACTGCGCGGTGTCCTCCGGCCAGACGGCGCTTGCCGCCGGCGGTGCGAACACCCAGGCGGAACGGAACGCCTGGCGGGAGGAGTTGCTCGCCGCGCTCTACGATCGCCGCGCCGTCACGCCGCGCGCCAGCATCTGCCCGGACAACGACCTGATGCGCGAACAGGCGGACATCCTGCTGCGCGACTCGCCGGGCAACAGCAGCGCGCGCTTCCATGGGGCGAGCGCGCGGATGCTCGGGGTGTCGGTGTCCTGCGGGGCGGATGACCAGCGCTGCCCGGACCTCGCGCAGGCGGCGCGGCTGCTGACGCCGCCGCAGTCGGATGCGCGGTGGACGCAGACGCTGGAAGGGGTGAGGACGCTGCAGCGGGTGGTGGTGGGGTGCCCGGAAGGGTGAAGGTCGGGGGAGGGGAACCTCCCCCGATCTCCCTCCCTTCCTTGTCACCTGGGAACTGACCTCCGAAGTCAGCTCCCAGGCGACGAGGAAGGCTGAGGGAGGTCCGGGGGGAGAAGTCCCCTTCTCCCCCCGCCTACATCCCCAACAGCGCCGGCAGCGCCGCGAAATCCCCGAACGGCTCCGCCCCATGGGCCGCGAGCACGCCGCCCGGCGTCTCCCGCGCGAATCCCAGCACGCGGCATCCCGCGGCGATCCCGGCGCGCACGCCGGGCACGCTGTCCTCGATCACCACGCAGTCCTGCGGCGCCGCCCCGCAGGCTGCCGCGGCGGCCAGGTAGATGTCCGGCCAGGGCTTCGGCCGGTCCACGTCCTCGAAGGAAAAGACGCGCTCGGCGAAGACATGCGCGAGGTCGAGCGAGCGCATCTTCGCCACCAGTTCCGCCCGCGCCGAATTGGACGCGACGGCCACCGCCAGCCCCGCTGCCGCGCAGGCGCGCACCGCCTCCGGCGCGCCGGGGATTGCGGGCGTGCGCATCGTCATCTCGTGCGCGATCAGGGTCGAGATCTCCTCCGCCCAGCCCGGCGGCAGCGGGCCGACGCGCGCCTCGATGCGCGGGACCATGTCGGGGAGCGCCATGCCGAGAAAGGTCTCGCGCGACTGCGCGGCGGTGAGCGGCCAGCCGAGGGTGGTGAGCTGGTCGGCGACGATGGCGTTCACCACCATCTCGCTGTCGGCGAGGACGCCGTCGCAGTCGAACAGGACGGCGCGCGGGCGGCGGGGTGGCGTCACGCGGCTTCCTTCACGTTGACGCGCCTTTCGGCGGTTGCCTGTGCGTGCGGGCAGTCGCCATGCCGCTTCGGGCATTGCCGCGCGCCGGCAAAGGAACAGAGCGAGCGCCCCGAGCCCAGCGCGGCGCGCGCCAGATCGGCCAGGGCGGCGATGAAGCCCGGGTCGCTGTTCTGCGCCGGCACGCGGAAGTAGCCGGGCACGCCGAGCCTGTGCGCGACCTCGCGGTATTCGACGTCGAGCTCGACCAGGGTCTCCGAATGCTCGGAGACGAAGGCGATCGGGCTGACCAGCAGCGCCACCTTGTCGTGGGCGGCACGCTCGATCTCCTCCTCGGTGGAGGGGCCGATCCATTTCTGCGGCGTGACGCGCGACTGGTAGCAGATCGCGTGGTCGAGGCCCTCGATGCCGAGCTTTTCCACCACCGCGGCGACGGTCTGTTCCACCTGCCACTGGTAGGGATCGCCGGCGGTGACGATGCTCTCCGGCAGGCCGTGCGCCGAGAACAGGACGCGCAGCTTCAGGTCGGGCGGGAGCTCGGCGCGCGCCGCATCGTAGGCCTTGCGCACCAGCGCCGCGGTCGCCGCCGCGAAGCCGCCATGCGAATGCCAGCAGCACAGCGTCGTGGTCGGTACGGTGAGGCCGGCATCGCGGCAGGCTTCCTCCCACGCGGCGATGCTGCTGCCGGTGGTGGTGGTGGAATACTGCGGGTAGAGCGGCAGCAGCAGCACCTCATCCGGTGCCCAGGCCTTCACGGCGCGCGCGGCGGCGTCGCTGAAGGGGTGCCAATAGCGCATGGCGACGAAGGACTTCGCCTCGATCCCCGCATCGTCTGCGAGCGCGGCATCGAGCGCGCGCGCCTGCGCCTCGGTCAGTTCGAGCAGCGGGGACCTGCCGCCGATGATGGCGTAGTTCTCGAGCGCGGGCTTCGTGCGCCGCCAGGCGATCAGCCGCCCGAGCCAGGGCCGCACGAAGCCCGGCACGCGGAGGATCGCCGGGTCGGTGAAGAGGTTGACGAGGAAGGGGCGGACGCTTTCCGGGCGGTCGGGGCCGCCCAGGTTGAACAGCACGATGGCAATGCGGCGCTTGGTCATGATGCGCCCCGAGATGCTGTGCCGCGGCCGCCCGTCAACCCCGGCCCCGTCAGAGCCCGATCGAGAATGCGCCGAACGGCGCATTCTCGACGCCGGCACGGGCCCAGACCCCCACCCGGCCACCCATCAGGGATACTGTCGTCGGGTGGACGGGTGGGGGCCTGGGCCCGTGCCGGCATTCTCAAACGGCTCTCAGGCGTTGGCGACAGGGGCGCCGATGTCGGCGCCCTGGCCGCGGCGTGCCTGCCAGAGCTGCACGAAGTCGATCGGCGCCAGCAGCACCGGCGGGAAGCCGCCGTCGCGCGTCACGTCGGCGAGGATGTTGCGGGCGAAGGGGAAGAGCAGGCGCGGGCATTCCACCAGCAGCACGGGCTCCAGCATCTGCTGCGGCACGCCGTTCAGGGTGAAGATGCCGCAATAGACCAGCTCGGCGATGAACGCGGTCTGGCCTTCCTTCGTCTTGGCATCGGCGCGGATGTTCAGGGAGATCTCGTAGGTCTCCTGCCCTTCCTGCAGCCGGCGCGCCTGGACATCGAGGGCGATGTCGATCTGCGGCGCCTCGCGCAGGGTCAGGTAGATCTCGGGCGCGCCCGGCACCTCGAAGGACAGGTCCTTGGTGAACTGCAGGTTCAGCACCACGGGGCCGGTCGCGGGGGCGGCGCCCCCGTTGACGCCGGGGGCGGGCGGAATCGGCTGGTCGGACATGTCGGGGCCTTTCGGATCGGGCGCGCCGGGCGCGCCGGACGGACCGCGGGCGGTTAGCACGCAGGGGCGGGAGCGGCAAACGCGGCGGATTGTCTCGCCTCCCGCCCTGGTCCCGCCTTAGGCTGGGCAAGGAAGCGGCCAGTCACAGGGCCGCAAGGGAGGACAACGGATGACCATACCCGCCACCGGGCGCCGCGCCTTGCTTGGATTCGCCGCTGTCACGCTGGCTGCGCCGCGCCTCGCCGCCGCGCAGGATGCCTGGCCGACGCGCCCTGTGCGCTACATCAATCCGTACACCGCCGGTGGGCCGACCGACACGCTCTCGCGCCTGCTGTGCCAGAAGATGTCGGACCTGTCGGGCCAGCAATTCGTGGTGGAGAACCGCACCGGCTCCGGCGGCATCGTCGGCAACCAGGCGATCGCGCAATCGGCGCCCGATGGCTACACGCTCGGTCTCGGCGGCATCGCGACGCACGCCATCGCGCCGACCCTCTATGCCCGCATGCCCTTCGACCCGCACAAGGACTTCACCTTCGCCAGCGGCATGTGGCAGCTCCCCAACCTGCTGGTGGTGAACAACGACATTCCGGCGCGCTCGGTGCCGGAGCTGATCGCCTTCCTGAAGGCCAATCCAGGTACATATTCCTACGCTTCGGCCGGGGCAGGGACGACGCTGCACATCTCGGGCGAGTTGTTCAAGACCATGGCCGGCGTCGACATCAACCATGTGCCCTACCGCGGCAGCGCGGCGGCCTATCCGGACATCATCGCCGGCCGCGTGCACATGATCTTCGACAACATCCCCGGCGCACTCGCCCAGGCGCGGGAGAACCGGGTGCGGGCGCTCGGCGTCACCTCCGCGCGGCGCAGCCCCGTGGTGCCGGACGTACCCTCGATCTCCGAGACGCTGGCAGGCTTCGACATGTCCTCCTGGACCTGCCTGTGCGGCCCGGCCGGGATTCCGCGCGACACCGTGCTGCGCATCGCCGCCCTCGCGCGCCGGGCGCTGGAGACGGAGGAGCTGAAGCGCGCCTACCTCGACCAGGGCGCGACGGCCTGGCCGACCACGCCGGAGGAGATCGCGGATTTCCGCGCAAGCGAGGAACGGCGGCTGGCGCCGATCATCCGTGCCTCGGGCGCGCGCGTGGAGTGAGAGCCCGTCTGGAAACGCGTCTCGCGGCGCGTTTCCGGGTCCGACACCGGCCCGCACCCGGCCACCCTTTCCAGCATGCTGACGTCGGTGGCCGGATGGGGGTGCGGGCCGGTGCCGGATTCTCCAAGCGGTCTCTGAGCTACCCAGGGCTCGCCCGAAGCGGCCCCTGGAGTCCTCGGAAGGCCCCCGAAGGAGTGCCGCCCGGACAGCTTGGCTTGCGCGCCGCGTGTCGGAGCGCAAGGGGCAGCTCCGGCACGACCGCGCCGTGCGCTCGAGCGTCTTCCGTTCTCCCCGGCTCGCGGCAACCGCGCCAGCCTTCGGGACTTGCGAGCATCTTCACCCGATCAGGCGAGTCCAGACTGATCGGGATCTGCCTTCCCGGCCCGATGCACGGCATCGGTCCGGCAAGGCTGCGATCAGTTCACGGCGATGCGGGCCTCGCGCACCACGCGGGCCCATTTCGTCGATTCGGCGCGAAGGAAGGTGGCGAGTTCCTCCGGCGTGGAAGACACGCCATCCGCCCCGGCCGCCGCCAGACGGTCTTTCACCGCCTGCTGCGCCAGAGCGTCGCGGATGGCGGCGTTGAAGCGCGCGATCGCCGGCACCGGCATGCCGGCGGGCGCCATCACCGCGCCCCAGGACGTCGCTTGCGCGTCGGGCAGGCCGATCTCCGCCATCGTCGGCACGTCCGGCAGCAGGGCGGAGCGGCGCGCACCCGTCACCGCCAGCGCGCGCACCTGCCCGCCACGGATCTGGCCGATGGCGGAGGGGATCTGGTCCAGCATCACCTGCACGGTTCCCGCGACCAGGTCGTTCAGCGCCGGCGCGCTGCCGCGATACGGCACATGCTGGATCTCCACGCGCGCGGCGAGCTTGAACAGCTCCGGCACCGTGTGCGTCGATGAACCGGACCCCGCCGAGCCATAGGACAGCGTGCCCGGCCGCGCGCGCACCAGCGCGAGGAAGTCCTGCACCGTCTGCGCCGGCACCTGCGGGTTCACGATCAGCACGTGGTCCGTCGTGAAGGCCATCGAGACGGGCGCCAGGTCGCGCAGCGGATCGAAGCCGAGATTGGCGTAGAGATGCGGGTTCACCGTGAGCGTCCCGGTGGTGCCCATCAGGATGGCGCCGCCGTCGGCCGGGCTGCGGACCACGTTCTCCACGCCGATGTTGCCGCCGGCGCCGGCGCGGTTCTCCACCACCACGGGCTGGCCCAGGGTCTCCTGCAGCCGTTCCGCGAGCACGCGCGCGACGACGTCCGTCGCGCCGCCGGCCGGGAAGGGCACGACGAAGCGGATCGGGCGCGTCGGCGCCCAGGGCGCCTGCGCGCGGGCGACGGTGGGGACCGCCAGGGTGGCGGCGAGAAGCGTGCGGCGCGTGGCTTTCATCGAACGTCGTCCCGATCGTGGTTGTCGTTGTTCAGCAGAAGGCGCGGCTGGCCTTGACCTCCCGGATCACCGTCTCCGGGTCCTCTGCCCACCAGCGGTTGGAGAGGATCTCGACCTCCACGCCGCCCGGCCATCCCGCCGCTTCCGCCATGGCGCGGATCGCGGGGATGTCTATCACGCCCTCGCCCGGCAGGCCGCGGTCGAAGACGAGGTCGGCGGTCGGCACCTTCCAGTCGCAGACATGGAAACCGGCGATGCGGCCCCTGGCGCGGGCCATCTGCCGCGCGAGGTCGGGGTCCCACCAGACGTGATAGACGTCCACGGCCACGCCGGTGCCCTCGCCCAGTTCGTCGCAGAGGTCGAGCGCCTGGCCCAGCGTGGACAGCACCGAGCGGTCCGCGCAGGTCATCGGGTGCAGCGGTTCCAGCGCGAGGGTGACGCCGGCGGCGCGGGCCTCGGGCAGGATGGCGTGCAGGCCCTCGCGGACGATTTCGCGCGCGGCGGGGAGGTCCTTCGAGCCCTGCGGCAGGCCGCCGCAGACCATCACCAGGCAGTCCGCGCCGATCGCGTGGGCTTCCTCGATGGCGCGACGATTGTCGTCCAGCGCGGCGGCGAAGTCGCCCCCGGTGAACATGCCGCCGCGGCACAGGCCGGTGACATTGAGGCCGGCGTCGCGGATGTGACGCGCAGCGGCCTGCGTGCCCATGGCCTGCAGCACGTCACGCCAGGGGGCGATGCCGGGAATGCCGTGGCGGGCGCAGGCCTCGATGACCTGCGGGAGGGACCAGGGTTTCACGGTGATGGTGTTGAGGGAGAGCGGGCCGGGGGGCGTCATGCGGCGTGCTCCGCGGGCGTCGGAGAGTGGCTTTGCCCTTCTCCGGATTTCTCTCCACCACAGGCCCTTCGGCCTTTGGCGGGGGAGGTCCGGAGGGGGCAGCGCCGCCTCCGCGTGCCCGTACCCATCACGCGACCCCGTGCAGCGCGAGCAGCGTGCGCATCCGCGCCGCTGCCATCTCCGGATCCCGCAGCAGCCCGGCCCTGTCGGCCAGGCGGAACAGATCCGAGAAATGCCGGATCGACCGCGTCGACTGCTGCCCGCCCACCATCACGAAGTGGTCCTGGTGCCCGTTCAGCCAGGCCATGAACACCACGCCGGTCTTGTAGAAACGCGTCGGCGCCCGGAAGATGTGGCGCGACAGCGGGACGGTCGGCGCCAGGATGTCGTGGAAGGTGCCGAGGTCGTTGCGCGACAGCGCCGCGAGCGCACCGCCCACCGCCGGCGCGATCGGGTCGAAGATGCCGAGCAGCGCATCCGAATGGCCCTGCTCGTCGCCGGCGATCAGTTCCGCGTAGTTGAAGTCGTCGCCGGTGTACATGCGCACGCCGCGGGGCAGGCGGCGGCGCATCGCGATCTCCTTCCTGTCGTCCAGAAGCGAGATCTTCACGCCATCGACCTTGTCGGCATGGGCGTGGATGACGGCGAGCGCCGTCTCCATCGCTGCCATGTGGTCGTGGTTGCCCCAGTAGCCCTCCAGCGCCGGGTCGAACATCTCGCCGAGCCAGTGGATGATCACCGGCTGCCTCACCTGCGACAGGATACGGCCATAGACGCGCTCGTAGTCCGCCGGGGAGCGGGCGGCCTTGGCGAGTGCGCGGGAAGCCATGAGGATGATGCGTCCGCCCATCGCCTCGACGGCCTCGCACTGTTCCTCATAGGCGCGGATGACGTCGTCCACCGTCACCTCCGGGCCGGGGGTGAGGTGGTCGGTGCCGGCGCCGGACGCCATCACCGCGCCCGGCACCTCCTTCATCGCGTCGAGCGAACGGCGGATCAGTTCCTGCGCACCGGACCAGTCGAGGCCCATGCCACGCTGCGCCGTGTCCATCGCCTCCGCCACGCCGAGGCCGAGCGACCAGAGGTATCTCCGGAACGCGATGGTGCGGTCCCAGTCGATCTTCACGTCGAGCCAGGGGTCCTGCTCGACGAGCGGATCGGCCACCACGTGCGCGGCGGCCAGCGCCACGCGCGGGAAGGGCGGCGTGGCCTTGGGGAAATCGCGCGGGGTGGAGGTGGAGAAGGCCTCCAGCGCGCCATTGCCGTTCGGCAGGTTGATCGTCGGCATCATCGTTGCTCCCTTGGCGATCCGGTCACGGCCTGCACGCCCATCGGCGTCCCGGTCGTCGGATCACGCCTCCAGCTTCGGCAGGTCGATCCAGCGGCGCTCGGCCCAGGACTTCAGGCCGGCTTCGGCGAGTTGCACGCCCTTGGCACCGGCCAGCAGGTTCCAGGGATAGTCCGCGCGTTCGCCCGCGACGTGCTTGAGGAACTCCTCCCACTGCACGCGGAAGCCGTTGGGGAAGTCCTGCGTCGTCGGCACTTCCTGCCAGCCGGCGAAGAAGTCGATGGTCTGCGGCTGGTCGGGATTCCACACCGGCTTCGGCGTCGCCACGCGCGATTGCGTCCAGCACTTGTGAAGGCCGCAGATCGCGGACCCATGCGTGCCGTCCACCTGGAAGGTCACGAGATCATCGCGGCGCACGCGCGTCACCCAGGAGGAGTTGATGTGCGCGACGATCCCGCCTTCGAGCTGGAAGGTGGCATAGGCCGCGTCGTCGGCATCGGCCTTGTAGGGCCTGCCGTCCTCCCCGATGCGTTCGGGGATGTGCACGGCGCCGAGGCAGGACACCGCCTCCACATTGCCGAACAGATTGTCCAGCACGTAGCGCCAGTGACAGAGCATATCGAGGATGATGCCTCCGCCCTCGGCCTTCTTGTAGTTCCAGGAGGGGCGCTGGGCGGGCTGCAGGTCGCCTTCGAAGACCCAATAGCCGAACTCGCCCTTCACCGAGCAGATGCGGCCGAGGAAGCCGGACTCGATCACCATCTTCAGCTTGCGCAGCCCGGGCAGGAACAGCTTGTCCTGCACCACGCCGTTCTTGATGCCGGCGGCCTTCGCCAGCCTCGCGACGTCCAGCGCATCGGCCAGCGTGTCGGCGGTCGGCTTCTCGCAATAGATGTGCTTGCCGGCTTCGATCGCCTTGCGCAGCAGGCCGGCACGCATCTGGGTCGTCGCCGCGTCGAAGAAGATCTCGTCCTTCGGGTCGGCGAGGCAGGCGTCGAGATCGGTGCTGACCCGCGAAATCCCGTGCGCCTTCGCCAGCACCTCGAGCTTCGCGCGGTTGCGCCCGACGATCACCGGGTCCGGCATGATGGTGTCGCCATTGGCGAGCCTCACGCCGCCATCGGCTCGGATCGCCGCGATCGAGCGGATCAGGTGCTGGTTCATCCCCATCCGGCCGGTGACGCCGTTCATGATGAGGCCGATGCGGCGTTCCGCCATGTGCGCGATGTCCTTACGAGAGCCAGCGATGCAGGTTGGTGGCGACGAAGTCGTCATCCGTCAGCAGCGGATAGCGTTCGGCGACCGCGGTCAGCAGCTCCGCCTGTCCAGGCGAGAGCGATTCACGTTCGTCGAGGCACCAGGTGCCTTCGAGCAGCCCCTGCCGGCGCAGCACCTCGTGGCAGCCGGCGATGACGCCGTGGAAATCATGCGCCACGTCGAAGACCGCGGCGTTCATCTCCGTCACCGCCGCATCGAGCGCGAGCAGGTCCGCCGGCACATGGTTCTGCAGCGCGGCCTCGCGGCAGCGGGCCTGCAGTTGCGCCGCCGCGCGCGTCCACACGCTCCAGTGCCCGAGAAGCCCGCCGACGATGCGCAACGTGGCCAGCCGCCCTTCATGCGAGAGCCTGAACGGCGTCAGCAGATCCGCGACGATGTGGTCGTCATTGCCGGTGTAGAGCGCGACGCGCTCCTCCGCCCCCGCTTCCAGCACGCCGCGCAGCACATCGAGCGTCGCATAGCGGTTGAAGGGCGCGATCTTGATCGCGACGACATTCGGGATCGCGGCGAAACGCCGCCAGAAGGGCGCCGGCAGCGGCAGCCCGCCCACCGCCGGCTGGAGGTAGAAGCCGAAGAGCGGCATCTCGGCCGCGACGGCCGCGCAATGCGCGACGATCTCGTCCTCGCTTGCGCCCTTCCAGGCGGCCAGCGAGAGCAGCATCGCGTGGTAGCCGAGGCCGCGCGCGATCCGCGCCTCCGCGACCGCCTGCGCCGTCCTGCCGATCGCGCCGGCCACCAGGATCGGTGCTTCCGCGCGCTCGGCGGCGGCCTCGGCCGCGATGCGCAGCACCGGTTCGTACAGGCCGCGGTCGCGGATGGCGAACTGCGTCGTGTGCACGCCGACCGCCAGCCCCCCGGCCCCGGCATCGAGGTAGTAGCGCGACAACGCCTTCTGCCGCCGCGCATCCAGCGCCCGCGACGCGTCCAGCGCCAAGGGGTGCGCCGGGATGGCACAGCCGGCCCTCAGCCGTGCGGCAAGGCCCTCCGGCCAGTCCTGCCAGCGCAGACCCACGCCTTCCTCCCCGATCAGTAACTACCTGGTTACTCTACCGGGGCGCATCCGGGGGTCAAGCCGCTCGTTTCGTCGAAGGCCGAAGCGAAGTCCCGGACAATTCCGCTATGGTGACGACATGACGAGGGCCCGGTGACGCTGCGCCTCCGCCTTCTCGGCGGCTTCGAGGCCGTGCGGGAGCGCGGGAGGCTGCGCCCGACGACCCGCAAGGCGGCGGCGCTGCTGGCGCTGCTCGGCCTGCGGCCGGGCATCCCTGTGCCGCGCGCACGCCTCGCCGCCCTCCTCTGGCCGGAGAGCGGGGAGGCCGCGGCGCGCACCAGCCTGCGCCAGGCGCTGGCGATGCTGCGCAAGGACCTCGGCGAGGGTTCGCCTCTGCCGGTCGCCGAGGGCGACGACCTGCTGCTGCCGGCCGACCAGGTCGAGAGCGACGTTGCCGCCTTCGAGCGCGCCCTTGCCGACCCATCCCGGCTGGCGGAAGCCGCCGCACTGCATGCGGGCGAACTCCTCGCCGGCTTCGACGCCGGCAGCGATGCCTTCGAGGATTGGCGCCGCGACGAGGCCGCCCGGCTGCGCGACCGCCTGGCCGCCGCGCTCGGCGCCGCACTGGCTCAGGCAGGGGGCGCATCGGCCACCACCCTCGCCACCGCGCTGCTCACCGTCGAGCCGGCCGCCGAGGATGCGCATCAGGCGTTGATCCGCGCGCATCTCGCCGAAGGCGCGCTCGGTGCCGCGATGCGGCAATACGCGAAGTGCCGGGACGCGCTGCAGCGCGAGTTCGGCGTGCCGCCGTCCCCGGCCACCGAGGAGCTGCGCGCCCGCATTCGCGCCCCGCAGGCCCAGGAAGGCGAGGGCGACGACCGCCCGGCGCTTGCCGTGCTGCCCTTCACGGACCTCTCCGACGACCCGGCGCATGGCTGGCTGGCGCAGGCCTTCGCGGAAGACCTGACCGCCGCCCTCTCCCGCTTCCGCGTGCTGCACGTCGTCGCTGCCGCCTCCGTCGCGGCGGCGCACGAACCGGGCGCGCCGATGACCGAGACCGCGACGCGGCTCGGCGCGCGCTACCTGCTCACCGGCAGCCTGCGGCGCGCCGGGACGCAGGTGCGCCTGACCGCGGACCTGACGGATGTGCGGGAAGGGCGGCACCTGTGGGCGCAGCGCCTCGACCTGCCGGCGGACCGGCTGCCGGCGATCGAGGATGAGATGGTCGCGGCCATCGCCGGCACCCTCGCCAAGCGGCTCGAACAGAACCTGGTGCGCGAGGCGCGCCAGCGGCCCGCTGCCGACCTGCGCGCCTGGGAATGCTGGCTGCGCGGCCTGTTCCTGCTGCGCACCGGCGATGAGGCCCGCGCGCGCGAAGCGGAGGCGCTGTTCCGCCGCGCCCTCGACCTCGACCCAGGCTTCGCGCGCGCCGAGGCCGGGCTGTCCCTCGTCAACTTCAACGACTGGTCCTGCATGGCCTGGGACCGCTGGACGGAGCGCGAGCACGGCGCCTTCACCCACGCCCAGCGCGCCGTCGCGCTCGACGAGTCGGACCCGCTCGCGCACATGATCCTCGGCCGGGTCTTCCTCTATCGCCGCGACTTCGACCGCGCGGACCACCACCTTGCGCGCGCCGAGGCGCTCAACCCGCACGACGCCGACCTGCAGACGCAGCTCGCGCTCACCCACTGCATGCTCGGGCGGCCGGAGCAGGGGCGGGATGCCGCGGCGCTCGCGGCCAGGCTGAACCCGTTCCATGACGACTGGTACTTCGCCTATGCGGCGATCCCGGCCTTCTGCCTTGGCGACTACCGCGGTGCGCTCGCGCTGGCGGACCGCGCGCCGGAGATCGCGACGGACATGGAGGCCTGGCGGGCGGCGGCGCTGGCGCATCTCGGGCGCCTCGATGACGCCGCGGCGGCGCTGGAACGCTTCCAGGCGCGCTTCCGCGAGCGCATCACCTTCGGGCGCGCTCCGAAGCCGGGAGAGGCGGCGCGCTGGCTCGCGCATGTGAACCCGTTCCGACGGGCGGAAGATCTGGCACGGCTGATGGACGGCGCGAGAAAGGCAGGGTTGGAAGACGGGGGGAAGAGAACTTCCCCCCGAACCCCCCAACCTTTTTTGAGACCTGGGGACTGACTTCCGCTGTCAGTTCCCAGGTGACAGAGAAGGGAGGGGGTTTGGGGGAGGTTCACCCTCCCCCAACCTTCACGCCGCCAGCCGCCGCGTGAAGTCCAGCACCACCGGCGAATGCGGCCGGATCGCCGCCCGTTCCGCCACCAGCGCCTCGCTCAGCGCCGCATCGCCGCCGCGCAGCGCGGCCTCGATCAGCGTCAGGTCGATCAGGTCGCGCTGCGCATGGCTGCCGCCGAAGCGGTGCGCGATGTTGCGCACCGCGCGCAGCCGCCGCGTCGCCATGGCGTGGTCGTCCTCGGCGAAGGCCTTCACGCCCCGGATCAGCGGCAGGCCGACGTCGCGCGTGAACATGGCGTTGTCGCCGGCGCCGGACGCGGCGCGCGTCGCGGCCTCGATCAGTGCCTCCAGCGGCCCCGGCCGGTCCGCGCGGAGGAAGGCCATCGCCGCATGCCAGTCGTTGAAGGCGTAGGACCCGGCGCCGCCGACGGTCTCCCACTGGTCGGCCACGGCCTGCCAGCGGTTGCCGACATCCAGGCCGCGCAGATGCAGCCGCCACAGCATGGCGGTGGCGTCGACCAGGTCCAGCACGATGCTGCTCTGACCGCCCCTGACCGGCCCGTCGTAGAGCGCGAGCACCTCGGCGATCTCGCCGCGTTCCAGGTGATACAGCGCCAGGTGCCACCAGTTGTGAACGGCGAAGAAGGAGTCCCTGGACCATGCATCCGGATTGGCGCGCATCCAGGTGATGCCGTCCTCCACGCGGTTCTGCATCTCCAGCACATGGGCGACCGCGTGCTGGCCCCAGCCGTCGCGCGGTTCCATCTCGACGGCGCGACGGCCGGCGCGCTCGGCGGCGGCGTAGTCGCCCATCTCCTCGAGGCCGAAGGCATGCATCGACAGCATGGCGTGGTAGCCGGGCATGCCCGCGTTCCAGGCCGGCAATGCGCGCGCGATGCGATCGCGCAGCATGCGCGCATGGCCGGTGAAGAAGTCGATCTGGTGGCCGCACTGCAGCGCCAGCATGTCGCGCGGATGCGCGATGGCGACATCCTCCATGGTGCGGGACGCCGCCCACCAGTCGCCTTCCACGAGGTGGGACAGCGCGGCGACATGCCCGCGTTCCTGCTCCGTCATCGGCAGGCGCCGCGCCGCGGCGATCGCCTCCCGCGCGACGGGAATGCCCGCGGGCTCGGTGCCGAGCAGGCAGAGCCAGGCGAGCAGCGCGTGGCCCATGACGAAGCCCGGGCTGTCCTCGACCGCGCGCTGCGCGGTGGCAACCGGGTCGCCGCTGTAGATGCGGAATTCCGCGAGGGCCTGCGCGTAGATGTCGCGGGCCGCGGCGCTCGCGCCGCTCAGGGCGTTGCCCATGCCGTCGGTGATGATCATGCCGTCCTCCTGTCCTTCCTGGCTGACGGCGGCGATCTAGCCGGCCTGGCGTGAGGCCGGACGCAAGACCGGCGTGACGCCGGCGTGAAACACGTGACCCGCATCACGCCACGGGCGCGCTCGCAGATCATTCGAGAATGCCGGCGCAGGATTCGAGCATGCGCCGGCCGGCGCTTTCTCGAACGGTCGGTCAGGGGCGCAGATAGCCCAGCACCACCTCGACGACGTGCTTCTCCCGCGCCTCCAGCGCGGCCTCGGTGCCGAGATCCTCGCCGAAGATGGTCGACAGCGTGTGCCGGTTCGCCACCCAGAAATGCCCGAGGCCGAGCATCGTCACATAGAGCTGCAGCGCATCGACGCCGCGGCGGAAGGCGCCGGCGTCCTCGCCGCGCTTCAGCACGGCGCGCAGGCTGTCGAGCAGCGGTGAGTACATCGCCGGCACCTCCGCGCTGCGCTTGAGATACGCCGCGCGATGGATGTTCTCCTGGTTGAGCAGGGCGACGAATTCCGGATGCGCCGCGGTGTAGCGCAGGTTGAAGCGCACCAGGCGGGACATAGCCTCGACGGGTTCGAGGTGCTCGACCTCCAGCGCGCGCTCCTCGGCGCGCTTGGCGGCATAGGCGTGCTCCAGCACGGTCAGCCAGAGCTCCTCCTTCGAGCCGAAATGCGCGTAGAGCATGCGCTTGTTGGCGCCGGAGCGCGCGGCGATCTCGTCGACCCGCGCGCCGGCCAGGCCGTTCAGGGCGAATTCGGTCAGCGCCGCGTCCAGGATGCGCTGGCGCGTCGCCGCGGCACGGGGCGAAAGGGGGCGTGGCGCATCCATCAGAACCGGCCGTTCCGCACCTCGAACTTGGTCGCCTTGCCAAGCGACCGTCCGCCGTGCGCCACCCATTCCGCCACCCAGTCGAGCATCCGCGCCAGCGGCACGGAAGGATAGCCGAATGCCGCGAAGGCCCGCGCGGCGTTGGAAAGCAGCGCATCCGGCGCCTCCTGCCCCTCCAGCAACGGCGCCTTGCCGAAGCGGCGGCCGAACTGCTGCGCGACCCAGCGGACGGAGACCGTCTCCGGCCCCGTCACGTTGAGGATGGGGCAGGACGGATCGGCGCGGCGCAGCGCGCGCAACGTCCAGGCATTGGCATCGCCCTGCCAGATCACATTGGCATGACCCATGGCGAGCGGCACGGGCCGTTCCTCCAGTACCCTGGTGGCGATGTCGTGCAGCACGCCGTAGCGCAGGTCGATCGCGTAGTTCAGCCGGATGCCGAAGCAGGGCGTGCCGCGGGTCGCCGCGGCGTGCTGGAACACCCGCTCGCGCCCGAGGCAGGAGGCCGCGTAGTCGCCCACCGGCGCCGGCGCCGTGTCCTCCCCCGCGCCGCCCGAAGTGACCGGCACCAGCGGCAGCACGTTGCCGGTCGAGAAGAAGACGACGCGCGAGGACGCCCAGCGTTCGGCGACCATCGCCGGGAGCAGCACGTTCATCGCCCAGGTCAGCGGCTCGTTGCCGCTGGAGCCGAACTTGCGCGCCGCCATGAACACGACGTTGGGGGCGTCGGGCAGGGCGGCGAGCGCGGCGCGGTCGGTCAGGTCGGCGGCGAGGCATTCGACGCCCCAGGATTCCATCCGCGCCCGCAGCCCATCCTCCGACCACCGCGCAACGGCGATGACGCGGCGCGAGGGGTCGGCGCGCTTCGCCTGGCGGCACAGGGTCGGGCCCATCTTGCCGGCGGCGCCGAGCACCAGGATGTCGCCCGGCGCGGCGGCGAGATCTTCCGCCAGCGCCCGATCGGGGCGCGAGAGCACCTCCTCGAGCGCGGTCTCGTCGGCAATGGTCGTCGGCCAGTCCTGCACGGCGGTTCCTCCTGCCGGGCATCCTTGCCCCCCTGCAGGAAGGCTGTCCATCAGCGCGCGGTCAGCGCGCCTCCTGCGCGGCGGCGACCTCGACCGGCCGGGGCAGCAGCAGGAAGACCTCGGCCTCGTCGCGCATGCGCCCGGCCCGGTCCCCGGCCTCCGGCCCCCAGCCCCAGAAGAAGTCGGTGCGGGCAGGGCCGCGGATCGCGCCCCCGGTGTCCTGCGCCACCACCAGCCGGCCTGCCGGCGGCGTGTCCCGCCGCGCGGCGGGGTCGCGCACGGTGACGAACATCGGCAGGCCGAGCGGGATGAAGGCGCGGTCCACCGCGACACTGCGCTGCGGCGTCAACGGCACGCCGAGCGCGCCGATCGGCCCCTGGTCGGGCGCCAGCCCCTCCACGCGCCGGAAGAAGACGTAGGAGGGATTGCCGCGCAGCAGTTCGGTCGCTCGCTCATGTCCCGCCGTGGCCAGCCAGGCACGGAGCGCCTGCATAGACATCTGCTCGCGCGCGATCTCCCCGCGCTCGATCAGCAGCCGGCCGATCGAGACGTAGCCGCGGCCGTTGTGGCCGGCGAAGCCGACGCGGATCATCTCGCCGCTCGGCAGGATGACGCGGCCGGAGCCCTGAATGTGCAGGAAGAAGGCATCGGCCGGGTCGTCCACCCACACCAGCTCGAGCCCGCGCCCCTCCAGCGCGCCGGTGTCGATCGCCGCGCGGTCGGGGAAGGGTTCGAGCCTGCCCTCCACCATCATGCCGTAGCGGCGGCGCATCGGATTGCCGATGACCGGGAGTTCCGCCAGCTCCGGCGGGCGGGCATGCAACGGCGTGCGGAATACCTCGCTCGGCTCGGTCGCTCCGCGCAGGATGGGCTCGTAGTAGCCGGTCATGATGCCGCTGCCGGCGGCGAAGGCCTCGAAGCGGGCTTCGAGGAAGCGCCGCACCGCCAGGTGGCGTTCCGCCTGCCAGGCGGCGACCCGGCGTTCATGGGCGCGGCCCGCGCCGCGGCGGGGCGGCCGCGGCAGGTCGCGCTCCAGCGCCCGCAGCTCAAGACAGATGGTCTGCCAGGTGCTGGCGCTGCCGGCGCGCAGCGCGGCTTCACCCTGGCCGCCGAGCGCATAGTCCGGCCGCATCGGGCGGATCGCGGCGCAGCTTGCGTGAAGAGCCGGCAGGATCTCGGCATGACCATCCGAGGGCCAGCCAGGGAGATCCTCGAAGGAGACGGGGCGCAGCAAGGGCGGGGCGGGCGGCGGTGCCTCCTCTCCCTGCCGTGCTGGCGGCTCGGGGTCCGGCGTGGGGCCGCCATGCTGCGCGGCCGCCGGGCGGACGAAGAACGCCGCGACCAGCATCGCCGCCGCCAGAACGGCGCGGCCGAAGATGTCCTTCCGGACCATGAACGATTGATACTCCAGCCCGGCCGGCGCCGCGACTCTCCGGGGGCTGATGGAGTGCCGCGGACGCCCCGGCCCTGGGCTCAGGCGGGCCGGGTTCCCACCAGCTTCCAGGTAGGATCGGTCGAGGAAAGATCGCGCTGGAAGGTCCAGAGGTCGGTGATCTCAGTCACAGCCTCGGCGCCGGCGCTGATCGTGCCGTCGCGGCCGGTGGTCAGGTTCACCTGGTCGGAGACGATGCGCACGGTGATGTCGGCGACGCTGCCGCGCAGATCGGCTGCCTCGATCGACATGTCGTGGATGGCGCGGAGTTCCGTGCGCTGGGTTTCCCCGGCCTGCTCGCGGCTGGCAATGGCGCCCTCGAAGCCGGCATAGGCCTCGTCCGAGAGCAGGTTGCGCAGCGTGCCGCGATCGCCGGCGGCGAAGGCCTCGATGATCATGCGGAAGGCGCCCTCGGCGCCGCCCAGGAAGGCGATGGGATCGAAGGCGGGGTCGGCGCCGCGGATGCGCATCAGGGCCTGGCCGACGGGCGAACGCGGGTCGGGCACTGCGCGCCGGCCGGCCTCGGACGGGGGCGGGGCGATCGCCTCCGCCTCCCGCCCGGCAGGGGCCTGGCCAAGGCCGGGCGCCGCCTCGCCCTGCGGCCGCTCGAAGCCGGTGCGTTTGCCGAGCACGCTCCGCAGACGCAGCACCAGGAACGCCGCGACCATGGCGAAGAGTATCAGATCGATCGGCAGGCCGCCTGTCATGGGAAACTCCTTGCAGCCCTTCACTTAGGGCCGCGTTGCCGCCGCCGCAACATCACCCGCGGGTAGTTGCCGGCAGCCACGCCGCCCGCTACCCCGGTTCTCGGCCGGGCCGAGGGAAAGCGCCGCATGATCCTGCTCCGTCACGGACAGAGCGAATTCAACCTGCTCTTCACCCAGACGCGTAGGGACCCGGGCATCGTGGACCCGGTGCTGACGCCGCTCGGCCACAGCCAGGCGGGCGCCGCGGCCGAGGCGCTGGCGCGGGAGGAGATCCGCCGCATCGTCGTCTCCCCCTATCGCCGCGCCATCCAGACGGCGTTGCCGGTGGCGCGGCGCCTCGGGCTGCGGCTGACCGTCACGCCGGTGGTGCGGGAACGCTACGCCTTCTCCTGCGACATCGGCAGTCCGACGACGGAGCTCGGCATGGCCTTCCCGGAGGTGGATTTCACCCATCTCGAGGAGGTCTGGTGGCCGGCGGAAGAGGAACCCGCCGCGCAGGTCGAGGGCCGCGCTTCCCTGTTCCGTGCCGAGATGGCCGCGCTCGACGACTGGGCGCATACGCTGGTGGTCTCGCACTGGGGCTTCATCCTTGCCTTCACCGGGCAGAGCGTGATGAACGGCCAGATGCTGCGGGTCGATCCGACGATACCGGGTCCGGACACGGTCGTCTGGAAGCACCACTGATCCCGGCGGTCACTTTCAGTTTCATGCGCCGTCAAGCGTCGGGCGTCGCCTCCGGCGGCTAGGAAACCATTGTCGCCGCAACCCTCGGCGCCGCCGGTTTGCCGGTCGTCGTCGTCAACCCGGCCCAGCTCCGCGACTTCGGCCATGCCCTTGGTCAGCGCGCGTAGACCGATCCGATCGACGCCCGACTGATCGCCACCTTCGTGTCCGCCGCGCGCCCGGCCATCCGCCCGTTGCCCGGCGAGGCCACCCGGCGTCTCGCCGACCTCGTCGCCCGCCACCGCCAGATCATCGCCATGACGGTTCCCGGACGGCGGCGCCTGAAGCGCTTCCCGGAGCGTCGCCTGCGGCGCGGCATCGCCCACCCATTCGACGCCCCGCAGCGCGAGCTCTCCGAGCTCGACAGCGGGATCGACGACGACTTTCGCGGCAGCCCCGCCCGACGCGAAAACGAGGATCTGCTCACCTCCGTCCCCGGCATCGGTCCCGCCATCGCGCGGACCACAATCGCCGAACCGCCCGAGATCGGCCGGCTCGACGCGCTGCGCTGGCCGGCCTCACGCCCTGGACGCGTCAGTCCGGCCCGTGGGCGGCTTCATCGGCGGTGGCCGCGCCTGCCTCCGGGCCGCCCCTTGCACATGGGTGCCGCCACCGCCATCCGGCACAACCCCGCTCTCAAGGCCTTTCGCAACCGCCTGGTCGCCGCCGGCAAGCGCGCAATGGGCGCGATCATGGCCGTCGCGCGAAAGCTCCTCGCCATCCTCAACGCCATCATTCGGGACAAGGAACCGTGGCTGCCAAGACCCGCTCAACCGACATCGGGATGCCGGTTTCGACCACGGCCGCCGCACCCGGCGCCGCGCGCCATGCCTCCGGCTCTGGCCGACGAGGTCGTCGGCCAGGTTCGGCGGCACGATGCCTCAGGCCGCTTCGCCCGATCAGGCGAAACCGGCCGATCGGAAGCGGCTCCGGCAACGATGGCGTGCGATCCCGCAGGATCGGGAACGACCGCCCAAGCGGCTCGGAAATCCATGCGCAACTGCGACGGGCGACGCGGCTCAGGGCCGCGCGGGCGTCGCTGGCTGTGCCGGGGCGGCGGGCTGCGCGCCCATGCGGTCTCCCTGCCGCATGGTCCATTCGCCGGCGCCCTGCATCTGCTGGCCGGTCCAGCGCATGGCGCGGCCGACAGCCGAACCGGTTTCCTCGGCCGCGCGCCCCAAGGCCTGGCCGGTCTGATCCGCCGCGCGGTCGATCGCAGCGCCGGTGCGCTCGCCGAAGCCCGCTTGCGGTGCAGGTGCGGGGGCAGCCTGGGCGGGGGCGGGTTCGGCCGGCCGCGGCACCGGCGGCGGCAGGCTGCCGGCCGTCTGCGCCAAGGCGGGCGCGGCGGCCATGGCCAGGATCAGGGTGGCAGGGACGAGACGCATCGATGCCTCCAGCGGGATCATGCGCCGGTATGCCCGGCGCGGCGCGGCCGGAATGACGGCCTGCGCCGGTGGCGACAGCGTGGCGGTCAGTCCCCGAAGGCCCATTGCCCGGCGCGGCGGAGCTTGCGCCCGGTCCAGTCCGCTGCGCGTTCAAGCGCGGAGCCGGTGCGGCGGGCGCCGCGCTCGACCGCTTCGCCGGTGCGCTTGGCGCCGCGCTCCACCGCGCGTCCCGCGCGCTGCACCGCTCCTTCCGAGGCCGCCGCCGGCAGGGCGGCAGCCGAGGCCATAAGGGCCAGGATCCAGGCTCGCCGTGTCATGCCCGCAACTTGGGCAAGCGGTGCGGCCGGGTCAAGAATCCAGCCGTATCCCGAGATCCCGGATCAGCGGCCGCCACAGCGCGTTCTCCGTGGCGACGAAGGCATCGAACTCGGCGGCGCTCCAGCGGGTGGTCTGGATGCCAAGGGCGCGGGTGCGGGCCTGCACCTCGTCCGAGGCCACGGCGCGGACCAGTTCCGCGTTCAGGCGCGCGATGATCGGCGCGGGGGTGCCCTTCGGCACGCTGATGCCCTGCCAGCCGAAGGCGACGGCGTCGTAGCCGGTTTCGCGCATCGTCGGGACGTCGGGGACCTCGACGGTGCGCTCCTCCGTCAGCACGGCGAGCGCGCGGACGCGGCCGTCGCGGATGAAGGGCAGGCCGGTGGCGGTGTCGATCATCACCGTCTCGACGCTACCGGCCAGCAGGTCCTGCATCGCCGCCTGGCCGCCGCGATAGGGCACGTGCTCGGCGGCGAGGCCGGAACGCCGCTTCACCAGTTCCATCGCGAGGTGGTGGGGGGAGGCGATCGCGGGGCTGCCATAGGTCGGTGCGCGGGCCTGGCTGGCCGCGAGCAGTGT
The DNA here is from genome assembly GCF_018129005.1 of Neoroseomonas eburnea. GTDB lineage: Bacteria > Pseudomonadota > Alphaproteobacteria > Acetobacterales > Acetobacteraceae > Neoroseomonas > Neoroseomonas eburnea. The sequence goes on from NZ_JAAEDL010000025.1 coordinate 34,894, forward strand.
TCGAAAATCGGCCCAGGGCGCGTCGGCGCGGCAGACGATGTAGAGCGGGAAGCGGCCGATGAAACCTACCCCGGTCAGGTCGCGGTCGGGATCATAGGGCAGCCGGACGTAGAGCGCCGGGTTGTAGACCAGGATGCCATTGTCGGCGTGCAGCCAAGTGTGCCCGTCGGCAGGGGCGCGGACCGCGGTTTCGCTGGCCAGAACGGCGCCGCCGCCGGGCCGGTTCTCCACCACCACGTTCTGGCCCAGGCGCGGGCCCATCTGGTTGGCCATCAGCCGGGCGAAAACATCCGAGGGACCGCCGGCCGGGTAGCCGACGATGAGACGAAAGGGACGGTCCGGCCAGCCGGCCGGCTGCGCCCGCGCGGCGCCCGCCGCCAGCCCCAGGCCCATGCCGATCGCGCCGCGTCGTCCGATCATCGTCCTGTCCTTGTGGATGCGGGCGGCAATCTGCCGCCGGCGGCGGGGCGCGCCAAGGGGTGGGGTCGAGCAACGGCTCGACCACCCGCGCGGAGCTGCCCCCACCCTGCTGCCGATCGAGGTCACCGGCGGCTTGCGCCCGGCGTCCCAGGGCAGGAAGAGCCGGGCGCCAAGGGTTGCGACGAGCTGCCGATGGCTTACGCGCTGAAGATGCTGACCCCTTCCTTGAAGGTCTGCACGACCTTCAGGCCCGCCAGCGCCGCCGGTTCGACATCCAGCGGATTGCCCGACAGCACCGCGAAGTCCGCCAGCTTCCCGACCTCGATCGAGCCTTTCCGGTCCTCCTCGAAATGCTGGTGCGCGGCCCAGATCGTCATCGCCTTCAGCGCCACGGGCACCGGCACGCAGTGCTGCGGGCCGAGGATGTCGCCCGAGCGCGTCCGCCGCGTCACGGTGGCCGAGAGCACCCGCATCGAATCCGGGTTGGCGACCGGCGCGTCGTGGTGGGAGGTGAAGCGCATCCCGCGCTGCATCGCCCAGCCGGTCGGCGAGATGTTCTCCGCGCGCTCCGGCCCCAGCACGGAATCGCGGTGCCAGTCGCCCCAGTAGAAGGTGTGCATCGGGAACAGCGAAGGCAGGATGTCGAGAGCGCGAAGCGCGTCCATCTGGTCCTCCCGCAGCACCTGTCCGTGGATCAGGACGGGGCGGCGATCGGCGCGGCCATGCTTGCGCGTCGCCTCGCGGATCGCGGCGATCCAGACATCGGAGGCCGCATCCCCGTTGCAGTGGCAGATGATCTGCCAGCCTTCGGCGAAGGCGCGGTCCACCGCGGCGAAGGCGTTCTCCGACGGGATGGCGGGAAAGCCGACATAGTCGCCGCGCTGGCCCGGCGGCGGCACGTAGTAGGGCCGCGTCAGCCAGGCGGTCTTGCCCTGCGGCGTGCCGTCGATGACGAGCTTGGCGCCGCCGATGCGGAAGCGGTTGCGGTATTCGCGCGAAAGTGCGGGCGCCCTGATCTGGTCCGTGGCGGCGACGATGTCCGCATAGACCAGCAGGTCGATCGGCAGCAGGTTGCGCTCCGCAGCTTCCGCGATCCGGCCGACCGTGTCGCCGAAGGCGCGGGCCTCCTGGCAGGTCGTGTAGCCGAAGCGCGCGTAGAATTCCGTCCCGGCGCGGATCATCGCGAGATAGGCGTCGAGATCGAAGCGCTCCCCGAGCTTGCTGAGCAGGGAGAAGAAGGCGATCTCCTCGATCACGCCGTCGGGCTCGCGCGAGCCCGGGCGCCGGCGATAGACGCCGCCCACCGGGTCCGCCGTCGCCGCGGTGATGCCGGCGAGTTCCAGCGCCTTCGAGTTCACCACGCCGAGATGCCCCGACTGGTGGATGATGAGGATCGGCGTGTCGGTCGAGACCTGATCGAGGTCATCGCGCGTCGGATGGCGCTGTTCGCGGAGCTGGCTGTCGTCGTAGCCGAAGCCGATGATGAGGCCGTAGCGCCGGATGGCAGGCTGGCTGCGCGCCATCCACTCGCGCAGCAGGCGCTGCAGCGCGGCGATGTCGTTGCCCTGCCCGTCGGGCGCCGGCAGCAGGTTGGCCGAGACGGCCTGCAGCCCCACGAACACCGCATGGCCATGTGCATCGAAGAAGCCCGGCAGCATGGTCCGGCCGGCGAGGTCGATGCTGCGCGTACCGGCGCCGCGGCGGGCATTCACCTCGTCCCGCGTGCCGACGGCGAGGATGCGTCCGCCACGCACGGCCACTGCTTCGGCGGTCGGGCGCGCATCGTCCATCGTCAGGATGGTGCCGCCGGAGAAGATGGCATCCGCGGCACCCGAAGGATCGCTCGGCCCCTGCGCCGCGGCGCAGTTGAAACGTGCGCCGAACCCCGTCGCCGCCGCACCGAGCGCGAGCCGCCCGCTGCCCGACAGGAAGGAGCGCCGGGAAACGCCCGCGCGTGCGAGCGCCTGCCCCAGCGGGCTGCAACCGATGCACATGAAATGCTGTCCCCCTTGACCACTGGCATCGCCGCGGCGGGGAAGTCCGCGATTCGCTTGCGACTAGCCCAGCAGGCGCCCGATGACCCGCGCCGTATAGTCTACGACCGGAATCACTCGTCCATAGTTAATCCGGGTCGGGCCGATCACACCGATGGCACCGACGATCTTCTCCTGCCCGTTGCGGAAGGGCGCGACCACCATCGACAGGCCGGCGCTGTCGAACAACCCGCTCTCCGCGCCGATGAAGATCTGCACGCCCTCCCCGCGCTGCGCGAGGTCGAGCAGGCGCAGCATCGTCTCCTGCTGCTCCAGCCGCTCGAACAGGCGCTTGATCTCGATGACGTGCGCCGCCTGGTCGATCGTCTCCAGCAGCCGCGCCTGGCCGCGCACGATCAGCGACCCGCCCTGCCCACCCGTCCAGGTGCCGAGGCCCGCCTCGATCACCTGCTGCGTCAGCGCATCCAGCGCAGTGCGGTTGGTGGCGATCTCACTCGCGATGACGCCGCGCGCTTCCTCGAGCGTGCGGCCGGTCAGCCGCGCATTCAGGTAGTTCGACGCCTGTTGCAGCGCGGAGAGCGGCAGCCCGGCCGGCACCTCGATGACGCGGTTCTCCACCTGCCCGTCATCGTGCACCAGCACCACCAGCGCGCGCCCCGGACCGAGCGCCACGAACTCGATATGCCGCAGCGCACCCTCCGCGGTCGGCGCGACCACCAGCCCCGCGGCGCCGGCGAGGCCGGAGAGCATCTGCCCCGCCTCCCCCAGGGTTTCCTGCAGCGACCGGCCGGAGGCGGCGCAGCGCGCGGAGATGGCGTCGCGCTCCTCCTCACCCAGCGCGCCGAATTCCAGCAGGCCGTCGACGAACAGCCGCAGCCCGCGCTCGGTCGGCAGCCGCCCCGCGGAGGTGTGCGGCGCATAGAGCAGCCCCGCATCCTCAAGGTCCGCCATGGCATTGCGGATGGTCGCGGGGGACAGCCCGAGCGGCAGCCGGCGCGACAGCGTGCGCGATCCGACCGGCTCGCCGGTCTGGACATAGGTTTCCACCAGCTCGCGAAGGATCAGCGCGCTGCGGCTGTCGAGGCCCGCCAGGGTCGCCCCGGCCGGGCCGGGAGGGAGTTTGGGTGTCGGTCCCATCTCTCGGCTTGTCTCGGGCAATTCAAAAGGTAGGGAGCGGCATCACGCCGGTCAACGCCCGGGGGCTGGACGCGAGCCGGCCGGATCGCCATTTTCCGCCGCTTGCACCCCCGAGGAACCCTGCCCATGCGCCCTTCCGGCCGCGAACCCGGCGCGCTGCGCGCCGTCAGCCTGACCCCCGGCGCCGCCCGCCATGCCGAAGGATCCTGCCTCATCCGCATGGGCGTGACCGAGGTGCTCTGCACCGCCAGCGTCGAAGGCAAGGTGCCGCCCTTCCTGCGCGGCCAGGGGCAAGGCTGGGTAACAGCCGAATACGGCATGCTGCCGCGCGCCACCCACACCCGCGGCGACCGTGAGGCCGCCCGCGGCAAGCAGTCCGGCCGCACGCAGGAGATCCAGCGCCTGATCGGCCGCTCGCTCCGCGCCGTCACCGACATGAAGGCGATGGGCGAGATGTCCGTCACCATCGACTGCGACGTGCTGACCGCCGATGGCGGCACGCGCTGCGCCTCCATCACCGGCGCCTGGGTGGCCCTGCACCTCGCCTTCGAGCATTGCCGGCGAATGAACATCCTCACCCGCAACCCGCTGCGCGACCAGGTCGCCGCCGTCTCCTGCGGGGTGTTCCAGGGCACGCCGGTGCTCGACCTCGATTATGCCGAGGACAGCAAGGCCGATGCCGACGCGAATTTCGTGCTGACCGGCGCCGGCGGCATCGTGGAGGTGCAGGGCACCGCCGAAGGAGCACCCTTCACCGATGCTGAGCTGCTGGCGCTGCTCGGCCTGGCGCGGTCCGGCACGGCCGAGCTGTTCGCGAGGCAGCGGGAGGCGGTGGGGCTGTGACACGCGCCGAAGAAGCGCGGGGGAGGGAACTCCCCCGCCCCCCCTCCTTTTTCCGTCTTTTGGGGACTGACAGCGGCGGGCAGCGCCAGGTGGCTGGGGAGTCCGGAGGAGGTTCTCCTCCCCCGGCCTTCGCGCCATGAACCATCGTCGCCTCGCGCGTGGCGAGCGCATCGTCATCGCCACCCACAACAAGGGCAAGCTGCGGGAGGTGGCGGCGCTGCTCGCGCCCCACGGCATCGAGACGGTGAGCGCGGGCGAATTGAACCTGCCCGAGCCGGAGGAAACCGAGGAGAGCTTCCTCGGCAATGCCCGCATCAAGGCCATGGCCGCGGCGCGCGCCGCCGGCCTGCCGGCGTTGGCGGATGATTCCGGCTTCTCCGTCGCCGCGCTGGCCGGCGCGCCGGGCGTGCGCACCGCGGATTGGGCGATGCAGCCGGACGGCTCGCGCGACTACGCCGACGCCATGCGCAAGGTGATGGAAGCCGCGCAGGAATTCGAGGACCGCACGGCGTGGTTCTCCTGCGCGCTGGTGCTCGCCTGGCCGGACGGGCATGTCGAAGGCTTCGAAGGGCGCGCCATGGGCCATTGGGTCTGGCCGCCGCGCGGACAGCACGGCTTCGGCTACGATCCGATGTTCGTGCCGAACGGGCGGGACGAGACCTTCGGGGAGATGGATCCGGCGGAGAAGCACCGCATCAGCCACCGGGCGGCAGCCTTCGCGCTGCTGTCGGCGGCGTGTCTGCCAAGGTGAAGCGCGCCGGAGAGGGGCTTTGCCCCCCTCCGGACCTCCCCCCACCAAAGGCCGAAAGGCCTTTGGAAACCATGAGATTCACCAGGAATGTCGGGGAGGGGCGTCACCGGCGCATCCCGCGTCAAAGGTGCGCCATGCCCCTCCCCGGCATCCCGGACCATGTCCCGGTGTCCAGAGGCCTTTCGGCCTCTGGCGGGTGGGGTCTGGGGAGGGCAGCGCCCTCCCCGCTCGCGTCACCCGGTTGTCCCTGCCGAACGCTAGCGGCTACAACCGATTCGTGGCCCCACCGCTGATCGCCCCTTCACTGCTCGCCGCCGACTTCGCCCGCCTGGGGGAGGAGGTGGAGACCGTCGCCGCCGCCGGCGCCGACTGGCTGCACCTCGACATCATGGATGGGCACTTCGTGCCCAACATCTCCTTCGGTCCCGTCGTGGTGAAGGCGTTGCGCAAGCGCGCCGCCATTCCCTTCGACGTGCACCTGATGATCGCCCCCGCCGACCCCTACCTGGCGGCCTTCGCCGAGGCCGGGGCGGACTGGATCTCCCTGCACCCGGAAGCCGGCCCGCACCTGCACCGCTCGCTGCAGACCATTCGCGCCCTGGGGAAGAAGGCCGGCGTGGTGCTCAACCCGGCGACGCCGGTCGAGAGCGTCGCGCATGTCCTGGACCTCACGGATCTCATTCTTGTGATGTCGGTGAACCCGGGTTTCGGCGGGCAGTCCTTCCTGGACAGCCAATTGCCCAAGATCGCCGCGCTGCGCCGGATGATCGATGCTTCCGGCCGCGACATCCGGCTGCAGGTCGATGGCGGCGTCACCGCCGCGACGGCGCCGCGCTGCATCGCGGCCGGGGCCGACGTGCTGGTGGCCGGCACGGCGGTGTTCGGCCAGAAGGACTACGCCGCGGCCATCGCCGCCATCCGCGGGGCGCCGGCATGATCGGCATCCTGCGCGGCGCCCGGCAGAAGCTGGCGCGGCTGCGCCCGGTTCGCGTGCCTGAGGCGCCGGCCCGCGCCTTCCGCGACCTCTGGCCCGGCGATGCCGCCCGCGGCGCCCGCCTGCTGCGCGGCGAATTCGAGACGCTCGGCACGGCGCGCCTGCTCCGCCCCGGCATGGACGGCGCGGAGGGCTGGGACACCGCCTCCGGCACGCCGGCCTGGCGCGCCGCCGCCCATGGCTTCACCTGGATGCGGGACCTGCGCGCGCTCGGCACTGATGCGGCAAGGCTGCATGCCCGCGCGCTGACCGCCGACTGGCTCGCGCGCGGCGCCGAGGAATCCGTCGCCGACGCGCCGGAGGTCGCGGGCAGCCGCCTGTCCGCCTGGCTCGGCCACTGGGACTTCTTCGCCGCCACCGCCGAGGATTCCTTCCGCCGCGCGGTGATGACGCGGCTCGCGCAGGATGCCCGCGACCTTTCCGCCGCCCTGCCCGCCGAGGCCGAGCACCGCGGCGCGCTCGCCGCGCTCAAGGGCGCCATGGCGGCGGCGATCGCGCTGGAGGAGGACGCCTACCTCCAGCGCGCCGCCCGCTTCCTGCCCGCCGAGATCGAACGCCAGTTCCACCCCGATGGCGGGCATGTGGAACGCTCGCCCTCGATGCAGCTCCTGGCGCTGCAGGACCTCATCGAGATCCGCAACCTGCTCCATGGCGCGGGCATGGAACCGCCGCCGCACTTGGCCGCCGCGCTCGACCGCGCGGCGCCGGCGCTGCGGCTGTTCCGGCACGGGGATGGCGGCCTCGCGCTGTTCAACGGCACGCGGGACGAATCCTCGGCGCTGCTCGACCTGGTGCTGACGCAGGGCCAGGCGCGCGGGCGGGCGCCGCTCGACCTGCCGGAGACCGGCTTCCAGCGGCTGCAGGCCGGGCGCACGCTGGTCATCGTCGATACCGGCGCGCCGCCGGCCGGGCGTGCCGATGCGGGGGATGGCGGCCTGCCCGCCGGTGCCGACCGCTACGCCCATGCCGGCACGCTCGCCTTCGAGATGTCGGTCGGGCGCGACCGGCTGATCGTGAACTGCGGCGCCGCACCGGCCGCCGAGGATTCCTGGCGCGACGCGCTGCGCTCCACCGCCGCGCATTCCACGCTGGTGCTGTCCGACACCAATTCGAGCGAGCTGCGGCCCGAGGGCCTCGGCCGCCGCCCCGGACAGGTCGAGACCGCCCGCCACGAGGCCGCCGGCGCGCAATGGCTGGAAGCGAGCCACGACGGCTGGCGCCGGAGCTTCGGCGCGGTGCATCGGCGCCGGCTCTACATGGCGGAATCCGGCGACGACCTGCGCGGCGAGGACATGGTCGAGGTGGCCGGCGACGCCGCCCTGCCGCCCTTCCTGCTGCGCTTCCACCTGCACCCGGGGGTCGTCGCCTCCCTGTTGCAGGACGAGAGCGCGGCGCTGCTGCGCCTCCCCTCGGGCATCGGCTGGAAGATCCGCGCCAAGGGGGCGCGGGTCGCGCTGGAGGAGAGCGTGTACCTCGGGCTCGAGCCGCGGCGTTCCAACCAGGTGGTGCTGGTGGCGGAAGAAGGCGAAACCTCGGTGCAGTGGGCGATCACGCGCGTGTCGATGCCGACGCCCGGGGTGGCAGCGCCAGAGGAATGAAGCTGCGGCGGAGAGGGGCGCCGCCCCTCTCCGAACCTCTCCCCGCCAAGGGCTCGAGGCCCTTGGGACCCCTTGCATGGGCGCCCGGGCAAGGTGCGCCACCGATGCCGGGCATGCGCATCCCTTCCCCCCGACCGCCCCCCAAACTCCTGGTGTCCAGAGGCCTTTCGGCCTCTGGCGGGAGGGTCCGGGAGGGCAGCGCCCTCCCGGCACCGCGTTGACGCCCGGCCTCGCCCGCCCGACCATCCGCCGCGCAACGGGAAAGATCGCGTGTCGTCCAATACCAGCGTGGCCAGGATCGGCGCCGCCGTCTTCGCGATCGGTTTCTCCACCACTCTCGCCATGCCGCTGTTCACCTCCTACGCCGCGCGCGATGGCGGCGGCGCGGGCGGCTTGTCGGCCGCCTTCGTCGCCTATGCCGCGACGCTGATCGTCACGGCGCCGCTGCTGGGCGGCCTGTCCGATCGCATCGGGCGGAAGCCCTGCGTTCTGGCCGGCCTGGTGCTGGCGGGGTTGTCCACGCTCTCGCTCATGCTGGCGCCCGGGCTGGCGGCGCTCGCGGTCGCCCGCGTGCTCCAGGGGCTGGGGATCGGGCTGGTCGCCGGCGGCGCGACGGCCTGGGCGGCGGAACTCGCGACCGGGCCGGACGCCGCCCGGCGAGCGGCGCGCGTCATGGCCTTCGGTACGGCCGGGTCCTATGGCGCGGGCGCGCTGTCGACGCTGGCGGCGCTGTGGCTGCTGGGGGATGGCGAACCGCCGGTGACCTTCTGGCTGCACATCGCCGCGGTCGCGCTGCTGGTGCCGGTGGTGGCGCGGCTGCCGGACCGGCGGCCGGTCGCGCGCGTCGCCTGGCTGCGCCTGCCGGCCTTCCCGCGCGGCACGGTGGCGAGTTCCTTCGGCATGTTCGCCGCCTGGGGCGTGACCGGGGTGACGATCACCTCGGTGCCGAGCGCCCTCGCCGCGGCGGGGCATCCGCGGCTGGGACCGCTGGCGGTGTGCTTCATGATCCTCGTGGGCACGGCGGTACAGCAGGCGATCGGCCACCTGCCCGCGCGGCGCCTGTCGCTGGTGGGCCTGCCGGTGCTGGGGGCGGGGGCGGGGCTGGTGATCCTCGGCACGCTGGGAGCGTCGCTGCCGCTGCTGCTGGCGGGCGGCGCGCTGGTCGGCAGCGCGGCCTACGGCTTCCTGTTCGTCGGCGCCCTGGCGGCGGCGAGCGAGGCGGCGGACGGCGGTGACCGCGCGCGGGCGGCGGCGGGGGTGTTCCTGGTCTCCCATGCCGGGTTCTGCGTGCCGCCGCTGCTGACCGGCCTGGCCGTCGATGCCTTCGGCGCGGCGGCAGCGCTGGCGGGGTTCTGGGCGGGGCTGACGGCACTGTGCGCGGGGCTCGCGGCCGTGCTGTTGCGGCGGCGCGGCTAGCACGGGCAGCATCGCGCGCATGGAACGCGTCGTGGTCTTCGACATCGAGACGGTGCCCGACCTCACGGCCGGCCGCGCCCTGCTGGGCGAGGCGGCGGAAGGGCTGGACGATGCCGCGCTGCGGACGCGGCTCGGCGCGCGCTATGCGCGGGAGGGGCAGGACCCGGCGACGGCCTTCCTCAAGCCGCCGCTGCATGCGGTGGCCTGCCTCGCCCTGCTGGTTGCCGACCGGGATGGCGGCGATGAACCCTGGCGGCCGCGGCGCATGGCGTCCCGCCATGTCGGCGACACGCCGGAGGCGGAGATCCTGGCGCTGTTCGAGCGCACCCTGGCGCAGCGCCCGGCGCCGGTGCTGGCGGGCTTCAACACCGGCGGCTTCGACCTGCCGGTGCTGCGCTACCGCGCCATCGCGACCGGGGTGGCGATGCCCTCGCTGAACGGCGGCAACGGGCGGGATTACGGCTATCGCTACGGCCGCGACCACATCGACCTCGCGGACCGGCTCTCGGGGTTCCGCGCCTCGCCGATGCCATCGCTGACCGAAGCCTGCGCGCTGATCGGCCTGACCGCCAAGGCGGGCATGCACGGCTCGGAGGTGGAGCCGGCGATGGCCGAGGGGCGCGGCGCCGAGGTCGCGACCTATTGCGAGACGGATGTCGCCGCGACCTGGCTGCTGCTGCTGCGCTACTGGCAGGCGACGGGCGCGCTGGGGGCGGATGCGGCGCGGGGTTCCTTCAAGGCCTTCGCCGAGTTCCTCGAGGAACACCGCGCCGAGCCGGATTTCGCCGAACATGCGGAGGTGGCGGCGCGGCTGGCCGCCAGCTGACCCGGGTTTCGGCTGCCTGGGGTCCCGCCTTGGGCGACGGGCGCGTGGCGCGCGGCTTTCCGGCATCATCGATGCGGCGGGGCGCGCAGGGCCGCCGAAGGCGACGTGCCGGCGGAATGCGCGCATTGAGGGGGCGTCGCCCCCTCAAGCTCCCCCACCAGGGAACACGGTTCCCTGGACCCGCGGAGACCTGGGTGGCCGGGTGGGGGTGCGGGCCGGTGCCCGACTCTTCAAACGGTCTCTCACCGCTCGCAGCGGATAAGCACCGTCGAAGGATGCGCCTGCTCGCCAACCTCGGCCGCGGGGCGTTCCGCGCCGGGACTTTCCCGCATCAGCGGCGTCACGCCGTTGCGGCGCAGGAAGTCGATCGCCTCGGTGCCCTTCACGGCGAAATTCACGTTCTGCGGGATGTCGCCGGTGCTCTGAGCGATGCGCGCGGCGTTCAGCTTGGAGACGATGACGCCGATCACATTGCCCTGCCGGTCGAGCAGCGGCCCGCCGGAATTGCCCTGCTGCACCGGCGCGCTGATCTGGAACTGCGTCTGGTTGTCGCGCAGGCCAGCGAGGGCACTGACCTCCCCGGTGGTCAGGGTGGGGCCGGAGGACAGCAGCCCGGCGAGCGGGAAGCCGTAGGTCACCACGCTTTCCCCGCGCCGCACCGGATTGGCGCGGAAGGCCAGCGCCGGACCCGGATTGCCCGGCACCCGCAGCAACGCGAGATCGCGCCTCGGGTCGATGGCGGGCCCCTCCGGCACGTTCAGGATCCGCCCCTCCGCCGAGGCGACGAAGAGGCGCCGGCAGGACTGCACGACATGGTAGTTCGTCAGCACCTGATCGGCCCCGACCACGAAGCCGGTGCCGGTGCTGGCGCGCGCACGGGGGTCCGGACGGGGCGTTCCCGGCGGCACCGGGGCGGCCGCCGCGGCGGCGGGGGCGGGCAGGGGTGCCGGCTTGGCCTCCTCCGGCGCCGCAGCGCCCGGGGTCAGAACCATCAGGACAGTGCGGCTGGCGCAGATGTCGGCGTTGCGCTGCACCACCTCCTGCCCGTCCTGCAGCACCATGCGCAGGTCGAAATTGCAGCCCGCGCCCTCGGACGGGCGCAGGGAGAAGAAGGCGCCGGGCCGAAGCGGCCCGCGGTTCAGCAGGTTGCCCCCCCAGTCGGCACGGCCGCTGCGCACGGCATGCAACGCCACCGCCGGGGCCGCGGTGCGGTTGACGACGCGGAAGGGTTCGCCCTGCGCCAGCGCGGGCGGCGCGGCAAGGCCGCTCAGGACAAGGGCAAGGAGCAGACGGCGCGGCATTGGACGAGTCATGTCGGCTGCGGCGCACCGGTGTCAATCGCGACGCCGCGATGCCCGGCGGCGCCCGCCCGGCCCACCGGCCGGCATGCGGTCGCGGCTGGCGCGGGACGGTACTGCGCGTGGGGCGGCAGCCCGTGGGCACGGAGCGATCGCGGGGGAAGGGCGAAGGCGCCTTGCCCCTCCGCGCCACCCCGCCAAAGGCCACAGGGCTTCTGTCATACCAGCGGCACGAGTTCTTGCCTCGTGCCGAGGCCGCGAATGCGGCCCGGCGTCTGAGGGCAGGAAAAGCCTCATGCCAACGGTCGCGAATAGCGGCCGTTGGAAAAAGCGATTACCTGGCGCCGGGCCCATGGTCGGCGACCGGCAATGGCCGAACCGCCGTGCCGGGCGCCGATTCCCCGCGGTCCAGGGGCCCGCCGGCCCCTGGCGGGGTGGCTTGGAGGGGCAGAGCCCCTCCAGTCCCTGTGCACCCATAGGGAGGGCCTCGATGCCGCTTCATGCGGCCGTTCAGCGTGGTACGGCGGCCGGAGCGCGGTCGCCCCTGCCCGGCTCCGGCGCGTCGGGCGCGGAGGGGAGCGCCATCTCGACCGCCCGCTCGGCACAGATGTCGGCCCCGCGGCGCGTGATCTCCCGCCCATCCTGCAACACCAGGCGGAGGTCGAAACGGCAGCCCGCGCGCTCCCCGGGGCGGAGGGAGAAGAAGGCGCCCGGCGCGAGCGGCCCGCGGTTCAGCAGGTTGGCGCCCCACGCCTCCCGCCCGCTCGGCACTGCGTAGAGCTCGGTGGCGGGCAGGGCGCTGCGGTTGACGACGCGGAAGGGCTCGTTCTGCGCCAGGGCCGGTGCCGCCCCGAGGGCCAGCGCCAGCGCGAGCGGGAAAAAGCGATGCGGAGCCGTCATGGTCCATCGGTGTCGGCCACGCGGCCGGTGGCGTCAATCATCGGCCTTGACCTTCCCATGATGGGAATCCCCACATGGTGCGGCGACGAGGACCATCATGCCCGAAGCCCCCATTGCCACGCCCCGCATCGCCCTGCCCGTCGAGGGCATGACCTGCGCCGCCTGCGCGCTGCGCGTGCGGCGTGCGCTGGCCTCCGTGCCGGGCGTCGCCGGCGCCGAGGTCAACCCCGCCTCCGGCCAGGCCGAGGTGACCGGCACCGCGCCGGTGGCCGACCTCGCCGCCGCCGTGGCGCGCGCCGGCTACCGGGTGCCGGAGACGGTGTTCGACCTCTCGGTCGGCGGCATGACCTGCGCCTCCTGCGAGGGCCGGGTGCAGCGCGCCCTGGCCCGCGTGCCCGGCGTGCTCGAGGCGCAGGTGAACCTGGCGACCGAGCGCGCCCATGTCCGCGCCGTCGCCGGCACCGAGGAAGCGGCGCTCGGCGCGGCAGTGGCACGCGCCGGCTACCGGCTGCTCGGCGCCGAGGAGCAGCAGGGCGAGGACCCCGGCGCGGCGCGGGAGAAGCGGGACCTGATCCTCGCCGCGCTGCTCACCGCGCCCTTCCTGGTCGGCATGATCGGCGTTCCCTTCGGGCAGGACTGGATGCCGGGCGGCTGGTGGCAGATCCTGCTGGCGACGCCGGTGGTGTTCTGGCTCGGCGCGCGCTTCTGGCGGGCAGGCTGGGCCGCGGCGCGCGCCGGCACCGGCAACATGGACCAGCTCGTCGCCATCGGCACCGGCGCGGCCTGGGGGCTTTCCGCCTGGCTGCTGCTGCGCCACGGGACGGAGCACGCGCACGCGCTCTACTTCGAGGCAGCGGCCGTCGTCGTGTTCTTCGTGCTGATGGGCAAATGGCTGGAGGCGCGGGCGAAGCGCGCGACCGGCGCGGCGATCCGCGCCCTGCTCGGCCTCGCCCCGCGCACCGCCCGCCGCATCGAGGACGGCGAGGAGCGCGAGGTGCCGGTGGCGGCGCTGGCGGTGGGCGACCTCGTCGCCGTGCGGCCGGGCGAGCGCATCCCGGCCGATGGGCAGGTGCGCGAAGGCCGCTCCGGTGTCGACGAAAGCGCGCTGACCGGCGAGAGCCGATCGGTGGAGAAGGAGCCCGGCGCCAAGGTCGCGACCGGCACCATCGCGCTCGACGGCCGGCTGGTGGTCGAGGTCCGCGCGGTGGGCAGCGAGACGGTGCTCGCCCGCGTCGCCGCGCTGGTCGCCGCCGCCCAGGCCTCCCGCGCGCCGGTGCAGAAGCTGGTGGACCGCGTCAGCGCGGTGTTCGTGCCGGTCGTGCTGGTCATCGCGGCGGCGACGCTCGCCTTCTGGCTGCTGGCCGGCGCGGGGCTGGAAGCGGCGGTGATCACCGCGGTCTCGGTGCTGGTCATCGCCTGCCCCTGCGCGCTGGGTCTCGCGACGCCGGCGGCGATCATGGCCGGCACGGGGGCCGCGGCGCGCGCCGGCATCCTGGTGCGCGACGTCGATGCCATCGAGCGCGCGCAGGGCGTCACGCTGGTCGCCTTCGACAAGACCGGCACGCTGACCGAGGGCAAGCCGCGGCTCGCCGCGCTGCATCCGGCGGCCGGCGTGACGGAGCAGGAGGCGCTGCGCCTCGCCGGCGCGTTGCAGGCGGGCAGCGAGCATCCGCTGGCGCGCGCCGTGGTCGCCGTCAGTGGCCCGCTGCCGCCGGCGGCGGCCTTCCGCGCCCTGCCGGGACGCGGGGTGGAAGGCGAGGTGGAAGGGCGGCAGATCACCCTCGGCAGCCCGCGGCTGCTGGCCGAGATCGGCGCCGATCCCGGTGCGCTCGCACCGGTCGCGGAGGCCGAGGCAGCGCAGGGCCGCAGCCTCGCCTGGCTGATCGAGGGTGGGCGCGCGCTCACACTGCTCGCCTTCGAGGACGCGCAGAAGCCCGGCGCCGCCGCGGCCATCGCCGGGCTGCGCGCCATGGGCGTGCGCACGGCGATGCTGAGCGGCGACATCCGCGCCGCGGCGGAAGGCGTGGCGGCGCGGCTCGGCATCGACACCGTCGCCGCCGAGGTGCTGCCGGACGGAAAGGCCGCTTCCATCGCCGCCTGGCAGGCGGAAGGACACCGCGTCGCCATGGTCGGCGACGGCGTCAACGACGCGCCCGCACTGGCCAGGGCGGAGCTCGGCATCGCCATGGGCACCGGCACCGACGTCGCCATCGAGGCCGCCGGCATCACCCTGCTGCGCGGCGATCCGGCGCTGGTGCCGGCGGCGATCGAGGTGGCGCGGCGGACGCATGCGAAGATCCGGCACAACCTGGTCTGGGCCTTCGGCTACAACGTGATCGGCCTGCCGCTGGCGGCGGCCGGCATGCTCTCGCCTGTCGTGGCAGGGGCGGCGATGGCGATGTCCTCGGTCAGCGTGCTGACCAGCGCGCTGCTGCTGGCGCGCTGGCGGCCGCGGGGGGCGGCGCGATGAACATCGGCGAGGCGGCCGGCGCCTCCGGCGTCTCGGCCAAGATGATCCGGCATTACGAAGCGATCGGGCTGCTGACGGCGGCGCGCAGCGCCAACGGCTACCGCGTCTACAATGATCGCGAGGTCGCGGTGCTGCGCTTCATCCGCCATGCGCGCGACCTCGGCTTCCCGCTCGAGGATGTGCGCAGGCTGCTCGCGCTGTGGCAGGACCGCGGCCGCGCCAGCGCCGAGGTGAAGCGCCTTGCGCTGGCGCATGTCGAAGCGCTCGAGACCAAGGCAGAGTCACTGCGCACCATGGCTGCGAGCCTGCGCCACCTGGCCGCGCATTGCCACGGCGACGCGCGGCCCGACTGCCCGATCCTGGATGACCTCGCGCGCAAGGAGTGAGAGAGATGGAAAAGACCAGCCCGCCGACCATCACGCTGAAGGTGGAAGGCATGTCGTGCGGCCACTGCGTCAAGGCCGTCACCGCCGCGATCCAGGCCAAGGACCCGGACGCGAAGGTGGTGGTGGACCTCGAGGGCGGCACCGTGAAGGCGGAGACCGTCCTGCCGCGCCACACCGTGACCGTCGCCGTCGAGGAGGAAGGCTACGCCGTCAAGGCGTAGCCCTCGGCGTCCGTTCGGGCAGGCCGCTGCCGAACGCGAGGATGCGCCATCCTGCGCATCCACGAACGGTCTCTCGGTGGGGCGGCGGCTCCGGGGCAGCGGCCCCGGGGCGAACGCGCGAGGCACGATCACCCCACGCCTCCGGCGCGCCGGTTTCGCGCAGCCAAGGCGCACGGAGATGCGCCGCCGCGCGCGGGAGCGCCCACAAGAACCCCGTTGATCTGAATCAACCCCCCCTTGCTCCGGCGCTGCAATGCTTTCCGCATGCGGAAGACAGGCCCATGCCGGCGATGCGCGCAGCCAACGGGGTGAGGGAGGTCGGCGCCCTGCTCGGCGCGGCATCGGCCGAGACGCGCGAGCGGCTCCTCGACGGCGCGGCGCCGATCGCGCTGCCGCGCGGCGCGACGATCTTCATCCAGGATTCGCCGGCGGATGCTCTGCACGTGCTGCTGCACGGCTCGGTCGGGCTCAGCACGGTGGAGGATGGCGGCGTGCCGACGATGGTGGAGATCCTCGTCCCCGGCGAGGCCTTCTCCATTCCCGCGGTGATGCTGCGACTGCCGAACCCGGTGACCGCGGTCACTCTTGCTCCCTCACGCCTCATCGCCCTGCCGGCGCAGGAGGTGCGCGAGGCCGCCGCCGCCGATCCCGGCCTGATGCATGCGGCGATGGAGCAGATGGCGCGGCAGTGGCGGCTGATGCTCGACCAGGTGGTGGATCTCAAGACACGGGATGCGACGCAGCGCGCCGCGCATTTCCTGGCGCGCCGGCTGGTCAGCCCGCGCGGCGCGGTGGAACTGCCGGAACCGCGTGCGGCGATCGCGGCCAGGCTCGGCATGACGCCGGAGAGCCTGTCGCGCGCCCTGCACGGGCTGGAAGCGGCGGGGCTGCTGCGCCTGCATGGCCGCCGGGTGGACGTGCCGGATCGCGCCGCGCTGCTGCGCGTGGCCCTGCCGCGGACCGAGGCCCGTCCTCGCCCGGCCTGATGCCGGCCGGCCTTTCGGCTGATGCGCTATCGGAGTTTCGCCCGCGGCCGCCCCACCGCCCCCGCGCGCCATATCACCGAGCCTGGCCGATGAGGGCATCGGCAGGGCTTTTACCAGCGGCCGCCATTCGCGACCGCTGGTATCGGCCGTTTCATGCCCTCAGGCGCCGGGCGCAAACCTCCGGTCTGCTTGGCTTCGCCGGACCACCGGCGGTCCGCGTTCGCGGCCTCGGCACGGGTCAAGAACTCCTGCCGCACGCATCAGCGGCATGAGGGCTTCGCACCGTGCACCGCGCGTGGTGCCATGCGCCCCGACCGCCAGGGGGAAACAGCATGGCCCGCGTGCCCGACATGACCGTCAGCGACCTGAGGGAAGCCGACCGCGACCTGCTCAAGCGCAATATCGCGCTGCATCGCGCGCTGGCCAACAGCCCGAACGGAGCGCGCGCCTTCTCGGGCCTCGGGCAGTTCATCCGCTACGGTTCGGTGCTCGATGCGCGGCTGCGGGAGTTGGCGATCCTGCAGGTCGGCTGGCTCGCGCGCTCGGCCTACGAATGGTCGCACCATGTGAAGATCGGCTTCGACTTCGGCGTGACCGGGGACGACATCCGCGCGCTGATCGCCGAGAGCGACGGGCGCGGCAGCGCGCTCGATCCGCTGGCGAAGCTCGTGCTGCAAGCCGCGCGGGAAGCCTATGCGGGGCCCGGCATTTCCGAAGCCACCTTCGGGAAGCTGCGCGCGCATCTCGACAATGAGAGGCTGGTCGACCTGGTGCTGGTCATCGCGTTCTACTGCGGGGTGGTGCGCGTGCTGGCGTCGCTCGATATCCGGGTGGAGCCCGAATACCAGCCCTACCTCGACAGGTTTCCGCTGCCGGCCTGACAAGGTCGGGGGGGTGAACCTCCCCCGAACCGCCCACCGCCGGCGGCGTTGCCGGACAACGCCGCCGGGGACCCCAAGCCCCCCCCCCCCTTTTTCTCTGGCCCCCGGGAACCGACTTCGGCTGTCAGTTCCCAGGTGCCAAGGAAGGTTGGGGGGTTCGGGGGGAAGTTCCCTTCCCCCCGACCTTCCCGCCACGCATGCCCCGGCCTCGCCCCGCGCATGCACCCCGCCCTCGACGCGCGCATCCCGCGCGGGCCAGCATGCCGAAATGAACCCAGCCCTTCGTGCCGGCCTGCCCATCCTGATCGGCACGGCGGTGATGCTCTCCCTCGCCATGGGCGTGCGGCAGAGCCTTGGCCTCTTCATGACGCCGGCGACGCGCGATCTCGGCCTCGCGGTGGCCGAGTTCACCCTCGCCATCGCCGCGCAGAACCTCATCTGGGGGCTGTTGCAGCCCTTCGCCGGCGCGGCGGCCGCACGCTGGGGGTTCCGGCCGGTGCTGGTGGCGGGCGTTGTCGCCTATCTCCTCGGACTCGCGGCGATGGCGCTGGCTCAGGGCGCCTTCGCGCTGATGCTCGGTGCCGGCGTGCTCGTCGGCGTCGCGCTCGCCTGCACCGCGAGCGGTATGGCGCTGGCGGTCGCCTCCCGCCCCGTCCCGACCGCGTTGCGCTCGACCGCGCTCGGCATGGTCTCGGCCGCGGGGTCCGTCGGGGCGCTGATCGCGGCGCCGATCGGCCAGGTGCTGGCCGAAGGCTGGGGCTGGCGCGCCGGAGTGTGGGGATTCCTGCTGCTCGGCCTCGCCATGGTGCCGGCGGCCTGGATCGCCGGGCGGGTGGATCGCGTGCCGCCGCCCCCGTTGCCGCCGGGGGAAGCGCCGGGCATGGGCGCCGCCCTGTCCCGGGCCATGACGCACACGCCCTTCCTCGTCATGGCCGGGGCCTATTTCGTCTGCGGGCTGCAGCTTGTCTTCCTCACCACGCACCTGCCCTCCTACCTCGAGATCTGCGGACAGGATCCGATGCTGTCGGCGAAGGCGCTCGGGACCATCGGCGGGTTCAACGTGCTCGGATCCCTGTTCTTCGGCTGGGCAGGCGGGCGATGGAGCAAGGGGGCGCTGCTGGGCGGCATCTACCTGACACGCTCCCTGGTGCTCGGGCTGTATTTCGCCTGGCCGCCGTCGGAGGCTTCGACCCTCGTCTTCGCGGCGATCATGGGCTTCCTCTGGCTCGGCGTGGCGCCGCTGGTCTCGGGCATGGTGATCGAGATGTTCGGCATGCGCTTCCAGGCGATGATCCAGGGCATCGCCTTCATGTCGCACCAGCTCGGCTCCTTCCTCGGCGCCTTCGGCGGCGGGGTGCTGTTCGACCTGAACGGCGACTACGTGCTCGCCTGGCAGCTCGGCGTCGGGATGGGGATGGTGGCGGGGGCGGTGCAGCTCGGCTACGCGCTGCCGCGCACCGGCCCGCCGAGGCCGGCCGCGGCCTGATCCTTTTCGCCAATGCCGGTTTCGCCTATGTGCCTGCCCGATCGTCGTTCCCTGGGAGGAAACCCCGCATGAACCGTCGCGCCCTGGTGGGGGCAGCGGCCGCCGCCGCCCCCGCCGCACTCGCCGTCCCCTTGGCCGCACCCGCGCTGGCCCAGACGCAGATGCCCGAGGTGCGCTGGCGCCTCACCTCCTCCTTCCCGCGCAACCTCGACGTGCTGTTCGGCACGGCGGAAGGCATCGCGCGCCGGGTCGGCCAGCTGACGGACGGGAAGTTCCGCATCAGCGTCTTCCCGGGCGGCGAGATCGCCCCGCCGCTCGCCGCGCTCGACGCGGTGCAGTCGGGTTCGGTCGAATGCGCCCACACGGCGTCCTACTACTATGTCGGCAAGGATCCGACCTTCGCCTTCTTCACCGCCATGCCCTTCGGCATGAAGAGCCGCCAGTTCACCTCCTGGTGGCGGCATGGCGGCGGCAGCGAACTCGGCGCCGAGCTGTTCCGCGACTACAATGCGGTCGCCTTCACCGCCGGCGACACCGGCGCGCAGATGGGCGGCTGGTTCCGCAACGAGGTGCCGAACCTCGCCGCACTGCAGGGGTTGAAGTTCCGCATCGCCGGCTTCGCGGGGCAGGTGTTCCAGCGCCTCGGCGCGGCGCCGACGCAGGTGGCGGCGGCGGACATCTACCCCTCGCTCGAACGCGGCACGCTCGATGCCGTCGAGTTCGTCGGCCCGCATGACGACGAGAAGCTCGGCTTCGTGCGCGTCGCCCGCTACTACTACGCGCCCGGCTTCTGGGAACCGGGGGCGCGGCTGCACTTCATCGCCAACCAGCGCGCCTATGACGCGCTGCCGGATCTCTACAAGCACGCCATCGAGGTCGCCTGCAACGAGCAGGATTCCGAGATGCTGGCGCGCTACGACGACCTGAACCCGAAGGCGCTGCGCCGCCTGGTCGCCGCCGGCGCGCAGCTTCGCTTCTGGCCGCGCGACGTCATGCAGGCCGCCTGGCGCGCCGCGCACGAGGTCTACGACGAGACCAGCGGCCGCAACCCGCGCTTCAAGAAGGTGTGGGATTCCTACCGGCCGTATCGCGACGAGCTGTTCCAGTGGTTCCGCGTGGCGGAGAATTCCTTCGACAACTTCGCCTTCCCGGCGGCCGCGGCGCAGCGGTAGTGCTGCACCGCAAGCCCTCCTCCACCGCGCCACGGGCAGGTCTCGTGGATCGGTATGGGGGGCTTGCCGCGGTCCTCGTGGTTGCGGCGGCGCTGCGGCTGCACAACCTCGGGGCCTGGGGACTCTGGGTGGATGAGGTCGCGACGGCATACTTCGCGTCGCTTCCGTGGGACGAGCTCTTCGGGCCGGTCGCACGGATCGAAACCAACCCACCCGTGTACTACGGCTTCGTCAAGGCCTGGATGGCCCTGGCAGGGAGCAGCGACGGCGCGCTGCGCCTGCCCTCGGCCCTGGCCGGCATCGGCTCCGTGGCTGCCACCTGGGTGCTGATCCGCCAGGCCTTCGGGGCGCGAGCGGCGTTGCTCGCCGCGCTGATGCTGGCCGTCTCGGCGGCCCATGTCTTCGAATCCCGCGAGGCGCGGCCCTATGCCTTCATCTTCCTCTTCTACGGGCTCGGCCTGCTGGCGGCGCGCGCGATGGCGGAGAGGCTCGCGCGCCCCGGCGCTTTCCCGGCCTGGCCGGCACTGGCGCTGGCCGTCGCCGGCGCGGCCACCGCGGCGATGCACTATACGGGCATCCTCGTGGCGGCCACGGCCTATGCCTATGTTCTCGCCCTGCTGCTGGTCCGGCGGCAGGTCTCATGGCGTGCGCTGGCGTGGATCTGCGCGTCGGGCATGCTGTGTCTCGTTCTCGCCGCTCCCATCATCGCGCTCGCCCTGCATCTGGCGGCGGATCCGTCGAACAGCGCATCCTGGCTGCGGGCCGCGAAGGGTGTCCGCGTCCCGCGCAGCCTGATCGAGACGCTGTTCGTCAATCCCGCCGACATGATGCCGGACGATGCGCTGCGGATCGTGGTCTCCTTCGCTGCGTCCTTCTTCGCCTTCGTCATGCTGTGGCTGGGGATCCGGGCAGGCGGCCTGCGCCGGGAAGCGGCCGCGCTCGTCGGCGTCCTGGGCTTCGCGCTGCTTCTCTTCCTGTGCGCGGAGATGATCAGCCCCATCATCGTCCCGCGCAGCGTGGCCTTCGCCACGGTCCCGGTGATCGGGCTGATGGCGGCCGCGATCGCCACCGTGCCGGCGCGCGGCCTGCGCGCCCTCGCCTTCGCGATCTTCACGGTGATCCAGGGACCGGCCCTCGCGATCGCCGTGGGGGCGCCCTATAGCGAGGACTGGCGGGCGCTCGCCGCCGTTCTGGCGTCGCGGGCCACGCCGCCGGATGTGGTCGTCACGACCGGTGCCTTCGAGGGCCTGGCGCTGATCCGTTCCGACGGCGGCCGCCATCGTCCCGACATCGTCGTGCCTCAGACCAACGGCATGCCGTTGCAGATACGCGTGGTGCAGTCCGTCGAGCATGCCACGGCGACACGGGCGGATGGCCTTGCAGCCGCCATCTGCGCGCGCATGCCCGGCCCGGCCTCGGTCTGGGTGGCGATGCGCAGCAGCGTTGCCCTCGACCAGCTGATGCCGGTGATGGAGGCCTCGTTGGAGGCCGCCGGCGCCAGGCGCGTGGGACGGTACATTCGGGGCGTGCTCGCCCTCGACCAATGGCAGGGGCTCTCCTGCCCGAACGCAGCCCCGCGCGCCCCGGCCTGAGGCCGACCGCGCAGCCTGGAGTGCCCCATGCACCTCGCCTCGCTCTTCTCCGCCCTGCTCATGGGCCTCGTCGAGGGACTCACCGAGTTCCTGCCGATCTCCTCGACCGGGCATCTGATCCTGCTCGGGGAGCTGATCGGCTTCCAGGGCCCGCCGGGCAAGACCTTCGAGATCTCGATCCAGCTCGGCGCCATCCTCGCCGTGGTGATGATCTACCGCGAATTGATCCTCGACCTGCTGCGCGGCATGTGGGCGCCGGGGCGGGAACGCTTCTACGTGATCAACCTGATGCTCGCCTTCCTGCCGGCGGCAGTGATCGGAGCGACGCTGCACAAGACGATCACCGAGATCCTGTTCAATCCCTGGGTCGTCTGCGTGGCGCTGATCCTGGGCGGCATCGCCATCATCGCGATCGAG
Organism: Neoroseomonas eburnea; assembly: GCF_018129005.1. GTDB lineage: Bacteria > Pseudomonadota > Alphaproteobacteria > Acetobacterales > Acetobacteraceae > Neoroseomonas > Neoroseomonas eburnea. Next base: position 56,682 of record NZ_JAAEDL010000025.1, read on the forward strand.
CGGGCGCGGCCCGAGCCCTCCATCCGCTCGGTGCCGGAGATCGGTCCGCTGGCGGCGCTGCTGATCGGCTTCGGCCAGGCGCTGGCGATGATCCCTGGCACCTCGCGGTCCGGCGCCACCATCATCACCGCGCTGGTGATCGGGGTGGAACGCCGGACGGCGGCGGAATTCTCCTTCGTGCTCGCCATCCCGACCATGCTCGCGGCGACGGTCTACTCGCTGTGGAAGGCGCGGGCGGAGGTGGATTTCTCCGCCTTCGGGCAGATCGGCGTCGGCTTCCTGACCGCCTTCGTCGTCGCCTTCTTCACCGTGCGGGCGGTGCTGGCGGTGATCGGGCGCATCGGCTTCACGCCCTTCGGCTGGTACCGGATCGGGCTCGGCCTGCTGATGCTGACCGTGCTCGCCCTGCGATAGGCGCCGCCGCCCGGCGCGGCGGATCGCTTCCGTCGCCCGGGGCCGCGTGGCACTCTCCGTCCGATGGTGGAAGGGGGCGCGATGGCCGGGCAGGGGCAAGGCTCGATCCTGGCCGCGCTCGCCTGCGCCGTCTGCGTGCTCCTCGTACCGCCGCTCCTGGTGCCGCTGCCGCCTCTGGTCGACTACCCCAACCACCTGGCGCGGCTGTGGCTGATAGCCGGGCATGCCGAACGCCCGCCGCTCGACGCGATCTATGTCATCGACTGGTCGCGCGCGGTCACCAATATCGGGATCGACCTGCTCGCGCTCGGCCTCGGACGCGTCATCGGAGCCGACACCGTCGGCCGGCTCGGGGTCGTGCTGGCGCTGCTGCTGCCGGTGCTGGGGACGCTGGCGCTTGGCCGCGCCGTCGCCGGGCGCTGGCATGCGGCCATGCTTCTCGCCCCCGCCCTGGCCTGGAACCTGCCCTTCGCGGCCGGCTTCCTGAATCACCAGATCTCCGTCGGGCTTGCATTGCTGGCAGCGGCCATGAGCGCCGCGCTGCCGGGGCGACCCGTCCTGCGCGCGATCCTCCTGTTCCTGGCAGGTCTCGTCATCATCGTCGTCCACCTTTTCGGCGGCCTGTTGCTGATCGCGCTCGTCGCGGCGCTCGCGATCGGGGAGACGATTCCGGCGCGCGGTGCCCGGAGCCTGGCGGTGCGACGGATCGCCGTCGCGGCGGCTCCGCCGGCACTGGCGCTGGCCACGTTTCTGCTGCTCGCGCCGACGCTGCCCGGCGAAGCCGGAGAGAGCGCGGTGCCGCGCTGGTTCTGGACCTGGCGGCCGGACATGAAGGCCGGTGCGGCCCTCGCGCCTTTCGTGACCTACCATGTGCTCCTCGGGCAGGCGGTCGCGCTGCTTCTGCTGTTCCTCGCCCATGCCGCCGTCCGGCGCGGCTGGATCCGATTCCACGCCGGACTCTGCGCGCTGGCGGTCGGGCTGTTCCTCGGCAGCCTGGTGCTGCCTTCCAGCCTCGGCGACACCGAGCAGATCGAACTGCGGCTCTCCTGCGCTGCCGTGCTCGTCGCGATCGCATCCCTGCGGCCAGGGAGCGCCATGCCTCGCCGGGCCCGGCAGTCGGCGACCGCCGGCCTGCTGGCCATCACCTTCGTCTTGAGCGGATGGGTCCTGCACGATTGGCGCCTGGCCGCCCGCGATGTGGCAGCGGTGGAACGCGCGCTTGCCGCCCTGCCGCGCGGCGCCGCGGTGCTGCCGGCCGAGGCAGGGGACGATACGCGGAGTTCCGCGGCGCAGAGCCCGCGGCTGGCGGGAAGCTGGCCGCTCCACTCGCATTATGGGCTGCTGGCCGTCATGCTGCGCGATGCTGCCGTACCTGGCCTCTTCGCGCTCGCCGGAAAGCAGCCGGTGCGGCTACGGGACGCGTGGCGGCATCTGGCGCCGACGGGCAGCAGCCTGCCGCGCATCCAGGACCTCGACTCGACGCAGGCCGGGGCGACGGGCAATGGTCCGCCGCGGGACTGGCGGGAGAATTTCGGCTACCTGCTCGTTCTCGACGCAGCGGGTGCGGATGTGGCGCCGCCGCCGGCCGGGCTCGAATTGCTTGCCGATGAGGGCTTCGCGCGGCTCTACAGGGTGGTGCCGCGCTGATCCACGGCGCCGGCGCTGCCGCCAGACTCACCGCGGCCCGACCAGTTCCATCACCTCGAGGATCGCGCCGTTCGACGGCTGCGGAAAGACGGCCCGCCAGCGGTCGGGCCCGATGCGTTCGACCGCGGCGACGCGGTCGCGCTCGCCGTCCCAGCCGTAGGTCGGAAAGCCGGTCTCCGGCCCCAGCGCCTCGGTGCCCACCAGCACCGAGCGCACCGGTCCATCGTGGAAGATGACGCCCGCCATGCGCCGGGGTCCGTCGATCTTCTCGAAGTAGGTGACGCCGAAACTCGCCCAGACCCGGCAGCGGAAAGCCCCCTGCGCGACAAAGGCGGGCGCCGGGCCATCCGCAGCACCGACATGCAGCGACCGGCAGCGGTAGACGCCGCCGGACGGATGGGCGCCGTCCAGCGCCGCCAGGGGGTCCAGAAGCATGCCCTCGGCCGCGATCTCCGCCTGATGGCCGCCGCGGCGTGCGCTTTCGAGCGCGGCGGCCCAGGCACGGTCGAGGCCGGCCATGCGGCGGCGGTCGCGCGCCTCTGCCTGGCTGCGCCAATCCGCGCCGGGAACCACGGCGACGACCGCGGCCGGCTCCTGCCCCGGCCCGAGCCGCCGGCCTTGCGCCATGGAGTCCGGCGACGCCAGCGTCATCATCGTCAGCCCCCCGGCGATCCAGGCGCGCATCGACCCCCTCCCGATCCTGGCGCACCAGGCCCGGCCTCGGGCAGCCATGCGCGCAAGCGGCGCGCGGGCTCAGGGCGCGCCGTCCACCGGGAATGGAACCGCTTCGGCCGGGCGCCGCAGTGCGGCGCGTCACGCCGCGCGCCTGGTCTCCGCCCCGCCGCGCACTTCCATCACGCCCACCACCTGGCCGAGATTGCCGAACACCAGACGGACCATCCCGGCGGGCATGGCCTCGAGCGCGATCTCGACGCGCATCGCCTCGCCCTCTCGCCGCGCGAGGACGAGGTCGGGGATGAGGTCGCGCTTCGCGAGCGGCTGCAGCAGGCGGGAGAGCAGGCCCGGCGAGGCCTCGGCGAGGACCGAGAAGCGCGCGGGCACAGGACGTTCGGGATCGGACATGGCGGCAGGAGTTCCAGGCAGGGCAGGAGGGGCGGATCGGACGGTGCGGCCGCAAGGCGCGCCCACCCCGGGGCGCAGCCTCAGTCGGCCGTGCCGGTAATTCGCCCTGCGATGCGCCGATGCGCTGCCATGGCGGCACCATAACAGCATGGCCGCGGCGGCGCCAAGCTGCGACGTTCCGGCCGCGCGGATCCTGCGCTAGCCTTGCGCGGACACCGCCGCCGCCGGAGGCCTTCGCATGCTGCGCCGCAACCTGCTCCTCGCCGCACCCGCGCTGCTCGCCGCGCCGGCGCTGGCGCAGTCCTATCCCGGCCCGGTGCGGCTGGTCGTGCCCTTCGCCACCGGCGGCACCACCGACATCATCGCCCGGCTGATCGCCGAGGAGATGGGTCGCCGCCTCGGCACCACCGTCATCGTGGACAACCGCCCGGGCGCCGGCGCGACGCTCGGCACCGGGCTGGTCGCGCGCGCCGCGCCGGACGGGACGACGCTGCTGATCTCCACCATCTCCGGCATGGCCGTGGGCAACACGCTCTACCGCGACCGCATCCAATGGGACGCCGACCGGGATTTCGCGCATATCGCGATCATCCTCGGCACGCCGTACCTGCTGCTGGTCAACCCGCGGACCTCGATGCGCAGCGTGGCGGATTTCGTGGCCGCGGCGAAGCAGCCCTCCGGCCTCGCCTTCGCCACCAGCGGCATCGGCTCGGTGCCGCATCTCGTCGGGCTGCGCATGGCGCAGGCAGCGGGGTTCGAGCTGCAGCACATCCCCTATCGCGGCGGGTCGCAGGCGGCCACCGACGCGATCGCCGGCGTGGTGCCCTCGGTGATGGACAGCCTGACGGCGGCCTCGGCCTATATCCGCGCTGGCAGCCTGCGGCCGCTCGCGTTCACCACGCGGGAAAGGATCGCCGACTTCCCCGACATCCCGACGCTGGTCGAAAGCGGCTTCCCCGGCATCGTCGCCGATGGCTGGGCCGGAATCGCGGCACCGGCGGGCACGCCGCGCGCGCTGCAGGAGCGTCTCGCAACCGCGATACGCGAAGCGATGGCGGCGCCGCAGGTGGCGCGCCGCTACGCCGAGACGGCGACGCTGCCCGGCACGCTCTTCCTCGATGACGCGCAGGCCTTCGTGCGCGCGGAGATCGCCGCCTGGGCGCCGGTGGTTCGCGCCTCGGGCGCGACGCCGGGCTGAGAGCCCGGCCGGAGACGCGCCTTGCGGCGCGTTTGCGGACCGGTGCCGGACTTTCCAAACGGTCTCTCGGCGGGGGGACAATTTCGCGCTGGCGCAGGACGGCGCATCGGGTTTTGATCGGCATCAACGACCGCGCGGCGGACGTCACGCATCACGGCGGGGACCCCGCGGCTCGCTACAGGGAGGAGACCAGCCATGCCACGTGTCGCACTCGTCACCGGAGGCCAACGCGGCATCGGCGCCGCAATCAGCGAGGCGCTGCAGGCCGCCGGCCGCAAGGTCGTCGCCTCCTACGCAGGAAACGACGCCGCGGCGGAGGCGTTCACCAAGCGCACCGGCATCCCCTGCTACAAGTTCGACGTGGCGGACTATGATGCCTGCGCCAATGCGATGAAGCAGATCGAGGCCGAGGTCGGCTCGGTCGAGGTGCTGGTGAACAATGCGGGCATCACCCGCGACGGCACCATGAAGCGCATGAGCCGCGAGATGTGGGACGCGGTGATCGATACGAACCTCGGCTCCTGCTACAACATGTGCAAGCTGGTGTGGGACGGCATGACGGCCCGCAAGTTCGGCCGCATCGTCAACATCGGCTCGATCAACGGCCAGGCCGGGCAGTACGGCCAGGTGAACTACGCCGCCGCCAAGTCCGGAATCCATGGCTTCACCAAGGCGCTCGCGCAGGAAGGCGCGCGGACGCAGATCACGGTGAACGCCATCGCGCCGGGCTATGTGGACACCGAGATGGTGCGCGCGGTGCCGCCCGACGTGCTCGAGAAGATCGTCGCGCGCATCCCGATGGGCCGGCTCGGCCGCGCCTATGACATCGCGCGCGGCGTGGTGTTCCTGACCGCCGACGATGCGGATTTCATCACCGGTTCCACGCTGTCCATCAACGGCGGGCAGCACATGTACTGAGTCCTGGAGGGGGGATCGCCGGTGGCGCTGCCCCTCGACCTCCCCCCTTCGCCGCGCGCGGCGGACGCGCCATGATGGCGTCCAACCGCAGAAGGGGAAGCACCATGGGCTACGCCATCATCGCCTGGGACGGTCCCGATCCCGCGCGCCGCACGGCGGTGCGCGACCGGCATCTCGCCGTCATCACCCGCTGGGCGCAGGATGGGCGGCTCGCCCTCGGCGTGCCGCTGTTCACGCCCGATTGGAAGGCCGCCGGCTCCCTGATGGTGCTGGAGGTGCCGGACAAGGCCGGCCTCGACGCCTACCTGGCGGAGGAGCCCTTCGCCGCGGAAGGCGTCTGGGCGAGGTGGGAGGCGCACCCCTTCCGCATCGCGCCGCTGCCCTATCGCCCGCTGCCGCAGCCGGGTGAGCCGATCTCCGCCAGCCGCACGCATACCGTCATCGTCGCGATGGATGGCACGGATGCCGAGGCGCCGGCGCGGCGGATGGCCGTGCGGGCGCAGCACATGGCGCGCGTCACGCCGATGGCGGCCGACGGCACGCTGGCGATGGGCGGAGCGATCCTGGACGAGGCCGGCACGATGCGCGGGTCGATCGCGGTGACACGCCACGCGACGGATGAGGCCGCGCGTGCCTGGATGGCCGAGGACCCCTACGTGACCGGCGGCGTGTGGAAGGACATTGCGCTGCACGGCACTCGCTTCGCGCCCCTGCCGTACCGGGCGCTGCCCGGCGCGGCGTGAAACGCCGCATTCTCGTGCCGGACCGGCCGAACGCCCCGCTGATCCCGACGGCCGCCATTCGCGACCGCTGGTATCCGTCTTTTCGTGCCCTCGGACGCCGGGCGCAAACCTCCGCCTTGCTTGGCTTCGCCGGAGCACCGGCGGGCCGCATTCCGGATCCTCGGTCACGTTGCAAGGCAAGGTGACAGGGTGCCCGTCGCGGCCTCGGCACGAGGCAGGAACTCGCGCCGCTGGTATGACATGACAGCGGGAGCACGCCCGTCCGAACTTGGCGCGACGGGTGCAGGGCGCAGTGCCGGCAGGGCGGCCGCACGCCAGGCCGGCCGCGGAAGACGCGAGCGGCTTCTGTTCGCTCCGACCTGCGACAGCCTCTCCGAACCTTTGTCTTCACGAGCATCTTCAGCCGATCGGGTGTTTCCACCCGATCGGGATCGGCTCCGGGCCGCGCGAAGCTGCATCCTTCGCGCGCTTGCGGCGCGGCGTCAGCCCAGCGCGCCGCCAGCCCGCAGCGCCTCGACCTCGGCCGCGCCGTAGCCGAGCATGCCCAGCACCGTCTCGGTATCCGCGCCGAGGGCAGGCGCCGGACGATCCGGCCCGTCGGGCAGCGCAGGGAAGCGGACGGGCTGGCGCACGGACCGCGCGAGGCCGGTGCCGTTCGGGGCGAAGAAGTCGACGTCCTGCAGGTGCGGATCGCGCAGCAGGTCCTCGAGCCGGTTCACCCGCGCATGCGGGATGTCGAGCTCTTCCAGCGCGCGCAGCCATTCCGCGGTGCTGCGGCGGGCCATCTCCTCGGCGAGAACGGTGTAGAGCTCCGCGATGCGCCTGCTGCGTTCCCCGGCATCGCCGAACCATGGCGCGTCCAAGATGTCCTGCCGGCCGGTGAATTCCAGCAGGCGGCGCCATTGCTGCCCGGTGTAGGGCAGCGCCGCGATCCAGCCGTCCAGCGTGCGATAGGGCCGGCGGTCGGCGGCGAACATGCGGTGGTAGCCGGCGGATTCCGGCGGGCCGCCGAAGCTCGCCGCGGCCAGATGCTCGTTCAGCACGAAGGCGGCGACGGCCTCGAACATCGCCGCCTCGACCTCGATCGGGCCTGTCATGCCGCGGCCGCGCGCGGCGATCGCGGCCATCACGCCATAGGTCGCGGTCAGGGCCGCCACCTTGTCCGCCATCACGCCGGGGACATAGGCAGGGTCCTGGCCGCGGTAGGAGGGCAGCGCGGCAATGCCGCCGGCGGCCTGGATGACGTCATCGAAGGCCGGGCGCCCGGCATAGCGGCCGCCGCTGCCGAAACCCACCGCGGCGCAGTAGATGATGCCGGGATTGATCGCGGCGACCGGCGCGAAGCCGAAGCCAAGGCGTTCGATCGCGGCGGGACGCATGTTGTGGACGAAGACCTCCGCCCAGCGCAGGAGGCGCCGCATCACCTCCCGCCCCGCCTCGGTCTTGAGGTCGAGCACCACGCACCGCTTGTTGCGGTTGTTGTTCACGAACATGGCGCTGTCGCCCTGCGGGCCGCGCGGGTGGATGCCTCGGGCGAGGTCGCCCTCGGGGCTTTCCACCTTGATGACATCGGCACCGAAATCGCCGAGCACCTGGCCGATCAATGGCCCGTAGATCACGCTGGTGAGATCGAGGACGCGGAGGCCCGACAGCAGAGGCACCATGCCCGGATCACTCCGCCCGGATGCCGGCGTCGGCGACGACCTGGCGCCAGAGCGGCAACTCCCGGCGCAGGCGTTCCGACAGCTCCGCCGGGCCGGTCAGCAGCAGCCGCCCGCCCGCCGCCGCCATGCGTTCCCCGAGCGGCGATCCGCCGCGCAGCGGGGCGAGCTCGGCACCGAGCCGCGCAACCGCTTCCTCCGGGAAGCCGCGCGGCGCAAACAGGGCGAACCAGATGGTGATGCCGGTGCCAGGCACGACCTCGGCGATGGAGGGCACGTCGGGCACCGCCGGCACGCGTTCCGGCGAGGTGACGCCGAGCAGCCGGCCACGGCCCTCGCGCACATGCGGCAGCAGCGTCGCGAGGTCGCCGCTCATCACGTCCACGTCGCCGGCGAGGAATCCGCTGATCAACTGCCCACTGCCGCGATAGGGCACGTGCTGCCAGGCGATCCCGGCGCGCGCGCCGAACAGCGCCGCCGCCATGTGCGTGGTGGTGCCGTTGCCGGAGGATCCGTAGGTGATGCGCCCCGGCGCCGCCTTCGCCGCCGCGATCAGGCCCGCCAGGTCGCGGAAGGCCGCATTGGGGCGCACCATGAAGCCCATGCTCGATTCCGAGACCACCGAGATCGGCACGAGCTCGTTCACCGGGTCGTAGCCGATATCGGGCTGCACGGCGGGCTGGATCGCCACGGCGCCGGTGACCATGAGCAGCGTATGCTGGTCCGTCGCCGCGATCACCTGCTTGGTGCCGAGCGCGCCACCCGCACCCGGCCGCGTCTCCACCACGAAAGGCTGGCCGAGCCGCGCGGCGAGATGCTCGGCGATGAAGCGCCCGGGAATCTCGACCGGGCCACCGGGGGCATAGGGGATGACGATGCGCACCGGCCGGTTCGGCCAGGCGCGCGGCTGCGCGAATGCCAGGGCGGGCGCGGCGCCGGCCAGCGCGGCGGCCAGCGTCGTGCGGCGGGCGAGCGGCATCGGTGTTTCCTCCCTGTCCTGACCGCAGGCTACGTCCGCGCGCCGAGCGCCGTCCATGCGCCGCCTATTCCGGCGTGATGCCGGCGCGGCGGACCAGGTCGGCATTCGCTGCCAGGTCGCGCGCCACCTGCTCCCGCATGTATCGGCCGCCGGTCGGCGAGGCGGTGATGCCGAGCGGTTCCAGCCGCGCCAGCAGGCGTTCGTCGGAGAAGGTCGCGGCCAGCGCCGAATCCAGCGCACTCGCGATCGGGTCCGGCAGGCCGGCCGGCGCGGCGACGCCAGTCCAGTTCGGCACGATGTAGTCGGGGAAGCCCTGCTCGGCGACGGTCGGCAGGTCCGGCAGCGGGCGGAAGCGCTGCGCCGTGGCGATGCCGAGCGCGCGCACGCGGCCCGCCTCCATGTGCGGCTTCGCCGGCGCCAGCGTGCTGAGCATGAAATCCACCCGGCCCGCCGAGACGTCGATCAGCGCCGCCGCCGTGCCGTTGTAGGGGACGTGGATCATCTCCACCTCGGCGCGCCGCGCGAGGTCGAAGGTCCCGAGATGGGCCGAGGAGCCGACGCCCCAGGTGGCGTAGCTGATCTCGTTCGGGCGGCGCTTCGCCGCGGCGAGGACGTGTTCGAGGCTCTCCCAGCGCGGATGCGCGACGAAGAGGTAGACGGCGATGCCCGTCAGGCCGAGCCAGGTGAAGTCCTTCGACGGGTCGTAGCCGGCGCTGCGCAGCACGAAGGGCGTGATGGTGAAGGTGGCATTGCCGGCGAAGACCAGCGTCGTGCCATCCGGCCGCGCGCGCGCCGCCTGGCGCGTGCCGAGGGTCGTGCTCGCGCCCGGCTTGTGGTCCATGACGAAGGTGCCGCCGAGGCGTTCCTGCAGCCCCTGGGTGATGGCATTGCCGAAGACATCGGGGATGCCGCCGGCGGCATAGGGGATGATGAGGCTGACCGGGCGGTTGCCGGGATAGGCGCCCTGCGCGCGCAGGGCGCGCGGCGCGAGGAGCGGCGCGAGGCCCGCGCCGAGCAGCGCGCGGCGTGACGTGGCGATCCGGTGCATCCCTGTCCTCCCGTGTCGCGCGTTTCCCGCGCGGTTGTCGTCAGATCGCGCGTCCGGCCCCCTGCCAGTAGGGCTCACGCAGGCGGCGCTTGAGCAGCTTGCCGGAATCGTCGCGCGGCAATTCCTCGTGGAAGTCGATGACGCGCGGCACCTTGAAGTTCGCGAGCCGCGCCTTCAGCGCTTCGCGGATCGCGGCTTCCGTCGTGCCGGGCGCGGCGCGGATGGCAGCGCAGAGGGACTCGCCGAACTCGGCATCCGGGATGCCGAAGACGGCGCAGTCGAGCACGCCGGGGATGCCGATCATCACCGCCTCGATCTCGGCGGGGTAGATGTTGACGCCGCCGGAGATGACCATGTCGCGCTTGCGGTCGCAGAGGAACAGGTAGCCGTCCTCGTCGAAGTAGCCGACATCGCCGACGGTGATCAGCCCGTCATGTTCCACCGCGTGGCGTTCGCCGTCGCGCTTGTTGTAGGTGAAGTCGGGCATGTACTCGACACGGGCGTAGATCTCGCCGGGCACGCCGACGGGGCACTCCGCCCCGTTCTCGTCGAGGATCCTGATCGTCGCACCTTCGGTCAGCGTGCCGACGGTGCCGGGCTTCGCCAGCCACTGTTCGCTGGTGCAGGCGGTCGGCGCGCCGAGGTCGGTGGCGCCGTAGAATTCATGGATGACCGGGCCCCACCATTCGATCATCGCGCGCTTGACCTCGGGCGGGCAGGGCGCGGCGGCGTGGGTGACGTGACGGAGCGACGACAGGTCGTAGCGGCGCTTCACCTCCTCCGGCAGCCGCAGCAGGCGGATCATCATGGTGGGAACGAGGAAGGTGGTGGTGATGCGGTGGCGCTCGATGAGCGCAAGCAGCTCCTCGGGGTCGAAGCGGGACATCAGCACCAGCACGTCGGAGAGCGGCACGGCACGCAGGCCGAAGCCGTTCGGCGCGGAGTGGTACATCGGGCCGGGCACGAGCGAGCGGATGCCGGGCACCAGGCCGTAGATCTGCGCACGGTTGCGCGCGGTGCCGGCGGCCTGCTCGGGTGTCGGCGGCTGGCGGCGGACACCCTTCGGCCGGCCGGTGGTGCCGGAGGTGTAGATCATGCTCTCGCGCGCCGGCTGCGCCGGCCTGTCCCATTCGGCGTGGCCGGCGAGGAAGGCGTCCCACGCCTCGCCCGGCGCGGTGTCGTCCGTGGGCGCGATGCCATAGGCGGCAGCCGCTTCGGGCGGGGTCGGCACGACGAGGACGGTCAGGCCCTCCGGCGCTTCCGCCAGCAGCGGGAGCAGGTCGTGGTGCACGACCACGACCCGCGCCTCGCAGTCGCGCAGCAGGTAGGCGACTTCCTCCGGCTTCCAGTGCCAGTTGATCGGCACCGCATAGCCGCCGAGCGTGGTCGCGGCGAGGCTGGCTTCGAGGAACGGGAAGTCGTTCCTGAGCAGCAGCGCCACGCAGTCGCCCGGGCCGACGCCGAGCGCCGCGAAGCCGCTGGCCGCGCGGCGGACACGCGCCATCAGGTCGCCGCGCGCGATGGCCCGGTCGCCGCTGACGATGATGGCGTCGGTGCTCACGGCAGGTATTCCGCGCGCCCGTTGTTCAGCGCGATGACGTCGCGCGCCGGCACGCGCACGCGGAAGGCGGCGACGCCCGGCCCCTGCTTCCAGACCTCGGTGCGCAGCGTCTCCCCCGGATAGACCGGGGAGGTGAAGCGCAGGTCGAAGCGGCGCAGGCGCGATGCATCCCCGTCGCACAGCAGGCTCATCACCGACCAACCGGCGACGCCGTAGGAGCAGAGCCCGTGCAGGATCGGCTGCGCGAAGCCGCCCTTCGCTGCCGCCTTGGGGTCGGCATGCACGGGGTTGTAGTCGCCGTTCAGGCGATAGAGCAGCGCAGCGTGGCGGCCGATGGTCCAGTCGAAATGCGCATCCGGCGTGCCTTCCGGCACCGGGTGCGGCTGGCGGACCGGACCGCTCGGCCCGCCGAAGCCACCGTCGCCGCGCAGGAAGGAGGTGCTGGTCAGGCTGCACAGGAGCTCGCCGCCGGCGGCGTCGCGCAGCTCGCGCGTCGTGTACATCAGCGCGCCCTTGCCGGCGCCCTTGTCGATGATCTCGTCGATGCGGAACCTGCTGACGACCCGGCCCTGCGGCGGCAATGGCCTGTGGATGGTCAGGCCCTGCTCACCATGCAGCACCTTCGGCCAATCGACACCGGTGTCCGGTTCCTTCACCCAGAAGCCGGGCGTGGCCAGCACCACGCCCATGGTGGGCAGGGCGGCAAGGTCTTCCTCGTAGACATGGCGCAGTTGCTTCGGGTCCATCGGGTCCTGCCCGAGGCCGAGGCCGAGCGCGTAGAGCATCGTGTCCTTGACGCCGTAGGCCGCCTCGATGTCGGCGAACTTGCGGTTCTTCAGCTTTGCGTAGTCGATCGCCATGCGTCGTTTCCCCCGTCAGACCTGGAACGCCGCATCGGCGGCGAGCACGCGCTGCGCCTGGCGCAGATGCGGCATGTCGATCATCTTCCCGTCGAGACCGACCGTGCCGATGCCGGGATTCGCCTCGAAGGCCGCGACGACGCGGCGGGCGAAGGCGACGTCCTCCGCGGTCGGGCGAAAGCCTTCGTTGATCGGGCCGACCTGCGCCGGGTGGATCGCGATCTTGCCGGTGAAGCCCTCGCGGCGGGCGGCGGCGCAGGCGGCACGCAGCGCGGCCTCGTCGCGGAAATCGGCTTCGAGCGTGTCGATCGGCTGCACATCCGCCGCCACGGCGGCGAGCAGGCAGGAGGAGCGCGCGATGCGGTAGGTGAGCGAATACCCGCCCGCCGCATCCTGGTTGCTGCTGGCGCCGAGGGCCGCCGCCAAATCCTCCGCACCCCAGGTCAGGGCGGCGAGGCGCGGCACCGCCGTGCGTGCGTATTCGGATAGCCGCAGCACCGCCGCCGCCGTCTCCGTCGCCACCGCGAGAAGGCGGATGCCGCCCTGCGGCAGTCCGTCGCGCGCTTCCAGCGCATCGAGCCAGTGCGAAAGCCGCAGCAGCTCGTCCGGGCCGTTGACCTTCGGCACCACCAGCCCATCCGGCGCGGCGCGCACCACGGCGGCGGCATCGGTCAGCCCCTCGCTGTCGAGCGGGTTGATGCGCACCCAGAGTTGCGGCCGACGCGCGGCACCGGCATGCGCGGTCAGGTAGTCCACCACCATCCCGCGCGCGGCGGGGCGGCGCGATGCGGCAACGGAATCCTCCAGGTCGAGGATCAGCGCATCCGCCCCGCTCTCGCCGCCCCTGGCGAGCTTCCGCTCGCTGTCGGCCGGGACGAAGAGCCAGGAGCGGTTCATGCCGGCTTGCCCAGCATCAGGCCGGACCGCTTGCAGTGTGCCACCAGCTCGCCGCGCTGGTTGTAGGCGCGGTGCATGAACTCGACGATGCCCTGGCCGGGGCGCGACTTGCTGGGGCGCTTGGACAGGACCTCCGTCTCCACGTGGATGGTGTCGCCGTGGAAAAGCGGCTTCGGGAAGCGCACCTCGTCCCAGCCGAGATTCGCCACGGTGGTGCCGAGCGTGGTGTCGCCGACCGAAATGCCGACCATCAGCCCGAGCGTGAAGCAGGAATTGACGATGCGGGCGCCGAACTCGGTGGTCTTGCCGTATTCCTCGTCGAGGTGCAGCGCCGCTGGATTGTGGGTGATGGCGGAGAACCAGACATTGTCGGTCTCCGTGATCGTGCGGCGGATGGCGTGTCGGAAGACCTGGCCGACCTCGAATTCCTCGAAATAGAGACCGGCCATGTCGTGTCCTCCTTCCTCAGCCCTTCAGGCGCCACTGGACCAGGGTGTAGGGTGGGTCGGCCTCGTCATGCGGTTCGAACACCGCTTCGACCTCCGCGCCGATCTCGACCGGCGCGGTCGGTTCGCAGAGCAGGTTGCCGACCATGCGGACATTCCCCGCATCCGGCAGTTCCACCAGCACGATGGTGTAGGGGCCGAAGCCGCTCAGCGCCGGATGCACCGGATGATGCGGACGCTGCCAGGACCAGATGCGGCCGCGCGGGGCCACTTCCTCCCATCCCAGATCGAAGGAATGGCAGCGATGGCAGACCCACTCGGGGCCCCATTGATGCGCGCCGCAGCCCTTGCAGCGCTGGATCACCAGCTTGCCGGCGCGGGTGCCTTCCCAATAGGGCTTGGCGACGGGTTCCTGCGCGGGCGCTGGCAGGCCGGGGGGAAGGGCGTTGCTCACAGGGTCGCCTCCGTGCCGAGGACCAGGCTGCTGACGGGTGTCACCATCGGGCCGCCGAGGACGGCGACGACCTCCGGGTTCGGCACCTGGTTGCAGGCGGTGCCGCGAAGCTGGCGGACGGCCTCGTTCACCATCTCGAGCCCGTGCATGTAGCACTCGGCCAGGTTCCCGCCGCTGGTGTTCATCGGCATCCGGCCGGTGGGCGCGAGCAGGTTCTCGAGCACGAGGAACTCGTTGGCCTTCTTCGGATCGACGAAGCCGTGCTCGACCAGGGAGAGCAGCACGCCGCCGGTGAAGTTCTCGTAGGCCTGCACGACATCGACATCCTGCGGACCGAGCTTCGCCATGGCCCACATGTTCTTCGCCACGGTCGGGAAATGCGCCGAGGCATAGTCCGGTGCGTTGTGCACGGGTGCGGCGCTGCGGTGGTGCCCGCCCTGCGCGGTGCCGAGCAAATATGTCGGCTTGTGCGGCAGGTCCTTCGCACGATCCGCCGGCACCACCAGCACCGCGCCGGCGCCGTCATTCTCCTGGCAGCAATCGAAGAGGCGATGGAACGGCTCCACGATCCAGCGGGAGGCGTCGTACTTCTCCTCCGTCAGCGGGCGTCCGTACATCACCGCGCGCGGATTGGTCTGCGCGTGGTGATAGGAGGCCATGGCGATGCTGCGCAGGGCTTCGTGCCTGATGCCGTGCTCCGTCATGAAACGCGTGATCTTCATGGCGAAGCGCTGCGCCGGGGACATCAGGCCGTAGGGGAAGAGAAAGGCGTCGTCGCCCGCCGCCGCCGCGACGGCGGCGCCCCGCCCGTAGCGCGCAAACTGGCCCTGCGCCAGCGAGCGGAAGGCAATGACGCAATTCGCCATGCCCGAATGCACCGCCGCCGCGGCATTGGCGACCGAGGCCGCGACACCGCCACCGCCGCCACCCCAGTGCATGTTGGAAAAGCGCAGTTCCTTGATGCCCAGCGCGGCAGCGAGGCGCACCGCCTCCGACCGGTCATTGCCGTAGGAGGCGAAGCCGTCCACCTCCTTCGGGTCGATGCCGGCATCCCTGCAGGCGGCGAGCACCGCCTGCAGCGCCAGCTTGAACTCCGCATCGGGCGATTGCCCGTGCTTGTAGTAGGTGGTCTCGCCGATGCCGGCGATCGCCACCTTGCCGCGCAATGTGCGCTCGCTCATCGGCGCTGTGCCCTTTCCCGCATGGTCATCATGCCGCGCCCTGGAACAGGCGTCGGCCGATGATCTCCTTCATCACCTCCGCCGCGCCGCCGGCGATGCGCGTGACGCGCGCATCCGCCCAGGCCCGCGCGATCGGCGTTTCCGCCATGTAGCCGGTACCGCCGAAGAGCTGCAGGCAGCGGTCCAGCGCCTCGCATTGCAGATCGGTGCAGAAGAGCTTCGCCATGCCAGCCTCGATGGGGTCCAGCGTGCCGTCCATCTGCAGCGCGATCAGCCCGTCAGTCATCGCCCGCGCCGCGGCGGTCTTGGCGGCGAGTTCCGCCAGCACGAAACGGGTGTTCTGGAAGTCCGCGATGGTGCGGCCGAAGGCCTTGCGCTCACGGGTATGGGCGATGGTCCAACGGATGGCTTCCTCGGCGAGCACCACGCCGCGCACCGCCTGCACCAGGCGTTCGCGCGCCAGGTTCGTCATCAGCATGCCGAAGCCCTGGCCCTCTGCGCCAAGGCGGTTCGCCACTGGCACGCGTACCTCGTCGAAGAAGAGCTCCGAGGTGTCCTGGGCCTTCATGCCGATCTTGGCGAGGTTGCGGCCGCGCCGGAAACCGGGCGATGAGGCCTCCACCACGATCAGGCTGACGCCATGCGCGCCGGCATTCGCATCCGTCTTGCAGGCCGTGATGATGATGTCGGCGTTCTGGCCGTTGGAGATGAATGTCTTCTGGCCGCGGATGACGTAGTGGTCGCCATCCGCCACCGCGCGCGTGCGGATGCCCTTGAGGTCGCTGCCCGCATCCGGTTCGGTCATGGCGATGGCGCCGATCAGGCTGCCATCCACCATGCCCGGCAGCCAGCGCCGCTTCTGTTCCTCGGACCCGAACTTCGCGAGGTAGGTCGCGACCATGTCCGAATGCACGACGAAGCCGGGGCCGGAGAGGTTGGCGCGGGCGAGCTCCTCGGTCACCACCGCGCAATGGCCGAAGTCGCCGCCCGGGCCGCCGTATTCGGGCGCCACGTCGCAGCAGAGAAGGCCGGCCTCGCCCGCCTTGCGCCAAGCCTCGCGCGGGACGATGCCGGCCTCCTCCCAGGCCATGTTGTGCGGAACCAACTCGGCTTCCACGAAGCGGCGTACGGAGGCACGGAAGATCTCGTGCTCCTGGCTCAGCACCGTGCGCGGGCGGTCCAGCATGCCGTTTCCTCGATCGTTCTCGTTCTCTTGCAAATGGTAAGCATGCGTACGATCATCGCGCAAGCATCCCGGGGAGGAGTTCATGGATTTCGGCCTGTCGCCCGAGCAGGAAGCGATCGTCGCGGGCGTGGCCGCGGTCTGCCGCCGCTTCGGCGACGACTACTGGCGTTCCTGCGACGATGAGGCGCGCTTCCCCCGCGAGTTCCACCGCGCCATGGCCGAAGGCGGCTGGCTCGGCATCACCATGCCGGAGGAGCATGGCGGCGCCGGCCTCGGCGTGACGGAAGCAGCACTCGTCATGCACACGGCCGCGCGCCATGGCGGCGGGATGGCGGCGGCTTCCTCCATCCATATCAACATGTTCGGCCCGCACCCGATCGTGGTGCACGGCACGCCGGAACAGAAGGCGCGCTGGATTCCGCCGCTGGTCGCCGGTACGGACCAGGCCTGCTTCGGCTTCACCGAGCCGAATGCGGGCCTCGACACCACCTCCATCACCACCTTCGCGGCCAAGGTGCCGGGCGGCTACCGGGTGAACGGGCGGAAGATCTGGACCTCCACCGGCCAGGTGGCGAACAGGATCATGCTGCTGACGCGCACGACGAAGAAGGAGGACGTGCGCCGCCCGTCGGACGGCATCACGCTGTTCTACACCGAGCTCGACCGCAGCAAGGTGGAGGTGAAGCGCATCCCGAAGATGGGCCGCGCCGCCGTCGATTCGAACATGACCTTCATCGACGACCTCTTCGTGCCGGAGGAAGACCGCATCGGGGAGGAAGGCAAGGGCTTCGGCTACGTGCTCGACAGCCTGAACCCGGAGCGCATCCTGCTGTCCTCCGAGGCGGTGGCGATCGGCCAGGACGCGCTGGAGCGCGCCGCGCGCTACGGCCGGGACCGCAGCGTCTTCGGCCGGCCGATCGGACAGAACCAGGCGATCCAGCATCCGCTCGCGGAATGCTGGACCGCCCTCGAATCCGCCTGGCTGATGGCGATGAAGGCCGCGTGGCTCTACGACAGCGGCAAGCCCTGCGGGGCGGAGGCGAATGCGGCGAAGCTGCTCGCCGGCCGTGCCGGGCACAATGCCTGCCTGCAGGCGGTGCTGACCCATGGCGGCATGGGCTATGCCAAGGAATATGTGGTCGAGCGGCTGCTGCGCGAGGTGCTGATCTGCCGCATCGCGCCGGTCTCCGAGCAGCTCGTGCTGTCCTTCATCGCCGAGCGCGTGCTCGGCCAGCCGAAATCCTACTGACCATGACGCCGCTGTCCGGTCTGCGCGTCCTCGACTTCTCGAAGGTGCTGGCCGGGCCGCTCTGCGCCCAGTGGCTCGGCGACCTGGGCGCGGAGGTGACGAAGATCGAACCGCCGAGGGGCGGCGACGACACGCGCGGCTGGCCGCCGTTCCGCGGGGGCGTCGGCGCCGTGTTCCTCAGCGCCAACCGCAACAAGAAGTCGCTGGCGCTGGATCTCAAGACCGAAGCCGGGCGCGATGCAGCGCAGCGGATGGTCGCGCAGGCGGATGTGCTGATCGAATCCTACGCCACCGGCGTCGCCGAACGGCTCGGCATCGGGGCGGAGGAGATGCGCGCGCTCAATCCGCGGCTCGTCTACTGCTCGATCTCGGGCTTCGGGCGCACCGGGCCGCTGAAGGGGGGGCTCGGCTACGATGTCATCCTGCAGGCGTTCAGCGGCATCATGGCGATGACCGGCGAACGCGGCGGCGGGCCGGCGCGCAGCCCCTTCTCGCCGATCGACCAGTCCACGGGGATGAATGCGTTTTCCGGCATCCTCGCTGCGCTGCTCGAACGTCACCGGACGGGGCAGGGCTGCCGGCTGGAGGTGTCGCTGTTCGAGACCGCGGCCGCACTGCTCGGCTACAATTTCCAGATCTTCTGGGAGAAGGGCTCGCTGCCGGAGAAGTGCGGATCCGGCCATGAATCGCTGTGCCCCTACCAGGCCTTCGATGCCTCCGACCGGCCGGTGCTGATCGGCATCGCCAACGACAATCTCTGGCGTCGCTTCACCGCGGGCATCGGGCAGCCGGAGCTCGGCGAGGACCCGCGCTTCCGCACCAACGCCGATCGCGTGGCACGCTTCGCGGAGACGGTCGCGCTGGTGCAATCGGTCATCGCCACGCGCACGGCGGATGAATGGGTGGAATTCTGCCTCGGCATCGGCATCCCCTGCGCTGCCGTGAACACCATAGCCGACATGCTTGCCCACCCGCACATGGCGGCGCGCGGCATGGTGATGGAGTACGAGCACCCGCATCTCGGCGCGATGAAGACGATCGCGCAGCCGATCCAGTTCGACGGCAAGCCGCGCCGCGTGGCATCGCCGCCGCCGATGCTCGGCGAGCATTCCGACGAAGCATTGGCCGGCTACGGCTTCACGCCTGAGGAGATCGCCGCCCTGCGCGCCGCCGGCGCCCTGGGTGCCCCGTGAGAAGGAGGATCGGATGATCGCACGCAGGCTGATCCTCGCAGCGCCGCTGCTGCCCTTCGCCGCACGGGCGCAGGGCGGTGATGCCTTCCCGTCGCGCCCGCTGCGCGCCATCGTGCCCTTCCCGCCCGGCAGCGCGACCGACGGTATCGCGCGCTTCGTGGCCGAGCGCCTGTCCCGCGGCCTCGGCCAGCCGGTGGTGGTGGAGAACGTCGCCGGCGGCAACGGCACCATCGCCGCGCGCCAGGCCGCCCGCGCCGTGCCTGACGGGCACGGTTTCTTCTTCGCCACCAATTCGACCCACGCCGCGGCCGTGCATCTCTTGCGGGAACCGGGCTACGACCCGGTGAAGGATTTCGCGCCGGTCACGCTCACCAGCATCGCGCCGCTGGTGCTGATGGTCCGCTCGGACTTCCCGGCGCGCAACGTGACGGAATTCGTCGCGGAAGCCCGCGCGCGCGCCGGCGCGCTGAACTATGGCACCGGCAACATCGGCAGCCTGGCGGCGGCACAGTTGCTCATCAGCCTGACGGGCATCAGCGCGGAGCGGATCTCCTATCGCGGCACGCCGGCGGCGGTGACGGATCTGCTCGCCGGTCGGTTGCATTTCATGGTCAGCGATCTCGCCTCCGCAGGGGAGCATGTCCGTGCAGGCACTCTGCGCGCCCTCGGCGTGACGCCAGCGCAGCGCATCCCGATGCTGCCGGACGTGCCGACGCTGCAGGAAGCCGGCGTGCCCGGCTACGACTTCGCGTCCTGGGTCGCGGTCTTCCTGCCGGCGCGCAGCCCGGAAGTCGCCGTGGCGCGCCTGAACCGGGAGATCCGCGCCGTGCTCGACAGCGAGGAAGGCAAGCGCTTCTCTCTCGGCCTCGGCCTGGTGTCGGCGACCGGCACGCCTCAGGACCTCGCTGCCTTCCAGGCGCGCGAGATCGAGCAGTGGGGCCGCATCGTCCAGGCCGCCGGCCTGCCGCGCGAGTGACGCGATTGGCTTCCGCACCCCAACGCCAGGCCCGCGGACGGTCCCAGGGCAGCAGCGAGTTCCGCATCGGCTTCCTCGTGCACGACGTCTCCCGCCTGCGGCAGACATTGTTCGACCAGGCGATGAAGCCGCATGGCGTGACGCGCGCGCAGTGGTGGGCGCTGGCGCAGCTCACGCGCTACGACCCGTCCGGCGGGATGACGCAGGCGGAGCTCGCGCGGCTTCTTGGCCTCGGCAAGGTGGCGGTGGGCGGGATGATCGACCGGCTGGAGGCCGCGGGCCTGGTCGTGCGCAAGGCGGATGCGGCGGACCGGCGGATCAACCGCGTCTATGTCACCGCGCGCGGCAGCCGTGTGCTGGACCGCATGGTCGCGGTCGGGCGGGACCTCAACCGGTCCGTGCTGCGCGGCGTGTCGCGGGAGGATCTGGAGGCGACGGATCGTGTGCTGACGGCACTGGGCAAGCGGCTGCGCGGGATGCTCGATGGTGCGGGAGAGTAGGGCGCGTGGTTGAGGGGGCGTTGCCCCCTCAAACTCCCCCGGCAGGGGACACGGTCCCCTGCACCCGCGGATACCAAGGCATCGGTTTCCAAAGGCCTTTCGGCAATGGGATCCCTGGCGGGGTGAGCCCGAGAGGGACGGCGCCCCGCTCGGCAGTCCTGCGATCGCTCAGGTGTTCATCGCGTCGAAGAAGTCCTGGTTCGTCTTGCTGTACTTCAGCTTGTCGAGCAGGAATTCCATCGCGTCCTGCGTGCCCATCGGGTTCAGGATGCGGCGCAGCACCCACATCTTCGACAGCGTCGCGCGATCCACCAGCAGCTCTTCCTTGCGGGTGCCGGACTTGGTGATGTCGATCGCGGGGAAGGTGCGCTTGTCGGACAGCTTGCGGTCCAGCACGATCTCGCTGTTGCCGGTGCCCTTGAACTCTTCGAAGATCACTTCGTCCATGCGGCTGCCGGTGTCGATCAGCGCGGTCGCGATGATGGTCAGCGAACCGCCTTCCTCGATGTTGCGCGCCGCGCCGAAGAAGCGCTTCGGGCGCTGCAGGGCGTTGGCATCGACACCGCCGGTCAGCACCTTGCCCGACGAAGGAACCACGCTGTTGTAGGCGCGGCCGAGGCGGGTGATCGAATCCAGCAGGATCACCACGTCCCGCTTGTGCTCGACCAGGCGCTTGGCCTTCTCGAGCACCATTTCCGTCACCTGCACGTGGCGCGTCGCCGGTTCGTCGAAGGTGGAGGCGACCACCTCGCCCTTCACCGTGCGGGCCATGTCGGTCACTTCCTCCGGCCGCTCGTCGATCAGCAGCACCATGAGGAAGACCTCGGGGTTGTTGGCCGAGATCGACTTGGCGATGTTCTGCAGCATCACCGTCTTGCCGGTGCGCGGCGGGGCGACGATCAGCGCGCGCTGGCCCATGCCGATCGGCGCGATCAGGTCGATGACGCGGTGGGTGTTGTCCTTGGTCGGGCCCTTGGCGACGGACTCGACCTCCGGGTTCTCCATCTTCAGCCGGCGCTGCGGATAGAGCGGCGTCAGGTTGTCGAAGTTGATGCGGTGCTTGAGCGATTCGGGCGGCTCGAAGTTGATGCTGTTGACCTTCAGCATCGCGAAATAGCGCTCGCCGTCCTTCGGCGCGCGGATCTGGCCTTCGACCGTATCGCCGGTGCGCAGGCCGAAGCGGCGCACCTGGGCGGGGGAGATGTAGATGTCGTCGGGGCCGGGCAGGAAGTTCGCCTGCGGGCTGCGCAGATAGCCGAAGCCGTCCGGCAGGATCTCGAGCGTGCCTTCCCCGAAGATGGCCTGGTCGTTCTCGGCCAGGTTCTTGAGGATGGCGAACATCATGTCCTGCTTGCGCAGCGAGGATGCGTTCTCGACGCCGAGTTCCTCGGCGAAGGCGAGGAGGTCAGCGGGGCTCTTGGCCTTGAGTTCGGAAAGGTGCATGGGTCCTGGACGGCGTCCAAAGCGAGGGGATTGGCCGGGACGTTCCCTGGGGCGTGACGGGCGCGGGGAACCCGCGCGCGCTGCGTCCTGTTCGCCCGGCTCGGCGCCGGGATGCGGCGCGATGGGCGAGGTCCCGTAAGGTGAGGAAGGAAGTGGCGGCGCGAGGCGCAGGACGCCCCACACCGCAGGCGGGAAGCGGCCGAACCCTATGGAGGCCCGCGCCGTCCGTCAACCGGCAGATGCGCATCGCAGGCGCCAGGTTCAAGATCGGCAGGTCCGGGAAGGGTGGCGGTGCCCATCTTGCGCGCCCCGCCCAAAAAACGCTCCGCCGGTCCAATGACAGTGATTGCACCTGGATGCGTAAAGCAGAATCATTGGCCAGGATCGCCAGGAAGACAGCAAGATGACCAGGCCCCATCCAGCGCCCTTCCTGCCGCGCTTCGGCGTCGGGGGGGTGAGCCCCGTGGATCCCCGGCGCGTCGCTCGCATCATGTTGGCCTTGGCTTTCGGCGGCATCGCCGGGCTCGCGGGCGGGATGCCGCCGCGTGCCCTGGCGCAGGCCCCCGCGCCGGCTGCGACGCCCCGGCCCGTCACGACCACCGGCCAGGAGGACCGGCTGAGCCAGGCGCAGCTCGAACAGCTCCTCGCGCCCATCGCGCTTTATCCCGACACGCTGCTGATGCAGGTGCTGATGGCCGCGACCTACCCGCTCGAGGTGGTGCAGGCGAAGCGCTGGCTCGGCCAGGGGCAGAACGCCTCGCTGCGCGGGGATGCGCTGGTGCAGGCGCTCGACGCGCAGTCCTGGGATCCCTCGGTGAAGTCGCTGGTGCCCTTCCCCGACGTGCTGACTCTGATGAACGACCAGCTCGAATGGACCCAGCAGGTGGGCGATGCCGTGCTGGGGCAGCAGGAGGACGTGATGAACGCCGTCCAGGTGCTGCGCGGCCGCGCCCAGGCGAATGGGGCGTTGCAGTCGGGCCCCCAGCAGACCGTGACGGTCACGCAGAATGTGGCGGCGCCGCCCGCCGCGGGCGCGGCGGCACCGGCGGTCGCCCCGCCGGCGCAGGTCATCACCATCGCGCCGACCCAGCCGGACACTGTCTACGTGCCGGCCTACGACCCCGGCGTCGTCTATGGCTCCTGGCCCTATCCGCAGTACCCGCCGGCCTACTACCCGCCCCCGGTCGGCTGGGGGCTGGGCAGCGCGCTGCTGACCGGCATGGCTTTCGCGGGCGGTGCTGCCATCGTCGGCTCGCTCTGGGGTTGGGGGAACGCGAACTGGGGCGGCGGCGACATCAACATCAACGCCGATCGCTACAACAACATCAACCGCAACAGGACGAGCAACATCAGCGGCAACACCTGGCGGCACGATGCCTCGCACCGGCACGGCGTCGCCTATCGCAACGACGAGGTGCGCAACCGCGTCGGCGCCACCCGGTCCGGCGCCGGCACGGGCGACCGCGCCCAGGCGCGCGAGCAGTTCCGCGGCCGGGTGGACCAGGCGCAGCGCGGGGAAGGGATCGGCAACCGGGCCGGTGCGGGTGACCGCCCGGGGGCCGGCGACCGTCCGGGCCTCGGCGATCGGGGGCCGGCCGGAGGCGATCGGCGGCCCGGCGCCGACCGGCCGGGCGCGGGCGAC
>NZ_JAAEDL010000026.1 GCF_018129005.1 Neoroseomonas eburnea
GGCGGCGGGGCGAGCACCGCGGCCGCGGCATCGCCCGCCCGCAGCGCCGCGCGCGTCGGGCGCAGCATGTAGCGGCCTTCCTCGTCGCGGGTCGGCCGCAGCGGGCCGGCGGCCGGGGCGAGACCGGCGCTCTCGGCACCGAGCAGCGCCTCGACCGCATCGGCGGGGGCAAGGGCAACGCAGCCTTCGTGGCGCAGTCCGGGCGAGGCGGCGGCGGCATTCAGTGCCGCGCGCGCCGCCGCCGCGAGGCCGGGGATGGCGGTTTCCTCCGGCGGCTCCGGCCAGATCAGCGCGACCGGATGCAACGCGCCGTGGCGCGCCGCGAGGCGGCCGGATTCCGCCTCCGCCGCACCGCGGGTCAGGGCGGCGACGGCGGCAGCGACCGCCTGCGCCTCCTGCCCGCCATAGGGCAGGCGGTAGGCGGCGAGCAGCCCGGCGAGGTCGGCGAAGCCGACGCGCAGGCGGGGGCTCCGCCCCTGTCCGAGGATGTCGAGCGCCCGCACGCCGAACGCCACGGCCGCGGCATATCCCACGGCGTCGAAGGCGCCCTCGGCATCGAGGAAGGCCGGAAGGTTGAGGACGAAGCGCGCTTCCTCCTTGCGGTCGCGCCAGACCTCGGCGCCGGGCGCACCACGGCGGGCGAGCAGCAGGGTGCGCAGCCCGGCGGCGAGCTGGTCCGCCTCCTCCGGGCTTTCGAGCAGGCCGAGGCGCCGGCCGCGCGTGGTGACGCGGCGGATCCAGTTCTCCGCGAGAATCGGCAGGATCACCGGGCCGCTGCCCGGCGCCAGCGCCGCGAGGGCCGCTGCCGCGTCCTCCTCCCAGGCGGCGGGAAGCGCCACGGGGCGGGGAGATGAATCGGGATCGGCGCCGATCCGCTCCCGCCGGAGCGCCACGCCATCCCACAGGGTGCCGAGGATGCCTGCCATGCAACGAAGGCTAGCGGGACTCGGCGGCGGGAGGAAGCCGCATCTTGTGGCGAAATGCTCCGACACCCCCAATATCCTGTGGACAGCCGGTCCTTTGCGCCTTTGGCTCCGCTGTGGCACACGAAGGCTTTCCGGGCTGCCCCCAAGGACGCACCGATGTCGTTCCTCGACCCCCTGTTCATCCGCCTGACCAGCCGCCGCATCGGCCGCGACCGCTTCGGCAACACCTATTGGGAGGCGCGGTCCCGCCGCGACACCTACGGCCGCCCGATGCGCCGCGTGATCTACGGCGGCGCCAGCGAGCCGACCACGGTGCCGCCGGAGTGGTGGGGCTGGATCCACCACACCACCGAGGCCCCGCTCCCCGAGGACGCGCCCCGCCGCCCCTGGCAGAAGGAGCACCGGCCGAACATGACCGGCACGCCCGAGGCGTGGCGGCCGCCCGGTCACGATGCCGCGGGCGGCAAGCGTCCCGCCACCGCCGGCGACTACGAGGCCTGGACGCCGGGGCGCTGAGCCCCGACATCCTGTCAGCATGCAGAAGCGCAGCCTTGCCGAGTTGATGACCGGCGCCATCGTCCTCGCGGTGGCCGCGGTATTCCTTGTCTATGCCGTCGCCGGCAGCGGGCGGTCGCTGACGAGCAGCGGCATCGCGCTGACCGCACGCTT
This sequence comes from Neoroseomonas eburnea, assembly GCF_018129005.1. GTDB lineage: Bacteria > Pseudomonadota > Alphaproteobacteria > Acetobacterales > Acetobacteraceae > Neoroseomonas > Neoroseomonas eburnea. The sequence goes on from NZ_JAAEDL010000026.1 coordinate 1,596, forward strand.
CGACCGCATCGACGGCCTCGCCGCCGGCGCCGATGTGCGCCTGGCCGGCGTGAAGATCGGCCAGGTGGTGGCGCAGCGCATCGACCCCGAGAGTTTCCTCGCCGTGCTGACGCTGCGCGTCGACGCCGGGCTGCGCCTGCCGGCCGACACCTCGGCGGAGATCCAGAGCGAAGGCCTGCTCGGCGGCAAGTATGTCGCGCTGGTGCCCGGCGGGTCCGAGCGCATCCTGCGCGACGGGCAGGAGATCACCATCACCCAGAGCGCGGTCAGCCTGGAAAGCCTGCTCGGCCGCTTCATCTTCTCGGTCACCGAGATGAACCAGCAGCGCGGCGGCGAGCAGCAGCCCGCGCCGGCGCCGGCGCCGCAGCCGCAGGGCGGCACCCCGCAGTGAACCCGGCGCCGACCAGCTGGCCCGGGGCCGACGGCGCGCCGATCTCGTGCCGGGAGAAGCTGAAGATGCTGGCCGAGAATCACGAGGAGGCACGCCAGGCGCTGCAGGACGTGTTCGAGGACGCGGTGCTGATGGGCGTGGACGAGGCGGCGATGCGCCGCATCCTCGCCGAGCTGGTGGATGGGCTGGTCAGCCCGAAGCGCAAGCCGTGAAGCGCGCGCTGCTGCTCGCCCTGCTGCTCGCTCCCCTGCCCGCGGCGGCGCAGGAATGGGTGCCGATGCGCAGTGCGCGCCTGCAGGCGCTCGACAAGGTGACGGCGCGCATCACCATCATCGAGGCCCGCGTCGGCGAGACCGCGACCTTCGGCAGCCTGACCATCAACCTGCGCGCCTGCCACGGCCGCCCGCAGGACGAAGTGCCAGACGCGGCCGCCTGGATGGAGATGAGCGACAGCCGCGCCGCCCCGGGCAGCCCGCCCGCCTTCAGGGGCTGGATGTTCGCCAATGCGCCCGGCGTGAACATGCTGGAACACCCGGTCTACGACATTCGCGTCCTGGAATGCCGGTAGCGCCGGTCCCGGCCGCACGGAACCGCGCCATCGGTCGCCCCGGTGCGCGAAGCGGCGAGGCTACCTGATCCCGAAGAAGAATTTGAGCCGCACCAGGATGTCCTCCCGCGTCGGGGCTGCCGGGGTGGGGGCGTCGGCCGCCGCGGGGCGGGCCAGGTTGCGTGCCTGGCGCTCGACCATGATCGCCGTCAGCCCGTCCAGCAGCGCCGGCCGCGCGCGCAGCACGGGATCGAGGTCCTCCTTGCGCAGCTCCAACACCACCGCCTCGGTCGCGGCAAGCACCGTCGCGCTGCGCGGCTGGCCGGTGAGCAGCGACATCTCCCCGAAGACCGCGCCCTGGGTCAGGCGGTCGGCGAAGAACTCGGCGCCGCCCGGCGCCGAGATGCGGACGTCGAGCGCGCCTTCGGCCAGCAGGAAAAGCGAGTCCCCCGCCTCCCCCTGACGCACCACCGCGCTGCCGGCGGGCCAGGTGCGCTCCTGCAGCGCGGCGGCGAGGGAGGCGCGTTCCTCCGCGCTGAACGGGCGGAAGATCTCGAGCGCATCGAGCAGCGCCTTGCGCCCGGCCTCGGGCGACGGCGCGCCGGGCCGGCGCAGGCGCAGGTCGCGCACCGGACGGGCCGTCTCCAGCCCGGTGTGGCGCAGCGCGCGCTGCACCGCGCCCGCCACCGCATCCCGCCAGCGCATCTCCTGGCCGTAGTCGGGCACGTGGAAGCGCACGGCATAGACCGCGTTGCCCTGCGACAGGTCCACCAGGATGACGTCGGGCGCGAAGCCAGGCACGTCCTGCCCGGCCTCCAGCGCGGCGGCGAGCAGGATGCGGCGGGCGCGCTCCGCCGGCACGGCGGCATCGAGCGGCACCTGGATCGCGCTGCGGAAGCGCCCATGGTCGCCGGAGCCATAGACCGCGATGCGGTGCCCGGCGATCAGGCTGTTCGGCACCACCAGCGTCACGCCGTCCCGCGTCACCAGCTTCGTCGCCCGCCAGGCGATGCCGGTGACGCGGCCGGCGCAGCCTTCCGTCGCCTCGATCCAGTCGCCGATCGCGTAGGGCGATTCCATGCCCAGCGCGATGCCGGAGAAGATGTCCCCCAGCGTGTTGCGCAGCGCGAAGCCGAGCACGGCGATCAGCACCGAGGAGGTCGCGATCAGCCCGGTCGCCGGCAGTTCGAACACGAGCTGCGCCACCAGCACGCCGGCGGTGACGAAGAGCGCGGTCGCCACCAGATCGCTCAGCAGCTTGGGGTGTTGGGCCAGCAGCAGCGCCGCGAGCCGCGCCGCAAGCCAGGCGGCACAGAACCAGAAGGCGGTGCCGGCGGCGAGGCGCAGCATGCCGCCCCTTCCCTCCGCCGGCAGGGCGAGGTGCAGCGCCAGGGCAAGCACGGCGAAGATGCCCGGCAGGATCAGCCGACGGAACGGTATGCGGCGCAGCGTGTCCCCCCTGGGTGGCGCGAGGCGGGTCCCGGCCGGCCATGCTACCGGCAGGGCGCCGCGCCACGGAAGCGGAAGGCGCGTCCGCATCCTGCCGCCGAGCCCGGCCGATGAGGTTGTCGACCGGGCTTACACCAGCGGCACGAGTTCGTGACTCGTGCCGAGGCCGCGAATGCGGCCCGCCGGTGGTCCGGCGAAGCCCAGCAAGCCGGAGGTTTGCGCCGGGCGTCCGAGGGCTCGAAAAGCCTCATGCCAGCGGTCGCGAATAGCGGCCGTTGGCATTAGAGCAGATCCCGATCAGGTGGAATCAGCTGATCGGGTAAAGATGGTCGCGAAAACAAGAGGCCGGAGCGGTTGCCGTGAGCCAAGGCGAACGGAAACCGCTCTAGCGGAATGGCGCGCGGGGCTGGTGGGGCGGCCGCGCGCCAGACCGGAGCTCCGATGCCGTGCCGGCCGGAAGGCCGGCCGGCATCAGGCGCTGCCGTGCAGGGGCTGGCGCTGGAATCGCAGCCAGACCACCGCGGCGAAGGCCGCCACCATGAGCACGAAGGCGAACCAGTTGAGCGGCACCCAGCCCATCCTCTCCTGCAGGAAGCCGGCGAGGAAGCTCGAGGTCGCGGTGGTGCCGAAGACCAGGAAGTCGTTCAGCGCCTGCACCTTGCCGCGCTCGTTCGGGCGGTAGCAGGTGGTCACCAGCGTGGTCGCGCCGACGAAGAGCAGGTTCCAGCCGACGCCGTTCAGCGTCAGCGCGATGCGGAAATTCCAGTCCGACATCCCGGCGACGCCCGCCACCACGCCGAGGGTGAGAAGCGCGATGCCGGCGAACATGACCGGCGTGGTGCCGTAGCGGGTGATCAGGTTGCCGGTGAAGAAGGCCGGCACGAACATGCCCATCACGTGCATGAAGATGACCCAGTGCGCCTCCGCATGCGGCAGGCCGCAGGCGACGATGGCGAGCGGCGAGGCCGTCATCAGGAAAGACATGGTGCCGTAGGCGACCATCCCCGAGATCACCGCGGCGATGAAGCGCGGCTGGGATGCGATGCGCCACAGCGGCCGCGGCGGCGCCGGCGGCGCGGCGGCTGCCTGGGCGGTGGCGGGCGCCTCCTGCACCGCCGGGAAGCGGATGAAGGACATGATGGTGAAGACGATGAGGTGCAGCCCCGCCATCGCGGCATAGGTGGCGAGGTAGATCGGCACCCACTGGTCATGGGTCACGCGCACCAGCGTCGGCCCGATGACGCCGGCGACGACACCGCCCGCCGTCACCCAGGAGATCGCCCGCGCGCGGTAGGCGGGGGGCACGAGCTCGATCGCGGCGAAGCGGTACATGTGCAGGCTGGCGACGGCATAGCCGAGGATCACCCCGCCCAGGCACATCATGATGAAGTCGGCGGAGTAGAGGCCGTAGCCGACAACCCCCGCCCCCGCCATGCCGAACACCGAGCCGATGCGGAAGCCGTGCTGCCGGCCCACCCGCTGCATCAGCAGCGAGGCCGGGAACACCCACAGCATGATGCCGAGGTGCTGCATCGTCATCGGCAGCGTGGCGAGCTCGCGCTCCGGGTAGAAGGTGACGACCGACAGTGCCGTCGCCGCGAACATCATGGTGTTGGCGGCCTGGCCCGTGGCCTGGCAGCAGGCCAGCAGCAGCAGGTTGAGGCGCGCGCGGCGGTCGAGTCCCTGCACGTCCGGTCGTTCCCTCGTCATGGATCGCCTCTGTAGCGGTTCGCCGCACGGCGAACAGGCCGGCGGCGTTCGGGGCAGGCATGCATCGTCACGCACGCATCGCGGGATGCGCCGGATAATGGGAATTTCGTCTTGACGCCCCACCATGCAGGACGATACGAAAGACGCATCAAGGGGCGAGGTGCGTCCGGCACCGCCCTGTGATTTCCCAGAAATGCACGGTTCCGCTGCTGCCCGCCAGGCGGCTGCCGTGCTGCGTGCTTGCCAGTCTTCCAGGAATAATCACCGACACCTGTCCAACCTCACCCGGTGCCGCCGTCCCGCGGCGGCGCCAGGCCGGCGCGCGCCCGCCCCGCGGCGCGCTCCGCACCCCGTGTCGCCGCGCCCCATCGAGGGGCGCCGGCACAGCCGTGGCCCCGGCCCGGCGCCCCCCGCCTGCCCCGCAGGCCGCCACCCGAGCAGCAAGGACCCCCTCTCGATGACCCACGACACCATCCCGGCCCGCGACGCCACTGCGACGACGCCCGCCCAGGCCCCCGACCAGGCGCGCGACGACGGCGCGCTGCGCCTCGGCGGTCTGTCGCCGCTCTTTCCGCCGGCGGCGGTGGCCGATCCCGGCCGGCTGCGGATGGGCGGGCTGAGCCCGCTCTTCGGTCGCGACTGATCCGCGACGCCCGGCCTCCCCTGGGGGCCGGGCCCCTTCCCCGTACCCCGCCCCGAGGAACCGACCCGATGTCCGATGCCGGCCCCGAGCCCCTCTGCCGTTTCTGGCGCGTGACCGAGGCCGGTCCCCCGCCCCGGCGGGCCGACCGCTCCGCCGGCGGCACCCTGCCGACCCGCGCCTTCCGCTACTGCGAGGCCGCGACCACCGCCGCCGGCTTCGGCTGGCTGGTCTTCCCGCCGATCGACCTCGCCATGGTCTGGGACGGCAGCGAGATCCGCTGGACCTGGCAGGGCGCCGATGGCTGGCATCCGCTGACCGTCGCGCAGTTCCCCGGCTTCCGCGACCGCTTCGACGCCGCGGCGCCCGAGGCGCTGCGCAGCTGGTCGCCGCCCTTCGCCGGGGCGCTGCCGGAACCCGGCCTGGTGAACCTCTGGTCCGGGCTGTTCGCCCGCAGCCGCCCGGGCTGGAGCCTGCTGCTACGCCCGCCGGCCAACCTGCCACGCCCCGCCGGCTACGAGATCTACGAGGGCATGGTCGAAGCCGATCGCTGGTTCGGGCCGCTCTTCGTCAACCTGCGCCTGACGCGCACCCATGCGCCGGTCGAGTTCCGCCGCGACATGCCGCTGTTCCAGGTGCAGCCGGTGCCGCGCGAGGCCTATCGCGAGGCCTCGCTCGCCGCCTTCGCCGTCGAGGATGGGCTGGCCGCCTTCGGCCCGGCGGAGTGGGAGGCCTATGACCGCAGCATCGTGGCGCCACGGCGCGAGGGGGGCTGCCCGCTCGGCCGCGACGCGGCAGCGATCCGCCGGCGGCGGCGCGGCGAACCCGCCTGACGCAGGACGCCGGGCGCGCGAGGGGGAGAAATCCTCGCGCGCCCGGCCTGCACGACGGAGTGCCGCGGGACCGCCCCCCGGCCACTGCAGCCCCACCGGCAATCCGCGCGGGCAATGAGAACCCTTTTTGTGAATGCGCCGAACGGCGCATTCCCGATACCGGCACACGGCCCCAACCCAGGACACTGCCGCTGGGTGGCCGGGTGGCCGTGTGGGCTGGAGCCGGCACTTTCCGACGATCGCCAATACCGGCCGGCCTTCCGGGTGACTCGCTATCAACATCGTGTTTGGCGCGCAGCCGCCTCACCAACCCTGCGCGCGATACCGCCGCGCCTCGCCGCCGATGGGTCGGCAACCAGGCTCGGCGGCATCAAGCCGCCCCCGGCACCTCCATCAGGCCCTGCGCCCGAAGCGAGGCGTGGCCGCCGCGCCCGACCACGACATGGTCAGCGAGATGGACATCCATCACCCGCCCGGCCTGAGCGATGGCGCGCGCCATCGCGGCCTCGGCGGCGACCGCCGCAGGATCGCCGCCGCGCACCAGCAGGACCGCGGCGGCCCGCAACGCCAGGGCGCGGCGCAGCACCTGCCCCGGCGCCGCGGCGCCGGCCGCGCAACACACCAGCTCGTCCGCCACCAGGCCATGCCGTGCATCGAGAAACAGGGCGCAGAGCTCACCCTCCGCCGGCAGCGCACCAGCGTCGCGCAGGTAGGCCAGTGCCGCATCCGTGTCGCGCAGCACCGGGCGGTCGCGGCGGCGCAGATCGATCCGCAGCGCCGCCGCGTGCACCGCCTTGAGCGCCGCGGCCCCGGCCTCCCCGAGCGCCGGCAATGCGGCGAGTTCCGCCTCCTCCGCGGCGATCGCCTCGGCGAGGCAGCCGAAGCGGCGCAGCACCTCCTCCACGGCCTCTGCCGCCTCGATCCAGCCAAGGCAGTGCGACAGCAGGGTGAACAGTGCCTCGCGGTCCTCCGCCCCCTCGCCCGCCGTCGGCAGCGGTGCCGCGGTACGGCGCGGCGCCCGGCGGGACCGGCGCGGGGTTTCGGCGAGGCCGGGCGCGGAATGCAGTGGCCCGCGGGCGGGCGGCGGCAGGGCGAGCAGATCCACGACGCGCGATCCTTCCGGGAGATTCAACCTTATGGCGATTTCCAGTGTCCTTTTTCCGCGCCCTGCGGCACAACGCTTCTGCGTCGGCAAGCGTCGGAAAAGCGTCGGCGCTCCCGTCGCCCAGGAGGTGTTGCGCGTTGCTCAACGTTGGCTCCCCGCCGCCTACGCCGGATGCCCCGGCGCCCGAGGCCGAGGGCCTGGTGCGGTTCCGCCTCGCCGACACCATGCAGGCGGTCGGCGCCGACGGAGCGTCGCTGCTGCCTGGCGGTGCGCGGCCACGGGCGCTGCTCGCCCTGCTGGCGCTGGCCCCGGGGCACCGGATGCCGCGCCGGCTGCTCGCCGGCCTGCTCTGGAGCGGCGCGCCGGCGGCGCAGGCGCTCGGCCGGCTGCGCGACGTGCTGCACGACCTGCGTACCGGCTTCGACCGGCGCGGCATCGGGATCTTCGGCGCCGACGCCGCCTCCATCTGGCTGCGCGCCGACCGCATCCTGGTCGAGTGCGTGCCGCGCTCCGCCGGCTGGCCCTTCCTGCCGGAACTGCGCGGCATCGACCCGCAGCTTGACGACTGGCTGGCACGGGCCGAGTTCGGCGCACCGCCGGCCGCGCCCGCCGGCGAGCCACGCGCCACCGAGCGCCCCGCCGCCGCGACGCAGCGCCGCGCCAGCGTGCTGGTCACGCCGCTCAACAACCTGGCCGGGCCGCGGATCGGGCATCTCGACGTCGCGGCGACGGATGCGATCGTCGCCGCGCTGTCGACGCTGCGCTCCATCGCCGTGGTGGTGGAGGTGGCGGGGCGGCCGCCGCCCACCCCCGACTACATGCTGACGGGCAACATCCACCTCGCGGGGCAGAAGCCGCAGGTGGTGCTGCGCCTGGTCGATGTCGGCGGCGGCGGCGCGGTGCTGTGGTCCGCGGTGATCGACCCCGACGAGGCGCGGCCCGCCGCCTTCGCCGAGGAAGTCGCGGCCATGGCCTGCGCCCGGCTCGAGCACGAGCTGCTGCTGCTGGAGGCCGAGCGCGCCGCACTGCGCCCCCTCGCCGATGCCTCGGCGCTCGAGATGGTGCTGCGCGTCGTCCCCGACATCTACCGGCTGGAGCGCGACGCCTTCGAGCGCGCGGGCAAGGTGCTGGCGCTCGCGGTGCGGCGGGAACCGCGGCTGGCGGCGGCGCAGGCCTGGCTCGCCTACTGGAACATCCTGCTGGTGGGCCAGGGCTGGGCGGTGAACGAGCGCGAGGCGCTGGCCCATGCCGGCACGGCGGCGGAGCAGGCGATCCTGCTCGACCCGCGCGACGCGCGCGGCCTCGCCACCGCCGGCCATGTGCGCGGCTTCCTGCACCACCAGGTGCCGGAGGCGATGGCGCTGTGCCGCCAGGCGCTCGACATCAACCCGAACCTGCCGGCGGCCTGGACCTTCGCCGGCATGGCCCATGCCTATGCCGGGGAGCTGGAGGCCGGGCGGCGCCACCTGAAGCGCGCGCTGCAGCTGCTGCCGCGCAACCCGCACGCCTTCTTCACCGAGGCCGGGTTGGCGACGGTCGAGATGCTGCTCGGCAATTTCGAGGCGGCGATCGGCATCGGCCGCGCGGTGCTGCAGATGCAGCCGCGCTTCACCGCCGCGCTGCGGGCGCAGATCGCGGCGCTGGGTCATCTCGGCCGGGCGGAGGAAGCGCGTCCGCTGGTCCGCTCGCTGCTGGAACTGGACCCCGGCTTCACCCTGCAGCGCTTCCGCAACGCCGCGCCCTATGTGCGGCGGCGGGACATCGACCATTTCCTGCGCGGGTTGCGCCTGGCGGGCGTCGCCTGAACGGCGTCAATCGGCGGCGCGCTGCGCTTCCGCCACCATCTGCCGGTGGATGTCCGCAAGCTCGACGGGAAAACGCCGGACGGAAGCGGGCAATGGCTCGGCCTGCGTGGGGGAAATCGGGCCCGGGAGAGCGTCGAGGCGGGAGCGCGTCGCCGCCGTCACCTGCCCCAGGCGGCGAAAATACTCCTGCTGCACGGCGCCGATGCGGCGATTGGCCTCGATAGGTCACTTCCCGCCGCATCAGCGACAGCACGAGCCGATCCCCGCTCAACCATATGTCGACGGCGGTTTCGGCGAGATCGGGAGAGATCCGGGCGATGCTCTCGATCAGCGGGTTGCGGCAGACGACGAGGTCGGAATGCATCGCGACCATGAGGCGCATCGCCGCGCGGTCGGGATGGCTGCGATCGGCGAGTTGCGCCGGCGTCGGCCGTGGCGGCGGCACGCTCGGCTCGAGGGCGAGGCGGCGGAACAGCGCCTGGTAGTCCGGCTTCTCGCGGATCGGCGCGCGGCAGGCGTCGGAGGCCGCCACCGCGCGGTGGATCTCGCGCTGCATGCGGATGCCTTCGACCTGCCCTGACGAGAGGCAGCCCGCCAAGGCGACCGCCACGCCGACCGCGGCGACGGCACGCAGCATGCGTCCCCTTCCCCTGCCTTCTGCCAACGAAAAGATGAATCGCATGGCCCCGCGACGGGATCGTTGCGCGGACGTCAATTCACCTCGCCGCCCGGTGCCTGCACGCACCTCCGGCGCCGCCGCGGCCTTCGGCACGCGGGGAACTACGCGGCGGGGGCCGATGTCAGCCAGGCGTGCATCAGTGGAAGACGCGTCCGGAATCGATGACGACGGTCTGCCCCGTCATGGTCTCGGTGCGGCACATGGCCACCACCATCTCGGCGCAATCGTCCTTGTCGGCCGGCCTGCCCAGCAGCGATGCGGCGGCGGAGCGCCCGACCTGCTCGGGCCGCAGGTTGGCGGTCGCGCGCGTGCCCTCGAGCAGGCCGGGTGCGACGCAGTTCACCAGCGTTGCTGGCGCGAGGGCGACCGCCATGCAGCGCGTCAGGTGGATCAGCCCGGCCTTCGACACCGCGTAGGCGATGGACGATCCGGTCGGCCCCAGCCCGGCGACCGAGGCGATGTTGACGATGCGCCCGCGCCCCTGCGCCTGCATCGCCGGCGCCGCCGCCTTGATCAGGCGCATCGGGCCAGTGAGGTTCACGGCCATGATCCGCTCCCACAGTTCGGGCGTCAGGCCGTCGAGGTCGGCGAAGGGCACCGATCTGTTGTAGGCGGCGTCGTTCACCAGGATGTCGAGCCGCCCGAAGCGCGCCGTGACCTCGGCGACGAGCCGCTCGATGGCCGCCTGATCGGTGACGTCGCAGCCGAAGGCGGCCGCCTGGACCTGGTGGCGGGCGGCAAGGTCGCGCGCCACGCCTTCGGCCTGGTCGCGGCTCTGCGCGTAGACGACGGCGACCTGTGCGCCCTCGCGCGCCAGCGCATGGCAGATGCGCTGGCCGAGGCCGCCATTGCCGCCGGTGACGAGCGCGACCGTTCCCCTGAGATCCATGTTCTTCCTTCCTTGCCGGCCATCAGGGTGCGGCCGGCGGGCAAGGCAGGCAAGCATCGGGCGGGGGTGCCGCGGCACCGACGTGAGAGAGAACCGGCATCGGCCGCACCCCTGCCAGGGCGTCGCCGGATGGAAGCTGGCGGCCCGCGAGCCCCGGCATGCGGTTCTACAGGCCCGCTGCCCTTCCCCGGGGCGGCATCCGCTCGCCTCCGCTCTCGGCAATCTCCCGATCCTGCTGTCGTCGCAAGCATCTTCCCCCCGATCATGCGATTCCACCTGATCGGGATCCGCTCCAGGCGGGCCGCAAGAGGGGGCTTGAACCTCCAGTCGCTGGAAGTCTCATAACCCTGTCCGCGACGATCGGACGGACATCATGGGCACAGCGACGAAAGTGACCTGGCGGGTGGAGGGCATGGACTGCGCCTCCTGCGTCGCCAAGGTGACGAAGGCGGTGGAACGGCTGCCGGGCGTGTCGGCGGTCGAGGTCAACCTCATGGCAGAGCGGCTCACGCTGCAACTCGATGCCGCCGGCCGGCGGGAGGAGGTCGAGGCCCGGCTCGCCGCCCTCGGCTATACGGCGAAGCGCGGCGGCGAGGCTGCCGAGGCGCCGCCCCCGCCCGGCGAGGCCTGCGGCTGCGGCCATGAACACCACGGCCACCACCACCACCCGTCCACGGAAAGGCATGACCACGCCGGCAGCGCCGCGCATGGCCATGCCCACGGCCATGCCGACCACGACGACCCCGCCCACGCGGCCAGGCCCTGGTGGGCGACCGGCAAGGCGAAGCTGGTCTGGATCCTCGGCGTGCTGGTCATCGGCGCCTATGGCCTGTCGCTCGCCCTGCCGGATCGGCTGACCTACCCGCTCTTCCTCGTCGCGACCGCCGTCGCGATCCTGCCGTTCGGACGGCGCGCCATCGCGCTTGCCCGTGCCGGCAGCCCTTTCAGCATCGAGACGCTGATGTGCGCGGCGACGATCGGCGCCACCGTGATCGGCGCGGCGGAGGAAGCTGCCGTCGTCGTGCTGCTCTTCGCGGTGGGCGAGCTGCTGGAGAACGTCGCCGCCGGCCGCGCGCGGGACGGCATCCGCGCCCTCGCGCGGCTCATGCCGCGCGTCGCGCTGCGCCTGCGCGCCGATGGCAGCACCGAGGAGATGCCGGCCGAGCGCCTGTCGGTCGGCGACCTCGTGCTGGTCCGCCCCGGCGACCGCGTGCCCTGCGACGGGGTGATCGAGGAGGGCCGGACCGCCCTCGACGAGAGCCCGGTCACCGGCGAGAGCGTGCCGGTCGCGCGTGGCCCCGGCGATGCGGTGATCGCCGGCGCGATCAACGCCGACGGCGCCTTCCGCGTGCGCGTGACGCGCGCCGCGGCCGACAACACGATCGCCCGCATCATCCGCATGGTCGAGGAGGCGACAACGAGGCGCGCGCCGACACAGCGCTTCGTCGAGCGCTTCGCCGCCTGGTGGACGCCCGGAGCGATGATCGTGGCGCTGCTGGCGATCCTGGTGCCGCCCCTCACCCTGGGATGGGACTGGTGGACGAGCCTCTATCGCGGCCTCGCGGTGCTGCTGATCGCTTGCCCCTGCGCCCTGGTGATCTCGGTGCCGGCAGCGATGGCGTCCGGCCTCTCGGCAGGGGCGCGGCGCGGGTTGCTGGTGAAGGGCGGCGCGGCGCTCGAGGCGATCGGCGCGGCGCGCACCGTCGCTTTCGACAAGACCGGCACGCTGACCGAGGGACGGCCCAGGGTCACCGACGTGATCGCGGCCGGGAGGCGCAGCGCCGGGGAGGCGCTGGCGCTCGCCGCCGCGGTGGAACAGGGATCGGCACATCCGCTCGCCAAGGCGATCCTCGCCGAGGCGGCGGCGCGCGGCATCGTCGTGCCGCAGGCGAGCGGACAATCCGCCGTTCCCGGGCGCGCCGTGGCCGGGACGGTGGAAGGCGTCGCCGTCACCGTCGGCAGTCCGCGTCACGCGCGGGAGGCGAATGCCGGGCTCGGCGTGCTGGCGATGGCGATCGAACGGCTCGAGGGGGAAGGCAGGACGGTCGCCGTGGTGCTGGCCGATGGCGCCGCGGCTGGCCTGATCGCGCTGCGCGACGAGCCGCGCCCCGATGCCGCCGCCGGCGTCGCGGCCATCGCGGCGCTCGGCGTGCGGCCGGTGATGCTGACCGGCGACAACAGCCGCACCGGCGAGGCGATCGCCGTCTCCCTGGGCCTGGACGCCAGGACGGAACTGCTGCCCGACGACAAGCTCCGCGAGGTCGGCAGGCTGCGGGATGGCGGCAGCGTCATCATGGTGGGCGACGGCATCAATGATGCGCCGGCGCTCGCTGCCGCCGATGTCGGCATCGCGATGGGCGGCGGCACCGACGTCGCGCTCGAGACCGCCGACGCCGCCGTGCTCAAGGACCGCGTGGCGGGTGTCGCGGAGCTGATCGGCCTGTCGCGCGCCACCATGGCGAACGTGCAGCAGAACATCGCCGTGGCGGTCGGCCTCAAGGGCGTGTTCCTGGCGACCACGCTGATGGGCGTGACGGGGCTGTGGCCGGCGATCCTCGCCGATACCGGCGCGACGGTGCTGGTGACACTCAATGCGCTGCGCCTGCTGCGCTGGCGCCCGTCGGCGTGACCCGGCGCCGGGCGCAATAGCGGCATCCGATCAAATGGGATCGCCCGGTCGGGTGAAGGTGTGCCCGAAGGCAGGGAGCCGGCGCGGCGGCCACACGCCGCTGCGAAGAGAGGCCGCGCTGGGCGCGAATGGCTTCGCGGCCTCGCCATGGCCCGCCCCGGAGGCGGCGCGCCTCGCGGTGCCGCGCGCCTTCGATGCCCCCCGGTTCCGCGGCAGGCCGGAAGCACGCCGCCGCGCCTCGGCCTCCGCGGTGACGCATGCCTGCCAAACGGCGAGGTGCGCTGCCCAGCGGCAGCGGCGCGGCCACTGGCGGTGCCCGACGATCGGCGCGATGTTCGTCCGGTCCGGTGTCACCATACCGTCACGGCTTCCGGTGCATGAATGGTCCCATGCAAAGCGATACTCCTCGGGCCGTCTCCGCAGGCGAACGGGCTTCCATGCCCGTCGCCGCCTATATCGACGCGGCCGTCCTCGTCGCCCGCCCGGACGAGACCGCGGCCGCCGTCCGCGCCAGGCTCGTCCGCGACCGCTACGCCGCGATCGATCCGGTCTTCGTCCTCGACGCAGGGCGCGCCCTGCTGGGCACGGTGCGGCTCGCGCTGCTGCTCGCGGCGGCCGAGGAAACCCCCATCGCCGAGCTCACCGTCGAGAATCCCGCGCATGTGCCGGCCTCGGCCTCACGCGAGGAGGCGGCGAGCGTCGCCATCCGCGCCAATGCCGCCTGCCTCGCGGTGCTCGACCAGTCCGGCGCCTTCCTCGGCGCGCTGACCGCCAATGCGGTCATGGCCATCCTGCGCGACGAGCACCTCGAGGACCTGCACCACATGGCGGGCATCCTCGGCCGGAGCGAACAGGCCAAGGCGGCGCTGACCGCGGCGCCGCACAGGCGCGCCCTGTTCCGCCTGCCCTGGCTGCTGGTCGGCCTCGCCGGCTCAGCGGCGGCTACCGGCCTGATGGCGGGGGCGGAGGCGGAACTCACGGCCAACATCGCCGTCGCCTTCTTCATCCCGGCCATCGTCTATCTCGCCGACGCGATCGGCACGCAGGCGGAAGCGGTCGCGGTGCGCGGCCTCTCGCTGACCGATGGAAGCACCTGGCGGCTGCTGCTCGGCGAGCTCGGCACCGGCGCGCTGCTCGGACTGATCCTCGCGACCGTCGGGTTCGGCGCGGTCTGGGCCGTCTTCGGCGACCTGCGCCTGGCCGGTGCGGTCTCTGGCGCGGTCGCCGCCGCCGGCACCATCGCGACCGGTGTCGGCTTCCTGCTGCCCTGGGCTTTCCAGCGCGCCGGGCTTGATCCGGCGCATGGCTCGGGACCGGTCGGGACGGTGGTGCAGGACATGCTGTCGCTCGCCGTCTATCTGGGACTGGTGGGGCTGCTGTTCTGATGCGGGTCGCCGCGATGGATGCCGGCCCCCCCGCGCCGGTGCCGGCCCGCAGGCGCCGGGCGAAGCGGCCGCGGACCGAGGTGGTGCATGCCCTCCCCGGCCGCTACCGCCTCGCGGATCGCCGGCTGCGCGGCGATGCCGATGCGGCGGAGGCCGCACGCCTCGCCCTGCTCGGCGTGCCGGGGGTGACGCAGGCGAGCGCCTCCGCCGTGACCGGTACCGCGCTGGTCCGCTGCATACCCTCGGTCACCGCCAAGCGGCTCTGCGCCGTGCTGGGCGCGGCGCTTGGGGATCCTCCGCGGCCACGCGCGCTCTCCTCCGCCGCGGTGCAGGCCGACCCGGCAAGCGAAGCCCATGCCTGGCACGCCATGCCGGCGGCGGCGGTCGCCGCAGCGCTCGGCTGCGCGCCGAAGCGCGGCCTGCCACCCGCCGAGGCCGCCGCGCGCCTCGCCGCCGGCGGGCCGAACCTGCTGGCGCGCGCCGAGGCGCGCTCCGCCGCCGCCATCTTCGCCGAGCAGCTCACCTCCGTCCCGGTCGCGCTGCTCGGAGCCTCGGCGCTGGTCTCGGTGGCCACCGGCGGACTCGCCGATGCGCTTGCCATCGGCGCCGTGGTTCTGCTCAACGCCGGCATCGCCACCACCACCGAACGATCCGCCGAACGCACCATCCAAGGCCTGTCGGACGTCTCGCCCGCGCCGGTGCCGGTCATCCGCGGCGGCCGGCGCATGATGCTGGAGGTCGCGGGCATCGTGCCAGGCGACCTGATCCTGCTCGAACCCGGCACGCTGGTGCCGGCCGATGCCCGGCTGATCACGGCCACCGACCTCACGCTGAACGAAAGCGCCCTGACCGGCGAAAGCCTGCCCATCGTCAAGGATGCGGATGCCGGCGTGGCGGTGGTCGCCCCCCTCGCCGAGCGCCGCAGCATGGTGTTCCGCGGCACCGCCGTGACGGGCGGCTCGGGCCTCGCCATCGTGACCGCCACCGGCAGCGCGACCGAGATCGGCCGCATCCAGGCGCTTCTCGGCGACCTGCGCCCCCCGCAGACGCCGATCGAGCGGCAACTGGGCGAGGTCGGGCGCGAGCTCATCATCGTCAACGGCGCGATCTGCGCCGCCGTGGCGGGCATCGGGCTGCTGCGCGGCCAGCCCTGGCAGGCGATTCTGCGCAGCGCCATCAGCCTGGCCGTCGCCGCCGTGCCGGAAGGGCTGCCGGCGGTGGCCACCACCACGCTGGCGCTCGGCATCCAGGACATGCGGGAGAAGCAGATCCTGGTCCGACGCCTGGACGCGGTGGAGACGCTCGGCGCCGTGGAGGTGGTCTGCCTCGACAAGACCGGCACGCTGACCGCAAACCGCATGGCGGCCGCCGCGCTGCACCTGGACGGCGCGCTGCTCGCGCCGGAAGCGCTCGTCGGTGCCCGCCGCGCGGTCGCCGTCGCGCTGCTGGAAGCCGCGACGCTGTGCAGCGATGTCGAGGAGACCGGCGACGTCCTCGCCGGATCACCGACGGAGACGGCGCTGGTGCGCGCGGGGCTGGAACTCGGCCTCGACCCCGCCGCGCTGCGCAGCCGCTGGCCGAGGAAGCAGACGGTGCCGCGCGCCGAGGGCCGCAAGCGCATGGCGACGCTGCATCGCGGCCGCAACGGCACGCTGCTCGCGGTCAAGGGCGACCCGGCGGAGGTGCTGGCGCGCTGCACGAAGCGGCTGACCGCCGCGGGCGAGGTGCCGCTGGACCACGCGGCGCGCTCCGCGATCATCGCCGCCAACGACCGCATGGCGGCGCAGGCGCTGCGCGTGCTCGGCGTCGCGCGGCGGGACGGCGGCGGCGACCCGCATGACGAGCGGGACCTGACCTGGCTCGGCCTCGCCGGGCTTGCCGATCCGCTGCGGCCGGGCGCCGCGGAGGCGATCCGCGCCCTGCACGTCGCCGGCATCCGCACCATGATGATCACCGGCGACCAGAGCGCCACCGCCTACGCCATCGCCAAGGAACTCGGCATGCCGCGCGACGGCGAGGTGCGCGTGCTGGAAGCGGGCGCGCTGCGCGACCTGCCGCCGGAGGCGCTGGCCGCCCTCGCCCCGCAGGCGGACGTCTTCGCCCGCGTCAGCCCGGCCAACAAGCTGCAGATCGTGCGCGCGCTGCAGGCCTCGGGGCAGATCGTCGCCATGACCGGGGACGGCATCAACGACGGCCCCGCTCTGCGCGCCGCGGAGATCGGCATCGCCATGGGCGGCGGCGGCACCGACGTCGCGCGGGAGGTGGCGGACATCGTGCTCGCCACCGACGAGCTCGGCGGGCTGCTCGAGGCGGTGGCCCTCGGCCGCGCGACCTACGCCAACATCCGCAAGGTGCTGCGCTACCTGGTCGGCACCAATGCGTCGGAGACGATGCTGATGCTCGGCGCCGCCATCGCCGGCCTGCCCGAGCCGCTGAACCCGATGCAGCTGCTGTGGCTGAACCTGATCTCGGACCCGCTGCCCGCGCTGGCGCTGGGGCTGGAGGCGCCGGAGCCCGACGTGCTGGAACAGTTGCCGCACGACCCGCGCGCCCCGATCCTTTCCCCGGACGATTTCCGCCGCCTGCTGCGCGAGGGCGCCGTTATGGGCACGGCGGCGCTGGTCTCCGCCATCGGCGCGCCGCCCGGCGTCGCCTTCCACGGGCTGACGCTGGCGCAGTTGGCGCACGCTTTCCTCTGCCGCTCGGAGACCCATGGGCTGCTCGGTGCAGACCGGCCGCCGACGAACCCCAAGCTGCTCGGCGCCATCGGGTTGTGCGTGGCGCTGCAGGCGGCGGCGCAGGGCGTCGGGCCGCTGCGGCGGCTGCTCGGCCTCGGCCCGCTCGGCCCGGCCGGATGGCTGGGTGTCGCGGCGACGGCCCTTGCGCCGCTCGCGGTCAACGGGATGATCTCGGCGATGCCGCGGCGCCCGCGGCAGGGGGGCGCGCATGCGTGACGGCATGATCTTCACCTCGGAATCGGTGACGCCGGGCCATCCGGACAAGCTCTGCGACCGCATCAGCGATGCCGCGGTGGATGCCTTCCTGCACCAGGACCCGCGCGCGCGCGCCGTGGTGGAATGCGCGGTGGCGACCGGCATCGTCTTCATCGCGGCGCGCTTCGCCGCCGATGCGGTGGTGGACCTGCCCAGCCTGGCCCGCGGCGTGATCGCCGAGGCGGGCTATGTGGGTGAAGGCTTCGACGCGCGCACCTGCTCGATCCTGACCAGCATTTCCGAACTCCCGGCCGAGGAGCGCGCGCCGCACGAGCACGACGCCGACGAGGAACATGAGCTCGAAGCCCTCAGTGCCACCGAGCAGGCCAATGTCTTCGGCTATGCCACCGACGAGACTGAGCAGCTGATGCCCGCGCCGCTGGTCATCGCGCACCGCCTGGCCCGCGCGCTGGACACGGCGCGGGGGGCACTGACCTGGCTGGCGCCCGACGGCAAGACGCAGGCCGGCGTGCTGTACGGCGCGGGCGGCGCGGCGGAACTCGCCTCCGTCGCGCTGACCGTGGCGACGATGCCGGGCGCGCCCCGCGCCGCGGTCCTGGCCGACGCGCTGCGCGAGCAGGTGGTGGTGCCCGCGCTTGCCGGCGCGCCGCTGGGACTGACCGCGAGGACCGAGTTGCATGTGAACGCCGGCGGCCCCTTCGCCGTCGGCGGTCCCGCCCGCCATGCCGGGCTGACGGGCCGCAAGAACGGCATCGACACCTATGGCGAGGCGGCGCGGCAATCCGGCGCCGCGCTGTCGGGCAAGGATCCCTCCCGCATCGACCGCATCGGCGCCTATGCCGCGCGGCATGCGGCGAAATGCGTGGTCGCCGCCGGGCTGGCGCGGCGCTGTGAGGTGCATCTCGGCTATGTCATCGGCCATGCGCGGCCGGTCAGCGTCGCGGTGGAGTGCTTCGGCACGGCCACCATCGCCGAGGAGGAAATCGCCCGCCGCATCGCCGAGACCTTCGACTTCCGCCCCGCCGCGATCGAGCGCCGCTTCGCCCTGCGCGCGCGCGCGCATGCCGCGGATGCGGGCGGCTTCTTCCGGCCATTGGCGGTCTACGGCCAGATGGGGCGTGAGGACCTCGGCGTGCCCTGGGAGGACACGGCCGAGGCGGCGCTTCTGCGGTAGGCCAGCGGGCCGCGGCGCAGGCCGCCTCAGCGGCGGCGGGCGGGGGTGGTCCGGCTGCCGGAACGGCGCTTGGCGACACGCTTCCCGGCGGCGGCGCGGGACTCGCCCGCCGGCTTCACGGCGGCCTTGGCCGGGGCCTTCTTCGCCGGCGCCCCGGCGGCGGCCTTCGCGCGGGGCTTGGCCGGCGCTTTCGCGGCCGCCTTCGGCCGTGGCCTGGCCGGCGCCTTGGCTGCCGCCTTCGGCCGTGGCCTGGCCGGCGCCTTTGCCGCCGCCTTCGCCGGCGACTTGCGTGGAGCCCGCGTGCCGGCGGGTTCGGGCGCCGGCACGGGCGAGCGCACCAGCGCCAGTGCGCGCTCGGCCATCTCCCGCGCCATGCCGACCGCGGCGAGGCCCGCCTGCACGGTGGCATCGGCAGCCGCGGCGACGATCCGCGCGGCATCGTCCCGTGTCGCCACCGCTGCTTCCGCCGCACCCGCCAGGGCACGGTTCACCGCCGAGGCGGCCTCGCCGCCCGCGCCCACCGCGCCCTCGGCGATGGCGCGCGTCACGGCGACGGCAGCGCTCGCGGCATCCGTCCCGGCATCGGCGGCGCCGAGCGCAGTGCCTTTGGCGACGGCGCGCGCCGCCACCAGCACGTCGGCGCCGGCGCCCACCACGATGCCCAGGACGGCCTTGGCCTGGACAGCGACGGCCTCCGCCGCCTCGGTCGCCGTCCCGCCCGGGTGGCGCAAGGCCTGCGCGACGGTAGCGCGGATCCTCTCGGCCAGCGCGTCCTCGGCGGTCTGCACGGCGAGGGCCGCGCTCACCAGCGCCTGCTCGGCCTCGCGCGGAGCAGCGACGCGCGGCTTCGCCGTGCGGCGCTTCGGGGTCGTCGCCATGGGGCTCACTCCTCGGGGGTGGGCTGCGTCGCGCCGCGCAGCAGGCTGCCGGCGTACCACAGCAGGGTCGCCGCCGGCGGCAGCACGGCTCCGCGTGCGGCCTGCAGCAGCGCGAGCAGGCCGAAGGCCGCGGCGCCGAGCGGCGCGAGTTGCGCCGCCGATGCCGCGTGCCCCTGGTCCGGGACGGGCTGCGCGGCGCGGAACAGGCCTTCCCGCGCCGCGGCGGCGAGTACGGTTTCCGCATCGCCGCGGAACCGCAGCAGCAGCCCGGCGGTGAGCGGCGTGCCGGCGGCGCCCGTCACGCCCGGCAGCATCAACGCCCGCTGGGCCAGTCGCGCGAAGAAGGCCGCATCGTCGCGATGGGCAGGCAACCGCAGCCGCATCCGTCCCGCCACGGCGGAGACGACAACGGCCTGCGGCAGATCAGGCATCGGCGGTGGCCTTCGCCCCTGCGCGCACCCGCTTGCGTGCCGGGGCGCGCTTCGCCCGCGCCGGCTTGGGCGGCGGCGGTTCCGCGGCCGCGGCGATCTCGGCCTGCGCTTCGGCATAGAGGTCCTCGACCGTCTCCGCCGCTTCGGCCGCGGCGCTGCGCGCGGCGGTGCCGGCGGCGATCGCGAGCTTCAGCCCCGCGCGCAGGACCGGACGCAGATTGCGCGATGCCTCCGGCGCGAGGGCGGGTGCCACGATCGCCGCACCCGCACCCGCAGCGACGCCAGCGAGAAAAAGCAAGAGAGGCGGCATGGGACGCGATCCTGATGTCCTTCGTGGGCGCGTTGCCCGTCAACCGTGGCGGAAGCTACTCTCGCCGCGTCATTCTGCGAAAGGGGTCGCCGGCGCATGTCGAAGAAGACGAAGGATGACGAGGCCAACACGACGGGCGCCAAGGTGGCCGCGACGGTGATGCTCTCGCTCGGGCGCAGCAAGGCCACGCACGAGTTCGAGGAAGTGTCGGTTTCCACCGACGACCCCGCACATGTCACGGTTCTCCTGTCGTCTGCGGATGGCCGGAAGATCGCGGTGATGTTGCCGCGTGCAGAGGTGAAGCGGCTGCTCTCCTGGCGGATGATCATGTCCTTGTAGCGATGCGGACAACGGCCCAGGGAACGAATGACACTTTGATGAATTTCGTCGTTCGGGCGCCACGGCGTGCCTGGTGCCGCGCTCGCCATGAGCTGAACCGGAGATCGCCCTGAACGCCGCCTGCGTTTCCGGATGCTTCTCGGGAAGTCCGGCGGATGTGCCCCATGCGAAGGAAATCCACACCCAGGCGCGATCCGTCCTGGTCTTAGAGCAGATCCCGATCAGGTGGAATCACCTGATCGGGCAAAGACGCTCGCGAAAACAAGAGGCTGGAGCGGTTGCCGTGAGCCAAGGCGAACGGAAACCGCTCTAGATGCCCTGCCTGCCGCGGCGGCGCAGTTGCACGAACTCGCTCTCGTCACGCGCGACACAGCCGAAATGCGCGCTCCCGAAGCGCGGACATGGCATCCATTCGCCGAACCCGTGGAGCAGGGACAGCGTCCCACGCCGCATGATGCTGCGGCCCGCCGGCCATCCCGGGTGCGACCTCGCGCCACCATCGACGCCGCGCAAACCGCCCGCCGCGCTCGGGGTCCCGGGTCACCGAGGCCCGGCCGCGTCTGACCGCCGCGGCAGCGATGTCGGCCCTTGAGACGATGCACCGTCCTCGGTGATCCTCATGGTCCGGAAATCGCGCGCCCACCGGCGCCGGTTGACGCAGCGGAGGCACGGGATGGATGGTTTCGACCGGGTCGGCGCCCCGGCCGGCTTCGTCCGGTCCTTCACGGACCCCGACGAGTTCGCGGCGGCACTGCCGAACATGCGGAGCGAATACCTGCCCCTGCCGGGCGCGGAGCGCTTCGGGGTGCGGGTGCGGCGCCTGGTGCTTGGCTCGATGATCGCGCAGACGCTGCAGACCCGCGGGCCCCTCCTGGGTCGCGGCGAAGTGCGGGTCGGCATGATGGGGCTCCTGGTCCGCATGAACGGGGCCGGCGAGGCGCCTCAGGTCGGCGGGGTGCCGGTCGCCCCCTGGCAAGGCGTGCTGCTGACGGGCGGCGGGGATTTCCTGGCCAGGGTCGCGCCGCCGCATGGCTGGGCCGCCTTCGCGCTGCCGATGGAGACGCTGGCACCGCTCGTCGACGAGGCCTTTCTGCGCCCAGGCGCTGTGCGCCTGCTGGACCTGCCGGCGCAACCGCTGCAAGTGTTGCGCGCCGACATCGGCGCGGCAGCCGGAATGGCGGCCAGGGGCGCTGAGGCCTTGCCCCGGCCTGAGGACGCGCTTGGCCTCGCCCGCGCGCTGCGCGAGCATCTCGCCACCCTTCTCGCCGGCGGCACGGAGGACGCGCGGGGGCGCGCAACCGGCCGCGCCATGCGGATCGTTCGCGATGCGCAGGACGTCCTGGCGGATCACCCGACGAGGGCGGTGTACCTCGAGGACCTCTGCGCCGCGCTCAGTGTCGCGCCGCGCACACTGACCAACGCCTTCGGCGCGGTGCTCGGTGTCGGCCCGGCCACCTACCTGAAGCTGCGGCGCCTCAAGCTGGTTCGCCGCGCCTTGCTCGCTGGCGGGCGCGGCCAGGACCTGGTGAAGAGCGCGGCGCTCGGGCACGGCTTCTGGCATCTCGGGCACTTCGCGCATGACTACCGCGCGCTGTTCGGCGAGTTCCCGTCGGAAACCTTGGCGCGCCGGGACGGGCGGTCGGCGCATTCGGGATAGCGATAGTCTACGACGAGGGCCGGCAGTCCGGTGCATCATTTCCTGACGGCCCGCGGAAGGCGGCGGGCTGTTGTCGCGACGGAGGCCGAACATGCGGGCATCACCATCTCCAGCTCGTGTTCCGGGGTGCGCTCGCCTGCTCTCTGCCCTGTTCGCCGCCGCGGCCTTCGCCATTCTTCCCGCGCGCGCCCAGGAGGTCCGCGGGACACCCGGCGCCCCCAACGCGGTGATGACGCCACAGGGACTGCAATTGCCGGCCCCGACGCCGCCCTTCACCGGCGCCATCATGCCCAACGCGGTGGACAGCACCTCCGCCTGGCCGCCCATGACCATGCCCCCGGGCAATGCGCCGAACGTGCTCCTGATCCTGACCGACGATGTCGGCTTCGCCGCCCCCTCGACCTTCGGCGGCGTGATCCCGACGCCCACGCTCGACCGCGTCGCGCAGGCGGGGCTGCGCTACACCCAGTTCCATACCACCGCGCTGTGCTCGCCCACCCGCGCCGCGCTGCTGACCGGGCGCAACCACCACCAGGTCGGCTTCGGCAACGTCTCGGAACTCGCCACCGGCTACCCAGGCTACAATTCGATCATCCCGCCCGAGACGGCGACGATCGGGCGCATCCTTCAGCAGATCGGCTACGGCACCGCCTGGTTCGGCAAGAACCACAATACGCCGGCCTGGGAGGCCAACCCCGTCGGCCCCTTCACCAACTGGCCGATCGGCCTGGGCTTCGACTATTTCTACGGCTTCGTCGGCGGCGACACGAGCCAGTGGCAGCCCGGCAACCTGTTCCGCAACACCACGCCGATCCACCCCTATGTCGGCGCGGCGCCGGGCAGCTGGAACCTGATGACGGCGATGGCCGACGACGCCATCGCCCACATCCGCACCCGCACCGAGCTCGACCCCAACCGGCCCTGGTTCATCCACTTCGCGCCGGGCGCCACGCATGCGCCGCACCACCCCACGCAGGAATGGGTGCAGCGGATCGAGGCGATGAACCTGTTCAACGACGGCTGGGAGCGCGTGCGGGAGCGCATCTTCGAGAACCAGCGCCGCCTCGGGGTCATCCCGGCCAATGCGCAACTGCCGCCCTGGCCCGACTTCCTGCCGCGCTGGGACAGCCTGAGCGAGGCGCAGAAGCGTCTCGTCATCCGCCAGGTCAATGTCTACGCCGCCTACCTCGCCTACGCCGACGCCGAGATCGGGCGCGTCGTCGCCGAGGTCGACCGGCTCGGCCTGACCGACAACACGCTGATCATCTACATCTCCGGCGACAACGGCAGCAGCGCGGAGGGCTCGCTCAACGGCACGCCGAACGAGGTGATGTACTTCAACGGCGTCGCCATGACCGCCGAGCAGCAGATGCCCTTCATCCCGGTCTGGGGCACCGACCGCACCTACAACCACATGGCGGTGCCCTGGACCTGGGCCTTCGGCACGCCCTATCGCTGGACCAAGCAGGTCGCCTCCCATTTCGGCGGCACCCGCAACGGCATGGCGATCTCCTGGCCCGCGCGCATCACCGACCGCGGCGGCATCCGCAACCAGTTCCACCATGTGATCGACATCGTGCCGACCATCCTCGACCTGATCGGCATGCCGCAGCCCAATGTGGTGAACGGCATCGCCCAGCGGCCGATGGACGGCGTGAGCATGGCCTACACCTTCGCGCGGGAGAACGCGAACGCGCCATCGACGCGGCGCACGCAGTACTTCGAGATCCTGGGCAACCGCGCGATCTACCATGATGGCTGGATCGCCAGCACGACGCCGGCCAGCCCCCCCTGGGTCGGGCTCACGGCGCCGCTGCCCTCGGACGTGATGCACGGCTACCGCTGGGAACTCTACGACACCACGGCCGACCCGGCGCAGGCGCGCGACCTCGCGGCCGAGCAGCCGGAGCGCCTGCGCATGATGCAGGACCTCTTCATCATGGAGGCGACGCGCAACCAGGTCTTCCCGCTGAACAACTCGGGCGCGGCGATGGTCGCGCAGCGGCCGGGGCCGGCGGCGGGGCGGCGGCAATTCGTCTACACCGGCCCGTCCTGCTGCACCCAGGCCAATGCGGCGCCGAACATCCTCAACCGCTCCTTCCGCATCACCGCCGAGATCGAGGTGCCGCAGGGCGGCGCGAACGGGATGCTGGTGACGCAGGGCGGCCGCTTCGCCGGCTGGGGCTTCTACCTGCGCGAGGGCAGGCCGGTCTTCACCATGAACCTGCTCGGCGCCGAGTATGTGAAGTGGGACGGACAGCAGGCGTTGCCCCCGGGCAGCCACACGCTGGTCTTCGACTTCGTGCTGACGCCGCAGGGGCCGATCCCCTTCGGCCATGGCGGCACGGGCACGCTCAGCGTGAACGGCCAGCAGGTGGCGCGGCGCAGCCTGCCGCACACCACCCCGATCACCTTCGCCTGGGACGAGACCTTCGATGTCGGCATGGACATGGGCACGCCGGTGGACGACCGCGACTACCAGGTGCCCTTCAACTTCACCGGGCGGATCGGGCGGATCACCTTCGACATGGGCGAGACGACGCTGACGCCGGAGGTGATGATCCGCTTCCTGAACGAGATGCAGGCGCGCGGCCGCGACGTGGAGCGGCCCGCCCCGGGCGTCGCCCCCGGCACCGCACCCGCGCGGCGGAACTAGGGGCGGAGCGGCTGCGGCGGCGGGCCGCCACACCAAGAAGGAAGGACAGGCAGGATCACGATGCGACAGACCTGGATGCGTCCCGTCGCTGCGGCGCTCGTGACGATGGGCGTGTGCGCCGGCGCCGCTGCGCAGGAAGCCGGCCTGCGCCCCGGCTGGAGCTTCGAGGTCGCGCCCTATGTCTGGCTGCCCTCGGTGAGCGCCAACCTGCGCTACGACCTGCGCTCCCAACTCGCCGGCTCGGCCGACGTCAAGGCGGATGCCGGCGACTACTTCGGCAACCTGAACTTCGCCGGCGCCTTGGCGGCGACGGTGCGCTACGATCGCTTCTCGCTTCTGACCGACATCATCTACGTGAGCGCCGATGCCGGCGGCAGCCGCGTCGAGGGGGTCGACATCATCGGTGTCGGCCGCAATCCCATCTCCAGCACGCTCAATGTCAGCGGCAACTCGACGCTCAAGACAACGCTCTGGACGCTGGCCGGCGGCTACACGCTCGCCTCGGGCACCTGGGGCAATGTCGATGTGCTGGCGGGCTTCCGCTACCTCGGGGTCGAGGCGACCACCGACTACAACCTCGCACTCACGCTGGTCGGGCCGCGCGGCAATGCCGGGCCGACCTTTGGCGGCGCCGGGCGCTTTTCCGGGCGCGACAACATCTGGAACGGCATCGTCGGCCTGCGCGGGCGCATCAACGTCGCCGAGACCGGCTTCTTCATGCCCTACTACGTGGACATCGGCGGCGGCGATTCGAACCCTACCTGGCAGACCTTCGCGGGCATCGGCTACCAGAGCGGCTGGGCCGGCGTGCAACTCGGCTGGCGGTACATGTCCTTCGACCAGGGCGGCAGCGCACTGGTCCAGGACATGTCGCTGAGCGGCGCCTACCTCGCGGTGAATTTCAGCTTCTAGGCATGGCGGCGGCATGCCGATCCGCGTCCTCCGCGCACGCGACGCTGGGCGCGCGCCGAGGCGGTATGCTGTGATGGTCGAGTGAGAGGCGCAGGGGAACCGCGTGGACGGTGACCGAGACCCGCGAAGGACATCCCGTGTTCGTGGCCTGCCCCGCGTCCTGGCTCTTGCCGCGGCCATCGCCGTCCCCTTCCTGCCGGCGGCGCTGCTGACCGGCGGCGCCCCGGCGGTCGCGACCGAAGGGGCGCACCCCGGCTTCGTCGGCACCACCACCTGCGCCGGCTGCCACACCGTCGAGGCCGCCGCATGGCGGACCAGCGACCATGCCCGCGCCATGGCTGCCGCCACACCCGCCACCGTGCTCGGCGACTTCTCCGGCGTCAGCGTCACGGACGGGCACCACACCGCCACCTTCCGGCGCAACGGCGATCGCTTCGTCATCCGCACCGACGGCCCCGGCGGCACGGTCGCGGATTTCCCGGTCAGCGAGACCTTCGGCGTGGATCCGCTGCAGCAATACCTCGTGCTGTTCCCCGATGGCCGCCGCCAAGCCCTGCCCTGGGCCTGGGACAGCCGCCCGCGCGAGGAGGGCGGCCAGCGCTGGTTCCACCTGATGCCGCAGGAGGCGCTGCGCGCGGGCGACCCGCTGCACTGGACCGGGCGCGACCAGAATTGGAACTTCATGTGTGCCTCCTGCCACTCGACCGGAGTGCGGCGGGGCTACGACGCGGCGCGCGGCCGCTACGACACGACCTGGACGGAGATCAGCGTCGGCTGCGAGTCCTGCCACGGGCCCGGTGCGGCGCATGTGGCCTGGGCGCAGGCCGGCACGCGCGTCGAGATCGCCCATCGCGGCCTCGCGGTCGCGCTGCGCGACCGCTCGGGCGGCGCCTGGCGCATCGTTCGTGGCGACCCGCGCGGTATCGCCCGGTGGGACGGCCCGCCGCGCCAATCCACCGCCGCGCAGGTCGAGACCTGTGCCCCCTGCCATGCCCGCGCCCGTCCGATCGTCGCCGACCCGCTGCCCGGCGCGCGCTTCCTCGACACCCATGCGCCGCTGCTGCTGGAACGCGGCGAGTACCGCGCCGACGGCCAGATCCAGGGCGAGGTCTTCGAATGGGGGTCCTTCGCGCAGAGCCGCATGCAGCGCGCCGGCGTGGTCTGCGCCGACTGCCACGACCCGCACAGCGGTCGAATGCGCGCCGAGGGCAACGCGGTGTGCGCGCAATGCCACCTGCCTGCCCGCTTCGAGGCGCCCGACCACCATCGGCATGCGCCGGGCAGCGCCGGGGCGCGATGCGTTGCCTGCCACATGCCGGCGGTCACCTACATGGGCGTGGATCGCCGTCGCGACCACGCCTTCAGCATCCCGCGTCCCGACGTCGCGGCGGCGATCGGTGCGCCCGACACCTGCACATCCTGCCATGCCGGCCGGACGCAGGCCTGGGCGGCGGCGCAGCTCGCGTCATGGCATGGCCCGCCACGCGGCGGACCGCACCCGGCGCTCGCGATCCTTGCCGGCCGCGCGGGGGCGCGCCAGACCGATGCGGCACTCGCCGCCATCGCCACCGACCGGACGCATCCCGCGATCCTGCGGGCCACGGCGGTCACCCTGCTGCCGATGCCGCCGTCCCAGGCGAGCGCCGGCGCGATCGGCGCCACGCTGCTCGACCCCGAGCCGCTGGTCCGCGCCAGCGCGCTGCGCGCCCTCGAAGGCCTCGATCCACGCAACCGTCTGCATGCGATTCGCTTCCTCACCGACGAGTTCCGCCTCGTCCGTATCGAGGCCGCGCGCGCGCTGGCGCCGGTGCCGCTGAACGCGCTGCCGGAAGCCGCGCGCCCCGCCTTCGCCCGTGCCTGGGACGAATTGCTGGCGAGCGAGCGGGTGGCGGCCGAGCGCCCCGAGGCGCAGGTGAACATTGCCGGCCTGCTCGCCCAGCGCGGCGACCAGGCGGGCGCCGAGGCCGCCTATCGCGCGGCGCTGGCGCGCGACTCGGCCTTCCTGCCGGCCCTCGTCAACCAGGCCAGCTTCGAGGAGGCGCGCGGCCGGCCCGAGGCGGCGGAAGCGCTGCTGCGCCGCGCCGTCGCCGCGCATCCGCAGGCGGCGGAGCCGCTTTACGCCCTGGCGCTGCTGCAGGTTCGGCGCGGGCAGATCGGGGAGGCGACGGACATTCTGGCCACCACGTCCCGGCTGGCGCCGCACGAACCGCGCTATGCCTACACGCATGCGCTCGCGCTGCATCGGCAGGGCCGCGTGGACGCAGCGATCGCGGTTCTCGCGCGGCAAGCCGGGCACCGCGACAGCCTGATCGCAGCCGCGACCTTCGAGCGAGACCGTGGCCGGCTGGGGGAGGCAGAGCGGTATGCGCGGGCTGTCCTTGCGCTCGATCCCCAGGACCGCGAGGCAGCCGCGATGCTCGCAGAGATCGCGAGGCGCTCATCCCGCTGAGCTGCCGCGCGGCAGTGCGATTCGAAGGCGCCCTTCGCTTCGTCGCCTGCACCGCCAGTGGCGCCTCGACGGTGGACCGCGCCGCGGCGCCACTGGCGGTGCGGGTGACGAAGCGGCGTATCCCGTCGTCAAGTTAGAGTGCGCG
Organism: Neoroseomonas eburnea; assembly: GCF_018129005.1. Lineage (GTDB taxonomy): Bacteria > Pseudomonadota > Alphaproteobacteria > Acetobacterales > Acetobacteraceae > Neoroseomonas > Neoroseomonas eburnea. The sequence goes on from NZ_JAAEDL010000026.1 coordinate 29,563, forward strand.
GTCGGTCATTCAGAGCGGTGTATCTGGCGGTACCAGGCCCTGATCACGCGCGAGCGTCCGCGCGAAGAACAGCATGAGCTTGCGGCCGTCCTCGTCGACATGCCCCCAAATCCGCAGCAGCTCGTCGCGCTGTGCGGGCCCTGGCTTGCGACCAGGAACGCGCTTGGAGTTTAGCGCGGCCGCATTGTCGGTCATGGCGCCGGGGCTCCATTCAGAACTGACGGAGAGGTGATGCCAGTGAACCGAGGCCCGGGCCAGGCAGATGGAGCTCAACGCGTTGCGGTGCTGCGACCTGCTGGATGCGTCAGTGGTCGTCGGTGCCAAAGCGATAGCCGACGGCGGGCTCGGTGCGGATCAGGCGCGATGCGGCGCCGAGCTTCTGCCGAAGGTGGCCGATATAGACGCGGAGGTACTGGGTCTCCTCCGCATGGGCCGGACCCCAGACGGATGTCAGGAGCTGGCGGTGGGTGATCACCCTGCCCTCGCCACCGCGCACCAGGGCTGCCAGGAGGCCCCACTCTCTCGGGGTGAGCTTCAGCGGCTCGCCATCCTCGACGCGAGCCGTGCGCCGGGCAAAATCCACTTCCAGGCTCCCGACACGGACAACCGGCTCCTGCATCTCGGGCTGGTGCCGCCCCACTCGGCGAAGTGCGGCACGGATGCGGGCGAGCAGCTCGCCCAGTGCGAAGGGCTTCTCGACGTAGTCGTCGCCCCCGGCATCCAGCGCGGCAACCTTCTCGGCCTCCTGGTCGCGCGCCGACAGGATCACGATCGGCGCCTCCGTGAACCCGCGCAGCTTCGGGATCGCCGTCTTGCCGTCGCCGTCCGGCAGACCGAGGTCGAGCAGCACCAGGGCCGGCGACCGCTCGGCTGCGGCCCGCAGCCCCTCTGCCAGCGTCTCGGCCCGCAACGGCTCGTAGCCCGCGGCCTCGAGCGCTGGGGCGAGGAAGCGGTGGATCTGCCGCTCGTCGTCCACAACGAGAATGCGCGGCCGCGTCGCGTCGGAGACCCGCGAAGATGTCTTCTCGCTCATCCGCCGGGGAACCTCACCACCATCCGCGTCCCGCCTCCGTCCGGCGTCACCGGGCTCTCGGCCAGGATCCGCCCGCCCATGGCCTGCACGAGCCCGCGGCAGATGGCCAGCCCCAGCCCGCTGCCCGCCGCGACGCGATCCGTGCGGGTCGCGCGGAAGAACGGGTCGAAGACCCGGTGCAGATCCTCGCGTGGGATGCCGGGACCGTCATCCTCCACCGTGATCGCCACCTCCGGCCCCTCCCGGCTCAGGCGCGCCACCACCCGGCCCGCGGGTGCGGAGAATTTCAGCGCGTTGTCGAGCAGATTGACCAGCACCTGGTCGAGAAGCGCAGGATCGAGGCGCGGCGCCGTGGCCCGCGCCGCGATGTCGAGGACCACCTCGCGGCCATGCCCCCGGCCCGCCCGGGCGGCTGCCGTCTCCAGCGCGTCGGCGAGGTCCACCGTCTCGCGCCGCGGCTCGATCTGGCGGTTCTCGATGCGCACCATGTCGAGGATGTTCGAGATCCAGCGCGACAGCCGTTCGGTTTCCTCCTCGGCGGTCGCGAGGAGATCGGCACGCGTCTGCTCCGAAAGCGCGGGGCCTGCCGTGCGCAACGTGCCGATCGCGCCCCGGATCGAGGTGAGCGGCGTCTTCAGGTCATGGCCGAGCGAGGTGAGAAGGGCGGTGCGCAGCACCTCGGTCTCCGCACGGGCCTCGCTGCGGGCCCGCTCCTCCATGAGCTCCGCCCGTTCCAGCGCGACCGCGCCCTGGTCGAGCAGGGCGTCGAGCGCCCGGTCTGCCTCGCCCTCCAGCGGAACGCCCACTTCCGGCAAGCGCAGCCCGACCAGCCCCGCCAGGCCATGCGCCGTGCGCATCGGCCGGAACTGCCAGGCGGCCGCGGGCAAGGTGTCGGTGCCACGTCCGGCCGGGCGCCGGTTGGCGGCCGACCAGCGCGCCGCGGCCATGCTCGCCTCGTCGGGCTCGACAGAGATCGGCACGCTCGCCCGCAGGACCGGCTCCGGGGCGCTCTCGCCCGGCAGCGGCGGCAGGAGCAGCAGGATGCAGGCGGGCCCGCCGGCGATGCGCGACGCCTCCTCCGCGATGGCGAGCAGGAGGTCGCCCTTGTCGCCCGGCGCGCCGAGACGGCGGCTGAACTCCACAAGGCGACGCAGGCCGAGCATGCGGGCGCGCGCCGCCCGGACGGAGCGGCCGAGGCCGCCGGTGGTGCCGGCCAGCAGCAGGGCGACAAGCGCGAAGACGACGACGCCGACGACGTCTTGCGGGCCGGCGATCGTCAGCGTGTAGCGCGGCGGCAGGAACAGGAAATTCCAGGCCAGGAAGGAGAGTGCCGCGGCGAAGGCGCCCTGGATCGGCCCGAACCCCACCGCCGCCGCGACGATCGGCACCAGATAGACCATGCCGAGGGCACCCTCCGGCACGACACCGTCGAAGGCAATACCGACCGCGGTCGCCGCCGCGACGAGAGCCGGGGTTGCCGCCCAACCCGCCCAGCCCGGCAGCGCGCGAGGTTCCGCGCGGAGGCGCCGTGGCGCCCTGGCCGGCTCCGGCACCAGGTGGAGCGTGAAGTCGGTGGCCTCGCGGAGCAGCGTCGCCGAGAGCGTCCGCCCTGTCAGGCGTCTCCACCAGCCCGGGCGGCCGCGCCCGATCACCAGATGCGTCGCGTTGCGCGTCCGCGCCTCGCGCAGGATGGCGCTGGGCAGGTCGTCGTCGGCGACCGTCTCCGTCTCCGCGCCGAGCTGCTCAGCGAGGCGCAGCGCCGGACCGGGATCGGCAGAGGGATCCGCCGTAGGCCGCTCGACATGCAGCGCGACGAGCGGCGCCTTCAAGGCATCCGCCACACGCCGCGCCTCGCGCACCACCAGTTCGGCCGACGGATCGGCCCCGATCAGGGCCATGACGCGGTCGCCGGCCGGCCAGGGGCCGGCGATGGCGTTCGCCCGCATGTATCCGGTGACGTCGGCATCCACGCGCTCGGCCGTGCGGCGCAGCGCCATCTCGCGGAGCGCGGCGAGGTTGCCTTCCTTGAAGAAGCCGCGCAGCGCCCGGCTCGCCTGGTCGGGGCGATAGATGCGCCCCTGGCGCATGCGCTCGATCAGCTCGGCGGGCGGGATGTCGATCAGCTCGACGGCGTCCGCCTCGGCCAGCACGCGGTCGGGCACCGTCTCGGCCACCCGGACGCCGGTGATGCGCGCCACGGCTTCCGACAGGCTCTCGAGGTGCTGGACGTTCATCGTCGTCCATACCTCGATGCCGGCCTCGCGCAGCTCCTCCACGTCCTGCCAGCGCTTGGGGTGCCGGCTGCCCGTCACATTCGTATGCGCCAATTCGTCGAGCAGCAGGATCTGGGGGCGCCGCGCCAGCGCCGCATCGAGGTCGAATTCCTCCAGCGCCTGGCCCCGGTACTCGATCCGGATGCGCGGCAGGATCGGCAGGTCGCCGATCGCCGCCTGGGTATCCGCGCGTCCATGGGTCTCGACGATGCCGACCACCACGTCCGAGCCGCCGGCGCGGCGGCGATGCGCCTCGGCAAGCATCTCCATTGTCTTGCCGACACCGGGCGCGGCGCCGAGGAACACCTTCAGCCGCCCGCGTCCCTCCCGCCGGGCCAGCGCCAGCAGGGCATCGGGGTCGGGTCGGGCCGGCTCACCAGGCATGGGCCGCAGGATAGCAGGGCGTCGGGCGGCCGGGCGGCGGTTGTTGCGGCGCGCATGGGCCGGCTACAAGGTGGCGCGGCGCTGGGGCCATCAGGGCAAAGCACTCAGCGCAGCGCGTCGAGCGCCAGGTTGAGGCGCAGCACGTTGACGCGCGGCTCGCCGAGCAGGCCGAACTGCCGGCCCTCGGTGTGGCGTGCGACCAGCTCCGCCACGCGGGCCTCGGGCAGGCCGCGGGCGGCCGCGATGCGCGGCACCTGGCGCGCGGCGTTCGCCGGGCTGATGTGCGGGTCGAGGCCGGAGCCCGAGGCCGTGACAGCGTCCGCAGGCACCGTCCCGCCGCCCGCCGCCGCGACGCGCTCCGTCACCGCCTCGCCTAGCGCCGCCGAGGTCGGTCCGAGTTGCGAGGCGGCACCCGCGGCCGCGTTGTAGGGATCGGGCGATGTTGCGGAGGGCCGCGGGTGGAAGTAGCGCTCCGAGGTGAAGTTCTGGCCGAGCAGCATGGACCCGACCATGCGGCCCTGGCGCTCGACGAGGCTGCCGCCGGCCTCGCCCGGGAAGACCAGGCCGGCGACCCCGGTGAAGGCCAGCGGCACGGCGAGGCCGAGGAGCAGGGTGAAGAGCCCGACCACGGCGAAGGCGGGACGGAGGAGAGCGGTCATGGTCAGGCCAGCCCAAGGAGGACGAGGAGGACGTCGATGATCTTGATGCCGAGGAAGGGCGCGGCGACGCCGCCCAGGCCGTAGATCAGAAGATTGCGCCGAAGCAGCGCGGCCGCGCCGGCCGGGGCGTAGCGCACCCCGCGGAGCGCCAGCGGCACCAGCGCCACGATGACCAGCGCGTTGAAGATGACGGCCGAGAGGATGGCGCTCTCGGGCGAGGCGAGGCCCATCACGTTCAGCGCGCCGAGCTCGGGGTAGGACGCGACGAAGATCGCCGGCAGGATCGCAAAGTACTTCGCGACGTCGTTGGCGATGGAGAAGGTGGTCAGCGCGCCGCGGGTGATCAGCAGTTGCTTGCCGATCTCCACCACCTCGATGAGCTTGGTCGGATCGCTGTCGAGGTCCACCATGTTGCCGGCCTCGCGCGCCGCCTGCGTGCCGGTCTGCATGGCGAGCCCGACATCGGCCTGGGCCAGCGCCGGCGCGTCGTTGGTGCCGTCGCCGACCATGGCGACCAGGCGGCCTTCCGCCTGCGCCTCGCGGATGTAGGCGAGCTTGTCCTCCGGCGTCGCCTCCGCGATGAAGTCGTCCACGCCTGCCTCGGCGGCGATCGCCGCGGCGGTGAGCCGGTTGTCGCCGGTCACCATCACGGTGCGGATGCCCATCTTCCGCAGGGCGTCGAAGCGGGCGCGCATGCCGGTCTTGACGATGTCCTTCAACTCGATCGCGCCGAGCAGGCGGCCGTCCCTCGCTACCGCGAGCGGCGTGCCGCCGGCGCGGGCGATGCGGTCCACGTCGGCGCGGAACTCGGCCGGGGCCTCGCCGCCCAGGCTCCGCAGCAGCGCGTCCACCGCTCCCTTCCGGAAGGCGCCATGCGGAAGGTCGAGGCCGGAGATGCGGGTCTGCGCCGTGAAGGGGATCACGCGCGCGCCCTCGGGCAGCGCCGGCGCCGCAATGCCGTGCCGCTGCCGCGCGAAGGCGAGGATGGACCGGCCCTCGGGCGTTTCGTCGGCCAGGCTGGACAGCACGGCGGCCTCCGCCACCTCGCGCTCGCTCACGCCGGGGACGGGGATGAACCCGGCGGCCTGGCGATTGCCCAGCGTGATCGTGCCGGTCTTGTCGAGCAGCAGCACGTCCACGTCGCCCGCGGCCTCCACGGCGCGCCCCGACGTCGCGAGCACGTTGAAGCGCACCAGGCGGTCCATGCCCGCGATCCCGATGGCGGAGAGCAGGCCGCCGATCGTCGTCGGGATCAGCGTGACCAGCAGCGCGGCCAGTACGGCGACGGAGGGCGGCTGGCCGTTCCAGCTCGCCAGCCCCACCAGCGTGGCCACCGCGATCAGGAAGATGATCGTCATGCCGGCGAGCAGGATATCGAGCGCGATCTCGTTCGGCGTCTTCTGCCGGGCGGCGCCTTCCACGAGGGAGATCATGCGGTCGAGGAAGGTGGAGCCGGGTGCGGCGGTGATGCGCACCACGATCCAGTCGGAGACGACGAGCGTGCCGCCGGTCACCGCGCTGCGGTCGCCGCCGCTCTCGCGGATCACCGGCGCGCTCTCGCCGGTGACGGCGGCCTCGTTCACGCTGGCGATGCCCTCCACCACCTCGCCGTCGGAGGGGATGAGGTCGCCGGCCTCGACCAGCACCAGCTCGCCGACACGCAGCTCTGTGGCAGCGCGGGGCTGCCAGAGCGTGCGGTCGTCGCCCCGCAGGAGCAGCTTGGCCTGCGTCTCCGTGCGCGCCCGGCGCAGGCTGTCGGCCTGGGCGCGGCCGCGGCCCTCCGCCGCCGCTTCGGCGAAGGTGGCGAAGAGGACGGTCAGCCAGAGCCAGAGGGCGATGCCGGCCTGGAAGGCCCAGGGCTCGCCCAGCGCGGCGGCGCGGACCGCCAGGATAGTCACCAGGATGGAGACGACCTCGGTGACGAAGATCACGGGGTTCCGCACCAGGCGGCGCGGATCGAGCTTCACGATCGCATCCAGCATCGCGCGCCGGATGATCGGGCCGTTGAGGAGGGCGCCGCCGCGCGCCGCGCGGCGGGCCTCGCCCGGGTGGAAGGCAGGGGTGGCGTCCATCGTGGATGGCCTCAGAAGGTCTTGCCGGCGGCAAGCACGAGGTGCTCCGCGACCGGGCCGAGGGCGAGGGCCGGCATGAATTGCAGGCCCCCGAGGATCAGGATCACGCCTGCCAGCAGGCCGATGAAGAGCGGCGTGTGGGTGGGGAAGGTGCCGGTGGAGGCGGCGAGCTTCGGCTTTGCCGCGATCGCCCCCGCGAGCGCCATGACCGGCACGATCACGCCGTAGCGACCGAACAGCATCGCCAGGCCTATAGTGGTGTTGAACCAGGGTGTGTCGGCGGTCAGCCCGCCGAAGGCCGAGCCGTTGTTCCCGGCGCCGGAGGTGTAGGCGTAGAGAATCTCCGACAGGCCGTGCGGCCCCGCATCCTGCACCGAGGCGGTGGCCACCGGCAGCACGGCGGCGACAGCCGCGAAGCCGAGGATGAAGGCCGGCAGGATCAGCACCGCGAGCATCGCGAGCTTCACCTCCTTCGCGCCCACCTTCTTGCCGAGGTACTCGGGCGTGCGGCCGACCATCAGACCGGCCACGAACACCGCCAGCAGCACGAAGACGAGCATGCCGTAGAGGCCGGAACCCACGCCGCCTGGCAGCACCTCGCCGAGCTGGATCATCAGCATCGGAACCAAGCCGCCGAGCGGCGTGAAACTGTCGAGCATCGCGTTGACGCTGCCGTTCGACGCGCCGGTCGTCGCGACCGCCCAGAGGGAGGAGAGGGCGACGCCGAAGCGCACGTCCTTGCCCTCCATATTGCCCGTCGCCAGCTCCACGCCCGCGGCCATGTGGAGCGGGTTGCCGCCTGCCTCGGCCGCATAGACGATGGCGACGCCCGCGACGACGAAGCCCATCATCACCGCCAACAGCGCCCAGCCCTGGCGGATGTCGCGGACGATGTGCCCGAAGGTCAGCGCCAGCGCGAGGGGAATCGCGAGGATCGCCCAGCATTGCAGCAGGTTCGTCCAGGGCGTCGGGTTCTCGAACGGGTGCGCGGAGTTCACGCCGAAGAAGCCGCCGCCATTGGTGCCGAGTTGCTTGATGGCGACCTGGAAGGCGGCGGGGCCGAGCGGGATGGTCTGCGTGCCCCCTTCCAGCGTCGCCGCCTGGACGTAGGGGGAGAGGCTCTGCGGCACGCCGCCGGCGACCAGCAGCAGCCCGAGCAGCAGAGCCAGGGGCAGCAGCAGGTAAAGCGTGATGCGGACGAGATCGGCCCAGTAGTTGCCAAGATCCTGCACCGCGCCTGACGCGAAGGCACGGCTCAGAGCAAGCGCCAGCGCGATGCCGGTCGAGGCGGAGAGGAAGTTCTGAACCGTCAGCCCCGCCATCTGGCTGAAGTAGGACAGTCCGCTCTCGCCGCTGTAGGCCTGCCAGTTGGTGTTGGTCGTGAAGCTGACCGCCGTGTTGAAGGCGAGCCAGGCGGACTGGCCGCCCACGCCCTCGGGGTTCAGCGGCAGCACGCCTTGCAGGCGGAGGATCGCGTAGAGCAGCAGGAAGCCGACTGCGTTGGAGGCGAGCATCGCCAGCGTGTAGGCCTTCCAACCCATGCCGCGCGCCGGATCCACCCCGCCCGCGGCGTAGAACAGTCTCTCGACAGGCGCGAGGAAGGCGACGCGGCCCGCCGCTACCGCCGCGGTGTAGCGCCCTAGCGGCACGGCCGTCGCGACGACGAGCCCGAGGATCAGGGCGATCTGCGCCCAGCCGATCGCGGTCATGGCGTCACAGGTCCTCTGGGCGCACCAGCGCCCGCAGCAGGTAGAGGAGGAGGCCGGCGGCCACGACGCCGCCGAGGATCAACTCGGTCACGGCGGTCACACCCGCTCGCAGCCGGCCACATAGGCGGCCATCAGGCCGAAGACGCCGACGCCGAGCGCCAGCAGCAGAAGGTCGATCATGGTGCGCCCCAATTCGGAAGGACGAGTGCGGACATCACGTGTCCGGCCCGTGGACGTAGCGGGGTGGCGCGCAAAGGATCGATGTGAGATCCGCGGGCGCGGCGCAAAAGGCGCATAAAGACGCAGATGCCCTTCGGCGCCGTCGATACACCGCTCCTGCTCCTCATCGTGCTGCATGGTGCGACGCTGAGAGCGTGTTTGAGAAGCGCCGGCTGCTGCGCGATGCGGCGTAGCATGGTGGTGGTGAGCCAGACGTACACGGTGGCGTCCGTGGCCAGCGCAGCGGTGGTGGCGATGCCAACCTGGAAGTTGCCCGCTGCGGTGGTCGTGACCCGGCGGTTGGCGTTGTCCCAAAAGACGCGCGCGCCGGCGGAGATGGCGAGCGAGGGCTCCTCGGTGAGGTCGAACACGCCCTGGGTGGCGGCCTTGATGACGGCATTCTGCGCGCCGTCGACGGCGGCCACGCCGAACAGCGCGCCGACCAGGACGCCCTGGCCAGCGGTGACGCCGGCCGCATAGGGGACGGCGACGGCCAGGCTCTCGCCTGGCTGGACGAAGTTGCGCATGGGAAAAGCTCCGATGATGCTGTGGTGGTGTGGGGGTGCTGCCCAATGGCCAGATCCGCCGAGAGGGCGTGGCTTTTCGCCATTGCTGCCCGAAGGCCGGGGGGAGTCTCAGGAGTAGTCGGTGGAAGAGTCGTCCAAAGGGGCCGCCCGCGCCCTCAGCGCAACCGTGCTGGCCGTTGGCGGCCTCGCCGCGACACTGGCGGCGGCCGCGTGCTGTGCGCTGCCCGTCGTGTTCGCCACCCTTGGAATTGCGGGTGGCGCCTGGATGCTGGACATCGCCGTCATTGCCGGACCGTGGCAGCGGGTGCTGTCGTGGGGTGGCGCAGCGGCCCTGGTCGCCGCCCTGTTTGTTGCTCGGGTGCGGAGTGCGCCGGGTTGCGCCGAGGGCGTGTGCTCCAAGGCGGCCTTTCGGGTCCTGCTCCTCGCCATCGTCATGCTCGGTGGCGGGCTGGCCGGCCTCACCCTGGCGGCGGGATGACGCGGATGGCAGTGACCCTCACCTGGACGATCAACTGCCCGCACTGCGGGCACGCGCGGCCGGAGACCGTGCCGACCGACGCCTGCCAGTGGTTCTACGACTGCAAGGGCTGCGGCGCCCCCTGACGCGGGCGCCGCGCCAGTCGATGGCGCCGACGCCGAAGTCGAAGATCACGCTGACCTCGACGCCGTCGACGCTGGAGACTGGGCCGGTGGTGACCTGCGGCCCCTCCGCCCCGTTCAGGTAGCCATAGACATAGACCGGCGCCGAGAGCGGATCGGAGAACAGGTACCGGCGGTTCGCCTGGATCACCGGCTCGACGAGCGGCTGCACGAAGCCCGCAAAGACGTTCGCGTTGCTGGTCTACGTCGCGGCGACGCTGACGGTGAGCTGCCGCGCCGCCAGCTCCTGGTTCGGGCCGACCAGCAGGCGCATCGAGGAGCCGATTGCGATCGGCAGCCCGTCGAGGGTCTTCTGGCGCATGATGGCGGCGCGGCCGGCGGCGAGCCCACCGAGATCCAGCGCCGAGCCCGCACCCGCCTTGTTGGCGCGTGCCGCGTCGGTGCCGAACACCGCGGCGTTGCCGGTGGTCAGCGTCGGGCCGTCGCCGTTCGCCGAGTTCAGCAGGCCATAGGCGGTGGCATTCTCGAAGCCGGCGATGCGCCGGCCAAGCGCTGCGGCGAAGTCGGTGAAGGCGCCGAGGTCTTCGTTGACAAGCATCGGCCGGGTGACGCGGATCCTCACCGAGGACCTCATCAAGAGTTGGGCCGACGACCCCGCCGGCCCCGTCGCGCTGCACCTCAGGCAGAAGCTTGTGCCCGTCGAGGGCGAGGACGGCGTTGTGTTTCCGCCGACCTATGCGGGAAGGCGGGACGATGAAGGGCCGCACTACAACATCGACGATCTGGCCGACGGCACGAAGGTCGCGACCATCGATTCGGTCGGCTCCCAGGCCAACCGTATGGAGCCGATCTTCAAGCGCGAGCCCTTCGCGGCGCTGGTGCCGCAGATCGAGATCACCTTCGGCAATGCGTCGAGCGTGTCGCTGCTCGATGTCGGCCACCGTCTCGGCGACGCCAGCGTGCGCAACTCGGCCTTGAAGGCCGAGGTGCAGCGCGCCTTCGAGGGATTCCGCATCGGCGGCGACGCGACGGCCATCGGCAGGCTGGCGCCGACCTCCCTCGTGTTCGGCGCCTGGGATTCGCGCGGCGAGGGCGCGAAGCTGCCCCGCATCGTGCAATCGGTCAGCCGGTGGCAATCGCCCCTGACATCCTCCGTGCCTTCGCGGCCAGCGCCGCCGCGACGTTCGGCGTCGCCGCCGGGCGCAAGGTCGCCTTCGACCCGAAATCCGCAAGGGAGGACCTGACCGACAAGAAGAAGGAGAAGCGCGGCATGGGCAAGCCGGACGCGCCTGCGGCTGGCGCGAGCCCCTCGGACTAGAGCGGTTTCCGTTCGCCTTGGCTCACGGCAACCTCTCCTGCCTTCTGTTTTCGCGAGCATCTTTGCCCGATCAGGTGATTCCACCTGATCGGGATCTGCTCTAGCCGTTCCGTGCCTCGCGTCCTCCTCATCGCCATCCGCTTCCACGATGCCCGCTACCACGGGGCCGAGGACTGGCCGCATGCCCCGGCGCGGCTGTCCAGGCGCTCGTCGCCGGCGCGGCCCGTGGCGCCGCCCTGACGGACGTCGATGCAGCGGCGCTCCGCTGGCTTGAGGGCCTTGCACCACCGACGATTGCAACGCCACTGGCTCGCCGCGGCGCAGGCTCCATCACCTACGTCCCGAACAGCGACCTCGACGCCGTGGGCGGCCATCCGGTCCGGATCGGCGAAATCCGTGCCGGCAAGACGATCCGGCCGATGCTCTTCGATGCCGAAATCCCGCTGGTCTATGCCTGGAGCATCCCGGACGACGCGGCGCATCTGCCCGCGCTGATCGCCATGGCCGACCGCCTGTATCAACTCGGCCGCGGCGTGGACATGGCCTGGGCCACGGCGGAGGCGGTCGATCCGGCAACCGCCGATGCCCGGCTCGCCGCGCATCCTGGCCCGAAGCACCGGCCGAGCGACTCCGGCCGCGGTGGTGCACGACTTGCCTGTCCGCAGCCAGGGTCGCTCGACGGCCTTATCCTACGCCACCAGGCCCAGGCCACGCGATTCCGGCCCGGGGAGCGCAAGGGCACGATCCTGTTCGCGGAACCGCCGAAGCCGCGGTTCCGCATGGTCCCGTATGACTGTCCGCCGGCGCGCCTGCTGTTCGACTTCCGCGCCGGTCGGGCATTCGCGCCCTGGCCGCTGCGCCGCGCGGCTGCCCTGGTCGAGATGCTGCGCGACGAAGCGGCGCGCCGCCTCCGCAAGGCCAAGCCCGACCGCGCCGCGACCGTCGAGCGGCTGCTGGTGGGGCGCGGCGCCACGCCAGCGGACCTCGCGCTGCGCCCGCGGCTCATCCCCCTGCCCTCGATCGGCTTCGTGCATGCCGATCGCGCGATCCGCCGCGTCCTGCTGGAAGTGCCCCCGCATTGCCCGCTCTCGCCCCTGGAGCTTCGCGGGGCGCTCCTCGCCATACCCCTGCACGTCGCCGGCGAGATCCAGTCAGACGCCCGCCTGGTTCCGGCCGCGGAGGAGACGATGCTGCGCCATTATGGCCTGGGTGAGGAATCGCAACCGGCGCGGCTGTGGCGGAGCGTGATGCCGATGGCGCTGCCCGGCGGGCCGCCGCGATCCGGCCGCACGGGTTCGGCGCGCCTCGCCGGCGAAGCCTCCCAGGCCTGCGCGGTGCGCCAGGTGCTGCGCCATGCGGGCGTCACCGAGGCGGTCACCGCGATCCGCGTGCAGCACGAACCCTTCGCGGGGCGCGGCGAGCGGGCGGAAGCTTTCGTCCATGAGCCGCGCTGTCCCGCGGCAGCCCTCCGCCATGTGGAGCAGCGGTTCGCCGAGCCCCGCCGCGGGCCGCTGGTGCTCGGGAACGGCCGCTGGTTGGGCCTTGGCCTGTTTGCACCAGTGGCGGTGCATCCGCGCATGTTCGCCCTCGGGGTCATGGGCGGCCTCGCCGCCGGCTCCGGTGCCGCGCCGGACCTGGCATCCGCGCTCCGCCGCGCGGTGATGGCGCGGGTTCGCGATTGCACGGGCAGTGACCGCCTTGACGCCTTCTTCACCGGCCATGCGCCCGATGGCGCGCCGCTGCGCGACGGTAACCACCGGCATCTCGCCTTCGACCCGCATCGGCGGCGGCTGGTGATCGCGCCGCACGGGTTGGAGGGCCGCCCGGTGGCCCGCTGGGAACGTGAACCCCTCGCCACGCTGGATGCGGCGCTCGCGGGCCTGGTTGAGCTGCGCGCCGGCTCCGCCGGATTGCTGCGGCTGCGGGGGGCCGATGTCGGCCAGGACGATGACCCGCTGCTGACCACGGCGACTTCCTGGCAGAGCATCACACCCTACACACCGACGCGCTATGCGAAGGCGCTGCCGCCCGTCGAGGCGATCGCCGAGGATGTGAGGCGCGAATGCCGGCGACGCCGCTGGCCGGAGCCCATCTGCGAGGTGCTCGATATCCGCGCGGGGCCGCGTGGCGGCCTCACCGCAACCTTGCACCTCCGCTTCGCCATTGCGCGGCCCGGGCCGATCCTGCTGGGGCGCACCGCACATGCCGGTGGCGGCCTGTTTCAAGCCTGTCCATGACTGACCCGACATCGCAGCCCGAACTCGCGCTATCCTATCCGCTCGCCGCCGGCGCCGAGATTCCGTTGCTGCCGGCGCGCATGGTGAATGAGTTCGTCTACTGCCCACGTCTCGCCTACCTGGAATGGGTGCAGGGCGAATGGGCCGAGAGTGCCGACACCACCGAGGGCCGGTTCGCGCATCGCCGCACGGACAGCCCGCGCGGCGCCATGCCGGAAGCCGAGGAACTCGACGCGGCCACCCGAATCCACGCCCGCTCCATCACCCTCGCCTTCGACACGCTTGGCGTGATCGCGAAGCTCGACCTGGTCGAGGGCGAGGACGGCGCGGTTCGTCCTGTAGACACGAAGCGCGGTCGCCGTCCGTATATTGAACGTTCGGCATACCTGCCGGAACGCGTGCAGGTCGGCCTGCAGATCCTGCTGCTGCGCGAGCATGGCTACGCCTGCGATGAGGGCATCCTCCATTTCGCCGAAAGTCGCGAGCGTGTGCCGGTGGTGCTGGACGAGGACCTGCACGCCGAAGTGCTGAAGGCCGTGCATGGCCTGCGCCTCATGGCGGCCTCCAGCCACATCCCACCGCCGTTGGAGGACAACCCGAAGTGCCCACGTTGTTCCCTCGTCGGCATTTGCCTTCCCGACGAGGTGTCGTGGCTGCGGGCGGGCCGTGCCGAGCCGCGGCCGCTGGCCGTCGCCCGCGCCGAGGCTCTGCCAATGGTGGTGCAGGAGCCCCGCGCGCGCATCGGCAAGGATGGCGACACGCTGGAGGTCTCCGTTGAGGGCGCGAAGGTGGCAACGGCGCGCCTCGCCGAGGTTTCGCAGCTTGTGGTCTATGGCAACGCCTACCTCACCACACCAGCGCTGCACGAGTTGATGCGCCGCGAAATCCCGGTGAGCTGGCACAGCCATGGCGGCTGGTTCATGGGCCATACGATGGGGCTCGGCCATCGCAATGTGGAAATCCGCGCGCCATGCGCAGGCAGAACGCATCATCGAAGCTCTGCCGCCATTGGTGCGCGCGGTTTGGTGGCCGCAAAAATCCGCAACGGGCGCACCTTGCAGCGGCGAAACTGGCGGGGTGAAGCGCCGTCGGATGCTCTCTTGGCCGCGCTCGACCGTGACCGGCAGGAGGCCGAGACGGCGCGGGACCAGGCAGCCTTGCTCGGCATCGAGGGGATCGCAGCGCGGCGGTACTTCGAGGGGTTTTCGGCCTGCATCGCGCCTGGGATGTTGGGAGAGGGGCGCTTTGATTGGCCAGGCCGCAACCGCCGCCCGCCGACCAATCCGGTGAACGCGCTGCTCTCGTTTGTCTATGCCATGCTGACGCGCGCCTGGACGATTCAGCTCTCGGCAGTTGGCCTCGATGCCTATCGCGGCTTCTATCGCCAGCCGCGCTACGGACGGCCGGCGCGCCATCATCGCCACCTTCGAGCGGCGGCTGGACCAGGAGATCACGCATCCGCTGTTCGGCTACCGGGTGGCCTATCGACAGCTGTTCGAAGTGCAGGCGCGATTGCTCGGGCGCTTCCTGGCCGGCGAGATTCCCGACATGCCCCACATCACGCCGCGATAGGGGGAAGCATGCGCGTCGGGGATCAGCTTTGGAACGTGACCTATGATGTGGGCGATCAGAAGCGCTGGCGGCGTGTATTCCGAATCATGAAAGGGCGCGGCGAGTGGTTGCAGCTTTCGGTCTTCCAATGCCGTCTCTCCCGGCGCGGCATGGTGGAGTTGCGCGCGGCCCTGGCTGAGGTCGTCAACAACAACCAGGACCACGTTCTGTTCCTGGACCTTGGCCCGGCGGACGAGGTGAAGCCGCGCGTGTCGAGCCTGGGCAAGGCCTTCGAGGCAGTGGAACGACGACCGGTCATCGTGTGATGGTGGCGGACGCATCAGTGGCACTTGCTGCCAGGGCGGTGCGAGCGCTGTGATGGCGGCAAGAAGGTCGGGAGCGCTCGCACAGGCTGTTTGAACAGGTAAATCAGGGAGTTGCAGTGATCGTGCTGATGAGCAGAGCCTCTGTCGTCTGGCGAGATCACGGCGCCGGAGAGAGTGCTCGCAATGGGTCTTGCAAGGGTCTGGTCTTCTGGGCGATTTTTTTGGGGAGTCTTCCTCGGCAGAAATGCCGGGGCCTCATTGAAGCGAACACGAGCACACGTCGATCGGCGGCGGCGTACCGAAGTGTTCGTTCTCGAAGTACGGATTTCGGGCAAGTGGTATGCGAATCAGAGCAAGTGCCGACCGTGCTGAAACCGGCCTTTGAACTGGTCTTTCGATTTCCGTACTAAATCGGCCAGGTCAGGAGGTGCGGAGAGAAACACCAGCCGGAGAGCGACGTCCGGCCGTCTCCGCGTCTCGCCGGTCAACAGGTGCGCGCTGGGAAAATTCGGATGCCTGCCACTCAGCGCGGCGGTCATTCAGCCGGAGAATACGACACGCATCGGAACTGGCGGAGGGAGTGCTACCGGGTTCGAACCGTCTTCGGTGGCCGGTTCCCGTGCCGCAGCAGGAAGCGGCTCGTGGCCTTTCGATGCAGCAAGGCCAAGTTGACGAGCTTGACGAAATAATGCCGCGGGCCCATATTCCCGCCATGACTACCACCGACCAGAGAACTGCTCACAGCAAGGTCGCTGCCCGCCCTCCCCGGACGCATGCCCGAAAGGCGCCAGCCCGCGTCGAGGTGCCACAGGGTATCTCCGCTGAAGAGGCCCGGCGAGTGCTTTCCGCTGTCGCAAGCAGCGCCAGCATGGTGATGCGGACCGGTCGGGTGCTGACGCTCGACCTCAAGCCGACAGTCGGACGTAGCTCGACTCGCTTCCTGCTCGTGAAGTCGAAGCGCGTCGTGGCCGCACAGCCCCAGCCCGCGCAGCATGAAGGTGAGCCGCTCACGCCAGCTGCCGCACGCGCGGCGTTGAAGCGTGCCTATAGCCGTGGCGCAGCAGCGGCGGCCGAGCTGCTGTCGGGACCGGACATGCTTTCTTCTGATGCGCTGGCTGAGCGGCTCGGCCTATCGCGCGAGGCGGTGCATCAGAAGCGGCGGCGCGGTGAGTTGCTCGGCCTCGAAGGCGCCAAGCGCGGCATGCGCTTCCCGGCATGGCAGATCGGGCCGAACGGGCGACCGCCGGCGGCGCTTCCAGCGTTGCACGAGGCATTGGGGGAGCCGTGGGCCGTGTACCGCTTCCTTCGCCAACGCCATCCGGAGCTCGGTATGCGGACAGGCCTCGAGGCCGTGACCGATCCGCGCCAAGCGGCCGAGGCGCTTGCGCTTGCCCGTCGCGGTGGTGACTTCGGCCCGGCTGGGGCGTGAGTAACCCGCGGGCACGGGCCCGTCCGCCCCGTCGCGCGGCCGAACTACGGCCTGCCGTCGCGACGATCCCGGCGGGCGCCCGCTGGATTCGCTTCGTGCGGGCCGTGCATTCTGACGCACTCGGTGTCGGCCAGGGCGCGTCCCGCTTCTCCGATCCGATGCTGGACCGTGGACGGCTGCCGCGCTGGCTGCCGCTCTATCTCGGTCAGTCCTTCACGCTGTGCCTTCAGGAGGTGCTGCTGCGGGACCGTGCCAACGTCGCGCCGCCTGGTCCTTTCCTGGTTGCAGAGGCGGAGTTCGCGCTCTGGGATTGGGTTGAGATCGAAGTCGTCCGCCCCCTGCTGCTGGTGGATCTGCGTGGCACAGCGCTGACCCGGTCCCGCGTTCCGACCGATGTGGTGGGCGCTGCCGACCAGCGGCTGGCCCGTGCCTGGGCAGCCGCCTTCCGCCGACATCCTTCCGGCTTCGCCGGCATAGTCTTTCCCTCGCGCTTCCGGACCGGGGACAATCTCGCCCTGTTTCACGATCGCATTGTGGGAGCCCTGCGCATTGCGTCGCGTCGGCGTCTGCTGGACAGCCCTGTCGATTTGGGGCGCGCTTGCGACGCACTCGATCTCGCCATTGTCCCGACGGCATCTGACCCCGAAGCATGAGAGGCTGTCACGGAGCGGCTTCACTCCTCTCCTTCGACGTCAAGAAACGACATCGAGAGCGTCAAGAGACGACGGATCATGAGATCTCTGCCGTCGCCAGCAGTATCTCTCCGCAGCGCCAGGACCAGTATGGCTTCAAGCACGGTATCAGAATGTCGTGCGATGCGCAGGAGATGCTCCCCGCTCGGGCCTCGTGCGCCCGATAGCCAGCCACGCACGGTCCTATTGCTTGCCCCCGTCCAGCGTTCGAGCTGCTTGGCCGCGCCGCCCCTGAGGCCCACACCACGCTGCAAGGCCTTTGCAATGGCTTTGGCGTACTCGCCTGCAGCAAGCGCGTCGCCATTGGCCCGTGGCAACTTCTTGCCGCTTTTCGCCCGCCCGGCCCCGTTTATTGGCAACATCCTGCCACGCCCCTTCCGCTAGGTTCAGGGCATCGAGGATGCGAGTGCGACCGCGCTTGCCGGGCCTTCCGCGCATTGCAGGGCAGTGCGTGATCTCCGGCGAACCGGGCAGCGCTGCCCAGGAATGGCGCGGGTGGTGGATCGGCACGACAAGGCACGGGCGAAGAGGGGGAGCGCGGTTCGACCACCGAGGGCGGCCGAGTACCTTCGCATGTCGACCGAACATCAGCAGTACTCGACGGAAAATCAGGCGGATGCAATCCGACGATATGCCGAAGCACGAGGGATCGAGATCGTCCGCACCTACACTGATCACGGGAAGAGCGGCGTCACCATCCACGGTCGCGATGGCCTGCAGGCCCTGCTCCAGGACGTAGAGTCCGGCCAAGCCGATTTCAACACCATCCTCGTCTATGATGTGAGCCGTTGGGGTCGGTTCCAGGATCCGGATGAGGCCGGCTACTACGAGCATATCTGCAAGAAGGCCAGCATCACGATCCAGTACTGCGCCGAGCAATTCGAGAATGACGGCAGCCCCATCGCGAACATCGTCAAGGACGTCAAACGCATGATGGCCGGCGAGTATAGCCGGGAGCTGTCCGTGAAGGTTTTCGCGGGACAGTGCCGCCTCATCGAACGCGGTTGCCGGCAGGGCGGCGCTGCTGGCTTCGGTCTCCGGCGTCAGCTCATCGACATTGGCGGCAACCCGAAGAACCTGCTCCAGCGTGGACAGCAGAAAAGTATCCAGACCGACCGCGTGATCCTTGTCCCAGGCCCCGAAGAGGAAGTCGGAATCGTTCGCTGGATCTACGGCGCCTTCGTGGAAGGCGGCAGGACCGAGCGTGAGATTGCCGCGGAGCTGAACGCAAATGGCATCTGGACGGACCTGGGCCGCGCCTGGACCCGCGGAACTGTGCATCAGGTGCTGATCAACCCGAAATATGCCGGTGACAATGTCTGGAACCGGACCTCGTCGAAGATCACGGAGAAACCGCATCGCAATCGCCCCGAGTTCTGGGTCAGAGCCGACGACGCCTTCGAAGCGGTGGTCGATCGCGCTCTCTTCAATGCAGCGCAGGCCATCGTCCAAGACCGCTCGCAGCGCCTCTCCAACGATGAAATGCTGGCGGCACTGAGCAGCCTTCTCAAGGCGCGAGGCCAGCTGTCCGGCCTCATCATCGACGAGGCAGAGGGCCTCCCATCCAGCAGCGCGTACCAGTACCGCTTCGGCAGCCTCCTGCGAGCCTATGAGCTCGTGGGTTTCACGCCCGATCGCGACTACGGCTATGTCGAGACGAACCGTGCCCTGCGGCGCATGTATCCCGATATCGTCGCATCTGTCATTGCCGGCATCGAGGCTGGAGGCGGGAGCGTTGTCCAGGATCCCGAGACCGACCTCCTGAAGGTCAACAGCGAGCTCCTGCTCTCCATCATCATCGGACGGCGCACCGAAACGGCGGCCGGTTCGGCCCGCTGGCACCTCCGCCTCGATGCAGGCCTCGTGCCCGACCTCACCGTCGCTGTACGCATGGCGGAGGGAAACCTCGTTCCCCTCGACTACTACATCCTGCCAGGCATCGACATGGCAGAGCCGCGGATACGCTTTGAGCAGCACAACGAGGGCGGCCTCGACGCGTATCGCTTCGACGATCTTGGCGCCCTGTATGATCTCACCGGACGAGTGCCCCTGAAGGAGGTGGCATGAGCGAACACGACAGACCTGAGCCTCGCGAGCCGTACCGCCCGGAGGCAAGCGAGATACGGCGCGTTCCGGTGGACCGGATCCGCGTCATCAATCCGCGGGTCCGCAATCAGAAGATCTTCGCGAGCATCGTGGATAGCATCGCAACCATCGGCCTGAAGCGACCGATCACCGTCGCGCTGAACGGCAGCGACGCAGGCGGGCCACGATACGATCTTGTGTGCGGCCAAGGCCGACTGGAAGCATTCCTGGCGCTCGGCGAAAAGGAGATACCGAGCATCGTGGTGCAGGCCTCGGAAGCCGACCGGTACCTCATGAGCTTGGTCGAGAACCTTGCCCGGCGGAAGCATTCGAACGCCGACCTGCTGAGCGCTGTCCGTGCCCTCGATGAGCGCGGCTACACGGCGATGCAGATCTGCCGCAAGACGGGTCTCGACCAGACCTACATTCGCGGCGTCCTGCAGCTCCTGGCTGCTGGCGAAGAGCGCCTCATTGCCGCCGTCGAGAAGGGATGGCTCCCGATCACATTGGCGATGCAGATCTCCGCCGCTGGCCCAGAAGACGTCCAGGTTGCCATGATGGAAGCCTATGACAGCGGCATGCTTCGGGGCGAGCAGCTCATGAAGGTCCGCCGACTCATTGATCGGCGCCAAGCGGCGGGTAAGCGCTATACGAGGACCCGACGCGAGCAGGGAACGATGACGCCGCGCCGCCTGCTGCTGGCTTACCAGGCCGAGGTCCGCCGACAACGATTGGTTGTCAAGAAGGCCGAAGTCGGAGAGCAGCGCCTGCTTTTCGTCGTGTCGGCGCTGCGCCGCCTGATGTCCGACGAGCATCTCCGAACCTTGCTTCGCGCGGAGAATGTCGGCGAGGTCCCGAAGCCATTGGCGGACCGCCTTTCGGGAGCCGCGCGGCCATGAGCAGCGTCCGACCGGCTTTCGAGGACAACACGGCCGTCATCCCCATCGCCCAAATCCATCCGACCAGAAAGCTCGCGCGGGACATCCGCAAGTCCCAGAAGTTCCAGACCATTACCGCGTCAATCCGGGAACTCGGCCTTGTGGAACCTCTGGCCGTCTATGCCGAACCTGTCGAGGCCGGCAGTACGCCCCGCTATTCGCTGCTGGATGGGCACCTCCGGCTGGAGGCGCTGAAGGTGCTGGGTGCGACGGAAGCGCATTGTCTTCTGGCAAAGGAGGATGAAGGCTACACCTACAATCGCCGCATCAACCGGCTCAGCGCCATCCAGGAGCACCGCATGATCCTGAAGGCGATCGAACGCAGGGTGCCACCGGAGCGCATTGCCCAGGCCCTGAATGTGAATGTCGAGAGGATCCGTGCGCGCCAGCGCATGCTCGATGGCATCGCGCCGGAGGTGGTGGCGCTCCTCAAGGACAGGATGGTGAGCCACGGCGTCTTCGGCGTGTTGCGCCGGATGAAGCCGATCCGGCAGATCGAGGCCGCGGAGATGATGATCTCAGCGAACCGCTTCACGGAGAACTATGCACGCATGGTTCTGGTGGCAACGCGGGCCGACCTCCTGGTAGAGCCGAAGCGGGCGAAGGCGACGGAGGGGACGACTCCCGAGGACATCGCCCGCATGGAGCGCGAGATGGAGCGGCTTCAGCAGGACCACCGGGTGGCGGAGGACACACTTGGCGAGACCATGCTCGTGCTGGTCGTCGCCAAGGGGTACCTCGCGCGCCTCATGCGCAACGAGGCGGTTTCCAGCTATCTGTCGCGCCACCACCCCGAATTGTCTGTCGAACTGGTCTCGGTGATGGAGGCCGTCGCGACGGACGCGCGGAGCATCGCACGAGAATAGCCTGGTCGGCCGGGCGGGGCCGGCCATTGGGATGGGGACCCGGACCCGAAAGCGCGGGGACCGCCGGAGACGCCGCACGGTGGGGCGGATCGAGGGCGGTGGTGGGGATGGCGGCGGACCCGCTGGTGCCCACCAGGCCGGCCGCCATGGGACCGGCCGAACAGTGGAAGCGTGCCCGGCACGGCGACAGCGCCGGGCACGCCTTCCGCCGAGAGCGCATTGGGCCATCACCGCCCTGATGCCCCGTTCCATTGGATCATCTCCATTGGCGTTGACGCAGGAGACGACAGCGATGCCTGGCATAGAAGACGATCCCCGGTTTCCTCGCGACCCGATCGGCCCTGATGAGCGGGAGGAGTTCATTCGGCTGATGGAGGCACTTGGTGACGATGGGCGCGCAACAGTGTTGGCTCTCGCCAGGCACTATGCTCGACAGAGGGGCATGGCTTGGGTGGACGCCGTGCCCGCCATGAGGTCGCAACGCAAGCGGCTCGGTCGTGGGGGCGGCTCGGGACGCCGCACATAATCACCGACGATGTGCTCTGATCGGTCACGGTACTCTGCCCTTCCGCGCGGCCACGGAGAGCGTCGCCGCGCCCAGGTCGAAGGTTGCGGGCGAGATGTTCCTGGCCATAACGCGCACGGTGTTGTTGGACCAGGCTGCGGCGTCGAGCTCGATGAAGCGCGTCGAGGAGGCGAGTGCCGCATGGGCAAGGTCCCCCTGCCGCGCGCCGTTGACGGTGACGTCGAGCAAGCTGGTCGCCCCTGGCGCCAAGTTCGGCAGGTCCCAGGCGACCTCCGCCGCGAACTCCCGCTGCCCGACCGGCAGGGCGGGCGTGCCACAGAGCAGCGCCGGCGCCGCCTCGGGCAGCCCATAGAGCCGCAGCGCCTCGACCTCGATCTGCCCATCAAAGCCGACGATGCCGATCTGCGCGAAGGCGACACCGGCGCCGAGCCGCACCGTCATGCGCTTGTTCAGCGAGGCGTCGGCCATGGCGGCGCCACCGGTCCAGGCCTTGGACGGGACATTCCACAGCAGCGTGGTGATCGAGGCCAACGCATCGCCGGCGACGTTCTCGCGGACGTCCATCGCCGCATCGAAGCACCGCACGAAGATCCGCCCCCCGTCCGCCCCGCCGACGAGTGAATGGACCAGGGCGAATTCCTTGGCCTGCGAGCAGTCCACCACGAAGGCGAGCCCCCGCTGCGCCTCGAGCAGCAGCCCGCGGGAAGTGGGCGTGATGTCGTCCAGCCCGTTGAAAGACAGCCCGGCGAGCGTGGTGGCGCTGGTCGTGGACGTGGCGACCACCGCCAGCCCCTCGACGCCGATCTCGGTCGCGCTGTGGCGGAAGGCCTGGGCCCGGACATTGGGCACCGAGCCCAGCAGCCGCAGATGCCGCGAAGCCGGCGCCCGGTGGCGGTTGAGCACAGTGTTGCCGCAGCGCGTGGCGGTCGCGGTGTAGTCGATGCCAACCTGGTAGGTGTTGCTCCACGCGACCTCGTACTCGCAATCCTGCGCCGCGGCGGTGTGCCGGGCGACGATCGGCGAGCAGGCCTCCATGCGCAGCGCCCGGCCGATGATCGCCGAGCCGCTGGTCTCGTTCAGGAAGGGAATGGCGACGTTCGGGTCGAGCTGCCGCAGCTCGAAGTTCGGCGCGTCGAAGACGTGCCGGTTGTGGTTGGAATAGGCCCCGTCCGCCTTGGACAGCCGGATCCCGAAGCGATCGATGGTGGGGTTGATCCCGGTTGCGATGGCGAAGTGACCCCCATAGTAGCGAATGGAGGTGTTCCAGGCGGTGGCGGTGGCGCAGCGGATATCGAGACCGATGCGGTTGTTGAGGATGCGTCCGAGATGGAAGGTGCTGTCCTCGACGCCGCGGCCGTCGCCGAGCGTCCGCATGCCGATGGTGAAGCCCGACACCAGGCGGAGCTCGACCACCGAGGCGTCGACGTTGCGCACCAGGATGCCGATGTCGGTCTCGTCGAGCCAATCGGACTGGGTCTGCCGGACGACCTGCAGCCCGGCATAGTGCTTCTCGCCGTTGCGGACGGTGCCGCCATCGCCGAGCGTCAGCACGGTCGTGGGGGCGGTGCCGCTGTAGCGGATGACGCCATGCATGATCAGGCCGCGGGCGCCGCCGCCGAGCGTGACGCCGGCGGCGACGTTCCAGGTGCCGGGCGGGATGACCGCGAATTTCTGGTCCGCCGCGGCGCGGTCGAAGGCGGCCTGGATCGCGGTGCGATCATCGGCGACGCCATCGCCCAGGCCGCCGAAGTCGGAGGGCAGCACCGTCTCGCGGTCGCGCAGGTATTTGGCGAGGTCGGTCTTGCTGACCGCGGCGTCGAGCACCAGCAGGTCATCGATACGGGCGGGCATGAGGGGATGCTCCGGATCAGAGCGCGGTTATGGGCATCGCGGCCCTTCGGCGCGGGAACGGTGACCTCGATGGGTGCCGCCACCACGACGGCCAAGAAGGCCCTCTGGCGGGGCCGCAGCGTGAAAGGGCGCCGACGAAGAACTTAAGCCGACGACACAGCCGCGAGGCGGTACACCGCCGCGAAGTGGCAGCCCGCGGCGCCGAGGACGAACATGTGCCACAGCGCATTGTGGTAGCGGAGCTGCGTTGCGAGATGCATCACGACGCCCGTGCTGTAGATCAGCCCGCCCGCCGCGAGCAGAACCATGTCCCGCGTGGGCAACGCGTCCAGCAATGGTCCAAGGGCGGTCACGCCGGCCCAGCCAAGCACGAGATAGGCAACAACCGACAAGCCCTCGAAGCGCCTACCGGCGAGCAATTTCAGGGTCGCGCCCGCAATAGCGCCGGCCCAGACGACAGCCAGCAGGCTCCAGCCTCGCGTTCCGGGAATCGCGAAGATGACGACGGGTGTGTAGGTTCCCGCGATCATCATGAAGATCGAAGCATGGTCGAGCCGCCGAAGCCGGGACTTCCAGCGGCCTTCCGTCGCGAGATTGTAGAGCGCCGAGAAGCCGAACATGGCCACCAGTCCGGTCAGGTAGGGGCCGATCGCAAGTCCTGTGAGCAGGTTGTCGGATCGCACCGCCAGAGCGAGCAACGCGACACACGCGGCTAGAGCCGCGGATGTACCGAGAAGGTGGATGGTGCCGTCGGCCAGAAGCTCGCCTCGGGTGTACCGGTGAGTTGGCCGCGGGCCATCAGCCTCCAGCGAGACGGAGCTTTGCAGGATCATCACACAAACCGCGGAAGCAGGTTCTGCGTGAGCAAGACCGTGCGCTCAATCGCGGCGATGGCGGCCTCCTCGCGTCGCGCAGTGCTCGGGTGGTTTCCATGAACGAAGAGATTTCCGGAGACCTGGTCGCGGAACCACCAGATGCTGGTCGTTGTGCTGTTCTCGCTGTGCCAAGCAGGCACGCTGCCGAGTGCCTCGCCGAGAATGCCAAAATCATCGAGCGACCCGATGTAGATGAGACTGTTCCGCAGCTGCCCGATCTCCTCTCGGAGCGCTGCGGCGCATGCGTGCTGCTGACGTTCGACGACTTCGGGCGGCCAGACGTCCGGACTGCCAGCGCTCCAGCCAATCTTGAGGAGGTTCGACCATCCCCAGCGGCTTGAGGTTGTATCGTAGGTCCCACCCAGCAGGGTGCGAGTCAAAGCATCAAGGAAGAGCCATACCGGCGTGTGCGCCCGAGCGTTGGGGCCGCGATCGCAAAGCCTCGCCGCCCGCTCGTGGCAGGCCTCGTAGCTCTGTTCGCCTTCTGCGCCGTAGATGCCGTCAGTTCCGGCGCCTACCCAATAGATGCCCCCCTTCGTAGACAGGTCCCGGCCGGACCACGGCAGGAACAGGCCGGCGATGCCCGGCCGATCTGGGGTCGCCGGTGCAAAGCCCTGGTCAATGAGCCGGGAACGGACTTGCGCGAGGCGCTCGAAAGCCGGGCGCCCCAGGAAGGTCGTCATTGGTCGCTCCCTGATGGTGAGCGTTTGATTCGGCCGTGGGTCGCCAAAGGACGGCAGCCGTCGCCACCTGACTGCCCGCGTCGGACACCGATGGATAAGGCCGCAGCCTGAACGGCACTCGGTTCGGCCGGAACGCTTGTAGAAGAGATGGGGACGGCAGGTCGCCGCGGAAAGCCCGCCCGTGAGCGGCATAGGCTGGGCGTTACGGGGCGCGCGGCGGCGCCTATCCCGACCAGAGCGAGGGTACACGCGCGTGGGCGCGGCGGGCCGACATCAGAGCGCGGTGGCAGAGACCGGCCCGGCCAGGGCCGAGACGTTGCCCTCGGCCGAGACGGCACGCAGCCAGTACCAGCGCGTGTCGCCGGCGGTCAGGCCGGTGCGGTCCCAGAAGAGGCCGCTCGCCTCCTCCGGCAGCTTGGTCGCGGCGGCGAGGCTGTTGGAGCTGGCCTCGAACACCTGCAGGCGCACGGCGTCGGGCGGGGAGCCGCCGGAGAGCCGGATGCCGCCGGCAATCCCCGTCGCCACGGGCGCCGTCACCGGAGTGGGGACGAGGGCCTGCCGCCAGCCCGACACCGCCCCACTGCGCGCCACGGCGCGCACCCGGAAGCCGGTCGGCTCGGCGGTGGGGATAGCGGCGGCGGTCGCACCCAAAGACCCACCATAGCCCTGCCAGGCCGCCACGGAGGCCGGCAGGAACTCCACCTGGTAGCCGGCGAGATGCGAGGACCCGACCGCCGCCCAGGAAACGGCGAGGATAGCGAAGGCTACCGTCTCCGGCGTCTCCACCGTGATGCTGGCGGGCGCGGCGATGACGCCGGGGTTGGGGAGAACGACCGCGGGATTGCTCCCCGTCGCGCGTTCATCCACCGCCGGGTTCCAGTCCCACACCGCGGCGTCCTCCTCCTCCAGGGTGAGGTCGACCCCGCCCTCGGCCGCCAGCGACCAGGCGGTGACCCGCGCCGGGAAGGGCGTGAGGCGGTCGAGGGCGACCGTCGCCGCCTCCCAGGGCCGCAGCCGCAGGGCGGAGAGGTTGGCCGGGAAGGCGACGGTGCGCTGACGACGGTTGCGCTCCAGCTCAACCTTCATCAGCCGCTGCACCGTGCTGACCGAGGTGGTGAGCGGGAACTCGAGGTCGCGGTAGATCATCTCGCCGCCATCCTGGGCGACGTAGTTGGAGGCCAGCAGCGGCGGGGCGTCAGTCGGCTGCCAGTTGGCGGCCGGCTCGACATAGACGGCGCGCACCCCGTTGAAGAGGTCCCGCCGCGGCCGTGCGCCCTGGATGGTGACGTCGCCGCGCAGATCATCCGAGGTCAGGGTCGCCGCCGGCAGGGCCGGCGCCCCGGCATGGATGAAGAATCGCCCGCCCGAGACGACCAGCGCGCCGGCCATGGCAGCGACGAACTTGCGGGTGATGGCGATCTTGCCCTCGGCGAGGGACAGCACGCCGTTGGCGGTGTAGCGGCGCTCGTAGACCCCGGCCCTGGTGCCGACCAACTCGTCGCAGATGTTGGCCGCGGCCATGAGGGCGGGGATGTCGATGTCGGTCCAGGAGGCCCGCCAGCCGAAGGGGGCGGTGAGGTACCAGGCGAGCAGCAGGGCGGGATTGTCGGACCAGCCCGTCGTGCCGGTGCGCGGGTCGAGGATGGTATCGGCGCCCTCGACGATGGCGGCGATGTTGGGCGGGCCGGCGGGGAAGGCCTCGGCGGTGAGCTTGAGCCGCACGGCGACATAGGCGCGGCCGCGGCCACGATGCTCGCTGGTCCACTGGCCGCCAGTCTCAGCGATGAGGTTGGCGTCGGCGCCCTGGTCCGGCTCGCCGAGATGGCGGTCGATGCGGACCAGCCCGGCGAGGGATCCATCGCTCTCCAGCTTGTCGCCGAGATAGATCTCGCCGATGGCGCGGACGTGGTGCGCGGCGAGCACCACCACCGAGTAGAAATAGCCATCGGCGCGGCCCTCATCGTCGGTCGCCGAGTGGAGGAAGACGATCGGCCCCGAGACCTTGCAGCGTCCGACGATGATCTGGTGCTCGGTGACGGGCTGGCGGAAGGCCTGGGTGCGGCCGGCGCCGGGCTGGCCGGCATCGAAGCCGGCGATCGCCGCCGCCTGCGGGCTGAGGCTGGCCTGCTTTTTCTGCTTTTGCGGAAAGACCGACTGGCCGATGGCGGAGACGATGAAGGCGGCGCCGGCGCCGACCACCGCACCGATGATGCCGCCACCGACCGCGGCGGAGGCGACGCCGGCCGCGGCCACGGCGATCAGCGGCACCGCAGCCGGCATCAGGCGATCCTCCAGGCGATGGCGCAGGTGGTGAGCGGGACGCGGATCAGGCCGCGGGGACCGACGAAGGCGGCGCGGCCGCCATCGACCACCACGCCGAGGCGGGGCGGGTCGCCGGCGAGGACGACATCGCCCGCCCGTGCGAAGGCCGGCGGGATGCGGGGAAAGCCCGCGCTATCCGCAGTGGCCTCCAACGAAGCGCGGCTGCGCCAACCGGGCCGGCGGCCGGTCGTAGCCATCACCGCCGCCAGGGCGAAGCGCCCGCAGTTCCAGCGATGCGCGGCGAAGGGCCGCGTCTCCGCCGCGGCCAGCAGCGCCGCCAGCCGTGCAGGCCAATCCGGACGCCGAGCCATCAGTTGGCCGGCAGCCGGATCTCCGCCTCCTGCAGTGCTGGGACGAACTCGAAGAAGCGGTCGCCCGGATACTCGGCCTGCTGGTCGGCGTCGGTGTAGCGGCGCACCTCGGCGCGCTCGAGGTCGACCAGCCGGCTTTCGCAGGTGAGCGAGATCCGCGGCTCGGCGCCGTCCACCACCTGCATGGTGTCCATCAGCCCGGCCCAAAGCGGGAACGGGTCGGCGACGAAAGCGCCCTCGGCATCGAGCAGCACACCCCACAGCCGCGCCGGGCGGAGGCGGAAGGACTGCTCGGCCAGCGCAATGTCGACCACCTCCTGCGGCACCGGCGAGAGCGTGAGCGTGATGCGCACGGCGCGGAGCTCGGCGGTCTCCTCGATGTCAGAGACCGCCCCGATGGTGCCCATACCCTCATAGGTCACGCCGGCCCAATCGAGCGGACCGAGCCCGGTCCAGGCGCGGATCGGGCCGGAGGCGAAGTCGAGTTCGACCAGCACCACCGGCGTCGCCACCGGCGCGGTCGCCGCCGCGGCGGCCTGCGGCGAGAGCCGCGGCGTGGCGGCGATGCCCTCCGTCATGGCAAGGCTTCCTCCAGGCGGATGGTGATGGCGGTGAAGCGTCCCGGCCGGGTGGGGTTGGCGCCCTCGTCGTCGGAAGCGAGGCGCATGGCGACGGTGGGCGTGGTCAGCACCAGGGGCTCGGCGAGCGACGCCGCGGCGCGCAGCGGCGGGGCGATCGGGATGGTCGCCGTGCCGGCGCCGGAGGCGACCACCTGCTCGGTCGCCATATAGAGCCGACCGGCGAGGCCGATATGGTCCCCGGCCCCGACCGCCACCGCGCTCGGCCACCACCCCTGGGTCGCAAGCGACAGAGCCCCGCGCGCCGCGCCAGCCGCCAGAGACGGCGTGCCCGATCCGACGACGAGCCCCGTCCCGTCGGTGAAGATCGTCGCGTCCGAGAAGGAATAGGGCCCCGTCGGCACCTCGCCCTGGCTGCGCGGATCGCCGGTGCGGTATTCGCGCCGCCAATCCCAGATGCGGACCGTGTTGGCCGAGCCGGCCAGCGCTGCCAGCAGTCCCTCCAGCACACCGGCCTGGATGCGGTTGAGCGGGTCGAAGCTGGCCTCGGCGATCCAGCGTGCCCCGTCGCGGCGGAGCACCTGGGTGGCGCGACTGACCGGCGAGACGAAGCGCAGCGTGTTGTGCTGCAGGTAAAAGCTCAGCCGCGACGGCCGCAGCGCGGCGGGCCAGGCGTATTCGGTCATGGCTCGCCCTCCCTGCTACCCGCGCACGGTGTCGTAGGCCGCCCCACCGCGGCGGATGGCATCCAGCGTCATCGCCGAAGCCTGGCGGGCGATCTGCCCGGCGAGCAGCCGCAGCCGCGCCTCGACGCCGGCGTCCGCGCCACGGGCATCGATGCTGATGCTGGTGTGGATGGTGGGGGCGCCTCCGCCCGGGGTGACGCCGTTGGGCAGAACGGTGCCGGCCTGGCGGGGGACGAACCATTCCGGTCCGCGCTCGCCGACGACATAGGGCTGGCCGGCGGCAACCGGCCCACCCTCGGCGCGGAACAGGCCGCCGAGCCAGGAGCCGACATCGGTGAACAGGCTGTCGAAGGAGATGCCCGACAGCCCGGCCGAGACCGCGTTGCCCAGCGGCTCGGTGATGACCTTGCGGGTGAGGACGCGGGTGATGTCCTGCAGCAGCCCCTCCAGCACCGAGGAGAACTTCTCGCCCTTGACGATGGCGTCCTCGAAGGCGCTGGAGAAGGTGAGGCCCAGCTCGCGGACGGTGTCGGAAGTGCGTTCCGCGCCGCGCTGCACACGCTCCTCCGCCCGCTCCAGCTCCTCCATGGCCGCGACCGCCTCGCGCTGGATGGTCTCGTCGGGCACCGCCCGGCCAGCCCGTTCCGCGCGCTCCACCAGGCTGGAGAGATTGGCGAGGCGGCGCTGGTAGCGCTCATAGGCGGTCTCGTTCTGCTGGATCAGCCGCTCTCGCTCGCGCAGCAGCTCGTTGAGCTCGCGCTCGGCCTCGCGTGCCTCCCGCGCGCCCTCGGTGCTGGCGCGGCGGACCGCGGCGACGCGCGGCTCAAGGCGCCGCAGCGCCTCGTCGCGCTCCTGCAGGGCCAGGGTCTCGAGGCGGTTGCGCTCGGCGGCGGTGACGCCACCCGCGGCCTCGGCCTCGCGCAGCCGGCGGACCCGTTCCTCGTACTCCCGGTTGATCCGGAAGCGGTCGTCGAGGTCGCGGGTGAGCTCCTGGACGTCCTGCGTGGCGCGGCGCCGGCGGGCCTCGGCGGCCTGGGCGGCGGCGCTCTCCTGCTCGCTCCGCTGGCGCTCGCCGGCGGCCTGCTCGCCGCGGGTGATCTCGGCCTGAATCTCGGTGTATTGCCGGCGTAGCTCCTCCAGCCGGGCCGCACGATCGACGCCGGCCTGCTGCTCGGCAGTGCCGACCAGGCCGGGGCGGATGCTGCCGCGGCGGACCGGCGCGGTGAGGCTGGCGCGGCCGTCCTGCTGGCTTTCCAGCCGGGCGATCTGCGCCGCCAGCGCCTCGGCCTGGCGGCGCATGCCGGCGAAGCGTTCCTCCTCGCTGAGCAGGCCCGCACCCTGGCGGACGCCGTCCACCGCGCGGGCGGCGGCCGAGAGCGCCCGCGCCAGCGCGTTAGAGAGGCCGATGGCGCGGTCGAGCTGGCCGAGGAAGTTCTCGGTTGCCGCCGTCAGCTGCCCGAAGGCGCGGCCGAGCGAGAGCGGGGCGCGGTCGAGCTCGGCGCCGAGCCGCTCCGTCGCGCGCAGCAGTGCGGGGAACACCCGCTCGGCGGTGAGCTTGCCCTCGCTGCCGAGCTTGCGCAGTTCGCCGATCGAGACGCCGAGTTCCTTGGCCAGGCCCTCGGCCAGCAGTGGCATGGCCTCGAGGATGGAGCGGAGCTCATCGCCCTGCAGCACGCCGGAGGCCAGCGCCTGGGCGAGCTGGAGGGTGGCCGAGGAGATCTCCTGCGTCGAGGCGCCGGAGACGATAGCGACGCGCTGCAGGCCGCCGACCAGGCGGACCACCTGGTCGGAGGTGGCGCCGATCTCGCGGGCGGCGATCGCGAAGCGCTGGAAGGCATCGACGCTCTCCGACACCGCGACGCCGGTGGACAGCGCGTTGCGGTACAGCGCCTCGTAGACCGCACCGGCGCGTTCGACCGAGCCGGTGGCGTTCTGCAGGCGGGAGAGGCTCTGCGTCAGCGCGTCGCCGGCCTGGACCAGGGCGCGGGCCGCCACCGCCACGCCGGCGAGCTGGATCCCCCGCACGGCGACGTCGAGCAGTTCCAGCGATCGCGAGGCGCGCTCGGCGCCGCCCTTGATCTGGTCGAGGGAGCGCTGGCCGGTCTCGCCGACCTCTCGCAGGCCAGCCTTGACCCGGGCGGCATCGTTCAGCGAGAGGCGGACCGAGACGCGGCGCGTGCTATCCCCCATGCGGGTTTTCCTCCCCTTCGCGGCGGGCGGTGCTGCCCTCGGCCATGCCGATGCGGATGGCGAGCAGCATTTCGGCGGCGGGCCAGCCGGCGGCACCCAACTCGCGCGCTGCGGCGAGTGCACCGGCGGTATCGAGCGTCAGGCCAGCCATGGTCGCCTCAGCGCACGCGGTCCCCGCCGCCCAGCAGGCATGGCCCTCAAGGCTGGTCGGCGCGTGCGTGGTGTAGGGGCAGGCATCGGCGCAGTCGCGATCCAGGGCGGCGCAGCCGCGGCAGTAGTCGGGCCCGCGGCCGAAGTGCCAGGCGGCGCGGGCCCTCAGCCGTTTCCCTCGGCGGCCACCGCGGCCACCGGCGCCGTGGCGCGGTCCCAGAAGGCGGCGGCGATGTCGTCGAGATCCATCAGGCGCTCGACCGCCTCGGGCAAGAGCGGCAGCGGCTTGCCGGCGGCATCGCCGACGCCCTCCCAGGCGGTGACGGCGTGGCGGGCGAGCGCCTTGACCAGGAAGGCGAAGGACAGGCCGCGCGACATGTCGGGGTCGAGCTCCGGATCGGCGATGCGGATCGCCGCGAGGCGGCGCGCGGCGGCGGCCTGCGCCGCGGCCATGACCGCCGTCGTCACCGGCCGGATCTCGACGCGGACGCCGCGCGGCAGCTCGAGCCAGTACGGCTCGGCCGGAAGGTCGAGGGTGAGCATCAAATTCTCCGTTCAGGAATTCAGACGGTGCGGGGCGGCGGAGGGCGATGGGGCCGCAGGGCAGCTCTCAGTCCCGGCGGCGGCATATGCGAAGCTGTCGTGTGGAGAAGGCTCGCTAAGCGGCGAACGCCAAAGCGCCCCTTGAGCCTGGGGCGACTTTCTCGCCCAGAGGCCGACGCTGAGTGGTCATATCCACAAAACACGGGCAGCGTTGCCAGAGAACGGTCTCCGGCGCCGCTTGATAGAACCAGCCTGGGCACCCTGTCGGTCTGATGCAGCCCGATTTCTGTTGTGTTCACCAACTTTGCAGTGTCAGACTGTCATCGCTTTACTTCTCAAGGAAGACGAGGATGGCGAAAGAATCGAAAGCCAAGTCTACTGAGCTTGAGATCAGGTCGGGCGGGAGGTCGGGCGACGAAAATTCGCTAGTAATCTCGGGTAACATCCCAAATCTGCACGATGATCCACAGAAGGTGCACCAGCTTCTCGATTTGCTGGGCCTTCCTCCAGGCACGCAGGTTCGCCTGACTACGACGGCGAGTTCGGTAATCGTCCGCTGACGCAGTACGGGCAGTGACTGGGGCCTTTGAGTATCGCCGACACCTTGCTGAGAGCGACCATTTGTTGGTCGCGACACTGCCTGCTGGGGAGGGCGACCTGGTTCTCCGGCCGGAGGTGGAGGTCGCTCCGAACGGCGCGGGAGCAGTTCTAGTCAGGTACGCCCTCTGGGAGGTAGTCCTCCCATCTGAGGCTATGCATGGGGCGCCCGGTCTTGTCCGTCTTCTAGCTGAGCGTCGTGTCTCCCGATCCGAATTGGGCGCTGGCTCCGCAGCTCGTGTAGTTGCCTTATTAGCCGCGCAAGGGTGCATCCTTCCCGAACTGCCGCACGAGATCCGCGTTAAGGACGTGCCCAGGCTCTTCGCCCCACTGCGCTCAAAATTGTACGCAGAATACTATGCGCACCCGCTCTGGCAGCGTCTTCGGTCCGGCAGTGCCTCACGTGGCGAGCTTGTGGCCTGGATCATCCACAATTACCACATTTCGCGATCAGCCGGGCCCATTGCCGCACGTATGGCAATGCGCTCACCTGTGCCAGACCTGCGGGCGTTCTTCATGGAAGACTCGCTTGAAGAGTATTGGCATTGCGATGCCTTCTACTTCGCAGGAGCCGGGGAACTAGCGCTTCGCCCAGACATGGTGAAGGCCTACGTTCCCTTGGCCGCCTCGACCGCTTTCGAGGACCAAGCCCTGCGAACGGCCGACGAAGACTGGCTGGGTCACCTCCTGATCGCTTACTTCCAGGAAGCGAGCATCCTGTTCCGAGATGACAGCGAAACATTTTATGATGCCGTAGAAGAGGCCTACGGGATAGGTGGTTTCTTCGCCGGCTGGCGCCGTCACATGACGCTCGATCTCGATCATGGACACGCCGACGGCCTAAGGAGCATGTTTGACTCAGATGCGCATATCGCCTTGCCGGATTTGGTCAGATCCTTCCGCAGCGTGCAGTTGGCACATTTCTTTCTCATCCGCGCTCTCGATCAGATAGCAGTCCATGCCGACGTCGTGGATGCGCTCGGCGCGCGCCAGCCTGCAGCGTTCATAGGATCCGGCGGACAGACAGCGCCGCGAGTCGGCGAGACACGTTGCGCCGGCAATCAGGATGAGGTTTGCGGCCGCCACCTAGTTGCAGCACTCGGCGACGCCAGTTTCCTAGCACTGGCTAACTCCCGGTCCCACGATGACATCGTTATGGCCGGCAGGCTGGCCGCGGCAGTATCTCAGATGCGGGATGAATATGCTCCGCTTGTCGGGACAGCTAAGACAATAAGGGACGTGGGCAACCCTTGGATTGTAGCCGTCCGAAACTTTGTGGTTGAGCGTTCCCCGAAAGTGAGCGTTGTCGTCGAACTCGCAGGCGACCTGCTTGCAGCCGCCAAGGGTTTCGATCCCAACCTCAAGACATCCGATCTCCATCGGCAGCTTGAACACCTTGCGACGCAGTTGCCGCACGACCGAGCGACAATAGAGAGAGCTCAACTTCGCGAACTGCTAACCCTCGCCCGAATCGGGGGCGTACTTCAGCCGCTTGTGCTAGGTGGCGCGCCGGCTGCATTTACGCTGCCAACACATCACGCCCAGGCGTAGTCGCGCGATGCGGCTTGGTGAGGTGTTTGATCTCGAGGGCACCTACCGCGTCCAGAGCAGGCGCGTCGGCCGGCCTTCGCGCCTTGTCGGCCGATGGGGAATTGGCAACTCGCCGCATCATCTCGACGAGTATGCCATCAACGTGCGCCTCGCGCATGATCCGGCTTGGCGAGGCACTCGAGCCGTGAAGCTGAGGCCCGCATTCGTTGAGCAGCGCGCCGGCGAGTTCGAACAGGAACCTGACATTTTGTACAAGGTCAGCCAGTTCATCCCCGCGGAGGGGAAATCGCCCATGCCGACGAATATCGTCGATGTTGCGAAGGCCTTATCGAACTGGGACAGGCGCGTACCCGTTCTGCGAGCGCTAATTGGTCAGAAGTCTACGGAAGAACTTCAAGCATTCTTAAACCCCCGCTTGGCGAGAGTAATAGCAAACGAGTATTTTGTGCATGAGGCTGGGCATGCCATCGGTTATGATACAGAAAGTAAGTATGCTGATGGATATTTTAAATTGGCAGGCAAGACCGTTTGGCCGCTCATCTACGTTGAGGAGTTCCGAGCTGATCTACTTTCATTCGCGTTTGCGAGCGACTTGCTTGACCGGCAGGAAGCGGCAGCTGTGTTCGTTTACAATGTTTTCTTGCGGCTTGGCGTGCACACCGAGGGCTTGGCGCAGGCGCAAAGGGAGCCATACGGCCCGATCCCAACGATGCTCTACGCGCTGTTGCGCGAGTTTGGATGGCTAGTACCCGGACCGAAGTGGGAGATGCCTCCACTGCGAGTGGGCCCACTTGCGCCCACCAGCCTCGTCGAATTGATGTCGGCCTGCGCCGCGCGCGCCCGCGCGCAACTCCTCACTCCCGAACTCGCTGCCGGCTCGTCGGCGACTGATGCGGCTTTGGTGGCCGCGCACTTCTACCGCTCAACGATGTCCAATTCCCAGGCGAACGACGAACTGCTCATTGCCTGCCGCTCTGCTGCGGAGCGCCTCTGACGGTCCACCTCGGTTGTTTTGGCCTCGCCCCGCTTAACAGGTGCATGTGCGGATCCCGAGCCCCATCCTTGCGTCCGATTCGCATCTGCCGCGAGGAACGCTTCCGGACCAGGTACTCAACTGGCCCAAGGCGGACTCATGCGTACTCCGTACCCGCCTGCTGGTTCTTCAGCACTGCGGTCATCATCCGCGTCGCCGTGGCGTTGAAGGCCGCGCGGAACTCGAAGCTCGCCTCGACGCCGCCCGGCCCTTCGACCGGGGTCTTCGCCAGCGCCAGATACACCTCGTGCACCGTGAAGGTGAGGCTGCGGTTCGCATCGATCGCGTAGCTGAAGGCGAACTCCGCCGGCGCGTTGTTCTGCGCCTGGGTCAGCAGCGTGGTGTCCGCGAAGCGCGCGGTGATCTGGCCGGTGGCACGCGCGATGCCGGGATCCACGCCCTCCACCTTCCGATCGGCGCGGATGGTGCGGACCATCTCCATGCCGTTGGCATAGGTCAACCGCGCGCCCGTCACCTGGGCGAGCGCGGCGCCGTTCCGGCTGATTGCCCCCTGCGCCTTGTTGAAGGCGGTGTAGGCGGCGCTGGTCGGCGTACCACCCGAGCTCGAGGCGCCGCGCGTTGAACCCTGGCCCATCAGTCCGAAGGTCGCGGTGGCGGGGCCGGTCGGCGAGAAGTCGATCTCCAGCGTGTCGGCGCGCACGCCGGTGCAGAGATCGTAGTTCGGCACGTCGGGATAGCCGATCTCGATGCTGTTCGACGGTAGCGCCGCGGCGCCCGAGCCGAAGCTGTGGATGAAGTTCGGACTCGTGCCGGTCGTGGTCGGCGGACCGAGCAGCAGGCGCAGCCAGTGGCCAATGTTGACCAGGTCGACCGGCACGACCGCCTGGCCCTGCACGGTGACGGTGTCGAGGAAGGGCGCGGCGGGATCGCGACTGCTGCCAACGCCGATGACGTCGGCATCGAGCAGCGGCTGCTCGGCGCCGAGGTCGCAGGAGAGGAAGGGCATGCGCAGCCAGTCGCCTACGGGCGCGGTGCCGTAGGCCGCCTCGGGGGTCATGAGCAGGCGGCAATTGGCGCCGATGGCACGGGGCATCGGGGATCTCCGAGATCAGCAAGAGGGCGAAGCGTCAGGCCAGCGGCGAGCCAGCGACGGTGAAGAACAGGGCGACGGGGACGGAGGCGGCGCGCGCGGCGGCGGCGCCCTCGAACTCGACATCCTCGAAGTCGGGCGCGCCGGGCTGGGCCCATTCCACCGCGCCGCCGAGGGTGCGGTCGGCAGTGATGGCGGCGGCGATGGCCACCAGCAGAGCGTCCAGCAGGGCATTACGGGCCGCGGGCGTCGCGCCGCCGACGGTGACTTCGATCTCGGCGCGATGCTCGATGGCCCAGGCGAGTGGCGACAGGATCGCGGTCCCCTCCACCGTCTCGCCGTCGCGCAGGACAACCAGCCCGCCCGGCGGCAGGCGCTGCGGCACCGTCTCGCTGCGCAGCACCAGCGGGGCGGGATTGCGGGTGGCGAGCGCGGTCTGCAGCTGGCCGTGCAGCGCCGCGATGGCGGTCTCGCGCATGCTCACGGCGCCACCCTCCCGCTCTCGCGCTCCCAGGCAGCGACGAACCGTCCCGGCAGCCGGCGCAGCCCGCGTTCGGCGGCACCCTTCACGTCCAGCCGCTTGGCCAGCTTCACCTGCGGCAGCAGCAGGAACATCGGTAGCATGCCGCGCTGGAGCATGCCGCGCGCCCAGGCCTCGCGGCCCTTGCGGTTGCCGGTGCCGATCTCGGTGAGGCCGCCGGCGATCAGCCGGGTGCGGCGGCGCTGGCCGGTCTGCTCACCCTGGCGCAACGGCAGGCACCACACGAAGCCACGGCCGGACTGGAACGGCCGCAGGAAGCTCTGCCCCGAGGCGACCATCTGCGCCGGCGTGACCCGCATCCCCTTCTCGCCGCGGCCGCGGCGCCCCCGCGCCGCATTGAAGCCGGTCGGGATGGCGAGGAACTTCCGGCCACCCTTGGCGCGGATCAGCGCGCCGCGCTCGAAGGCGTCGATGACGTTCGGCACCTTGGTCCAGACCAGCCCGGCAGGACGCAGCGACTGTCCCGAGCGCGGAAACACCTGGGACCGCCAGGCATTGGCGATGCCACGCGCGTTGCCGCCGAAGCTGCTGGTCACCTGCCGCCGCAGCTCCTGCTTGACCTGCTCGGTTTCGGCGCGGATCGCCGTCATCGCCGCCCGCTCGCCGGCCCGGACCTCGGCGGCGAGCACCTGCCGCAGGTCGCCGACGATGCGGGCGCTGAGCCTCACGGCGCGCCGCCGCCGGGCGGCAGGCCAGTGCGGTGGCGGATGATGGCGACGGCGAGGTCGTGCAGCGCGGCTTGGCCGAGGTAGCCGAACACGAAGGCGAAGAGGAACCGGCCGTATTCGTTGAACTCGAGGAAGCCACCGAGGGCATAGCCGGCGCTGCCGACCAGCGCGGCGGAGGGCACCTCCCAGGCCAGGCACCAGCCAAACCGCCGGCGCTCGGGATTGTTCCAGCGCACGAAGCCACCGGCCAGGCCCGCCGCGGCGCCGAGCAGCAGGTCGCGCAGGATCTCCAGCAGGGTGAGGGCGTTCTGCGGCATAGAGGCTCCTATCGCTGGCAGAGGACGCGCCAGGCGGTGCCGGAGGCGTCGCGCTCGGCGTGGGTGACGGTGAGAAGGTCGGAGCCAAGGGCGAAGCTGTCGCCGGCGGCGAGGTCGGGCAGGACAGCGATGGCGACCGAGAGCATGTCGGTCGCGGAGAGGATCTCGGTGCCGAAGGCATCCGCCACGCGATCGGGCGACGACCGCAAGACTCGAATACTCACTGGTGCGCCCGTACCGCCCTGGCGATAGACGGCGTCCGCCCCGAGGTTTGGATCGGCGACCAGCGCCGCCATGGCGTCGGTGAAGGCGCTCATCGTCCGCAGGCCCCACGGATGCGGGCGCGCAGATCGCCATAGTCGTCGATCATGCGCGCCAGCACCGATCCGTCTTGCAGCGCGGCCAGTTCCTCCGCCGCCCGTTGTTGGCTGCGGGCGTCATACGGCACCAGCGCAAAGCAGGCCGGCTCAGAACCGGCCGGAGCGCAGGCGCCCAGCAGCGCCATCAGCGCGATACTCGGCAGATGCCGCATCGGCTCTCTCCTTGGCCTCGAGGCTGTCCTGCGCCGCCTGGCGTTCGACATCCGCGCGACCCTGCCGCCGGCCCATGGCCAGCAAGGCGAGCACCGCGCCGCCGCCCGCGAGGATCGCCACCACCCAACCGCCGATGCGGGACCACAGGGCAGCGAGCAGCGCGGTCATGCCGGCCGCCGAAGGCGCCAAAGGAGGACGGCAAGGATGGCGGCGA
Source organism: Neoroseomonas eburnea (assembly GCF_018129005.1). Classification (GTDB taxonomy): domain Bacteria; phylum Pseudomonadota; class Alphaproteobacteria; order Acetobacterales; family Acetobacteraceae; genus Neoroseomonas; species Neoroseomonas eburnea. The sequence goes on from NZ_JAAEDL010000026.1 coordinate 67,701, forward strand.
GGATCACCGCGACGGCGACCATCGGCGCCAGGCTGCCGAGCGCCTGGATGGCGGGCGCGGCCTGGGCGGCGACGGTCGCCATGCCAGCCGCGCCGACCGCCACCGCGCCACGGCCCGTGCCGGTGGTGGTGGCGACCTGCCGCAGCGTCTCCGGCGCAGGCGGCGGCACGCCGGCCATCGTCAGGGCGCGGTCGATGACGGCGGCCGGATACGCCAGCCCGGCGCATTCATGGGCGATAATCGCCTCGACCATGGGACGGAGTTGATCGTGCCGGTGCAGGTCGACCGGCTCCTCGGCGCCGACGCCCATGTGCCGTGCCACCGCCGAGACATAGGCGCCGGTGTCGTTCTCCCCGGGCGGTGCCCAGCGGCCGATGATGCCGCGCACCGTCCGCAAGCCGTGGCGATCCTGATAGGTGGTGAGCAGGGCCGCCAGGGCGCGGATGCCATGCTCGTGGCTCACGAACCGGCAGAAGCGCCCGTCCGAGGGTGGATCGGCGAGACCCTGCCACTTGTTGACGGGGACATGCTCGATGTTGCCCGGATTGCGGTTGCGATAGCCCCGCGTGGCCTTGGGATCGATTCGGCTCATGCGCCGCTCGCCGGGACACGGGCCAGCATCACCCGCACCGCGGCGTCGGCGGCGAGTGCGGCGACGGTGCAGAGGCCGACCTGGAAGTTGCCGGTGGCGGTGGTGGTGATGCGGCGGTTGGTGTTGTCCCAGAACACCCGCGCACCCTGGCTGATGGCGAGCGCGGGCTCCTTGGTCAGTTCGAACTCGCCGCGGGTCTCGCAGTCGACGCTGGCGTTCTGCGCGGCGTCGGACGCCACCACCCCGAAGAAGGCGCCGACCAGCATGCCCTGGCCGGAGAGGATCCCGCCGGCATAGGGCACCACCATCGGGATGGAGCGTGCGTCGGGACGGATGCAGTTGCGCATGAAGAGGTCTCCTGAAACGCAGAAGCCGCCCCGGAGGGCGGCCTCTGCATGGGTCCAGACTGAGAGGAGAGCGGCCGGGATCAGGTGCCCGGGTTGAACCAGGCGCCGCGCCAGTCGATGGCGCCGACGCCGAAGTCGAAGATCACGCTGACCTCGACGCCGTCGGCGCCCTGCACCGGCCCGGTGGTGACCTGCGGCCCCTCCGCCCCGTTGAGGTAGCCGTAGACATAGACGGGTGCCGCGACCGGGTCGGAGAACAGGTACCAGCGGTTCGCCTGGATCAACGGCTCGATCACCGGCTGCACGAAGCCGGCAAAGACGTTCGCCTTGCCGATCTCGCTCGCCTGCACGACCACCGTCGCCTGGCGGGCGGCGAGCTCGAGGTTCGGCCCGACCAGCAACCGCATGGTCTGACCCATCGAGATCGGCAGGCCGTCGAGCGTACGCTGCTTCATGATGGCGGTGCGACCGGCGCCGATGGTAGAGGTGTCGAGCACGGTGCCGGTGCTGGCCTTGTTGGCCCGCGCGGCGCCGGTGGCGAACACCGGTGCGCTGCCGGTGGTCAGCGTCGGGCCGTCGCCATTGGCGCTGTTCACCAACTGGTAGGCGGTGGCGTTCTCGAACTCGGCGACGCGGCGGCCAATCGCCGCGGCGAAGTCGGTGAAGGCGCCGAGGTCGTCATTGACCAGCATCGGCCGCGTGACGCGGATGCGCCGCGCGAAGGTCTGCAGCAGCACGATCTCCTGGCTCTCGGACATGGTGCCGACCTGGATCTCGCCGTTCTCGGCAAGCGGCAGCAGGGTCGGAAAGTCACCGATGCGCAGGTGCCGGTGCGGCTTGAAGTCCCGGAAGTCGCGCCGGAGGAAGATCTGCCGATAGGTCGGCTGCGCCGGCTGATAGGCGGCGAGCAGCATCTTGTTGGCCGCCGCGGCCAGCAGCAGCGGGAAGTCGGAACTGGTATGGAAGGCCCGCTCGGCGAGCAGGGTCGGATTGCGCGGCACGCTCCGCTCGCCGCGGGCGCGCAGCAGCTCGCCGATCATGTCGGAGGGCCGCCAGCCCATGAACTCGGCGTGACGGCCGGAGCGACCATTCTCCCCCTGCGGCCGGTAGCCGGGCATGGCGCGGGCGGCGAGCGCCTCGGCCATGGCGTCGAGGATCTGCGCCGGGTCGTCGTGGCTCGGGCCGGTTTCGGGGCGGGCGGGGATGGAAGGACGCGGGCCGTGCGCGACGAGGGCATCGAACAAGGCGCGGCGGGCCTGGTCGCCGGTCCAACCCTGGGCGATGGCCTCGGCACGGATCGGGGTGATGCGGTCCGCCGGCAGCAGGGCGCGGGCCGCCTCGACCGCGGCGTCGATGCCGGCGATGCGCTCACGCTCGGCGCGCTGCGCCTCGGCACGGACCGCGTCGAGATCGGGCGGCGCAGCGCGGTTCGGCTCGGGTGGCGTGGCAGGCGCGGACGCGACGGCCGGTGCGGGGCTGGTGGTCACGGTGGTCTCCTGGGGCGGGGTGAGCGGCGCGGACGGCGCCGGCGCGGCCGGGGCTTCCGGCGTCGTCTCGGGCATGGGTGGATCCTCGTCAGGCAGGGCAGGTTCGATCGCCGGCGCGGGGAGGCCCTGTTCCCCCTGCGCGCGCACCGCCGCATCCCGATCCACCGGGACCGGCACGACGGAGATCTCGAAGGGCTCCCAATCCACCGCACGGTGGACGGTCTCGCCGGTGGCGGCGTCCGGCCGCGGCTGGTAGCGATGCACGCGATAGCCGACGCTGACCGCGCGCAGCGTGCCGTCGGCGATGCGCTGCCAGACCGGCTCGACGTCCGCGGCGGTGCTGAACTGCAGCGTGGCGTAGCCGCGGCCGCGCTCGAGGCGGGCGGCGGTGACGCGGCCGAGCACGTCGCGCGCGCCGCCGCGGCGGTGGGTGTCGAGCACCGGGGCGCGGCCGGAGCGCAGCGCCTCCATGCGCACGGCGTTCGGCGACATCTCCAGCTCCTCGGTGATCAGACCGAGGGCCGGGACGAAGTTGCGGGCGCGGGCGCCGGTGCTCCACACCACCTCGACGGTGCGGGCGGCACGGTCGACGGTGGCAGGCGCGGTGATGGCGCGCTGCGCCAGGATCAACTGCCCGGCGGCGGGACGTCGATCCGGCGCAGCAGCAGGCTCCGGCGCGGGGTCGCCCCCGCCCGGTTCGATGATGTCCGTCATGGTCAGCCCTCTACTGGGGTCTCGCGCGGCGGGGCCGCAGCGCCGGTGGCGGCGATTTCGACGGCGGCCATCTGCGCGGCGTCCTGCGCCGCGCCGGACTTCGCGACCCGGCGCGGGTCGGTGTCGAGCGCGAGGCCAGCGTCGTCGAGCAGCGCATTCGCCTCGCGGATCATCTCCACCGCGGCCCGGAAGTCGTAGCCGAAGGCGCCAGCAGCCTCGGGTTGCGGCACGAAGCCGGCACGCACCTGGGCGATCAGGGCGGTGGTGTCCTTGAGCGGATCGATCATCTCATGGGCAGGCGGGACGTGGCTCACGCCGTCCGGCATGTCCGCCCCCCACAGCCCGAGCAGCGCGCCCTGCTGATGGAAGCGCTTGGCGATCGGGCGGACCAGCATCGGGATCAGCATGCCGTACTGCACCTGCTCGCAGAGCCGGCGGAACTCGATCTTGCCGGCGCGGAGGGAGGAGTAGTTCGCCTGGGTCAGGTCGCCCGAAACCTGGTCGTAGGTCAGCCCGGCGCCCACCGCGGCCGCCTCAAGAGCGCGGCGGGCAAAGGCGGCGTGACTGCCGCCCCCACTCGGGTTCACCACCTCCACGCTGCCCATGCCGCGGCGATACAGGATCATGCCGGGCTCGAAGCTCTCGACCGTCCGCCCCTGGGCGTCGCGCAGCAGGCCGGCGGCGGCACCGGTGAGGGCCTCGTCGCCTTCCTCCGTGACCACCGCGGCTAGGCAGGCCTCGATCTTGGCCTTCATCAGCAGCGCCGCCTCGTAGTCGCCGAGGTCACGCAGGCGCAGCAGCACCGGGGCGAGCCAGGAGACGTCGCGCAACTGGCCGGGCCGGCGCTTGCGGTAGACGTGCAGCACGTCGCTGGCCGGGATGCGCTGGCTGCTCTGCCAGGTCGCCCCCGGTAGGATCCAGGCAGCGCCGGGATGCACGCGGTGCAGCCAGTAGCCGATCGGCGCGCCGGCCTCGCCGAGGGCGATGCCCTGGATGGTCGGGGCGCCGTCGACCATGCCGTTGCGGCTCGCGTCGAGGTGGTCGCACTCCAGCACCTGCAGCCTGAGGCCGATCGGGTTGGCGGGCGATGGTGCCACCATGAGGAAGCGGACGAAGCACTCACCGCTCTCGACCACCGCCCGCATCACCAGCGCTTGCAGCCCGTAGAGGTCGAGCCGGCCCTCGGCGTCGCAAGCGGTGCTTTCCGCCCAACGCTGCCAGGCACGGCTGTGGGCATCGTCGGGCCATCGCGTGGTGATGCCGGCGCCGATGGCATTGCCGGTCCACAGGTCGACGATGCGGCTGGCATAGGGATCGTTGCGGACGGCATCGCGGGCCCGCCGCGCCACGGTGGCCGCCGCCACGCCGATCTCGGCATTGGCGCTGCCGCCGGAGGGCGCCCAGGCGGAGGCGCGATGGTCCTGCGCGGCAGCGTAGCCACGCAGCACCTGCCAGGCTGCACGCAGGCGTTCCATCATCCCGCGATCTCCACTGGAAGCCGCCCGCACGAGGCCTTAAGTAAGACTCGAGAAGATTGCGGTATTACAGGAGCACCCCATGGCCACGACGGTCACGACCAAGGGTCAGGTCACCATCCCCAAGGAGGTCCGCGACCTGCTGGGTATCAAGCCGGGCAGCGCCGTCACCTTCGAGGTCGCCGAGGACGGCCGTGTCGTTCTCAACAAGGCTGGCCGCCACGGCCCGGCCACGCGCCCGCCGAGCCGTTTCGCGAAGCTGCGCGGCCGGGCCAGCGCCGGCATGACCACAGAGGAAATCATGGCGCTCACGCGCGGCGAGGAGTGAGGTGACCCTCGTCGATACCAATGTCCTGCTCGACCTGGTCACCGACAATGCGGACTGGGCGGAATGGTCGCAGCGCCAGCTTGAGGCCGCGGCGGTGCGCGGGCCGGTGCTGATCAACGATGTGGTCTATGCCGAACTCTCGGTGGGCTTCCTGCGCATGGAGGAGGTCAACGAGGTCCTCGCCATCGCTCAGGTGGAGACCGCCCCCATCTCGCGCGAGGCGCTGTTCCTGGCGGGTAAGGTGTTCCAGCGCTACCGCGCCGGCGGCGGCACCCGCACGGGCGTGCTGCCGGATTTCTTTATCGGGGCGCATGCCGCGGTGGCGCAGCTGCCGCTGCTGACCCGCGATGTCCGCAGGTATCGCACCTATTTTCCCCCCGTGCGGCTGATCGCGCCGATGGACTGATGTGCCGGCCGCCGATCACCGACCGCCGTCGCGGCTGAAGCTCGCCACGGTCACCGAGGGCCTCCTCGCCGCGGCCATCTCGGCACCGCGGAGCACCGCCAGTGCCCGGCCGAGCTCGTCGAGGCTGCGATACTCCACGGTGCGGCCATCGAAGGTCACGCGCGTCGTGCCACCGGTGTAGGCCGCGGCCAGCACCGAAGCTCGGCCGCCGGTAGGCTGGGCCAGCGCCCAGGCGAGGACATTGGGATCCATCAGGCCGCCCGCAGCGTCGGCAGCGGCGCCGCCGCGTTGACGAGATAGGACAGCCCGACGGGCGGGTTCGGCATGATCGGCAAACCGGCCTGGTGGGTCAGCGCCGCGAAGAACCCATTCTCGCTTCCGGTGGTGCCACCGCCGGCGCCGCCATCCGCGGCGGCCGAGCCCAGCAGCAGCGTGTTGCCGCCGCTGAAGGCCTGCGTACTGGTGCCGCGCACCGAGGGCGCCGCCGAGAAGCACAGCAGCAGCCACCAGATCCCGGTCGGGATCCAGCGCGGCTGCGCGAAGGGACAGAGCGCGTTGCCGGCGGAGGTGGTGTCGGCGTCCACTGCCGGCTCCTCGATGAGGCGTCCGGGATGCCCCGTTCCATCGTTAGCAGCCAAAGCCATGCGCAGCAGGCCCGCAGCACCGGTGGTCACGCTGACGGCCATGGCCGAGAACAGCCCGGGCCGCGCAAGCATGTAGGGGACGCAATACAGCCGGTTCGCCGTCATCGCGACGGCGCCACCCACGGCGCGCGCATGCTGCGAGGCATAGAACCGGCCCGACACGTAGGGCAGCATCGTCGGTGCCGGCGGCAGGTAGTGCTGGAATAGCGCGGTCATGCGAAGGGCCGGATGCCGAGGGTGAGCAGCCGCTCCGCCGCCTGGTTCACCGGCGCGGCGGCGAGGCCGGAGCGCAGGCGCAGCCAGCGCCAGCCGAGCAGCAGGGTCGGCGGCAGGGTGAGCGCCCGGCCAGCGGCGACCGTCAGCACCACCTCGTTGCCGAGATGGTCGTAGAGGTCGGCCCAGGACGTGGGTTCGCCCTCGTCGAGCGAGCCCTGTAGGGTGAGCGGGGCGTCGGTCCAGGCGGCGGGCAGCAGCAGCAGGCAGATGCCATAGCCGACGCTGGCGATGGGCGTGCTGAGCGCCTCGCCCGCCGCGACCGTGGCGCGGACGAGCACGACGGGTCCCATGGTGCAGTCTCCCTCTGCTGCGTAAAGGCGCCCCGCGGCGCCGGGCCTCGCCGCGGGGCTGCGCTGGCGCCGGCCGTGGCCGCACCCCAGATGCCGCCGTACAGGAGGACGCCCGATGACGATCACCCTCAACCACACCATCGTGCCGGCCCGCGACAAGGTGGCGGCCGCTCGGTTCTTCGCGGATATCTTCGGCCTTCCGTTCGACGATGCCGGCGGTCATTTCGCGCCGGTGCGGGTCAACGACACGCTGACGCTCGACTTCGCCGACGCGGCAGGGCCGATCCGTAGCGAGCACTACGCTTTCCACGTCAGCGACACCGAGTTCGACGCCATCCTGCAGCGCGTGAAGGCGGCCGAGCTCGCCTTCGGCAGCGGCCCGCACAGCCTCGCGGACGGCAAGCTGAACGACTGGAACGGTGGACGAGGCGTCTACTTCAAGGATCCCGACGGCCACGTGCTCGAACTGATGACCGCGCCGCAGTGACGGACGGTCCCGCCTCCTAGCGCAGCCAGCCGTTGCGTGGCGCGAGCCAGCCGCGCGGGCGATGGGCGGTGGGTGCAGTTGCGGCCGTCGCCGGTTCGGCCCGCGGTGGCGGCGATGGGTGAGCGACACTCCCGGCGGCGGGAAGCTCGTTCCGCCGCAGCGGGGCATCGGCGATCTGGTCCCGCAGCTGCTGCCAGAAGCGCTCGCCATAGCGGTCGGCACCGAGCAGCCAGAGGGCGGCGCGGGCGAGCACGGCGCAGTCCAGCGCTTCGTTCCGTTCCCTGAGCTTCGCCCATTCCTGCCGCGCGAAGCCGCGGCGGTCCTTCGTCGTGCGCAGCTGCTCGGCGACCAGCTGCTTGATCCACTCAGCCTCGATGCCCTGCGGCAGGTGCACCCATCCGGGTGGCAGTTCCTCCGCGTCGCCGCGGCCGAGCCAGAGCCGGCGATAGAGATCTGCTTTCCATGTGGAGACCGACACCGTCCACAGCTTCAGGCCCCGCCGCAGCTTCTGGCCATTGACCAGCGCGTCCACTGGCGTCGGGCCCTGGACCGGCTGCGCGCGGTTCCAGCCGTCGATGCCCTTGGTCGGCGCGATGCGTGGATCCCGCAGGCGGCGGAGATGGCCATAGACGGCGGCGGTGTCCCGGCCGCCGGTGTCGACGCAGAGCCGGGCGATGCGCATGGCGCCACCACCATGGCGCGGCCAATCGCGTGCCAGCAGTTTGGCGAGTTCGTCCCAGGGCTCGCGATCCCGCGGGCTGCCCTGGATCACGACGTGATCGACCAACCAGGACGAGAAGCCCTCCGCCCAGCCCCAGACGTCGCATTCCAGGCGATCGTCCTGCACGTCCACGCCGGCGGTGAGCACCAGTGCGCCCGTGGGCACCACACCCATGGCAAAGTCCTCGCGCCGCTCGACCAGTCGCTCCCAATCCGGCGCCTCGCCCTGCTCCTGCCAGGTCTCGCCCAGCACCGTGTTCTTGAAGGTCTTGATGTCCTCGGGCTTGCCCTGCGCCGCCTCCCACTCGCGGGCGATCTGCGCCCAGGACAGCCAGCCGACCGGCGAGTACAGCGCCGAGATGTGGAAGCCGATGGTGTGCGGATCGGCGGATTCTGCGGTGGGGCGCCACTCGCCGCCGCCCAGCATGGCGGTCTTGTCGTGCTCCTGCATCGGGTGATCGCAGGCGCAGCAGTGATACCGCGCCGTCTCCGGCGCGCCCTTCTCCCAGAGCAGCCGCTCGAATCGCAGCCACTGCATCTCCCCGCATTCGGGGCACGGCACGAAGAACCGCCGCTGGTCGGAGGCGAGATACTCCCGCTCGATGCGGCTGCGGCCGGCGATGGTCGGCGTGCTGACCAGGAAGGCTTTGCGCCGCCAGCCGAATGTTCGGGCGCGGGCCTCGGCCAGGGCAATGGGGTCGCCCTCGCCGGCGACGTCGCCGGGATAGGCGTCCACCTCGTCGAGGAACAGGAACCGCGCCGTCATCGAGCGCAGCCCGACTGCGCTGTTGGCCCCGGTCAGCACCAGGATGCCGCCGGGGAATTCCTTCGACAGCATCGTGTTGCCGCTGTCGCGAGCCCGCGCCGGGGCAACCCGCTCCCGCAGCGCGGGCGTTTCCTCCAGCAGCGGGTCGATGCGCTGGCGCGAGAAGCGCTTGGCCAGTTCCACGGTCGGCTGCACCGCCAGTGCCGGTGCTGGCACATGGTGCATGATGTAGCCGAGCCAATTGTTGCCGCTTTCCGTGGCGCCGACCTGGGCGCCCTTCATGAAGACGACGCGCCGAGCGGGATGCACCGCCGACAGCGCGTCCATCACATCCTTGAGGTACGGCGTGCGGCTGGTGCGCCAGGGGCCGGGTTCCGCCGAGGCGCGGCTGCCGAGCATGCGATGGCGCTCGGCCCATGCCGAGACGGTGAGCTGCGGCGGCGGACGCAGCATGGCGCCGACACGATGCCGGACATGGCTACGCGTCCGGGGACCGATCCCCTCCGAGGCCTGCGGGATCGAAGCGATCGGCCGCCTCCGTCAGCAGGTCGTTGATGTGGCTCTGCAGGATGGTCTGCAGCAGGTGCGGATCGACGCCCAGCTCGGCGGCGATCAGGCCAGAGACGCGGGCGGGCCAGTTCAGCAGCGCGTCGCGCATGGTGCTGCCGATCTCGTCGAGCGCGGCATTGGCCTCGGTGACATCGACCAGGCGGCGCTTGGTCTCATCCAGCGAGAGGCGCTGCGCCTCCACCTTCAGCGCGAGCTGCGCGACCTTCAGCCGGGCGAAGGGCGTGCCCTCCGCGCCGGCGCCACTGGCCAGGGGCGAGCGGACAGGATCGGCGGTCTCGGTCAGGCGGCGGCGGGTCTTGTCGATGTCCCACTGGCCGTCCGGCTCGCGGGCGATGCGGCCCGCCCGTTCGGCCTTGTGGATGGCGGTGTCGCTGACGCCAAGGCGACGGGCGGCCTCGCGCGTCGAGGCGGTCAGTTCCGGCATGGCGGCGACCTCCCGCCGCGCGTGATGCTCACAACAGGCAAGGGCCCGCTACCCTGAGGCAGCAGGCCCTCGACGTGGCCGGCGCGGCTGTCAGGCCGACAGGTGGTAGACCGTGTAGGAGCCGCGGGCGCCCTCCCTGTTCGGGCCGACCTGGCGGATGCGCTCCAGCACCTCGACCGCATGGCCCTTCTTCTTCAGGCCGGCGAAGAAGCCGCGGACCGTGTGCTGCGCCCAGCCGGTCGCCTCGGCGATCTGCGCGACCGTCGCCCCCTCGGGGCGGCGCAGCATGGCCAGGACCTGCTCCTGCTTCGTGCCCTCGCGCGGCTTGCGCGGCGCGCCGGGCTCGCGGGCGATGCGGGCGGGCTTGCCGGCGAGCAGGGTGCGCAGGGCTTCCATCGGCGCGTCCAGGGCGCCGATCATGTCGCCCTCGCGGTTCGCCTCGTCGTCCCAGGCAGCGAGGATCGCCGCGGCGGTGTCGCGCAGGCTGGTGCGCGGCGTGGCGGCGCGCGCCGCCAGGGCTTGGTCGAGCAGGGCGATTTCCTCCGCCAGGGGCGCGACCTGGGCGCCTTCGGCGACCGCGGCGTCCTGTGTGGCGGGCTCCGCGGCCGGCGCCACCGTGGGCGCCGTGTCGGGCACGCTGCCCTCGATGCCGGAGCAGTCGGGCTCGCCGGCCACCGCGTCGCCCTCATTCGGGTCGATGCCGATGGCACGCAGCCCCTCGTCCGTGACGCGCGCCACGATCCAGGTCCCATCCTCGTCCTGGCGCCAGCCAAGGCCAACATGCTCCCGCGGCGCGTTGATCTCGGTGAGCAGGTTGTTCTTGATCAGGCTGCGGAACACCGTGTTGCGGGCCGCGGCCGGCAGGGTCTTCGGCGCGCGGGCCAGCCCCATCTCGTGCTGCGCGGCGGCGCTGAGGATCACGCGCTGGGTGTCGGAAAGCTTGGTCATCGTGGTGGTCTCCGGTTCCGGGTGCCGACCATCGGCCCCTACTGCCGGGAGCCCCGCCGGCGTCGCCGGTCGGGGCGGTGCGGGGGCGGCCCGCGTCGGGTTCCCATCAGAGGTCGTATTCGCCGCGGCGGAAGTGCTGGTCCGCGATGTCCTTCAGCTTCGCGGTGGCATCCGAAAGCCAGGCTGCTTCGCCCCAAAGCACCGTCTCGGGGTCCGCGCCGAAATGGTCCGCGCTGGCCTGGGTGAGTTCCGCGAGGAGGGCGTCGAATTGGGCCTTCTTCGCGAGGAAGGCGGCCAGGCTGCGTTCCTGGTTGCGGGCAGCGCGGGCTTCGCGGTCGGTCATCGTGGTCTCCGTCTGTTGCTGCAGGGCATCCCCTGCGTGTGACGGACCATTCGCGCTGTGCCGCACACGAGCCAAGCAAGATGCGGCGGCGCGGAATTGTTGGGGTGGATGGCCCCCTACCGGCATCTTGGTGCCAAGCTGGCGGCTGTCAGCAGTCAGCGAACGGGAGCCATCCGCCA
>NZ_JAAEDL010000027.1 GCF_018129005.1 Neoroseomonas eburnea
GACCTCGCCGCCGAGGAGCAGGACTGGCCCGCCGCCGCCGCCGCGCAGCGCGAGCACTTGGCGGCGCTGCTGCCTGCACCGCCGGCGCCGCTCGGCCAGGCGGAGCGCGCCGCGATCACGCGCGCCGCGGCCTTCGCAGCCCTCGCCGGCGAGGACGGGGCGCTGGCGACGCTGCGGGAAGCCTACGGCGCACGCATGGAGGGCAGCCCCCTGGCCGAGGCCTTCGCCGTGCTGACCGCCGATCCCCTGCGTGGCGTGGCCGACCTGCCGCGCCTGCAACGGGAGCTCGGCGTGTTGCGTCTGCTGCCCTCGCGGCTGGAGGCCTTGCGGGGACCGGTGCAGGTCGCACGCTGAGATGCGCGTCCCCCGGTGGGGGGCTCTGCAAATTTTACGGTTCCGTCGCCGTGATTTCGCTTGCGCCCCGGACCCCCTTGCCCCATATGCGCCCGCCGTTGACCTGATCGGAATTCACCGATCGGCATGGTCATCTGCTGGCTGGAAGGAGCCCTCACATGGAAGCTCTCGTCCAACCGGGGATGGTCTCGGATCTGCCGAGCGACACCCGGAACACTGACGAAGACCGCTCGGCGCACCCCGAGAAGGACTATTTCATTGCGCGCAACGGCGTTCGCTACGCCGGGACGCATCTGATCATCGACCTGTGGGGCGCGACCAACCTCGACGACCCGGATCACATCGATTCGGTGTTGCGCGAGGCTGCGCTGGCGACGGGTGCGACGATCCTGCACGGGCATTTCCATCACTTCTCGCCGAATGGCGGGGTGTCGGGCGTGCTGGTGCTGGCCGAGAGCCACGTCTCCATCCACTCCTGGCCGGAACGCGACTACGCCGCGCTCGACATCTTCGTCTGCGGCGATTGCGACCCGTACAAGGCGCTGCCGGCGCTCAAGCGCGGCTTTCTGCCGGAGCGGGTGCAGCTTTCGGAGCACAAGCGCGGGCTGATCGGGTAGTCGTACCGCTCTCCGGCGCCGGGCGGGCGGCATCCGCGGCGCCTGGCGCCGCGGGGCGATCCGCGGGCCGCATTCGCAGCCTCGATGCGCCGGCTTGTCAGTTCAACACGGGGGTCGGGCGGCAGCGCCCGGCCCCTTCGCGTGATGGGGGGAATTTCCTCATGGCCTACGACCTCTGGGTGAACGAGACGCTCTACGAAGCCTGGGGGCAGCGCTTCCGGGTGAAGCGCGAACTCGCGCGCGTGCAATCCGGCTTCCAGGACATCATGATCTTCGAAAGCGAGACGCATGGCCGCGTCATGATGCTCGACGGCGTGGTGCAGATCACCGAGGCGGACGAGTTCTCCTACCAGGAGATGATCGCCCATGTGCCGCTGCTGGCGCATGGCGACGCGAAGCGCGTGCTGATCATCGGCGCCGGCGATGGCGGCGTGCTGCGCCGGGTTCTGCAGCACCGCAACGTCGAGCGCGCCGTGATGGTCGAGATCGACGGCGAGGTGATCCGCCTCGCGAAGGAATTCCTGCCGGGCATCGCCGGCGACGCCTGGAACGATCCGCGCGCCGAGGTGCTGGTCGCCGACGGGATCGACCATGTGCGGAAGGCGCCGGACGCCTCCTTCGACGTGGTGATCGTGGACAGCACGGATCCGATCGGCGTCGGCGAGGTGCTGTTCACCGACGAGTTCTACGCCAACTGCGCCCGCCTGCTGACGCCGCGCGGCATCGTCGTGAACCAGTGCGGCGTGCCGGCCATGCAGGCCGATGAGCTGCGCGAGACCTCGATCCGCCGCGGCAAGGCGTTTCCCGATATCTGGGCCTATCTCGCCGCGGTGCCGACCTATGTCGGCGGCTTCATGACGCTGGGCTGGGCCGGCAAGGATGCCGCCTGCCGCGCGGTGCCGGCCGAGGAGATCCGCAGGCGGGCGGAGGCTGCGGGCATCCTCGGCACCACGCGGTACTGGACGCCCGAGATCCATGTCGGCGCCTTCCACCTGCCGCCCTACATCGCGCAACACCTGCCGCGCTGATCAGTATGAGATCGGCACCGGCCGCTCCCCGGGGGTCAGCGCCGCGAGGCGCGGCGCGTTGAAGCGTTCCCCGAAGAAGTCGAAGAGCGAGGTGCCGAGCCCGTTGCGCACCGTCTCGAAGGCGCGCAGCGCGGCCTTGTCGCCGGGGGCGAGGATGGCCTTCGCCTCGGCTTCCCGCACGGCGCGCACCTCCTCGTTCAACCGCTTGGCGGATTCGCGGGGCAGCGCCCGGCCGGCGACATAGACGGCCTGGCTCAGGCCGATCAGATAGTTGAGCTGCTCGGGGATCTCGAAGTTCTCGAGATCCCCGGTGCCGTTGACCACCAGCGCGATCGCGGCGAACAGGCTGAAGGCGAGCGCCTGCACGCGGGTGACGTCGATCTCCCCGTCGCCGGCGAGCAGGTCCTGCCAGCGCGGGATGCGCGGTGAAGGGTCGACCAGCCCCGTGCCGAGCAGCCAGAGCCGGTTCGGCGTGTCCACCACCGGCCCCTCGATGACGCGCGCCAGCGTCGACCCGCTCAGCGTGATGCCGAGCAGCGCGAGCACCGTGTTGGACAGGTTCGGCAGCCCGCCCGTGCGCGCCATGACGTAGGCGTAGACGCCGGCGAGCGCGAGGGTGAAGAGCAGCACCTGGAACCGCGCGAGGCTGCAGAAGCCGAAGGAATCCTGGGCGATCACCGTCGGGCGAAGGGCGAAGAGCCAGGCCGGGATCATGCGGCCGCTTTCCTGCTCGGCGGCGCGGCGCGCCACCTCATACTGGCGGCGGTGCAGCCGCGCCGCGGTGAAGGCGAGCACGAGGTAGAGCGCGAGGAAGCTGCCGATGCCGATCGCCGCCGAGAGCTTGAGGCTGGAGACGAAGAGCGGCAGCCGGGCGAAGCCGCGCACCAGCCGGTTGTTCTCCCGCCCCGGATGGCCGCCCACACCCTCGTCGACGCAGATGAGCAGCGCGAGTTCCCAGCGCATCGGCAGCCAGCCCGGGCTGGCATCGGGGAATTCGACCGTGACCTCGGTGTTGCCCTCGGTGGGGGAATGGGGCTGCACGCGGCCGGCGACGAGCCCTTCCGGGGTGATCCGGGTGCGCGGCGTATCGGCGGGGTAGAGCACGGCTTCGAGCCAGGCGGCGCGCCAGTCCTCGACCGAGATGCCGTCCGGCCGGCCGACGGTGAATTCCAGCGTGGGGACGGCCTTGGCGGTCTGCCGACCGGATTTGATGGCGATGGCCGGCGCGCTGCTGCGGAGGTAGGCGGCCACTTCGGACCTGTCCATGAAGGGGCGGCTGGCTCGGTCCTGGCCGGGCGATGCGGCGTCCCCGCTGGGCGGGCCGCATTCGACGAAGCTCTCGACGACGATCGCCCGCTGCTGCCCATGCGCCGGGCCGAGCCAGGCGAGGAAGGCAAGCGTTGCGAGGGCGAGGCAGCGGCGCATGGCGCAGCGTATCCGTCCGTTCTCGAAACGGTAGCAGGTCGCGGGGCGGCGCGTCCATCGTTCCGCGAGGCAGGCGCGGCGGATGCGCGCCCACGTTGCGGTGGTGCTGTCGGAAGCCGTTGATGCGTGCCGGCCCCGGCGAGCACCCCGCGGGGCCGCCGCGCGCGAAACAGGCGCCGATGGCAGCCGCGTGGGGCCCGCCCCCCCCCCCCCCCCCCCGGGGGGCGGGCGGCATCGGCCCGTCAGGGGCCCTGCGCGAAGCCCTGCACCAGGCTGGCCGAGACCAGCCGCCAGCCATCCACCAGCACGAAGAAGATCAGCTTGAAGGGCAAGGCGACCACTGAGGGCGGCAGCATCATCATGCCGAGCGACATCAGGACGCTCGCCACCACCATGTCGATGACGAGGAAGGGCAGGAAGAGCAGGAAGCCGATCTCGAAGGCGCGCTTCAGCTCGCTGACCATGAAGGCCGGCACCAGGGCGCGGTAGGGCGCGGCCTCGGCATTCGCCGGCGTGGGCAGGTTCGCGAGTTCGAGGAAGTGCGCGAGGTCGTCCTCCCGGACGTTCGCGGCCATGAAGCGGCGGAAGGGTTCGGCCGCGGCCTGGAGTCCGGCGATCTCTCCGAGCCTGCCCTCGCTCATCGGCTGGATGCCCTGCAGCCAGGCGGCCTCGAAGACCGGCTGCATGACGAAGAGGGTGAGGAACAGCGCGAGACCCACCAGCACCGGGTTGGGCGGGATGCCCTGCGCGCCGATCGCGCTGCGCAGCAGGGAGAGCACGATGGCGATGCGCGCGAAGGCGGTCGCCATCACCAGCAGGGATGGCGCGAGCGACAGCAGCCCTATCAGCGCCGTGAGCTGCACCAGCCGCGCCGTGGCGCCGGGCTGGCCGGCCTGGCCGAGGTCGATCGCCACGGATTGCGCCAGCGCCGCCTCCGGCAGCAGTGCCAGGGCTGCGATCAGAAGGGCGGTGCGCCTCATGCGCCGGCCTCCGGCAGCCAGCCTACCACTAGGTCCTGCGCCCCGCCGGTCAGCAGCAGCAGGTTGCGGCCGTCGCAGCGCACGAGCACCAGCCTTCGCCGGGCATCGAGCGGCAGGGAGTCCTCGACGCGCAGGCGCCCGCCGCCCGCGCGGGGCGTGAGGCCGGCACCGCGCGCCAGCCGCGCGGCGAGGAGGATCAGCGCCAGCACGCCGATCAGCGCGGCGGCGGCGGTGAGCCATTGCATCAAATCCGGGATCATGCCGCGGCCTCCTGCCGGCGGGTGGGGGGGAGCGTCAGGGACGCGGAAGGCCGGCGCGCAGCCGGTCGAGGGCGAGGAGGAGGGCTTCGAGCTTCAGGCGGATGACGGGCACCGCCGCCCGCGGGGCGGCGAGCGCGGCGGCGCAGACCCGGGCGATCTCGTTGTCCAGCCCCGCGAGGTCGATGCGGCGGCGCCCGGCCACCAGCGCCTCGGCGACCGCGACGGTTGCCTCCAGCGCCTCGATCGCCGCGATCAGCACGGCGGTCTCGCGCGCGGTGCCGATGGGCACATCGGGGGGCTGAAGTTGGTTCATGTCCCGCATCCAACACGCGCGCTGGTTACCGCCCGGTTGTCGCCGTGGCGGCGGGCGGAATTAACCGATCCTTCGGCGCGGGCATGCGACGAAGCCGCACATGGACCCGACCCGCACCGGCCCTGTTGCGCTCGCCGAGACCAGGTTGCGCTGGCTCGATGCCCGCCAGCGCGTGCTGGCGCAGAATGTCGCCAATGCGGACACGCCGGGCTACCGCCCGTCCGACCTGCAGCCCTTCGCGCAGAGCCTGGTCGCCGCTGCGCCGGCGGCGGCGCTGCGTCAGACCAGCCCGCAGCACCTGGCCGGCAACGGCGGGGCCGACCCGCGGGCGCGGCCGGAACGCCGGCTCGCCGATCGCAGCATGGATGGCAACGGCGTCGCGCTCGACCGCGAGGCCATGCGCATCGCCGACACCGAGACGGCGCATGCGCTCGCGATCGGGCTGCATCGCCGCTACCTGGCGATGTTCCGCACCGCGCTCGGCCGCAACTCGTAACCGGGGGATCGCATGGATCTCGATCGCGCGCTCCGCATTTCCGCCGCCGGCATGCAGGCGCAGTCCACGCGCCTGCGCGTGGTGGCGGAAAACCTCGCCAACCGCGACAGCACCGGGCAGTCGCCTGGCGCGGACCCCTACCGGCGGCGCACGGTCACCTTCGAGAACAGGCTCGACCGCGAGCTCGGCACGCCGACGGTGCGCGTGGCGCGGATCGGTACGGCGCAGGGCGATTTCCCGACGCGGCACGACCCGTCCCATCCGGCCGCCGATGCGCGCGGCTATGTGCGCGTGCCGAATGTCGACAGCCTCATCGAAACCATGGACATGCGGGAGGCGCAGCGCTCCTACGCCGCCAACCTCTCGGTGCTGGAAGTGACGCGCGGCATGCTGACCCGCACCATCGAGGCGCTGCGCGGATGACCCTGCCGCTGGCCCCGGCGGGGGCTGCTGCCGCCTATCGCGCCGCCGACGCGTTGCCGAATGCGGCGACCGCCGGCACCGGCGGCGCCGGCTTCGGCGCGGCGCTGACCCGCGCCATGGAGCAGGCGGTGGAGGTCGGCCGCGACGCCGATACCGCCACCACCCGCGCGCTGACCGGCCAGGGCAGCGTGACGGATGTGGTGCTGGCGGTCGGGCGCGCGGAGCTCACCCTGCAGACCGCCGTCGCGGTGCGCGACCGCGTCGTCGCCGCCTACCAGGACGTGATGCGCATGCCGATCTGAGGTGCAGGTGACGCCGGCGGGACAGATGGTCGCAGGATGCGGCCGGCCGATCGCGGCGGGGCCGCGGTGAACGAGGTCGCGCTCGCCTCGCGGGAGGCGCTCTGGGTCACGCTGCAGATCGGCGGACCCTTGCTCGTGCTGATGCTCGCGGTCGGTCTGGTCGTCGCGGTGCTGCAGGCGCTGACGCAGGTGAACGAGGCGACGCTCGGCTTCCTGCCCAAGGCGGCCGCGCTGGCCGCGGCGCTGCTGCTGCTCGGTCCGTTCTTCGCCGGCGTGCTGCGCGGCTATGCCGGCAGCCTGTTCCAGGCCGCGATCGAGGTCGGGTTGCGCGGCTGAGATGGACGAGGCCGCGCAGCTCGCCGCCCTGCCGGTGCTGGCCTTCCAGGCGGTGCTGGCCTTCGCCCGGCTGGGCGCCGCCGTCATGGCGCTGCCGGGCCTCGGCGAGGAAGAGGTGCCGGCCGCCATCCGCCTCGGCCTCGGGCTCGGGCTGGTGGTGATGCTGCTGCCGGGGCTGACGGAACGTCTGCCCGCGCCGCCGGACGACGCCGGGGAGGCTGCGCGACTGATCCTGCTGGAGGTGCTGGTCGGGCTCTGGCTCGGCGGGCTGGCGCGGATCGTGGTGCTGGCGATGGCGGTGGCGGGGCAGGCGATCGCGCTGCTGCTCGGCCTCGCGCAGGCGCTGGTGCCGGACCCGGCGCTCGGCGGCATGGGCACGGCGACGGGGCGCTTCCTGGCGCTCGCCGCGACGGTGCTGGTGCTGGGCAGCGGGCTCTACCTGCTGCCGCTGCGGGCGCTGACCGATTCCTATGCCCTGCTGCCGCCGGGGGATCCCTTCCCGGCGGAGGCGGGGGTGGAGGCGATCGCCGCGGCGGTGGCGGAGAGTCTCGCGCTGTCGCTGCGCCTCGCCGCGCCCTTCGTGCTGGCGGCGATCGTCATCAATGTCGCGCTCGGCCTGCTGGCGCGCATCGCGCCGCAGGTGCAGGTCTATTTCCTCGCCATACCGGGGCAGGTGCTGCTGGGGCTGGCGCTGCTCGCCGCGCTGATGCCGCCGCTGCTCGGCGCTTTCGGGGAAGGGGCGCGGGCGGCCTTCCTCGCTCTGCCGGGGCTGCGCTGAGCCATGGCCGGGCAGGAGGGCGACGCCGAGGACCGCACGGAAGCCGCCACGCCCCGCCGGCTGGAGAAGGCGCGGGAGGAAGGCCAGGTCGCGCTGTCGCGGGAGGTGGTGGGCTTCGGCGCGCTCGGCGGCGGCGTGCTCGGGCTGATGATCGCGATGCCGCCGGCTGGCGGTGCGATGCTGCACGGCCTGCGGGCGGTGCTGGAACGCGCGCACGAGATCACGCCGGAGGCGGCGGCGGTGGAACTCGGCCGGCTGGGCCTGCTGGCGGTGCTGCCCGTGGCCGGCCTCGCCGCGTGCGGCGCCGTCGCGGCGACGATGGCGCAGACGCGCGGGCTGGTCTCGGCCAAGGGGCTCGCGCCGCAATTCTCCCGCATCAGCCCGCTGTCGGCGCTGAAGCGGATCTTCGGGCCGGAAGGGGCGATCGAGTTCCTCCGCACGCTGGTGAAGCTCGGCCTGGTGGGGGCGGCGCTGTGGTGGGCGATCGGGGATCCGGCGGTGCTGGTGGCGCTGCTCCACCTGCCCGCGGGGGCGTTGCTGGAACGGGGCGGGCGGGTGGCGCTCGACCTGGCGCTGGCGGCGCTCGGCGCCTTTGCTGCGATCGCGGCGCTCGACTGGCTCTGGGTGCGCTGGCGCCACCTGCAAAGGCTGCGCATGAGCCGCCAGGATCTCAAGGAGGAGACACGCGAGAGCGAAGGCGACCCGCAGGTGAAGGGTCGGCTGCGGCAACTCCGCCAGCAGCGCGCGCGCGGCCGCATGATGGCGGCGGTGCCGAAGGCGGCCGTGGTCGTCACCAACCCGACCCACTATGCCGTGGCCCTCGCCTACGAGCAGGGCGGCAGCGGCGCGCCGCGCATCGTCGCCAAGGGTGCGGACGCCATGGCCGCGCGCATCCGCGCCGTGGCGACGGAAGCCGGTGTGCCGATCGTCTCCAACCCGCCGCTGGCGCGGGCGCTTTATCGGCTCGATCTGGAAGCCGAGATAGCGCCCGAGCATTATCAGGCGGTGGCCGAGATCATCGCCTATGTCTGGCGGCTTGGCGGACGGGGGCAGGCAGGGTGAATGTGACGGATCCGGAGGCTGCGGCGTTCCGTCGGCTGTTCGAGGCGGAGGAGGAGGCCGGGCTCGCGGTGCTGGACACCGGAGGGCGCATCCGCTTCGCCAATGCGGCGCTGACCGCGATGTGCGGCGCGGGGCCGGCGCCGGTGCCGGGCACGCTCGGGGCGGCGCTGTTCGTCGCGGCGTCGCGGGACGCGGTGGCGGATGCGATCGCCGCCGCCCTGGCCGGGCCGCCGGCACCGCCGGTGGTGCCGGCGCGGCTCGCCGACCCCGGCCTGCCCGCCGATGCGAGTTTCGAAGTCGCCTGCCGCCCGCTGCGCGGCGAGCCGGGCGCGCTGATGCGCGTGGTGGACGTGACCGCGCGGCGGCGCATCCAGGCGCAGATGGAGGAAGGGGCGCGGCTGCAGTCGATCGGGCAGCTCGCCGGCGGGGTGGCGCACGATTTCAACAACCTTCTCGCCGCCATCTCCGGCGCGGCGGAGGCGGCGCTCGCCCGCGAGCCGGGGCCCGAGACGGCGGAGGACCTGCGCCAGATCCTCGACAGCGCGACGCGCGGGGCGCGGCTGGTGAAGCAGTTGCTCGCCTTCGCCAGCCGCCAGGCGCTGGCGCCGCGCGTGATCGCGCTGGGGGAGGCGGTGGACGCCATGGCGCCGCTGCTGGTCCGCCTGCTGGGTGCGCGCCAGGTGCTGAAGTTCGACATGGCGCGGCCGGGGCCATTGGTGCGGGTGGATCCCTCGCAGCTCGACCAGGCACTGCTGAATCTTGTGGTGAATGCGCGCGACGCCATGCCCGAGGGCGGCACGATCCGCATCGCGCTGCGGGAGGTGATGCTGGCGCGGGAGGAAGTGGCGCAGGGCGCCGTCATCCCAGCCGGCGACTGGGTGGTGCTCTCGGTCGAGGACCACGGGCGCGGCATCGCCCCGGATCTGCTGCCGCGCATCTTCGAGCCCTTCTTCACCACGCGGCGCGGTGCCGGCGGCACGGGGCTCGGGCTGTCCACCGTGCTCGGCATCCTGCGGCAGTCGGGGGGGCATGTCTCGGTGGCCTCGGCACCGGGGCAGGGGACGGTGTTCCGGCTGTGGTTCCCGCGCGCCGGCGGGGCGGCGCAGGCCGCGGCCCCAGCGGCGCCGGCCGAGGCTGCGCCGACCATGGCCCGGCGCGTCCTGCTGGTGGAGGACGAGGCGCCGCTGCGCCTGCTCGCCCGCCGCGCGCTGGAGGGCGCGGGGCATGAGGTGCGCGTCGCGGAGGACGCCGAGGCGGCGCTCGAAGTGCTGGAAGGCGGCTTCCTGCCCGAGGTGCTGGTCACCGACGTCACCATGCCCGGGGAGATGGATGGGCTGGCCCTGGCCGACGCGATGCGGGCGCGCATCGCCGGGCTCAGCGTGGTGCTGGTGTCCGGCTACGCCGAGGCAACGGTTGGGGATGGGCTGGCGGGGCGCGGCATCCGCTTCCTGGAGAAGCCCTTCCGCATGGCGGACTTGGCTGCGGCGGTGGCGGAGGCACGGCCCGCCGCCGGCTGATGTTCTTAATCTGTTCTTGATGCCCAGTCAGGTTTCGCGCATGCTCCGCTTGCGTCGAATCGCCCCGCCATGCGCGGGTGGGGCGGCATGGGGGTCGGACCGACCCTGACGATCAATGGGCGATGGACGCCTGAAGGAGATCGCCCTATGGTTGAGAAGCCATCGCTGGAGCGGGGGAAGGGCATGGACAAGGGAAAGGCGCTGGATGCGGCGCTGAGCCAGATCGAGCGGGCCTTCGGCAAGGGCTCGATCATGCGGCTCGGGGCGAAGCAGTCCCAGCAGGGGGAGATCGAGGTCGTCTCGACAGGCTCCCTCGGCCTTGATCTCGCGCTCGGCATCGGCGGCCTGCCCAAGGGGCGCATCGTCGAGATCTACGGCCCTGAATCCTCGGGCAAGACGACCCTGGCGCTGCATGTCATCGCCGAATCGCAGAAGAAGGGCGGCACCTGCGCCTTCGTGGACGCGGAGCATGCGCTCGATCCCGGCTATGCGAAGAAGCTCGGCGTCGACGTGGACAACCTGCTGATCAGCCAGCCCGATGCCGGCGAGCAGGCGCTCGAGATCGCCGACACGCTGGTCCGCTCCGGCGCGATCGACGTGCTGGTGGTGGATTCCGTGGCCGCGCTGGTGCCGCGCGCCGAACTCGAAGGCGAGATGGGCGACAGCCATGTCGGCCTGCACGCCCGCCTGATGTCGCAGGCGCTGCGCAAGCTGACCGGCTCGGTCGCCAAGTCCAACACGCTGCTGATCTTCCTGAACCAGATCCGGCTCAAGATCGGCGTGATGTTCGGCAACCCGGAGACCACCACGGGCGGCAATGCGCTGAAGTTCTACGCTTCGGTCCGCATGGAGATCCGCCGCATCGGCTCGATCAAGGACCGCGACGAGGTCACCGGCAACCACACCCGCGTCAAGGTGGTGAAGAACAAGATGGCCCCGCCGTTCCGCGAGGTCGAGTTCGACATCATGTACGGCGAAGGCATCTCCAAGGTCGGCGAGCTGATCGACCTCGGCGTGAAGGCCAACGTGGTCGAGAAGTCCGGTGCCTGGTTCTCCTGCGACAGCCAGCGCATCGGGCAGGGGCGGGAGAACGCGAAGCAGTTCCTGCGCGACCGCCCGGAGATGGCGAATTCCATCGAGCAGCGCATCCGCGGCCAGGCCGGGCTTCTCGCCGAGCAGATGCTCGCCGGCGAGGGCGGGGACGACGACGAGCAGATGGCGGCGGAGTGAACCGGGGCGAGGGGGCCATGCTCCCTCGCACGGCATGCCGGCGGCTCATGCCATCGGCCCCAATGATGGGCGGATGGCGTGCCCCCATGCCAGCGGCCGCCAGTCGCGACCGCTGGCATGAGGCTTTTCCTGTCCTCAGACACCGGGCGCAAAGCTCCGGTTTGCCTGGCTTCGCCGGACGACCGGCGGGCCGCATTCCGGGTTCCCAGTCACGTTGCAGGGTAACGTGACTGGGAACCCGTCGCGGCCTCGGCAGCCGTCATCGCGACGTTCCGGCGCGTCTGCTCACAACCGCTTCTCCTCGTCGACGATCGACAGGCCGAGCGCAGCCAGGCCTTCCTCGATGAGATCGCCGAGATTCGGGGTCTCCAGCAGATAGGCGACGGCATGCACGTCGTGCGCCTCGCGGGCGTCGGCCACGGCCTGCTTCCATTCGCGCGCCGAATAGTCGCCCCGGCCGAGCCAGGCGAGAGCGAGCAGTTCCACGATCTCGTCATCGTTGAGGTCTTCCAGCGCCGCCTTCAGTTCCTCCTGCGTCGGGTTGTCCGGCGTGTCCTCGAGGATGCCGATCTCCTTGTCGTCGGCGGCATTCGAACCTTCCTCCATGTCCTCCGGCAGCACCTGCGCGTCGTATTCGCGTGCCTTGACGACGAGGTAGGCGAGCTTTTCGAGCGATATCGCGTCCATGGCGCAGCGTCCCTCCTTCATCCCTTGATGACGATCATCGGGCGGAGCCGCGCGACGCGGCGCGCCAGCCCGGCATGCTCGGCGGCGAGCACCACCGCGGCGACGTCCTTGTAGGCGCCGGGTGCTTCCTCCGCGACGCCGCGCAGCGATGGGCTGCGGACCAGGATGCCGCGCATGGCGAGCTCGTCCACGATCTGCCGGCCGCTCCAGCGGTGCAGCGCGGCGTGGCGCGACATGGCGCGCCCGGCGCCGTGGCAGGCCGAGGCCAAGGCGCGTTCCTCCGACTGCGCCATGCCGGCCAGGACCCAGGACCCCGTGCCCATGCTGCCGCCGATGAGCACCGGCTGCCCGGCCGCGCGCAGCGGCGCCGGCACCTCGGGGTGGCCGGGGCCGAGCGCGCGCGTCGCGCCCTTGCGGTGGACGAAGAGTTCGCGCTCCCGCCGGCCCGTCCGGTGGCGTTCGACCTTGCAGGTGTTGTGCGAGACGTCGAAGAGCAGCCGCACCTCCGCCCGGGGGAAGAAGTGGCGCAGGACGCGCCGGGCGAAGTGGCCGAGGATCTCGCGGTTCGCGAGCGCGCAGTTGATGCCCGCCCGCATCGCCCCGAGGTAGCGCTGCCCGACCTCCGAGAGGATCGGCGCGCAGGCGAGCTCGCGGTCGGGCAGGGCGATGCCGGCCGCCTGGGCCGCCGCGGCCATCTCGATGAGGAATTCGCTGCCGATCTGATGGCCGAGCCCGCGCGAGCCGCAATGGATCGTCACCACAACCTGGCCGCCGACGAGTCCATAGGCCGCGGCGGCGGTCGGATCGAAGATCTCCTCCACCGCCTGGATCTCGAGGTAGTGGTTGCCCGAGCCGAGCGTGCCCATTTCCCGCCGCTGGCGTTCCTTGGCGCGGTTGGAGACGAAATCCGGGCGCGCGCCCGCCATGCGCCCGTCTTCCTCGATGCGGGTAAGGTCGGCCGGCTCGCCCCAGCCCTGCTCCACCGCCCAGGCTGCGCCGCCGGCCAGCATGGCGTCCATCTGCCGCGCATCGAGGGTGATCGTGCCTTCGCTGCCGACCCCGGCGGGGATCGCGCGCGCGAGGGACTCCGCGAGGGATTCCTTCACGTGCTCAAGCTCCGCCGCGGCGATGCCGGTGGTCATGCTGCGCACGCCGCAGGAGATGTCGAACCCCACCCCGCCGGCCGAGACGACGCCGCCGGCCTCGGCATCGAAGGCGGCGACGCCGCCGATCGGGAAGCCGTATCCCCAATGCGCGTCCGGCATGACGTAGGAGGCGCCGACGATGCCGGGCAGCGCAGCGACGTTGCGCGCCTGCTCCGCAACCTTGTCGTCCATGTCGCGGATCAGCGCCTCGTCGGCGAAGATGACGACCGGGACATGCATCGGGCCACTCGGTTCGATGCGCCAGGTGACGTCGTCGACGCGGTTCAGCAGGGCAGGGTCCATGGCGAGTCCTCCCGTGCCTCGGAGACCGTCGGAGAGCGCCGGCACCGGCCGGCACTCCCGCCCGGCCTGACGAAAATTGTATCCCCTATCCGTGGCCCGGTGGGGCGCGCGCCGCTGACAGCATCCGGAACGCGCCGTCCGGCGCATTCCCGGACGGTCCTTCAGACATCCACGATGCAGGCGGCGCTCCAGCGTCCCTCCGCATCCTGGCTGACGTGCAGGCCGGTCAGGGTCGCACCTTTCGGCTCCACGGCGGGGGCGTGGCGTGCGACGTCCACGGCTTCGCCCCAGAGCGTCGCGCCCAGGCGCGTACCGTCGATCGCCACATGGAAGCGGCCGAACAGCATGCGCCGCACGGCCATTTCGAAGATCACGGCGTTCAGGAAGGCGACGAACAGCAGCTCGGGATCAGGCGCCTCGCAGGACAGCGCGACTTCCGACCGCGGGCGGATCTCCGCCTCGGTGACGACGTGGGTGAGGGCGCAGGCCGCCTGCTCGAAGGCCGCCTCGCGGGTCGGGCCCCAGCCGCGCACGCCGATATCCGCGCCGTGGGGAAGGAACTCCCACCCGGTGTCCGGCGGGGATGGACCGCCGGCGGTGCGCAGGATCCCGTGGGTCTGCATGCGGAACGCCTCCCGGAAGCAGCCTCGCCAAGGTGGCGCCGGCGATCCGCGCCCACCTTGAGGCTGATCAAGGCGATCCCGCGCCGATGCCTGCCAGATGCGCCCCGGACCAGGGTCATGCGAAGGAGCCATGCGCATGCCTCCGTCATCTCATCAGGGCGGGAGCCGCGAACAGCCCGTCATCCTTGCCCCGGCCGGGCTCGAAGGGACGCTTGTCCTGCCCCCTGGGGCAGCGGGCGTGGTCGTCTTCGCCCATGGCAGCGGGTCGAGCCGCTTCAGCCCGCGCAACCGCGAGGTGGCCGGGGCGTTGCAGGCGGCCGGGCTGGGCACGCTGCTGTTCGACCTCCTGACCGAGGGTGAGGCGGAGGACCGGCGGAACGTCTTCGACATCCCGCTGCTCGGCGGCCGGCTGGTGGCGGCGATCGACCACATGGCCGGGCATGGGGCCGCCGGGATGCTCCCGGTCGGCCTGTTCGGCGCCAGCACCGGGGCCGCGGCGGCCCTGACCGCGGCGGCCGCACGGCCCGACCGGGTGCATGCGGTCGTCTCCCGCGGCGGCAGGCCGGACCTTGCCGGCGGAGAGGTGCTCGGCCGCCTCGCCGCCCCGACCCTGCTCATCGTCGGCGGCTCGGACCGGGAGGTGCTCGGCCTCAATGAATCGGCCCGCGCGGCGATGCGCTGCGTCTCTGAACTCGCCGTGGTGCCGGGGGCGACGCATCTCTTCGAGGAACCGGGCGCGCTCGACCAGGTTTCGCGACTGGCGGCTGCCTGGTTCCTGCGCTGGCTGGCGCCGCCGGCAGGGCAGCGCGGGGGACCGGCGCAGGGCGCGCCTTCGGCGGGAGCGGCACCCGGTTCCTGACCGCCCCGGGGCGGGAGGGAGGCGGCCCATGGCCCCCGGCCCCTTCACGCCCCGCGCGGCGCGCGCTACCTCTCGCGTCCTTTGGGCCAACACCTTGCCGGGACGGGCTTTTCCCGGGGACGCGACGGGCAGGACATGACCAGCAGCAACGACATCCGCGCCACCTTCCTCGACTACTTCCGCCGCAACGGGCATGAGGTGGTGGAGAGCAGTCCGCTGGTCCCGCGCAACGACCCGACGCTGATGTTCGCGAACTCCGGCATGGTGCAGTTCAAGAACGTCTTCACCGGCCAGGAAAAGCGCCCCTACACGCGGGCCACCACGGCGCAGAAATCGGTGCGCGCCGGCGGCAAGCACAACGACCTGGACAATGTCGGCTACACCGCCCGGCACCACACCTTCTTCGAGATGCTGGGGAACTTCTCCTTCGGCGACTATTTCAAGGAACAGGCCATCGCCTATGCCTGGGAACTGCTGACCAGGGACTTCGCCCTGCCGAAGGACCGGCTGCTGGTCACGGTGTTCTCCGAGGACGATGAGGCACCGGTCCACTGGAAGAAGATCGCCGGCCTGCCGGACAGCCGCATCATCCGCATCCCGACTTCCGACAATTTCTGGCGCATGGGCGATACCGGCCCCTGCGGCCCCTGCTCCGAGATCTTCTTCGACCACGGCGACAAGATCCCGGGCGGCCCGCCGGGCTCGCCGGACGAGGATGGCGACCGGTTCATCGAGATCTGGAACCTGGTCTTCATGCAGTTCCTCGAGGAACCGGCCGGGACGCGCAACCCGCTGCCCAAGCCCTCGATCGACACCGGCATGGGGCTGGAGCGCTTCGCCGCCATCCTGCAGGGCAAGCACGACAACTACGACACCGACACGCTGCGGGCGCTGATCCTGGCCTCCGCGGAAGCCACCGGCCAGGCGCCGGACGGCCCGTTCCGCGTCAGCCATCGCGTCGTCGCCGACCACCTGCGCGCCGGCGCCTTCCTGATCGCCGACGGCGTGCTGCCGTCGAACGAGGGCCGCGGCTACGTGCTGCGCCGCATCCTGCGCCGCGCGATGCGCCACGCGCACATGCTGGGCGCGCGGGAGCCTCTGATGCACCGGCTGCTGCCGGCGCTGGTGCGGCAGATGGGCGCGGCCTATCCGGAACTGGTGCGCGCCGAGGCGCTCATCAGCGAGACGCTGCGGCTGGAAGAAACCCGCTTCCGTTCGCTGCTCGAACGCGGCCTGGGGCTGCTGGCGGAAGAGACCGGGAAGCTCGGCGCCGGCCAGACCCTGCCGGGCGAGGTCGCCTTCCGCCTCTATGACACCTACGGCTTCCCGCTCGACCTGACGCAGGACGCGCTGCGCGCCGAGGGCCGCCCGGTGGACGTGGAAGGCTTCAACGCCGCCATGGCCGAGCAGCGCAAGCGCGCCCGCGCCGCCTGGGCGGGCTCGGGCGAGGCCGCGACGGAAGGCGTGTGGTTCGACCTCAAGGAGAAGGTGGGGGCCTCCGAATTCCTCGGCTACACGACCGAGGTCGCGGAAGGCGAGATCGTCGCCATCGTCGCCGACGGCAAGCCGGTGGAGCGCGCCCCGGTCGGCACCGAGGTCGCCGTGCTGCTGAACCAGACGCCCTTCTACGCGGAATCCGGCGGCCAGGTCGGCGACACCGGCATCATCCAGGCCGGCGAGGCCTGCCGGATCGAGGTGCGCGACACGCAGAAGAAGCTTGGCGCGCTGCACGTGCACCTGGGCATCGTGGTGCATGGCGAAGCCCGCACCGGCCTGGCGGTGACGGCGGAGGTGGAGCACGACCGCCGCTCGAAGATCCGCTCCCACCACTCGGCGACGCATCTGCTGCATGAGGCGCTGCGCCGCCGGCTCGGCACGCATGTGGCGCAGAAGGGCTCGCTGAACGCGCCCGACCGGCTGCGCTTCGATGTCTCCCAGCCGGTGCCGATGACCGAGGAGGACCTGCACTGGGTCGAGGCCGAGGTGAACGCGCGCATCCGCGAGAATGCCGAGGTGGTCACGCGGCTGATGACGCCGGAAGCCGCCGTCGAGGCCGGCGCCATGGCCCTCTTCGGCGAGAAGTACGGCGAGGAGGTCCGCGTCGTCGGCATGGGCCATGACCCGGCGGCGGTGGAGAAGCACGGCGTCTACTCGCTGGAGCTCTGCGGCGGCACGCATGTGCGGCGCACCGGCGACATCGGCCTGTTCAAGATCGTCGCCGAAGGCGCCGTCTCGGCCGGCATCCGGCGGGTGGAGGCCGTCACCGGCGACGCCGCGCTCGCCTACATCGCCGAGATGGAGGAAAGCCTGCAGGCCGCGGCCGCGGTGCTGAAGGCGCAGCCTGGCGAGCTCGCCGGCCGCATCAGCGCGCTGGTCGAGGAACGCCGCAAGCTGGAGCGCGAGGTCGCCGAGCTGCGCAAGAAGCTCGCGACCGGCGGCGGCGGGGCGGAGGTCGAGGAAGTCGCCGGGCTGCGGGTCGCGCTGCGCGACCTCGGCGAGGTCCCGGCCCGCGACCTGAAGGGTCTTGCCGAGGCTATCCTGAAGGGCGGCACGGCGGATGTCGTGGCGCTGGTCAGCACGGCGGAGGGCAAGGCCTCGATCGTCGTCGCGACCGGGGAGACGGCGAAGGGCAAGGCCGATGCCGTGGCGTTGGTGCGCGTGGCCTCCGCCGCGGTCGGCGGCAAGGGCGGTGGCGGGCGGCCGGACATGGCGCAGGCCGGCGGGCCGGAAGCGGCCAAGGCCGCCGAGGCGCTGGCCGCCGTGAAGGCGGCGCTGGCCGGGTGAGCGAGACGGCGCGCGTCCGTGCGCGGGCGCTGGGGCTCGCGCCCGGCATCTTCCCGCCCGGCGCGCACAACGCCATCACCGACGTCGCCGGCGTGCGCGTCGGGCAGGTGACGTTGATCGAGGGCGACGCCACGCGTACCGGCGTGACCGCCATCATCCCGCACCCCGGCAACCCGTTCCAGGACCGGGTGCCGGCGGGGCTTGCCGTCATCAACGGCTTCGGCAAGCTCGCCGGCGCGACGCAGGTGGCGGAACTCGGCGAGATCGAGACGCCCATCGTGCTGACCAACACCCTCGCCGTCGGGCGGGCGGTGGAGGCGCTGGTGGACTGGACCCTGGCGCGCCCGGGCAATGAGCAGGTCACCAGCGTCAACGCCTTCGTCGGCGAAACCAATGACGGGCGGCTGAACGACATCCGCGCCCGCGGCGTGACGCGGGAACACGTGCTCGCTGCGCTGGAGGGTGCGGCAGATGGGCCCGTCGCGGAAGGCTGCGTCGGCGCCGGCACCGGGACCATGGCCTTCGGATGGAAGGGCGGCATCGGCACGTCGTCCCGCCTGTTGCCGGAAGCCCTCGGCGGATGGCGCATCGGCGCGCTGGTGCAGGCGAATTACGGCGGCGTGCTGACGATGGACGGCATCCCGGTCGGGCACGAGCTCGGCCGCTGGTATCTCAAGGAACACACGGACCGCGGTGACGCGGACGGCTCGGTGATGGTGATCATCGCGACCGATGCGCCGCTGTCGGACCGCAACCTGACGCGCCTGGCGACGCGCGCCATGGCCGGCCTGGCGCGCACCGGCGCGGCGTTCAGCGACGGGTCGGGCGACTACGCGCTCGCCTTCTCGACGCATCCCGGCGTGCGGCGCACGGCGGAGCGGCGCGCGCATCAGGCGATCATCGCCGACTGGCCCAATGACCGCATGTCGCCGCTGTTCCAGGCGGCGGCGGAGGCGGTGGAGGAAGCGGTGCTCAACGCGCTGACCATGGCCACGACGGTGATCGGCCGTGACGGCCGTACCGGGCGACGTGCGAAGGGGGAGGCGATCGACCTCGACGCGCTGCGCGCCGTGCTGGTGCGACACGGGAGGGGCGCATGAGGCGGGCATTGCTCGCCGCGGCGGCGCTGCTCGCCGTCGCGCTGCCGGCCGCGGAAGCGGCGCGCACCACGCTGCGCGCGACCCGCCCCGGCGCGCCGCCGCTGACCCTGCGCGCGGCATCCAGCCAGGAGCATTGGGTGATCTCCGTCCTCGAGGGCGGCATCGAGAGCCAGCGGATCGAGGTGCAGTCCGACCTGCCGGACGTGCTGCCCTGGCTGGCGGACACCAATGGCGACGGTGCGGCGGACCTGTGGGTGCCGGTGATCGGCGGCAACGCGAACACCGCCTGGGATGTCTGGATCATGCAGCCCGGGGAGGCCCGCTTCCGCCGCGCGGGCGAGGTCGGCGGGCTTGGCTTCTCGCGCGATTCCGCGGGGCGGCTGATCGCGCTCGGGCGCAATGGCTGCTGCAGCCTGTCCTACACCTTCCATACCTTCGATGCCGAGGGGAGGCTGCGGGAGGCGTTTTCCGTCGAGCGGCAGCTCGACGATCTCGGCCGCGGGACCTGCGAGCCGGTGGCCATCGCCATGGAGCCGCCGGCAGCGGCGGTGCGCGCGACCTGCGCCTTGCGGCCGGGGCAGATGCCCGGGACGCCTCTGCGCGGACGCTGACGGATCGAGGGGGCGCCGCCCCCTCGAACTCCCCCGCCAGGGGACACGGTCCCCTGGACCCGCGAGAACTCAAGTCATGGTTTCCAAAGGCCTTTCGGCCTTTGGTGGGGTGAGGCGCGGAGAGGGGCAAAGCCCCTCTCCGATTCCCTCATCGGGCGGGTTCGCGCGCATGGGGCAAGGCCTCCCTCGGCACCGCCGTCAGGACGATTTCAGCGCATCCCGCGCCGCGGATCGGAACTCCCGCCGGTGCAATTCCCGCAGCACCAGCATGCTCGCGAGCATCAGCGCGACCGGGTGGATGATCCAGGCGAGCGCGGCCAGCCCGAAGTAGAACGACCGCAGCCCCGTGTTGAAGTGCCGCGCGCCGCGGTTGGCGAGCCGCGCCGCGGCCTCGGCATGCGCGATCGCCGCCGGGTCGCAGGGCATGCCGACGACCAGGGTGCTCGTGTAGTTGAACTGCCGCAGCGCCCAGGTCAGCTCGAAGAAGGCGTTGACGAAGATCACCAGGAGCAGGCCGATCTTCACCTCCCACATCGCATCGTCGGGCACCGTGCTCCAGGGCAGGGCCGCGACCACGCGCCGGCCGATGTCCGGCGCCGCCAGCATCGCCACCAGCCCGCCCAGCAGCAGGATGGAGGTGGTGGCGAGGAAGGAGGTCGAGGACATCAGGTTGCCGATCGCCGAGATGTCGGCGATGCGGTTCTCCCGCGGCAGGGCGGAGAGCATCCAGCGCCGGCGGTGCTCGTCCATCGCCGCGATCACGCTCTTCGCGCGGATCGAGGGCACGCGGTCCACGATCAGCGCATAGACCACCCAGCAGAGGCCGAAGATGGCGAGGGCGATCCAGTCGAGGAGGGTCAGCGGCAGCATGGCGGGACCCTAGCGCGGGGAGGGCATGAATCGGAACGGCCGCCGCGGTTTCCCGCGACGGCCGTCCGAACTCGCCGGAAAGAGGCCGGGTCAGGCCATCTTCTTCTGCAGGTTCTCGTCCAGCTTGGCGAGGAAGGCCTGGGTGTTGAGCCAGGGCTGGTCCTTGCCGATCAGGATGGCGAGGTCCTTCGTCATATGGCCGCTCTCGACCGTCTCGATGCAGACCTGCTCGAGCGCATTGGCGAAGTCCACCACGTCCGGCGTGCCGTCGAACTTGCCGCGATAGGCGAGGCCGCGCGTCCAGGCGAAGATGGAGGCGATCGGGTTGGTCGAGGTCTCGCGGCCCTTCTGGTGCTCGCGGTAGTGGCGCGTCACCGTGCCGTGCGCCGCCTCGGATTCGACCGTCGAGCCGTCCGGGGAGAGCAGCACGGAGGTCATCAGGCCGAGCGAGCCGAAGCCCTGCGCCACGATGTCGGACTGCACGTCGCCGTCGTAGTTCTTGCAGGCCCAGACATAGCCGCCTTCCCACTTCAGGGCGCAGGCCACCATGTCGTCGATCAGGCGGTCCTCGTAGGTCAGGCCGGCGGCCTTGAACTTCTCCGCGAACTCCTCGTCGAAGATGCGGCGGAAGATGTCCTTGAACTCGCCGTCATAGGCCTTGAGGATCGTGTTCTTGTGGCTGAAGTAGACCGAGTAGCCACGGGCGAGGCCGTAGTTGAGGCTGGCGCGGGCGAAGCCCTCGATCGACTTGCGGGTGTTGTGCATGCCCATCAGCACGCCGCCGCCGGCGGGGAAGTTGGTGACTTCGAGTTCGACCGGCTGGCCGCCGCCTTCCGGCGTCCAGGTCAGGGTGGCCTTGCCCGCGCCGGGGATCTTGGTCTCGGCGGCGCGGTAGATGTCGCCATAGGCATGGCGGCCGACGACGATCGGCTTCGACCAATGCGGCACCAGGCGCGGCACGTTCCGGCAGATGATCGGCTCGCGGAAGATCGTGCCGTCGAGGATGTTGCGGATGGTCCCGTTCGGGGACTTCCACATCTTCTTGAGGCCGAATTCCTTCACTCGGGCCTCGTCCGGCGTGATGGTCGCGCACTTCACGGCGACGCCGTACTGCTTGGTGGCGTTGGCGGAATCGACCGTGATCTGGTCGTCCGTCTCGTCGCGCTTCTGGATGCCGAGGTCGTAGTACTTCAGGTCGATATCGAGATAGGGGAGGATCAGCTTGTCCTTGATGAACCCCCAGATGATGCGGGTCATCTCGTCCCCGTCCATCTCGACGACGGGGGTCTTCACCTTGATCTTGGCCATGCCTGTCCTCTGCGGGGCGTGCGTTGAGCGGGCCTGACCCGGAGGCGGCCGGCGCGGCCGGAAATTGCACCGGCCGGGCGGGGGGGGCAAGCCCGGCCCTGGCGGAAGTGCCCGGAGGGGGCCGGCCCGGCACGTCCTGGCGTCCATATCGTATGAACGGCGCAGCAACGACGGCGGCCGTGCGCGGGTTCTGCCACCATCGGCAAGCAGGGCGACCACCCGGTGGCGCTCCTGGTCGCCACCATGAGGCGCGGCTTTTGCCCGGCCTGGCGAACCGGCGGCCCGCACGTTGAATCTGCGGCCCGCGGCCGAACCACATCTGCGGCCCGCCGCCAAACCGGCGGGGGCCGCAGACCCGGGGGCAGGTCAGCCGAGGCTGGTCACATCCATCGGAGTAGGCATCCAGGCATAGCCCTCCCCTTCCTTGGCCAGGTTGCCGATGCCCGGCCAGGGGAAGTGGTATGAAAGGATGGTCGGCCGATCCGTCGCGAAACGTTCGAGCAGGCGGGATCTGGTCTGCGCCGAGAGCTTCGGGTCGGTGTCGTAGGCGAATTCCCACAGCGGATGGCGCAGCAGCAGCACCTGGTGGTGGGCCAGGTCGCCGGTGTTGATCATCACCTGCGGGCCGGAGGCGATGGCGTAGATCATGTGCCCGACCGTATGGCCAGGGGCGGAGATGGCGGTGACACCGGGCACCACTTCCCGCCCGTCCTGCACCATGATCATGCGGTCGCGGTAGGCGGCGAGGTTCTTCTTCGCCCCGTCGATGAAGGGCACCATGAAGGCCGGGCCGCGCTTGTTGGCGTCGTCCGTCCAGAACCTGAGGTCGGCCTCGCTGACCGCGACCTGGGCGTTGGGGAAGTTGCGGTTGCCCTGCGCATCCACCAGCGCCCAGCAATGATCGCAATGCGCATGCGTCAGCGCGACGATGTCGATCTGCGCCGGGTCGATGCCGGCGGCGCGCAGGTTGCGCAGCAGGCGGCCGGTGGTCGGGCCGAACATGCGGCTGGCCTCGCCCATGCTGTCGCCCATGCCGGTGTCGAACAGGATCAGGTGCCGGCCGGTGTTGAGCACCAGCGCATTCTGCTCGAGCGTCGCGGCATTCGGGTCGAGGAAGTGCGCGCGCAGCAAGGCCCCGATCTCCCCGGGGCGGGAGCCGGTGAAGGCATCATCGGGCTTGCCGAGCGGCAGCGAGCCGTCGGAAACGACGGTCGCTTCGTAGTCCCCGAAGCGGAAGCGGTACCAGGCCGGTGCGCCCCGGCCCACGAAGGGGGCGGCCGCCTCGGCCCTGATCAGGGGCAGCGTTGCGGCCGCAGCCCCGGCGCCCAGAAGGGCGCGGCGAGAGATCGTCATGTCCTGTGTTTCCCCATTCTTGTCGTGGCAGCCGGGACGGGCCTGCGCCGGGAGGCTATGGTCTGGCGGACACGCAGGGCCAGCCGCAGTTGCGGCGCGAGGCTACACACTACCGTGACGGGAAAGGAAGATACCGATGATCCTCCGCGTGATCGGGGCCGGCATCCTCGGCACCGCCGTGGCGACCGCGGCGGCCATGACGGCGGTGGCCGTCGGCGGGGCGGGGCTGGCCTTGCTGGCCTGCGCCGCGAAGCGACGGGCGGCGGCGCGCTCGGCCTGGCCCGAGGAGCAGGAGGCCCCGCCGGCGCCGGCCGAGGAGGCCTGAGAAGCCTGGCACAGCGATGCCGCTCAGGGGCCGTCCACCGCATAAGTTTGGAAACGCGCCCCGCGGCGCGTTTCAGGGTCCGGCACCGGCCCGCACCCCCCGCCCGGCCACCCATTCCAGCATGCTGACGTGGGTGGCCGAGTGGGGGGTGACGGCCGGTGCTGGACTTTCAGACGGTTTCCGAGGGCCGGGCCTGTCGCTTGGGCCGGCGCGCCGGGCATGGTTCGGTCGGCCCCTCGCGCCGGGCCCGTGCCGCCTTGCCCGGTGCAGGCGAGGGCGCTACGCGCGGCGCTGAGGTGACGCTACGGTCCCGCCGACACGATTGGCCGCACCGTGCGGCGCGCATCGCGGACAGGGCATCGGGTTCGGCATAGCCGGGGCGGCGTTGGAGGAAGGCATGCGGGTCCTGATCGCGGGGGGTGGTGTGGGCGGGCTGACCCTGGCGCTGTCGCTGCGGGAACGCGGCATCGCCTGCACCGTCTTCGAGGCGGCCGAGCAGATCCGGCCGCTCGGCGTCGGCATCAACACGCTGCCGCATGCGATCCGGGAACTGGCGGCTCTGGGGCTGCTGCCGGCACTCGACGCCGTCGCGGTGCGGACGCGCGAGCTGCGCTACCTCAACCGCTTCGGCCAGGAGATCTGGGTCGAGAAGCGCGGCACCTGGGCCGGCCACGAGGTGCCGCAATTCTCCATCCATCGCGGCCATCTGCATGAGGTGCTGTGGAGGGCGGCGCTGGAGCGGCTCGGGCCGGAGGCGCTGGTGACGGGCGCGCGCTTCGCCGGCTTCGAGCAGGACGCCGACGGCGTGACGGCGCGCTTCGCCGATGGGCGCGCGGCGCGCGGCGAGGTGCTGGTCGGCGCGGACGGCATCCATTCGGTCCTGCGCGCGGCGCTGCACCCCGACGATGGCGGCATCCGCTGGAACGGCATCCAGATGTGGCGCGGCGCGGTGGACTGGCCGGCATTCGAGGGCGGCGACACCATGATCGTCGCCGGCGACATGGCCGAGAAGCTGGTGCTCTATCCGATCGCCGCCGGGGCCACGCCCGGCGCGCGTTTCACCAACTGGGTGGTGTGCGCGCAGATCGGCGACCCGTCGCGCCCGCCGCCGCGGCGCGAGGACTGGTCGCGCCCCGGACGGCTCGAGGAAGTGCTGCCGCATGTCGCGCGTTTCCGCATCCCGTTCCTCGACGTGGAATCGCTGGTGCGGGCGACGCCGGAATTCTGGGAATACCCGATGTGCGACCGCGACCCGCTGCCATGGTGGACGAAGGGCCGGGTGACGCTGCTCGGCGATGCGGCGCATCCGATGTATCCGGTGGGTTCGAACGGCGCGTCGCAGGCGGTGATCGATGCGCGTTGCCTGGCTGCGCTGCTGGCGGATCGGCCGGTGGCGGAGGCGCTGGCGGCCTACGAGGTGGAGCGCCTGCCGAAGACTGCCGAGATCGTGCGCACCAACCGCAAGGGCGGGCCGGAGCGCGTGGTGGACGTGGTGTCCGAGCGCGCGCCGGAGGGCTTCGCGCGGCTGGAGGATGTCATCGCGCGGGATGAGCTTGCCGCCATCGCCGGCGGCTACGCCGCCATGGCGGGATTCTCCGCGCCGCGTTAGAGCAGATCCCGATCAGGTGGAATCACCTGATCGGGTGAGGATGCTCGCGAAAACAAGGGGCTGGCGCGGTTGCCGTGAGCCAAGGCGAACGGAAACCGCTCCAGCGTTTCGCTTTCGCCCGCAACATCCGCGCGCGGCGCCCGGCATGGTCCCTCCGCACGTGGCGGGAGCGGGGATGATGGCGAGCCGAAGCGATGCGTGGGGTACCGGCGGTGTCGCGCCGCGGGCGCGGCCGCCTCTGCGATGGGCCTTGGCCTGGATCGGCGCGGCGATGGATCGTCGGGCGGGGCGTGCGCGGCTTGCCGAGCTTGACCCGCGGCTGCTGCGCGACATCGGGGTGATGCCGATGGATGCGCTCGCGGAATCCCGCAAGCCTTGGTGGCGGTGCTGAGCGGCCGCATTGGCAGGCTCTCCGCGCAGGGGCAGGATGGCCCGCGACGGAGGAAATGCCATGGCAGGACGAATGGACGTGCGGCGGTCGCATGATGGGCGCGTCGCCCATGTCGCGGTCGATCACGATGCGAAGCTGAACACGCTGAATCCGGAACTGATGCGGGACTTCGCCGCGACCTTCGCCGTGCTGGCGAAGGAGGAGGCGCTGCGCGCCGTGGTTCTGACCGGCGCAGGGACGCGTGCCTTCATCGGGGGTGCGGACATCTCCGTCATGGCGGGGCTCGACAGCGAGGCGGCGGCGCAGGACTTCATCCGCCTGGTGCATGGCTGCTGCCGCGCCGTGCGTGACCTGCCGGTGCCGGTGATCGCGCGGGTGAACGGCTGGTGCCTCGGTGCCGGGCTGGAGGTGGCGGCGGCCTGCGACCTGCGCATCGCGGCGGAGAGCGCGAAGTTCGGCATGCCGGAGGTGCGCGTCGGCATTCCCTCGGTGGTGGAGGCGGCGCTGCTGCCCGGGCTGATCGGCTGGGGCCGGACGCGGCGGCTGCTGCTGCTGGCGGAGACCATCGGCGCCGCCGAGGCCGGGGATTGGGGCCTGGTGGAACGCGTGGTGCCGGATGCGGCGCTGGATGCGGCGGTGGAGGAGTGGCTCGGGCTTCTGCTCGAAGCCGGCCCGCATTCGATCCGGTCGCAGAAGGCGCTGATCCGTCGCTGGGAGGACAGCACGGTGACCCAGGGCATTGCCGCCGGCATCGAGGCCTTCGGCGCGTCCTGGCGCAGCGACGAACCCGCCAGGATGCTCGGCGGCTTCATGGCCGCGAAGCGTCGTAAGGCCTGACGTCGCGCCGACGCAGTCCGTGCGACCCTGACAGGGAAGGGAGGGGGTTCGGGGGAGGTTCATCCTCCCCCGACCTTAGCTACGTCTCAGCCCGCAGGCGGCAGGAAGGTCACCTCGTGTTCGGACGCGATGCGCACGACTTCCGCCGGATCGGCCACGTTGTGGATGCGCTGGAACAGCGTTTCGAGGCTGCGCGCCGGGCTGACCCAGAACAGCGCGCGCACCGGCGCGCCGGACTTGTTGAAGATGCCGTGCATGATGCCCATCGGCATGCGGATCAGGTCGCCGGCCGTGGCCTGCATCGGCTGCCCGTCCAGCACCAGGTCGAAGCGGCCTTCGAGGACGCGGATGAATTCGTCCTGCGTGGTGTGGATGTGCGGGGGCACGAAGGTTTCGGGCGGGAAGAGGGCGTCGAAGGCGAAGCAGGAATCGCCGCTCGCCACCGGCTTGTAGGTCTGGCCGAGGATGTTCCAGACGACGCCGCCGATGCCTTCTCCGGCGGGGGTGATGCCTGCGGTCAATGCGGTCATGCGCGTGGGTCCTCCCTCAGACGTGAAGATATGTGTCGCGCACTTCGGGCGCGGCCGAAAGGGCTTCGCTGGTGCCGGTCCACACGACCTGGCCTTTCTCGATCACGACGTGGCGGTCGGCGAGGCGGAGGATGGCGGCGAGGTTCTTGTCGATCAGCAGGATGGCCTGGCCCTCGGCGCGCAGGCGGGCGAGGACGGCCCAGATCTCGGCGCGGATGATGGGCGCGAGGCCCTCGGTCGCCTCGTCGAGGATCAGCAGGCGCGGGTTGGTCATCAGCGCGCGGCCGATGGCGAGCATCTGTTGTTCCCCGCCCGAGAGGCGCGCGCCGAGGTTGCGGCGGCGCTCGGCGAGGCGCGGAAAGAGGGCCAGCACCTGCGGCAGGGTCCAGCGCGGTGCGCCGCCGGCGCGGTTGGCGGCGGTGGCGACCAGGTTCTCCTCGACCGTCAGGGTCGGGAAGACCTGGCGGCCTTCCGGCACCAGGCCGACGCCGCGCTGGGCGATGCGGTAGGGCGGCAGGCCGGTGATCTCGGCGCCGGCGAAGGCGATGCGGCCGGCGATGGGCGTGACGAGGCCCATGATGGCGCGCACCGTGGTCGTCTTGCCCATGCCGTTGCGGCCGAGCAGGGTCACGACCTCCCCCGCGCCGACGGCGAAGGAGATGCCGTGCAGCACGCGGCTGCCGCCATAGCCGGCGACGAGGGATTCGACCTCCAGCATCAGGCTTCGTCCTCGCCGAGATAGGCGGCGCGGACCTTGGCGCTGGAGCGGATCTCGGCGACGGAGCCGGTGGCGATGACGCGGCCGTAGACGAGGACGGAAACGCGGTCGGCGAGCGCGAAGACCGCCTGCATGTCGTGCTCGACGAGCAGGATGGTGTAGGCGGATTTCAGCCGCGTCAGCAGGGCGACGAGGCGTTCCGTCTCCTCCGGCCCGGCGCCGGCGAGGGGCTCGTCGAGCAGCAGCAGGCGGGGTTGCGTGGCGAGCGCGATGGCGAGTTCCAGGGCGCGCTTCTCGCCGTGGCTGAGGGCGCCGGCGGGCACACCGGCGCGGTCGGCGAGGCCGACCTCGGCGAGGGCCTGCAT
This sequence comes from Neoroseomonas eburnea, assembly GCF_018129005.1. GTDB lineage: Bacteria > Pseudomonadota > Alphaproteobacteria > Acetobacterales > Acetobacteraceae > Neoroseomonas > Neoroseomonas eburnea. The sequence continues at coordinate 27,540 of NZ_JAAEDL010000027.1, forward strand.
GGCGGTTTCGTTCAACGCGCGCTCGGTGGCGGCGGGCCGGAAGAAGCGGAAGGAGGAGCCGGAGCGCGCCTGCACCGCCAGCGCGACATTGGCGAGAGCCGTGAAGCCCGCGACGACGCTGGTGATCTGGAAGGTCCGCGCGAGGCCCGCCCGCACGCGCCGCGGCAGGGAGAAGCGCGTCACATCCTGCCCGGCGAAGACGACGCGGCCTTCGTCGGGCGCGACGACGCCGGTGATCTCGTGGATCAGCGTCGTCTTGCCGGCGCCGTTGGGGCCGATGACGGCGTGGATCTCGCCGGGCAGCACGTCCAGCGAGACGCCGTCCGTTACGGCGAGGCCGCCATAGTGCTTGCGCAGGCTGTCGAGGCGCAGCAGCGGCTCAGCCATGGTGCCTCGCCACCAGGCCGGAGAGGCCGCCGCGGAGGAAGATCACCGCCAGCACCAGCAGCGGCCCGAAGACCAGCTTCCAGTGCAGCATCTGCTGGGCGAGCCAGGTCTCCAGCAGCACGAAGGCCAGCGCGCCGAGGATCGCCCCCCAGAGCCGCCCTGCGCCGCCGAGGATGACCATGAACAGCAGTTCCCCCGATCGCTGCCAGGAGAGGGTGGCGGGGGAGACGAACTCTGTCGCATTGGCCAGCAGGACGCCGGCGAGCCCGCCCATGGCGCCGGCGAGCATGTAGCCGAGCAGCCGGAACGGGTAGGGGGCGAGGCCGACGGCTTCGACCCGTTGCGGGTTCTCGCGCGCTGCCCGCAACACGCGGCCGAAGCGCGACGCCAGCAGCATGGCGCAGCCGCCCCAGCTGGCAGCGAGCAGCCCGAGGCAGATGTAGTGGAAGGCCAGCCGGTTCTCGAGCAGTCGCGTGCCGAGCAGTTCCGTCCGGCTGTACAGCGTGTAGCCGTCATCCCCGCCATAGGCCGCGAGCGAGGAGGCGGTGAAGAAGGCCATCTGCCCGAAGGCCAGCGTGATCATGATGAAATGCACGCCGGAGGTGCGGATGGCGATGGCGCCGGTCAGCAGCGAGAACAGCGCCGCGGCGCCGATCGCGGCAGGCAGCACGAGCGTTGCTTCCGTCACGCCATGGGCGTCGAGGATCGCCACCGCATAGGCCCCGACGCCGACCGAGGCGGCATGGCCCAGGCTGACCAGCCCTGCGCCGCCGACCAGGAAGGACAGCGACACCGCCGCCATGCCGAGGATCATGGCGCGCGCCATCAGCGTCGTCTCGTAGGACCCGCCGAAGCCCAGCAGCGGCGCCACGCCGAGCGCGACCAGCACCACGAGAGGCAGCCAGGCTTCGCGCAGCATCGCGCGTCAGCCCGCGCGCACCGGGAACAGGCCCGCCGGGCGGAAGGCGAGAATCGCCGCCATGGCGACATAGACCAGCATGGAGGCCAGCGCCGCCCCCGCCTGCCGCGCCGCCGAGGCATCGAGGAACAGCCGCATCAGGTCCGGCATCAGCGATTTGCCGAGGATGTCGATGAGCCCGACCAGCAGCGCCGCGACGAAGGCCCCACGGATCGACCCGATCCCACCGATCACGATCACCACGAAGGCGAGGATCAGCACATTGTCGCCCATGCCGGGCTCGACCGAGAAGATCGGCCCCGCCAGCACGCCCGCGAAGCCCGCCAGCATCGCGCCGAAGGCGAAGACCAGGGTGAAGAGCCGGTTGATGTCGACGCCGAGCGCCGAGACCATCGCCGCATTGGTCGCCCCGGCGCGCACCAGCATGCCGGCGCGGGTGCGCTCCACCAGCCACCACAGCCCGCCCGCCGTCACGACGCCGGCCGCCAGCACCGCGACGCGGTAGAGCGGGTATTGCAGCCCGGGCATGATCTCGATGCCGCCTTCGAGCAGCGGCGGCACGGCGACCTGCAGCGGCGCGGCGCCCCACAGGACCTTCACGCCCTCGTTCAGGAACAGGATCACGCCGAAGGTCGCCAGCACCTGCGCCAGGTGGTCGCGCGCATAGAGGTGCCGGAAGACCAGCACCTCCAGCACCAGCCCCGCGGCCAGCGCGGCCGGCAGGGCGAGCACCAGCCCCCACCAGAAGGACCCGGTCGCGGCGGCGAGCGAGGCGCCCAGATAGGCGCCCAGCATGTACTGCACGCCGTGGGCGAGGTTGATGAAGTCCATCACCCCGAACACCAGCGTCAGCCCCGCCGCGACGAGGAAGAGCAGGATGCCGAGCTGCAGGCCGTTGAGCGCCTGCACCAGCAGCAGTTGCGTGGTCACGCGCCGGTCAGCGCATGCGGCACTCGGCGGCCCAGGGGTCGACCGCGTTGGTGAACACCTTGCGGTCCGTCTGGGTCTCGAGCTTGCCGTCGGCGCGGCGGCCGACCTTCAGCAGCCAGAAATCCTGCACCGGGTAGTGGTTCACGCCGAAGGCGAAGGGGCCGCGGACGGAACGGAAATCCGCCGCCCTGATCGCCGCGCGCAGCGCATCCTTGCCCGCCAGGTTGCCGTTCACGCGCCGGATCGCGGAATCGAGCAGCATCGCGGCGTCATAGGCCTGCGCCGCATAGGTCGCGGGCACGGCGTTGTGCGCGGCGACGTAGTCGTTCACGAAGCGCGTGTTCTGCGGGTTGTCCATGTTCGGCGCCCAGGAGGCCGCCGAGTAGAAGCCGAGTGCGGCATCGCCCTGCGCGGGCAGCGTCGCCTCATCGACCGTGAAGGTGGACAGGAAGGGGATGCCGGCGAGCCCTGCCTGGCGATACTGCCGCACCAGGTTCACGCCGAGCCCGCCCGGCATGAAGGTGAAGATCGCATCCGGACGCGCCGCCGCGATCTTCGCCAGCTCCGCCGAGAAGTCGAGCTGGGTCAGCGGCACATAGACCTCGTCCACCACCTCGCCGCGGAACTTGGACTTGAAGCCGGCCACCGCGTCGCGCCCCGCCTGGTAGTTCGGCACCATGACGAAGACGCGGCGGTAGCCGTTGTCCTGCGCCGCCTGGCCCATCACCGAGTGGACCTGGTCGTTGTTGTAGGAGGTGGTGAAGAAGAACGGGTTGCAGCCGCGCCCGGCGAAGGTGGACGGCCCGGCATTGGTGCTGATGAGGAAGGTGCCGCTCTCCGTCACCGGGCGCATGATCGCCTGCAGGATGTTGGAGAAGACCACGCCGACGATGAAGTCCACCTTGTCGCGCTCCAGCGCGGCGCGGACCTTGGTGACGGCGACATCGGGCTTCAGCTCATCGTCGATCAGGACGGTTTCGGCCGTCAGCCCGCCGAGCTTGCCGTCCAGATGCTTCAGGCCGAGGGCGAAACCCTCCTTCAACTGGTTGCCGAGGGCGGCCTGCGGCCCGGTCTGCACCGCGACCACACCGATCTTCACCGCGCCGGCGGGCTGCGCATGCAGGATCGCGGGGGCGGCCAGCAGTGCCGTGGTGCCGCCGAGAAGCCCGCGCCGTCCGATCCCGATCATGGAAGTCCCCTGTCTGCCGTCTGTCCCGCCTGTTAAGCGCGAAGCGTCACAAGGACGCAAGCCGCCGGGCCATGTCCGCGGCGCGGGCGGACAGCGGATGGTCGGGGTCGGTCAGCGGGTCGAGCACGGTGAAGTGGTTCGCCAGCGGGATCTCCTCCGCCGTGCCGCCCCAGGCGGCGGCGAAGTCCCGCGTCTGGCGGAGGAATTCCGGGCTCTCCGCCCCGCCCACCACAGTGTGCAACTCGCCGCCCGGCGGCGGCAGCCAGCGCGGGGACAGGGCGTGCGCCGCCTCCGGCGTCAGGTTCAGGGCGCGGGCGATGCTCGTGGGCAGCAGGGGCTCCAGCTCGAAGACGCCGGAGATCGGCAGCGCGGCAGGCACGATGCCGGTCGGCAGGCCCTGCGCGAAACCTGGCCAGTCGGTCGCCTGCAGCAGCGCCGAGAGCTGCCCGCCGGCCGAGTGGCCCACGGCCAGCATCCGCTGCCGCGTGGTCATGCAGAGGACCGCCGCGGCGCGGCGCATCTGCTCGACGATGGTCGCGAGCGGCACTGCCGGGCACAATCCATAGGACGGGACGGCCACCGCCACGCCGCGCAGCAGCAGGCCGCGGGCGAAATGACTGACCGATGTGCGGTCGAGCGCCTGCCAGTAGCCCCCATGGATGAAGAGCGCGAGCGGGCAGGGGCCGCCAGCCTCGGGCAGGAACAGGTCGAGCCGTTCCGGCTCGGTGTCCCCGTAGCGGACGTCCAGGCGCTTGCTCGCCCAGGTTGTGCGAAACGTTGCTGCGTCGCGCATCCAGCGAGCGATGATCGCGGCGCTGTCAGGCACGCGGGCGCGGTTGTTGTATTCGGCTTCGGCGTCCATGCGGCGCCATTCGACATGGCGCCGGACCGCGCGGCAAGGCAGGATCGGCAGGATGCGCGTCTATCTCGCCGGTCCCGAAGTCTTCCTGCCCGACGCCCTGGAAGTGGCGGCGGCGAAGAAGCGGATCTGCGCGGCGCATGGTCTGGAGGGCGTATTTCCCCTCGACCCGCCGCCGCAGGCGGCGCCGGCGCATCACCCCTACTGGCTCCGCATCTACCTGGCCAACGAGGCGCATATCCGGTCCTGCGGCGCGCTGATCGCCAACCTGACGCCCTTCCGTGGGCCGTCCGCCGATGCCGGGACGGTGTTCGAGCTCGGGCTGATGCGCGGGCTCGGGCGGCCGGTCATGGGCTACAGCAATGCGGCGGCGGAGTTCCTGCTGCGCACGCGGGCCTTTCTCGGCACCGCCGCGCGGCCACGTGCCGATGGCGGCTGGGAGGATGCGGAGGCCATGGGCCTCGAGGATTTCGGCCTTGCCGACAACCTGATGATCGATGGCGGCATCGAAGCGGCCGGCGGCACCTTCGAACGGCATGAGGCGAAGGCCGACCGCTGGCGCGACCTCACGGCGTTCGAGCGCTGCGTGCGGCGCCTCGCCGCGATGCGGTAGCCTACCGCGTCAGGCCGAGGCCCTGCGGGTCCTCCTGCCGCGCCGCGCCGCGGTCGACCTCGTCCAGCGCGGAATGGTCGATCGCCGCGTCGATGTGCTCGAGGTAGCGCCGCACCGGCGTGGCACGCTCATGCTCCCCGAGGAGTTCCTCCAGCCCCAGCAGCGCGGCGCGCAGCCGGCGCAGCACCTGGATCGAGGTGATGCCGAACATGCGGATCTCGTCGAAGGCCAGCGACAGATAATCCTCCCAATCCGGCGTGGGGAAGACGAGGCGCAGCGTGCCGCCCGCGTCGCGCACCCGCCCGACGTCGAGCCCCTGCAGGGCGAGGCGCCGCAGCAGGTCCTCGATCTGGTCGAGCGCCTGCACCGCCGTCGTCGGGTCGTTGATGGCCGGCGACAGCGCCTTGATCGCGATGTCCACCAGCATCCGGATCGGGTATTTCGGGTCCTGCTCGAAGGTGCGCTCCAGGCCGAACCCGATCGCGCGCCGCAGCGCCGGCTCCGGCAGCGGCGCCGTGCCGCCGTGCACCCGCAGCAAGACCATGCCGCCCGTCACCATGTCCCCGACGGCGCAGTCCATGACGATCCTGCCGCCCGCGCGCCGGGCGAGTTCCACCAGCGCCGCCGTGTCGATGCGGTCCACGTAGTGGGGGGAGCCGTCGAAGCGCAGCGTCTGGGTCGGCGGCGCCTCCGCCGCGTCTGCACCGGTTGGTGTCTGGGCAGCGAGGCTGGTCCCCGCGGCGGCGAAGGTTTCGGCGATCACCTCGCGGCCGCGGTCGCCGACGAAGCGGAGCGTGTTGCCGATCTGCAGGTCAGCGAGCCGCCGCACGAGCAGGGTGAAGATCAGCAGGCTGAGGCTGAGCAGCATGATGGCGATGAACCAGGAGACGGTCGGCACCATGCCCGAACCTTCCCGGTCGACCCAGGCCGTCGCGGCGAGCGAATAGGTGAAGGTCGCGAAGAAGATGCCGAGGGCGTGGAACAGCAACGGGTCGCGCGCGAAGCGCGTGGCGAAGCGCGGGGAGTAGGTGATCGCGCTGAACTGCAGCATGACGAAGGCGACGGAGAAGACGATGCCGGTCAGCGCCATCATGCCCGAGGCGATCGCCGACAGCGCGGCGAGCGCCGAGGAAACCGAGATGCCGAGGTCGAAGGACGGCGCGAGGGCATGCTCGAGGCGCGGCAGCACGATGGCGCAGATCAGGCTGATCAGCATGTAGGCAATCGGGATCAGCCAGACCGGCATGTCGCCTTCCTTTCGCTGTTGTCCGGCGTCGCGCCGTCGCTGCGGGGCGGCGCCGCCGGCGTCCGCGCGCGATTCGGCCCGGTGCCGGACTTTCGAAACGGTCTCTCGGGGCAACTGCACCGGACGTCCAACCACGACTGCCACGCGCGACATCCTCAACGCGAGGGCGGGGGTCGCTTCCGGGTCCATCATGGCCGGCCGATGCCCGTCATCGCCCCGGCAAGGTGTGACGGATCATGCCGTGGGCGCTGCCGCCCCCACCGTGTCAGCGATGATCTTGTACGGGAAGTCGGGCTCGATGTAGTCGCCGGGCTTCTGTCGCTTCGGCAGCTCGATCTTCTGCCGCTTCGGCCCCTCGTAGGGGATGTGGCGCAGGATGTGGCGGATGATGTTCAGCCGCGCGCGCTTCTTGTCGTCCGAATGCGCGACGTACCATGGCGCCCAGGAGGTGTCCGTGGCCTGGAACATGGCGTCCCGCGCGCGGGAATAATCGTACCACCGGCTGTAGGACTTGAGGTCCATGGGCGAGAGCTTCCACAGCTTCCGCCCGTCGTCGATGCGCGCCGTCAGCCGCCGCGTCTGCTCCTCCGGACTCACTTCCAGCCAGTATTTCAGCAGGATGATGCCGGACTCGACGAAGGCCTTCTCGACCGCGGGCGTCATCAGCAGGAAGCGATCTACCTGCGCATCCGTCGCGAAGCCCATGACGCGCTCGACGCCGGCGCGGTTGTACCAGGAACGGTCGAAGATCACGATCTCGCCGCCCGCCGGCAGGTGCGGCACGTAGCGCTGGAGGTACATCTGCGACTTCTCGCGCTCGGTCGGCGAGGGCAGGGCGACCACCCGGAACACGCGCGGGCTGACGCGTTCCGTGATCGCCTTGATGGTGCCGCCCTTGCCGGCGCCGTCGCGGCCCTCGAAGATGATGCAGACCTTGGCGCCGGTCTCCTGAACCCATTGCTGCAGCTTCACCAGCTCGACATGCAGGTCGTACAGGGCGCGCTCATATGCCTTGCGCGTGAGCTTGCCGTCCGGCTTGAAGGGCGAGGCGTCCTTCGCCGCCGCGACCTGCTTCGAGGCCGGCGGGGTGTCCTGCTCCGCGGCGCTCCGGCTGCGCCCGTTCTTCTTGGACTTCTTCGACACGGTCATTTCCTCCTGGATGCGGGCAGCAGGGCGGTCACTCTTCCTCGGGGTGCTTCCAGGCCAGGAACCAGCCGCAGTCGCCCGGCATGCCGCCCGGCCAGTCGATGATCTCGACCTTGAGCTGGAAGCCGCGCGGCGCGAGTTCCTTCACGTAGAAATCGTAGGCGCGCTTCGGGAAGCCTTCGAGCTTCTCGTGCCATTTCGGGTCGTGGGTGGTCAGGGAACGCCCGGAATCCGGCAGCCACTCCGAGGGAAACTGGAACAGCAGCGCCTGCTTCTCGCCGCGCTCGACGGCGCGCCGGACGACATTGGCGATGTTCTCCATCGCCTCCGGCTTGATCTCCCGCTCCTGGAAGGCTTCGCGGAGGGAGTCGCGTTCGGCCTTCGCTGCGGCCTCCTGCGAGAGGCGCGCATCCTCCTCCGCCCGCTTCTTCCTCGCGAGATGGTCCCAGATGGCCTGGGCGCTGAGGTTCTCGCCGGTGACGCTCATCCGCTTCTTCCTCCCCGCGCTGCCTCGTGCGCTCGTCGCCGCGGGCAGCATGTTCATTCCGTCGCCTGCAAAGCGCCCGTCGCCGGGCGCCACGGGCACGAGCGGACCGAATGTCATCAGAGTGACGTGATCACACCCCGGCGGGAATGATATAGGTCAATCAGACACCCGTCGGGCCGTAGTATTGGAAAATCGAGTTGGCGGGATTGCATGCCCTCCTCCGGAGGTGCCCGCTGAGCCGCGACCGGACCATCCGGCCTCAGCCGCGGCACCGATGCCCCTCACGCAACGGGAAGCACGCCATGACCCTCGACCCCGCACTGTTCCCCTGGACCTCCTACGCTCTGGACGCCTGGCAGCGCTCGGTCCTCTTCCTCGACGTGCTGAGGCGGAGGGGCAACGCCTTCCTTGAACGGGAGGACGACCCGATGCGGCACGTCCTCACCTTCGATTTCGAGGTGGTGATGGACGGCCGCGACCTGCCGCGGCCGGTGAACTACTGGATGGCGCGCATCCGGCCGCCGGAGGGCGCGCCGCCGACCGACGCCATCAACCGTCCCTTCATCGTCATCGACCCCCGCGCCGGTCACGGACCCGGCATCGGCGGGTTCAAGGCGGACAGCGAGATCGGCGTCGCCATCAACGCCGGCCATGCCTGCTACTTCGTCGGCTTCCGCCCCGAGCCCGAGCCCGGCCAGACGATTGAGGACGTGGTCCGCGCCATCATCGCCTTCGCCGAGGAGGTCGGCCGCCGGCACCCCAATGCCGAGGGGCTGCCGGTCGCGATCGGCAATTGCCAGGCCGGCTGGGCGCTGCTGATGGCCGCCGCGATCCGCCCGCAGGCCTTCGGGCCGCTGATGGTGGCCGGGTCGCCGGTCTCCTACTGGGCAGGCAGGCACGGCCGGGCGCCGATGCGCTATCTCGGTGGGCTGCTCGGCGGGTCCTGGATGACAGCGATGACGGGCGACCTCGGCGGCGGCAGGTTCGACGGCGCCTGGCTGGTCACCAACTTCGAGTCCGGCAACCCGGCCAATACCTACTGGACCAAGCAGTACGAGGTGTGGGCCGACGTGGACAAGGCGGCCGACCGCTATCTCGGCTTCGAGAAATGGTGGGGCGGCCACGTCACGCTGAACGCCGAGGAGATGCAGTTCATCGTCGATCAGCTCTTCGTCGGCAACCGCCTGGCGACGGGCGAGCTGACCTTCTCCGACGGCACGCATGTCGATCTGCGCAACATCGCCTCGCCTATCATCGTCTTCTGCTCGGAGGGCGACGAGATCACGCCGCCGGCGCAGGCGCTGTCCTGGATCAGCGATCTCTATTCGGACCTCAACGACCTGCGTACCCACGGGCAGACCATCGTCTATTCGGTGCATGGCAGCATCGGGCACCTCGGCATCTTCGTCTCCGGCGGCGTGGCGCGGAAGGAGCACCAGGAATTCGCGTCGAACATGGACATGATCGACGTGCTGCCGCCCGGCCTCTACGAGGCGGTGCTGCACCCCGGCAGCACGCCGGCGGACACCGGCGACTGGACCGTTTCCTTCGAGACGCGCAAGTTCGGCGACCTGGCCGTGCACGGCGGGACGGATCCGGAGGACGAGCGGCGCTTCGCCGCGGCGCGCCGCGTCTCGGAGAGCAACCTTGCACTTTACCGAATGACGGCGCAGCCCGCGCTGCGCGCGATGGCGACGCCGATGGTGAGCTGGGCGCTCGGCCAGCTCCATCCGGCGCGGCTCGGCTACACGCTGTTCTCCGACCGCAATCCCTTCATGGCATGGGTGCCGGCCGCGGCGGACATGGTGGCCGCGAACCGCACTCCGGTGGCCGAGACGAATGCCGGGCGGGCGGCGGAACGCTTCGTCTCCCACGGGATCGAAACCATCCTCTCCAACTACGGCCGGCAACGCGACGCGCTGAGCGAGCGCATCTTCCTCGACGTCTACGGATCGCCGGTGATGCAGGCGGTGACCGGCATCGCGGCGGAGAGCGCGCCGCCGCGGCTGCGTCCGTGCGAGACGCCGGACCATCGGCGCTTCGTGGAACTCGCCACCGCGGCGCTGCGGGAGCGGATGACGGAAGGCGGCCTGCCCGCGGCGGTGACACGCGCGCTCATCTGGATCCGGCTGCCGACCGGCATGGCCGACGAGAGATCGTTCAACGTCGTTCGGCGCATCCGTGCCGCCCAGGGCGAGGACCGGGTGCCGCTGCACGAGTTCAAGCGCAGCACGCGCATGCAGTTCTTCATGCTTCTGATCGATGAGGAGGCAGCCATCGCGGCGCTGCCGGCGCTGCTGCCGGAGGACATGGAGGCGCGCGCGAGTGCCTTCGCGATGCTGCGCGAGGTGGTCACGGCGATGGGCGAACTGCCGCCGGAAGTTGCCGACCGGCTCGCCACCGTGGAACGCATCTTCCTCGAGGCCGAGCAGCCGCTGGAGAGCGAGAAGGTGCGGCGGCTGCGGCCGGCCGGTGCGAGGAGTGCCAGGCGCGCGCGCGGGGAGGTGCTGGGCCGCCAGGAAGGGGAGGACGGCGCCGCCTGACCCGGGCCAGCCTCCTGCGGCTGGCCCGGCATGCTGCCCGTGACTTGGGGTGGAGGCACGGCATCCGCAGTGCGCGCGGATGCCCTTCGCCCTGCCGATGATGGGTCATCGGCAGGACCCGGCGGTATCAGTGGTCCTCGGCGTCCAGCGCGTAGCCGGCGGAGCGCACGGTCCGGATCAGGTCCGGCTCGTCCTTCCCGTTGATCGCCTTGCGGAGCCGCCGGATGTGCACGTCCACCGTACGCGGCTCGACATGGATGTCGCGGCCCCAGACCGCGTCGAGAAGCTGCTCGCGCGTGAAGACCCGGCCCGGATGCTGGAGGAAGAACTCCAGCAGGCGGTACTCGGTGGGGCCGAGGTGCAGCGCGCGGTTGCTGCGGCTGACACGATGCGCGTCCTGGTCCATGGTCAGGTCGCGGTAGGTCAGCGTGCCCTTGGCGGCGACGCCACCCGACCGGCGCAGCAGCGCGCGGATGCGCGCGAGCAGCGCATCCATGACGAAGGGCTTGGCGATGTAGTCGTCCGCGCCGGTGTCCAATGCCCGCACGGCATCCTGATCCTCGGTCCGGGCGGTGACCATGATGATCGGCAGGTCGCGCGTGTTCGGCCGGCGGCGGAGCTGGCGGCAGACCTCGATGCCCGAGAGCGCCGGCAGCATCCAGTCGAGCAGCACGAGGTCCGGCCGGGCCTCTGAGACGCGCAGCAGCGCCTCCTGCCCGTCGGCGGCCTCCTCGACCTTGAAGCCCTGCTTCTCGAGGTTGTAGCGCAGCAGCGTCAGCAGCGGCGCCTCATCCTCCACCACCAGGATGGTCGGCTTGGCGAGCGAGGAATAGGCCTCGGCCATCGTCGTCTCCTGCGCTTATCCGCCGGCCGGGCGGACCACCGCATAGGCCGATTCATCGGCCTTGGGGCGGTCCTCCGGGAGGCTATCGCCGCGCACGGCGTAGTGGATGCGCTCCGCGATGTTGGTGGTGTGGTCGCCGATGCGCTCGAGGTTCTTGGCGATGAACAGCATGTGGGTCGCCGCGGTGATGTTGCGCGGGTCTTCCATCATGAAGGTCAGCAGCTCGCGGAAGATGCCGTTGTAGATGGCGTCCACCGGCTCGTCCGCGGCCCAGACGCGCTCGGCGGCCTCGGCGTCGTTGTTGACGAAGGCGTCCATCGCCGCCTTCAGGTTCTCCTGCACCAGATGCGCCATGCGCTCGAACCCGTTGAGGCTGCCGATGGAGGGCAGGGAGGCGAGGACGATGGCGCGCTTGGCCGCATTCGCCGCGTAGTCGCCGATCCGCTCGAGGTCGTTGGAGAGCTTCATCGCCGCCACGATGACGCGCAGGTCGGCCGCCATCGGCTGACGCAGCGCGAGAAGGCGCACGCAGAAGGCCTCGATCTCGCGCTCGAGCTGGTCGATCTGGACGTCGCGCTGGACGACTTCGGCGGCGAGGGAGGTGTCGCGGCGCACCAGGGCGCGGGTGGCGTCGGCGACCTGGCGCTCGGCGAGGCCGCCCATGCGGGCGGCCATGTCGCGCAGGCGGCGCAATTCCTCGTCGTAGCTGCGGACGATGTGTTCGGTGGGCATCCTGGTGTCCTTCCGCCGGTCAGCCGAAGCGGCCGGTGATGTATTCCTGGGTCTTCGGGTGCTTCGGTGCGGTGAACATCTGCGCGGCCGGGGCGACCTCGATCAGCTCGCCGAGGTAGAAGAACGCCACCTGGTCGGCGCAGCGCGCGGCCTGCTGCATGTTGTGCGTGACGATCACGATGGTGAAGTCGCGCTTCAGCTCGTCGATCAGCTCCTCGATCTTGAGCGTCGAAATCGGGTCGAGCGCGGAGGTCGGCTCGTCGAACAGGATGACCTCCGGCCGCACCGCGATGGTGCGCGCGATGCACAGGCGCTGCTGCTGGCCGCCCGAGAGGCCGAGGGCGGAGGCGTCGAGCCGGTCCTTCACCTCGTCCCAGATGGCGGCGCGGGTCAGCGCCCATTCCACCCGCTCGTCCATCTGCGCCTTGGACAGCTTCTCGTGCAGGCGCACGCCGAAGGCGATGTTCTCGAAGATGGTCATCGGGAACGGCGTGGGCTTCTGGAAGACCATGCCGATCTTGGCGCGCAGCGCATTGAGGTCGGCATCCGGGGCGACGATGTTCATGCCGTCGATCATCGCCTCCCCGGTCGCGCGCTGGCCGGGGTAGAGGCTGTACATGCGGTTGAGCACGCGCAGCAGCGTTGACTTGCCGCAGCCCGAGGGGCCGATCATGCCGGTCACCTGGCGGTCCGGGATGTCGAAGTCGATGCCCTTCAGCGCGCGGTTGTCACCGTAGAAGAACTCGAGGTTCCTGATGGCGATGCGCGGCGGGTTCAGAACCGCCTCGGAACGTGCCTGCACGCCCCCGAAGCCCTGGGTGTTCGCTTCGGCCGCGCCGGTTTCTGCCGTTGTGGACATGGGTTGGTTCCTTCCGCTCACTTGCGGCCGCGCAGCACGGTGCGCGCCAGGATGTTGAGGCTGAGCACGCCGAGCGTGATCAGCAAGGCACCGGCCCAGGCCAGCGCGATCCAGTCCTCGAAGGGCGAGCCGGCGAAGGAGTAGATCGTCACCGGCAGGCTCGACATCGGCTTCGTCAGGTCGACCGACCAGGCATTGTTTCCGAGCGAGGTGAAGAGCAGCGGCGCCGTCTCGCCGGCGACCCGCGCCACCGCGAGCAGGATGCCGGTGATGATGCCCGACATGGCCGACTTCCAGCACACGAAGACGATCATCTTCCATTTGGGGGATCCGAGCCCGATCACCGCCTCGCGCAGCGTGTTCGGGATCAGCGTCAGCATGTCCTCGGTGGTGCGCACCACCACCGGGATGACGATGATCGCCAGCGCCGCGATGCCCGCCCAGCCGGAGAAGCCGCCGAAGGGCAGCACCAGGATCTGGTAGACGAAGAGGCCGATCAGGATCGACGGCGCGGAGAGCAGGATGTCCGAGACGAAGCGCACCGCGTTGCCGAACTTCGACCCGCGGGCGTATTCCGCGAGGTAGGTGCCGACCAGCATGCCGATCGGCGTGCCGATGGCCGTGCCGAGCGCGGCCTGGATCAGGCTGCCGACGATCGGGTTCAGCAGGCCGCCTTCCGAGCCCGGCGGCGCCGTGACATGGGTGAAGACGCGCAGGCTCATCGCCTCGAAGCCGCGATAGGTCAGGGTCAGCAGGATCGAGGCGAGGAAGGCGAGGCCGACCAGCGTCGCGCCGACGCAAAGGATGCGCACGATGCGGTCGGCGCGCTTGCGGCGGCGGCCGAGGGCGAGTGCGACCTCGGGGTCCTTGCGCGGGCCCGGAATGGCGCCGGCGGTCAGTGAGAGGCTCATGGCGTCAGCCCTTCAGCCGGGAGCGGAGGAGGTAGCGGGAGGTCGCGAGCACGATGAAGGACAGCACGAAGAGGATGAAGCCGAGGGCCAGCAGCGAGGCGAGCTTGAGGCTGCCGGTCTCGCTCTCGCCGAATTCGAGCGCGACGAGGGAGGCGATGGTGTTGCCCGGCCCGAACAGGCTGCTGCTGATGCGGTTGGCGTTGCCGATCACGAAGGTGACCGCCATCGTCTCGCCCAGCGCGCGGCCGAGGCCGAGCATGATGCCGCCGACCACCGAGACGCGGGTGTAGGGGATGACGACACCCCGCATCACTTCCCAGGTGGTCGCGCCGAGGCCGTAGGCGCTTTCCTTGTAGACCGGGGGCACCTGCTCGAAGACGTCGCGCATCGTCGCGGCGATGAAGGGCAGGATCATGATGGCGAGGATGAAGGCGGCGGTGAAGATGCCGGTGCCGAAGGGCGCGCCCTGGAACAGGAAGCCGATCAGCGGCAATTCGCCGACATTGTCGATGATCCAGGGCTGCAGGTGTGTCGCGAAGGCCGGGGCGATCACGAAGAAGCCCCACATGCCGTAGATGATGGACGGCACCGCGGCCAGCAGCTCGATCGCCGTGCCGACCGGGCGGCGCAGCCAGGCAGGCGCGAGCTCGGTCAGGTAGAAGGCGACGCCGAAGGCGAGCGGCACGGCCAGGATGATGGACAGCACGGCAGTGACGATGGTGCCGTAGATGGACACGCCGGCGCCGAACACCTCCTGCACCGGATCCCAGTCCGTCGAGGTGACGAAGGCCAGGCCGAAGGCGCGGAAGGCCGGCAGGCCGGCGACGAAGAGCTCGATGATGATGGCGCCGAGCAGGAGCAGCACGAAGACGCCGGAGCCCCTGCAGGCCCATTCGAAGACCGTGTCTCCGAGGTTGCCGGTGCGGCGCGCCGCGCCGGTCGGGATCGGGGAGGATGCGGTTGCGGCCTGGCTCAAGGGGATCGTCCGTACCGTCAGGGGGGAAGGGGGCCGGCGCGCGCCGGCCCCCGCTTTCATCAGGCGCCGAACTGCGCGCGCCAGGCTGCGCGGACCGCGGTCTTGGTCGCTTCCGGCAGCGGGATGTATTCGAGTTCCTTCGCCAGGTTGTCGCCGTTGGCGAAGCACCAGTCGAAGAAGCGCCGCACATTCGCGCTGCGCGTCGCGTCCGTCGGGTTGGTCGGCAGCAGGATGAAGGTCGGCGCGACGATCGGCCAGGAATTCGGCCCGGCCTGGTCGATCACGTTGGCCGCGAAGCCGGGAACGGACCAGTCGGCCGCCGAGGCGGCGGCGAGGAAGCTCTCCTGGTCCGGCTTCACGAAATTGCCCGCCTTGTTGCGGATCTGCGTCGTCACCAGGCGGTTGCTGATGGCGTAGGCGTTCTCGACATAGCCGATGGCGCCGCGCACCTGGCGGACGGTGCCGGCCACGCCCTCATTGCCGCGCGCGCCGGTGCCGGCGGGGAAGCGGACCGAGGTGCCGACGCCGACCTTGTCCTTCCATTCCTGCGACACCGCCGCGAGGTAGGACACCCACACGAAGGTCGTGCCCGAGCCGTCGGCGCGGTAGGCCGGCGCGATGGCGAGCGAGGGCAGGCTCAGACCCGGGTTGATCTCGACGATGCGCGCATCGTTCCAGCGGGTGATCTTGCCGAGGTAGATGTCGGCGAGGATCGGGCCGGTCAGCTTGAGCTGGTCGTTCTCGATGCCCGGGATGTTCACGATGGCGACGAGCGAGCCCATCACCGTCGGGAACTGCAGCAGGTTGCCTTCGGTAAGCTGCTGGGCGGTCAGCGGCGCGTCGGTGGCGCCGAAATCCACCGTGCGGTTGCGGATCTGGTTGATGCCCGCGCCCGAGCCGACCGACTGGTAGTTCACCTGCATGCCGATGGCGCCGCGGGCGGCCTCGGCCCACTTCTGGTAGACCGGGTTCGGGAAGGTCGCGCCCGCGCCGGTGATCTGCGCGCCCTGGGCGCGCACGCCGGAAACCGGAAGGCTCAGCGCCGCCCCGGCGCCGAGAAGGAAGGTCCGCCTGTTCACAGCGTCTCTCTCCGTACAGTGAGAAAACCGTGCCCGCCCCGGCTGGGGCAACACGGGGCGCTTCTAGGCGGGCCGAAAGTCCTCCCGATTGCAGTTTGATGAAAGAAAGATGACAGTCCCTCCGACAACCGGCCGGGTTGTCGGAGACTCACAGGCACCACAACCAAAGGTTGCATTGACCTATTTGTACCAGGCCGGCCGGCGCTTCTCGCGGAACGCCGCAAGCCCTTCCTTGCCCTCCGCCGAGGCGCGCTGCATCCAGGATTCGTGGGCGAGCAGCGACATCTCCCGCGCCGAGAGCTTCAGCCCATTGGCGCCGAGGAAGGAATCCTTCGTCATCGCGATCGCGCTCGGGGCGGAGAGCATGGTCTGGTCGATGATCTCGGCAAGGCGCGCATCCGCCTTGTCCGCCGCCACCACCTCGTGCACCAGGCCGATGCGCAGGGCCTCGGCGGCGTCGAAGCGTTCGCCTGTCAGCGCGTAGCGGCGGGTGTGGCGCAGGCCCATGGCATGGACCATGTGAGTGCTGATCGGGGTGGGCGCGACGCCGACGCGCACCTCGGTCAGGCCGAAGATCGCCGCCGGCGTCGCGATCGCCACATCGACGCAGCAGACCACGCCACAGCCGCCGCCGAAGCAGGCGCCATGCACCAGGGCGAAGGTCGGCTTGGGGAATTCGTTGAGCTTCTGCATGGCGGTGGTGGTCGCCATGGAGGCGGCATAGGCCTGCTCCGGACCGTAGGTCGCTGCCTTGGCCAGCCAGTCGAGGTCCGCCCCGGCCTGGAAGTGCTTGCCGGCGCCGCGGATGACCAGGGCGCGCACGGCGGGGTCGTCGTGCAGCTTGTCGAGGCCGGCGATCAGCGCGCCGAGCAGGTCCTCGTCATAGGCATTGCCCTTGGCGGGCTTGTTCAGCGTGGCGGTGGCGATGCCGCGGTCGTCGACGGACAGCAGGACGGGTTCGGGCATGGGCGTCTCTCCCTCGTGGATGTGGCATCCTTGCCGCCGGGCGGCGCCGCGCCAAGCCGGCGTTGACGCATGGCCGAAGCGCGCGGAGGCTTGCCGCACCGCCGGAGGAACCCTGCCATGACCGCCACACGCCCGACCCTGTCCGGCCCGCGCCATGCCGTCTCGGCCGGCCACTACCTGGCCGCGACGGCCGGCAGCGCCGTGCTGGAGGCCGGCGGCAATGCGGTGGATGCGGGCTGCGCGGCCGGCATCGCCCTCGGGGTCCTGCTGCCGGACCTGGTCAATGTGGCTGGCGTCGCGCCGATCATGATCCGCATGGCCGACGGCACGGTGGAGACCATCGCCGGCCTCGGCCATTGGCCGCGCGCGCTGCCGCCCGATGTCTTCATGCGCGAGCATGGCGGCAGGATCCCGGACGGGGTGCGCCGCACCGTCGTGCCGGCGGCGCCGGATGCCTGGATCACCGCGCTCGAACGGCACGGCACCATGGGGTTCGGCGATGTCGCGCACCACGCCATCCGCTACGCGGCGGAGGGCTTCGCCGTCTTCCCGCTGCTCGCCGAGACCGTCGCGGCGCACCGCGAGGACTACGCCCGCTATCCCTCCAACGCCGCCATCTTCCTCCCGGGCGGGGAGCCGCCGCGGGTCGGCGAGCGCTTCGTACAGTCCGATCTCGCCCGCACCCTGGCCTACATGGTGGAGGAGGAGCGCCGCGCCGCCGCGACGGGTGGGCGGATGGCCGGGCTTGCCGCCGCGCATGCTGCCTTCTACCGCGGCGACATCGCCCGCGAGGTCGTCCGCTTCATCCAGGCGGAGGGCGGCTTCCTCTCCATGGAGGACATGGCGGGCTTCCGCTCCCGGCTGGAACCCGCCGTCGCGCGCGGCTGGCGCGGCCATACGCTGCTGGCCTGCGGGCCCTGGTGCCAGGGGCCGGCGCTGACGCAGGCCCTGCTGCTGATGGAGCGCGCCGGCTTCGACGGGCTGCGGCACAATTCCGTCGACTACCTCCACCTGCTCACCGAATGCGTGAAGGCCGCCATGGCCGACCGCGAATACCATTTCGGCGATCCGCGCTTCACGCCGGTGCCGCTCGACGAACTGCTGTCGGAGGAGCACCTCGACGCCCGCCTGCGCCAGATCGACCCCCGCCACGCGCATCCTTCCATGTATCCGCCGCTGCTGGGGCAGGGCACGCCGGCGGATGGGCCGCAGCGCGCCGACCTGCCGAAGGTGGAGGCCGACACCTCCTACGTCGCGGTGGTGGACCGCTGGGGCAATGCGTTCAGCGCGACGCCCTCCGACGGATCGTGGAATTCGCCGGTGGTGCCGGGGCTCGGCATCATCCCGTCCAATCGCGGCAGCCAGTCGCGGCCGGACCCGGCGCATCCCTCCGGCGTCGCGCCGGGCAAGCGGCCGCGGCTGACGCCGAACCCGGCGATGGTCGTCACCGCGGATGGCGGCGTCATGCCCTTCGGCACGCCGGGCGGCGACGTGCAGATCCAGGCCATGCTCCAGGTCATGCTGAACGTCTTCCACTTCGGCATGGAGCTGCAGGAGGCGATCGAGGCGCCGCGCATCGCGTCCTATGCCTTCCCGTCCTCCTTCGCGCCCTTCGACTACTTCCCGGCCCGCGTCGCGGTGGAGGCGCGCATCGCGCGATCCGTGCGCGACGGGCTCTCGGCGCGCGGGCATGAGGTGAAGGAGTGGCCGGAGATCACCTGGCTCGCCGGCAGTGTCGAGGCGGTGCTGTCCGACCCCAAGGCGGGGCTGGTGCGTGCCGGCGCCGATCCGCGCCGGCCTGCCTACGCCATCGCCGGATGACGCGGGCGGCGCCCCCGCCGGCCAGGGCGGCGACGCCGCGCCAGGAGTGAGGCTTGCCGCGCATCGCGGGCGGGCCATGTCTTGCAGCATGGAACGACACGCGATGCGGCGCCGCGCGGCGCTGGCGCTGCCGGGGGCGCTGGCGCCCGGCCTCGCGGCCACGCAGGCCGCGCCGGTGGTGGACCTTCTGCTCGTGCTGGCGATGGACGCCTCCGGCTCGATCGACGCCGACGAGTTCCGCCTCCAGCGGGAAGGATTGGCGGACTCGGTGACGGATCCGGCGGTGCTCGCGGCGGTCGCCTCGAAGCCGCGCGGCGCCATCGCGGTGGCGGTGGTCGAATGGGGCAGCCCGGGCGCGCCGGTGACGGCGGTGGAATGGATGGCGGTGCGCGATGCGGCGTCGGCCCGGGCGCTGGCGGCGGCGATCCGGACCGCGCCGCGGTCCGGCCAGTCCTACAACGCGATAGGCGATGCCATCGCGCATTCCGCGGCGCTGATCGCCGCCGCGCCGTTCCGCAGCGAGGACCGCGTGATCGACGTGGCGGGGGACGGACCCGACCTGCGGTCCGTCACGCCGGCCGCGGTGGCGCGCGATGCAGCCGTCGAGCACGGCATCACGGTGAATGCGCTGGCCATCGAGGTCGCGCCCGTCACGCGCTTCGGCGAGCCGCTTCGCCTGCACTACGAACGGGAGGTGATCGGCGGCCCGGGCGCCTTCGTCATCGTCGCGGAGGCCCGGCGCGATTTCGCGCGGGCGATGCGGGCGAAGCTGATCCGCGAGATCGCGGCGCGGCCGCGGGGCATCGGGTGAACCCTCCGCCGGACGCGCCGCCGGTCAGACGTATCCCGGACCCTCGATCGGCGGGTTCGCGGCGAGGAAGCCCTCATCCACTTCCACGCCGATGCCGGGCGCCGCGTTCGGCCGCACATGCCCGTCGCCGCCGATCGTCCAGGGCGTGCTGCCGAGCTCGTCGCGGAAGCGGTTGGCCTTCGAGATGTCGGCCTCGAAGTACCCGCCATTCTCGATGGCGGCGAGGAAGTGGATCGACGCCGCCTGGTTCACGCCGGTCATCGACGAATGCGGGTGGATCGGGATCTTGTAGGCGGAGGCCATGGCGGCGATGCGCAGCGCCTCGGTGATGCCGCCGCACTTGGACAGGTCCGGCTGCCAGATGGTGATGACGCCGTCCTCGAGCACGCGGGTGAACTCGTACCGCGTGAAGTGGTTCTCTCCGGCCGCGAGCGGCGTGCTGCCGTAGCCGCGCGCCTGGGAATAGGAATGGTGGTCGTGGGCGGGGAAGGGCTCCTCGAGCCAGCCGATGTTGAGCCGGTCCATCTCCGGCATCACCTGGCGCACCTGGTCGACCGAGTAGCCGATATTCGCGTCGGTCAGGATGACGAGCTCCTTGCCGAAGGCGTCGCGCACCGCCTCCATGCGCGCCACGTCGTCCTTCACCGTGTCGCCGACGCGCAGCTTCACCGCGCGGTAGCCGGCCTCGACATGGGGCGCGGCCTCGTCGATCAGCGCGACGGGGTCCTGGTAGCCGAGCGCGACGCCGCCGGCATAGGCCGGCACCGCGCGCGCCGATCCGCCGAGCAGTCGACACAGCGGCAGGTTCAGCGCCTTCCCCTTGGCATCCCACAGCGCCATGTCGATGCCCGACATCGCCATGGCGCAGGCCGCGCCCATGCCGTGGCTCGCGAGCTGGTACTTGTAGATGCGCGCATTGATGCCGGTGGTATCGAAGGCATCCATGCCCAGGATGAGCTGGCGCAGCGTCGTCTCGATCAGCTTGGCGATTGCGGTGTGCGCGCGGCCGTGATGGCTTTCGCCCCAGCCGGTGATGCCGTCCTCGGTGATGACCTTCACCATCACGGCATCGCGCTTGACCGCCTGGCCGATGCCGAGGCGCGGGCCGCCCTGCGGCAGCGGGAAGGAGGTCGGGAAGGCGCGCACATCCACGATCTTCATCGGTGTCGTTTCCTCGTGTCGTTACGCGGAGGCTGCCAGCCGGGCACGGTGTTTGCAAACCCCTCCGCGGGGGCCAGCATCCAAGGGCCCTGATCATGGAGAGCACCAGCATGGCGACTGATCCCGTTCCGCTGTCGATGGAGGCGATCCGCCTCTGGTCCGGCGTCGAGTGCCCGAGCCCCGCCGGCAAGCGAGGCCTCGAGGACTTCGCCGCGCTGATCACGGAATTCGAGGCGGTGCGCGGCACGCTGGTGTTCGAGGACGAGCCCTCGACCTTCGAGGCCGCGCTGCGCGCCGAGCAGGAGCCCGAGGCATGACCGACCTCGCGACGCTGTCCGTCACCGAAGCGGCGGATGCCTTCGCCAAGGGCGAGGCGACCGCGGAGGCCCTGGTGCGGGCGAGCCTCGCGCGCATCGACGCGCATGACGGCAAGGTGAACGCCGTCATCCGCCTGGACCGCGAGGCGGCGCTGGAAGCCGCCGCGGCGCAGGACAAGGCGCGCGCCGGCGGCGTGCGGCTCGGTGCGCTCGCCGGCGTGCCGATGATGCACAAGGACATGTACTACCGTGCCGGAAAGGTGAGCAGTTGCGGCTCCAAGATCCGCAAGGGCTTCAGGCCGACGGTGACGGCGACGGTGCTGCGGAAGCTGGATGCCGCCGGCGCCATCGACATGGGCACGCTGAACATGGCCGAGTTCGCGCAGAACCCGACCGGCCACAACGCGCATTTCGGCGACTGCCGCAATCCGTGGAACCTGGCCTACTGCACGGGCGGGTCGTCCTCGGGCTCCGGCGCCGGCGTGGCGGCGCGCTTCTTCGCCGCCGCACTCGGCTCCGACACCGGCGGCTCGATCCGCCTGCCGGCGGGCATCTGCGGCGTGACCGGCATCAAGGGCACGCAGACGCGCGTCTCGCGCGCGGGGGTGATGCCGCTGTCCTTCTCGATGGACAATGTCGGGCCGCTGACGCGCACGGCGCGCGACGCGGCGCGCATCATGACGGTGATCGCCGGGCAGGACCCGCTCGATGCGACCAGCGCGCCGGAGGCGGTGCCGGACTACGAGGCGGCGCTGACCGGCGACCTGCGCGGCATCTCCCTTGCCGTGCCGCGCGAATGGTTCTTCGACGGCGCCGACGAGGTCGTGGTGAAGGGCTTCGAGTCGGCGCTCGAGGTGCTGAAGGCGCGCGGGGCGAAGGTGGACTACGTGTCCTGCCCCTCGCTGCGCGCGATCGGCACCTATGTCTCCGTGGTCAGCCGCGTGGAGGGCGCGACCATCCACGCCAACTGGATGCGCGAGCATCCGGGCGACTACGCCATCCATCTCTCGGGCCGGCTCTTCGGCGGCTACGCCATCCCGGGGCACTACTATGTCGAGGCGCTGTCCCGCCGCGGGCCGCTGCTGCGCCAGTTCTGCAAGGAGGCCTTCGCCGGCCACCAGATCGTCGCCACCCCGACGCTGCGCATGCGCGTGCCGACGCTGGCGGAGACCGACATCGATGCCGACACCGCCAACTGGGCGCGGCACATGGCGGTCTCGGCCAATACCCGGCCGTTCAACTACCTCGGCATCCCGACGGTCAGCGTGCCCTGCGGCTTCGACGACCGCGGGCTGCCGATCGGCATGCAGCTCTCGGCCCGGCCCTTCGCCGAAGGCCGCGCGCTGCAGGCGGCGGATGCCTACCAGCGGGACACCGACTGGCACGCGCGCGTGCCGGTGCTGTAGCGCGCGACCCGCCGACAGGACGGGCGTGCTACCCCCGCAGCGCCTTGATCTGCGCGGGGTAGCCGGAGGGGTCCACCGCCACGTCGATCAGCACGGGGCCGGATGCGGCGCAGGCCTGTTCCAATGCCTGCGCGAACTCGGCTTCCGTGTTCGCCGTCAGCCCGACCCCGCCCATCGACCGCATGGCGGCGGCGAGGTCGGCGCGCGGCCAGCCGAGCGCGCCCTCCGGCAGGTCGCGCGTCTCCTTCTTGATGTCGATGAGCGAGAGCGTGGCGTCGTTGAAGGCCACGACCATCACGCGCGCGCCGGTCACCGCCGCCGTCGCCAGTTCGCCGAGCCCCATCAGCAGCCCGCCATCGCCGGTGAAGGCGAGCGCGCCGCGCGCCGGGTCGTACAGCGCCGCGGCGATCGCCGCCGGCACGGCGAAGCCCATGGTGGCGAGGCCGTTGGAGATCAGCAGATCGCCCGGCCGCTCGCACTGCCAGAAGGTGGTGGCGGGGAACATGTGCGCGCCGGCGTCGACTGCGGCGCGCGGGTCGAAGCCCATCCGGCGGCACACGGCCTGGGTGATCTCCACGACGCGCTGCGGGCCGAGCCCCATGCCACGCCGCGGGTCATTGGCCAGGGCGCGCAGCCAGGCGTCGCGCAGCGCGGCGATCTCCGGCGCCGTCCAGTCCGACCGCGCCGCGCCCTCGCTCAGCGCGGCGAGCGCCGGGGCGATGGCGCCGGACAGCGCGGCGGCCGGCGCCGCGTAGGGCAGGGTACGCGGGGCCGTCGCCACCTCGATCACCGGCACGGGCCAGCGCCAGGGCTTGGGGATGAACTCGACCGGATCGGCGCCGACCATGATCACCGCATCGGCGCGGTCCAGCACCGGGCCCTCCACCGCGCCACAGGTGAAGATGCCGGCGAAGGCCGGGTCCGCGTCCGCGATCACGCCCTTGGCCTTGTAGGTGACGAGCGCCGGGCAGCCGAGGGCGGCCACCAGCGCGCGCAGCTCCTCCGCCGCGTCGAGGGCTTCGAGGCCGGCCACCACCAGCGGTCGCCGGGCCGTCGCCAGCACCCGCCGGGCGGCGGCGATGGCGTCCGCCTCGGGCGTGGGCAGGGCAGGGGCGCCGACTGCGGCCGGCAGCGCGGCCGGCAGCGCGGCCGGCTGCCGCGCGGCGCTGCCGGACAGCTCGATCAGCGCCGCGCCGCGCGGGGCGGCGAGCACCGCGCCGATCGCACGCGTCGCCGCCTCGCCCGCCGCCATCTGGCCGACCGAGAGCTGCGCCTTGGTCACCGGCGCCAGCATCGCCGCGTGGTCGAAATACTGGTGGGTGGCGAAGGCGCGCTCGGCCGGCGCGAAGCCGTCCGCCAGCAGCACCACGGGCGCGCGGTCGAGCGCCGCATGCGCCATGCCGTTCGCCGCATTGCCCACGCCCGGGCCACGGGTGCAGAGTGCGACGCCCGGCGCGCCTGAGAGTTCGGCCTCCGTCGCCGCCATGATCACCGCCGAGGTCTCGTGCCGCGCCAGCACGAAGCCGAGGCCGCGCGCCTTCGCCGCCGCGATCAGGTCGAGGCTCGAACCCCCGCCGGGAACGCCGTAGATCCGCTTCGTCCCGGCGGCGGCGAAGGCGGTGGCCAGGGCATCGGCGGCAGTGGCGGCGGCAGCGTCGTTCATGCGTGTTTCCTCCGGCGGCGGAATGCGGAGGATAGGCGGGCGGCGCTGCGATGCCCATCCGTGGCGGCCACGGCTTGGGCAGCGAAAGCCCGCATCCTGGGCAAAGACGTCGCGGACGAGGCAGGCTCTCCTCATCGCAGGCTTGCGCAGGGGCACCCGGCCCGGCAAGGCTCGGGTACGGAGGACCTTCTGCCGGTGACAAAGACCACCCCCGCCTTCGATGAGATGACGACCGACGGTCTGGTCCGCGGCCCTTACGCAGAGGTCGCCCGCTGGCTCGCCGCCACTCCGCAGGATGCGCTGGAGCGCCGCCGCCACGAGGCCGAGCTGCTGTTCAAGCGAATCGGCATCACCTTCGCCGTGTATGGCGAGGGCGGCGACCCGGAACGCCTGATCCCCTTCGACATCATCCCCCGCATCCTGGCCCATGCGGAGTGGGAGGAACTCTCCCGCGGCCTGGCGCAGCGGGTGAAGGCGCTCAACCTTTTCCTGCTCGACGTCTATGGCGCGCAGGAGATCCTGCGGGCCGGCCGCATCCCCGCCGCGCTGGTGCGGGAGAACGCGGCCTTCCGCCCCGAGATGAACGGCTTCGTGCCGCCCGGCGGCGTCTACACCCACATCGCCGGCATCGACGTGGTGCGCACCGCGCCGCACGAATTCTGGGTGCTCGAGGACAATTGCCGCACGCCGTCGGGCGTCTCCTACATGCTGGAGGGGCGGGAGGCGATGCTGCGGCTCTTCCCCGACCTCTGCGCGCGGCACCGCATCGCGCCGGTGGGGCACTACCCGGAGGAGCTGCTCGAGACGCTGAAATCGGTGGCGCCGCCGAATTGCCGCGGCACCCCGCGCGTCGCGATCCTGACGCCGGGTTCCTACAACAGCGCCTATTACGAGCACTGCTTCCTCGCCGACGAGATGGGCGTCGAGGTGGTGGAAGGACCCGATCTCTTCGTCGAGAACGACATCGTCTACATGCGGACCACCACCGGGCCGCAGCGGGTGGACGTGATGTACCGCCGGATCGACGACGACTACCTCGACCCCCGGGTGTTCCGGCCCGACAGCGCGCTCGGCGTGCCGGGGCTGATGGCCGCCTACAAGGCGGGCAACGTCGCGCTGGCCAATGCGCCGGGCGCCGGCATCGCGGACGACAAGGCGATCTACCCCTACGTGCCGGAGATGGTGCGCTTCTACCTCGGCGAGGAGCCGCTGCTGTCCAACGTGCCGACCTATCTCTGCGAGCGCGACGAGGACCGCGCCTATGTGCTCGACCACCTCGACGAGCTGGTGGTGAAGCTGACGCATGGTTCGGGCGGCTACGGCATGCTGGTCGGGCCGCACAGCACGGCCGAGCAGCGCGCCGACTTCGCCGCGCGCATCAGGGCCAAGCCGGCGGAATACATCGCCCAGCCGACGCTCGCGCTGTCCACCGTGCCGACGCTGGTCGAGAAGGGCATCGCGCCGCGCCATGTGGACCTGCGGCCCTTCGTGCTCTGCGGCAAGGAGGTGCGGATCGTCCCCGGCGGGCTGACGCGCGTCGCGCTGCGGGAAGGCTCGCTGGTGGTGAATTCCTCGCAAGGCGGCGGCACCAAGGATACCTGGGTGCTGGAGGACGACCCCGCCGACATCGCGAAACCGGCGGCACAGGGGCAGTCGCAATGCTGAGCCGCACCGCCGACAGCCTCTATTGGCTCGGCCGCTACATCGAGCGTGCCGGCAACGTCGCGCGCGGCCTGCAGGTCGCGCTGCGCATGGCGAGCCTGATGCGCAGCGTGGACCAGCGCGACGGCGCCTGGCGCGCGCTGCTCATCGCCTCCGGCTGCGAGCCCGGCTTCCGCGAGACGGGCGCGGCGCCGACGCCGGACAGCGTGGTCCGCTACCTCGCCGCCGATGCGTCCAACGCCTCCTCCATCCTTTCCTGCATCGAGGCGGCGCGGCGCAATGCGCGCGCGGTGCGGACCGCCCTCACCGTGGACATGTGGGAGGCGGTGAACGAGACCTGGAGCGAGTCCCGCCGCGCCACCGAGGCGACCTTCGCCCCGGACAACCTGCCGGCCTTCCTCGACTGGGTGAAGAGCCGCACCATCCTGTTCAACGGCGCCTATGCCGACACCATGCTGCGCGACGAGGCCTGGCGCTTCGTCCGCCTCGGCACCATGCTGGAACGCGCTGACAACACGGCCCGCGTGCTCGACGTGCATCACCACGCGCTGGCCGGTGCCGACGAGGAAGGCGCCGTCGCCTATGTGCAGTGGCAGGCGATCCTGCGTTCGGTCTCGGCGCTGCGCGCCTATCACTGGGTGTACCATGCCCGGCTGGAGCCGCGGCGGATCGCGGAGCTGCTGATCCTGCGCCCCGAGCTGCCGCGTTCCATGGTCGCCTGCTACGCGCGGCTGGATGAGACGCTGGAGGGCATCGCCGCCGCCCATGGCGGCCGCCGGGGAGAATGCCACCGACTGGCCGGGGAGATGCATGCGAAGCTCCGCTTCGGAAGGATCGACGGCATCCTCGCCGACGGGTTGCACGACTTCCTGACCGCGACCATCGACCGGAACCTCGAACTCGGGCGGCAGATCCAGGATTTCTATCTCCAGGCCTGAAGGGCCTGGAGATCGAGAGTCTTTTTCTGACCTCAGGCGCCGGCGCGCGCGTCCGCGCGCTTGGCTCGCGCGCCGTGCACTGGCGTACCGGGGGCGGCGGACGGTCTGGGCGCGGTCGCGCTGTGCGCTCCCGGCCCGATGCGGGGCATCGGGCCGAAGTGGGGGGCGGCGAGGGGGGTGTCCGGCAAGGCTTGACGCGCCACCTGGAATGCCCGTCTTTCCGCGCAGCGGAGGCACCGGTCATGACCTATTGCGTCGGGCTCTATCTCGATCAGGGGCTCGTGCTGCTCTCCGACACCCGCACCAATGCGGGGGTCGATCACATCTCCACCTTCTCCAAGATGCAGGTGGAGGAAGTGCCGGGGGAACGCATGATCGCCATGCTCTCGGCCGGCAACCTCGCCATCAGCCAGGCGGTTTGGAATCGGCTGCAGGAAGGCGTCATGCTGGAAGGCCAGACGCACACGCTGCGCGACGTGCCGACCATGTTCCGCGCCGCGCAACTGACCGGCGCGGCGGTGCGTGCGGTGTTCGAGACCGACGGCCCGGCGCTGCGCGCCCAGAACATCGCCTTCGACGTCGCGCTGCTGCTGGGCGGGCAGATCGGCGGACAGCCGCAGCGACTGTTCATGGTCTATGCCGCGGGCAACTTCATCGAGGCGACGGAGGACACGCCCTTCCTGCAGATCGGCGAGCACAAGTACGGCAAGCCGATCCTCGACCGCGTCGTCACGCCCGAGACCAGCCTGGTGGACGGGGTGAAGCTCGCGCTCATCAGCATGGACAGCACGTTGCGCTCGAACCTGACGGTCGGCATGCCGCTCGACCTGCTGGTCTATCGGGAGGGCACGCAGCGGGTGGCGCTCAGGAAGCGCATCACCGACGATGAGCCCTATTTCCGATCGGTCCGCGAAGGCTGGTCGAACAGCCTGCGGGAGGCCTACCGCGCCATGCCCCTGCCGGACTGGGTGCCGGGCTGACGGCGTTCGCGGCGCGGCTGCCGGGAAGGGTTCCCGGCGCGGCCGATGGCGCCCCCCGGGGCACGCCCTCCGGAAGCCCGCCACGATCGGTTGAGGGATTGCCTCGTCGGCGGTGTGGCCGCATCACTGCGGCCATACGTCACGGGAGAACGACCATGAACCGCATCACCCGCCGCGCAACCCTCGGCGTCGCCGCCACGGCACTCGCCGCGCCCAGCCTGCGGGCGCAGGGCGCGGCCATCCGCATCGTCGTGCCCTTCGGGCCGGGCGGATCGACCGATGCCGTCGCGCGGCTGGTCTCGCCGGGTCTCACGCAGCGCCTCGGCGTGCCGGTGGTGGTGGAGAATCGCGGCGGTGCCGCGGGCTCCATCGGGACGGACATCGTCGCGAAGGCGCGGCCGGACGGCCAGACCTGGCTGCTGACCTTCGACAGCCACGCGACGCTGGCCGCACTGATCCCGCAGCTTCCCTTCAACCCCGATCGCGACCTCGATCCCGTCATGCTGATCGGCGGCGCGCCCTATGTGCTCGCCTGCAAGCCGGACAAGCCCTTCCGCAACATCACCGAAGTGGTGGACGCGGCGAAGGCGCGGCCGGAGGCGGTGTCCTTCGGTTCGACCGGCAACGGCACCATCGGGCACCTGACGATGGTGCTGCTGCAGGGCAGGACCGGCACGCGCATGACGCACCTGCCCTATCGCAGCGGCGGCCTGGCGGTGAACGACACGGTCGCCGGCCATGTGGACATGATGATCGGCTCGGCGGCGGTGGTGCACCCGCATGTCCGCGGCGGCACGCTGCGCACCTTCGCCCAGTTCGGCCCGCAGCGGCTGCCGGCGCTCGCCGACCTGCCGACGGTCGCCGAGGCCGGCATCCAGGGGCTGGAGGCGGAGGCCTGGTGGGGCGTCTTCGCCCCGCACGGTACGCCGCAGGCCACGGTCGCGCGCATGAACGCCGCGCTGAAGGAATCGCTCGCGGAGGAGCAGGTGCGCCGCACCATGCAGGAGACGCAGCAGGCGCGCCTCATCATGTCGAGCCCCGAGGAACTCGGCACCTTCCTGCAGCGGGAAGTGGCGAAGTGGGGTGCCGTGGTGCGGGACAACAACATTCGCGCGGATTGACGATCGGCAGGGTTGGTCATGCGGCAGGGGGGCTCGCTTGAGTTGGGGAGGGCCTCGCCCTCCCCAAGCCCCTCCCACCAAAGGCCGAAAGGCCTTTGGAAACCGTCACTCGGTATCATGCGTCGCGGGCACGACACATCATTCCGCTCTTCGTCGGCGACCTTGCAGCCCGGCGCCAAGTCAAGGCTTCCAAAGGCCTTTCGGCCTTTGGCGGGGTGGTTTGGAGGGGCGGCGCCCCTCCAAATCCCGCCCATTGCGCCGGCACTACACCCCACGCAACCCTCCTGCCTGCCCCCGAGCAGGGCTGCCTACGCCGCCGCCCGCCCGGGCATGCGATGCCGGAAGGCGAGCGCCTCCGCGACATGCCCCCGCCGGATCGACGCATCGCCGGCAAGGTCCGCTATGCTGCGCGCCACCCGCAGCGTGCGCACATGCGCGCGGGACGACAGGCGCAGCCGCGTCGCCGCGGCTTCGAGCAGCGTCTCCGCTTCGGCATCGAGCAGCGGCTGCAGGTGGCGGATCTCCGCCTCGGCATTGTTCGCCGGCCCGGCCTCGCCCCAGCGCGCGCGCTGCGCGTCGCGCGCGGCCTGTACGCGCGCAGCGACGATGGCGCTGGTCTCGCCCGCCGGCGCGCGGGTGAGCTCGGCTGCGGGAATCGGCAGGACTTCGATGGTCAGATCCATGCGGTCGAGCAGCGGTCCGGAGAGCCGCATCTGGTAGTCCTCCCCGCAGCGGGGCGCCCGGCCGCATTCGCGCCCGGCCTGGCCGAGATAGCCGCAGCGGCAGGGGTTCATCGCCGCGATGCACTGGAAGCGTGCGGGGTAGGTGACATGGGCGTGGACGCGGCTGATGGTGGTGCGGCCGGTCTCCATCGGCTGGCGCAGCGCCTCCAGCGCCGGCCGCGGAAATTCCGGCCATTCGTCCAGGAACAGCACGCCGCGATGCGCCAGGCTGATCTCGCCCGGCCGCGCGCGGTGGCCGCCGCCGACCAGCGCAGGCATCGAGGCCGAGTGGTGCGGGTCGCGGAAGGGCGGGCGCATCACCAGGCGGCCGCCTTCGAGCAGGCCGGCGATGGAATGGACGAGCGAAACCTCGAGCGCCTCGGCGGGCGAGAGATCCGGCAGCAGGCCCGGCAGCCGCGCCGCGAGCATGGACTTCCCTGCGCCCGGTGGGCCGATCATCAGCAGGTTGTGCCCGCCCGCCGCGGCGATTTCGAGCGCCCGCTTGGCGCTTTCCTGGCCTTTCACCTCCGACAGGCAGGGCGCGGCGCGCGGCCCCGGTTCGAGCGCGGGCGGTTGCGGCGGCGAGAGCAACTGCACGCCGCGGAAATGATTGAGCAGGGCATGGATGTCCGGCGCGGCGAGCACCTCGATCCGCCCCGCCCAGGCCGCTTCGCCGCCCTGCGCGGCGGGGCAGATCAGGCCGAGCTCGCGCTCCGAGGCGCCCAGCGCGGCGGGCAGCACGCCGGCCACCGGCATGATCGAACCATCGAGCGAGAGCTCTCCCAATGCCGCATAGCCGGCGGCGTCCTCCTTCGGGATGATCTCCATCGCCGCCAGCAGGGCGAGCGCGATCGGCAGGTCGAAATGCGACCCTTCCTTGAGGATGTCGGCCGGGGCGAGATTCACCAGTACGCGCTTGGGCGGCAGGGAGAGGCCGAGTCCGGTCAGCGCGGCGCGCACGCGTTCGCGACTTTCGGCGACGGCCTTGTCGGGCAGCCCGACCAGCAGGAAGGCGGGAAGACCCGGCGCGATCTGCACCTGGACCTCGACCGGCACGGGGTCGATGCCGGCGAAGGCGAAGGTGGCGATGCGGGCGATGGTCATGACGTTGCGTCAGGGTGGCGCAACGACATGTGAAAATCAACGTGGAGTTACAAGGCGGCCTTCTGCGCCAGGCGCATCAGCCGCCGGAAATTGCCCGACCAGAGCAGGTCCAGTTCCCGCGCGCCGTAGCCGCGGCGATGCAGCTCGGTGGTCAGGTTCAGCGTCTCCGATGCGTCCTTCCATCCCGGGATGCCGCCGCCACCGTCGAAGTCCGAGGACAGCCCGACATGGTCGATGCCGATGCGCCGCACCGCGTGGTCGACGTGGTCGGCCATGTCGGTCACCGTCGCCGGCGAGCGGCCCCCCGGCGGAGCAGGGCGGAGGAAGGCGTCAAGTGCGGTGATCTGCACCAGCCCGCCGACGGCGCGCAGCATGTCGAGCTGCTCGTCGTCGAGGTTGCGCGGATGGTCGCACAGCGCACGACAGCAGGAATGCGTCGCGACGATCGGCACGCGGGAGAGCTCCGCGGCCTGCATCATCGAGGACTTGGCGCTGTGCGAGACATCCACCAGCAGGCCGAGGCGGTTCATCTCCGCGATCGCCTGGCGGCCGAGGGGCGAGAGGCCGCCATGCTCGGCCTCGCCGTCGCCGAGGTCCGGCTTGGGCCGCGCGGCATCGGCGAGGTCGTTGTGGCCGTCATGGGTGATCGTCAGGTAGATCGCGCCGAGATCCCGCCACAGCTTCAGGCGCGACAGGTCGCGCGCCATGGCGTTGCCGTTCTCCACGCCCGAGAGCACGGCGAGCGCGCCGGCGGCGTGTGCGGCTTCCAGCTCCTCCGCCGTCGCGCAGAAGCGGCGGGTGGTGCCGTCCGCGCGGGTGCGGATGTGGCGCAGCATCGCCTCGGCGCGCGCCGAGGCGGTGGCGAGCCCTTCCGCGTCTCGCTTGCCCTGCGGCGTATACGCGATGAAGACCGCGGCCTTCAGCCCGCCGCGCTGCATCTTCGGGAAATCGACGCGGCGGTCGGTCTCGGTGGATGCATCCGGCGGGTCGGGCCAGCGGATGTCGATATGCGTGTCGAGCGTCAGCGTGGCCGCGTGGATCGCGGCGGCGGTGCCGGTCATGCGCCGCTCCATCCGGTCATGAAGCGTTCGAGCAGCGTGCCGATCACGTCCACGTTGTAGCCGCCTTCCTGGGTGATCGCGGCGGGCAGGCCGAGGCCGCCGATCATCGCCGCCGCCTTGGCGAAGCCGTCCTCGGTGACCGCCAGCGAGGCGAGCGGTTCATCCTTCGAGGCATCGAAGCCGAGGGCGACGACCAGCGCCTCCGCCTTGAAGTCGCGGATGGCGGCGAGGCCGTGGCGGATGGCGTCGAGCCACCCCTCATCCGCCGTGCCGAAGGCGAGCGGCATGTTCATGTTGCGCCCGTCGCCGGCACCCGCGCCGCGTTCCGCGGTGCGGCCGACATACCAGGGGTAGTAGCGATCCGGGTCGCCGTGGATCGAGATGGTCAGCACGTCGCCGCGTTCCCAGAAGATCCCCTGGGTGCCGTTGCCGTGGTGGCTGTCGATGTCGATCACCGCGACGCGCGCCGCGCCCGCGTCGCGCAGCGCCTGTGCGGCAAGCGCCGCATTGTTGACGTAGCAGTGTCCGCCCGCGCGCGCCGCATAGGCGTGATGGCCGGGCGGGCGGCACAGCGCATAGGCGGTGCGGCCCTGCGCGGCCTCGGCCGCCGCGGCGAGGGCGCAGGCGGCGGCGCCCTGGATCGCCTCCCAGCTGCCGGGGCCGATCGGGCAGGCGGTGTCGGCGGTGTACCAGCCGGTGCGGGCGATGATGCTCGGGCCGGTGAAGCCGCCCTGCGCCAGCATCTCGGGGGCCGGGTGGATATTGGCGACCGCCTCGGGGCCGGCTTCGGGCAATTGTGCCCAATCCGCCGCAGCGGAGGCGAGGAAGGCGAGGTAGTCGGCCGTATGCACGGCCTCCATCGCGCGCGGCGGCAGCGCGGGCGGCGTCGCCGGCGTGAGGCCGAGGCGATGCAACGCCGCCTCGAGCGCGGCGGCACGGCCAGGCACCTCGAAGTTGCGGCGCACCTGGCCGCGCTGGAGGAAGAAGGTGGGCGTATGCCCTGCCTGATCGGGATGCGCGAAGGTCTTCATGGTGATGCGAGGCTAGGCAGCGGCGTGCGGCTTGTCCACGCGGGCGGCGGATCGGCACCTTGTCCCCGGTGACGCGGGGGGGATAGCCTGCCGGTGTCATCTGGGAGACAACACGATGGTCCTCTCGCGCCGTGGCCTGATCGCCGCCGCCGCTACCGCGCCCGTGCTGATGCGCGCCTCCGACGCGCTGGCGCAGGGGGTTGCTCCCCGGCGCGGCGGCACCCTGCAGATGATGCTGACGCCGGAACCGCCGGTGCTGCAGATCGGCGTGAACCAGCAGGGGCCGACGCTCGCGGCCGCGCCCAAGATGTTCCAGGGGCTGCTGACCTTCTCCAAGACCCTCGAACCCATGCCGGTGCTGGCGAAGTCCTGGACGATCAGCCCCGACGGCAAGGAATACATCTTCAGGCTGCAGGAGAACGTGAAGTTCCACGACGGCCAGCCCTTCACGGCGGACGACGTGGTCTTCTCCATCATGAAGTTCCACATGGAACTGGCGCCGCGCGCGCGCGCCATCTTCCAATTGATCGAGACCTGCGAGGCGACCGACCCCCACACGGTGCGCATCGTGCTGAAGCAGCCCTTCCAGCCCTTCCTGCTGATGTTCGATGCGACGGCAGCGGCGATCGTGCCGAAGCACCTGTTCGACGGGCGGGACTACCGCACGGCGCCGGCGGTGCAGCGGCCGGTCGGCACCGGGCCGTTCAAGTTCACGGAATGGCAGCGCGGCAACTTCGTCCGGATGGATCGTTTCGAGGACTACTGGAAGCCGGGCCAGCCCTATCTCGACACCATCATCTACCGCATCATTCCCGACAGCCAGAGCCGGCGCCTCGCGCTCGAATCCGGCCAGGTGATGCTGAGCCAGGCGTCGGACATCGAACCCTTCGACATCCCCGCGCTGCGGCAGCGGCCGAATCTCGAAGTGAGCACCGACGGGTGGCAGTACTACTCGCCGCTGTCCTGGATCGAGCTCAACCACCGCGTCGCGCCGCTGAACGATGCGCGCGTGCGGCGCGCCATGTCGATGGCGATCGACCGCAACTTCATCATCAACCGGCTGTGGTTCGGCGTCGGCAAGCCGGCGACCAACCCGGTCGCCTCCACCACGCGGTTCCATGACGCCAACGCGAAGATCGCGGCCTTCAATGTGCGCGCAGCGAACGAACTGCTGGACGCGGCAGGCTTCCCGCGCAATGCGCAGGGCGTGCGCTTCACGCTGAAGCACATTCCGCTGCCCTATGGCGAGATCTGGACACGGCTGTCGGAATACCTGCGCCAGGCGATGCGCCAGATCGGCATCGCATTCGAACTGGAAAGCACCGATGCCGGTTCCTGGGCACGGCGCGTCGGCAACTGGGAGTACGAGACGACGATCAACTTCGTCTACCAGTTCGGCGACCCGACGCTGGGCGTGGAGCGGACCTATGTCTCGACCAACATCCAGCGGGTGACCTTCACCAATACCGGCGGCTATTCCAACCCGCAGGTGGATGCGCTGTTCCAGCAGGCGCGCAATGCCGCGGCCGCGGCCGACCGGCAGCGCGCCTTCAGCGAGGTGCAGAAGATCCTGGTCGAGGACGTGCCGCAGATCTGGCTGACGGAGCTCGCCTTCCCGACCATCCACGACAAGAAGTTGCACGGCGTGATCACCACCGGACTCGGCGTGCACAAGTCCTTCGACGACGTCTTCATCGCCGGCTGACGGATGGAGCTGTCGCGGCTGCCGGGCTTCCTGTTGCGGCGAGGTGTCAAGGCGGTGATCGTCATCCTGGCGATCGTCGTCTGCAACTTCCTGCTGATCCACGCCGCACCCGGCGACCCGGCGAGCGTCATCGCCGGCCAGTCGGGTGCCGCCGATGAGCGCTTCCTGGCGCAGCTGCGCGAGCAGTTCGGCCTGGACAGGCCGTTCCATGTCCAGCTCTGGATCTACCTGAAAGGTGTGCTGACGCTCGACCTCGGCTTCAGCCACCGGCAGCAGCAGCCGGTCTGGGGGCTGATCAGCGAGCGCCTGCCGGCGACGCTGCTGCTGACCGGCGCGGCCTTCGCCTTCGCCGTCGTCGCCGGGGTGACGCTCGGCACGCTGGCGGCGCGGCGGGTCGGAAGCTGGTCGGATTCGATCATCACCGTGATCGCGCTGACCTTCTACGCGACGCCGCTCTTCTGGGTCGGGCTGATGCTGGTGCTGTTCTTCTCGGTCTGGCTGGAATGGCTGCCGAGCTTCGGCATGGGCACGGTGGGCGTCGAACTGCACGGCATCGACGCCGTGCTCGACGTCGGGAAGCACCTGTTGCTGCCGGCGGCGACGCTGGGGTTGTTCTACCTCGCCGTCTATGCGCGGCTGACGCGCGCGACGATGCTGGAGGTGGCGGACCAGGACTTCGTCAAGACCGCGCGGGCCAAGGGCGTGCCGGAAGGCCAGGTGGTCCGCCGCCACGTGCTGCGCAACGCGCTGCTGCCGGTCATCACTTTCGCCGGCATCCAGGCGGGGCAGCTCATCGGCGGGTCGATCCTGGTCGAGACGGTCTTCGCCTGGCCGGGGATCGGGCGGCTCGCCTTCGATGCGCTGCTGGCGCGCGACTATGCGGTGCTGCTCGGCGTCTTCTTCTGCACCAGCGTGATGGTGGTCGGCTTCAACCTGCTGACGGACCTGCTCTACGCCGTGGTCGATCCGCGGGTGGAGGTGGAGGGATGAGCGATTTCTGGCGACGCTTCCGCCGCAACCGCGGCGCCGTGGTGGGGCTGGTGATCCTCGCGCTCGTGATCGCGCTCGCGGCGTTGGCGCCGGTGATCTACCCGGGCAGCCCCTGGGACATGGCGACCGCCCCCTTCGTGCCGCCGGGCGAGGAGGGGATGCTGCTCGGCTCCGACAGCCTCGGGCGCGACGTCGCGGCCGGGATCGCGCATGGCGCGCGGATCTCGCTGATGGTGGGCGCGGTCTCGACCGTCGCAGCGCTGCTGATCGGGGTGACGCTCGGGGCGATCGCCGGGTATCTCGGCGGGGTCGCGGATGATGCGGTGATGCGCTTCACCGAATTCTTCCAGACCATCCCCTCCTTCGTCTTCGCCATCCTGCTGGTGGCGATCTTCACGCCGACGATCGGTTCCGTGGTCTTCGCCATCGCGGTGGTGTCCTGGCCGCCGGTCGCGCGGGTGGTGCGGGCGGAGTTCCTCTCGTTGCGCTCGCGCGAGTTCGTCCAGGCGGCGGAGGTGCTCGGCAAGTCGCGCGTCGCCATCGTGGTGACGGACATCCTGCCGAATGCGCTCTCGCCGATCGTGGTGCTGTCCTCGCTGATGGTGGCCTCGGCGATCCTGCTGGAAAGCGCGCTGTCCTTCCTCGGCCTCGGCGATCCGAACCTGATGACCTGGGGCTTCCTGATCGGGGCGGGGCGGTCCGTCATCCGTCTCGCCTGGTGGATGAGCGTGTTTCCGGGCCTCGCGATCTTCCTTACGGTGCTGGCGCTGAACCTGGTGGGGGAGGGGCTGTCCGATGCGCTGAACCCGCGCCTCGCGCGTCGTCGCGCCGGAGGCGCGCTATGACCAAGCGGGGAGGCGCGGCATGAGCCTGCTCACCGTCGAAGGGCTGACCGTCGCGCTGCCGGAAGGCGGCGATCGTCCGCACGCGGTGGAAGACATCACGCTGTCGGTGAATCCGGGCGAGATCGTCTGCGTCGTCGGTGAATCCGGATCCGGCAAGTCCATCACGGCGAATGCGGTGATGGGCCTGTTGCCCAAGGGGCTGCCGGTGAAGTCCGGGCGCATCGCCTTCGAGGGCCAGGACCTGCTGCCGCTCTCGCCCGAGGCGATGCGGCGGCTGCGCGGCGCGCGGCTGGCGATGATCTTCCAGGAACCGATGACGGCGCTGAACCCCGTCATGCGGGTGGGCGACCAGATCGCCGAAGCAATGCGCGTGCATGGCGCCGGGCGGGATGCGGCGAAGCGTGTGCCGGAACTGCTGGCGGCGGTGAACCTGCCCGATCCCGCGGCGACCGCGCGGTCCTACCCTTTCCGGCTGTCGGGCGGGCAGCGCCAGCGCGTGATGATCGCCATGGCGCTGGCGCTGGAACCTTCCCTGCTGATTGCGGACGAGCCGACCACGGCGCTCGACGTCACCACCCAGATGCAGATCCTGCGGCTGGTCCGCGAGATCCAGTCGCGCCGCGGCACCGGCGTCATGTTCATCACCCATGATTTCGGCGTGGTGGCCGAGATCGCCGACCGCGTCGCGGTGATGCAGAAGGGTCGCATCGTCGAGCAGGGGCCGGCCTCGGAGGTGCTGAACAATCCGCGGCACGACTACACGCGCGCGCTGATCGCCGCCGTACCGCACGGCAATCCCGCGGCGCCGCAGCAGGCCGCGCCGGGACCGCTGGTGCTCGAAACCAAGGGGGTGGAGAAGACCTATCGCCGCCCCGGCGGCTGGTTCGGTGCGAAGCCGGTGGTCAAGGCGGTGCACGACGCCGATTTCGTGCTGCGCAAGGGCGAGACGCTCGGGCTGGTGGGCGAATCCGGCTCGGGCAAGTCGACGCTGGCGCGCTGCGTGGTGAGGCTGGTCGAACCCGAAAAGGGCGAGATCATCTTCGAGGGCGAGGATCTGCGCCCGCTCTCGCGCGGCGACTGGAAGCCGTACCGCAAGAAGATCCAGATGGTGTTCCAGGATCCCTTCGCGTCCCTGAACCCGCGGCGGACGGTGGGCGACATCATCGCCGAAGGACCGGTGACCCATGGCGTCGAGCGCGTGGATGCGCTGGCGCGGGCGCGCGAGTTGCTTCGCCTGGTGCAGCTCGATCCGGGGGCGATGGATCGCTATCCGCATGAATTCTCCGGCGGGCAGCGGCAGCGCATCGGCATTGCCCGGGCGCTGGCGATGGAACCGGAACTGCTGATCGCGGACGAGCCGGTCTCGGCGCTCGACGTCTCGGTGCAGGCGCAGGTGCTCGCGCTGCTGGCCGACATCCGCGAACGGCTCGGCCTGACCATGCTGTTCATCACGCATGACCTGCGCGTCGCGGCACAGGTCTGCGACCGGATCGCGGTGATGCAGCGCGGCGCCATCGTCGAGCAGGGGCCGACGAGGGAGGTGTTCGGTAATCCGAAGCACCTCTATACGCGGCAATTGCTGGACAGCATTCCGGGCCGCGCCTGGACGCCGCCCGTCATCGCCGCCTGAGGAGCTTCCATGACCGAGACAATCGACCCCGGCGCGCGCCGCGCGATCCTGGAGGCGGTGGATGCCTTGCGCGACGACGCGGTGCTGACGCTCGCGAAGCTGGTGCGCTGCCCTTCGACGCTCGGCAACGAGGCCTCGGCGCTGAACGAGATGGCGCGGATCTATGAAGGCCTGGGCCTCGCGCCGCGCCGCGTGCCGACGGTCCCCGAGCAACTCGCCTCGCATCCGGGATTCTCGCCGCCGCTGATCTCCTATGAGGGGCGCGACAATGTCGTCGCCGTCCACACGCCGCGCGAGCGCAAGGGCCGCAGCCTCGTCCTGCAGGGCCATGTGGACGTGGTGCCGGAAGGTGCGGCCGACATGTGGGAGACGCCGCCCTATGAACCCTCGATCCGGGCGGGGCGCATGTATGGCCGCGGGGCGGGGGACATGAAGGCGGGCATCGTCTCCTACGTTGCCGCCTTCAAGGCGCTGCGCCTGGCCGGGTTGCAGCCGGCGGCGGAGGTGCAGATGCAGTCGGTGATCGAGGAGGAGTGTTCCGGCAATGGCGCGCTCGCCGCGATGCTGGCGCTGCCGAAGACCGATGCCGTCATCATTCCGGAACCCGGCCCCGGCCTGCCGGCGATGTATTCCGCCGAGGTCGGCGTGGTCTGGGCCTGGGTGACCGTCTCCGGCCGTCCGGCGCATGTGCGCGACATGCAGGCCGGGGTGAACGCGATCGAGGCGGCCACCGCCATCGCCGCCCGCTTCAAGGACTACGAGCGGGAGATGAACCGCGGCGAGCGCATCCATGCCTCCTTCCGCGGCGTGAACCATCCGGTCAACGTCAACTTCGGCACCATCGAAGGGGGCGAGTGGAATTCCTCCGTCGCCACGCGCTGCCGCATCGGCATGCGCGTCGGCGTGATGATGGGATACACCGCCGCGCAGACCAAGGCCGACATCGAACGCCTGGTGGCCGAGGCCGCGCAGGACGAACGCCTGAAGGGCGCCAAGGTGAAGCTCGAATTCAAGGGCTTCATGGCCGACCCCTGCGTCTTCGACATGAACGCGCCGATCGCGCTGCTGGCGAAGCGCAACTACGCCGAGGTCGCGGGCGCCGAGCTGCGCGACTACCCGGCGACGGGGCTGACGGACGGGCGCTTCTTCACCCTGTACCAGGATACGCCGGTCGCCTGCTTCGGGCCGGACGCGCAGGAGATCCACGGCATCGACGAAAGCGTCGGGCTCGATTCCATGCACGACATCACGCGCACCATCGCGCTGACCATGGCC
This sequence comes from Neoroseomonas eburnea, assembly GCF_018129005.1. GTDB lineage: Bacteria > Pseudomonadota > Alphaproteobacteria > Acetobacterales > Acetobacteraceae > Neoroseomonas > Neoroseomonas eburnea. The sequence goes on from NZ_JAAEDL010000027.1 coordinate 66,469, forward strand.
GAGTGGTGCGGGCTGGAGACGGCATCATGAGCATCGCCTTCTCCGCCGAACGCCTCTGGGACAGCCTGGCGACGATGGCGCGCATCGGCGCGCGGGAGGATGGCGGGGTGAACCGCCTCGCGCTCGGCACGGCGGATGCCGAGGCGCGCAGGCTGTTGCGCGACTGGGCGCTCGCCGCCGGCTGCAGCATGGAGGTGGACCGGCTCGGTAGCATGTACCTCACCTATCCCGGCGCCGAGCCGGGGCGGGCGCCGGTGGCGGTGGGCAGCCACCTCGACAGCGTGCCGACAGGCGGGAAATACGACGGACCCTATGGCGTGCTGCTCGGCCTTGAGGTCGTGCGCGCGCTGCATGCGGCGGGCAGGCGCACGACGGCACCGATCTGCGTGGTGAACTGGAGCAACGAGGAAGGCTCCCGCTTCACGCCGGCGATGTCGGCGAGCGAGGCCGCGATGGGCTTCCGGGAAGAGGCCTCGGTCCTCGGTGCGCCGGACAATTTCGATGCCTCCGTCACCTTCGGCCAGGCGCTCGCCGCCAGCGGCTGGGCGGGCAGCGCGGAGCCCGCCGCGGCGCGCCGCTTCGCCGCCTATTTCGAGGCGCATATCGAGCAGGGGCCGATCCTCGAACGGGAAGGAATCCCGGTCGGGATCGTGACGCATGGCCATGGCGTCGTGCATGTCGACGTGGTCGTGACCGGAGAGAACGGCCATGTCGGCGCACCGATGGCCGGCCGGCGCGACGCGCTGGCGGCGGCCTCGGAACTGGTCCTCGCGCTCGAGCGCATCGCCATCGGAAGCGGCGGCCTGGCCACCGCCACGCGGCTGACGCTGCAGCCCGATGCGCGCGGCAACATCCCCTCGCTGGTGCGTTTCGCCGCGAGCCTGCGGCATGGCGAACAGGCGGCGCTCGACGGCATGTGCGCGGCCTTCGACGGGTTCATCGCCGAGCTGACGGCGCGGCGCGGCGTCAGCGTCGCGATCGAGCCGCGCGGCGGCTATCCCTCCGTCCGCTTCGCCGCGCCGCTGCTCGACGCCATGCGCCGCGCGGCCGGCGCGGCGGGCCTCGCGCATCGCGACATGGCGACGCCGATCGGCCATGACGCGCTGCATCTCGGCCGCGTCGTTCCGTCCGCCATGTTGTTCATCCCGTGCCATGGCGGGCTCAGCCACAACCCGGCGGAGAGCATCACGCCCGCATGGTCGGCCGCCGGCCTGGCCACCATGGGCCCGGCCGTCATCGAGACCGCAGGAGGCCTTGCATGAACATCCCGCTTTCCGGCCAGCGCCTCTGGGACAGCCTGATGGAGATGGCGAGGATCGGCGGCACCGCAAAGGGCGGCTGCAACCGCCAGACGCTGACCGATCTCGATTCCGAAGGCCGCCACCTGCTGCGGCGCTGGGCGGAGGCGGTGGGCTGCACCCTTTCCGTCGATCGCGTCGGCAACATGGCGCTGACGCGCCCCGGGCGGGATGCGTCGCGCAAGCCTGTCGCCATCGGCAGCCATCTCGACACCCAGCCGACAGGGGGCAAGTTCGATGGCGTGCTCGGCGTGCTGGCGGGGCTCGAGGTGCTGCGCGCGGTGCACGAGGCCGGCATCGAGACCGAGGCGCCGCTCGTGCTGATCAACTGGACCAACGAGGAGGGCGCGCGCTTCTCGCCGCCGATGATGGGCAGCGGCGCGGCCATGGGCATGTTCACCGAGGCGGAGGTCCTCGCCACGCAAGACCCCGAGGGCAAGGTCTTCGGCGAGGAACTCACCCGGATCGGCTGGAAGGGCGCGGCCGATCCCGCCGCCTTGCGGGACCTCGGCGCCTATTTCGAGCTTCACATCGAACAGGGCGCGCTGCTGGAGCGCGCCGGCAAGGATGTCGGCGTCGTCACCCATGCGCTGGCGCAGACCTGGTACGATGTGGTGGTCGAAGGCGAGGAAGCGCACGGCGGTTCGCCCATGGCCGGGCGCCGCGACGCGATGATGGCCGCCGCGCCGCTGATCGCCGCGATCGAGGAGATCGCGCTGAATGCCGTCAGCCCGTCGGGCGAACCCGGCCGCGCCACGGTCGGGCGGCTGACCGTCTATCCCGACAGCCGCAACATCGCGCCGTCCCGCGTCTGGTTCAGCATCGACACGCGGCATGGCGACCCGGACCTGCTCGCGAAGATGGGCGGGGAGATCCGCGCGAGGGCAACGGCCATCGCCGCCGCGCGCGGGGTGAAGATCACCGTCGCGGATTTCTGGCACTCGCCTCTGACGCCCTTCGACCCGGCGCTGGTCGGCCGCGTGCGGGATGCCGCGCAGCGCCTCGGCCTGCCGCACATGGACATGCCGACGGGGATCGGACACGACGCGGTCTATGTCGCGCGCCGGCTGCCCACCACCATGATCTTCTGCCCCTGCCATGGCGGCATCAGCCACAACGAGGCCGAGAGCATCACGCCCGCATGGGCGGAAGCCGGCCTGCGGGTGCTGGCGGATGCGGTGCTCGCCACCGCCGGCGTCGCCAAGAACTGACCTTTCCGGCGGCTGCCGCGGCTGACGCGGCCGCGAATGGAGAACGACCCTATGACCCGCATCGCCATCGGCGGCTTCCAGCACGAGAGCCATTCCTTCGCACCCAGGCCGACCGCCTGGATCGACTTCGTCAGGCCCGGCGGCTTCCCGCCGGTGCAGCATGCCGCGACGCTGCTCGACACGCTGCGCCCGACCGGCGTGCCCTCGGCCGGCGCCATCGCCGCAGCCGAGGCCGAGGGGGCCGTGCTGGTGCCGCTCGCCTGGGCCTTCGCCAATCCGGCCGGTCCGGTGACGCGTGAGGCCTTCGAGCGCATCACCGCGCTGATCGTTGCCGCGTTGTCCGATGCGCTCGAGGCAGGGCCGCTGGATGGCGTCTATCTCGAACTGCACGGCGCCATGGTCTCGGAGGACTTCCCCGATGCCGAGGCCGAGGTGCTCCGCCGCGTGCGTGCCGTGGTCGGCGCCGGGGTGCCGATCGCCGCGAGCCTCGACCCCCACGCCAACAAGACGGCGGCGATGGTCTCCCACGCCGATGTGGTGGTGCCCTACCGCACCTATCCGCATGTGGACATGAAGCCGGCCGGCGCGCAGGCGATGCGGCTGCTGCTGCGGATGATCCGCGACGGCCAGCGTCCGGCCAAGGCGTTCCGCGAGCTCGATTTCTGGACCCCGCTGCCCGGCCAATGCACCATGGTCGCGCCGATGGCCGACGTCATGGCCGAACGCGCCCGCCTGGCGGAGGCGATGGGCGTCTGGGAACTCGGCTTCTGCTTCGGCTTCCCCTATGCAGATTTCCCGGGCTGCGGCATGGCGATCGCGTCCTACGCCGACACGCCCGAGCAGGCCGCGGCCGCGGCGGATGCGCTGGCCGGCTTCATCGCGGCGAAGGAGACGGAATTCGCCCTCGGGGTGGTGCCGGCGGCGGAAGGCGTGAGGCGTGCGATGGCCTCGCGCGACGCCAAGGGGCCGGTGGTTCTGGCCGACACGCAGGACAATCCCGGCGGCGGCGGGCATGGCGACACCACGGGGCTGCTCGCTGAACTGATTCGCCAGGATGCGCAGGGTGCCGTGCTGGCGCCGATGAACGACGCCGAGGCCGCCGAGGCCTGCCACGCGGCGGGGGAGGGGGCGACGATCGAGCTCGACCTCGGCGGCAAGAGCGACGGCGCGCCGCTGCGCGTGACCGCGCTGGTCGAGAAGCTGAGCGACGGCCGCTTCACGCTGACCGGGCCGATGAGCAAGGGGAACCCGGCGAATCTTGGGCCTTCGGCGCTGATCCGCGTGGCGCCCGGCGTGCGCGTGGTGGTGGTCAGCCGCAAGATGCAGGGGCATGACCAGGCGCTGTTCCGCTTCCTCGGCGTCGAGCCGGCCGAACAGAAGATCGTCGCGGTGAAGTCGAGCGTGCATTTCCGCGCCGACTTCCAGCCCATCGCATCGGAGGTGATCGTGGTGACCGCGCCGGGTCCGGTGGTCGCCGATCCGGCGGTTCTGCCCTTCACCAATCTGCGGCCGGGGCTTCGGCTGCGTCCGGGGGACAACCGGCGGACGGCGTAGTGCGCATCGTCCGCGTCGTCGCGCTGCCGCTTGATCTGCCGGATCTCGCGGCGGTCGCTGCCGCGGAAGGCTTCGGGATGCCGGAGATCCTGCCGCGCGAATGGGCGGCGGGATCGCAGCGCCTCGGCGCGCCCGGGGAGGCGCCGTTTGCCGCACGCGACGACGCCGGTGTCCTGCTCGGCATCGGCGGCATCACGCCCGACCGCCGGCGCGGCACCGTTCTGGGAGGGGGCTCGGCTTCCGCTCCCTGGCCAGCCGGGAGGAGATGGCGACGCACCGCCGGCTTCTCCGGAGCCACGACGAACCGGCAGTGAGGAACTGGTTCGCCGTGTCCTTCGTCGGGGGGCGTGCCGGAAGACTCTGCCGGAGGTGATGGTCCGGCACTCAGGGCCGTATCATTGCGGCTTCGAACATTCGAGCTTCGCAGGTGGGATCGATTCCCTTCCCGAGGCACTGTCGCGGACTCCGCCTTCGCCTACCGCCCGAGCGACAGCGTGCTGCCGACCTCCAGGCAGACCAACGCGTTCGGTGTCCGGGCGGCATGGACCGAGCAGGTCCGCCCGGCATAGGGGCTGCCGGCGCGGTCTCGCCCTGGGGTCGAGCGCGCGGCCTATTGACCGGGCGGCGCGCGGGCATTAACCCCGCGCCACGGCCTGTCCCCTTCGTCTAGAGGCCTAGGACACCGCCCTTTCACGGCGGCGACACGGGTTCGAATCCCGTAGGGGACGCCATTTCCGCACACCCCGATCGTCTCTTGATCCGTGGGCCACGCAGTGTGGCGCAGATTTCCCGCGGTCTTTGGAGTGGGCCTGTGGGACGGCGCGGTGCCGCACCGACCGAATTTTGCCCAGAGAGAGCCGATATTCTCCACGCCTGTGGGCTTTGCCGATGCTGGCCACAGCAGAATTTTCATCAGAAATCAGATACTTGTTTGGAGCGACCAGGCCGCCGGTTGAGGTGCCTTTAGGGCATCCAAACGCTACTGCCGACGTAGCGCACTGCCATCTGCCGGCGCCTATCTCACCGCGACGCGGTTTTCGGCCCTTCCCGTTCGGCGCGCCTTCATGTGTTTCACTGCTTCGCCAATGCGCCCAGCGGCTCTTGCCTTCGCCAATATGTCGAGGGCCTTCATCGAGTAGCGTTTGTGAGCCTGGCTGCCGATCCTTATGACCTTGTAGCACTCAGGGTCAGCCTGCACCTCCAATAGTTCAATGAGGGCACTCGCCTCGAACTGGCTGATCTTGAGCTTGGTAGCGAGGTCATTGCGGCCCAGCGTGTAGATGTCTGTGTCGTTCACGCGCCGAATCGCGATGACGGCGTCACCGGCTTCCCCGTCGCGTGTAACGCGAACCGGCACGCCTTCCTGCTTGGTCAGTCTCAAGCTCAAGGTAGGTCCGCTGCCGTCCACCGTGATGTTTACCGCGGCAACACCCGGGAACAGGTCTAGCCAGTCGGTCCCCGACTTCACGGCCTTCGCCAAGGTGCGCAGTTCGCTCTCGGTCGGCTGCCCCTGCTCGCCCTTGATCGCACGGTCCAGGATAGCCATGGCGCGGAGGCGCTGCTCCGCAAGCTGGGCCTTTCTGCTGCGCGGCTTCAGAAGCTGCCGTACGGCTGCATGCTCCTGGGCGAACAGCGTCACAAGGTCGACTGGGGGTGACGTGGAGATCGGTAGCACCCGCGACGGCACCACATCCGTGAGCTTTCGACCGAAGACCTTGTCCAGGATGTCCCGGAACAGGGTCACTCCGGCCTGGGGATGTAGGTAGAGAGCAGCCTCGGACAGTGTGACCAGGTGGTGTTGCGCGGCGTCACGCAGGCCATTGATCGCCTGGAGTGAAATGGACTGCTCCTCGCTCAAGAATGCCGCCTTGCCACCGGTCAGCGCGCGTCGAACACAGAGAGAGAAGCCGATCGTCTGATTGGCCTTACCCTTCTCGCGGATCGACCCACCGCGGTGCAAGAGGGCTGCCTTGAGCAGCATCTCAAGAGACCTCTGCGAAACGCCTTGGTGAGTGGATGATGGGGTGATTCGCTGAGCCTCGTGAAGGCTGAGGCGAGGCATCGATGGGTCAGCGAC
>NZ_JAAEDL010000028.1 GCF_018129005.1 Neoroseomonas eburnea
GGCTCGGGCCGGCGGCGGGCGGCTGGGCCGCGGCCGGCGCGCTGCTGTTGGCGGCACGGCTGGCGCTCGGGCGCGCCGGGTTCGGCGCGATGGGGCGCGCCCTGGCGGCGGCTGGATTTGTCGGTGCGGTCGGCGCGATGTTCGCGGCGGGGCTGCTCGACCATCTCTCGCTGGTGCGCGAGGCGGCGGGACGCGGCGAGGAGGTGCGCGCCGCGCTGACCGGCCATCTCGCCCTCGTCGCCGCGGCGCTGCTGCCGGCGCTGGCGATCGGCGCGGCCCTCGGCGCCTTCGCCTTCGCCGTGCCGCGCAGCGCGACGCCGGTCATGGGCGTGCTGGCTGCCTTGCAGGTGATCCCGGCCATCGCGCTCTTTGCGCTGCTGATCGAACCGCTCGCCGCGCTCGGCCGTGCCCTGCCGTTGCTCCGGGACGCAGGGCTGCGCGGCATCGGCGCGGCGCCGGCGGTGCTCGGCGTGTTCCTCTACCTGCTGCTGCCGGTCGCGGCGGCGACACGGGCGGCGCTGGGCGCGGCGCCGGCGGCGGCGGTGGATGCGGCGCGCGGCCTCGGCTTCGCGCCGGGGCAACTGCTGCTGCGCGTGCGGCTGCCGCTCGGCGCGCCGGTCTTCCTCGGCGGGCTGCGCACGGCGACGGTGCAGGCGGTGGGGCTGGTGACGCTCGGCGCACTGGTCGGCGCCGGCGGCTTCGGCGTGCTGATGTTCCAGGGGCTCGGGCAGTTCGCGCCGGACCTGATCCTGCTCGGCGCCCTGCCGGTGGCGGCGCTGGCGCTGGTGCTGGACGCGGCGCTGCGTGCGGTGGAGGAGGGGCTGTCGCGCGGCACCGCCGGCGCCACATGATCCGCTTCGAGAGGGTGCGGAAGTCGTTCGGCGCCGCGCGGGCGCTGGACGGGCTCGACCTGGTCGTGCCGGAAGGCGCCTTCGCGGTGCTGCTCGGCGGTTCGGGGGCGGGGAAGTCCACCGCCCTGCGCATGGTCAACCGGCTGATCGAACCCGATGCGGGGCGGGTGCTGCTGCGCGGGCGCGACGTCGCCGCGGAACCTGCGCCGGCGCTGCGGCGGCGTATCGGCTACGTCATCCAGGGCATCGGGCTGTTCCCGCATTGGAGCGTGGCGCGCAACATCGGCGCCGTGCCGCGGCTGCTCGGTTGGGAGGAACGCCGCATCACCGCGCGCGTCGAGGAACTGCTGACGCTGCTCCGCCTCGACCCCGCGGCCTATCGCGACCGCATGCCGGCCGAGCTCTCCGGCGGCCAGGCCCAGCGTATCGGCGTCGCCCGCGCGCTCGCCGCCGATCCCGACATCCTGCTGATGGACGAGCCCTTCGGCGCCCTCGACGCCGTGACGCGCCAGGCGCTGCAGCAGGAGATGGCGCGGCTGCACGCCGCGACCGGCAAGACCATCCTGCTGGTGACGCATGATGTCGAGGAGGCGCTGTCGCTGGCCACGCGCCTCGCCGTGATGGCCGATGGCCGCCTGCTGCAGGAAGGCGCGCCGCGCGAGTTGCTGGACGCGCCGGCCGATCCGCGCGTGCGGGGCCTGCTCGATGGCGGCGCGCTCGGCATGCGGCGGCTGGCGCTGGTGGCGGCCGCGTCGATCGCGCGCGCTTCCGGCGAGGCGCCCGCCTCCCTGCCGCGCATCGCCGCCGCTGCGACGGGGCGGGATGCGCTGGAGGCGATGCTCGTCGCGCGCGCCGAGGCGGTGGTGCTGGTGGACGAGGGCGGAGCGCCTGCGGGACTGGTCGCGCTGCGGGACCTGTTGCGCGCATGAGGCCGGCGGCGCTGCTGCCGGCGGTGCTCTTCGCCGCGGCGCTGCTGGCGCTGCCGCTGGGCGGCGCGACCTTCGGCGCGTTGTTTCCGGAGGTCGCGGAGCCGCTCTACCGGCGGGAGCCCTTCACGACGCTCGCGTTGAGCCATGCCGGCCTGGTGCTGGCCTCGCTGCTGCCGGCGGCGGCGATCGGCATCGGCCTCGGCATCGCCGCGACGCGGCCCGGGGCGCGGGAGGTGCGTGCGGTCGCCGATGCCCTGGTCGGCTTCGCCCAGGCGGTGCCGCCGGTCGCCGTGATCGCCATCGCCGTGCCGGCGGTGGGCTTCGGCGCGGCGCCGGCGCTGCTCGCGCTGGTCTGCTACGCGACGCTGCCGGTGCTGCGTGCGACCGCCGGTGCGCTGGCGACCGTGCCGCCCGAGGTGCTGGACGCCGCGCGGGGCGCCGGGATGACGCCGCGCCAGGTGCTGTTCCGGGTCGAGTTGCCGCTCGCGGCGCCGCCGATCCTCGCCGGGCTGCGCGTCGCGGCGGTGCTGGCGGTGGCGACGGCGGCGGTGGGGGCGGTGGCGGGTGCCACCTGCCTCGGCACGCCGATCATCGCCGGGCTGGTCAACGGCAATCCGGCCTGGGTCGTGCAGGGCGCGCTGCTGACGGGGCTGATGGCCTTCGCGGTGGACGGGCTGCTCGGCGCGCTGGCGCGGCCGGTCAGCGCATCACCTCCATGAAGCCTGACTCGTCGTCCAGCCGGGCATGCTCCCTGGCGCGGAAATCGTAGCGGGAGACGATGCCGACCACATGGCCGCCCTCCACGATCGGCACGTGGCGGAAGCCGCAGTCGTTCAGCAGCAGCAGCGCATCCATCGCGGTGGCCCGGGGGCCGAGCGTCGTCGGGTTCTTCGTCATCACCGCATCGATGCGGGTTGCCTTGGCATCGAGGCCCTCGGCCAGCAGCCGCACAGCGTCGCGGCCGGTGAAGATGCCCAGCAGATGCCGATCCTCGTCCACCACCAGCACAGCACCCACCTTGCGCGCATACATGGCGGCGCAGGCCTCGGAGACGGTGGCGGTCGGGGCCAGCGTCAGCGGCTTCTGATCGCGGACGATCTCGCCCATGGTGCGCTGGGGCATGGCGGGGTCTCCTCCGTCTTGGGAATGTCACATTGCGCCGGCGGGCCGCCCGCAATCTTGACGCAGCGCAATCAGCCGGCGCCGGTTTCCATCGGCAGCGATGGGTCGCGGCCCCATTCGTCGAGGCTGCCGTCATAGACCGCAAGCTCCGCCCAGCCCGCGCGCAGCAGGTTGAAGGCGAGGTTGCTTGCGGCGATGCCGCCGCCGCAATAGGCGATGACCCGATGCCCCGGCGCGATGCCGGCTTCGGCAGCCAGGGCGGCGATGCCCGCGGGCGGCAGCGTCGCATCGGCGAGCCGTGTCGCCGGCAGGTTGCGGCTGCCGGCGATGCGCCCCGGACGGTGGTAGGAAAGCCCCCCGGTGCCGGCGTGCTGTTCGGACGACAGGGCGTTGACCACCAGCACGGCCGGGTCGCCCAGCGCGGCCAGCACATCCGCCCGGTCCGCGATGGCTGCCGTTCGGGGCCGCGGGGCCAGGGGCCGCGCGGCCGGCCTCGGCGGCGCCGGCGGGCCGGCCTCCACCGGCAGCCCGGCCCCCTGCCATGCCGCGAAGCCGCCTTCGAGCACGCGGACCGCATCGAAGCCGAGCCAGCGCAGGGTCCAGAAGGTGCGTGCGGCCCAGTTGCCGCCGACCCGGTCGTAGAGCACCACCCGGCTGTCCTCCCCGACACCGTGTGCGGCGAAGGCGGCCGCCGCGACCTCGGGGGAGGGCAGGGCGAAGCGGTAGGGCCTCGCCCGGTCCCACAGCCAGTCCAGCGCATCGAGATGCACCGAACCGGGGATGCGCGCCTGTGCGAAGGCGGGGCGCGCGCTCGCCTGCAACATGGTCGAGAGGTCGGGCGCCGGGCGCTGGAACACGCTGCCATCCAGCACCACGAGCCCCGGCGTGCCGAGCTCCGCGGCGAGGCCCGCGGGAGTGACGGTCAGGGTCATTGCGGCTCGAAGTTCGCGATGCGCAGCAGTTCCGCGTTGCGGGCGACATCGGCGGCGATGAAGCGTTCGGCCTGGTCGACGCTCTCCGCCACCGGCTCGAAGCCGAGGCCGGTCAGGCGCTCGACCACGGCGGGCTCGCGCATGCCCTCGACGATGGCGGCGTTCAGGCGGTCCACGATCTCCCGCGGGACGGCGCGCGCGGCCCAGACGCCGTACCAGGAATAGAATTCGAAGCCCGGCAGCCCGGCCTCCGCAAGTGTCGGCAGGTCCGGGGCGAGCGGCGTGCGCGCGGCGGTGGCGATGCCGAGGCCGCGCAACTGCCCGCCGCGGATCATCGGCAGCGTCGCCAGCACCGGGTCGAACATGAGCTGGGCATTGCCCGCCGCCACATCCGTCAGCGCCGGGGCGGAGCCGCGATAGCCGACGATCTCGATGTTCGCTCCGGTCATCCGGTTGAACTCGATCGATCCCAGATGCCCCGCCGCGCCGAGCGAGGAGGTGGCGAAGGACCATTTCGAGGGCTCGCGCTTCGCCGCCTCGACCACCTGCGGGATGGTGGTCTGCGGCAGGCGCGGGTTCATCACCAGCACGAGCGGCCCGCGCGCGGTGCGCGCCACGGGGATGAAGTCGGTGACCGGATCATAGGGCGCGGCGCGCATGACATGGCGCGCCATCGGATGGATCGAGGCCGAGCCCAGGATGGTGTAGCCATCCGCCGGCGCCTGCAGCACCGCCTGGCTGCCGATCGCGCCGTTGGCGCCCGGGCGGTTCTCCACCACCACGGTGACGCCGAGCTTCTCCTGCAGCTTCTGCGCCGCGAGCCGCGCCATCGCATCGGTCGCCGCACCTGGCGTGTAGGGCACGATCACGCGGATGGTGCGGTTCGGCCAGGCCTGCGCGAAGGCGGGTCGCGCCAGCGCGAGGCCCGCCGAGCCGACCAGAAGTTCCCTGCGCCTCATCGTCTGCCCTCCGTTCCGGTGGCGGGAGCATGCACGCCGGGGCGGGTGCGTCCAAGCTTCGCGCATGCGAAAAGCGGGCATGGAGAAGGTGGATCTCGCGCTCTGTCTCGCCGTGGATGCGTCTTCCTCGGTGGACTATGACGAGTTCGGTCTCATGCTCGGCGGCTATGCGGCGGCGTTCCGGGACGAATCGATCGCCGCGGCGATCGCCGCCGGGCCGCGCGGGGCGGTGGCGGCGGTCCTGCTGATGTGGTCGGGGCGTGGGGCGCAGGCGGTCGCGGTGCCCTGGGCGCGGCTCGACGGCGCCGCCGCCGCCGCCGCCTTCGCCGAGGCCGTCGGGAACGCGCCGCGCGTGGTGGCCCCGGGCGCCACGGCGCTGGGGGAGGGGATGGCGGCCGGCCTCGCGCTGCTCGCCGCCTGCCCGGCGGAGGCGACGCGGCTGGTGATGGATGTCTCGGGCGACGGGCGGCACAACCAGGGGCGCCCTCCGGGCCCGGTGCGGGACATCGGCGTCGGTGCCGGCGTGACGATCAACGCCCTCGCGGTGCTGAACGAGGAGCCCGACCTGCTCGACCACTACCGGGACGAGGTCATCGGCGGCCCCGGCGCCTTCGCCATCCACACGCCGGACTACGCGGCCATCGCCGAGGCCATCCGCGAGAAGCTGCTGCGGGAGCTGGCCGGCGCGCCGGTCGTCTGACGGGCCGCCGGATCCGCGTCGCCGCTTGGGAGCGGCGGGGCGGGTGGCGTAGATTCCGCCGCATGCCTGAAATCACCCAGCTTGCCCTCTTCTTCGCCGCGGCCCTCCTCCTCGCGGTGACGCCGGGTCCCGGGATCTTCTACGTCGCGGCCCGCACCCTCGCGGGTGGCCGATCGGAGGGCATCGCCTCCAGCTTCGGCACCGGGCTCGGCGGCATGGTCCATGTCCTGGCGGGCAGCCTCGGTGTCTCCGCGATCGTGCTGGCCAGCGCGGAACTCTTCACGGCGCTGAAGCTGGTCGGCGCCGCCTATCTCGTCTGGCTCGGCCTGCGCACCCTGGGGGCCGCCCGCCGCGATGCCCTCGCTGCCGCAGGAGCCGCGACCCCGGTGCCGCCGGTCGGGGCGCGGCGCGCCTTCCGCGAAGGCATGCTGGTCGAGGCGCTGAACCCCAAGACCGCCGCCTTCTTCCTTGCCTTCGTGCCGCAATTCGTCGATCCCGCATCCGGTCAGGTGGCGGTGCAGTTCGCTGCCCTCGGCACGGTGTCCGTGGTGCTGAACACGCTTGCCGATGTGGTGGTGGCCTTCGCCGCTGCCGGCATCCGCTCCGGTGTCGCGGCGCGCCCCGGCTTCGTCCGCCGTCTGCGCGAGGCCTCCGGGGCCGCGATGATCGCGCTCGGCCTCGGTCTCGCGCTCGCCCGCCGCCCGGCGAACTGACCCCGGGCGGGCGATGGGCCGCCCTGGCCCCTTGCCAGCCGCCGCCGCGCGTGGCTTTCTCGCCGTGCATCAAGAGTTGGGCCGGCGCCCAACGCCAACCTGCCTTCCCGGGCAAGGTGGCGCCTCCGCAAGGGGGGATGCGGCCACTCCGGCAACCAAACGGGATGCGCCGCCGTGTCGGTTCGACTCCGGACAAGGAGGACCCCGATGCTGGATGTGGCGCCCGCCCCCGACCTGGCCCTGCTGCTCGCCCCGGGCGACGAGGCCGAGTTCGTCGCCCTCTGTGCCTGGACCACGCGGCTCGGGCGGAGCGAGCCGTCCTGGCTCTATGTCGTGCTGCATCGCGGCAGCGGGCTTTGGACCCATGCCTATCGCGTGGTGCCGGACCGGCGGCCCGGTCACCTTGCCGTGTACCTCGAGCGCGCCGAGCCCGGCGACCGTCGCGCCGCGCTGCGGCACTGGCTGCAGGCGCGGGTGGCGGAGGCCGACGACCGGCGCTGAGAGCCTGTTTGGAAAAGCACCGTGCGGCGCTTTTCCATGTCCGGCACCGGCCCGCACCCCGACCCGGCCACCCATTCCAGGATACTGACGTGGGTGGCCGGGCGGGGGTGCGGGCCGGTGCCGGACATTCCAAACGGGCGCCGAGCGGCTTGCGTCGGCGCGGCAGGGCAAGGCAGAACTCTCCACGTTCCGCAGGATCGGGTTCCTCATGCTCCTTCTCATCCCTGGCCCCGTGCAGACCCGCGCCGAGGTGCGCGCCGCCATGGCCCAGGACATCGCGCCCTGGGACCGCGACTTCCAGGCCGTCTACGCGCGGGTGCGGGAAAGGATCGTCGGCATCGCCCACGGCACGCCGGGCGTGCACGCGACGCTGCCGATCCAGGGCGCCGGCCATTTCGTGACCGAGGCGGCGTTGCGCACCTTCGTTCCGCCGGGTGGCAAGGTGCTGATCCCGGTCAACGGCGCCTATGCCCAGCGCATGGCCCGCCTGGCGCGCGAGGCGGGGCGCGAGGTCATCGCCATCGACCTGCCCGACACGCGCGGCGCGACGGCGGCCGACATCCTGCCCGCGCTGGAGGCCGACCCCGCGATCGGCACCGTCGCCTTCGTCTACAACGAGACCGGCAGCGGCATCGTCAACGACGTGGAGGGCATCGGCGCGGCGGTGCGCGCGGCGGGACGGCGGACGGTGCTCGACGCCGTCTCCGCCTTCGGCGCGCTGCCCTTCCGCCTGGACCAGCACCCCGAATGCGACACCCTGGTCTTCACCTCCGGCAAGTGCCTGGAAGGCATGCCGGGCATGGGCTTCGCGGTGGCGCGCATCGACCGGGCCGAGGCCTGCGCGGGGCATGCCGGCTCGTGGTCCCTGGACCTGTCGGACGTGCTGGCGCATGCGCGGCGCGCCGGCTGGGGGTCGATCCGCTTCACCCCGCCGGTGCAGGCGATCGCCGCCTTCGACGTGGCGCTGGACCTGTATGAGGCCGAGGGCGGCCAGTCGGCGCGGCTCGCGCGCTACCGCGCGAACGCCGATGCGCTCTACGAGGGGTGCGCGGCGCTCGGTCTGCGGCCGTATCTCGAGAAGCGGCACCAGGGGCCGGTGATCGTCACCGTCCACCAGCCGGCCGATCCGCGCTTCGACCTGATGACCTTCGTCGAGGCGCTGAAGCGGCGCGGCGTGCTGATCAGCAACTTCTACAACACGGCGGCGCCGACGCTGCGGATCGGGGCGATCGGGGCGATCACGCCCGAGGATATTCGCGGCGCGGTCAAGGCGATCGGGGCGACGCTGGAGGAGATGCTGCCGAAGGCGGCGTGAGGGGCGCCGGAGAGGGGCGCCGCCCCTCTCCGGACCTCGCCCCGCCAAGGGCCGAAAGGCCTTTGGAAACCATGAGATTCACCGGGGATTCCGAGGCGGGGGGCTCACGGTCGCGCGGCTGATCGAGCGCGGGCCCTGGCCCACTTCGAAATCCGACAAAGTGCCGGTGTCCAGAGGCCTTTCGGCCTCTGGCGGGTGGGGTTCGGGGAGGGCAGGGCCCTCCCCGATACTCCGCCTCTCAGAACCGGTACCGCACGCTGACGCCGAAGATCCACGGATCGAGGTCCGCGGTCGCGTTGATCCGCCCGACGGCGGTGTCCACCGCGACATCCGGCCGCAGGAACACCTTCTTGACGTCGAGGTTCATCAGCCAGTTCGGCGCCAGTTCGATGTCGAGGCCGATGTTGAGCGCGAGCCCGAAGGCGTTCTCGACATCGACGCCCGTCACCGGCGGGGTGCGTCCGCCACCCTCGCTGTAGAACATCGTCCAGTTCGCGCCGATGCCGATGTAGGGGCTGTAACGCTCCGCCGGCAGCGGGTGGTACTGGAAGGTCAGCGTCGGCGGCAGTGCCCAGACGTGGCCGAGGTCCACCGTGCCGAGCGCGCTGTTGCGCACTTCGAGGTCGTGGCGGGTGGTGGCGGCGATCAGGTTCACCGCGAAGTTCGGCGTGAAGAAGTAGGTGAAGTCGAGCTGCGGGGTGACAGCGAAGGACGCATGCGGCGTGCCGCCGATCAGGTCCACGTCGCCGGCGTCCATCGGCAGCATGCCGATGACGCCGAAGCCGATCATGAAGTCACCGGCCTGCTTGCCGCGCACGGCGTTCGGCTGCTGCTCCTGCGCCAGCGCAGGCTGCGCCAGGAGGCCGAGCACCGCGGCTCCGGCCAGAAGCATGCTCTTGCGGATCATTGGAAAACGTCCCCTGTCAATTCCAGCGTGATCGCGATAGGCGCGCCGTCGCGCGGCGTCCTTGATCCTTCTCAAGCGCGGCATTGCGCCGGCGCAGGGTTGCAAGCCGGCCACACTCCCCGTAAGCGCCGCGGGTCCAGCCAAGGGGGATGACGGGATGGCCACCGACATCGAGATCGCACGCGCAGCGACGCTCAAGCCGATCCGCGAGATCGCCGAGGCGGCGGGAATCCCCGAGGACGCGCTGGAGCCCTACGGCAAGTACAAGGCCAAGGTTTCGCTCGATTTCGTCGCCGCGCAGCAGGGCCGCCCGGACGGCGCGCTGGTGCTGGTCACCGGCATCAACCCGACCCCGGCGGGGGAAGGAAAGACGACCACGACGGTCGGGCTTGGCGATGCGCTGAACGCGCTGGGCACGAAGACGATGATCGCGCTGCGCGAGCCCTCGCTCGGCCCCTGCTTCGGCGTGAAGGGTGGTGCCACCGGCGGCGGCTACGCGCAGGTGGTGCCGATGGAGGACATCAACCTCCACTTCACCGGCGACTTCCACGCCATCACCAGCGCGAACAACCTGCTGGCCGCGATGGTGGACAACCATCTCTACTGGGGCAACGGGACGGGGCTGGATGCGCGGCGCATCTCCTGGCGGCGTGCGCTCGACATGAACGACCGTGCGCTGCGCGGCATCGTCGCCTCGCTCGGCGGGGTGGCGAACGGCTTCCCGCGCGAGGACGGCTTCGACATCACGGTCGCCTCGGAAGTCATGGCGGTGTTCTGCCTGGCGAAGGACCTCGCGGACCTGCAGGCGCGGCTCGGGCGCATGGTGGTCGGGCAGACGCGCGATGGGCGCGCGGTCACGGCGAAGGACCTGAAGGCGGACGGCGCCATGGCGGTGCTGCTGCGCGATGCCTTCGCGCCCAACCTGGTGCAGACCATCGAGGGCTCGCCCGCGCTGGTGCATGGCGGCCCCTTCGCCAACATCGCGCACGGGTGCAATTCGGTGATGGCGACGCGGCTCGCACTGAAGCTCGCCGATGTGGTGGTGACGGAAGCCGGGTTCGGCGCCGATCTGGGGGCGGAGAAGTTCCTCGACATCAAGTGCCGCCAGGCGGGGCTGAAGCCGGCGGCCTGCGTGGTGGTGGCGACGGTGCGCGCGCTCAAGATGCATGGCGGCGTCGCCAAGGCTGATCTCGGCACCGAGGATGTCGCGGCGGTGAAGCGCGGCGTCGTCAACCTCG
The DNA here is from genome assembly GCF_018129005.1 of Neoroseomonas eburnea. Classification (GTDB taxonomy): domain Bacteria; phylum Pseudomonadota; class Alphaproteobacteria; order Acetobacterales; family Acetobacteraceae; genus Neoroseomonas; species Neoroseomonas eburnea. Next base: position 10,168 of record NZ_JAAEDL010000028.1, read on the forward strand.
CGCGCCATGTGGAGAATGTCGGCAAGTTCGGCATCCCGGTCGTGGTCGGACTCAACCGCTTCTCATCGGATACCGAGGCCGAGATCGCCGCGGTGCAGGCCGCGATGCACGCGATGGGGACCGAGGCGATCCTGTGCACCCATTGGGGCGACGGCGCCAAGGGCGCGGCAGGCCTCGCTCGCGCGGTGAAGGGGCTGATCGACGGCGGCCGCGCGGATTTCGCGCCGCTTTATACCGATCACGTCTCGCTCGCCGGCAAGATCGAGACCATTGCGCGGGAGGTCTACCGCGCCGGCTCCGTCGCCATCCCCGCGCCGGTCGCGGCGAAGCTGAAGCGCTTCGAGGAAGACGGCTTCCGCGACCTGCCGGTGTGCATCGCCAAGACGCAGTATTCCTTCAGCGCCGACCCGACGGCACTCGGCGCGCCGACCGGCCACGTGCTGCCGGTGCGGGAGGTGCGGCTGTCGGCCGGCGCCGGCTTCGTCGTCGCGGTCTGCGGGGAGATCATGACCATGCCCGGCCTGCCGCGGCGACCGGCGGCGGAGAGCATCCACCTCGACGCCGAAGGGCGGATCGAAGGATTGTTCTGACGCGCCGCGCCGTCAGGCGAGGCCGCGCGCGATCGCCTCGACATCCTGCGCCGCCGGGCTTGTCGGGTGGCGCGTCAGCAGCGGCGCCTGGTGCCGGATGGCGTCGCGCACGCGCGGGTCGCGGCGCACGATGCCGGCAAGCGGGATGTGGCGCCTGAGGAAGGTGCCGGCCGCGCGCGCCAGCGTCGCATGGGTCCGGGTGCCGGCGGCGAGATCGCTGGCGAGGTTGACGACGATGCGCGCATCGCCGCCCGGCCGGTCGCGCGCATGCAGCTTCAGGACCGCATAGGCGTCGGTCAGGCTGGTGGGTTCCTCGGTGGCGAGGACCAGAAGCGTGTCGGCGGCGGCGGCGATGCGCCGCTGCGGCGCGTCCAGCCCGGCGCCGAGATCGACCACCACCCGGTCCCAGCGCAGCGCGGCACGCGCGATCGCGGACAGCAGCGCATCGAGCGCCGGCGGCGCGAGTGTCGCGAGCGCGCCCGAGCCCGACCGTCCGGCCAGGATGTCGATGTCCGCCGGCGGATGCCGGGAGGCCGCATCCTCCGGCGACAGCGTGCCGGCGATCACGGAGGAGAGGTCGCGCGCCGGCTGGAAGCCGAGCTGCACATCCACATTGGCAAGGCCGAGATCCGCGTCCACCAGCAGCACCCGCGCACCCTGCCGCGCCAGCGCCTGGGCGAGGGTGATGGCGAACCAGGTCTTGCCGACGCCGCCCTTGCCGGAGGCGACGGCGATGATGCGGCCGGGGGCGGGGAGAGGCGCGAGGGCAGTCATTCAGGCGGCCTCCTGCGGGGCGGCAACGCCGCGGCGCGGCGCGGCGGCAAGGCGCGCGGCGAGCCGCGCGGGCGAGAGCGGTTCAAGGCCATCCGCGACGTCCGGGCCGATGCCGGCCTCCGTCAGCAGCAGCGGCCCGGCCTCGGCGGCGGCGAGCACGGCGCCGAGCCGGCGCGCGGCATCGAGCCGCGTCGGCACCAGGTGCCGCGCGCCGATCGCGGCGAAGGCGCGCGCCAAGTCGGCGGCTTCCTGGGCGTCCAGGCCGGCGGGCAGGACCAGCACGAGATCGGCCCCCGATGCCGTGGCGAGGCCGCGCAGCGCGACCGCCTGGGGCGGGTCGAAGGGATCGCAGCCGGCGGTGTCCACCAGCACGGGCTGGCCGCGCTCGCGCCGCCCCAGCGCCTTGCCGAGCGATGCGGCGGAAGGCGCCACGGCCAGGGTGAGGCCGAGCACGCCGGTGAAGGCGGCAAGCTGCGCCGCCGCACCGGCACGCTGGCCGTCGGCGGTGACGACCACCGGCGCGGTGCCGCGCATCACCAGGCGAGCGGCGAGCTTCGCGCAGGTCAGCGTCTTGCCCGCGCCCGGGGGGCCGACCAGCATCAGCGGCTTCTCCTGCGCCTCCGGCAGCGGGGCGAAGCCGAGCGTCGCGCCGAGCGCCGCCTCCAGCGGCGCCGCGCCGAGCGCGAGCGCCAGCGCGACCGGCAGGTTGTGGAAGGCGAGCGGCCCCGCCACCGGCACCGCCGCGACCGAGGGGCCCATGGGCGGGATCAGCACCGGTTCCTCGGGTTCCAGCGCCGCCGTCACCTCGACGCCGCCGGCGACGCGGCGGGTGCCGAGGATGACCGCCTCCGCGCCCAGCTCGCTGCGCAGCAGCGCCATGGCCTCGGACATGCTCGCGGCGCGGAAGACCTTGAGCCTCATCAGAGCGACCCCACGGTGCGAATGCGGGCGCGCGGGTGGATCTCGGTATGCGCCAGAACGGTGGTCGAGGGACGGAAGCGCTCGACGATCGCGCGGACATGCGGGCGGATCGGGCCGGAGCAGACCAGTACCGGCTGTTCGCCAGCGGCGTTGGCGGCGTCGAAGGCCTCGCGCAGGCGTTGCATGAACTCGCCGAGGCGGGAAGGCGCCATGGCGAGCTGGCGTTCCTCCGGCGGTCCGACCAGCGCCTCGGTGAAGGCGACTTCCCACTCGGCGGAGAGCGTGATCATCGGCACATAGCCCTGCGGCCCGCGCGCCGCGTCCGAGAGCTGCCGCGCCAGCCGCGTGCGGACGATGGCAAGGATGCCCGGCACCGAGCGCGCCCCCGCCGCGGAGGCTTCCTGGATGCCTTCGAGGATGGTCGGCAGGTCGCGGATCGAGACGCGTTCCGCCAGCAGCGCCTGCAGCACGCGCTGGATGCCGCCGACACCGATCTGCGACGGAACCAGGTCGGCGACCAGCTTGCGGTGTTCGGCCGGCAGCTCGTCCAGCAGCTTCTGGGTCTCGGCGAAGGACAGCAGCTCCGCCATGTTCTCCCGCACCAGCTCGGTGATGTGGGTGGCGACGACGCCGGCGGCGTCCACCACCGTGCAGCCGCGGGCGAGCGCATCCTCCCGCCGCGTCTCCTCGATCCACAGGGCGGGCAGGCCGAAAGTGGGCTCGTTGCAGCGTTCGCCGGGCAGGTCGGGCACGCCGCCCGCCGGGTCGATCGCCAGCAGCAGCGGCGGACGGAGCTGGCCGCGCCCCGCCTCGATCTCCTTCACCCGGATGGCGTAGGTGTCGGGGGAGAGGGAGAGGTTGTCCTGGATGCGCACGGAGGGCAGGACGAAGCCCATGTCCTGCGCGATCGACCGGCGCAGGCCCTTGATCTGCTCGGTCAGGCGCGGCGCGTCGCCGGCGGCGAGCGACAGCAGCCCATAGCCCAGTTCCAGCCGCAGCAGGTCCATCCGCAGCGTGTCGGCGATCGGCGGCTCGCCCGCGATGGCGGGTGCGTCGGGCGGCGCGGCGGGGGCGAGCGCTGCCCGGTGCTTCGCCCAGGCCGCCGCGCCCGCGGCGCCGGCCAGCGCCAGGAAGGGCAGCAGCGGCATGCCCGGCAGCAGCCCCATGAGGCCCGCCGCACCCGCCGCGATGGCGAGCGGCTTCGGCCCGGCGCCGAGCTGCCCGACCAGCACCTTGTCCGCCGTGCCTTCCGTGCTGCCCTTGGTGACGACGATGCCGGCGGCGACCGAGACGAGCAGCGCCGGGATCTGGCTGACCAGGCCATCGCCGACGGTCAGGACGGAGAAGGTCTGCGCCGCATCGGCGAAGCCCAGCCCGTGCCGCGCGATGCCGATCGCCATGCCGCCGAGCAGGTTGATGAAGGTGATGATCAGCCCGGCGATGGCATCGCCGCGGACGAATTTCGCCGCGCCGTCCATGGCGCCGTAGAAGCCGGTCTCCTCCTCGAGTTCGCGGCGGCGGCGGCGCGCCTCGGTCTCGTCGATGATGCCGGCGGAAAGGTCGGCGTCGATCGCCATCTGCTTGCCCGGCATGGCATCGAGGCTGAAGCGCGCGGCCACTTCCGCGATGCGCCCAGAGCCCTTGGTGATGACCATGAAGTTCACCACCAGCAGGATGGCGAAGACGATCAGCCCGACGACGACATCGCCGCCCATCAGGAAGCCGCCGAAGGCGGAGACGACATGCCCCGCCGCCTGCTCCCCTTCATGCCCATGGCTGAGGATGGTGCGCGTGGTGGCGACGTTGAGCGCGAGACGCAGCAGCGTCGTCAGCAGCAGCAGCGTGGGGAAGGAGGTGAAGTCGAGCGGCCGCTGCAGGAACAGCGCCGTCATCAGCACCAGCACCGACAGGGTGATCGAGATGGCGAGCCCGGCATCCAGCAGCACCACGGGCAGCGGCACCACCAGCACGACAAGCAGCGCGACGACGCCGAGCGCCAGCGCCACGTCGTTGCCGGGCTGCGCATTCCGCAGCCAGCCGGGCAGGGCGATCGCCGCCACGCGCTACCCTGCCGCGACCGCGCCGTAGGGCGGCTGGCCGGGCACCGGCGGCACGGCGACGCCCGCGGCGCGATATTCATGCAGCTTGTTGCGCAGCGTGCGGATGGAGATGCCGAGCATCTCGGCCGCCCGCGTGCGGTTGCCGAGGCAATGCGACAGCGTCTCGAGGATCAGGTCGCGCTCCACCTCCTCCATCCGCCGTCCGACCAGGGCGGCGACGGGCTGCGGCGCGGGGCGGGCGGCGGCGACGGCGACCGGCAGGCTGGGCGCCGCCTCCGTCGCCGCGGTGAAGGGCATCGCCTCCAGCAGGTCGATCGCCTCCGGCCCGATCGCCGGACCCTCGGCCAGCAGCACCGCGCGGTGCAGGGTGTTCTCCAGTTCGCGCACATTGCCCGGCCAGGCGTGCGTCAGCAGCAGGGCCTCCGCGGCGGGCGACAGGCCGCGCTGCGGCAGCCCGTTGGCGCGGGCGTAGCGGCGCGCGAAGTGCCGCGCGAGCGGCAGGATGTCCCCCTGCCGTTCGCGCAGCGCCGGGATGCGCAGCCGGACCACGGCGAGGCGGAAGAACAGGTCCTCCCGGAAGCGCCCCTTCGCGACCTCGGCGGCGAGGTCGCGATGCGTCGCGGCGAGGATGCGCACATCCACCTTCACCGGCGCATTGCCGCCGAGCCGGTCGATCTCGCGTTCCTGGATGGCGCGCAGGATCTTGGCCTGCAGGCGCGGATCCATCTCGCCGATCTCGTCGAGCAGCAGCGTGCCGCCCTCGGCCTGCTCGAACTTGCCCTTGCGCGAGGCGACGGCACCGGAGAAGGCGCCCTTCTCATGGCCGAAGAGTTCGGATTCCAGCAGGGCTTCCGGCAGCGCCGCGCAGTTCAGCGCGACGAAGGGCCCGCGCGCGCGGCGCGACGCGGCGTGGATGTGCCGCGCCAGCACCTCCTTGCCGGTGCCGCTCTCGCCGGTGATCAGCACGGAGGCATCCGCGCGCGCCACCTGCTCGGCGCGCGCGAGCAGCGTCGTCATGGCGGGGTCCTGCACCACCGGCCGGTCCGGATCGGCCGCCACCGCCTGCAGCATCGCGGCGATGAGGTCGGCCTCCGGCGGCAAGGGCAGGAAATCCTTCGCCCCCGCGCGGATCGCGCGCACCGCCGCATCGGCGTCGTTCGGCCTGCCGCAGGCGACGACCGGGCAGGCGATGCGTTCATCCGCGAGTTGCGCCACCAGCCAGCCGACATCGTGCACCACGTCGCACAGCACCAGGTCCGCCCCCTGTGCGCGCATGAGCCCGATCCCGGCGGAGACGCCCTCCGCCGTCAGCAGCCGTGCGCCGCGCGCCGCGGCGATGCGCGCAGCCGCGCCGAGCTCCGCCTCCAGCGAGCCGATGATCAGCAGCCGCGGCATCTCAGGCGCCCCGGTCCGACTTCACGATCTCGGTCATCGTCACGCCGAGCCGGTTGTCGTCCACCATCACCACCTCCCCGCGCGCCACGAGGCGGTTGTTGACGTAGATGTCCACCGCCTCGCCGAGCTTGCGGTCGAGTTCCACCACCGCGCCGCGGCCGAGCTTCAGAAGCTGCGACACCTGCATCGTCGCGCGCCCGAGCACGGCGCTGATCTGCACCGGGATGTCGTAGACCGCCTCCAGTTCCCGCGCCGGAGCGGAGGCGGCCTGCCGCGCCTCCTCGGAGGCGGCGGAGAGCGGCTCGAAACTCGTATTGCCCGACATGGCTTACTCCCTGGGCCCGAGGCCGGCGGCGTCCAGCACGCCGCGGATGTCGCGGCGCCGGGCCGCGAGGTCGAAGGCCGCGCCACCGCCGCGCCATTCGGCGCGCGCATCGCCGGGCGCGAGCGCGGCATCCTCCTCCACCGTCACGCCATCCGCCGCGAGCAGCGCGCGGGTCGGTTCGGCGAGGCCGGGGGCGACGAGGATGCGCGCCTCCGGCGTGGTCTCCAGCAGCGGCGCGAGCCGGCGCACGAAGCCGGCGGTGAGAGCCGCGCCGTTCTCCGCCGCGATCCCCGGAAGCGCCGCCTCCAGCATGGACAGCGCGAGCCGTGCGAGGTCCGTCGCGACCTTGGCCGCCGCCTCCGCCGCCGCGGCGCGGCCCTCGCGCAGGGCGCCGGCGGCGAGCAGAGCGGCCTGGGCGGCCAGCGCCTCGCGCGCGGCGGCGGCTTCGCGCAGCCCTTCGGCGCGACCCTCCTGCCGCGCCAGGCGTCGCGCCTCGGCGAGGATCTCCTCCATAGGATCGGGCCCGGGTGGCTCCGGCGGCGGGGACGGCGGCGCGGCGGCGGCTTCGCGCCGCGCCGCGTCGAGCGCGGCAATCAGGAAGGTGGGGGCGAAGCCGTCCCTGGTGGCGGCGAGCGCGAGAGGGGCGAAGCCGTCGGCCATGTCAGTACACCATCTCGTCTTCGCGGCCGTCCTGCATCTGGATCTGGCCCTGGGCCGCGAGGTCCTTGGCCAGCAGCACGATCGCCGACTGCGCCTCGTCCACGTCGCGCAGCTTCACGGGGCCCAGGTTGGCCAGGTCCTCCTTCAGCATCTTCGCCGCACGCTCGCTCATGTTCTTGATGAAGAGGTCGCGCAGCGTCTCCGACGCGCCCTTGAGCGCGAGGACGAGCTGCTCCTTCGGCACCGCGCGCATCAGCACCTGCACCCCGGCGCCATCCAAGCGCTGCAGGTCGTCGAAGGTGAACATCAGGCCGCGGATGCGTTCGGCCGCATCGCGGTTGCGTTCCTCGAGGGCTGCGAGGATGCGGCTTTCCGACTGGCGGTCGAGGTTGTTGAAGATCTCGGCCATCATCTCATGCGCGTCGCGCCGCTGCGCGCGCGCGAGGTTCGACATGAACTCCGCCTTCAGCGTCTTCTCGACGCCGTCGAGCGCTTCCTTCTGCACCGTCTCCATGCGGAGCATGCGCATCACCACCTCCATCGCGAAGCCCTCCGGCAGCAGGGAGAGCACGCGCGCGGCGTGGTCGGACTTCACCTTGGTCAGCACCACGGCGACGGTCTGCGGGTACTCGTTCTTGAGGTAGTTCGCGAGCACCGCCTCGTTCACGTTGCCGAGCTTGTCCCACATGGTGCGGCCGGCGGGACCGCGGATCTCCTCCATGATCTGGGCGACGCGCTCGCGCGGCAGGGTCTTGAGCAGCATCCGCTCCGTGGTTTCCCAGGAGCCGACCAGATTGCCTGTCTGCCCGAGGTTGTCGGCGAATTCGCGGCACAGCTCCTCGACCGTCGGCGCCGGCACGGTGCCGAGGCTCGCCATGGCGGTGGAGATGTCGCGGATCTCGTCCTCGTGCATCTTCGCGAAGAGCCGCGCGGCGTGCTCCTCGCCGATCGCCAGCATGAAGGTGGCGGCCTTCTGCGCGCCGCTCAGGGTCGGGGGCAGTGCCATGCCTCAGGATCCTTCCGGCGCCATCCAGCGGCGCACCACGCTCAGGGATTCGTCGGGGTGGCGGTCCACCAGCTCCTGCATCTTCGCGATGGAGGAGGCGCGCATCTGCCCCTCGACCATGCCGATGGAGACCATCGCCTCGTTTTCCGCCGCGCCTTCCAGCGCCGGGTGGCCGGCGGTACCGGCCAGGGCCGCGCCCCCGGGGCCCGCCACCGCGACCGCGCCGCCGCCGGGCAGGGCGGCCGCCGGGGCCGGTGGCTGGATCATCGTCGCCAGCCGCCCGGCGAGCGGCCGCCCGACCAGCAGCAGCGCGACCAGCGCGACCAGGGCGAAGAGCCCGGTCTCCATCAGCCGTGCGAGCGTCGTGCTGCTGAAGGAGAGGTCGAACATGCCAGGCGGGCCCGCATCCGCCGCCGGCGGCTCCGCGAAGCGCAGGGAGACGACCTCCACCGTGTCGCCCCGCCGCTCGTCGAAGCCGATGGCGCCACGCACCAGGGCGGAGATGCGGGCGAGTTCTTCCGGCGTGCGCTCGCGGAAAGTGGCCGGGCCGCTCGCCTGCGGCTCCCAGACGCCGTCCACCAGCACGGCCACGGATTGCCGCCGCACCACCGGATGCTCGCGCACGGTGCTGCGCGTGGTGCGGCCGATCTCGTAGTTGGTCGTCTCCTCCTGGCGGCTCTCCTGGGAGCCGCCGCCGCCCGCCGGGTCGGCGCCGGGGACGTTGTTCTGCACCGTGGTCGGCTGGCCCTCGGCGTTGCGGCTGCTCTCCTGCACGCTCTGCTGGCTGCGCGGCACCTGGTTGTCGGGGTCGAAGCGTTCCTCGGTGGTCTGCACGCGGTCGAAATCCATCTCGACCGTCGCCTCGGCGCGGACGCGGCCCGGGCCGAGGGTGCGTTCCAGCATCTCCTCCACCGCGCGCCCGATGCGCAGTTCCTGGGCGCGGCGCATCTCGTCCTGCGACATCGCAGCCGCCGGGCCGGCCAGGGCCTGCCCCCCGCGCGCCAGCAGCGCGCCGCGGCTGTCGACGATGGAGACGTTCTGCGGCCGCAGCCCGGGCACGGCGGTCGCGACCAGGTGCAGCACCGCCTGCACGCCCTCCCGGTCGAGCCGCTGCGCGCCCTGCATGGTCAGCACCACCGAGGCCTGCGCCTCCCCACGTTCGCGCGAGAAGGCCTCGCGCCGCGGCAGCACCAGGTGCACGCGCGCCGCGCGCACGCCGGCCAGGCCGCGGATGGAGCGCGCCAGCTCGCCTTCCAGGGCGCGCAGCCGGTTCACGTCCTGCTGGAAGGGCGTGGTGGTCAGGGATTCGCCGCGGTCGAAGATCTCGTAGCCGACCGAGCCGCCCTGCGGCAGGCCTTCCCGCGCCAGGGAAAGCCGCAGCCGCGGCACCTGTTCCTCCGGCGCCAGGATGCGGCTGCCGCCGGCCTCGATGCGATGGGGGACGCGCGCGCGTTCCAGCGCGGCGACGACCTGTGCGGCGTCGCGCGGGTCGAGGTCGGCGTAGAGCAGCGCCATCGGCGGCTGCCCCGCCCGCAGCACCAGCCAGGCGAGCAGCCCGAGCACCGCGAGCCCGGCCCCGGCCATGGCGCCGAGGCGCAGCGGTCCCAGCGCGCGGAGCTGCGCAAGCACCGCGTTCACCGGCGCCACCTCCCGCGTCGCTCACCGCGCCCTGCCGGCCGCATCCATCGCATCCGAAGGCCGCCTCCTGCCGCCGCGGCAGACTTTGCCGGGTGGCGGTTGCGGCGCGGTTAACGCGGGCGCGGCGGTACGGCGCGCGGGGCCGGTGGGGCGGCCGCGCGCGAAACCGGGCCGCCGGTACCGACGTCAGCGGATAGGCCGGCCGCCATCAGGTCTCGGGCACGAGCCGACGCAGCTTGTCGAAGCCGACGCTCAGCCCGCCGAGCGACAGCGTCAGGGCGCCGTCCTGGCGTTCCGCGCCGGTGACCGTGCCGGCGACCGTGAAGGACAGCGCGACCTGTTCCCCGTTCTCCGCGCGCCCGGTGACCTGCACGCCATAGGCGCCATCCGTCACGCTGGTGCCGGCGTCGTTGCGCCCATCCCAGGTCCAGCCGCTGGCCGCGGTGCCGAGGGTGACCGTCTGCCGGCGCACCACGCGCCCGCTGCTGTCGGTGATCGAGATCTCGGCGCTGCGCGCCGTGCCGGCGGCGGGCAGGCGGATCTCGGCGCTGCCGTTCTGCAGCGCGACCTGGTCGGCCTCGACCTCGACGCGCTGGCCGATCAGCGGCGCGGCGGCGGTGAGCTGCGCCGTCTGCTGCAGCGCGATCAGGCTTTCGAGGTTCTGGTTCATCGCGATCTGCTGCTCGACCGAGGCGAACTGCACGAGCTGGTTCGTCATCTGGTTGGTGTCGAGCGGGTCGGTCGGGCTCTGGTTCTGCAACTGGGTCGTCAGCAGCGTGAGGAAGGTGTTGAAATCCCCCGCGAGGCGCGTGTTGGAGCTTGCCGCGCTGCTGGTGGCGGCGGCGGTGGTCGAGGTGATCGATCCGGACATGGCGAGATCCCTTTCCTGGAGCAGATCCCGATCGGATGGAATCACCTGATCGGGTGAGGACGCCGGTGGACTCGACGCGCCGGGGCGGCGGCCGCGAGCCGGTGCGAATGCGGGCCGCGCTAGACGGCGAGGTCGAGCAGCGAGAGGGCGCGGCGCCGGGGCGCGGGCTCGGCTCGAGTGTCGAGGCCCACCTCGCCGCCTGATTGCATGCCGCGTGCCATGCTGGTCTCTCCGCCGCGTGGGTTCCGACGCTGCCCTTCGGAACCGCCTCCGCTGCCCGGCGCGAGCCCGAGCGAGAGCGAGCGGCCGTCCGGCTCGATGCCGGCGGCGCTCAGGGCGCGGTCGAGATCGCGCTGGTCGCGCTGCAGCAGGGCAAGCGTTTCCGGGCGCTCGGCAAGGATGCGCACCTGCGCGCCATCGCCGCTGCGCTCGACGCTGACCTCGACGCGGCCGAGCTCGACGGGTTCGAGCGTGACGGAGAGCCTTGCGGTGCCGCCGCCGCCGATGGCGACCGCGACGACCAGCGGCGCGAGCTGGCGGACCGGCGCGGTGGTGGGCGCGGGGCGCGCGGTGGAGGGAGGGGCGGGCGGCGGCGTCGTCGGGGTTAGGACCGCGCCGGGAGCTTCCGTGGCTGGGCCGGTGGCTGCCGGCGCGGCGGGTGGCGGGGGCTCCGCGGCGGGTGCCGGCGGCACAGGTGTCGCGGCGACTGGGGTGGCCGCCATGTCGCTCTCGGCGGCGGCCGGCGATGGTGCCACGCCGGCCGGCGGAGCCGCCGGCGGGAAGGAGGTGACGGCTGCATGCGGCTCCTCCGCGACCGGGGGATCGCCGGGACGGGGCGGCCCGGTCTCGCCGCGTGCCGCGGGGCTGTCGGTCGCGGGGCCCGGGGCGCCGGCGCGCTGCGCTGTGGCCGGCCGCGAAGCCTTGCTCGCCGCGACCGGGGCCGCTGTCGTCGCCGTCGCTTCCGGGGCGACCCCCGGGGGTGCCGCCGGCGCGGCTCCGGCGATGACAGGCGCGCGGGCGGTCGTGCCCGCGGTGGCCGTGGCGGGCCTGGCGACGGTGCCGGCATTCGTGGGCGCGGCCGTTGTGGGAGGACAGGAGGTCGTGGCGACGGGGGCGGCGGCCATCGGGACAGCGGCGGTCTCGGACGGGCCAGCGGCCGGTCCGACGGCGGCTGCCGGGGATGATGGGTGTGCGGCCGGCTGCGCCGCGATGGTGCCCGCTTGGCCGGAGGCGGCAGTCGCCGCCGGCGCGGCCGGCTGCGTGGCGGCGGCGACGATGGGATCGGCAGGATCGCCGCTCGCTGTCGGCGTCGGGCCGGGTGTCGCCTCGGCCGGCGGCGGCGTGACGGGGCCTGGGCCGGCCATGCGCGCGGGGCGCGCATCGGTGGCGGGCGGCGTTCCCGCCTCCGCGCCATTCGACGCCGCCCCCGCCATCGTCGACACTGCCTCCGCCGCGGTTCCGGGCGGCGTTGTCGGCGGTGTCGGCGGTGTCGGCGGCACTGCGCCGGGCAGGGCCTGTACAAGCAGCGCCTGCAGATCCGGTGGCGCGCCCTCCGGCAGTTCCGGCACAGGGGCTGTCTCCGGTGCCGGAGCTTCCGCCCCGGCCGGCGCAGCGGGCCCCCCGGCAGCCGCGGGTGTCGCCTGCGCCACCTGCGCGAGCGCCTCGGCGAAGGCGCTCGTCCCGCCGGTAACGGCGGTGGCCTGCGGCGCGATGGCGATGGCGGCCGGGGCTTGGCTCGCAAGGACATCCATGCCGGTCGTGCCTTTCCTGCCGGCGCCGCGACGCGCGGCGCACCGCCGGCGCGCGGAGGCGGCCGGCGCCTGGCCGGCTGCAACCGCCGGGCCAGCGCCGGACGGCCCCCCTGCGGCAGGAAGTGCCGCCCTGGCCTGCGGGTTCTGCCGCCGAGGGGCAGAGCTCGCCCGGTCCGCGGCCGGTCTGGCCTGGCACGCCGGTTGCGCCATGCCGCAGCCGCGTCGCGCCCCGCAGCGTCCGCCCAGCCCGGAGAGCCCCATGTCCCTGTTCGGTTCCATGACCACCGCGATCAGCGGCCTGACGGCCCAGGCGCGCGCCCTCGGTCACATCTCGGACAACGTCGCCAACAGCCAGACCGTCGGCTTCAAGCGCACCGACACCAACTTCGTGTCCTTCCTGACCGACAGCACCCAGACGGTGCACCGGCCCGGATCGGTGGTGGCGCGGCCGGACTACACCAACACCCTCCAGGGCACGATCGAGCAGTCGGAGAATCCCCTTTCTCTCGCGATCGCCGGGCAGGGGTTCTTTTCCGTGGCGCTGCCCAACGGCACGTCCGGCGGCCAGGTGACCTTCGACGAACGGCAGTTCTTCACCCGGGGCGGCGACTTCCAGCTCGACACCGACGGCTATCTGGTCAACGGCGCCGGATACTACCTGCAGGGCTGGACGGCGGACGCGTCCGGCGAACCGGACCGCACCAGCCTGCAGCCGATCCGCGTGAGCGAACTGGTGTTCAACCCGATCGCGACGGCCAATATCGAACTCGCCGCGAACCTGCCGGCCTCCGGGACGGACCCGGTCTCCACGCCGATCAACGTCTATGACAGCCTCGGCGCGCTGCAGGACATGACGCTGACCTGGACGCCGACGGCGGCGAACACCTGGACGCTCGAGATCAGTGCTCCCGGCGCGGGCGGATCGCTCGGCACCATCGAGGTGCAGTTCGGCCAGGCGGCGACCCCGGCCGTGCCGGACGGCACGATCGGCGGCTTCGCCAACGCGACCGGCTCGCTGGCCGGCACGGCGTCGGCGCTGGGCGACCCGGCCAGCGTGACCTTCACCGCCGATTTCGGCCAGGGCAACCAGACCATCTCGCTCAACCTCGGCGCCTTCGGCGCCGCGCGGGGCCTCACGCAGTACGCGGGGGAGGAATACGAGCTGCGGAACCGGAGCCAGGACGGCGTGCCGCTCGGCGCCTATTCCTCCGTCACGGTGCGGGACAACGGCGACGTCGCCATCAACTACGACAACGGCGAGGCGCGCGTCATCGCGCGCGTGCCCATCACCACCTTCAACAACCCCGATGCGCTGCAGCGCCTCGATGGCCAGGCCTTCATGCGCACGCTGGAAAGCGGCGAGGCGCGGACCACCGACCCGGCCTCCAACGGCGCCGGGCGGCTCTCGGTCGGCTCGATCGAACGGTCGAACGTCGATATCGCCTCCGAATTCTCGAAGCTGATCGTCGCGCAGCGCGCCTATACGGCGAACACCAAGATCGTCACCGCCTCCGACGAGATGCTGCAGGACACCATCAACATGCGGCGCTGAGCCGCGGCCTGACGGAGCGCCGCCATGAGCCTCGACGCCGCGCTGATCACCGCGCGTTCCGCCCTTCTGCACACGCAGCGCGCCCTGGCCGCCTCGGCCAACGATGTCGCCAATGCCGATACGGTCGGTCACACCAAGAAGACCGTCGCCAGCCGGGCCGTGCAGGTGGACGGCGCGGGGATCGGCGTGCGCAGCCTGGCGCCGACCCGCGACGTCGACGAGGCGCTGGTGACGGAGCTCAATTCCCGTCGCGCCGCCGCCGCCGGCGCCGAGGTGCGGGAACGGCTGCTGCAGGCGATCGAGACCGCCCACGGCAATCCCGAGAACGGCGAGAGCCTCGGCGACCTGACCGCGGCCCTGCGCACCGGCTTCGAGGACCTGCGCGCCGACCCGGCCGAGGCCGGCCGCCAATCCAGCCTGCTGCTCGATGCCGAGGCGCTGGCGACGCGGCTCAACGAGGTCTCCTCGGCGATCGGCGATGCCCGGCAGGAGGCGCAGGACGGCATCGTGACCGAGGTCGCGCGCATCAATGCCTCGCTGCGCGAAATCGCCGCGCTGACGCAGCAGATCCGCGAGCAGACGGCGCTGACCGGCAGCGCCGCGGCGCTCGAGGACCAGCGCGACGCGGCCATCGCGACGCTGTCGGAATCGATCGAGGTGCGGGCGCTCAAGAGCGAGGACGGCAACCTCGTGCTGGTGGCGCGCAACGGCCTGGTGCTGCCGCTCGACGCCAAGGGCGACGCCTTCTCGACCGCCGACGCGACCATCGGCGCGTCGAGCTATCACGGCGCCGGGGGCACCATCCCCGGCATCATGCTCGGCGGCCAGGACGTGACGGAGAGCCTGGCCGGCGGGCGGCTTGCCGAATACGTGACGCTGCGCGACCAGACGCTGCCGCGCTACCAGGCCGAGGCGGATCTCGCCGCGGCGCAGCTCGCCGCGCGCTTCGAGGGGCAGGGGCTGCGCCTGTTCACCGATGCCTCGGGCAGCGTGCCCGATGTCACCCAGCCCTATTCCACCAGCGCGATGCTCGGCTTCGCCGGCAGCATCCGGGTGAACCCGGCGGTCAGCGCCGACCCCTCCCTGCTGCGCGACGGCACCCATGCCGTCGCGGGCAGCGCCGGCGGGCCCTCGGCCTTCACGCCGAACCCGTCGGGCGGGCCGAGCGGCTTCACCACGCTGCTCGACCGCGTCCTCGACTACACCTTCGGGGCGGAGGCGCAGGCGGGCGTCGCCTGGGACCCGATCCCGACCGGCGGGCTGGGGCCGGATGGGCTGCTCTCCTCCCCCTTCGGCGCGCCGGCGACGCTCGAAGGCTACGCCGCGCTGGTCACAGCGACGCAGACCGCCGACCGCGCGGCGGCGACCGCGGCGCGGACCGGCGCCGATGCGATGGTGCAGGGGCTGGAGGCGCGCTTCGCGCAGCGTTCCGGCGTGGACGTGGATACCGAGATGGCAGCGATGGTGGCGCTGCAGAACGCCTATGCGGCCAATGCGCGGGTGATGAGCACGGTGCAGGCGATGTGGGACGCGCTGCTCGGCGCGGTGAGGTGATGCGATGAGCGGAATCGGGTCGATCGGCCGCCTGGATGCCGGTGCCGCCGCCCTGCGCGCGCGGCTTGAGGTGCTGACGCGCCAGATGTCGGACGGGCGCAAGGGGCCGGGCTACGGCGACATCGCGCCGGAGGCCCGGCGCGCCATCGACCTGCGCGCCGACATGGCGCGGCGCGAGGCCTGGGAGGGCACGATCTCCCGCGCCCTGGCGCGGACCGAGGTGACGCAGAAGGCGCTCGGCCGCATGTCGGACATCGCGACGCAGTTCTACGAGGAAGCCATCCTCATCGACGGCACGAGCGAGGAGCGCATCTCCGCCGTGGCCGCGCAGGCGAAGGCGGCGCTCAGCGAATTCGCGAGCCTGCTCAACGAGCGCTACGCCGGCGAGTACCTCTTCGGCGGCAGCGACGGCGCCAACCCGCCGATCCCGGACCCGGAGAACATCGCCTCCTCCGGCTTCGCGACGGACATCGCGGCGGCGGTGGCGGGGCTCGGCGGCGGCAACGCGGCCGCGGTGGCGGCGGCGACGCTCGCCGCGGCATCCTCCGACGCCGCGGGCACGACGCCGTTCTCGGCCTTCCTTTCGGACCCCGCGCTGGGGCTGACGGAACCGCGCCGCAGCGTGCCGGCGGCGGAAGGCGAGCGGGTCGGCTACGGCGTCTTCGCCAACCGCAACGCGACGGCGACGAGCGAGGGCGAGACGACCGGATCCTGGGCGCGCGACATCCTGCGCGGGCTGGCGACGCTCGCGGCGATGGACCCGTCCCAGGCGGCGCTCGGCACCGATTTCACCGACCTGATCGCGACCGTGCGCGACGGGATGCGCAGCGCCATCGACGCGATCGGGGAGGAGCGCGGCGCGCTCGGCGTCACCGAACAGCGGCTGGAGACGACCGCCCAGCGGCATTCGGAGGTTTCGGTGGCGCTCGCCGGTCAGCTCGCCAGCATCGAGGAAGTGGACATGGCCGAGACGATCAGCCGGCTGCAGAACACGAAGACGCAGCTCGAGGCATCCTACAACGCGATCGCTCTGGTTTCCGGGCTGACGCTGACGCAGTTCCTGCGCTAGAGCAGATCCCGATCAGGTGGAATCACCTGATCGGGTAAAGATGCTCGCGAAAACAAGAGGCCGGAGCGGTTGCCGTGAGCCAAGGCGAACGGAAACCGCTCTAGCGGCTTGCCTGCCTGGTTCGCCGGATCTCCGGCGAACGAAGCGGAGCGGCAGGCCGCCGGAGGCACGGGCTGGCGGAGCGAGGGCGACGTCAGCGGGATGTCGGGATCGGGTCATCAGCGGGCGATGTGGACCGGGGGGGCCTCTGCCCCCTCGTGCTCCCCCGGCAGGGGACACGGTGCCCTGGACCCGCGGTGACTCGGGTGTCGGGGGCGAAAGGTCCTGTGGCCGACAGAGGGGGGCATCGCCGATGCCATGCATCGGCGACCCGGACCCCTTGCGCAGGGAGTTTGAAAGGGGCGGCGCGCCTCTCAACCCGGGCGTTCCGGATTCAGTGTCGGTTAACGCGCCGTCTGCATTCTGTGCTCGACACCGCAAGACGCGGCGCGCAACCCGGCCCGGGCGGCGGTCACCACCACCGGGCCACCGGATCCAGGGGAAGACCCCGATGTCGCTGAACTCCGTCAACACCAATATCGGCGCCCAGGTGGCGCTGCAATCGCTCAACCGCACCAACACCGACCTGAACACCACGCAGAAGCGGATCTCGACCGGCCTGCGCGTGAACGACGCCAAGGACGACGGCGCTGCCTTCGCCGTGGCGCAGTCGGTGCGTGCCGATGTCGCCGGCCTGACGGCGGCGAACGAACAGCTCGGCGGCGTGAAGGGCATCCTGGACACCGCGCTTTCGGGCCTGAACAAGGTCTCGGAGACGATGGTGAAGGTGCGCGAGACGCTGGTGCGCCTGGCGGACGACACGCTGAACGCCGATCAGCGCGCGCAGTACGAAGCGCAGTACGATGCGCTGCGCACGCAGATCACGAACTTCATCTCGGATGCGACCTACAATGGCCGCACGCTGCTCGCCACCGCCGCGCCGGGCGGCGACATCACCACCACGCGCAACGAGAGCGGCACGACCTACACCATCACCTCGGTGGATGGCGCGGGCACGCTGATCGTCGCCGCGGCGCCGACCGATGCCACCGCCGCGCAGGCCGCGCTGGCCGATGGCGGCGACTTCGACACGGTGCAGACGGCGATCAGCAACGCGCTGAACACCTTCGGCAGCGATGCGCGCTACATCGACAACCAGGTCGCCTACAACAAGGACAAGGCCGATGCGCTGGAAGCGGGCCTCGGCGCGCTGATCGACGCCGACCTCGCCAAGGAATCCGCCCGGCTGCAGTCGCTGCAGATCCGCCAGCAGCTCGGCACCCAGGCGCTCTCGATCGCGAACCAGGCCCCGCAGACCCTGCTGAGCCTGTTCCGCTGATCCCGGCGGTGGCGTCGGGCGCCCTGGCCCGGCGCCACCCCATCCACATTCGGCCGGGAGGACAGGATGTCCACGCTGGTGCTTGAACTTCGGCAAGGCGACCTGATGGTCGTCAACGGCGCGCCGATCCGCTTTCGCAACCGGGCGCGCATCGAGCTCACCGCCAAGGCGCGCTTCCTCTTTGGCAAGCAGCTGATGACGCCGGAGGGCGCGAACACGCCCTCCCGCCGCATCTACTTCGCGCTGCAGACTGCCTATATCGGCGACGAGGATGAGCGTGAGGCCGGCCTGACCGTCGCCCGCCGCCTGATCGCCGAGTTCCAGGCCGCTACCACCTCCACCCTCGCGCGGGATCTGCTCGACCGGGCGCTCGCCGCGGCCGAGGCCGATGAGTGCTACCAGGCGCTCAAGCTGGTGCGCCGCGTGATGCGGCATGAGGAGGTGGTGATGGGCGTGGCGCTGCCCGGCGCCGCAACCGCCGAGGATGAGGAGGCGCCATGACTCTCGCTGACATCGCCCGCGCCTATGGCGCGACCCGTGCCGCGCTCGACCCGCGCGAGCAGGAGGCGGATGTGTTCCGCCGCGTCACCGGCGGGCTGCGCGCCGCCAGCCAGCAGGAGGGTGCGGCACGTGTGCGCGCGGTCGCAGACAACCGGCGGCTTTGGCTGGCGGTAGAGTCCGCCCTGGCCGATCCCGCCAACCGGCTGCCGCCGACCGTGCGCGCGGGGCTGATCTCGCTTGGCCGCGCCGTGCAGCGGGAGATGGAACTGGGCGACCCGGACCTCGCCTTCCTGATCGAAGTGAACGACCAGGTGGCTGCCGGTCTCACTGGCCGCGGCTGACGCGCCGGCGCCTCACGCCTCCGCGGCGGGCGCGTCCTGCCGCGTGGGTGGGGGCGGCGCCTCGGTTTCGGGCATTGCCGCAGCATCGGCGCTTGTCTGCGGCCGCACGCCGACCGGCACCGGCGCATCCGTGACCACCGCTGCGCGATAGGCCGCGATCTGCCGGGGGGAAGGGATGGTGTTGGCCACGCCCCCTGCCGCGTCACGGAATTCGATGACCACCATGCCGAGGCTGCCATCGAGCCGCAGCCGCGGATTCGGCGTGGCAGGGGCCGGCACAGGCGCCGGCGGCGCGGCACCTGCATCGCGTTCACCCCCCGCAGCGCGCTGGGGCGCGCGGACGACTTCGGCGACCGGGCGTATCGGAAGCGCAATGTCGGCTGTCATGGTTGTGACTCCATCGTCATTCTCCGAGATGAAGATGAACGAAGGATTGACGTCGCGCGGCGCACTTTGACCGCTGCCTCGCGCGCGACGATTCTGCCCGCCTGCCCGTGTCCGATCCGCCGTCCTACGCTCCGCCGCCCGATGCCTATCTGCGCACGCTGCTGCTCGCGGTGCTGGCCGGCGGGTTGCTGAACACCATCGGCCTGCCGCTCGGCTGGATGGTCGGCGCCATGCTGTCCACCGCCTGGCTCGGCTGGCGCGGGGCCGCGGCGGTGCCGAAGTTCCTGCGCCCGGCGGGGCTCGTCGTGCTCGGTCTCGGGCTGGGGCAGGGCTTCACCGCGCCGGTGATGGCGGCGGTCGCGTCCTCCCTGCCGGCCATCCTGGCGGGCGGGGTGCTGTCCATCCTGGCGGGGCTGGCGGTGGCGCCGCTCTATGCCCGCATCGCCCGGTCGGATGCGCGCACTGCCTACTACGCTGCCATCCCGGGCGGCATCGTCACCATGGCGGTGCTGGCGCAGCGCGCGGGCGCGGCGGTCTCTGCGGTGACGGTGGCGCAGACCATCCGCATGGCGGTGGTGGTGCTGACCTTCCCGGCGCTGGTCGCGGTGATCGCCGTGGGCGGGCGGGATGCCGCCTTCTCCGCCGCGCTGCCGGGCTTCGCCTGGGGCGGGATGGCGCTGCTGCTGGCGTGCGGCGCGCTCGCGGCCCTGCTGGGCGCGTGGGCGGGGCTCGCCAATGCCGCCATGATCGCGCCCTGCCTGCTGGCGATGGGGCTGTCGGGCAGCGGGCTGCTGCCGTCCTCCATCCCGCGCTGGATGGTGGATGCGGCGCAGCTGGCGATGGGGGCGAGCCTCGGGCTGCGTCTCACGCCGCAGAGTCTCGGCGGCGGGCCGCGGCGGCTGGCGGCGGCGGGGCTGGCGTCCGCGCTGGCCGTGGGCGTGTTGCTGGCGCTGCTCGGGCTTGGCCTCGGCTGGCTGTCCGGCCTGCCGCCGGTCGCGGTGGTGCTCGGCATGGCGCCGGGCGGCATGCCGGAGATGGCGGTCACGGCGAAGGCGCTCGACCTCGCCGTGCCGCTGGTGCTCGGCTTCCACCTGGTGCGCACGGTGCTGTGCAACCTGCTGGTCGGCCCGATCTGGAGGCTCGCCCTCGCGCTCGGCCTGGTCCGCCGCCCACCGCCCGAAGACCACGGCGGATAGGCGGCCGCGGTGCTATTCGTCGTAGGCGACGAGGGATTCGAAGGGCACGTCGATCCGGTTCCTGCCGCCGAGAAAGGTCAGCTCGATCAGGGCGGCCGCGCAGGGCACCACCGCCCCCGCCTGGCGCAGCAGGCTGATGCCCGCGGCCATGGTGCCGCCGGTGGCGAGCAGGTCGTCCAGCAGGATCACCCTCTGGCCCTTCTGCACGGCGTCGGCCTGCATCTCGATGCGGTCGGTGCCGTATTCCAGCGCGTAGTTCAGCCCGATGGTCAGCCCCGGCAGCTTGCGCGGCTTGCGCAGCATGATGAAGCCGAGGCCGAGTTCGAGCGCGAGCGGCGCGGCGACGAGGAAGCCGCGGCTCTCGATGCCGGCGAGCAGGTCGGGCTTGTGCGGCCGGATCGCGCGGGCGAGCCGGGCCATGGCGGCCCGCCAGGCCGGTCCGTGCCGCAGCAGGGTGGAGATGTCGTAGAAGAGGATGCCCGGCTTCGGGAAATCCGGAATGCCGCGGATATGGGCCTTGATGTCGATGCTGTCGGTCGTCACGGGATCGCTGCCGGTCCTGATGGAGGGGGGCGCCGCCGCAGGGGCCGCGGCGACGGGCCGGCGCTTCGCTAGCCTTCCTGCGCGCAAAGTAGAAGTGCGGCGATCCGCCTGTCGATGCCGCCGATCGGGACTTGGCGGATGGCGGCGGACGCGTCAGATGCGGGGCATGTCCCGCACCTCCATCGCCCTGATCGCCGGTCTCCTCGGATTCCTGCTCTACGTCGCCGGCGTGCTGGTGGTCGCGGACCATGTGCGCGGCCTGCACTGGGCGCTGGAACTCGCCTTCTTCGCCGTGGCCGGCGTTGCCTGGGTGTGGCCCGCCAAGCGGCTCATCGTCTGGGCGGTGCGCTGACCGCCCGGGCCGGCCATCGCCCCTGGCGAGGCCGGAGGCGCCCTCAGCGCCGCGGACGCGTGCCGGTGACGATGGCCGGGTCGCCGGCGGTGATCACCTCGATCTGCGTGCCCTGCCGCTGCCAGGCGAACAGGCAGTTCGCTGCGCCCGTCCCGGCACAGGCCACCATTTCCGGCCGCCCCGCGCAGCGCGCATCGCCACGCCCGCAGCGGTCGGCGTCCGGTACCAGGAGTGGGGACCACCCCTCGCGCAGCAGCGATTCGCGCGCCTGGGCGTAGGGCGTGCCTGGCGCGACGGCAGGCTGGGCCGATGCCGGGCCGGCGAGGAGGAGGCCGACGAGGAGGATGTGCGGGCGGACCATGCCGGCAGGCTAGCCGCGCACCGCGCGCACGCGAAGCGGGCAAAAGAAAAGCCCTTGGTTTCCCAAGGGCTTAACTCTCGCGGCGCGGCCGGGAACTGGTCGGAGTGAGAGGATTCGAACCTCCGGCCCCTGCGTCCCGAACACAGTGCTCTACCAGGCTGAGCTACACTCCGTCGCCAGGTCCGCGCTGCGGAGGCGGCGGTATAGCGGCAGGTCCCCGAGGCCGCAAGACGGGGTGCCGCGAGACTTTGTCACGCGCCATTGCCTCGCGGGAATGGCAGCGTCACCGTAGCCGCGCGTGTCGTGCGGCGCGCTATCCTTGCTGGGGAGAATGCCATGAGGTCTTGGGCGTTGGTTGCAGGGTTCGGGCTGCTCGCGCTGGGCGCCGGCGTCGCCCTGGCGCAACAGTCGCCGTCGGATCTCAGCGCCGAGCGTCGCGGCCTGATGCGGCAGCAGGTGCAGGCGGTACGGGCGATCGCGCCGGTGGTGCAGGGCGGCGGCGATCCCCGCACCGTCCAGCCGCAGGCCGAGGCCGTGCTGGCGACCGCCCGCCGCAAGCTGACGATGTTCCCGCCCGGCAGCGACCGTGACGACGACCGCGCGCGTCCCGAGATCTGGACCGATCGGGCGACCTTCGATCGTGACGGCCAGGCCCTGGTCGATGGCGCGACCGCCCTCGTCGCCGCCTCCGCCGCCGGCGACCGTGCCGCCTTCGCTGCCGCCTTCCAGGCGGCCACCAATGCCTGCAACGCGTGCCACGATCGCTTCCGGCTGCCCCAGCGGCCCTGACGCCGCGCGGTTCAGAACAGGGCGAGCCGCCACAGCGCCACGGCCATCGCGGCCGCGGCGCCCAGCAGCAGCGCGGCGAGGACGCGGTTGCCCATCCGCGGCGGCGTCCGCGCCGCCGCGGAGTCGGCCGGAAACTGCGCGCTGCCCGTGACCATCGCGCCGACGAGCCGCCGGCCGAAGGCGATGCGATAGGTCGCGACCGCCGCGACATGCAGGGCGACCGCGATCAGCAGGAGGTCGAAGATGCGCGCGTGCCAGCCGGAGACGCGCTGGCTCGCGTCGTAGCCGATCCAATCGGCGAAGGGACCGCGGTAGAGTTCGGCATCGTCGGCGAACAGCCCGGTCACGCCCTGTGCCAGCAGCAGCGCCAGCAGCAGCACGACCATCCAGCCGCCCGCCGGGTTGTGGCCGGGCCTCGCCTCGTCCTCGCCGCGCAGCAGCGCCGCGGCATGGTGCAGCACCGCGCGCGGCCCGGCGAGGAAGCGGGCGAAGCGCGCCGTCTCCGAACCCAGGAAGCCCCAGGCGATCCGAAACAGGACCAGCGCCAGCGCGAGACAGCCGGAGAGCATGTGCCACTCGATCCGCCGCAGCTTCGCGGTGGCGTAGGAAACGGCGACCAGCAGGACGATCGACCAATGGAAAAGCCGCACCCAGCCGTCCCAGACCTTCACCCGCACGGTCCTGCCCGCCATGCATCCGCTCCTTCGTCGTGCCGAGCCTGCCATGGCGCTCGCCCTGGCGCGATGCCTCGGGCAGCCTGACCGGCATGGGACTCGACACGGTGCCGATGGTGGCGGTGAGCGGCATCATCGCCGCGCTGGCCGCAGTGATCTGGGCGGGTGGCGGGCGGCTGCTCGGCTGGCCGCGGCTCGCCGGGGCGGCGGGGGGATTCGGGCTGCTCGTCGGGCTGATGGCCCTGTTCGGCGTCATCAACGCTTCCCCCCGGCAATTGGTGGAACGGCTGCCGGCGCTTGCCCTGGTCGGCCTGGTGGCGGGGCTGCTGGCGGATGGCGGCCGGGCGCGGCAGGTGGCGGGTAGCCTTCTGGGCCTGCTGGCAGGTGCCTGGTGGATGGCCGGCGCGCCGATGCACCCCGACAGCCTGCTGCGGGCGGCGCCGGTGGCGCTCGGGCTGTTCGCCGCCATGGCTCTGGCGCTGCGCGGTGGGGCAACCACCGCTCCGATGGCGATGGCCTGGCTCGCGCTGGCGGCGGGCGTGGCTGCGGCCAGGGCAGGCGGGCCCTACCTCCCCGGCGCACTTGTCGGCCTGGGCGCCATCCTGGGGGCGGCGCTGACCGGGGCAGGGCAGGGGATGACGGCGCGGCTGCCGCTGGCGCTCACCCTTGCCGGCATCGCCGCGGTGCCGGTGCTGGCGCGGGCGGCGCCGGCGGATGTCGCGGCCGCCGCCGCGCCGGCCCTGGCCCTGCTGGCCGGGCCGGTGGTCGGGCGGCGCCTGCCGGTGCGGCTCGGGGCGTGGCTCGGCCCGGCGCTGGCGGCGGTGCCGGCGATCGGGCTGGCGCTGCTGCTCCGGCGATGAGCCGTGCCGGGGTGATTTCTTTGTGCACAGGTGCTTCCGTTAGGGCGTAACCTTTTGACGGATTCGGGAACCGGCGATGCAACGTGCCGCGATGATCGGCCTTGGCGGGATCGTGGTGATCCCGGCCCTTGTGCTGGCCTATCTCGGCCGGCCGCAGGCGCCCCGGCCGGCTGCACCGGGGGCCGCCCCGCCTGCCGCGGTGAGCGCCCCGCTGGCTGCCGCCTCCGTCCCCATGGCCTCAAGGCCGGCGGCTGCACCGGCCGCCTCCGCCTCGGCCCCGACCGCGGCGGCTTCCGGACCGGCTCCGACGCAGGTCGTGGCGCCGGCCGCCGCCAGCCGCGCCCCGAGCTTCGACGTCGTGCGGGTCGGGGCCGGCGGCTCGGCGGTGATCGCCGGCCGCGCCGCGCCAGGGGCCGAGGTGTCGCTGCTGCTCGACGGCCAGCGCGAGATCGGCCGCACCCGCGCCGATGGACGCGGCGAATGGGTCATCCTGCCCGCGCCGATCGCCCCCGGTGCGTGGGAACTCTCGTTGCGCGCCCGCCTGGGGACCGAGGCTTCGCCCGGTGCCGAGACGGTCGTGGTGATCGTGCCCGAACCTGTCCGTCGCGCCGCGCCCGCGGAGGCGCCCGTGGCCGTGCTGCTGCCCTCCGCCGCGCCGCCGCGCCTGTTGCAGGCCCCGTCGGCAGAGGCCGCGCCCGGCCTCGCGATCGGTTCGGTCGAGCAGCAGGCGGACGGCGATGTCCGTATCGCCGGCGCGGCGCCGGCCGGCGCTGCGCTGCGGGTGCATCTCGGTGACCGCCATGTCGCGGACACCACCGCGGATGCCGAGGGGCGCTGGCAGGTCGCCACGTCCGGCGGCGGGCAGGGAACGTTGCGGGTGGACCGCATCGGCGAAGGCGGGCTGGTCGCGGCGCGGGCGGAAGTGCCCTTCACCCCGGTCGCGGCCGCGCCCGACGGCCTGGGCGCGCGTCGCGTTGTGGTGGAGCGGGGGACCAATCTCTGGCGCATCGCCCGCGCCACCTACGGGCAGGGGCCGCGCTACACCGTCATCTACCAGGCCAATCGCGGGCAGATCCGCGATCCGGGGCGGATCTTCCCCGGTCAGGTCCTGGACGTGCCGGGCGGCCAGGCAACGCCTGCCGCCTCCAGCGAATCGAGATAGGGATCGAGCGCCAGCACGAAGCGCACCAGCGAGGCGACCAGCGCCGTCGCATTGGCCGGGGCGGCGAGCGGCGCCGAGGCTTCCAGACGCAGCCTGTGGTCGGGCAGCAACCGGGCGCGCCAGCCGCTGGGCAGGTGCGCGGGCAGGCGGGCGACGGCCGCGAAGGCGCGGCGGCGGTCGGCACCGGGTTCGGCGGTGGAGGGGATGCGCGCCGCGTCGGCGGCGAGTCGCAGCCCATCCGCGGCGACCTCCGCCCGGCAGGCGCGGCCGCGCCAGGCGAAGCGCAGCGCCGGGGCCGGATCCGCGGCGAGCGGCGCGAGGGCGCCGTCGGGCGTGACGGCGAAGGGGCCGAGGGCAATCGTTTCCATGCCGCCAGGGTTGCCCGGGACTGGTGAACACACCATAACCGCGCCCGATATGGCCCTCGGACACAGCCTTCGTATGGTGCTCGCCCCGCCGCATCCGGCGGGGCGGCCCTTCCTCATCGGCGGGGGCGCGGCGGCGCTGCTCGGCCTGATCCTGCTCGGCAACTGGCTGTTCTGGCTGGCGGTGATCTTCGTCGGCTTCTGCCTGTATTTCTTCCGCGACCCGGAACGCGTGCCGCCTTCCCGCCCCGGCCTCGTGCTCGCCCCGGCGGACGGGCATGTCGTCTCGATCATGCCGGCGGTGCCGCCCGCCGAGCTCGGCCTCGGCGAGGCGCCGCGCTGGCGGGTGGCGATCTTCCTGTCGGTGCTCGACGTGCATGTGAACCGCATGCCGGCCGAGGGCACGGTCACCCGCATCGCCTACCGGCACGGCAAGTTCCTTTCCGCCAACCTCGACAAGGCGAGCGAAGAGAACGAGCGCAACGCCATCGCGCTCAGCCTGCCGGACGGGCGCGACCTCGCGGTGGTGCAGATCGCGGGGCTGGTGGCGCGGCGCATCCTCTGCGACGCCAAGGTCGGGGATTCCGTGCAGGCGGGCGACCGATACGGCATCATCCGCTTCGGCAGCCGCACCGACGTCTACCTGCCGCCGGGCGTGCAGCCGCTGGTGAGCGAGGGCCAGACCATGATCGGCGGCGAGACCGTGATCGCCGAGCTCGGTCCGCGGTGACCGAGGACCGCCCCGGGCCGGGCCGCCCGCGCGGGGATGAAGGCCGCGTGCGCCGCCTGCGCACGCGCTTCCGTCCACGCACCCGGCCACGCTTCGAGGGGCAGTCCTTCAACCGGCTGATCCCCAACCTGCTGACCATGCTCGGCCTGTGCTGCGGGCTGGTCGCCATCCGCTTCGCCTTCGAGGGCCGCTTCGAGCAGGCCGCCGTGCTGATCGTCGTCGCCGGGGTGATCGACGGGCTGGACGGGCGGCTCGCCCGGCTGCTCAAGGCGACGTCGCGCTTCGGGGCGGAGTTCGACAGCCTGTCGGACTTCCTGTGCTTCGGCGTGGCGCCGGCGATGATCCTGTACTTCTGGACCATGCAGGACTGGCGGGCCCTGGGCTTCGCGCCCTGCCTGCTGTTCGCGGTGTGCATGGCGCTGCGGCTCGCGCGGTTCAACGCCGCGCTCGATGTCGGGACCACGGTGAAGCCGGCCTACACCTACAATTTCTTCACCGGCGTGCCGGCGCCGGCGGGGGCGGGCTGCGTGCTGTTCCCGCTCTTCCTCGGCCTGTGGTTCACGCAGGCGGGCTGGCCGATCCTGGCCTCGGCGATCCGCCACCCGGCCTTCGTCGGTATCATCCTTCTGCTGGTGGCGGGGCTGTCCATCAGCACCCTGCCGACCTGGTCCTTCAAGAACTTCAAGGTGCCGCGCCACGTGGTGCTGCCGCTGCTGGTCGGCACCGGGCTGTTCGCCGCGCTGCTGCTGGCCGAGCCCTGGGCGGCGCTGGCCATGGCGGGGGTCGGCTACCTCGGCATGCTGCCCTTCTCCGTGCGTTCCTACCTGCGGCTGAAGCGGGAGGCGGAGAGCATGTTGGAACCCCTGGTGGTGGCGGAGGGTCCGCGCTCCGGCGCGGCGTGATCCGGCGCACGGCCCTGTGATGCGCGGTCTTGGTCCATTCACGGCCCAATGCCAGTCTTCTCCCGGGCCCGTGGCGCGCCGTCGCGCCCGTAGCCGATCGGGAGGGATGCATGGTGCCGCGGCAGGGTGTGCTTCGCGCGCCGCCGCGGCCATGACACCGCGCGGTGTCGTCACGCTCGGCCTGGAGGGGCGGGAGGTGCGGATCTCCTGCGGGCCCTTCGACGCGATGCCGCAGGGCGCGCGGGGGCTGTGCCTGGAGGCTCGCGCGGCGCGCGTGGCGGAGGCCGAGTGGCGGCTCGATGTGCCCGATTTCGGCGTGCCGGACCCGGAGGCGCTGCGTTCCGTGCTGGCGGGGATGCTGGCGGCGATGCGGGCGCGACCGGAGGATGCCTACCATATCGGCTGCCGGGCGGGGCTGGGTCGCACGGGGATGGCACTGGCCTGCCTCGGCGCTATGGCCGGCATCGACGATCCCGTTCGCTGGGTGCGCGGGACTTATGACCCCGCGGCCATCGAGACATCGCAGCAGGAGGCATTCGTGATCGGCTTCGCCGATGCGGTCCGGCCGGAGGCCAGCCGGCAGGTGGTGCGCGACTGACAGGAACTGAGAGATGGCGCGCCTGCGTCATCTTCGCGCTGGATGCGCAGTAAGGTCGGGGGGAGGGGAACCTCCCCCATCCCCCCTCCCTTCCTTGTCCTTTGGAGACTGTCCTTGGAGGTCAGTTCCCAAGTGCCAAAGAAGGCTGGGGGGGGGGGGGGAAGTCCTCTTCCTTCCGTCTTCTCCTATTTCCGCCGCGCCGCGACGATCACCCCGTCATTCTCCAGCGCCGCGATCTCCGCTTCCGTGAAGCCGCGCCCGAGCAGCACGTCCCGCCCATGCTGATTGAAGCGCGGCGGCGCGGAGCGTGCTCCGCCTGGCGTGCGGGACAGCTTGATCGGCGTGTTCAGCGCGCGGAACTCGCCGATCTGCGCCACCATGTCGCGGAAGGCGGTGTGTTCGGCGGCCATCGCCTCATCCACATGCAGCACCGGCCCGGCGGGCAGGCCGGCGGCGAGCATCCGGCGCGTCAGCTCGTGGCCGTCCTCGCTGGCGAAGCGGGCGTTCAGCACCTCGGTCAGCGCGTCGCGGTTGACCACGCGCTGGCCGTTGGTCGCGAAGCGCTCGTCCTTCGCCAGTTCGGGGATGCCGAGGAACTCGCAGAACTTGCGGAAGGCCGGGTCGTTCCCGGCGGCGACGAAGATCTCGCAGGTCTTCGTCGTGAACTTGGAATAGGGCGCGAGGTTCGGGTGCGGGTTTCCCGTCGCCATGGGCCGCTTGCCCGAGAGGAAGAAGTTGGCGGCATGCGGATGCAGCAGCGCCATGCCGCAATCGTGCAGCGTCATGTCGCAATACTGGCCGCGGCCGGATTTCTCGCGCTCGTGCAGCGCCATCAGGATGGCGATGGTGCTGAACAGGCCGGTCGCGATGTCCACGATCGGGTTGCCGAGGCGGGTCGGGCCGGAGGTCTCGGTGCCGTTGATGGACATCAGCCCGACCATCGCCTGCAGCACGGCATCATAGCCGGGGAAGCCGCCGAGCGGGCCCTCGCCGCCGAAGCCGGAGACGCGGCAATGGATCAGGCGCGGGAACTTCTTCGACAGCACCTGTTCATAGCCGAGGCCCCACTTCTCCATCGAACCGGGCTTGAAGTTCTCGACCAGCACGTCGGCGCCTTCGAGCAGGCGCATCAGCACCTCGCGCCCCGCCGGCTTGGACAGGTCGAGCCCGACCGACCGCTTGTTGCGGTTCACGCCGACGAAGTAGGAGGCATCGCCATCCGCGTTGAAGGGCGGGCCCCAGTCGCGGACCTCGTCGCCCTGCGGGGGTTCCAGCTTGATCACCTCGGCGCCGTGGTCGGACAGCACCATGGTGCAGTAAGGGCCGCCGAGCACGCGCGTCAGGTCCACCACGCGCAGGCCCGCGAGCGCGCCGGGCGAGAGCTTCGCCCCGGTTTCGATCGCCGCGTTGTCGTCCATTGCCTGCCTCTCCCGAATAGCGGCCGGAAGATGCGTCAGCGTCGCGCGTTTGTCGAACGGTGCGGGGGTGGATCAGAACCCTGCCGCCACCGCAAGGCAGAGCGCCGACAGCAGCGCCCCGGCGCAGGCGGCCGCCAGCAGCGGTGCCGGCGTGCCGGGTTGCAGGGCCTCGGGGTGGCCGGGCGGGTGGCACAGGGTCAGCATCGCCCCGACCCTGGGCGGCCCGCCCGGCCGCGCCATGTGCAGGTGCGCCAGGCGCGTCGTGCCGTCGGGTTGCGGCACGGCAATTCCGATCGGCGTGGCCGCGTCGCCCGGCTCGGGCCGCGACACGACGATGCCTTCCAGGACCACCCAGCCGCGCCGTGCCCGCCACATGAGGAAGCAGGCGACGCTCGCGACGGCGGTCACCGGCAGGACCGCCCAGAGGACCAGGGCGGAGAGCCCGGGATCCGCCAGAGGGCCGCTCATGCCGCTCGGGCGCGGCCCCAGACCCGGCTGCAGAAGTCGGGATAGGTCTCGACCATCTCGTCGCAGACGCGGCCGCGCAGCAGGGCGAGTTCGGCCTCGGTCGGGTCGGGAGTGGCGGGGATGTCGCCGTCCACGTCGAAGCCGAAGCCGGTGGCTGCCCGCACGGAGTCCACCGTTTCCCCGGGGTGCAGGCTGTCCAGCGAGAAGCGCGCGCGGTCCGGATGGAAGCGGAAGACGCATTTGCCGGTGACCAGCGCCTGCGCCGTGCCGCGGCGGAAGACGCCAGGCGGCGAGACGCCGGGGGCGGAGATGTTGTCCACCCTCTCGACCAGCACGCGGGGGGAATGCTCCTCGCGGAACAGGATCGTCCGGGGCGTCATGAAATACATGAAGGCGGACCCGAAGCTGCCGGGGAAACGCACGCTCATGCCCGGCCATTCGCCGGTGCCGACCAGGTTGAGGTTGGCCTGTCCGTCGATCTGCCCGCCGCCGAGGAAGAACAGGTCGATCCGCCCCTGGCCGGTGAGGTCGAAGAGTTCCCGCGTGCCCTCGGTGAAGGGGTTGCCGCTGCGCTTGTGCAGCAGGGAAAGCCGCACCGGATTGCCCATCAGCTTCACCAGCCAGCAGGCCGCGGCCGGGATGGGGGAGGCGGCGCCGACCGCGATGTGCCGGGCCGGGGGGGCGGAGGGATCGAGGATCAGCCGCGCCAGCGTCGCCGCCAGCCGTTCTTCCAGGGCGATCGCGCTCATTCCGCAGCCACCTTCCGCGCACCGCCGAACACTTCGCGGTCAATCCAGGCGCGGAAGCCCTCCTCGGTCTTCGCCGCACGGGCGTAGTCGGCGACATAGGCGCTGTCGAAGCCGTATTCGTCGAGCAGCGCCACCGGATGCGCGCCGCGTTCGGCGATCGCCGCCGCGGTGATGTAGTTCGCGCTGATCGCACCCGGGGCCATGCGCTCATCCTCGAGGAAATTGCCCTCGACGACACGCTCCACCGTGACCAGCGCCTGCCTCGAGGCATGGGCGATCGTCGCGCACTCGCGCCGGCGGCCGAGCCAGACATTGCCCTCGCTGTCGGCCATGGCGGCGTGGAAGACGGCGAAGTCCGGCTGCTTGGCGGGCAGCAGCACGATGGGGTCCTCGCCGTTCTCGGCGAAGGGGTTCGGCACCACCTTCCAGTCCGGGCGGTTGGCGAGGATGTCGCTGCCGATGATCCCGCGCAGCGGCATGAAGGGCACGCCCTTCTCGGCTGCCTGGAGCATGGTGTGGATGGCCGGGCATGTGGCGTCGCGGACCTTGACGCGACCTTGCTTCAGCGCGGCGGTGAAGCGCGGCGGGAAGCCGGCCTCGCCGAGGGAGAGGGCGCTGGTCTCGACCTCCGCGACGCAGCCCGCGCCGATCAGCATGTCGGTCGCGAAGCCCGAGACCGGCACGCCGAGCAGCCGCAGCCTGCGCGCGCCCTTGCGGATCAGTGCCTTGGCGAGCGCGACGGACGGCAGGGAATTGTCGGGTGGCATCGCCACCAGCGCCCCATCGGGGATCTGGGCGGCGAGCGCGTCCACGGACGGCAGCATCATGGTCGGGTCCTCCGTGGCGAAGTCTAGCCCTCGGCCGGCGGGCGCGCCAAATCGCGGCCGGTGACACCGGCGGCAAGGCGCGCTAGAGCCGTCCGAACCGTTCCGGCACGAAGATGCGCATCGTCACCCTGCACGGCCGGCGTCTGACCCTTCGCCCCTGGCGGGCGGAGGATCTTCAACCTCTCCACGTCCTCAACGGCGATCCGGAGAGCATGCGCCACTTCCCAGCGGTGATGACGCGGGCGGAAAGCGATGCCTGGGCGGCCCGCCTGCAGGCCCATATGGAGGCCCATGGCTGGGGCTTCTGGGTGGCGGAGGAACACGGCGGCGCCCCCTTCGTCGGTGTCGTCGGGCTGATGAACATTCCGTGGGAAGCGCGCTTCACCCCGGCGGTCGAGGTCGGCTGGCGCATCTCGCCCGCCTTTCGCCGCCGCGGCTATGCGGCCGAAGCGGCGCGGCTGGCGCTCGACTTCGGCTTCGGGACACTTGGCCTGCCGGAGATCGTCGCCTTCACCGTGCCGGGCAACACCGCCTCCCGGCGGCTGATGGAGCGGCTCGGCATGCGGCCGGATGGAACCTTCGAGCATCCGCGGCTGCCCGAAGGCCACGAGCTGCGGCGCCATCTGCTCTACCGCCTGGCGGCCCCGGCGCGCTGAAGCGCTGCGGTGCGCGCGCGCACTCGATCTGCAACCATCCTGCGCTAGGATCATTTGCAAGCAACGACCCGGCAGGAGGTTTCCGTGTCCCGCATTCCGCTTCGCGCATTCGCCGCGTCCTTCGCGCTGATGGGCTCGCCCGCGATGGCCTCCTCGGTTTCCACGGCCTGGGCGCAGTTGCCGTCGAACAATCAGGAGGAATGCCTCAGCATCGGCAGCCGCGCGGTGGAGAGTGTCGGCTTCCGCGCCAGCATCTCCCAGGACCGCCAGACAGTCTTCGGCTGGCGCGGGGAGGAGGCGCTGACCGTCCGTTGCATCTCCGCCAGCGGCGTTGCGGTGGTCTTCGCCTGGGTGACGGACGAGGCGAATGACAGCGGCCGGCTCGTGGAAGCGGTGACCTCGGCCTACCGCAACCGCGGCGTGACGGGCGGCGGCAATCTCGGCGGCGGCAATCTCGGCGGCGGCAATCTCGGCGGCGGCAATTTCGGTGGCGGCGGCGGCAATCTCAGCCCTGGCGCCTTTGGCAGCGCGCCGGGCGGAGGCATCGTCAAGCGGTGATCTCCCGGGGGGGGGGCGGCGCGCCTCCCCGCAGGCGCAACGGACCCGCGCCGCCAGCGGCGGCGCAGCCCGGCCGATCCCGCCGCCCGCCCGATGACCGGAGGGGGCCGGCGCATGCGATGCTGCAATGCGGCGATCGGCATGCCATCGCCTCTTTCCCGGGGCCGCCGGCGACCGCAGGATAGCGCCTTCCCTGAGGATTCCTCCGCATGACCGTGTCCCGACAGGAATTCCGCGACGCCATGTCCCGCCTTGGCGCCGCGGTGAACATCGTCACCACCGATGGACCGGCCGGGCTTGGCGGCATGACCGTGAGCGCCGTCTGTTCGGTGACCGACGATCCGCCGACGCTGCTCGTCTGCCTCAACCGCGGCAGCCCGCAGAACCGGCTGTTCAAGGACAATGGCGTGCTCTGCGTGAACACCCTGGCGGCGGGGCAGGAGGCGCTGTCCGGCCTCTTTGCCGGCCGCAGCGCGGATGCCGACATGCCCGAGCGCTTCGCGAACGCGAGCTGGGGCCTGCTCGCGACCGGGGCGCCGGCGCTCGACGGCGCGACCGTGTCCTTCGACTGCCGCATCGCGGAGGTGGTGGAGCGCGGCACCCACAGCGTGATCTTTGCCGAGGTGGAGGCGGTGCGGCAGGGCGCGGCGTCGCGCGGGCTGATCTGGTTCAGCCGCGACTATCACCGCATCGGCGCGGAGTGAGGCGCGTCACCTTCCGCGCCACCCGCATCGCATCCCACCCATGCCGAAGCCGCAAAGGCGCCGTAAACGCCCATGACCCTATGCTGCAGACGGGCAGACAGAGGAGCGGCTGGCATGGCCGAAGTGAAGGTGGAGCTTCCGGACGAGTTGGCGCAGGAGATCGCGCGCCGCGCGGCCGCGCTCGGCACGACGGCCGAGGACTGGGTGGCTGCGGTGGTGCAGGATCTTGCCGCCGACCTGCCGGAGGACACCGCCGACGGGCCGGACGGCTGGATCGCGCGGTAGGGCCCTGCCCGCGAGGTTCGCCGGATGTCCGGCGAACGGCGCGGACGGGCAGGTCGCTGCAGACAATGGCCGGTGGCGTCAGAACGAAGCCCGCAGGGCTTCGGAATCAGGACACTGGGCCGCGCGCCTACCATTCCCCGTAGAAGACGCCGGCCGCCTTGTGGCGGTCGGTGCGGAGTTCGGCCTCGGCCCAGGTCAGCGTGGTCCGGCGCTTGAGGCCGGTGAACCAGGCGAGCAGGCGCGCGCGCAGCGCCTCGCGCACGCCTTCCAGCGCCGGGTCGGCGCCGAGGTCGTGGAATTCCTGCGGATCGGCGACGAGGTCGTAGAGCATCGGCCGGAACCCGTCCGTCCAGTGGACGAATTTCCAGCGGTCGGTACGCACCATCCAGGCATGGTGCTGGCCGGTCTTCAGGCCGAGCCGTCGGCGCGCGCCGCGGAAGGTCCAGTCGAGCTCGCTGAACACCGCGTCGCGCCAGGCCGGCGCGTCCCCGCGCGCGAGCGGCAGCAGGGACCGCCCCTCCACCACATGTTCCGCCGGATCGAGGCCGAGGCCGTCAAGAATCGTGGGAACCGCGTCGATCGCCTCGACGAAGCGGTCGTCGGCGCTGCCGCGCGTGGCATCGGCCTCGCCGGAAGGGTCGTAGAGCAGGAAGGGCACGCGCTGGATGCAGTCGTGGAACAGCTCCTTCTCGCCGAGCCAGTGGTCGCCGAGATAGTCGCCATGGTCGGATGTGAAGACGACCAGCGTGTCCCGCCAGCGGCCGAGCCGGTCCAGCGCCTCCCAGACCCGGCCGAGATGGTGGTCGAGCTGCGCGACCAGCCCCTGATAGGCGGGGCGCACCGTCGCGATGCAGTCATCCTGCTGGAAGGCGCGGGCGACTTCCTCGGCCTGGAACTCGCGCAGGACAGGGTGGGCCTGGTTGCCGCGCTCGGCCGCGTCGCGCGCGACGGGCAGGCATTGCTCGGGTGTGAACATCGCGTGCCAGGGCGCCGGCGCGATGTAGGGCCAGTGCGGCTTCACATAGGACAGGTGCAGCACCCAGGGACGGTCGCCCTGCTCCTCCATGAAGGCGATGCCGCGGTCGGTGGTGTAGGCGGTCTCGCTGTGCGCGTCCTTCACCCGCGCCGGGTAGCGCGCGTTGCGCATCTTCCAGCCGTTGCGCGTCGCGCCGGCCTCGTCGGTCACGGCGATGACATAGTCGGTCCAGGGATCCGTGCTGTCGTAGCCCTGGGCGCGCAGCCAGTCGGCATAGGCGCTGTCGGTCTCGGCATGGTGGCCGTCATGGCGGTCGACCAGGGTGAACCAGCCCTCGCGCAGCAGCACCGCGAGCTCGTCCTGCCCGTCGAGCAGCAGCCGCTTCATGCCGCGCGCATCGGGCAGCATGTGGGTCTTGCCGGCGAGGGCGAGGGTCCGCCCGCTCTCCCGCAGATGCCAGCCGAGCGTGACCTCCCCGACCGAGAGCGGCACCCGGTTGTGCGTCGCGCCGTGGCTCGACACGTAGCGGCCGGTGTAGGCGCTCATGCGGGATGGCCCGCAGATGCCGGACTGGACATAGGCCTGGGTGAAGCGAACGCCGCGCGCGGCCAGGGCGTCGATGTTCGGCGTCTTCAGGAAGGGATGGCCGGCGCAGCCGAGATGATCCCAGCGCAACTGGTCGCACATGACGTAGAGCACGTTGCGAATGGTCATGTGCGTTCCCTGCCGTTTGCGTGCGCAGCCTAGCGGCGCCGCGGCGGTGCGGAAGGGGGCGGGGCGGGGAGGCCGGGCGGCGCCCCGCCGGGCCTCCCCGCGGCGCCGGAACGCAGAAGGCCCCGGAGGTTGCCCTCCGGGGCCTTCCCATCGCGTGGCCGGTGTGCGGCCCGCGAAACCCTGGTGACCCGCGAGCTCGGCCTGCGCCATCCGGGTATGACCCTCGGGCCCTGCGGCCCGATGGTCACCGGATGGTCAGGCGCCCGCGGTGATCCGGGCCACGGGCGCGACAGCCCGATTGATGCGATGAGACACCGGATCACCTCCTTTCGGTTGTTGACGACGAAGCCATGCTGCGCCGCGGCGAGGCCGCTGCGCAACCACTTCGATGCGAGTCGCCGCCGCCGGGGCGGATTCGTGTCTGACCGGATTGAACGGTGATGGGTCGATGGGGCCACGGACGGCACGGCAGCCCTCGCCGACCCGACCTGCCGGCGCATCCCGGGCATCCGCGCGGGAGGGCGAGAAGCCGGCCGGCGCCATCGTCGCCCGCTTCGCCGTCAATGCCCCGGCTATCTCAAGGGGCTGAATCAGGCCGGGCTGGCGCGCATGCGCATCGACGGGCAGCGGAGGCTCCACGGCCTCGGCCCCGGCGGCCTTCGGCCCGGACGGATCGCGCCGGTCGGCGCGATCGATGCGCGGCTGGAGCAGCTTCGGTTCGCCCCGGCTCACGGCAGCCGCTCCAGCCCCTTGTTTTTGCGAGCATCTTCACCCGATCCGGTGATCCCGCCTGACCGGGATCTGCTCCAGGGGCGAAGTGCGCGGCGCACCGCGGCCCCTGAACGCGAAAGGCCCCGGCGGTTTCCCACCGGGGCCCCGTCGCGGTCGCGCCCGGAGCGCGTCGGATCAGGACAGTTCGGCGTAGGCGCCGTTGCGCCAGATGTAGAAGACGTAGTCCGGCACCGTGACGTCGCCCTTGGCGTCGAAGGAGATCGGGCCGAGCACCGTCTGCCACGGCCCTTCCGCCTTGATCACGGCGGCGAGCCGGCGCGCCTCGGTGCTGTTCGCCTTCGTCGCCGCGGCGGCGAAGATCTGGATCGCCGCGTAGGTGTAGAGGACGTAGCCCTCCGGATCGACGTTGCGGGCGCGGAAGCGCGCCACCACCTCGGCCGCCGTCGGCCGCTTGCGCGGGTCGGAGGAGAAGGTCATCAGCGTGCCTTCGCCGGCCGCGCCGGAGATCTGCCAGAACTCGTTCGTCACCAGCGCGTCGCCGCCGATCAGGGTGACGTTCATCCCCTGCTCCTTGGCCTGGCGGATGATCAGCCCGCCTTCGGTGTGGTAGCCGCCGAGGTAGATGACGTCGACGTTCGCCGCCTTCATGCGGCTGACCAGGGCGTTGTAGTCGCGCTCACCCGGCGTGTAGGCGGCGTAGAGCGTCTCCTGCATGCCGCCGGCGTTCATCGCCTTCTTGGTCTCGTCCGCGAGCCCCTTCCCGTAGGCGGTGTTGTCGTGAAGGATCGCGACGCGGCGGTTGCGGAAGTTCCGCAGGATGTAGGCGCCGGCCACCTGGCCCTGCTGGTCGTCGCGGCCGCAGGTGCGGAAGGTGTTCCACTTGCCTTCGTCGGTGAAGCGCGGGTTGGTCGAGGCGGGCGAGATCTGCAGCACGCCTTCCTCGGCATAGACGTCGCGCGCCGGGATCGAGGAGCCGGAGCAGAAATGCCCGGCGACGAAGACGACGCGCCGCGCGGCGAGCTGGTTCGCCACCGAGACCGCCTGGCGCGGGTCGCAGGCGTCGTCGCCGATCTCGAGCGCGAGCTGCCGGCCGAGCACGCCGCCGGCCGCGTTGATGTCGTTCACCGCCTGGGTGGCGCCTTCGCGCATCTGGGTGCCGAAGGCGGCGTACTGGCCGGTCATCGGGCCCGCGGTGGCGATCCGGATGGGGCCGGAAGCGGCCTGTGCGAAGGCGTCGCGTCCGATGGCGAGCGTGCCGAGGCCCGCGCCGAGCACCAGCCTGCGTGTCGTGAGCATCCTTTTGTCCCCTTCGCTGAAGCCGACCGTCGTCCGTGCCCCGATGGCACGGCGACCGCCATCGCGGCGGAGGGTAGGGCAGACGCGAGCGGCTTGCCCAGCGTGACCTTCCGCACACGGCGTCCGGCACATACTGGCAACGAGCGGAGCGTCCTGTTACTCTGTCTCGCCGAGGTCTTCCCGGAGTAATTTTTGATGCGCGCCTCCCTTCGCCGCCCCATCGCCAGCGTCACCGCCGCCGTCATGCTGGCCGGTTGCGTCTCGACCCAGGCCGGGCGCATCGGCGCGGACGATGGGCGCGACGCCTGCCGCGCCTATGTGGTGCAGCTCGATTCGACCGGGGATTTCTACGGCGAGGACATCCTCCGCGGCGCCGCGATCGGCGCCGGCACGGGCGCGCTGGCGGGCGGCATCATCGCCGCGGCGACCGGGCGGCGCGGCAGCGACATCCTGGCCGGGGCGGCAATCGGCGCGCTCGCCGGCGGCATCGTCGGCGGCGTCGGCGGCTACCTCGCGGCGCGGCAGCGCCAGGCGCAGGACCAGGGCGCGCTGGTGCAGGCGGTGGGCGGCGACCTCGCCAACGAGAACCGCCAGCTCGCGGCCACCCAGCTCGCCTTCAACCAGCTCGTCGATTGCCGGGTGAACACCGCCAACCGGATCCGCAGCGATGTCCGCGCCGGCCGCATGTCGCGCGACCAGGGCATGGCGCTGATGAGCTACCAGCGTGACCTGATGCGCCGCGACGTGGCCCTGGCGCGGCAGATCAACGAGAAGATCGGCACCCGCGGCGCCGAGTTCGACACCGCGATCGAGAACATCGCCCCTGGCACCAAGGGGGCGATGACGGCGCGCGCGGGCCGGCCGCAGCCGGTGACGACGCGCGTCTCCGCCCCCATCCGCATCCGGCCCGATGCCGGCGCGCCGCAGATCGGCCAGCTCGGCCCGAACGAACAGGTCACGGTGCGCCCGGCCGAGGGCAGCTTCGCGCTGGTCGAGACCTCCTCCGGCGTGCGCGGCTACGTGCCGGCGAATGCCGTCGGCGTGCGCGGCCTGGGCAGCCCGACGGCGAATGTCGGCGGGCGCGGGCAGGAAGGCGAGTTCCGCCAGCTCGCCGCGACCAACATCGCGCGGCGCGACAACTTCGCCGAGAGCGTGCAGACCGCCGACCGCCTGGCGGAGGGCCAGGGCTTCGAGCTGGCCGGCTGAACCCATGTCCGGCCGCCGCCTGCTCCGCGGGTTCTGGCTCGCGGCGGTCCTTGCGCTCGCGCCCGCGGCGCCGCACGGCCAGGCGCTGAACGAGCCGCCGCAGCAGCCCTTCCTGCGCATCGAGGCCGAGGCTCATATCGCCCCGGTCGCGCGGCTGGCGATCGATGCGGAAGGCTCCGTGCTGGCGAGCGTCTCGGACGACAAGACGCTGCGGCTGTGGAACCTGCCCGAGGGGACGCCGCGCCTCGTCATCCGCCCGCCGATCGGGACCGAGGCGGAGGGCGAGCTCTACGCCGTCGCGATGACGCCCGATGGCGCGCGCGTCGCGGCCGCCGGCTTCACCGCGCGATCCTGGGACAGCGGCTTCGCCCTCTATATCCACGATGCGCGCACGGGGCGGCTGATGGCGCGGCTGCCGGGCCTCGCGGCGCCGGTGCAGCACCTCGCGTTTTCCGCGGACGGGACGCGGCTCGCCGCGGCCCTTGGCGGGCGCGCCGGCGTCAAGGTGTGGGATGCGCGGAACGGGCGGCTGCTCTTCGAGGACACCGCCTATACCGGCCCCGCCCGCATGGTCGCCTTCGACGCGGCGGGGCGGCTCGCGGCGAGTTCCGCCGATGGCGGCATCCGCCTGTACGGCGCGGAGGGCCAGCGCCTCGGCAGCCGCGTGCCGGTGCCGGGCGGGCGCCCCTATGGCCTGGCCTTCTCGCCCGAGGGGTCGCTGATCGCCGTCGGCTACGAGGACCGGCTGCGGGTGGAGGTGCTCTCCGCCACCGACCTGCGCACCGTCTTCGTTCCCGATGCCGGCGGACTGGCGGGGGAGGGGCTGCCGGCCGTCACCTGGGCGCATGACGGGCGCGGCGGGGTGCAGCTCCATGCGGCAGGCTATGCGCGGCTCACCCGCGGCGGCGCCGCGCCCGCGCCGGCATCGCAGGGCGGGGCAGGGACGCGCGGGTCGAGCTCGGGCTCCTCGCAGGGTGGGCGCGGGCTGGTGGTGCGCGAACAGCAGCCGGCGCCGGCGCCGGCGCCCGCACCGGTGCCGGCCCAGGCGGCGTCGCCAGAAGCGCGACGGGAGTTCGTCATCCGCCGCTGGGCGGATTTCGGGCTGGGTGGGTCCACCGACATCGCCGCCGCGCGGGATGCCATCTCCCATCTGCTGCCGCTACCGCAGGGCGGGCTGGTCTTCGCCGCCGCCGATCCGGGCTGGGGACGCATCGCGCCGGACGGGGTGCTGGCCACTGCCCCGCGTCCGCCGGGCGGCGACTTCCGCAACACCGGGGTGACGCTGGCGCTGTCCGCCGACGGGACGCAGGTGCGCTTCACGCTGCGCGCCGGCGGTGCGCCGCTGGTCTTCGATCCGCTGACGGGCAATCTCTCCGCCTGGAGCGGAGAGGCCGGGTTCCACGCCGCGCGCACCGAGACGCCGCGCATCCGCGTGCTGGACTGGCAGGGTTCGAACCGTCCGCGCCTGGGCAACATGCCGCTGCGGCTGGGGGAGGGCGAATTCTCCCGCAGCCTCGCGATCCTGGTGCGGGAGGACGGTTTCCTTCTTGGCACCGACAATCATCTGCGGCTGTTCGACGCGCAGGGGCGGCTGGTCGATTCCATCGCCACGCCTGGCGCGGTCTGGGGCCTGACGGTTGCGGGCGACATGGGTGTCGCGGCGCTCGGCGACGGCACCATCCGCTGGTACCGCTTCGAGGCCGGCGCGTTGCGGGAGCAGGCCGCGCTCTTCGTCCATGCCGAGACCCTGAAATGGGTGCTGTGGACGCCGGAGGGGCTGTTCGACCACGCGCCCAATGGCGGGCAGGAACTGGTCGGCGTGCACCTCAATGGCGGGCGCAACCAGACGCCGGAATGGGCGTCCTTCCAGCAGGCCTATCGTGCGCTCTACGCGCCGAGGGCGGTGCGCGGAAAGATCGCGGGCGACTTCGCGCCGGCGCAGGAGCGGCTGACGCAGCTCGGCGAGGTGCGCAGCCGCATCGGCCGGCTGCCGACCCTCGCGCCCGGCACGCTCTGCGCGGTGGTGGGCGATGAGTGCCGCAGCCTCGCCTGGGATGCGCGCGCCCTGCCGGAAGGCGCCTCCGCGCTGCGCATGACCTTCACCGCGACCGATCGCGGCCTCGGCTTCGGTCCTCTCGACGTGCTGGTGAACGACCGCATCGCCGCCCGCGCCGAACCGGCGGTCGGCGAGGCGAGCGCCGAGGTGCCGCTCGACCCTGGCACCAACCGCATCGCGACGCGGCTGTATGGCAGCGACGGGACGCTGTTCGCCGAAGGACCGTCCATGCTGCTGCGCCGGCCGGGCGAGCCGGAGGCGCCACCGGGCGCCGGGCGGCTGGTGGTGCTGGCCGTGGGGGTGAACGAGTACGCGCTGTCGGATCTCAACCTGCGCTTCGCCGAGCCCGATGCGCGATCGGTGGGCGATGCGCTGCGGGCCAGCGGCAACGGGCTGTTCCGCGACGTCGACCTGCGCTTCCTGCCCAGCGCGCGGGCGAACCGCCGCGGCGTGCTGGACGCGCTCGCCGCCGTGGCGCGTGACACCGGGCCGGCGGACACCTTCGTCCTGTACCTCGCCGGGCACGGCATCGTCGCGCAGCCTGGCAACCGCTTCCTCTTCCTGCCCTCCGACGTGCGGGACACCAGCAACTTCACGGTGCTGCGGGAACAGGCGGTGGACGATGCGACGCTGGTGGCGGCGCTCGCGCGCATCCGCGCGCGCGACGCCTTCATCATGATCGACACCTGCTATGCGGGGCAGGTGGACATCGACCAGCTCGCGGCGATCGGCAACGACACCGGGCGGTTCCTGCTGGCGGCGTCGTCGAGCGTGCAGGAAGCGCTGGATTCCTACGACGACCGCAATGGCGTGTTCGCCTACGCCCTGATGGAAGGGCTGCGCGGGCGGGCGGCGGTGGATACGGAAGGGCGCGTCACGGCGCTCGCGCTCGGCGAATGGGTGATGCGGCGGGTGCCGCAGCTCGCGCGCGAGAAGGGGCACCAGCAGAATGCGGTGTTCCGGGCGGCACAGCGGGATCTCAGGTCGTTCCCGGTGGCCGTGGTGCAGCGGTAGGGCGGGCCGGGTCGCGCGGCGGCACCTGGCAAGGTGTCCACGCAAGCCGCGACCTGGACCAGCTCCGGTCGCCGCAGCGAAGGGCAGTCCCCGCGAACGGACAGCACAAGGCCGGCTGTCGCTCCGCGCGGGGAGCCTGGGGCGGGGGCAGTTCCGCCCGCGCCGCGGCGGTGCTGGCCTTCAGTCTCCGGGCGGCGTCGCGACGCAGCCCCCGCCGCTGCGGGTGAACGAGGCCACGCGCCCGTCCCGCATCTCGAACGTCACGCGGCAGGGCGGCGGCGGCGCATAGGCCGGGTAGGCGGTGCCGATCCCCCAGCCGGTGCCGTAGCCGCCGCGCCAACCGACGCCGCCGAACCCGACGCCCACGATCGGGGTCGGTGTCGAGGTACCGAGCCGTTCGTATTGCAGGAACCGCCGGCCCTCCGGCGTGGTGAAATCCCCGTCGGGCACGCCGAGCGCCTGCACCAGGTCGCCCTCCCGCGTGCCGACGAAGGCCTGCATGCGGGCGTCGAAGCCGGCCTGGGTGGCGCAGGCCGCAAGAGCAACGCCGGTCAGCAGCAGGATCGCGCGCATGAATGGAGGATGGGCCGGGATGCCGGCGATTTCCAGAGCGGCTTCCGTTCGCACGCGCTCACGGCGACCACTCTAGCCTCTTGCTTTCGCGAGCATTTTCACCCGATCAGGCGAGTCCACCTGTTCGGGATCTGCGCTAGAGCGGTTTCCGTTCGCCTTGGCTCACGGCAACCGCTCCGGCCTCTTGTTATCGCGAGCATCTTTGCCCGATCAGGTGATTCCACCTGATCGGGATCTGCTCTAGGCCGCCTCGCCCGCCGCCCAGCCGCTGGACCAGGCCCATTGGAAATTGTAGCCGCCGAGCCAGCCGGTGACGTCCACCGCCTCCCCGATCACGAAGAGGCCGGGGACGTCCTTCGCCGCCATGGTCTGCGAGGACAGCCCGGCGGTGTCGACACCACCGAGCGTGACCTCCGCCTTCGCATAGCCCTCGGTGCCCGAAGGCTCGAGCCGCCAGGCCTTGAGCAGCGCGCCGAGGCGTCTCAACTCGGCATCGCCGGTTTCGCCGATGACCCGCGGCGGCAGGTGCAGCGCGGCGAAAGCCTGGGCGAGGCGCTGCGGCAGCAGCTCCGCCAGGATGGTGCGCGATTCCGCCTTCGGCCGCGCGCGCTTCGCCGCCAGCAGCAGCGCGGTCGCGTCCTGCCCCGGCAGCAGGTCGAGGGTGACGGCCTCGCGCTCCCGCCAATATGAGGAAACCTGCAGCACCGAAGGGCCTGACAGTCCGCGATGGGTGAAGAGCATCGCCTCCGGGAAGGCTGCCTTGCCGCAGCGGGCGATCACCGGCAGGGCGAGGCCGGCGAGCGGGCGCATGAGGTCGAGCGCTTCGCCCGCGAAGGTCAGCGGCACCAGGCCCGGGCGCGGGTCGACCAGCGGCAGACCGAAGCGGTGCGCGACGTCGTGCGCAAGGCCCGTGGCGCCCATCTTCGGGATGGAGAGGCCGCCGGTCGCCAGCACCAGGCTGCCGGACGTGAAGGCGCCGCGGTCGGTCTCGATGCGGAAGCGGTCGCCGCGCGTGATGTCGGTGACGCGGTGGCGCAGGCGGAGGTCGACGCCGGCGGCGTCGCATTCCGCCAGCAGCATCGCCACGACCTGCCGCGCCGAGCCGTCGCAGAACAATTGCCCGAGCGTCTTCTCATGGAAGGCAATGCGGTGCTTGCGCACGAGCGCGATGAAGTCGTGCTGCGTGAAGCGGGACAGCGCCGAACGCGCGAAGTGGCGGTTCCGCGACAGGAAGCGTTCCGGCACGCAGCCGGTGTTGGTGAAGTTGCAGCGCCCGCCGCCGGAGATCAGGATCTTCTTCCCCACCTCCTCGGCATGGTCCAGCAGCAGCACGCGGCGGCCGCGCTGGCCCGCGCGCATGGCGGCGAAGAGGCCCGCCGCGCCGGCCCCGATGACGACGACGTCGAACTGGGTCACGCGGCCGCCGCGAGCCCCGCCATGTCGCGCCCCACCGCCTCCGCCACGCGGATGCCGTCCACGCCGGCGGAGAAGATGCCGCCCGCATAGCCGGCGCCTTCCCCGGCCGGATACAGCCCGATCGTGTTCACGCTGCGGAAGGACGCATCGCGGCGGATGCGCACGGGGGAGGAGGTACGCGTCTCGACCCCCGTCATCACCGCGTCCTCCATGTCGTAGCCGCGGATCTGCCTGCCGAAGGCGGGCAGTGCCTCGCGGATCGCGGCGACGACGAAATCGGGCAGGCAGAGCGCAAGGTCGGTCGGCGTGACGCCGGGCTTGTAGGACGGCAGCACGGAGCCGAGCGCCGTCGAAGGCCGCCCGGCGAGGAAATCCCCGACGAGTTGCGCCGGGGCGCGGTAGTCGCCGCCGCCGGCGACGAAGGCGCGTTCCTCCCAGTGCCGCTGGAAGGCGATGCCGGCGAGCGGGTGGCCGGGATAGTCCTGTTCCGGCGTGATGCCGACGACGATGCCCGAATTGGCATTCCGCTCGGCGCGCGAATACTGGCTCATGCCGTTGGTGACGACGCGGCCGGGCTCGCTGGCCGCCGCCACCACGGTCCCGCCCGGGCACATGCAGAAGGAATAGACGCCGCGCCCGTTGGCGCAGTGATGCACCAGCTTGTAGTCCGCTGCGCCGAGGATCCTGTTGCCCGCGAAATCGCCGAAGCGCGCGCGGTCGATGATCGATTGCGGATGCTCGATGCGCACGCCGATGGAGAAGGGCTTCGCCTCGATGTGCACGCCGCGGTCGAACAGCACCTGGAAGGTGTCCCGCGCCGAATGGCCGATGGCGAGCACGACGTGGTCGGTCTCGATCGTCTCGCCCGTCTCGGTGACGACGCCGCGAAGACGGCGGATGCCGTCCCGGCCCGTCTCGACGACGAAATCCGTCACTTTCGTCCGGAAGCGGTACTCGCCGCCGAGCGCGGTGATCTTCTCGCGCAGGCTTTCCACCATCGTCACCAGGCGGAAGGTGCCGATATGCGGCTTGGCGACGGTGAGGATCTCCTCCGGCGCGCCGGCGGCGACGAATTCCTCCAGCACCTTGCGGGCGAGGGACTCAGGGGCCTTGATGCCGGAATAGAGCTTGCCGTCGGAGAAGGTGCCGGCGCCGCCCTCGCCGAACTGCACGTTGCTCTCGGGCACCAGGACCGATCGGCGCCATAGGCCCCAGGTGTCCTTGGTGCGTT
Organism: Neoroseomonas eburnea; assembly: GCF_018129005.1. Classification (GTDB taxonomy): domain Bacteria; phylum Pseudomonadota; class Alphaproteobacteria; order Acetobacterales; family Acetobacteraceae; genus Neoroseomonas; species Neoroseomonas eburnea. The sequence goes on from NZ_JAAEDL010000028.1 coordinate 54,352, forward strand.
CGCGCACCACCTTGCCGCGGTCGAGGATGATCGGCCGGAAGCCCATCTCCGCCAGGATCAGCGCGGCGAGCAGGCCGCAGGGGCCGGTGCCGATCACCACCGGCCGCCGCCAGCCGCCGGCCGGTGCGCGGGCGACGTGGCGATAGGCGGTGTCGGGCGTCCGGCCGAGGGTGCGTGCGAGGACCTTGTCCCGCGCGGCGCGGCGCAGCAGGGCGGCCTCGTCCGCCACCTCGATGTCCACCGAGTAGACCAGGAAGATGTCCGACCGCTTGCGCGCATCCCAGGCGCGGCGGGCGATGTGCAGGGACCGCAGCTCCTCGCCCTTGAGGCCGAGCCGGGTGCGCACCGCCGCCTCGATGGCCCCCTCCGGGTGGTCGAGCGGCAGTTTCAGTTCCGTCAGTCGCAGCATGGGGCGGGCCTATAGCATGGCAGGCGGCGGCCGCGTCTCGCCTCTCAGCGCGGGGCTGCGGCGAGGCAACCGCTGCCACTCGGGATGAAGCCGACGGCCCGCCCGTCCATGATCTCGAAGCGGACGGAGCAGCCGGCCTCCGGCCAGGCCACCGCCGGTCCGGCGAGGGGGCCGGCGGCAATGCCCTGGCCGCTCAGCCGCCCGGCGCCCAGGCCGAAGCCGGCGGCCGGGCCGATCGTCGCCGGGGCGGCGACGCCCAGGTCGTCCCAGCGCAGGAAGCGCCGGCCCTCCAGCGTCACATCCGCCGAAGGCGGCCCCAGGCGCTGGACCAGCACCGCCTCCGGCTGGCCGACCAGCGCGTTCATCCGATCCTCGAAGCCGGCCTCCGTGGCGCAGCCCGCCAGCAGGAGGAGCTGGGCCGCACCCCGGCGCATCTCAATGCCCGCCGCCGAGATAGGCGTCGCGCACCTCCGGCATCGCCAGCAATTCCCGCCCCGTGCCGCGCAGGGTGATGCGCCCGTTCACCAGCACGTAGCCGCGATGGGCGAGGCGCAGCGCCTGGTAGGCGTTCTGTTCCACCAGCAGCACGGTCAGCCCCTCGCGCTCGTTGAGGTCGCGGATGGCGGCGAAGATCTGCCGCACGATCAGCGGCGCAAGGCCGAGCGACGGTTCGTCGAGCAGCAGCAGCCGCGGCTTCGACATCAGCGCGCGGCCGATCGCGAGCATCTGCTGCTCGCCGCCCGAGAGCGTGCCGCCGCGCTGGGCCTCGCGTTCCTTCAGGCGGGGAAACAGGGCGAAGACCTGCGCGAGCAGCGGCGCCGGGTCGTGGCCGGCGACCTGCGCGCCCATCAGCAGGTTCTCCATCACTGTCATGCGCGGGAAGACGCGGCGGCCCTCCGGCACCTGCGCCAGGCCCAGGCGCATGATCTCATGCGTCGGCAGGGCGGTGATGTCGCGGCCCTCGAACGCCACGCGGCCGGCGCGGGCGCGGGGGTCGCCGCAGATCGTCATCAGCAGGGTGGACTTGCCGGCGCCGTTGGCGCCGACCAGGGTGACGATCTCCCCCTGGGCGACCTCGATCGAGACGTCGCGCAGCGCCTGCACGGCGCCGTAGGCGGTGGAGACGGTGTCGACGGAGAGCATGGGGGCGCTCATTCCTCGTCGCCCTCCCCGAGATAGGCGGCGATGACGCGGGCATCGGCGCGCACCTCGGCCGGCGGGCCGTCGGCGATCTTCTTGCCGTGGTCGAGCACCACCACGCGGTCGGAGATGCCCATCACCACGCCCATGTCGTGCTCGATCAGCAGCAGGGAGCAGCCGCCGTCGCGGATGCGGCGGAGCAGCCCGGAGAGCTCCTCCGATTCGCGCGGGTTCAGCCCCGCGGCGGGTTCGTCCAGGCAGAGCAGCACCGGGTCGGTGCACATGGCGCGCGCGATTTCGAGCCGGCGCTGCTGGCCATAGGGCAGGGCGCCGGCCGGGTCGTCGGCGCGGTCGATCAGCCCGGTCGCCTCCAGCCAATGCACGGCCTTGGCGATCGCCGCCCTTTCCGCCCGGCGGTAGCCGGGGGCGCCGAGCAGCGCGCCGATGCCGAAGCCGGTCGCCGCCATCAGCGTGGTGTGCTGGGCGACGAGCAGGTTCTCGAGCGCGGTCATGCCCGGGAACAGGCGGATGTTCTGGAAGGTGCGCGCGACGCCCGCGCGGGCGATGCGGTGGCCGGGCAGGCGCTGCAGCTCCACCGGCGCGCTGTCCCGGAACAGGCGAAGCGTGCCCTCGGTCGGGCGGTAGAAGCCGGTGATGCAGTTGAACATCGTCGTCTTGCCGGCGCCGTTGGGGCCGATGATGGCGGTGATGTCCCCGCGCATGGCGGTGAAGGAGACGGCATCGACCGCGGTCAGCCCGCCGAAGCGCATGGTCAGGGTGGCGGCTTCGAGGATCGGTTCGGCCATGGCTCAGCCGCGGCCCTCTGCCACGTGCTCCGCGCCGATCGCCCTGCGCGTGCCGAGGGCGACGGTCGGCGTGCGGCTGCCGACCAGGCCGCGCGGCCGCGCCACCATGATCAGCACCATCGCGCCGCCGAAGACGAGCATGCGGTACTCGTCGAGGTCGCGGAACACCTCGAAGCCGCCGATCATCACCAGCGCCGCGATGGCGATGCCGATCTGGCTGCCCATCCCCCCCAGCACGACGATGGCGAGGATGATGGCGCTCTCGATGAAGGTGAAGCTCTCCGGGCTGATGAAGCCCTGGCGGGTGGCGAAGAAGGACCCGGCGATGCCGGCGAACATGGCGCCGAGGGCGAAGGCGGTCAGCTTGGTCGTGGTGATGTTGATGCCGAGCGCCCGGCAGGCGATCTCGTCCTCCCGCAGGGCTTCCCATGCGCGGCCGAGCGGCTGACGCCGCAGCCTGATGCTGACCCAGTTGGTCAGCAGCGCGAGGGCGAGGATCAGGTAGTAGAGGAAGATCACCCGGTGCACCGGGGAGGGCTCGATCCCGAAGAAGCCCGCGAAGGTGCCGGGTTCCCCCGACATGGAGAAGGGCAGGCCGAAGAAGGTCGGGCGCGGGATGCCGGTGACGCCGTTCGGCCCGCCGGTCAGGCTGACCCAGTTGAGCAGCACGACACGGATGATCTCGCCGAAGGCCAGGGTGACGATCGCCAGGTAGTCGCCGCGCAGCCGCAGCACCGGGAAGCCCAGCAGCACGCCCCAGAAGGCGGCGAGGATTCCGGCGAGCGGCAGGCAGATCCAGAACGACAATCCGAAGATCGTGGCCAGCAGCGCGTAGGCGTAGGCCCCGACGGCGTAGAAGGCGACGTAGCCGAGGTCGAGCAGCCCCGCGAGCCCGACCACGATGTTCAGCCCCCAGCCGAGCATCACGTAGGTGAGCACCAGGATGCCGAGGTCGAGCTCATAGCGTCCGGTGCCGGGGATGAAGGGCAGCAGGACGGCCAGGGCCAGGAGGACCGGGGCGACGAAGGTGCCGGCCTTGCGCAGCAGGGCGGTGCGGGCGGCCGTGGCCGGCTTCGCATCGCCGCGCACCGCGCGCCAGGCGAGCATAAGCAGCCGGCCGGCGAAGGCGAGGCCAACCAGGACCGCGACGTCGCCCCAGCGTTGCCGCAGCACCAAACCGCCATTGGCACCGACGTCTGTGCGCAGCCCGACGATCGGGACGAACAGGCCGAATGCGACCAGCGCGGTGAGGAGCGCATCCTTCAGTGCCGGGACGGCGACCGCGGGGCGTTGCGCCGGCGCGACGGCCGCGGCTGCGCCGCCACTCATACCTTCTCGACCTCGGCCCGGCCGAGCAGGCCGCTCGGCATGAAGATCAGGGTGATCGCAAGGATCGAGAAGGCCGCGACATCCTTGTACTGGACGGAGAAGTAGGCCGACCAGAAGGTTTCTATCAGCCCGATCAGCAGCCCGCCGAGCACCGCGCCGGGCAGCGAGCCGATGCCGCCCAGCACGGCGGCGGTGAAGGCTTTCACCCCGGCGAGGAAGCCGATGTAGAAGTCGATCACGCCGTAGCGCAGCAGGTACATCGCCCCCGCCACCGCCGCGAGCGACGCACCGATCACGAAGGTCAGGCTGATGGTCCGGTCGGTGTCGATGCCGAGCAGCGAGGCCATCCTGCGGTCCTGCTCGCAGGCGCGCATGGCGCGGCCGAGCGGCGTTCGCGTCACCAGCCAGGTGAAGATGGCAAGCACCGCGAGCGTCACCGCGATGATCAGCATCTGCATGTAGGAAAACTGCACCACGAAGGCGTCGGCGCGCAGCACCTCGATGCCGCCGGGCAGCACGGGTTCGAGCGGCTTCACCCGCGCCCCCTGCGCCACCTGCACATAGTTCTGCAGCACGATGGACATGCCGATGGCCGAGATCAGCGGCGCCAGGCGGAAGGACCCGCGCAGCGGCCGGTAGGCGATGCGCTCCACCGTCCAGCCGTAGAGCGCGGTGACGCACATGGAGACGAGCAGGACGATCAGGATCGCCGCCGGCCCTTCCATGATCCCGCCCGAGACCAGCATCACCAGCGAGATCAGCGCGACGAAGGCGCCGATCATGAAGATGTCGCCATGGGCGAAATTGATCATGCCGATGATGCCGTAGACCATGGTGTAGCCCACGGCGATCAGCCCATAGATCATCCCGAGGCTGATCCCGTTGATCAGCTGCTGCAGCGCGTAGGCCACGTAAGCACCCCCTGTCGGCCTCGTGAATGCCCGTCTCCCGGGTTCGACGCTAGGGCAGCGGAGGGATCGCAGGAAGCGGATTCGGCGCCGCGCCGCACCCCGTCTCCGACCCGGCGGGCCTGAAACGGATCACACTCCGATCCGGGACCGTATTGCCTTCCCCGGCGGCGGCTCTAGGACAACACGCCACATTCCTGTCGGAGCCAGCATGATCCGCCGTCTCACCATCGATGTCCCGCGCATCCTCCTCGGGCTGTTGTTCCTGGTCGCCGCCGTGGACGGCTTCACCTGGATGCTGACGGGCCAGCGCCTGATCCACCCGCCGACTTCCGCCGCCGGGCTGCGGTTCGAGGACGGGCTGAAGGAAAGCGGCTTCATCTGGCCGCTGATGAAGACGATCGACCTCGTCGCCGGGCTGTGCCTGCTGTTCAACCGCTTCCCGGCGCTGGCGCTGCTGTTCCTGCTGCCGATCATCACCGTGATCATCCTGTTCCACCTGGTGCTGAACCCGGGCGGAATCCCTGTGGCGGCGGTGCTGGCGGTGCTGACCGGGATGCTGCTGTTCGGCTACCGCGACCGCTATCTGCCGCTGCTGCGGTAGCGCCGGGGCATCAGGGGCGCGTTGCCCAAGGGCAGGGGTGCCACCGCGCGCACCGTTGCACGGGGTCGGTGTGGCGGCTGCCTGCGGGAGAAGATGGTGCCCAGGGGCGGAATCGAACCACCGACACTGCGATTTTCAGTCGCATGCTCTACCAACTGAGCTACCTGGGCCCAGCAGGTTCCTGACGGAACCCGGCGAGGCGGCGGGGAATAGCCGAGGCCGCGGCGCCTGTCCAGCGGGGCTCAGTCGGATTCGTCGTCGGGGCCTGTGGCGTCCTCCGGCGCGCCCGGGATGGCATAGGCGCCGGTGAGCCAGCGCCCGAGATCCGCCTGCGCGCAGCGCGGTGAACAGAAGGGGCGGGACTCCGCGCTCGCCGCGCGGCCGCAGACAGGGCAGCGGGCTGCGGGACGGGGCCTGGGTTCAGTCGCCATGATGGGCCTCCTCGATCTGCGGCTCGGCGGCGAGCGGATCGGGCCGCAGGGAAAGTGGCCTGCCGGCGGTGGCGGCGAAATCCTCGAGCGCGCCCGGCAGGGCCTGGAGCGCGGCCAGCACGGCCGGCCTCGCCCGCAGCGCCAGGGCCTGGCCGGGGCGTGCCGCCGCCTCCCGCGCCGCCTGGCGCAGCGCCGCGAGCCCGCGCGTGAGCGTGGAAGGCGGCCAACCCAACACCTCATGCAGCGGCGGGTGGATCCGGTCGCGCACGATCTCGGCAAGGCCCAGATGGGTGAAGCCGAGCAGCCGTGCCTGCCGGTCCGGCGCCAGCGCGGCGCGCAGCGGCTCCTCCAGCGCGGCGCGGCGCTTCGGCGACAACCCGGCGAAGTCGACCAGGATCGCACCGCCGAGGTTGCGCAGCCGGATCTGGCGGGCGAGCTCGGGCAGCGCCTCCCGGTTCATCGCGACGACCGCGCTGGCGCCGCGCGCGCCGGCCGCGCTGCCGGCATCCATGTCGATCGCGGTCAGCGCCGGAGTCGGGTGGATCAGCAGGCGACCGCCGCCGGCGAGCGGCACCTCCGGCCCGGCCAGCAGGTCGAACTCGGCTTCCAGCGAATCGTCGAAGGCCGGCGCGGCGAGCAGCCGGACGCGCGCACCGAGCGTGCCGCGCAGGCGCGCGGCCAGGGCGGCGGCATCGACCTCGACGCCGGCGCCGGGGTGTCGAGCGGCGAGTCGCAGCGGCGCATCCGGACCGCGTGCGACCAGGCGCGGCGCACCTTCGGGGGCGGCGGCGATTCGCGCCGTCTCCTCTGCCGTCAGCCGGGCCGTCACGCGCGGGCCCTTGCCACCCTGCGCGGCACGGGTGACGCGCAACGGCAGGATCATGCCCTCGGAAACCGCCTCGGCGATCGGGCGGCGCGCGGTGCTGGCCTCGCTCTCGGGCAGGAAGCCGGTCTCGCCGCCGGCCAGCACCACGAAGGCGCCCGCCATGGCCGGTGCCACCGCCGAGACGCGGCCGCGATGCAGGTCGCCCACGCCGTCCGGGCGCGCCGGGCGCTCCACCCAGGCTTCCGCCAGGGTGCCGTCGATCAGCAGGGCCGTGCGGACCTCCCCGGGGGAGGCGCTGACCTTGATCGTCGCGCCGCCAGGCGCGCGGGAGGTCGTCGCGCCGTGAGGCGCGCGGGGGTCTGTCGCGCCGCGAGGCGCGCGGGGGTCTGTCGCGCCGCGAGGCGCGCGGGGGTCTGTCGCGCCGTGAGGCGCGCGGGGGTCTGTCGCGCCGCGAGGCGCGCGGGGGTCTGTCGCGCCGTGAGGCGCGCGGGGCTCTATGGCCGCAGCCATCCGATGCCGCGCAACAGTTGCGCCGTCTCGAACAGCGGCAGGCCGACCACGTTGGAATGGCTGCCGGAGAGGAAGCGCACGAAGGCCTCGGCATGGCCCTGTATGGCGTAGCCGCCGGCCTTGCCGCGCCATTCGCCGATGGCGAGGTAGTCCGCCACCTGCTGCCCGGTCAGGCGCTGGAAGGTGACGGCGGTTTCGACCAGCCGCTTCAGCCGCCGTCCGTCGGGCAGGGCGAGCACCACCGCCGTCATCACCCGATGCTTCCGGCCGGAGATGAGGTCGAGGCAGGCGCGCGCCTGATCCTCCGTCTCCGCCTTGGGCAGGATGCGGCGGCCGACCGCGACGACCGTGTCGGCGGCGAGCACCAGCGCCTCGGGCGCGACCGCCGCGGCGGCCTCGGCCTTCGCCAGCGCGAGCCGCGCGGCATGCGGCCGCGGCAGCTCGCCGCCATAGGGCGTCTCGTCGATCTCGGTGGGAACCACCCGGTCGGGTGTGACCCCGATGCGGGCAAGGAGGTCCAGGCGCCGCGGGCTGGCGCTGGCCAGCACCAGGGGCGGGCGCGGCTCAGGCATGGCGCGCCTTACCGCGGGCGGCCCCGGCGCATGCCGGTCACTTGAAGCGGAAGGTGATGCGGCCCTTGGTCAGGTCGTAGGGCGTCATCTCGACATTCACGCGGTCGCCGGCCAGCACGCGGATGCGGTTCTTGCGCATCTTCCCGCTGGTGTGGGCCAGGACCATGTGGTCGTTGTCCAGCTTCACGCGGAACATGGCGTTGGGGAGGAGTTCAACGACCTGGCCGCTGAACTCGATCATGTCTTCCTTCGACATCGGGCCTCATGCATGGGGCGCGCCGGGCGCGCGTTCAGGCGCGGCGCGAGGACGCGCCGCTGAAAGGAGGGCGGAACATGGTCCTCCAGCCCTGCCGGGTCAAGCGCGGCGCGCCGCCACGCGGCCCCGTCGCCGGCGGCGAAGCGCCCAGCCGGTCCCGGCCAGCACCAGCAGGAAGGCCAGGACCACGCCCACCGGCCGGAGCCAGGTGAGCAGCGGGCGATCGATCGTCGCGCGCGAGGGCGCGTCGCGCCGGTAGCGGACCGCCACCACGCTGCCGACCGGCAGGGAGGGGGTGGCCCGCCAGTCCGATGGCGCGAAGGTCGCCGCCGTGCCTTCCTCGGTCGTGAAGCGGATGGTGGGCGCCCAGAGGGACTCGGCGCGGCCATCGGCGTGCCCCCGGGTCATCTGCCGGTGGCCGGTGACGGTGCCCTCGGCCACGGCCGTCGCGCGCCGGCGGGCGAGTGCCTGCTCGACCTCGTTCGCGGTCACGAAGGCTCCGAGCATCAGCACCAGCGCCCCGCCCGAGCCGGCGAGCAGCGGCAGCGCCCGCCGCGCGCGCCCGGGCGCCAGCAGCGCCCAGCCGAAGGCGAGGAAGATTCCGCCGAAGGGCAGCGTCATCAGCGGCGCGAGGATGATGACAGCGAGGGGCGCGATCTCCGCCTGCTCCGGCGCCGCGGGGTCGTAGCGGACGGAAACGGCATCGCCGGCGGCGAAGCGCTCCCACCCATTGGCATGGCGGGCCGAGGTGCGGATCCCGGCGCCCTCCCGCGTCGTGAAGCGGAGGTCGGCGACGTAGTTGAGCGAGCGGCGGCGGAAGACCTCGCGGACCTTCTCGACCTGCCCTTCGGCGGTCTCGGCCCGCAGCGCGAAGGCCACGGCACCTGCGGCCGCATACAGGCCGACGCCGACCGTGACGGCGCCGAGGATCAGCATCAGCCCGGCAAGGAGCAGGGCCGGCAGTCGCGGGCGATTCATGTCCACAGCCTAGCGTGCTGCCGACGGGGTTCGTTGCATGTCGCGGCGAGCGGCGTGGATCGGCAGACTGCGGAAAGCAAGGGTCGGTGGCCCGGGCAGGACGTCCGCAGGACTTTGGCACCGGGACACCGGACCGCTTCAGCCGTTCTGGCCGAGCCTCAGCGCGACGCTGCGCGCATGGGCGGTCAGGCCCTCGGCCTCCCCCAGCGCCACCGCCGCCGGGCCGACCGCGGCGAGCGCCGTCTCGTCCGCCTCCACCCAGGTGGTGCGCTTGAGGAAGTCGAAGACCGAAAGCCCGGAGGCGAAGCGCGCCGTGCGGCCGGTGGGCAGCACGTGGTTCGGGCCGGCGACGTAGTCGCCCACCGCCTCGGGGCAGAAGCGGCCGAGGAAGGCGGCGCCCGCATGCCGGACCCGCGCCAGCAGGGCGCGGGGATCCGCCACCATGAGCTGCAGGTGCTCGGGCGCCAGGCGATTGGTGAGGTCGACCGCCTCCTCGAGGTCGCGCACCAGGATCACCGCGCCGTGGCGGCGCCAGGATTCGCCGGCGATGGCGGCGCGGGGCAGGTGCCTCAGCTCAGCCTCCACCGCGGCGGCGACGGTATCGGCCAGCGCGGCGTCGGGCGTGATCAGGATGGATTGCGCGCTCTCGTCGTGCTCGGCCTGGGCAAGCAGGTCCACCGCGACATGGCGCGGGTCGTTGGCGGCATCGGCGATCACCACCACCTCCGACGGCCCGGCGATGGAATCGATGCCGACGCGGCCGAAGACCTGGCGCTTGGCCTCCGCCACATAGGCATTGCCCGGGCCGCAGATGCGGTCCACCGGCGCGATGGAGGCGGTGCCCCAGGCCATCGCCGCGATTGCCTGCGCGCCGCCGACGCGGAAGATCTCGGTGACCCCCGCGCGCTTCGCCGCGGCGAGGACCAGCGGGTTCATCTCGCCTTCGGGGGTCGGCACGCACATGGAGATGCGCGGGACGCCGGCCGCGCGCGCCGGGATGGCGTTCATCAGCACCGAGGACGGGTAGGCCGCCTTGCCGCCGGGGACATAGATGCCGACCGCGTCGATCGCCCCCCAGCGCATGCCGAGGGTGAGGCCGGCGGCGTCCTTCATCTCGAGATCGCGCGGAAGCTGCGCGCGGTGGAAGGCCTCGATGCGCTCGGCGGCGAGGTTCAGGGCGGCGCGGCGCTCGGGGTCGATGCTGGCATCCGCGGCCTCGATCTCCTCCGGCGTCACGCGCAGGGCTGCGGCATCGGCCGGGGTCCACTCGTCGAAGCGGGCGGTCAGCTCGATCAGCGTGGCGTCACCGCGGGCACGGACATCGGCGATGATGCCGGCCACCACCTGGTCGACGCGGGCGGTGGTGTCACGGGCTTCGTCGAGCAGGGCGGCGAAGGCGGCGGGGAAATCCGGGGCGGCGGTGTCGAGGCGTTTCATGGTGCGAGAAGGTCGGGGGGAGGGAACTCCCCCCGATCCCCCCTCCTTCTTTGGGATTTGGGGACTGACGGCAGCGGCCGGCGCCAAGAAGACAAAGAAGGGAGGGGGCTCGGGGGAGGTTCTCCTCCCCCGACCTTGTCTTCCTTCGTCACCTGGCGTCCCGCTCCGCCAGCGCGGCGCGGAACCGGGCGACCCAGGCCCCGATCGCCTCCGGCCGCGTCTTCAGCGCGGTGCGGTTGACGACGAGCCGGGAGGTGACGTGCGCGATCACCTCGGTCTCCTGCAGCCCGTTCGCCTTCAGCGTCGACCCGGTCTGCACCAGGTCCACGATCAGCTTCGACAGGCCCATCGAGGGTGCCAGCTCCATCGCGCCGTTCAGGTGCACGATTTCCGCCTGCACGCCGCGCGCGGCGAAGTGGCGCTGGGCGATGCTGGGGTATTTCGTCGCCACCGTGACGCGGGACCAGCGGGAGGGGTCGTCCTCCTGCGCCTGGACCGGCTCCGCCACCGAGACGCGGCAGCGGCCGATGCCGAGGTCGAGCGGCGCGTAGATTTCCGGGTAGTCGAATTCCATCAGCACGTCGGCGCCGCAGACGCCGATCTGCGCCGCACCGTGCGCGACGAAGGTCGCGACGTCGAAGGAGCGCACGCGGATGACGTCGAGCGCCGGGTCCTCGGTGGGGAAGCGCAGGCGGCGGCTGCTCTCGTCCGCGTAGTCGGAGGCTGGGTGGATGCCGGCGCGCGCCAGCACGGGCGCGAGTTCCGACAGGATGCGACCCTTCGGCAGGGCCAGCACGATCGGGCCGGCATCCTCGGGCGTCGCGGGGGATAGCGGGGTGGGGATCGGGTGGTCCATGTCGGAGGCTACACCAGGGTCGCCGGAGTCGGTGTCATCGCAAATTCGTTTCAGCCCGGCAGCCGTTCGATGTCAGCACCGACGGCGGCGAGCTTCGCCTCCACCCGCTCATAGCCGCGGTCGAGGTGGTAGACGCGGTTGACGATCGTCTCCCCCTCGGCGGCGAGCCCCGCGAGGATCAACGAGACCGAGGCGCGCAGGTCGGTCGCCATGACCGGCGCCCCGGAGAGCTTCGGTACCCCGCGCACGATGGCCGAGGCCCCATGGAAGTTGATGCGCGCGCCCATGCGGGAGAGTTCGGGCACGTGCATGAAGCGGTTCTCGAAGATCGTCTCGGTGATCATCGCCGCCCCTTCGGCCACGCACATCAGGGCCATGAACTGCGCCTGCATGTCGGTGGCGAAGCCGGGGAAGGGCTCGGTCATCACGTCGGTGCCGCGCAGGCCGTTCAGGCGGGAGACCTTCAGCCCGCCATCGGCCTCGGCCACGTCCACCCCGGCATCGCGCAGGATGCGGACGACGGCGCCGAGATGGTCGAGCCGCGCCCCGCCGAGCAGCACCTGCCCGCCGGTGATGGCCGCGGCGCAGGCGTAGGTGCCGGCCTCGATGCGGTCGGGGATGATGGGGTGGACCGCGGCGCCGAGGCTCGGCACGCCTTCGACCACCAGGCGGTCGGTGCCCAGGCCCTCGATCCGCGCGCCCATGCGCATCAGGCAGGCGGCGAGGTCGGAGATCTCGGGCTCGCGGGCGGCGTTGACGATCTCCGAAGTGCCCTTGGCGAGGGCGGCGGCCATCAGGATGTTCTCGGTCGCCCCCACCGAGACCTGCGGGAAGATGATGCGGGCGCCCTTGAGGCCGCCGGGCGCGCGGGCCTCGATGTAGCCCGCGGTGATCTCCATCTCGGCGCCCATCTGCTCGAGCGCCTTGAGGTGAAGGTCGACCGGCCGCGTGCCGATGGCGCAGCCGCCGGGCAGGGAGACGCGCGCCTGGCCGTAGCGCGCCAGGAGCGGGCCGAGCACGAGCACCGAGGCACGCATCTTGCGCACCAGGTCGTAGGGCGCCTCGAGGTTGGTCGCCGCCCCGGACATGGTGATGGTGCGGGCCTGCTTGTCACGCTCGACCCTGAGCCCGTGCTGCGCCAGCAGGCCGGACATGGTGGTGACGTCGGCGAGGTCCGGCGCATTGGTCAGCGTCAGCGGCCCGTCCGAGAGCAGGGCCGTCGCCATCAGCGGCAGGGCGGCGTTCTTCGCCCCGGAGATCGGGATGATGCCCGTGAGCGAGCGGCCACCGCGGATGCGGATGCGGTCCATGTCAGAGCCTCGGCAGCGCGACGCCGCGCTGTCCCATGTATTTGCCCCGGCGGTCGGCGTAGCTGACCTCGGGCGGTGCCTCCCCCTTCAGGAAGAGGAACTGGCACACGCCTTCATTCGCGTAGACCTTGGCGGGCAGCGGGGTGGTGTTGCTGATCTCGATCGTCACCTGGCCTTCCCATTCCGGTTCCAGCGGGGTGACGTTCACGATCAGCCCGCAGCGTGCATAGGTGGACTTGCCGAGGCAGATCACCAGCACGTCGCGCGGGATGCGGAAGTACTCCACCGTATGGGTCAGCACGAAGGAATTGGGCGGGATGATGCAGACCGGGCCGCGGCGGGTGACGAAGCCGTCCTCGCTGAAGGCCTTGGGGTCCACCACCGCGTTGTCGACATTGGTGAAGATCTTGAACTCGTCGGCCGCCCGCGCGTCGTAGCCGTAGGAGGAAAGGCCGTAGGAAATCACGCCCTCGCGGCGCTGCGCCTCGACGAAGGGCTCGATCATGCCGTGATCGGCCGCCATGCGGCGGATCCAGCTGTCGGGCATGATGGGCATGGGTGATCGCCTGGCCTGCGGCTGAAGGGCGGGCTGGCGAGGGCCCGGCGCTGCGCGGCCCCCGGGTGCCCCGGGGCGGGTCGATTACCCCATGGACTTGGGCGGGGCAACCTCGGGCGGGGTGGCCGGCTGGTCCGCGGCCGTTTCGCGCGCCCGGGCCTGCGCCTTGCGCCGCTTCAGGTTCTCCCGCAGCGCGGCGGCGAGGCGCGCCGCGCGGTCATCGGTCCTCGGAGGGGAAGGTGGAGGGGAGCCACGCTCGGTCATGGCGGGAAGATGGGGGCGACGCCGCCCGGCCGGCAAGACGGAAGCAGAAAGATCGGCTGGTCGAGCGGGTGTGACAACCCGAGCGCGCACTGATCAGACTACATGTAACTGGCAAGAGCATCATGTAGTCCAATATCACCGGAAAAGATTTCGATGACCCTGGATCACCAGGAACGCATGTAATGACCCAGGGCTACTTGCCGTCGCCCGAGCCGCGGAGGCCGGCCATGTCCGAACCACCATCGGAGGACACCACGTTCACGGGCCTGTTGCCGACCTCCCTGGTCGTCACGATCCGTGGCGAGCGCCCCGCGGATGAGCTGGAGGCGGGCGAGATCGTCATCGTGCTCGCCCGGGCCGGGTACAGTCCGGTGCAGCGGGTGACCGAAACGATCGTCGACTTGGCGCGCCGGCCTGAGGCGGCGCCGGTGCTGGTCACCGAGGGGGCGCTCGACCGCTTTTCCCCCAGCCGCACCACGGTGCTGGCTCCGCAAAGCCTGCTCGGCCTGGACGACTGGCTGATTCCCGCCGAGGCGCTGGTGAACGGCCGGAGCATCCGGAGGCTGCCGGCATCCGGCCTGGTCCGCTACGTGCAACTCGAAATGGGGCAGCACGACATGATCGTGGCCGACGGGGTGCGGGTCGCGAGCCTGCGGCGCGGGGAGGAACCCTGCCGGCCGCTGCTCGGCCCGGGGCCCACACTCGATGCGCTGCGGGAGCGGATCCTGCGGCGCATCCCCTCGCTCGAGGCGGCGGGGCTGCTGCCGCCTGCCGAACACGGCTGACCCCCGCGGGACAGTTCCGGCCCGCGGGCGCGTGGATGGGGTTGCGCCGGCAGGCTCATCCGCCTAGAGAGGGCGCCGCCTGCGGGCCCGGCGCTGTTGTAGCTCAGTGGTAGAGCACTCCCTTGGTAAGGGAGAGGTCGAGAGTTCAATCCTCTCCAACAGCACCACGCCGCCCCGCCACACCGGACCGCCTGACCCGGCCGCCCGCTCCGGACCCTTCGACACATGTCCTTCGCCGATCTGCCCGCCCCGCTGCGCGCCGCGCTTGCCGACCGCGGCTATGCCGAGCCCACCCCTGTCCAGGCCGCCGTGCTGCAGCCGGAGGCGGCCGGGCGCGACCTGCTCGTCTCCGCCCAGACCGGCTCGGGCAAGACGGTCGCCTACGGCCTGGCGCTGGCGACGGAGCTGCTGGGCGATTCGTCCCGCCTGGCGCCGCCCGGCCCGCCGCTGGCCCTCATCGTCGCGCCGACGCGCGAACTCGCGCTGCAGGTGAAGGCGGAGCTGACCTGGCTCTACGCGCCGGCCGGCGGACGCGTCGTCTCCTGCGTCGGCGGCATGGATCCGGTGGCGGAGCGGCGGCAGCTCGCCCAGGGCGCGCATCTCGTCGTCGGCACGCCGGGGCGCCTGCGGGACCATCTGGAACGCGGCAACCTCGCCCCCGCATCGCTGCGCGCCGTCGTGCTCGACGAAGCGGACGAGATGCTCGACCTCGGCTTCAAGGAGGAACTCGAGGCGATCCTCGAGGAGACGCCGGCGGAGCGACGGACGCTGATGTTCTCGGCCACCGTTCCGCGCGGCATTGCGGCGCTGGCCAAGGGCTACCAGCGCGACGCGCTGCGCATCGAGGCGACGACGCAGGGCGAGCAGCACGGCGACATCGAGTACCGCGCCGCCCTGGTCGCGCCATATGAGCTGGAACGCGCGGTGGTGAACGTGCTGAGGCTCGAGGATCCGCGCATCGCCATGGTGTTCTGCGCGACGCGCGCGACCGTGGCGCGGCTGCACGGCAATCTCTCGGAACGCGGCTTCTCCGCCGTCGCGCTGTCGGGGGAACTGTCCCAGGCCGAACGCAACCGCGCCCTGCAGAACCTGCGCGACGGCCGCGCCAGGGTCTGCGTCGCGACGGATGTCGCCGCGCGCGGCATCGACCTGCCGGATCTCGGCCTGGTCATCCATGCGGAGCTGCCGCGGGATCCGGAGACGCTGCTCCATCGCAGCGGCCGCACCGGCCGTGCCGGGCGGAAGGGCGTCAGCGTCCTGCTCGTGCCCCATACCCGGCGGGCGCTCGGCGAACGCCTGCTCGCCGCCGCGCGGGTCAAGGCGGCCTGGGGGCCGGCGCCCTCGGCCGAGGCGATTCGCGCGAGGGACGCCGAGCGCCTGGCCGAACAGGCCCGCGCCCTCGCAGCCGAGGAGCCGGCGGAGGAGGATCTCGCGGTCGCGCGGACGCTGCTCGCCGATCCGGCGCTTGCCGCGCAGGGCGCGGAAGGCCTGGCGGCCGCGCTGGTGCGCGTGCTGCGCGCCCCGCTGCCGGCACCGGAGGAATTGTCGGAGATCACCGCCCGCCCGCCGCGGCGCGAAGCGCCGGCACCGCGCGCGGCGGGCGGTCAGGACGGCGGTCAGGAAGGCATCTGGTTCCGCATGGATGTCGGCCGCAACGGCAATGCCGATCCGCGCTGGCTGCTGCCCTTCCTCTGCCGCCGCGGGCATGTGACGCGGCAGGAGATCGGCCGCATCCGCATCCTCGGACGGGAGACGCAGTTCGAGGTCGCCCCCTATGCCGCCGCCCGCTTCGCCGCCGCCGCGCGCCGTGCGGAGGGGGAGGATGCGCATATCCGCGTCGAGCCGATGCAGCCCGTGAAGGGGCCGCCGCGGCGCCCGCGGCGCTGAGGTCCGCTTCTCGAGAAGGGGCCGCCTTCCGCAGCGGTCAACGGCACATCGGCGCAAGGCGGCGGCCAGCTGATCGGCCGCGCGCCGACGATCAAGCCATTGCCGCGCAGTCGGAATCACCAGTCGCAGAGCCGGCGCCCGGTGCGGTTGTGGGCCAGGATGGCGCGTGCCGTCGGCTCCGTCAGGTGGTCGGCCTCGGCGACCAGGATCGGCCGCCAGGGGCCGCAGGCGTCACGGCCTGCGCCAGTCCCGGCGCAGCTCGCCAGCGGGATCGCCAGCGCGATCCACGGCACGGTCCACTTCATCGCGTGTCTCCCTCGCGCGCAGGGCGCGCTGCATCGTCTCGGCTTCGGAATGCGTCCGCCCGTCGCGGCGGCCGGTGACGTAGGCGGCGAGCAGCAGGGCGAGCGCCGCCCCCACCGCCGCCAGCCAGCCGGAAGCGCGCGCCCAGGCGCCGGCGAGCAGGCCCGCAAGCGTGCTCATGCCGCCCGCCGGCTGCGTTGCCAGATGAACCAGCCGGCGACCGCCACGATCAGCGCGGCCGCCAGCCACGGCCCGAGGGCGCGGGCGAGCTCGGTCGCCGCGCCGAGATGCGGCGCGAGCTCGGCCGCGGCCTGCGCGACCGCGACGCCGCCATCCCCCGCCGCCGCGGTGCCG